>SUYH01000028.1 GCA_015060535.1 Prevotella sp.
AAGAAGTATGAGTTGGTAAATCTGGATTTATAATGTCACCGTTGTCACTCGCAAATCGCTGAAAATGAAAAAGAAAATAGTCTTTGGTGTGTTGTTGGCTGTCATCATTGTAGCTGCCATAGGTACATATATGTATCGCCACCGTTTTGACAAGTATGAGCAAAGCCAGGAAGAGCAGACGGCAGGCATCAAGGCCATCGGCAAGGATTCCCGTTTCCTCGTGACTTATTTCTCCTGGCCGAGTCCCGATTATCCTGATCTGGATGCAACGTCTGGAGCCAGCAATGTCGTGAAGGACGGCCATCTCTATGGTAACACGGAGTATGTAGCCGATATTCTGAGCAAGAAACTCAATGCCGATTTGTTCAGGATAGAAACCGTGCGGAGCTATCCTACGCAACCCAAAGCCCTGCTTGACGAAACCAAGGTGGAGAATACCAGCCACATGAAACCAGAACTGAAATCGAGGGTGGACAACTTCTCCGACTATGATGTCATCTTCGTTGGCTATCCCCTGTGGTGGTACGACATGCCGATGGCCATCTATTCCTTCCTCGAAGGATATGATTTCAGCGGCAAGACCATCGTCCTTTTCACCACTCATGGCGGCAATCGCTTCTGCAGGACTGTCCCGACTGTCCGTAAAATGTTCCCCAAAGCAAATATTGTTCAGGGGCCAGCCATCTACGACAGAGAGATGGACAAGGCAGAGCAGACGATTGACGAATGGTTGAAGGATAATGAGTTCGTAAACTAATATGCCTGGACAAATAGAACTCCAATCAGATCAATGAAGACGTTAGGAAACATCATCGGCATCCCGTTCGGAAGGATGCACTTCCGACTGGCAAAGCTGGCCCTGTCACCTTTCGGCAAGGAGGTTGTATAGCCCGTGAACAAGAACGAGAAACGTGAACTGCAGCGTAAACGTCTGATGGACAACAAAGCCTATCAGACAATGAGTGGTCTGACGCGCTACATGGATCGCTACTATCTGGATGCACTCATTGGCATCATCCCTGGCTGGGGCGATGCCATTGCGTTACTCTGTGTAGTGCCGTTCGTGTATTTCTCATCGAGGGTTATCAAGAGCATACCTTTGACGCTGGCCGTCCTCAATAATGCCCTGCGTGATGTGCTCTTGGGCATGATTCCCTTCTTCGTCGGTGACGTTATCGACATCTTCCATCGTGCCAACACAAAGAATATGGCAATGATTCAGGGCTTTGTTGACGGTGATGAAACCGTCATCAAGCAAGTGAACCAACGAGCTTGGCAGTCAGCCATCTTCCTCATTGTCCTACTATTGCTCATAGCAATGATGATATGGGCATTCATCAGCTTTGGCAGCCACCTTTATTCATTGGTAGCATCTGTCTTCTAAAGATTACATGAAGAAAACATCGCAGGCGATATATTGTTAAACTCTCTTAAAGTTTTCGATAAATCGCTTGCGATATAAAACATTCTTCTTACCTTTGCATCGTGAACGATATAAACAGATAAAAGATATGGCAAAGATTTATGATTTCAAGGCTCTTACGAGCAAAGGTAAGGAGATTGATTTCTCACAGTTTCAGGGTAAGGTGTTGCTGATTGTCAACACTGCCAGCAAGTGTGGATTCACACCTCAGTTCGCAGGACTGGAGGAACTGAACCAGAAGTACAAGGATAAGGGACTCGTCATCATCGGCTTCCCCTGCAACCAGTTCAAGGAGCAGGATCCGGAGGGCGATGCAAAGATTGAGGAGTTCTGCCAGCTGAACTACGGTGTTACATTTCAGATTATGAGAAAGGGTGACGTCAACGGCCCCGATGCCCAGCCCATCTTCGAGTATTTGAAGAGCGTAGCTCCCACAGAGGAGTACAACGGCCTGAAAGCCAAAGCTGCCAAGACGCTCTTCAAGGCCATCAGCAAGAGCGTGGAGAAGGACAGTGACATCAAGTGGAATTTCACCAAGTTCCTGATCTCAAAGGATGGTGAGACCATCAAGCGCTTTGCGCCCACCACAGAGCCCAAAGACTTCGAGAAGGACGTGGAAGCCATGTTGGCTTAATTGACAATTGAGAATTGAAAATTATGCACGCAGAATTACAGCTTGACAACCAGATATGCTTCCGTCTATATACGGCGGCACGTCTCATTACACAGGCTTACACGCCGATACTGAATGAGTTGGGTATTACCTATCCGCAGTACCTCGTTCTGATGGTGCTGTGGGAGCAGGATTCCCAACCAGTGAACGACATTGCTCATCGTCTGCAGCTCGAAACAAACACCGTTACGCCCTTGCTTCAGCGTATGGAGAAACTTGGTATCGTGGTTCGCAAGCGTGGCAAGGAGGATAAGCGCCAGCAGATAGTCAGCCTAACAAAGAAAGGCCGCGATATGGAGGAAGAAGCCTACAAGCTTATCCCTGCAGGCATGGGTGAAACGTTGAAAGCCTGCCCGCTCCAGATGGATGACTACACGCTTCTGGCCAGTGAATTAGATTCAATCATCGAAACATTAAAGAAATAAACAACCAACACAAAAATGAAATATATCAAATTATGCTTCCGTCTGCTACTTGGTCTCTTCATGACCTACGCAGGCATCAGTCATCTGACGATAGCTCGTCAGGAGTTCGTAGCACAAGTACCTACATGGCTTCAGTTCAGTCCGGGCTTTACAGATTTTGTCGTGCTGGCATCGGGCGTGGTTGAGATTGCCCTCGGCCTTGGCATGTTGTTCCTCTGGAAAAAGAAAGCACTCGTCGGTGCGCTGCTCGCACTCTTCTATGTGCTCATCTTCCCAGGCAACATCAACCAGTATGTGAACCATATCGATGCCTTCGGTCTCAACACCGATCAGGCCCGTCTCATCCGACTGTTCTTCCAGCCGGTACTCATCTTCCTCGCCCTTTGGTCAACAGGTGGCTGGAAGTATTGCAAGAAACTCTGTAACAGCTGCAGGAAAGGATAACTTCGAATGGGCATGAAGATCAAAGAGTGGCTGCAATCCCTTTCGTTCAGGACTGGTGTCATCGTCCTGATGTGCTGCATACCCTTCTATATCCTGTCCTTTGCCCAAATGCTGCTGCCTATCAGTACAACAGCAAAAGGCGTGCTTTGGGCTGTGCTCTTCGGACTGGCCAAGACCTGCCAGTATGGAGGTCTGACGATCTTGGGCGTTGAAGGTTATAAACGGCTACGGAATAAATTCAGAAAGCAATAAAAAAATACAATATGATTTACGGACTTACAAAAGGAACAGATTTTGAGAAATTATGCGACGGAGCCGCCAAGGCTGAAGCCGCAGGAGTGATGACGTACTATGCCCTCGCACGTATGGCAAAGGAGCAAGGCTATCCCGAAGAGGTCTCGGAAACCTTCATAGAGATGGCCAATCAGGAGGCCGTTCATGCCGGATTCTATGCCACGCTCAACGGCAAGTATAATGCAGACATCTGGCAGATCGCAGAGAACTTTGCAGCCGGAGAGGAAAAGGGAGAGGAACAGGTGAACCAGTTTGCCCAGGCATTCCGGGCTGCAGGCATGAACGAGGCTGCCGACGAGATGGAGATTTTTGCCAAGCAGGAAGGCCATCATGGTGCCACCTTGCGGGCTATGATCGAAAAATACAAGAAATAAAAGAATAAAGGTATGAAGAATTTTATGAAATCATCAGCCCTCGTGCTGACAGGCGTACTGCTCATTGCCGCCTGTGGAAACAAGGAGCAGAAGAGTGAGGCAAACGTCAATGAGAATCCTACTCAGGAGAAAGTCGAGGTAAAGGCAGTTGAGGGTCGCAAGAACTTCAGCGACAAGGCTGTTATTACACCACTGCCCGCCATCATGATTGCTACATGGGACGAAAACAAGAATCCCGACGTGATGATGGCTGCTTGGGGAGGCCAGTGCGGACCTAAACACATCACCTTCGAACTCTCCAAGCACAAGACCACGGACAATATCCGTCTGAAGAAGGCTTTCACCATCAGTTTTGCCACGAAGGGTGATATTGTCCAGAGCGACTATTTCGGCATCGTGTCCGGCAACGACGTGCCCGACAAGGTGGCTAAAGCGGGATTCACCATCACACCAAGTCCCAATGTCGATGCACCTATCATCAACGAGTACAAGCTGACGCTGGAGTGCAAGGTCGTGACCTTCGATGAAGACGAGAACGGTGGTGCCCGTGTCGTTGGCGAGATTGTCAACATGAGTGCTGACGAGAGCATCCTCGATGAGGAGGGTAACATCGACCTCGGCAAGCTTCAGCCCGTCATCTTCGATTCTGCCAAGAACGAATACCGTGTAGTCGGCGAGAAAGTCGGCACGGCTTGGGGATCTGGCAAGACCATTCAGGAACGTGAGGTGAAGTGATCAATTCTTGAACAACCTTCGATACTGCCGTCTGTAATAGATGGCAGTTTTTGTGCTGTCAAAATCGAGACAATGTTTAAAGGAGTTTAAGATAGCGTCAGCATTGTTTAAGCGAGTTTAAATTCCGTGCCAGTTTGACTTCTGAGATTGTCATTCTGGCACGGATTCTTTCCATAGGCATGTACTTTGCTTATCTGTTAGTGAAAGCTGAAGCGAAAGGCCACGGGTAGGCGAGCTTGCTCGGGAATGAGCAGAGGCGATCAAGAACAAACAAGTTAAACTAAAAGTATAATTAGGAGGTATTGATTATGTTGAACGGATTAATGAAAAGCAACGGTTGGTTCCCAACGATGTTTGATGATTTCTTTAACACTGATTTCATGCCTCGTGCCAATAGTACAGCACCCGCAGTCAATGTCAAGGAGAGTGAGAAGGCCTATACGATGGAACTTGCAGCTCCAGGCATCAAGAAAGAATATTGCCGCGTAGCCATCAATGACGAGGGCAACCTCACCATCGCCATTGAGAACAAGCAGGAACACAAGCATGAGGACAAACACCATCACTATCTGCGCCGCGAGTTCAGCTACTCTAACTACGAGCAGAACTACGTGCTGCCAGACGATGTAGTGAAAGACCAGATTTCTGCTAAGGTGGAGGACGGCATCCTGACTATCACCATGCCGAAGACCGAACCGAAGCAGAAGGTCACCAAGGCCATCGAGGTATCATAAGCCTCGCAGGGTTTTGTCTAAATAAGATTGAAACATCTAAAAACAGTTGGGAGCAGCATCCATTGCGGTGTTGCTCCTCTTTATTTATTTCTCTGGCCATGGCTCAAATTCCAATTCCAACTCAATCCATTGATTTTCTTCCTGTGGTGTGGCAATCTTTTGATTGGAAACGCCCAATCCTAACAGTCGGATGGGGTGTGAGTGGAATTCCACTTGCTGCATCAGTTGTTTCGCCAACGGCAGGATCTCATCTTTGGTGCGGAGAATATGGTCAACGGTGATGCTGCGGGTGATTTGCTGGAAGTCTAAGAATTTTACTTTCAATGTCAACGTCCTACCTTCGAAATCGTTCTTCTCTATGCGCCTGACCAGTTCGAGCACCGTGTGATACAGATGAATGGTGACGGCAGCATTCTCGCTGATGTCCGATTCAAAGGTCTGCTCACAGCTGACACTCTTCCGTTCCCACTCACTGATAATAGGACGGTTGTCGATGCCTCGCGAGAAATCGTAGAACACCTGTCCCATCTTGCCGAACTCCTGAGTCAGTCTGCTCAGCGACATGTTTCTCAGGTCAAGACCCGTAAAGATACCCATGCGGTGCATCTTTTCAGCGGTCTTTTGACCTACTCCCCAAATCTTCTCCACCTTCAGTTGTGCGATGAAGTCCAAAGCCCTGTCTGGGTGAATCACCGTCAGTCCGTCGGGTTTTCGCCAATCGGAAGCAATCTTTGCCAGGAACTTGCAGTAGCTCACGCCTGCCGATGCCGTCAGTCCCGTCGTCTCACGGATGCGCTGCTTGATTTCTCGCGCAATATCCACGCCCAACTCAATTCCCTTCTTATTCTCCGTCACATCAAGAAAGGCTTCGTCGAGGGATATAGGTTCTATCAGGTCGGTATAGTCGTGGAATATCTTGTGCAACCGTGCCGACACCTCCTTATACTTTTGGAAATGCGGCTCCATGATGATGAGTTGCGGACACAGCCGCTTGGCAACCTGAATGGACTGTGCAGAATGCACGCCAAACCGCCGTGCCTCGTAACTGGCCGTTGACACCACACCCCGCTCCGCATCGTGTCCTACCGCTATCGGCTTGCCACGAAGCTCCGGCTGGTCACGCTGCTCTACAGCTGCGAAAAACTGATCCATGTCCACATGGATGACCTTCATAAGCTAATTCTTTGCCTATTTCGCTTCGATGTTAATCACTCCGTCATAGTCGCTGATGGCCTTGCGCCATTCGTCGGGAAACGGCATGGACAGCTTCTGTTCCAAGTCATATAGCACCAATATCGACAGGCAGCGGCTCTTCACCTCCTGCGTGTCAGTGTCAAAGATTTCCTGTTCCAGATGGAAACTCTTGTTGCCGAGTTTGGCAGTACGGGTGCGGACGGCAATACGGTCAGTGCCTTTTATCTGGGCAAAGAACTCCACTTCTATCTTCACCACGAAGATAGCATAGCGATCCCAGTCAAAACCTTTGCATACGGTGGAGACATAGTCAGTCTTACCAGAGTCGTAGAACTGAAAATATATGGTATTGTTCACGTGCCCGAACTTGTCAACGTCGTTGAAACGTATCTGCAG
>SUYH01000014.1 GCA_015060535.1 Prevotella sp.
GCCTCCTGGTGCGTCATCACGATACATGCGACCTAGTAACGACAGATCATGGAAACAAGCATGAGCGTCAGCATATTCATACTGCTTTTTACGCATTTCGAATTGATATCCTCTACGGGAACGGAATACTCCAGGAATCTTGCCCTTGCCCATCTTCCATGGCATCAACCGATTCTGGTCGTTCTCGCTCTGATTAACCTCCCTGAGGTTCTCCAATCGGTTGTCTTTCGGATCACCATTGATATGGTCTATCTGCCGTGGGAAGCGTCCGTAGACCAGCGCCCATGCCATGCAGTGAAGATCAATCGCATGACGATGTTTCCCGATACGGAAGCTCATCCTCCTGTATCCTCCGCGATCGCTGCCCTTCACCACTTGCCCCTTACGGTTACGAATCTCGCCCGTAGCGGCATCATACGTGTAACGTTTTTTGATATACCCTATCACTTCTTTTTCGTTCTTCATAATTCTTTTATTCTACTGTTAATTCTAATTGTTCCCAATCACTGCAATCGTATCGCAAATCAGCGATTTTGATATCAGCATAGATGCGCTTGCCGTCCTTCAGCAGTTGCGCACATAGCTTCTCACAACACTCGATGATCTTCAGTGCCGACCGCTGCTGCTCCTCGAACACCTCCTTCAGGTCGCCATCCGGTTCCACCGTCGAGGAATATTCATAGCGTCCAGTCGCTGCATCGTAGTCGCGATCCACGCACGTATGCACATTGCTGGTAAACACGCTCGTCGTCTTAATGAGCTTTTCGCTGACCAATACTTCAAACTCTTCTTCCATCTCTTAAAAAATGTAATCATACCTCTCCGTTTTCAGTTCTCAGTTATCACCTCGACAAGCCTCCAGGCCGCAAACGACCGAAACGCCCTACGGTCCAGGTCGAAATACACATACACCCCACGCTCGTCCGCACAGCTAAATGCATCCGAGTCGTCACGCTTGTATTCATAGTGGTCGAAGTCCTCCGACACGCCCGGACACAAAGTCCCCCGCGCCTGCCTGATCTCGCCATTCTCCTTCCGATACTGAAACACGACCACGCCCTGCCCCAGCCCGTCCAGCAACCTGCGCACCAGGTGCGCCTTCAGAAAAGCCTCCCTGCGCTCCAAGTCTTTCTCACTCATCAGCCAGTTTGCCAGCTCCAGCGTCCAGCGGTCCATCATCCGCTGAGTCACTTCCTGTTCTGTTATACTTTTACTCATCAATCAATTACTGTTTTAATTTGTTAATACTGTTAACTGTTTTGCGATCGCTGGGGGCAAAGGTAGGGACAAAAAAAACGTCCCAGAAGCTCTGGAACGTTTTGGAACGTTTTGGAATGAAAAGCCTGTTTTTTCTTGAAAAATCAGTCGTTATTGGTTATTTTTTCAATGGCAATCTCTAATTCTCGTGCCACATAAAAGCAACTGTCGAAGTGCTTCTTTTCCGTTTTTCTAGGAACATAGGTTCTCCACCTGTCGTAAGGTTCACTGGCAAAACCGTAGATAGCCAACTTACGAACATTGTCGTAATCACACTCTTTATACAATGGTGTCTTGTAGGGCAGTGCAGCCAGACGTTCACAGCATGCTTCAATATCAAATGGGTAGTCATATCTTCCACGAACAAGACAACAAACGCCCATCCATTTTTGCTTGTCGTCAAGAGCCTTTCCCTCTCCGCAGATACTGCTAATGGCGTCGGCCATCTGTTCGTCGGTAGGACATATCACATAGGGCTGTGATGGCTGCTGAGCCTTCTGCTTCTCACGGAGAAGAAAGTCCCTTAGCTCCTTGACGTTATCTTGCCACTGCTCACAGTTTCTGAAAATGTAGTCCTGTTTTTCAAACAACTCATACGCAGCCGAGGGGCTGTCATATCGGGCTTTATCCTTGATAGCCTGAACCACATACGTCAGAGGAGAATTGAGATTTTTCAGTTTCTTTTCCAGTTTCTCTATTTCCTTTTTGAGTTCACCTACCTTCTGCCTCAGCTCAGCATTTTCTTCTTCATTTTCCGGACTATCCTCAGCCGCTACCATACCATAGCCAAAGAAATTATCATCGTCTGTAGCCATCCCGGGAAAATACTCTTTTAAATAGCCAAAACGTGGATCACGACGATTTGGTTTACGCTTAGGCTGATTCCAATAACTATCAGCAGGACGCCCCCAAAATTCTTTGGCTATAAGCTCCAACGTGTTACCATGGTAAATGACTGGTGTTGTGTATAATGGATATTGATTCTGTTTCTCTTGCTGTAACTCGTCAATGGTCTGTTGTAATACTCTATTCTCTTGCTCCAGAAGTTTAATCCTGGCAAGCAGATCTTCGTTATTCATACTTTAATTCGATTTGTTTTTAGATTAGACCCACGCAAGAACAGAAGCAATGGACACCAGCAGAAAATTACGCGCCTCAGGTCACTACACCCCGACAGTATACCACCAATGCCCACGCTTCTGCATAACGTGAGCTGGCAGCTTTCGATCTGTCGTTATTGCGTATTGTAGTGATTGAGGCGCAACGAAGCTTTCAAGCTGTGTTCTTATAATTCGCTAATCTGGGTGCAAAGATACGAATAAGCGAGTAAAATGCCAAATTTATTTGAGCATTTTCGAGCATGAGTATCTAAGACCAAGGGTCAAAGATAGTTTTTTTATCTCAATGCACCAAGAAATCCTTCGTTTTTATGGATCATTGAGCATCCGAATGCTCCAAATCTTCAGTTTCATAGTTTTTTCCTGTTTTATTTTGTCGTTTCGAATATTATGCGTATTTTTGCAGCAGAATTATTTATCATACGATTATGGCAACTGTTGCAACTAACAAACTTTGGGCTTATATTGAGAGTCTGTCGCTTTCGAGGCGCGACCGCAACTGGCTGGCTGGCAAATTGCTTGAGCCAACGCACGATGCCGACCCCTACGAGATTAGCCCGTCGGGCGACACCTTCTTTGCAGATAGCCGCAACGTGAAGGCTGTGGAGGATGACATCCGCAAGGCTCATAGTCCTCAGGCCAAGTTTACACGTCTGGAGAGCAAGGAGGACATCATGTCGATGATTAACGCCCTGTAGCAGATGGCATACGTTGTATTTCTTTCCGAACAGTCGAAGGCGGAGCTTGCAGCCATCAAGAAAAGCGGCGACAAGGCTACCATCAAAAAGATTGCCAACATGCTCCTTGAGCTTCAGGAGCATCCACGAACAGGTACTGGACAGGTGGAACACTTGAAACATTTTGTGTTCGAAGAGACTTGGTCGCGCCGTATCAACAAGCAGTATCGCATGATTTACGAAATACACGACCTCGAAGTCTATGTCTCCGTTGTTTCGCTCCGTTCGCATTATGGTGACAAGTGATGTCTTCATATCGTCGTTTTGTTTGTATTTACTTTTTACATCAGTCATCTATTGTCACTTACCTGTCCCCGTGGCATTCCCAATTGATATTTTATAGGATACCTCCATCATTTAATATACTTCTTTTTATTATTTATGTAAACACCATGGCTTGGAGCTGATGGGAGTTGCTTCCCATCAATGGTGTAATATTTATCATCGGGAATATTCTCTCTTTGAGGTGCACTAACACTGGACGGGACCACTTTAGACAGTACAAGAGTACCATTGCCCGAGAATGTCTCCAAGGTTAGCTTATTACCATCGTACGATTTGATTTTAAAGCGCGTACTGTAACGATATGACCCTGAAGAGATGAAGTGAAGAGTGTTGTTCTTCGAGATGAAATAATCGCAAGCACCATACTTCGTCAACTGATTATCGTTATTATAATAGTAAAGAACTGCTGTTGAGTCTCCATATTGGGAGGTTGCATCTTTAAACCTCATAGCCACTGGCCCTGATACGTAGGGATATCCATCAAACGTTCCTTGGGCTTCAACACGATTCCAACTCCCCACTAAATCCCTTTCGTCTATATCAACTTCCTGTGAATAGACTTTGGTAGGTATTATCATTACCATGAGCATCAGCATGCTCCAAATCTTCAGTTGTTTCATATTGTTTAGAATTATTGTTTTAAATGTTATAAATCTGTGCGAAACAGGTGCTGAAGTGAACCCCATAATTCAACGAATCAGATTTTAAAATAACTATCCATTTTTTTTCGTACAGACATTAATAGTACTTTCTTTTCATCTTTTAATGAAAAAGCCCTTTTCACCATTTCTGTTATTTCCTGAATAGATCTACTATCAATAATTGGTATTTCAATTTCTTTTATTCGTTCTTCTCTTAAATGCGGAATTGTTGATGCAACAACTGTACGTCGTTTTGAAGCATATATTCCAATTTCTTTTATAGTCAATGAAAGAAATAAATATTCTGGAGTTATTCCATATGTAATTGCTTTATTGTTTAATCTCATACCGACGAATCCAGAAGAAATAATAGCCTTATCACTTTTAGTAATCATCCCTACCATACCAATTTTACCATCTTTAGTAAATAGTATATCTCCTTCTTTAAAATCCTGGTTCAATTCATTATAGATCTCCTCAGGAATATAGAAATCAGGGTATGTGTCTATCTCATAGTTAATAATATCAGATGTTCTGACGAAGGGGACATCTCCTTCACGTTTATCTAAATATCCAATATAACTTTCACTACCAGCTTCATCTCCTTTTTTCAAATTCGCAATTTCGCCTATACAAACAGTTGGCCATTTATTTTGGATTGCCTTTAAAGTATTTACATAAAGAGGATAAGAATATTTAGGAGTCCACAAATCTGAGTTTAAAAATTGAGTAGTGCTAACAGAAAATACCTTTTCTTTATCAATTGCATAAAAAATAATTCCTAAAGCAGAGTAGAATAACTCTCTAGCTTTTTGGATTAATGAATTTGCTTCATCTAACTTTTTTATTGCTGTTTCATATTCGTTTTCAATTACTTTATCATCAATTAGAGGAATATACAGTCTTTTGACATTTCCCGCACTAAGTATTTTTTGGCCTGTTCTTGTAACCATCGATTGTATTAGTTCTTGACCAAATACACTATTCAAAAATGCAGAGACATAATAAGGAGATATTGTTTTGTCTTTAATTCTTATCCGTGCAGAGTTATCGTTAAATGTCGCTTTTTCAACACTCTTTGGTACAACACTTGTTGACCCCAAATAATTGCCTACGACACTTATCAAGATGTCATCTTTAGTTATTCGGTTACTTTTTTGAGTACAGTATGTCTTTTCTGTTAAATACACAGCCGTTTCTGTGTTAAATTGATACTTTTTTACATCGGCTGTGCGAATAAACAAATATTTGCCACTGTTCTTGTCTTTATAAGTTTCAGGTTTAGGCGACTGTCCTCGCTTAATGTCGTTAGCAATACTATCTATTGACACGAATTTATATCTATTTTGAGCAATTCTTAGCATCCTTTGGAAAAGAAATAATTTGGGCTCAAAACGATTTATATTAAAGATTTCAGAAGATTGAACTGAAGTAATTCTATTTGCCATATTTTTTAAAACTAAAATTGTTTTCTTTCGCCCATATTTTAAATTGAGATGAAATTAGCGCTATATCATCTTCATCTTTAATATTTCCACGTCTGTCATGTCCACATGTTTCTGCGACACACATAAACACTGGATAATCAACTGGTATATCTTCACGTTTCATTTTCTGAACGATTAAAATACTCGTTTTTGTTCCAGTATTGGGCATAAATGTTTCGAGTGGTATATCTATTACAGCAACAAGACGGAATCTATCCTTTATATATTTTCTTATATAACCTAGTTGATTATTCCCAAATACCCCGTCAGGCAAAACAATTGCCATTCGCCCTCCATATTTAAGTAGTTGGAAGCAACGTTCTATGAAAAGAATCTGAGGAGCTTCTTTTTCTGCAAGTTTCATTTTCTCCCAATCATTTGTCCCTTTCTTATTCTTCCATTTATGTGCAAGTTCATATTGTTTTAATTTGTCTTCACCTGTAACTGGTATCTTTGAACCAAAGGGAGGATTTGTTAAAACCACATCAAAATCTCCCATATGTATTTTTTGTCTTGTCTTTGTACTCCAATTTTCTGGACGTTCCAAACTGTCTTCACAAAAAACGCCACCTTTACCATCCCCCATTATTGCCATATATGACTTTGCAATTTTGGAAAGGAAGTAATCCTTGTCAATACCGCGTATGCATTTATTTGCGACATCTATTTTTTCTTCCATTATTGCACTTTCACTCCACCCCATTTGTCTATAACGTGTTATAATATTATTCCAAATATATCTAAGTGATTCTATGATAAAACCACCACTTCCACATGCTGGATCAATTAGCATTTCGCTATCATCAGGATCAAGAATTTCGACCATCATTTTTACAACATTACGCGGTGTAAAAAATTGACCTTGTCCCCCCTTTAAAGCATGATCTATAAAAGTTTCGAATGCATCAGCAAGCACATCTCTTTCTGCTTCAACTAAGCAATAATTTTGGAGCTCTCCGACGATGTATGCAATAGAATTATCATCAAGATTTATAGAGTCTTCATTTGTAAAAACCTCTTTGTATTTTGCTTTAACATCAGAAAACAGTTTCTCTATCCTTCCACGTACCTCCACATTACTTTCATTTAAGCCAACGCGGAATCGTACTATTGATTTTGGTGAAGTAAAACGTTCATCAAAAATTTTGCAAAATATAAGATTAATTAGTTGTTGTGCTAAAACCTCGTCCCTAGTTGCTCCTATAGCATTTGCTGCAAGATAATTACGAATAGCCTTAAATGTTGACTTAAGGTTATGTGTTACAAGTAAATCTTCACGCTTTATTGCTCCAATATCCTCTAGTTTCTCACCATATTTTGGAATATTAGGAATTTCTTTAAACAATACTCTGCCATCTTCTGTATTTTGTTTTAAAAGATAGAATCGCTCTTCACCGTTAAACCAAACACCAAGATTAGCTTTGGATAAAGTCAGATAATTCTCCAATTGTGTTCTACCATCTTTACGATTCTTTTTTTTACACTCAACTATTAAGAATACACTATCATCAGTTCTTTCTGCATCAGAAAAGACTGCTATATCAACTGGATATTCTTTTTTAACATCACTGGGTCTTACTTTTACATGAAATTGAGGCCTTGTTTGAATGTAATCTTTCGGATATCCGTAATCTTCAACTAATACTTTTGAAAAAACTTGAGTTGCCTCTATCTCTTCTGGTGATGCTTTCACTTGTTGACCAGAAATGTAATCAAAAATATAACCCTCTTTTATTTGACTTTTCACGTTTTCCATATGTCTACATTATCTTGTTATATTTATATCTCTTATTTTACGTTTTATCTAGTACCCATAACCATAACTCACACGGGGACAGACCCTCTGTGAGCTTTACGCTCCTGCTCTTTCCGTCTCTCCTTGGACTTTTTAATTTCAGCTTCTATTTTCTCTTTACTCTGACCATTAGCCAATGTAACTCCATCTGAAATCGCGCAGCGTCTCCAGACTCTTCCTTGTGTATCAGTTACATTCCTTTCAGCCATATATCATAGTTTATAATAACTCTACAACTTTTATTTACCTTACCTGACTTCTTATTATTACCAATTATCATCTGCTTTCTTCTTCTCAGGTAACTTTGAGTAATTCTTATTCAAGTACTCAAATATGCTGTTTAAGTTAAGTATCAAGTTATAATGGCAGTTTATAAATGCCATAGCATAGACATTCTTGTCCTTAGAATCCGTATATGGGAATACATCCTTTGGCAGTGTAAGTAACGTTTTTGCACCACCAACACTACCTTGGGCCAAAGAATAATGCTTGACCTTAACAGTAATACGAACCCGATCCGGCTTCGCTTCGAATTTCGCAAACGTTGATGCGTTAATTATAGTCGCTTTGAAGGCGCCCATTGCCTGACCTACATTCATAAGCATAGCTGAGAACTCGGCACTATTCTCTGTTTTGCTTTGAAGTGCCTTGTCGTAGTTGTTATATTTTACCTTTGCCCAGTTTGTAACCGTTTCCATAAACTGGGGAATGTTTAGACTATCCTTTAGATGAACAACATACTGATATTCTATTTCTCCATCATCATTAAGATGACCGATCTTCATAATCTTCTCAGCTCTTGACTTATTACTACCTTTACTTGCACTATTCCAGTCCTGAATATCTTTCGCATATTCGGGGCAATCGAAGAGCTTATCTTGCGCTTTACTGCAGACGCAAGACGTGATTATCAGAATTAAAAATAAAATTTATGATTATCCGCAATCGTACCACCAATATTTCGGCATAGCCTCTTGGCAGTTTGCGGGAAAGTTAGTATCTTTGCATCGTCATTTATAAAATAGATAATATGAAACATTCAGAAAAAGTAATTGCTCTCGGTACAAACACCGCTTATACAAGTGTCATCAGGCTGGCCGACAATCAGGATGAACCAGAGTACGACCCTCCAAGATGGGGAGAGACGGGAACAACCAGCAAAGAGCCTACAAAGCAGGCGTAGCAGTTGCGAAAAGCAATGTAATTACCGTTGTTACAAGCATAATGACAGATATGAGCACTATCACCGTTTTTGTTACCCTCTGATAGCACGCCTGCATTTTGTCCACCTGCTCCCTTTGTCTGATGGCATCCCTTTCAATTCCTTTCAGGCAGGAAGCCAGATAAAATGCGGCACGTTGGCTTGCATCCACATCCTTCAGAGCGTCTATCATGCCTCCATCGAGAGAGTACGACTGCGTTGTACCCCGCGTGACATTATTCTTTCGGTAGATGACTCCCCAAAAGATGCCGTGCAGTCCTCCCAATAAAACCACGGTTAGCATAGACATTACGACTCTCGCCATTGTCGATTCAACAGAGCAGATGGCTGCAACAAGTCCGACGGAGAGTGTTGTTAACAGCCCTGCCGTATGCAGTCCCTTAGTCCTCACTTCGTTGGAAAAGCGCAGCTGGTCCTCGACCACAAGTACACTTTGGTTGTAGGCACTCTTAATAAGATCATATCCCAGGAACTCTACCATTGACTTTGTGTAATGGCCTGCGTTGAGTTTCTGCCCTGACTGGCAATCCCCTGCTTTCCTTTGTTTTTTCTTTGCCATAATCTATGTTGTTTTGATTTCACGATGCAAAGATACGAAAAGTTTCCGAAACATCAAGGACAACAAAAAGCCAGCCCGGAGGCTGGCAGTTGCATTTATAAAATAGCGGACGCCTCACGCGCCCTTCAGCGACATAGCGCTGAGTTCAGCTGCAAAGGTACGCAATTTCTCGTTAATACGTGCAATATTCCTCGGACTTATTTGCTTCAGCCCTGCTTTGTATTGCAGCATCTGGCTCTCGCTCATGTCGCAGATACGAGCCAGTGCCCTTGCAGAAATGTATGGTGCCAGTGCCTCCAGCAGCTCTGCCACGGTGTCAAATTCTCTGTTCGGTTCCATTATCTTAATACGCTTGTTATACTATCCTGCATTTCGTTCTTCTTCTTTTGGATTTTAGCATTCAGGCTGTCTATTTCTGAATACTTCTTTTTTATAAACGACGTATCACCTTCTATCAGTGATTTCGGTATTAGTATCTTTTTTAGTTTGGTCGCCGACAGACTTGTCCGTATAGAACCTAACGCGAAGATGTCGATATACTCATTATAGAACGGATTCTTTAAGATTGCGCACAGCACTTGTGCGTCAAGTCCGTTCTTGGTTTTGAAAACAACATAAGCGGGGCTTATAAGCATACCGTCGTATTCGCTTCCGACAATTCCTATACTTCCTACATTGATACGGTACGGATTGAAGGCGATATCACCTTTATGGATGATTTTTGCGCTTTTTATGTCGCTCCCCTTTACTTGGTATTTCTTTTCGTCGTCCTCGTCCAGGATAACGCCGTAGTTGTTGGTAACACTTACGAGCGAAAATGTTTCGTTTGGGGACTCGTTCTTTGGATGGGTTTGCTTTGAATTGATTTCAATGTAATTATCAAGCTCAACCTTCTCGAATTTCATCTTGGACAATCTTTCCTTAAACCAGTAATATCTGGCATCAATCCTGTCTTCTGTCTTGTCCGTACTAATCATCAGGCAGTTATGCTCCAAGACTTTGAAACTTTCAGACTGATAGAATCCGTTTGACATGGCTTTTGAGAACTCTTTGAAAATCTGAATAAGGTCGTTAGCGCCACTACGCGACGCATCACCATTTGGATCATAGCCGATTTCCTTGGCTACTCCCATGAATATGTTGTAGCTGTTCAGCCCCATCTTGGACTGAATGTCAAAGATTTCATCCTCAGTCTCGATGTCTTTAATACGATTGAAGTATTCCGCAGGAAATTTCTTCAAGAACAATACGCTGGTACTGATAGTTGGAACACCACTTGGGGCAAACGTATGTTTAGGCAGTGAGGTGACGGCAACTATTCGTGCGTATTTCCGTATCATTTTCCTTACGCAAGATGTGTTTGAACAAACAAGCACCCCATCTGGTATGACGATGGCCATTTCTCCTTCAGGCTTCAATATTTTCAATGCTCTTTCAATGAAAAGGCATTCTGTCTTCTTGACATTGTTGTCCTTGTATAAGTCGTACATGGGCAACACCTTGCCGTCCTCTTCGTTGTTCCCGAAAGGCGGGTTTGCTAATACAAGACTCACACCCTTATCAGCGAATGGGTATTCTGCCTTATTGTAATCCTTAACGTCCAATCCGTTGCCTCTCACAACATTCTCACCGTCACCCCACATTATCATGTTCATCTTTGCAGTCTGGGTAGCTCTTGGTTCTGCGTCAACACCGAAGACGTGCTCATCCTTGATTTCTCCCAGATATTCATCACGGGTTTTGTCCCAACTTCTGAAAATATCGTCAGGGGTGTCGATAGCCGACTGCCTCATTTTTTGGTAAGCCTTGATTAAAAAGCCACCAGTCCCACATGCTGGGTCCAGTAAGACAGTCCTTAGATTGATGTCTGCGATACTGACCATGAAATCTACGACAGGACGCGGAGTGAAGAATTGACCAAGTCCCTTTCCTCTGAACGTAGCCGACAGGAATATCTCGTAAGCCTTCCCTTTTACGTCCATAGGTATTTCGTTGATGGTGTAGCCGTCCAGCAATTCCAAAATTTTCTCAATGGCATCGGTACTCAGACCAATTTTATCCTTACTTTCATCAAAAATTTTAGGATATGCTTTACAGGTTGCCTTAAATCGCTCATCAATGTACCCTTTGGCATTGTCCATCTTCTTTTCTTCCAGGAATTTCGACAAACTGAATCTTTCCAGCCCATCATGCTCCTTAGTCCATCGTTCCTCCGAAATCTTCATAAAGAGCAGTTTGCTCCATCCGTCAAACGCATTGGTGGGGTCAAGATGGTCTATGTCCCTGATTTTTTTGTGAATGTCTTTCAGTAATTGTGAGAAACTTTCCGACTGGTCGTCTATTATCTGATGAGCAACGCGGTCCTCCGTAATTCCGCCATCTTCAGAAACGGCATCAAGTATCAATTTTATCTTTAAGTTCTCCAGTGCCCTCCTGATAAGAAATATACGTTTGTTCCCTTTCAGGTAAGCCCTCAGTACGAAGTCCTTTCCGTTACACAGTACACCATACGTCGCACCCAATCCCCATGCGTAAGAATCAAGTTGGGCTACAGCGTTATCATCCAATTTCTCCGTTTTCTTTTTCGATTCAACAACAATAAAAGGTTGTTTGTTCTTATAGATAACCAAATCGGCTTGTTTGGTTTCTCTATCACCCCTTCCTATCTGTATCTCAACTGTGACTTTATGATTGTAATCGTTGTCGCTCTTGATAATTCCCAATTCTCTGAACAAAGGCAGTATAACCTTGTCAGTTACGTCATCCTCGCTTTTTACGTTTGCGAGATTATAATTCAAATACTTGTCCATACGCTATATATATTATAAAAGGTATTTAGTCATGCCGTCTTCCTATACGTCCTGTGCTTGAAGTCCGTGCGGTACGACGCGCTGATCATCACCAGACGGTCAAACAAGTCCTCGCCGAAGTAGCGGCGGTTGAACTTGTAGCAGAACTCATTCAGATACTCCTGCAGGAACTCAGGACCTATGCCGTGATACATGTCGGCCAGCAACGTCTTGGCATTAGCTATGGCAATATGTACCCAGGGCAGCACACGGCCAATGTCCTTCGGGTCGATAACCTGCGACTTGTGTTCCGTAAACATATCCTTGAAATGCACGTAGCTCCTGTGGTCGTCCGTCGTCAGCCGTGCATCCTTCTCAATACTCCTTGCAGCCACAGCGTCAATCGTCTTAGCTTTCTCGTCAGGTATCACAATCATCTTGATATGGCTCACCGTCTTAGGCTTCTGTCCCTTCTTAGGTTCTTCTTTTACAGGCGTGCTCTCCGCAATCACCATCACCTTCGACTTCCGCTGACTGCCTGCGCCAGCCTTCAGCTTCTCGTGTTTCTTCTCCTTGGGTATCTCCGTCGAGAAAAAGCCCTCGTCCAGCTCTATGCAGCCCCGCAGCGTGTACTTGTCATCACGCTTACCCATCACCGAGCGCAGCTTGTGCAGCAACTCCCATACGGGCTGATAGCGATTGTGCCCCAACTGCCGCTGCAACTCAGCCGCCGATATACTCTTCTTCGTAGCCGTCAACAAGTGCATAGCCACAAACCAGTACATAAATGGCAGCTTCGAGCCGTGCATCACCGTGCCACTCCTGAGCGTAGTCCTGTGCCGGCAATGCTTGCACTGATACTGTTGCTTGCTCTCCAGCCAAACCACATCGTGCGAGCCGCAATGCTGGCATGTCACGCCCTCCTTGTCTCGCCATTCCCTGAACCGCCGCCGACAGGCCGCTTCGTCAGGAAAATACTTGTTAAACTCGTAAATCTTCATGTTACTTTCTATTTTATAAATGCACTGCAAAGGTAATCATTTTGATTTACTTTACCAAACTTTTTCCCGATTATTTTTATCTAAGGTTCAAAAAAATCGGCCTACCCGTCAGGATAAGCCGAAAAATGTTGGTGGTACGATAGCGGATAATCATTAAAATTTTCTTCATATCTTGTTTTCTATTTAAATCTCTGATGCCTTGTCCAATGATGCAGGGCGTTGCCTACTACGAACACAATAATCAGAAGAATATATTTCATAACTTTTTCTTCGGTTTGGGAAATTTTATTCTATGAGTGAAGATGGTGCGAAGGTAGCCCCAATATAAGGGGATGGCGTCAGTGTCGCGACTACCGATGCATTGAGCAAAATCCTCTACCTTTACAACTTTTATATCGTAGATATTGCGGGATATCTCAAACAACACCGCTATCTGCTCGCCGTTGTATTTGGGAGAGGGTGTGACTTCATCAACCCTTTGCCATTCTGTCGAACGTCCAAAGTCCTTACCCGCGCTGAAAGCATGGGCAAGATCGTCTTCTGTCAAGGGACGCTTGTTCTTCTTGACAAAATCCTGAGCGTACTTTGTAGCAGGACCTATTTTATATCGACTTTCTTCATCCATCATTTTTATAATCTGGGGTTCAGAAGTTGATATGGGTTTCACCAGACCACTCGGTTTTAAAGACGACATTGCCGATTTGGACGATGCCGTATTTGTCGAAGGCATTGCCCAGGTTCTTGGTAGTAGGCGGGATTAGTATGTCATACGGAGTAAGGTCCTTCTCGCAAGCAGTGAGAAGGAATCCGACAACAAAAAGGGATAGTAAAAATAGCGTGCGGAGGGCTCTAAAAAATGCCCCCCACAGCCCTATGTGCTGTATTGTTGATGTGCATCATACGCGTGGGTTAGTAATTCGTTAAGTGCAAGGCTGCATAGCAGACTCGCAGGCTTCTAGTATGCAAAAGTAATGAAAATAGAGGGAAACGCCAAATTTATTTGAATATTTTTTAGTGTGCACAGAGGGACTGTCCCCGTGTGCACTAGAGGGAAGATGGAAGAGAAGGTAGGTTCCTACTCTTCAAATGGTACGATTATTTGAGATTGTGGATTGACTCGCGAATCTGCAGAAGCATGTCTTCGACGATTTTAAGCTGCTGAAAAGATATCGATGCCATCGTTTTCAATTTGTTGACGGAAAAAAGGACGCAGATTGGCGTGGTCTTGAATCAAATCGACCTTGCAACCCAGAAGCTGTTCCAAATATTGCGCAGCTAGGATGTAATTGAAGAATTTTGAAGGCATCCTGACGAAAAGGTCTATATCACTATCCTCTCGGTGCATACCTCTTGCCACAGATCCAAAAAGACGCATACTTTCGATTCCGAATTGTTGTTGCAATTCAGTTTGATGCTCTCTGAGCAAATCGATGTATTCTTGCGACGTTTTCATATATGTGCATTTTGGTCTTCTCGGCTGCAAATATAGACATTATTTCTGAAAATTGCAAATAAATGGAGATTTATTTATAAATCACACCGTGCCTGGCACCCTGTGACAAGGAGAACACGCGGGGACAGTCCCCGTGTGAGCAGGCTGCGCTCGGGACTTGCACCCGTTAGATTATGCCCATGTCGGGCGAACAAGAAAAAAGCCCGCTCCTTGCGGGGCGGGCTCATTTGTCACTCATCTTAGTTTACTATGATGGTGTAGGTTTTTATGGGAGTGTCGGAGTCGTCGCGTTGAAGAACGAACTGATATGTTCCTGCACCAGAGTAAGCTTTGATGGCAGAATTCATGTTATCTAAGGATTTCATAGCAACCGTAAATGTAGCTATGGCATTCTTCGAGTCATTTTCTGATGCCTCGGCTGTATCAAAGTTGCCCTGCCAGGATTCAACCTTATCTTTTAACCATGTTTCAAAATTTAACTTGCTTGTGTCTGTTGTAAGTGGACCATAACTTGTGACAAACATATGCCATTTATACTTATAGCGATCCATCTCCGGCAGATCGATTTCCATAGAATGACGGTCATGATAGATCATTGCTTTGTAATAACATTCCCAGTAAGTCGAAAAAGAGTTTTTGTATTGCTTACGGTTTTCAGTGGCATATATTACATCCGACATGATGTCGAGATCAGCGGTCAGCTTATATTGTCCTGTGGGGTTGGTCACCATCATCAAGGCTTCCTGCTCTACCGTGCAGGTATTCTTCATCAAATTAGGCACGTCAGTATTATCCCAACCGTGAATAGTACCCCAATACCCTGAGTTAAGTGAACTCCAATATGTACACAGATCGCCCTGGCCAGTGTAATACCATTCGACGGATTGATTATCATATGTAGCCCTTAATTCCAGGTCGCTGGTTGACCATGATTTTGCCTGTGAAAATGATATAGTGCTGCTATAATTGACTGATCCTGTCACAGCGCCGTAGCCGGCAGTGCCTCCAAAACTCCAGCCAGACGACGAGCCTGTTTCCGAGCTGATGGTGCGCTGATGGTTTTCGTTGCCCGGTGCCACGTCCCAGAGGGCCATAGTGCCACCATCACCCGAGAATTTCATTTCAGATTTGATGTTTTTCATCCAAGGGCCGCGACTATAAGGAAATGGATCAATAGCGTGAATAGCACTAACACCATGGTTCCACTTACCGTCGGGCGTCGAATTCAACTTTTCGTTAAGCACTGTTACGGACTGCTTTACCTGATAATAATCTTTAGGCGGATTACTTCCTTCGCCAAAAGCGTGGGCGCTGTAGATGGTGTATTTTACATCGATACCTGCAGAGATTGTTTTATAATAATTATTATTCTGAAAACAAACATTAAAAGGATCTTGATAATTATAGTCAAAGGTGTATGTCTTGGTGTATGCCGACATCAGTTTCGAGATTGAGGTTGTTTCTGTATCAGCACGGTTCAAGGCTCGTTTGAAGTCGGCCATGCCTGCACGGGTCTGTGCATCGCCCTGGAACTGCTCTTTAATCCAGCGTGCCACGGCATCGGCCTTCAGACCCCAGCGGTATTCGGTCATGGGCTGCTCTTCCTGAACCGCCTCGCCAGCATTGGCCTCCTCTGCAGGAATATCCTCCTCTGCAGGAATATCCTCTTCTGACAAGGACATGCTGATAGATGCGTTCTTGTTCATCACATAGAGCATGTTGTTATGTCCATGGAATCCCCAGGCGTCGAACATCACCTCGTCTTGCAGCTCTGCAGGCCAACTGTCGATGTTCTCCCAGTCTGGCTCTGTCAGCGACTCGGGGTTGGGCTGACGTTTGCGCCAGAACTCCCATCCCTCTCTAAGGGCGTCGGCCATGCGCTGCTCTGCCTCGGCCTGCAGATACGACACGTCGGGCTTCTCGTCGGGATCGTCGCTGGCGTATTGCTTGGCAGCAAGCTCCATCATGCCCTGGATATAGTACTTGGTGAAGGTGTAGAAGTCGGAGAAGGTACACTGCGAGAGTATCAGGGCAGCCTCGCCGCTGCGTGTGCGGCCTACCAGCTCCTGCCACTTCTCTTCGCCCATGCCCAGATCAACGCCGCGCTGCGGGTCGAGGAAATAGAGCTGTGCCATCGAGGGCGCATCGGGCGTGCCCTTCAGTCGGCGGCTGATGGCCTTGCCTATCTCGTCGTCGATGTTGCCGAATACGGCATACGAGCAGTCGATGGTGTAGGCCACGGCATCCTCCGTAGGCTCGGGTGTGGGATCTACTAATTCCCTTTCATTTTCCGGATCAGGGTCTACAGGTGTTGCGGGGTTGTCGATTGTGTCTGTACAAGCTGTGAAGCCTGCCGACAAAGTCACTGCGAACAGGAAGGCGCCTGCGGCCTTCAGCATGTTCTGGAATAGTTTTTGTTTCATAAGCTGTAATATTTAATAATATATTAGTAATATAAAATGCGTGGAACTGATATTTCTCGTATCTTCTGTTGAAGGCCCTAGGAAAACCCGTAATCCAAGATACTTTATTGTTTTATGGTGCGAAATTACAATATTTCGTTCAATAGCATGTTCTCGTGGCGCACAATTTTGTTCTCACGGCGCACAAGCAACATTTTTTTACGCAAAATCTGCATTTCATTGGATTTTTTTGTAACTTTGCCCCATAAATGCAATGAATATGAAAAAACTTATCTTCATCTTTGCAGCGCTGATGGTGCTGTGTGCTTGTCAGGAAAAGAGTCGGCCAACAGCCGCTATGGTATCGGATGCCGACAGCATCTACACCAATCAGTATATCAAGATGCACTTCGTGAAGGAGCCGGAACGCTGCCTGGGACTCATCGACACTGCCGAGATGAAGGGTACGATGACTGTCGATAGCTGTAACATGATGCGCGGCTACGTGTACAACACGGGGTTGCAAGACCGCAAGCAGGGCCGACACTACATGCGGTTAGTACTGGACCGCAAAGGAATTGACAAGACGAGTGACGTCTACCTGTCGACACTCGACGGCTACACCACGATCTGTATGTCGGAAGGGAAGGCGGAAGAGACACTGAACGCAGCACTGGAAGGCATAGATCTGGCACGCCAGCGCGGTTTAAAGCGACAGGAGGCATCCTTCTACGCTACAGCAGGCTCGGCCATGGAGCTGCAGCGCCCTGGTTCGGGTGAGGCATATTTGAGGAAAGCCATCGACATCATCAGAAGTATGGACGATGCAGGTGCCCAGCCCAAGGCTTCGTACTATATGAGTCTGCTGGCCCAAAGGCTTGGCGAGAACAAGAAATACGCCGAAGGGGCACAGGTATGCCGCGAGCGGCTGGCCTTCATCGACGAGATGGAGCAGAAGGGTATCAAGATGCCTGAGGGCTACTTCGAGAAACAGCGGGGCGGAGCCTACTGCGTGCTGGCCTGCTTGGAGGCGGAATTAGGACACATGGACGAGGCGCGACGCGCTGCCGAGAATTTTGAAAAAACATCATACGCCATGACGCCCACAGGACAGTTTAACATTCTTCCCTACTATGTTAAGACGGGTAACAAAGCCCGCGTGGAAGAGCTAAGCGAGCGACGGGAGAAATTGCTGCAGCAAGGCGACACCATCAGCGAATTATATCGCACGCTGTTCATCAATAGAGCCAACCTGTACAACAGTCTGGGCGACTACCGCCGTGCCTTCGAGGCCACCACGCGCGCCTCTGTCATCCAGGACAGCCTTACAGTCCGTGAACGCAACAGCAAGGCAGAAGAGTATGAGGCGAAGTTTAAGACGCAGGAGGCTGAGATGGCTCTGAAAGAGAAGGAGGCCAGCGAGCGCATACACCTTATTATTATAATAGCACTCGTCACCATCCTGCTTCTGGGCGCACTGGCCCTGTGGCGCATCATGATGGACAGACGCCGTCTGAACGAGCGCAACCACGACCTGTATGCCACCATTCAGCAGATGCTGGAAAAGCAGAACGAAGCAGAGCAGGCTTTGGAAGAGACGCCTGAGACGGCACTGTCGGGCAACCAACAACTGTATCAGCGCATCGTCAGACTGATGAAGGAGCAGAAGCCCTATACCGACAGCAACATGAACCGCGACAGTATGGCCCAACTGCTGGGTACCAACTACAATCTGCTGGCTGATGCCATACGAGAATGTGCCAACGGACAGTCGATCGGTGACTTTATCGAAGACTGGCGATTGCGACATGCCGCACAACTGCTGGCCGAGACCGACCATTCGATAGGCCTCATCATTGAGATGAGCGGCTTTGTTACCCGCAGCCACTTCAATACCTTATTCCGCGAGCGATTCAAGATGACTCCATCGGAATACCGTAAGGCGACCAAGTAATCGAATGTGCACAGAGGGACTGTCCCCGGAACACAGCGGAACCGACCCTGTTGTGCACTCTAGAACCGACCCCGTGATCTGAATCAGTCGCTTAGCGGGGCGGACTTAAGCTGCTCCAGAGCGCGGCAGAGCTGGTCGGGACATGAAGTGCGCTTAACGCCGCAACGGATTCCGTCGAGGCGCTTGATGACATCGTCGATGTTCTGACCTCTTACTAACTGGCTTATACCTTGAAGGTTACCGTTACAGCCTCCAAGGAAGAATACCTGCTGGATAATGTTGTTCTCGTCGGCTGTCACATCAATGATCTGTGAACAAGTGCCGCTGGTCTGATATTGTATATGTCTCGTCTTCATGGGGGCAAAGTTACGAAAAAACAAGAGCAAAACAAAAGAATTGATTCTTTTTTTTGCCGAACACAGCGGAACCGACCCTGTTGTGTTCTGTCACGGGCGTTTTACCGTTTAAAGAGACGGAGGACGAACCAGCAATGCAGGAGGAAGGTCTGGATGTAGCCATAGTGGGTAGCCATCACATGGAAGCGCTCAAAGAGGGAATCGCGATGATGCTGCGTGGTGTCGCCACCCTCTTCGAAGTTAGCCACGATAGCGTTGGCATTCACCAGAGGCAGACCCAGACGGTCGGCTTCTTTCATGATGCGGATGCACCAGTCGACATCAGCTGAATGGCGATACTTGAGGTTGTAAGGAAACTGACGGGCAATGTCCAGACGGGCATAGAAAGCCTGATGGCAGACGAGCATGCCCTGTTTGAAGGAGCGCCACGTCAGCGTCTGGGGAGGGCGGTGGCGACGCAGGTGAAGGAAACGGCCCTCGGCGTCGGTGATGGCGGTGTCGCCGTAGACAACTGCGGGAGATTGGGAACCGACGGCTTTGACCACACATGCCAACGTATCGGGAGCATAGAACGAGTCGCCAGCATTGAGAAAGACGACGTAGTCGCCAGTAGCACGCTGTAACCCCTTGTTCATCGCGTCGTACAAGCCCTTATCGGGTTCTGACTGGATGATGACCTCATGAGGACTCGCTGCCTGGTACTGTTCGGCAATTCGCAGGGTATCGTCCTTCGAGGCACCATCTATGATGAGGTGTTCGACATGCGGATAGGTCTGGCTGAGCACGCTGTCCAAAGTGCGCTGCAGCGTGCGGGCCGCATTATAAGTAATGGTAATGACGGATATGCGTATCATTGCTTGTGCATTTTAGGACGTCGGGCGTCTTCATATACCTCTATATATCGTTTGGCCACGCTCTGCTGCGAATAGCTGTGGGCTACTTTCTGCAGACAATGCTGGCTCAACGCTTCATAATCTGCTCCATCCAGCACATAACGGATACCTGCTGCCAGGTCGTCGGTCTGCTGGAACTGAGCCACATAGCCGTTCTGCTCGTGGTCTATCATCTCAGGGATGCCACCCACCTTAAAGCCCACACATGGAACGCCACACGCCATCGACTCCATCAGCGTGTTAGGCAGGTTATCCTCCAGCGAGGGCAACACAAAGACATCGGCAGCACTATACACCTCGACGATGCGCTGGGTATTGCTGACGTAACCCAGAGGATAGGCAGGCAGTGCCAGTTGACTGGCTACATCCTCAGCATGACCGCCCAGTATAGCCACAACGGTGTTCTGACGCATCTCCGGATGTTGTTCTGTCAGCAGCTGAATAGCATCGACGAAATAGCTCATGCCCTTGCGCGGATCGGTGACACGCTGCGACACAAAGAGGATGATGCGCTTGTCGGCAGGTAATGAAAGCTTCTGACGACACTGCAGCTTGTCGACAGGACGGAAGATGCGGGTATCAATTGGATTAGGAATGCTCGTGATGACCTGACCTTCGAGCAAAGCACTCTTTCGAGCCTCATCAGCCAGCCATTGGCTGCAGGCCACGTAGCTGATACGATGGCCGTTGAGCATGCGCTGTTTACGCTGCCATACGCGAAGCGCCAAATCGTCCACACCCATCTTGGGCAAGATAGGACATTGCTGACACTGCCGGTGGAAAGCCTCGCAGCCACGGGCATAATGGCAAATGGAAGTGGCAGGCCAGATGTCGTGCATGGTCCACACCACAGGCTTGCCAAACGCCAAAATCTTATGGATATTGTCCAATGACAGCATGCCCTGATTGATCCAATGCAGATGGATGACATCAGCCTCCTGAAATTCAGGCTGCGACGTGATATCCGTGCCGATGTTGGCCATATCAAGTTCATACAGATGATCACGACGGAACGCCAAATGAATCCAGATGCACAGCCGTTCCCACAGAAAACACCAAAGAGGACGCCACCTGGACGGCAGTCCGCTGACCGTCAGCGAATCGGTCTCCTTCTCGCGCACCAACATCTTGGCTTTCACCCCATGATTGTTCAGCGCATCCATCAGCCGGTTGGCGGCAACGGCTGCCCCACCCGTCCTCTCACTCGTGTTGACAATGAGTACTCTCATACCTTTTTATATATAATTTAGGCACAAAGATACAAATTTCTCTAAAATCTAAGCACTAAACTCTAAACTTTTTGTAACTTTGCAGAAAATTAAGCAGAAAAGATTATGGAAAAAAGAGATTTTATGTTGAGAGCCATTGAGCTTTCTGAGAATAGCGTGAAGAACGGTGGTGGGCCTTTTGGTGCCGTCATCGTCAAGGATGGTGAGATTGTGGCTGAAGCCTCCAACTGCGTCACGATAGACAACGACCCGACAGCTCATGCTGAGGTCAGTGCTATCCGCAAGGCAACGAAGAAGATGGGTACCTACGACTTGCAGGGCTGCGAGATATACACGTCGTGCGAACCCTGCCCCATGTGCCTGGGAGCTATCTATTGGGCCCATATCGACAAGATTTACTATGCCAACGACCGCAAAGACGCTGCGCGCATAGGCTTTGACGACGACTTCATCTACCAGGAACTGGAGCTGAAACCCCAATACCGCAAGAAGCCCAGCGAGATATTTATGCAGCAGGAAGCTCGCAAGGCCTTCGACATGTGGATGGAGAAAGACGATAAAACGGAATACTAAAGTGTTAACAACTGTTGTTATCGTACACACGAATTGATTTAAATCAAGAGAAACGCATTTTTTTGAGAAAAAAGTTCAGAAATGTTTGTGCGTAACAAAAAACATCGTACCTTTGCATCGTCAAACAAGACAAATGCTTGACTAAGTGAAGTCAAGAATAGTTAATAGATTGTTTTAGGTTAGTAGTAATATTTATAGTTTTAGGTTTTTAGTTATTGGTAAAAAGAAAGTTTTAAATGTGTGAAGAGCAGTGGGCACCGTGAGGCGGTCATAACTTTCTTTTCTTTCAGAATAGTAGTAGTAACATTAAATATCCCTGCTGTGAGGCAGGCCTTCCGGTCTAAAAAGCCGGAAATTTGCTTAGAATAAGGATTTTTAGTTAAACATAGGCTTTTGGATACCGCTGCTCGACGATGAGTAGCGGTATTTTTTATCGTTCTATCAGTGCTACGGCATAGGCCGATATGCCCTCCTGGCGACCTGTGAAGCCCAACTTCTCCGTGGTCGTAGCCTTAATGGAGATAGCATCCACATCACAACCGATGACCTGAGCCATACAAGCCTGCATGGCAGGAATATGAGGATTCATCTTCGGACGCTCAGCACATATCGTGGCGTCGATATTCACCAGTCGATAACCCTTGGTGGCTATCAGCTCTATCGTTTTCTTCAGGATGATCTTGCTGTCCATCCCGTCTGTCTCGGCCGATGTGTCAGGGAAGTGATAGCCGATGTCGCGCATATTGGCAGCACCCAATATCGCGTCGCAGATAGCGTGTATCAGCACGTCAGCATCACTATGACCCAGAAGGCCCAACTCGTGTTCCAATTTAATACCGCCCATCCAGAGGTCGCGTCCTGCCACCAACTGATGGACATCATAGCCCATTCCTACTCTAATCATTTTCTAAACAAGTCTTTTATGCCGTCCATGTCAAAGGCCAGCGTGAAACGAAGTGTCTGATCCAACGGGTTCGTCTTGGCCGTAGCAATCACGTAACCCACATCGAGCGAGAAGACGCTCATGCGGAAACCGCCACCCACTGTGAAATATTTACGATTACCCTTATTCTCCGACTCGTGGTGATAACCAGCACGCAGCGAGAACTGGTCGTGATAGACATACTCAGCGCCTATGCTCCACTGGATTTCCTCCAATTCCTCCTTGAAACCGCCAGGGGCATCGCCGAAACTCTTGAAAATACCCGCAATAGAACCGACCTCGTTATACTCGTCGATGACACGTTGCGTATAGTCCTCTGTCGATTCACCATCGTTCTGCTTGGGAACAGTAGGAACCAACAGTTTGTTGGCATCAGCAGCAATGGTAAAGCGATTATACTCGTCGACAGGCACCATCAGCGACGCACCAAGACGCAGGTTGGCAGGGATGAAATTTGAACGATCATCGCCAAAATACTTGATTTTACTACCCACGTTCGAAATATTGAGACCCAAGCCCAGCTGACACTCACGCGAGCCGATATTCACATAGTTCTGATAATAGCAGGCCAAGTCGGCAGCAAAAGCTGACGCAGGACTGGCATTCTCCGTATAGTCATAGCGCAAGTCGCTATACAGCCAACGGATGGCTGCAGCAATAGAGAACTTCTCACTTAGCATCAGCGAGGCACCCACGTCGAGCGACATCTCGTAGGGCTTCACCGTCATGGCGTTCTCCGCAGTCGACGTCATCACCTCGCCCAGCGAGAAGTAGCGCAGCGAGCCACTGACGGCAGCATAGTCGCCAATGCGATAATAACCAGCCACATAGGCCAGGTCGATGTCGTTGACCAATTTGCGCAGCCAGGGAGTGTAGTTCAGCGCGATTCCAGCGCGACTGATGCAGAACGGATACTTGGCTGGGTTCCAGTACTGCGAGTTTACATCTGGGTCGGTAGCTACTCCCACGTCACCCATACCAGCAGCTCGTGCGTCAGGAGCAATCGTCTGCGAGATGACAGCGTGCTCAATCGGGTTGAACTGGCTCTTTGTGTCCTGGGCGTGTGCTGACAGTCCCAGGAGCAGGCATATAGCCGTTGTTACTATCTTTGTTGTCTTCATAATCCTATTTTATTGATGAGTGAATATGATCAGTTTCTTAGTTTCCGTAGCATAACTGCTGCCCTCCGTACTGAGGCTCAGCTTATAGAGGTAGAGACCCGTCTGCAGGCGACGTCCGCCATCAACCGTCAGGTCCCAATTGACAGTGTAGGTATTATCCGTCGACAGCCCATTTTCGGAGTGTGTCCAAAGGTGACGTCCTGACGTGTCGTAGACATCGAGCCTGATATCCATCTGGGTGCCAATCCTGTCGTGTATGATGGTAAATGTGGTCTGCGTGCGTGCTGGATTAGGCGAACATTCCACATCGAGGAACAGGGGTTCCAGCCCTTTCTCCACCTGGAAAGTGAGTTCTGCCGTCGACGGATTGTTCAGAACGTCCCACACCCTGAACAGCAACTTATGCTGTCCGTAGGTCAGCGCAGGGATGCTATAGCCTACCCTGCCCTTCGTGTAGCTGCCAAAGTCGAACTGAAAGTAGTCGTTCAGCGAATAGGTCTTCGACTGGTCACCGTCGATAATCAGCTGCAGGTCGTGGCCCATACCGCTTCCTGAGGCGTTGATACCATCCTCGTCGCTCACTTCAGCCACAAAGTATGGTGTGGTGTTCACGCTGCCGCCATTGGTGAATGCGGTACTGTTCAAATAGCAGTAGATGTTAGGACCTATGGTGCTCTGTCCCTGGTCGTCAGACCCGTTCAGTACAAGACTGTTACAAATGCCATTGGCTTCAACCGACTTCTCCGTATTGACAGCATAAAGGTTCATCAATGCGTCGAGGTCGGAATATTTGATGTCCTTGGGTACAGCAAACGAGAAGGTGAAACGTCCGTTTGTGACATACACACTGCCACTATACACGGTGTTCGGACGGTCGTAGTAGACGAAAGGCTCCTCTGCACCATCCTTCGATGTGTCGTTCAACTTGCAGACAATCTGCTCGCGAACGTCACGCACCACAGCAGTCATTGTTCCGTTGAACGTATCGTCAATACTGTTCTCGGCATTCATCACGCGTCCTGTCACCGTCGCCTTTGAGCCAGCCTTCAACGTGAGTGTAGTCCCCTCCGTCAGCGCTATGCCGTTGATGGAGTCAACGCTGATGCCACGTGTGGGTATGGCTAGTCGCAAAGCAGGGTCGCCCAGCAGCGTATATTGCAGTTTGTTGGGCGACAAGTCCTTACGCGAGGTAATCAGCTCGTTCTTCGTCAGACGTATAGCTTCGCCAATAGGCAATGGTTTTCCATCGTCGTCACGACTCAGCACATGGCGTGTAAAGGACAGGTTCATCAGTCGGTTATAGCTCTGGTATACGGTACGCGTCGTACCATAGAAGGCGATGGCCCCACCCTTGCTGTTAAAGAATGCCGTCTCGCCAATGTTCTCTTCCTGTCCGTCGAAGGGCATGATGTCACACGATGCTGTCATCCACAGGGGCAGACGCAGCGATGTAGCCGTCTGGAAATCAGCCAATTTCATCACATATTCATGTGACATGGCGTCAGCACGTCCATGACCGGAGTAGTTCATCATCAGTGCCCCCTGCTGCATTTGCTGCTTAATAAGTCGCGTCACATCAGGATACGAATTTCCTGTCGACGAAGTCACTCGCGTATAGGCATCCCACATGATACGCTTCACCATCAGGTTAGGATACAACTGCTCAACGGATTTAGCTACGGAGTCTGCATCGTCCATGTGGGCATTCTGATTACCGTCGTCGCCCATGAAGCAGACGATATTCTGCCAGACACCAGCCTCTTCATTCTTGATATAACTTTCTATCTTGTCGACTGCTATCTTGGCCTCGTCTGCCGTACGCGCTGAGATGCGACCCACAGCCACGTCAGCCTTGTCGCTAGTCACCAGTGCACCTCCTTCATCATCATCGAGGATACAGAAATAGTCATCGCTGACATAACAGCTCGTCTCACTATAGGAGTTCTCACTCTCGTAGCAAAGCAGGAAATCGTCAGGCGTACAGGTACTCCAATCGCTCAATACCATACGGTTGTCCCATGCACCATCACCAAAGAGCACTAGGTATCTGGGCATATCGGCGTCCGTCTCTGCCCTGTCGTAGAGCATCTTCATATAGCGGCGATAAGCGTTGGCATCGGGGGTACCACTGGAGAACTCGTTGAACAACTCGTCGGCAGGTGCTATCGTCACCCTCAGCCCATCGTATTGCTCATGCAACGTCTTCAGGCGCTGAGCCTGAGCCAACAGTTTCTGCGACGAGGGTATCACGATGACCATATCAGCAGCCGTCGAGGCATGAAAATTCTGGTTAGTGATGCGTCCCACGATTTCTGGTGTGCCATAGGTCTGCATCAGTTCAGGAGTTGCTGTAGGCTGGGTGGCGTAGGTCGAGATATAGTCCAGACGCACGGTGCCGCTACCCGTTCTTGGTGTCAGTACAACGGTATTCGAGGCTTGCAGATTGGAGACGTTAAACGTCGACTGTGCTGTACGCATCACCTCCAGACTGCCGTTCGCAGTCACCACGACGGTGCCCAGAGCAACCTCGTTCAGTGTCACGTCAACTGTTGCGCCACCAGAAGCAGAAAGACTCACCGTCAACGTGCCTTCAGCCGATGTGCCTGTTGAAGCCACCGCATAGCTATAGCTTTTCGCTGCCGTCATCTCCTTCGAGTCATACAGGTTGCGCCCTCCATGGAACCAAGCGTAGTTGTCAACCTCGTAGAGCGAGCAATAGTTGTCCATTGTCGGATAGTAATGCTGCAGGAAGACCTCCTGCGTCAGCACAGCAGGCTCGTCGTCATTCTCCGTCAGGAAGTAGTAGCCGTAATTAGAATAAGGATTGCGCACGCGTAAGTGATTGCTATCCCACGATACAGGTCCTACGCCATAGAACAGTCGCCGGCCACCCACCTCACAGGTTGGCAACTCTGTCAGGTCGTCCGTCTCAGTCAGATAATCACCCGTCAACTTTTCAGGCTGCAACTCTCCCCCATAGCCATATATCTTCACCTTCGACAATGATGAGAATCCAGCCCTACGGATGAGGTCGTCCGTCAGCTGGTAGATGCCCGTCGAAGGGATGCGTATCTTGACCCATGTACCTTCCTTCAACACGGAGTTGTCTGCATAGCGTTCGCCTGTCGATGCCGCACGACGTCTGTTGCTGGTGGCCTTACCCTTGATATCAAGCATGAAGCTGACCAGCTTCTGGTATTGTCCGTCACGATAGACAAGTGGTACGAACGAGATGTATAGCTGACCCTCTTTGCGCGAAACGGCCATCCGTTGTTCGATGTCAGGCATTGCTTTCAGTGGTTCGCTGCTCAGCGAATGGTAGCGTCTCACGTCAGCCTCGCTCATGGGGATAAACTCAGGGTATTCTATGCTGACGGCAAAGGTCGAGTCAGCATAGTGTTTTCCTACAGGATAAGCATAGGTAAACTGTGGCAGCAAAGAGTCAATCCTGACCTCCTGGGCGGTCAAGTTGAAAAACCGTTGGGCGCTCATCGTCAGCGAGCATGCCCACAGTGCCATACAGAGTATATACCTTCTTATCTTCAAGCGTTATTTACAATTAAACTCCAGCACCCGTCGGTCTTCCAACCAGCCTACCAGATGGTCGTCGATGTGCACTGGTCCTACGCCTACTGGCGTTCCTGTATAGAGCAGGTCGCCCGTTTTCAGCGTAAAGAACTGCGAGATGTAACTGATGAGCTCGTCTACCTTGTACAGCATGTCGCTCGTACATCCCTCCTGCACCGTCTGTCCGTTGATGTCCAGGTGGAAGTGCAGTGCCTGGATATCCCTCAGCTTGTCCTTCTCCACCCAGTCGCCAATGACTGCCGATCCGTCGAACCCCTTGCATATTTCCCAGGGTTGTCCAGCCTGGCGGGCTTTCCGTTGCCAGTCGCGTGCCGTGAAATCGATGCCCACAGTCACAGCGTCGTAGTAGCGATGAGCGAAACGCTCTGGTATGCTCTTACCCAGCCGGCAGATACGCACCACCACTTCTGTTTCATAGTCCACCTGCTCGCTCCAATCGGGTATGAAGAAGGGCTTATGGTCCTTCAGCAATGCCGAATCAGCCTTGGTGAAGATGACGGGTTGCTCTGGTTTATATAACGCTCCATCCAGCTCTTTATTGTGCTGGATATAATTCATTCCTACTGCAAAAATCTTCATAATCTCTCTTTTTTTGCTGCAAATTTACAAAAAAATTGTAACTTTGCAGCGAAATGCGTACGTTTTTGACATATCTGATGCTTTGCGTCGCCACCCTGCTGTATGCCGAGGGCGACCCACACAGCCTGCGCATGATGGGTATTGCCCTCGAAGGGCATGCCGACAGCGTGCGCCAGCAGCTCATGGCAGGCGGCTTTGCTGAATGGGGCCAGAGCGACGATGGCGAGGACCTCTACTTCCGGGGCAATTTCTATGGCATCCGTGCCAAACTCATCCTCACCAAGTCTACTGAGACCCATCTGGTCACCTCAGCCTACGTCACCATAGGCCCCTACAGCACGGAGGCTATGATAACCCGCAATCTGCAGTATTTCCTTTATAAGCTACAGAAGGAACATGGCGAATACAGCCAGCGCGACGACTCCTACTTCTTCCTCGATGATTTTGGCAGCGTAAAGCTGTCACTAGTCGATAATGGCAATGGGTCACGTGACATCCGCGTACTCTACTTCCCCAACAGCGCTTTCTACAAGGATGCCATCAGCACAGGCTATCACGGTCATGTACAGGAGGTAGTCACTGAGAATGCCGTAGCCGAGGAACAGTTCATGCGCTTCGGACAGGACGGCAAGTTGGAGAATCCAGATTTAACGCATCGCCAGTACAACCGTTACGGCTATCTCATCAGTGCACAGATGACGGAGCAGACGGGCCATAGCAACGTGCAGTATGAGTACGACGACCACTACCGACTGAAACGTCGCATCCTGGCCAACCCTGAGGCCGGTATCTCCTATATCAACGAATACAACTACAACGAGCGGGGCGACATTGCCACCCAGTATCAGAAGGTATATGACAAGAACAAGGAGTGTATCCTCACCATCACCATGCGCAACAACTACCTGACGCGTGATGATGAAGGCAACTGGACCAGCAACTCGCTCAGCCTGTCGTATTGGGAGAAAGGGCAGCAGAGCCAGCAGACCACCGTACTGCAGAAGCGCACGCTCACCTATTGGGACTAAAAACAGATTGACACTATGGAACAAGGAACATTTTACGAGATTTGTGGTATCGTGGCCAGCGTAGCCATGATTTTGGGCTATCTGCCGCAAGCCATCAAGACCATCCGCACACGCGATACGGATGGTATCGCCATGCCTACATTTCTGATGATGGCCATTGGTGCCATCTGCTTCATGCTGCAGGGACTGCTGCACAAACCTGAGATTATATGGTCACTCTTCCTGACCAATCTGGTCACCGGTGTATGTAGCGCCATCGTCTTCGGCATCAAGATATACAACGACTATTTCAAGAAAAAAACATAAGCACCATCATGCACAAACTACTGACCAGCAGCCTCCTGGCTTTCTGTCTGACGCTACATGCCCAGACCTACACGAACCCTATTTTGGGAGGAGACTATCCTGACCCAACCATCATGCGCGAGGGCAGTGACTACTACATGACCCACTCTGCCTTTGACTACCAGCCAGGACTCACCGTCTTCCATAGTCGGGACCTCGTCCATTGGCAACCCGTCAGCTATGCCCTCAAGACTTATCTGGGCAGCGTATGGGCTCCTGACATCTGTAAGTATCAGGACAAATATTATATCTACTTTACCGTAGCCACCCAACCACGCAGCAATTATGTGGTCTATGCCGATAGTCCCAACGGACCTTGGAGCGACCCCATCGACCTGCATGTGGCCAATATCGACCCTTGTCATGTGGTGGGCGAAGACGGTTCGCGATGGCTCTTTATGAGTGGCGGCAAGCGCGTCCGACTGGCAGACGATGGGCTCTCCATCGTTGCTGGTACTGAGGAGGTAGTCTATGCTGGATGGCAGTATCCACAGGATTGGGAGACGGAAGGATTTTGTCTGGAAGGTCCCAAACTACGCAAGATAGGCCGGTACTATTATTACTTCAATGCCGAGGGTGGAACGGCAGGACCACCAACCAGCCATATGGTGGTGCAGGCCCGTTCTGAGAGCATCAACGGTCCGTGGGTAAACGCCCCCAACAATCCGCTTATCCACACGTGGAGCAAAGAAGAGCGCTGGTGGAGCAAGGGGCATGGTTCTATCATCGACACCCCTGACGGCCAGTGGGTCATCGTCTATCACAGCTATGAGAAGGACTTCACCAACCTGGGGCGCCAGACGCTCATGGAACCTATCTATATGGGGGCAGATTGCTGGTTCCATCGCTATGATCAGGTTGATGTGGCACAGCCTATCGCCTGTCCGATACAGCAGACACAACCTGTAGATCGTCATGCCCGTCTCTCTGAGTTCCGTCTGGGCTACGAATGGAAATTCTACAAGGCCTTTGCCCCTGATCGTGTAAAGGTTGCTGATGGCACGCTGACCCTTCAGGCTCAAGGCACTTCACCTGGCACGTCGGCCCCGCTGATGTTCGTAGCAGGCTGTCACCGTTATCAGATTGAGGCCGAAATCGAACTGCATGGTGATGTCACAGCAGGTCTGGTCATGTATTACAACAGCCTGTTCTACCAAGGCACGGGCTTCGACCGCGATCGCCGCTACCGCTATCGCAAAGGTGGACAGTCGCGTGGAGGCATGAATACCACCCATACTACCCACATGTGGCTCCGACTGGTCAATCGCGACAATATCATCACGGGCTGGTATAGTCTCGACGGACGTGAGTGGAAACGGGAGACGTGGGGTATGGACTGCTCAGGATATAATCATAACACGCTCTACGAATTCCAGAGCGTGTTACCTGGTGTCTTTGCCTCAGGTCAAGGCTATGCCACCTTCAAGAATTTCAAGTATACGGAGCTATAGTCCGAAGGTCTCGCGCAACACCTGTTCTACCACCTTTGGATAATAAGCCATCTCCAAATGGTGCTCCTTTTCAGCAATGTCGTCTGCCGTATCCGTGGGCGACAATGCTGTCTTGTACTGGGCAATGATCTCGCCACTGTCGCAGACTGGCGTCACGTAGTGTACCGTCATGCCTGTCTCCGTCTCACCCGCTGCCTTCACAGCCTCGTGCACGTGGTGTCCCCACATGCCCTTACCACCATATTTCGGCAGTAGCGCAGGATGAATGTTAATAATCCGTCGTGGGAAGGCTTCAATCAGGAAGTTAGGCACCAGCGGCAAAAAACCAGCCAACACAACGAAATCTATTCCATAACGTTCCATCAGCGGCATCATCACCGTTTCATCGTTCAGCTCAGGCTTGGTAGCTACTGCCGTAGGAACGCCCAGCCGCTCGGCCCTCACCAGTGCATAGGCATCTGCCTTGTTGCTGACCACCAGCGCACAGTTCACACTTTCCGATCCGCTGAAATACTTGATCAGATTCTCACAGTTCGTGCCTCCTCCAGACACAAAGATGGCAATATTAATCTTCTTCATATGGTTGATTGTAGTGATTCCATTAATAACTCCACAAGACGAGGCACACCATAGCGGTCAACCTCCGTCTCTTTAATCCAGATATAATCCTCAGGCAAGTGGGGACGCACCGTCGTTTCCCACAGCCAGAAGTCGGCATATATCACACGATGCGTAAGCACGTGCTTCACGTCTTTTCTCAGCAGACGGGCTCCTGTAGGCACCTCGTCCGTCAGCCAGGGTTCATACAGTCCCTGCCAGATGTCGCCCCCGCCACGACGATGAATGGCCATTTCGCCCTGACACCTGATGTAGACGTATGTCAGTCTGCGCTCCTTCACCTTCAGCGTGCGCAACTTCACAGGCAACTCGTCTACCCTGCCCTCGCGTAACGCCACACACGATTCCATCAGCGGGCAGTCGCCACATCGAGGCGACTTGGGTGTACATTGTATCGCTCCAAAGTCCATCATCGCCTGGTTGTAAGCCGATGGCTCGCCTATAGGCAACAGTTCCTGAGCCAGCTGGGCAAACTCCTTCTTTCCCTCTGTCGTATTGATGGGGGTACTGATGCCATAGTGGCGTGCCAGCACGCGATACACATTTCCATCCACCACCGCAGCAGGTATTCCAAACGCTATCGAGCCGATGGCCGCTGCCGTGTAGTCGCCTACCCCTTTCAACGCCTTGATGCCCTCCAGTGTCTGTGGGAATCCACCCTGAGCTACGACCTGTTGCGCTGCCGTGTGCAAGTTTCTGGCTCGGCTGTAGTAGCCCAGCCCCTGCCATTCGCGCAATACCTCATCCTCCGTAGCCTTCGCCAGATCGTCCACCTTAGGCCATCGCGCCATGAATCGTTCCCAATACGGAAGCCCCTGTTCGATGCGCGTCTGTTGCAAGATGATTTCCGACAACCAGATGGCATACGCATCCTTAGTCTCACGCCAAGGGAGTGTCCTTCCGTTCTCCTGAAACCATTGCAATATGGTAGTGGTGAAATTCATGGGTGCGAAATTACAAAGAAAAACCCTAAGGTTCGCACAGCACGCGGCAAACCTTGTCCTGGAAGGCTTTGCCTTGGGCAGTTCGCATGACACCCTGGTTGATGATGGAGAAGCAGAGCTGATGGCCATTGGCAGCGGTGCAGTAGCCAGCCAGCGAGGAGATACCTGTAACAGTGCCCGTCTTAGCACGCACATTACCTTGTGCGGCTGTGTTTCGCATGCGGTTCTGCAGAGTGCCGTCGATACCTGCAATGGGTAGCGATCGGGCCAAATGTTCATAGATATTACTATTGCGCCACGCATAACGCAGCATCATGGTCTCCAGTTCAGTGCTGACATAATTGTAAAGCGAGAGTCCTGAGCCATCAGCAATGCGATAAGGCAGATTGCCCAATCCGACACGTTTGATCAGCTGACGCACGATGGCAGAAGCATCGGAGGCTTTACAGAGCGGCTTGCCTGTAGAGGCTGCTATTTGGTAGAACACGGATTCGGCATGGAAATTGTCACTCTTCTTCATCATACGGTCCATCACCTGGTCGAGGTTATGGAAACGCGAGCAGATCAGACGTGCGTTGGGAGGACATACAGCATCTCCGGTGGTGACATTCTGCAGCACGACGCCGATGTTGCTCAACTCCTGCTGCAGGTGGTCGATAAACGTGTCCTGACGTCCCAGCGAAAGCGGATTCAGGCGCGGATTATCATCGTCCCAACACCAGCCCTCGCCATACTCCAGAGGCTCCTTCATCGAGCGGTCGGCATAGATATTGCCACACAGCGTGTCGATGCCCAACTCGTAGAGACGAGCCACCATAAATTTGATATCATCGTCGGTCAGCATGGGGTCGAAACCTCCCACACAATACAGATTACCCGTCAGTTTGCCTTTACGAATCTGGCCGGTATAGCAGAAACGGGTGCAGAACATATAATCGCCACCCAGACGGTCAAGTGCGGTGATGGCGGTGATGACTTTCATCGTAGAGGCAGGGCGCATCATCTGGCGCGCATTATACTGATAAAGTGCATGATCGTCAGTCAGGTCGTAAACCATCAGCGACACCTGCGAGGTCTCGAACAATGGGTCGTCGAGCAGCGCATTAAGCTTAGAACGCAGATGTTCTTGGGCGCTGAGGGCTGTTGCAAAGCAGCATAAAACAAGTAAAAATGCTAATTTCTTCATAATCGCTTGCAAAGTTACAAAATTAATTTGTACTTTTGCAAACGATAAACGAAAAACAATGGTATACAAGTACGATTTCCTGATTATCGGAGCTGGCGTGGCCGGTATGAGCTACGCGCTGAAGGTGGCACGTGCAAAGAAAGGCAAAATTTGTATGATCTGCAAAACCTCGCTTGACGAGGCTAACACATCGTTCGCACAAGGAGGCGTGGCCTCAGTGACCAATCTCGAGGTAGACAACTTCGACAAACACATCGAGGACACCATGATAGCAGGCGACTACATCAGCGACCCACAGGCCGTAGAGCAGGTGGTGCGCATGGCCCCTGAACAGATCCGGGAGCTGGTGCAGTGGGGTGTCAACTTCGACCGCAAGGAGAATGGCGACTTCGACCTGCATCGCGAGGGTGGACACTCAGAGTTCCGCATCCTGCACCATGCTGACGACACTGGTGCTGAGATACAGCGTGGACTGATGGAGGCCGTCAAGGCGTGTCCAGACATCGATGTCAAGGAACATCACTTTGCCGTTGAAATCATCACCCAGCACCATTTGGGTGTGCGCGTCACACGTCGTTCGCCCAACATCCAGTGCTATGGTGCCTACGTGCTGAACCCCAAGGAGAAGGTAGACACGTATCTGGCCAAGATGACAGTGCTGTGTACAGGTGGATGCGGTGCTGTATACCTGACCACATCAAACCCCGTCATTGCCACTGGCGACGGCATCGCGATGGCCTATCGTGCCAAGGCTACCGTAGCCGATATGGAGTTCGTACAGTTCCACCCCACCGTGCTGCACAACCCCAAGGAGACGCACCCTGCCTACCTCATCACGGAGGCGATGCGTGGCTATGGCGGCATCCTGAAACTGCCCAATGGTCAGACTTTCATGGAGAAATACGACGAGCGACTCTCGCTGGCACCACGCGACATTGTGGCTCGCGCCATCGACAAGGAGATGAAGATTCACGGACTGGACCACGTCTGTCTGGACGTCACCCACAAGGACGCCGAAGAGACGCGCCACCACTTCCCCAATATCTACCAGAAATGTTTGTCGATGGGCATTGACATCACCCAAGACTATATTCCCGTTCGCCCTGCTGCTCACTACATGTGTGGCGGCATCAAGGTTGACCTGAACGGACAATCCAGCATATCACGACTCTACGCATTGGGCGAATGCTCCTGCACTGGACTGCATGGTGGCAACCGCCTGGCATCCAACTCACTCATCGAGGCAGTGGTCTATGCCGAAACAGCTGCACGCCACTCGCTGGAACATGTCGATCTGTACGACTTCAACACCAGCGTGCCTGAATGGAACGATGAAGGCACGATGACCAACGAGGAGAAGGTGCTCATCACGCAGAGCGTGAAGGAGGTAAACCTGATCATGTCGAACTACGTGGGTATCGTACGCTCAGACCTCCGTCTGCATCGTGCATGGGACCGTCTGGACATGCTCTACGAAGAGACGGAACGCCTCTTCAAACGTGTAAAGGCCAGTCGCGACATCTGCGAGTTGCGTAACATGATCAACGTGGGTTATCTGATTACACGCTGGGCCTTGGAGCGTAAGGAGTGTCGTGGTCTGCACTTCACCACCGACTATCCCCATCACGCGTATGATAAAAGCGTTTAGAGTTTAGGGGTTAGAGAGATTCCTATTATCTCGTTAAGGAGAACTTGAGCGACAGTCCGAAGTCATGGGTTGTCGTAGGATAGCTGCTGCTCGAGAGCAGAGGCTTGTTGGTCTGGCGATCGTAGTAGGCAGAGAGTGTCATCAGACGCGACAGCGTATAGTCGGCCATGAACGACAGCTTGAAAGCCGAGTTACCACTAGATGCTGACGAGGTGCGCGTGGCAATGTCACGCGTGATAGCAGCCTGGTCGCGTAACGAGATGTCCAATCGCAGGTTCAGGTCGTGGTTGATGCCTGATTTTTTGTTGCTAGTTGAACTAGTATCACTAGTCTTTCCGGTTCTGCCTGATTGGGCTTTCTTGATCTTACGTGTAGCACCGCTGCCAAACAGGCGGAAATCAGAAATCTTATAACCCAGTCCGATAACGAAATCGTTGGAGCGCGACTCGTTGATCTGCACACTCGTCATCGAGAGGTTGAGCACGCGCGAGCGACGATACTCAGCCTTGACCGTCAGGTTGTTATGGAGCGTGACGTCAACACCCAACAAGGGCGAGAACGACTCATTGATGCTGACGGTAGGTACATTCCAGCCCAAGAGCGATGCCGTCTCGCTGCTACTCGTATAGCTACCCAGAGCGAAGATGCTCTTGTAGGAGTGCGACAGGTTGACCGACTTGAAATGCTCGCTGAACCAATGGAGTTTCGACAAGCCAGAATAGCGGATGGTCCAGTTGGGCAACAGTTTGGTCAGCGCAGGCATGAAGTCTAGCGAGCCGCCACCACTGCCCGTATAGGTATCGAGGAAGGCAGGTATCATGACGGCAGCCGAGTATTGCTTGATGTCCGTCGTGCCGTAATGAGCCATCGCCATCTCACGGAATCTGGGCAGCGCATCGCAAAAGCGATTAAAGGCTGCCGAGGGATAGCCGCTGTTGGCATCACCAATACCCTCGAATGCTGACGAAATGGATATGGTGGTCATGTTGAACGTACCCGTCTGGGTGGTAGGCATGCCTGCATACATATACTGTATGCTACGTGAGCGGCTCTCCGTACGCGAGGCGTTCAGGTCAATCTTCAGGTCGCGAATGGGCTCCAGCGTAGCACGTATCTGCAGGTCGGTAGTCATATTGGTGGTGGCTGGCGTAGCTATACTGTCGGCCATGATGAGCCATCCGTTTTCAGCGGCTTTCTGCACGTAACTGTCGTCCGTCAGACCAAAGGCGAAGCCCAGTCCTGGTGCCATCACACTACCTGTTCGCTGACCCAGCATGTCACCCACGTCAGGCACAAATCCTGGCAACGACATGGAGTACTGGTTGCGATAGCTAATGCCGATAGAGCGTACCATCATCAACAGGCGTGCTGCACTCTGGGCAGGCTTATACCACCACTCGTTCTCCAGTGACGGCTTTGCAGTAACCGTCAACTTGACGACTGCTGTATCGCGATTCTTGATGAGAATCTTGTTCTGGTCGACCACCTTATATTTAATAGGGTACATGCGCCCGTCGCGTGTGTGAGCTGTCACGATGAGCCGTTTCGATTTCTTATTGTGGGTGATGGTGAAGCTGCTGTCAGGGCGTAGCGTCAGCTCTTTCTGGAAAGCGTTTTTGTTTTTGGGGAGCTGGGCGTCAGGGGTCTTGCTGGTAGGACTAGTCTTACTAGTAGTACTAGTCTTACTAGTTTTACTAGTCTTAGTTACTTTAGTGATGGGCTTGCGGAAACGCTCGTTGACCTTCTTGAGGAAGAGGAAGTGGTTGTAGAGCGTCTCCATATTGAAATTGCCGTTGATGTTCAGCTGGCGATTGTTCGAGATGGTGTTACCCAGACTGGTACCATCAGTCAGTTCCGTACCACGCACCCAGTTGTAGGTAGCATTATACGATGCGTCAGAGGTCACCCAGTCGAAGATGGGCAGCTTATTCAGCGGTAACTGATAGGAAGCCGTGAACGTCTGGCGATAGTCCAGCGGCCGACCGAAGTGCTTGATGCTCTGCCATACGGAGTCCTTCCACGCCTCATAGTGTTCTGGATAGAGGTCCTTGTTGACAGGCAGGTTGCTCAGCGGCTGTTCGATCTCAGCCTGAGTGCCCGACTGGAAATTCATGTGCAGGTTCTTGGTCAGGTCCCAGCGCATGGAGAAACTACGGTTCCACAGGAACTGCGAATTGAAGGTGACAGGCAGACGCGAGCCTCCCAAATCCTCCATGTTACGTTCCTGCAACTCATAGTAGTTACGTAGAATCTCCGAGTTGAAAGTGACGTTCTGCGGTAGCCAGTTCAGGGCGAGAGTCTTAGGCAGATTCATCCACTTCGACTTGCTCTTCGATTTCTTGAACGGTTCCCACGCCTTGTAGACGGGCGTATAGCTGTAGTTCAGCGCACCACGCCAGCGGTCCTCTGTCTCATATACGGTAGTCTGTCCTGAGCTATAGCGATGCGAATGGCTATAAGAGAACGAGAAGTTAGCAGGGTCGTAGGGCATGGGGTGACGCTTGGTCTTGATGCCGAAGCGCACATTCGACAGCGAGAAGTTGGTATTGGTGGTCTTGGTGACGGCAATGCTCTCTATCGAGTCGCGTTCATGCTGGTTGATGGTCGCATCGAGTGCATCGTCCAGCTCCATATCCGTATCCAGCGGGTTATACTTCGGACGTGTCTCCTCCTTGGTAATCGAGTAGTACAGCGGAGCCGTCACCTTCATCTTGTCAGGGAAGAACTTACCCAGCTCGACATTGGTGGTCAGCGAATAGGTCTTGTAGTCTTCCTTCGAACGGGCTGCCACGCCATCCTCCAGGCCTCCGAATCCCTCCGTCACGATCTTACCCGTCAGGTTGACCGTAGCGACGTCAGAGAGTTGCATGTTCAGTGCTCCAGATGCTGCCCAGCCACCTGTGCTGACCACGTCCATCAGGCGCAGCTCGTTCACCCATACCTCGCCCGACTTGATGGTTCCTGACAGGTTGCGCACACCAATCATCATCGTCTTCACCTCGCCCAGCGACGGGTTACCCATAATGCTCACCTTGTTGTTGGGATGGTTGGGGTCGTAGTCGGAGAAGAGCCTGTTGAAGCTGCCCGTTCCTGCGGCACGTGCCTTGTTGCGTGCCTTCTTCAGCTTGGTGAAGAGGCTCAGGTCGACGTCCAGCATATTGGCCTCAGGCCATACGGCACGACAGTCGTTCAGATTGTATTTATTGTAGTCGCTGCGATCAGGTGTCAGCTTCAGGGGTATCACGTATTCGTAGTAGTTGCTGGTGTAGTCGCTACCCATACGGATGAAGACTGCCAGTTGGTCGTCGCTCAGGTTATTGTCGTTGATGAGATGGTTGGCGTGCACGAACATCTGCATGTGCTGATACTGGCGCAGGTCGAGTGTGGTATTACGATAGACGGCCTTCGACTCACCCGTCGATAGATTCTTCACCACCATGTTCAGCGCCTGCTCGTTGGCCTCTGTCAGCTGGGGCTGTGAGGGGTCTGTCACACGCGAGATGCCCGGAGGCAGTACGTAGTTCACAGGGCGCTTGTTGTTGTTCTCTTCGATGTTGACGGCGCTGACCTCAATCGTACCGCTATTGCTGCCTGTGGTCAGGGCCTGCTCGTAGATGCGCCATTCACCACGCACCAAGTCGAGCGAGCCAAAGCGCAGCACGATGGGCTTGGTGAAGTGGGTCAGGAACATACGCATGAAACGGATGCTCGTCAGGTCGACGGAGCCCTGTTTGTTGGTGTATTGCGACAGAGGGATGCGGAACTGGTACCACTTCACCGTCTCGCGACTGCCATTGCGCAGGGTGACTGCGGCCTCACGGATGTCCGTGATGAAGTTTTGGCCCACCTGCATGTCCTGCGGACGGATGCTCACCTGGTATTGCAGGTAGCGCTCATACTCGTTCAGCGTATAGTCTTGGTTGATATCCTCAACGTCAGGATAGGTCTTATACGAGGTATCATAGCCCTCAGGCTGCTGGTCGCTGTCTGGCGAGTTGCCCTGTGGCATGTTGATACGCTTGTAACGCTCCAGGATAGAAGCCTTGCGATCGTCCAGATCAGAGCCTCTGAAGTAGTGGTAGTTGTCGTTGGCTGGGTCGGCAATCCACGCTGAGCGCACGCTGTCGTTCACCACCACGTTGCTGAGGAAGTTGGCATAGGCGGGATAGGTCAGCTCCTCGTCATCCGTCAGACCGTTCAGTCCGACGTCCTGCTTGGCTCGTGCACCACTTGTCGTGGCGAAGGCGTAGGTCTGTGTGGCCTGCTGGGGAATCTTACCCCACGGTGTCCGGCTGAACGTTCCAGTACCGTCGACAGGCATACCACTCTCGTAGAACTTCTTGCCGTCGCGCAGGATGTCCTCACTCACCTCACCCAGGTCGATGAACAGGTCGCCGCCATAGTCGGCAGCATCACTCTGTTGGCTGGTATAGATGAAGGGGTCCAGCAGCCAGAACTCGATATACTCGACGTTGGCAGCCTCGAAGTCGTTGGTGTCCAGCTTGCGCATCATGCCGCCCCAGCGCTGATAGGGGTTGCGTAGCGTACCGTTGGGATTGACATCGGTATTCAGGTTATAGGGGCCGCGTTCCTCAGGATAGTAGGCCAGATCGAGCACGTTGAGCGTATTGGTGGCTCCGCTGTAGGTCGACTGGTTGCGGTTGGGATAGAGCTCGTTCACGTAGACGGCTCTGACGTAGTGGTTCGACAGCTGGTCGAGGTCGCTCTTGATATGAGCTGGCGTCAGGCTGGACGAACGGTAGGTGAACAGCGGGTCGATGTTGTACCAAGCCAGCAGCGAGCGGTTGAAGCCGCTGGTCACCGAGTCGTTGGCATATTCGCTGAAATATTTAGGTACACTGGAGAGCACCCACGACTTAGGTTCAGAGACGCTGATGCCGTTCTTGGCACTCTCAAAGTCGTCGATATATGAGGCATTATCCTGTGTGCCGCTGGCTGTGCCTGCTATCAGATGGGCAAACTCGCCCGTAAAGGTGATCTGCGAGGGCTGGGTGCAATGCAGGAAGGGCAGCTTGTCAAGCATACGTGTGAGCCACTGGCTCTCCTTCTTCCAGTTGACGTTCAGACCCCACAGCGTGTTCTTCAGCGGCTCCGAACCCATCGTCACCTTCGACGTCAGCGCCTGCTCTGACAGATGCTGCAGCGTACCACCTATCTGGAAATCCTTTGAGAAGTCGTACTCCCAGTTGAAGCCGAACATACGCTTGCGCTGCATGCCGTATTCCGTGTTCGACTCCAGCGACACGTTGACGTTCGTTCCGGCATCGATGATGCTTTGGTTCAGGATGGTCACCTCGCCAGCTGAGTAGTCGACGCTATAGTCGGAACCCTCCGTCAGTATCACACCACCTGCCGTGACTACCACAGAGCCCTGTGGCACGTTATAGGCACCCAGCGAGATGACATTGGCCGAAGTGCCCTTGAACTGGCCCACCAGTAAGTACTTGTTTTTGTTCGTCATCTGGCGTGCTGCCGTACGCGTGGTGTCATAGAGTTCTTCGAAGGTGTATTTAGCAATGCTGTCCTCAGGCAGCCCACATTTCTTCAGGAAGTCGTACATCGTCTTGCCAAAAGGCTCGGCTGATGGGAAGAATACGCGTCCGTTGCTGATGGTATAGCCCTCGACATAGTCGAAATAGCCGTTGGGATTCACGCGGTTGTTGTCGTCCAAGCGGTCACAGCCCAGTCCGCGCAACAGGGTGGTATTCTTCGACCTCGAGTCAGGGATATAGCTCAGGTAGACGCCTGCCGTATCACTCTGGTACTTGATGTCCAGACGGAAACGGGTGCGCTCGACGGTGGATGCCAGGTAGTAGACGTTCTTCATCATCAGGTCCCAGTTGGGCTGGTGCGGACTGTTGCTCGTGTTCTTCAGCGCCTTCACGTAAAGGGCCTGTTGGGCATTGTCCGTCTGGTCGGCAGCAAACTCACCCACACGGAAGGTCTGTCCATTATAAGTGAACTCATAGGCCACAGCCAGCACTTGGTCGGTCTGCAGCGTGCTCTTCAGCGAGATATAGCCCAGCGCAGCATTCAGCGTGTATTCTGACGATGTGAGCAGTCGGGCTGCCGACAGTTTCTCATAGTCCTCACCACCCGTGAAGGCACCTTCCAGCACACTGGTTGTCTGGTCGATATTTCGCGCTTCAGCATAGGTGGTGGTCAGTTGCTTATATTCGTTGTTGGCATTGTTCTGTGGGGTCGACGATGTCGTGCCGCTACCCCCCCATTTCTCCGCCGTGCTCTCGCCCAGATCTGAAAAGGCCACGATATTACGCGTGTTCGATGTCGTACCCGTCTTGTTGGTCACCCACACCTCTACCCTTGTCACGTTGATGCCCGTCGTCAGGTTAGGCAACTGCTGCATAGCGGCATCATAGTGTTCGCGGAAATAGCGCGACAGGAAGAAGTGGCGGTTCTCCTCGTAGTTGGCCACGTTCAGCTGGAAGGGTGTGGTCTGCGTGCCACCTTTCGACGACACGCTCTTGCTGGTCGAATTTTTCTGCGAGATGACGGTCTGCAACTTCAGTTTGCCAAACTGCATGTCCGTACGGATACCAAACAGGCTGCTGGCACCCTTCACCAGCGAGTTGTTCGAGGGGAAGGTGACGTTACCGGCCTCGACCAGCTTGATGATCTCGTCTTCCTTGCCTTCGTAGCGCAGCTTGATGTTCTTCGTGTCGAAGTCGAAGGTAGCGTCGGTATTGTAGTTCAACGACATGTTCACCTTGTCGCCCACCTTACCCGTCACGTTCAGGTTGATCTTCTCGTCGAAGTCGATGGCTTTGGTATTACGGTTGGCCTCGGGCAGCGAGGGGTTGTCGATGCTCTTCAGCGTGCCACCCAGCTTCAGCTCGGCCGTTCCTTGCGTCTTGATGCGCACACCACCAGGGCCGAATATCTTCTCGGCAGGTCCCAGGTCGAAGTGCATGTCGGCAAAGTTGAATTTCTCCTTGCCCTTATTGGCTACATTCTCTGCGTCTTTCTTGCGGAAGAAGCGCTGCATCTCGCGTTTCTCGCTCCACGCATGGTATTCCTCAGGGGTCATCAGTACGGGGGCATTCAGATACGAGTCACCTATCTTCGAGCCAATCACGTACATGCCCGTCGAGTCGTTATACTCCACCTCCTGACGGATATTCTCAGGCAACCGCAGGTCGATGACCGACGAGTCCAGATCGGCCACCTCCACAGGTGCTATCTTCTGTATGCGCCAGCGCGCGTGCAAAAGCGAGTCAGGGATGGTATCCTCCTCTACCTTCAGCACAGGTTGCTCCTTGGCCGCAACCTTCCGTCGCGACTTGGTATCCTGCGGCGTCGTGGCCAATGCCGTCATGCTCAGCAGGACTATTGCAAGATAGAGCAACCTCTTCCTTCTCACTTCTTATTTGATTTGTTTTAAGGCCAATTTGACGACCTGTTCTACAGGCAGATCAGGCTGTTCGCTCAAGATGCCTACCACCACTTTCTGCGTGGGTGCAGGCGCAAAGCCCAGCATGGTCAGCGCAGCTACGGCCTCGTCGCGAACGGCATTGTTCACAGGTGCCGCCATCGCGCCACCAGCAGGAATCTCGTCGGCAATGCCCAGTGCCACAATCTTGTCGCGCAGGTCGACGATGATGCGCTGTGCCGTCATCTTGCCGATGCCCTTGATGCCCTTCACCAGCCGCTCATTGCCCGTCGATATGGCGTTGCACAGCTCGCTCACACTCATCGACGACAACATCATACGCGCCGTGTTAGGACCTACACCGCTGACGGTGATCAGCAGCTCAAACATCTCGCGTTCTTTCTTAGACACAAAGCCGTAAAGCACGTGGGCATCCTCGCGAATAGCCTCATACACATACAGTTTCACCTCTTTCTTGCCCTGAATGGCGCTGTAGGTGGTCAGCGAAATGTTCAGCCCGTAACCCACGCCGGCCGCCTCTACCGTAGCTAACGCTGGGGAAAGTTCAGTCAACTCACCTTTAATGTATTCTATCATATTCTTTTCAGTTTTTTGTATTCATACAATTCAATAAACGGCTCGCGCACGTATTTTATTGTACGGATGGTCGAAAACATGCTATTTTATAGCAATTTGTAGGTAATACACAATTTTTTCTGCCTTTTTGTTACGTATTTCAAGAAAAAGATGTACATTTGCAACCGAAATAAGCAACACGACAACAAAAAACATAAGAAAATGAAGAAAATTCGTGCAGCCGTCGTAGGTTACGGCAACATCGGTAAGTACACCATTCAGGCTCTCGAAGCAGCTCCCGACTTCGAGATTGCTGGTGTAGTACGCAGAAACGGAGCAGAGAACAAGCCAGCCGAACTGGCTCAGTATGAGGTTGTTAAGGATATCAAAGAACTGAAGAATGTGGACGTTGCCATTCTGGCCACTCCCACCCGCTCGTGCGAAGAATACGCCAAGCAGATCCTGCCCCTGGGTATCAATACCGTCGACTCTTTCGACATCCACACCAACATTCGCGGCTATCGTGAGCGCCTCATGGAGATCAACAAGAAGACCAATACCGTCAGCGTCATTGCTGCCGGATGGGACCCAGGCTCCGACTCTATCGTGCGCACCCTGATGCAGAGCCTCGCCCCCAAGGGCTTGAGCTATACCAACTTCGGACCTGGCATGTCGATGGGCCACAGCGTCTGCGTACGCTCTAAGGCTGGTGTCAAGAACGCCCTCTCGATGACCATCCCCTTGGGCGAAGGCATCCATCGCCGCATGGTCTATGTAGAGCTGGAAGACGGCTACACGCTGGAGCAAGTGACTAAGGACATCAAGGCCGACCCCTACTTCGCCTCTGACGAGACCCACGTATTCCAGGTAGAAAGCGTCGACGACGTTCGCGATATGGGCCACGGTGTGAACCTCGTGCGCAAGGGTGTCAGCGGACAGACGCAGAACCAGCGCCTGGAGTTCAACATGCAGATCAACAATCCTGCCCTCACAGGTCAGGTACTGGTCAACGTTGCTCGTGCCTCTATGCGCCTGCAGCCTGCCTGCTACACGATGATTGAGATTCCCGTCATCGACATGCTGCCTGGCGACCGTGCTGACCTCATCGAGCATCTGGTATAAGGACACTACACTAAAACATGATAAAGGGGAGCATCCGACAGCTATTGTCAGGTGCTTCACTTTTTCTTACCTCTTTCTACATACTCATTCTTCGTAAACTTGAGTTTGCACCCTACTGCTTTAATTGCCATAATGTTGTAAAAATTCAAAAATTTAAGACTTAAGGTTGATTAACTCGTTTTCTTCTGTCGGGCTTCGATTTTTTGCGCCCTGGGCAGGCAGCAAATTTTGTCAGGCCTGAAAACAATTTTTCGCTGCCTACGGCGCTCCGTCGTTCCTCATCATCGATGGTGCAAAGGTAAGAAACTTTCATTGCGGTTCACGAATCTCAGCACACCAAAAAAAATCGAACTGTAACGGTGTAACAATTTCCAGCAGTGACTGCCCCCTGTGTGTAGACCGCTGTATGTAAAAAGGACGCCCTAATTCAGGGCCCCCTTGGTGGAACTCAGAAAAAGTGCACAGATAAAGGTTACAGTGCTACAGTGTTACAGTTCTCAAATCAAAAACATTTTCGGAATTTGCATACAACAAAGTGAAAATTTTTGTATCTTTGCAGCAAAAATAGAAGCATGATGAGAAAAAGACTGTTAATGATTTGTACACTGATGACGATCGTTGTCAGCCTGTCGGCGCAGACTGCCCGTGAGGAGATCAAGGCCAATAAATACCTGTCGGCCAGCAACTATGTGGATTATGACAACAATCCGGCTACGAAGGCGTTGACGCCTGCCCCCAAGGGCTACGAGCCCTATCTGATGAACCACTACGGACGACACGGCTCACGATGGCTCACCAGCGAGTCGAGCTATACCAATCCGTTGGCTTCGCTGCAAAAGGCGAAGGAGCAGGGCAAGCTGACGGCAACGGGCGAGGATGTGCTGCGCCAGGTGGAGACGGTTTACGCCTCATCCATCCAGCGACTGGGCGACCTCTCCAGCGTTGGCGAACGTCAGCATCACGGCATAGGACGGCGCATGGCCCAGAACTTCCCAGAGATTTTCAAGAAGCAGGGTGTACCTATCGATGCCCGCTCGACGGTGGTGATACGCTGCATCCTGTCGATGACTGCCGAATGTGAGGAGCTGGCTGCTGCCAATCCCACGGCACGCATACACAACGACGTGAGTGAGTCGCTGCAATACTATCTGAACCAGCCTCGCAACGCGTTCATCAAGAGCGTGAGACAGAAGACACGAACCATTCGTCGTGAGATGGAACGCCAGTTCCGTGAGCAGCTGAATGCAGAGCACCTGAGCACGCTGCTCTTCAACGACCAGCAGTGGGCTAAGGACAGCATCAAGGCAGGCGAACTGGCTTACCAGTTGTTCGACGTGGCCAGCAACATGCAGAGCCACGACATGGGACTTGACCTCTACCCTATCTTCACGCCTGAGGAGATGTATCAGCAGTGGCGTATGCGTAACATCGCATGGTATCTGGACTATGGTGCAGCACCACAGGGCGGCAGCGTACAGCCTTTCAGCCAGAAGAACCTGCTGAAGGACATTATCCAGGTGGCTGACACCACTCGTCAGACTGCTGCCGTGCTACGCTTCGGCCATGAGGTATGCGTAATGCCGCTGGCCTGTCTGCTGGAGCTGGGCAACTGCGGACTGGTGACTGACGACCTGGAAAACCTTGATGCCACGTGGCGCAACTACAACATCTTCCCCATGGCTTGTAACATCCAGCTGGTGTTCTACCGTCCCACAAAGGGCAAGGGTGACATCCTGGTTAAGGCCTTGCTGAACGAACGCGAAGTAACGCTGCCCATCAAGACCAAGCAATATCCTTATTATAAATGGAAAGACCTGCGTGCTTACTACCTGGAACGCCTCAAGTGGTATGAGCATCTTGAGCACGCTTATGACGAAGGAACTCCAGACGCTCTTGTGTTCAGAGGTTTTTATACAGAGCCAATCCCTTGTCTGTTAGAAGATATTTCTGGCGGGGATGACGTGGAGAGTTAGGATATTTCATTTGTACGAGCCCCTCTTTTATTGCAGGATTAAGATGATACTCCAAGAAATTCTTACGATCCTTTAATCTCCTGCAATCCATCATCTGCTTGACACTCAACTCACCATGCCCTATTACTCGTACAAGTTCATCAATAACATCTGCACTTGCGGAGGTACTTGTGGGGGCACTTGTGGGGGCACTTGTGGGGGCACTTGTGGGGGCACTTGTGGGGGTAGCAAGATTTGGTTGTTCGCTCCACTCCTTAGTTGGATTAATGTGCAGATAGCGGTTGCGCAAGTCCCACTTCTCGCCAAGCAATAGGTTACGGAAGAAACGCTCTAGATATACAGGCGAATAATCAATGCCCTTAATAGCATTCTTATAGTTAGCACGCACCAACGCATTGCGGAAATACCATGAATGCAGGGCAAACATATCGTTGCTGACCTTGAAGCCAATATGGCGCAGATAGAGAATCGTGAACACAGCAGTAGTACGTGTATTGCCCTCGCCAAAGGCATGTATCTGCCACAAACCAGAAACAAATCTGGAGAGATGGGATATCATTGTATCTTGGGATATGCCTTTATAACTAAAACTACGTTCCTGTTCTAGGTCATAATTGATGGCACGACGCAAGTCCTCAAAGTTCAGATAGTTCACCGTATCACCTTCAAGCACCCATTCTTTCTTAGTGATGTCATAGTCACGTATCTTACCTGCTTGCTTAAACACGCCTTCGAATATTCGACGATGCAAAGAGATAAAACCGTTGGTGCTGAAATCGAATGTTTTCGACGATAGAATTTTGGTGATATTGGCAGACACCTTATCAGCTTCCTGTTTCTCGTCATCATCAGGCTCCAGTATGGATTTAGACTGATAATAGGTCTTGATGAGTTCGCGTGCCTGGTCAATATTGATATCGCCCTCAATATGCTTGCGAGCCGTTTGTTTCAGATAGTCTGACGTCTTCAGACCATCCACAGCTTGCAAGCCTATAGCAGTTTGCCAGATAGAGGCTTTCTCCTTCTTATCGGGCTCGCCTTGGCGTATATACTCTTCGAAATCCATATTTCCGCTCATTCTTCTATGCCTTTTTAATACAAGAGTCTGCCTCTATATTCACGAAGCAGACTCTGCAGGAGCAGTAGTCTGCTTTTCTTGTCGCTTATGACGCAGGAACTCCAGACGCTCAATAGCGTAACGACGCGACTGGAAGATCTGGAAGCGATAAACGGCACAAGCCAAAAGGAAATAGGCTCCAGCCTGAATCCACAGGATGTAATACTCCATCGACACATCGCTCATCGTGGCTCCCATGGAATTCAGACGAACATAGGCACGAGCACCAAACGTGCTGGGGAACAGCCATGACACACCCTGCAGGAAGCCAGGGATGTTAGACTGTGGCCAAGAGACACCCGTCAAGAACAGCAGGGGTACGCTGACGAAGACCATCATCAGCATGACGTTCTCACGATACTTCACCATACACGACATCACCATGCCGAAGAAGATGCAGGCCAGCGTCAAGGGCGTCATGATGTTCAATAGCGACTGCCACGTGGCCAGATGGGGGAAGTTGAACAGTCGGGGAACGACGACAACGAGCCATGTGCCCATGACGGCATAGACCATGAGATAGCACATGAACTTACCCAAAACGATAGGCAACGTATCTTCGTAACGCGGGTCGCCAATGGGGATCAGGTTACGATAGGGATTCTCATCGCGAGCAGTACCAGCCGACAGGCCAATACCCAAGACGAGGGTCTGTTGCAGGATGAGGATCAGCACGGCAGGCAACACAAACGAGCCATAGCCGCCAGAGGGGCTGAAGATAGGCACGTCGGCATAGTCGAGCGGACGCGTGGCAATAGCCTCCTCCCGGGCTGTATAGCTGCCCAGCGCCTTCTTCTTGAGCTCATTGCCCAACTCGATAGATACCAGCTGAGCCGTCTGGAAGATGGCCTTATAGGTGAGCATGAGACTCATGTCGCAATAAACGCTCACGACACCTTGCTGCATGCGATAGACGTTAGATTCGAAATCGCTGGGAATCAGATAGACACCCTTCACCAGCTGGCGGCTGACCAGCGAGCGCGCCTCGTCCAGATCCTGTGCATAATAGGCCACTCGCACGTCAGGCGAAGCATCGCACATTCGGACAAACTTACGCGACAGGGCGGTATGCGACTGGTCGACGACAACGACAGGCACGTCGCGTACCGTCTCATTATTATATATCCACGAATAGAGCAAGGGATAGACCAGCGGCACGATGATGAAGAAAATCAGCACGCCCTCATCCTTCACGATCTGCGTCATCTCCTTACGCCAGATGTAGCAGGCATTCTCAAGTCCCTGATATGCGTTATGGAATATAGACATAAGTCAACATTGCGTTCTTAATCTTTTTGACTACCAGCCATGGCAACAGCATGAAGGCAGCCAAGGCGGCAAAGTGGAACCACGCCTCGATGAGCGGATAGCCATTGAAGACGCAGATCTGATACATCATGTAGTAATGACGCAGGGGGAACAGCCACGAGAGCGACTGCAAGGGACCGTCCATTCCCATCACAGGGAAGGCGCCTCCTGCCATAGAGAACGAGAGCACAGCCCACAGCGAGCAGACACTCATCGACATACGCAGCGAGGGCAGCAGTCCGAAGGCGAAGATGCCAAAGCCCTGAGCAGCCAGCACATGCATCAGCCCCAACAGCACCAGCATCCAGGGACTACCCAGATGGGGGAATTGGAGCACGTAGAACACGTAGTACTGGTAGCCAAAGACGATGGCGAGCCAGATGAGCGTCTGGGGCAGGAACTTACCCATCAGCGCGATGCCAATGTTGTTGTCGGCCTTCGCCAGCCAGTCTTTCGATGTGGCAAACTTCAGCTCCGTACCCAGCGAGTAGGCTGAGATGAGGAAGATGAAGAGCATGATCATACCCGGTATCAGCATGGTAGACAGATAGGCGTTATAGCTGGTCCAGGGATTGGCAATCTGGTGCAGGTCTATCTTGATGGGCTGCAGGGCCGTCTGTACCTGACGGTCGGTCAGTCCCCGAGCACGCATCGTCGCCTGTCCTACTGCTGCTGATCCTAAGGTCGAGATGGTCTTCATGTCCTTCATCAGTAAGGCACCAGCAGCCAGCGTGGTGTACGAATAATAATAGGATATCTTTGGCTGTCGCTGGGAGAGCAGCTTTTCTGTCGTTCCCTTGGGGATATACAGGAAACCGTAGATCTCATTACGCTGAATGGCTCTGCGCGCGTCAGACATCGTAGGATAATGAGCCACCACTCGGGACATCTGGAAACCATCCAGACGACGCCCCAGAGAACGTGTGGTCGACGTGTTGTCCAGGTCGACAATACCAATGGGCATCTCCGTAGGCAGACCGTCGTCCATCAACGACGTGAAGAAAAAGATGACCAACACGGGGAAAGCCACCATGCAGAAGCGGTAGATGTGATTCTGACGCAGAATCAGCAACTCACGCATCATGATTTCGTATATCTGCCTAAGCCTCATAATTGTCAATTGTCAATTATCAATTGTCAATTATTTAACAATGAGTGACATACCAGGACGCAAGCCCTCGAACTTCTCTACAGGACGGGCCTTCACCTCGAAGGTCTTCAGGTCGTACTGGCCATTGGCCTTGGTAGCCTTCCATACGGCAAACGAGCCCTGATCCTTCATGTAATAAACCTTCATCTGGATGTCCTTGTTGAAGGCTGGCACGAAAGCGGTGAACGTCTTGCCGACCTCCATACCGTTCAGCTGGTCCTCACGAACATTGAAGGTGCCCCACAGGTCTTTCATCACGGCAACGCTCATGATGGGCGAACCCGTACCTACCAGTTCACCAACCTTGGGATAGATGTCAGTAACCTCACCCTCCATCTGAGCGATCTGTACCGTCTCGTGGATATAGGAGTTGACCTCCTGAACGGCACCTTTAGCGCGGCCTACCTGAGCGGCAGCGGCCATCTTGTCCTCACGACGGGCACCATTGCGGGCCATATCGTACTGGCTCTCAGCGGCCTTAGCCTGAGCTTCCATTGCCTTATAAGTGGCATAAACCTCGTCGCGCTTCTGGGCGGAAACGACACCCTCGTCGAAGAGGCGCTGGATGCGCTGATATGACTTCTCGGCAATCTCCAGTCCTGCCTTAGCCTGCTGCATCAGGTTATAAGCACCACGAATCTGCTCCTCGCGAGCACCGTTCTGAGCCTTCAGTTCCAAGGCAGCAGCAGCATTCTGCGCACTCTGGGCCTGCTCCATCTTGGCGCGTACCTCAGGGGCATCCAGAATGGCTAGTGTGTCGCCAACCTTGACGAAGTCGCCTTCTTTCACGCGAATCTCCAGAATACGGCCTGGCACCTTGCTGGACACTCGATACTCACTCACTTCCACCTGACCTTGAATCAGTTCAGGATCACGCCCCAGGGCAAAGAAACCAATCAGGGCTACGATGACAACAACTGCTGCAAATCCGAGGATTGCATACAGGATATTGTTATGTTGTGTTTTTGCTGACATATGTTTAATATTGTAATGTGCCAAGGGCCTTCTGCAGGTTCACCTGGCTTAGTTTGACATCGATTTCTGCATCTATCTTCTGCGACTGTGCCTGCAGCCAAGCCGTCTGAGCCTCCATGACGGTAGTCGTCGAGATGACACCCTCCTGGAATCCTAAGTTGGCGGTGCGCAGGTTCTCTTCAGCACGCTCAGTACTCTTGCGGGCCATCTCCAGTTTCTTGTTGGCCTCGTTCACCTTGAACTGGCTCTGGCTCACCTGCAGCTCTATCTTCTCACGAGCCTCATCGCGCTGCAGAGTGGCAATGGCGGTAGCGCCCTTGGCGGCACGCACCTTATAGGCTACGTCGCCCCAGTTCCAGATGGGTACGCGAACCAGTACACCGACATTCCAGACACCAGCAAACTTGCGCTGGAAACCGTTGTAGAGGTTGGGATTGCTCACGGCATAGCCGCCCGTCAGCAGCACCTGAGGCAGATGACCAGCCTTCAGGATATTGGTAGTCTGCTTGCCCATATCAATCATGTTCTGAAGCATCTTCAGCTCGGGACGCGTCTCTGAGAGGTCTACATGCTGTGGAGCAGCAGCGGGTGCGACGGTTGACAGGTCTTCAGACTCTTCATCGGCCAGCGTCACCTGCTCGTCGACGGGGAGTCCGCAGAGCTGACAGAGCAGCATCTTCGAGAGCGTCAGTCCATCGTCTACCTTCAGCTTCGTCATCTCAGCCTCGTTGACCTTCACAGAAACACTCAGACCCTCGGAACGGGTTGCTACACCTTCGCGAATCATCTTCTGCACATCACCATCCAGCTTCTTCACCACGTCGAGATAGCTCTGCGCCAGCTTCTGCTTATGACGCAGCGACACCACCTGCCAATAGGCTTGGTCGATGCTGTAGAGCGTAGCCTGTCGCTTGGCCTCAGCCGAGTTGGCAGCCAGCTGTTCGCCAGCATCGGCCATCTTGTTCATCGCAACGATGGCACCTCCCATGAAGACAGGCTGCGTCAGCATGATGGAACCTGCAAACATGTTGCGCGTGTCAGTATAGAAGGCATCGGTAATGCCTCCGCCAAACTGGTTAAGCACGCCAGCTACCTGTTGCAGATCGGCACCCAACCTCTGTTGCAGGGCTGCAGGCAGAATCTGGGCGTAAGGGCCAATACTGGACTGAACGCCTGTGGCAAAGTTAGTACCCAGACCGTTCAAAGCATCCTTCTGCTCGTCGTTCAGCAGCGATATCTCCTTACTGGTGTACACGTAGCCGCCCAATGCCGAGACGTGTGGCAGATACTTGGTACGTGCCGACTTGCGCACATTGGCGGCTATTTCCTGCTTGACGCGTGAGATGCTCATCTGCTTGTTGTTGCGGAGCGCCATTGCCCTGCAACTGTCAAGGCTCAGCAAGCGCTGAGCAGTGGCAGGAGTCACCATGCTTGTCAACAGGATAAAACCTAAGAGTTTTCTCATTTTTATTGTTAAATGTATAATCTTTGTTTTCGAAAACGTTGCAAAGTTAAAGATTTTATACGAAACTGGCAAGAAAAGTTTGCAGTTTAAAATATTTTTTTTAAATTTGCAACAATTATTACAGCAAAGTGACCAATAACAATGAAAAAAGACAGTTTTCTCTACCGTGTCTTCGACCTCTACTACGACGGTTTCCGCAACATGAAGTTGGGGAGAACGCTGTGGACGATCATCCTGATCAAGCTGTTCATCATCTTTGCCATCCTCAAGGTCTTCTTCTTCCCCGACTTCCTCAGCACCCATGCCGAGAAGGGGGGCGAGGCCGACTATGTAGCCAATGAATTGATAAACGCTAAACCCTAAACAATAAACAATATGAACGAACTCTTTCTGAACATCGACGCCAGCTCCATCAATTGGGCAAGGGCACAGTTCGCACTAACAGCCATCTACCATTGGCTCTTCGTGCCGCTCACCCTCGGACTGGCAGTCATCATGGGCATCTGCGAGACGCTCTGGTATCGCAAACGCGACATTTTCTGGCGCAACACTGCGCAATTCTGGCAACGCCTCTTCGGCATCAATTTCGCCATGGGTGTGGCTACGGGTATCATCCTAGAGTTCGAGTTTGGTACCAACTGGTCTAACTACTCGTGGTTCGTGGGCGACATCTTTGGCGCTCCGCTGGCTATCGAGGGTATCGTGGCTTTCTTCATGGAGTCGACCTTCGTAGCCGTCATGTTCTTCGGCTGGAAGAAGGTATCGCCAGGCTTCCATCTGGCCTCCACGTGGCTCACCGGCCTGGGTGCCACTATCTCAGCATGGTGGATTCTCGTAGCTAACGCGTGGATGCAGTATCCCGTAGGCTGCGCTTTCAATCCTGACACGATGCGCAACGAGATGGTCAGCTTCTTCGATGTGGCTCTCTCGCCCTTCGCCATCGGCAAGTTCTGCCACACCGTCATCTCAGCATGGATCATTGGAGCTGTTTTCGTGATGGCCGTCTCTTGTTGGTATCTCATGAAGCGTCGCGAACTTAAGCTGGCTCATGAGAGCATCAAGATAGCCACCATCGTCGGACTCATCGCCACGCTGGGAGCCGCCTTCACAGGTCATATCAGCGGACAGCAGGTGGCCAAGTATCAACCCATGAAGATGGCGGCTATGGAGGCGCTCTACAATGGTGGTACTGGTCAGGGACTCACCGTCGTGCCTGGCATCGAGATGCCTTACGCCTTGAGCATCATGGCCACCAACGACCCTGAGGGCTACGTACCTGGCATCAACGACCTGCTGAACGGCTACACCACACCTGATGGTCACCAGGAGCCCTCCGTCGACGAGAAAATCGCGCGTGGCAAGATGGCCATCGAGGCTCTATCAGCCTATCGTCAAGTCAAGAAAGCTGGTGCAGACCAAGCTTCTCTCAACTCTCAACTCTCAACGCTAAACGAGAACATGAAATACTTCGGCTATGGTTACGTGAAGGACAAGAAAGACGTTGTGCCTCCCATAGCCGTCAATTTCTGGGCGTTCCGCATCATGGTGGGCGTGGGCTCGCTGCTCATCCTCTATTTCCTCATCATGGCGCTGTTGGCATTCCGTGTTCCCTACCTCTCCATTATCATGCGTCGTCTGCTGGCTGCCGTAGGCCTGCTGCCTGAGACTAAAGCCGACGTGCACGACATCACAGGACTGCCCGCCTGGCACTACTGGACAGCAGTAGCCCTCTTGCCTCTGGCCTATATCGCCTCTGAGAGTGGATGGCTCGTCGCTGAGTTCGGACGACAGCCCTGGACCATTCAGGACATGCTGCCCACATGGGTCAGCGTGAGCGACATCGGCAGCTCAGCCGTTGCCCTGACGTTCTTCCTATTCTTAGGTCTCTTCACCCTCATGCTGGCAGTAGAAATCAACATCATGCTTAAACAAATCAAGAAAGGAGCCACATTATGACCTACGAATTTCTGCAACACTATTGGTGCTTCGTCGTATCGCTCTTAGGAGCGCTACTGGTCTTCCTGATGTTCGTCCAGGGAGCCAACTCGTGTATCCGCTCATTAGGATGGACTGAAGAAGGGCGTCGATTGGTACTTAACTCGACGGGCCGTAAGTGGGAGTTCACATTCACCACGCTGGTGACTTTTGGTGGTGCCTTCTTCGCCTCGTTCCCCCTCTTCTACTCTACCTCGTTTGGCGGGGCTTACTGGCTGTGGATGATCATCCTGTTCACCTTCGTGCTTCAGGCTGTCAGCTATGAGTTCCAGAACAAATTGGGCAACTTCCTCGGTCCCAAGACGTTCCAGACATTCCTGATACTCAACGGACTGTTGGGTCCGCTGCTTTTAGGCGGAGCAGTAGCTACCTTCTTCGAGGGCAGCAACTTCGTCATCGTCAAGGAAAATCTGGTTGATGGTGGTGCCTTCACACCTATCATCTCACGCTGGGCTAACGCCTCTCACGGACTCGATGCCCTGCTCAACCCATGGGTGCTCGTCTTCGGACTGGCAGTCATGTTCCTAGCGCGCACACTGGGCATCCTCTACGTGATGAATAATGTCGATGACGAGGACATCCGCTCACGTGGCAGCGTCCGACTGCTCGGCACCGCCGTGCCCTTCCTCATCTTCTTCGTGGGCTATCTCGTCCACCTGTTGCTGAAGGACGGTTACGCCTGGGATCCCCAGACGGGCATTATCTTCATGGAGCCCTACAAGTATCTGCACAACCTGATGGACATGTGGTATCTGCTTATTATATTATTAATAGGTGTAGTGCTGGTGCTCTACGGCATTGGCAAGACGATAGTGTCGAAGGACTACAACAGTGGCATCTGGCCTGCGGGCATCGGCACCGTGCTGACCGTGCTCGCCCTGCTGCTCTGCTGCGCCTGGAACAACACCGCCTACTATCCCTCAACGGCCGACCTGCAGTCGTCGCTCACGCTGGCCAACTCATGTTCATCGGAGTTCACCCTGCGTACCATGTTCTACGTCTCGCTGCTCGTACCCTTCGTGCTCGCCTATATTGTCTATGCCTGGTGGTCTATCGATAAGAGAAAACTCACCAAAGAAGATATTCACGACGATCACGCCTATTAAGGGATACCGATAATACTTTTTCGAAATGGGTTCTTTTGCTTACGAAATGTAACATGAGAGCCCATTTTTACATTTCACAAACTTTATGTTACATAAGGTTAAGTAGCATACCTGAAAAACATACTATATTTGCAGCGCATAAACCTAAGCCCCCTAAGTGAGCAAAAGATTTATTATTAACCATCGACGACATTATCAACTTCTAAATTAATTTTAAACATTAAATTAACAACCTTATGTCAAATTTTAAAAAGTTACAGAGAACATTGACAGTCCTGTTTCTGCTGTGCATGATTCCCATTGGGATGAACGCCCAGACAGTAAAGGGAACCGTTAATGACGTGGCTGGCGAACCGATTATCGGAGCTACAGTCAAAGTGCAGGGTGGTAATGATGCTACGATTACCGATTTAGACGGTAATTTCACCATCAAAGCTGCCTCTAACGCCACATTAACAATCACCTATGTGGGTTATGTATCCCAGCAGGTGCAGGTAGGTGGCAGAAACAACATCACCATTACCTTAAAAGAAGACAACACCACGCTGAACGACGTCGTAGTCATTGGTTACGGTACGATGAAGAAGAAGCTGGTGACTGGTGCCACCGTTCAGGTGAAGGGTGAAGAAATCGCCAAGCTGAACACCACCAATGCGCTTGAGGCTATGCAGTCGAGCACTCCTGGTGTACAGATTACGCAGTCTTCCTCACAGCCTGGTAAGGGTTACAAGGTGTACATCCGTGGTATCGGCACAACGGGCGATTCACAGCCGTTGTACGTGATCGACGGTGTGGCTGGTGGTAGTCTCGATGGTATTAACACCAACGACATTGAGAGCATCGACATTCTGAAGGATGCTGCCTCAGCTGCCATCTACGGAGCACGTGCTGCCAACGGCGTCATCCTGGTGACAACCCGTCAGGGTAAGGCTGGCAAGATCGAGCTGACATACAATGGTGCTATAGGTTGGTCAAATGCCTACAAGCGCCCACAGCTGCTTAACGCCCAGCAGTACATGACGATCATGGACGAGTTCAGCTTCAACACAACGGGTGCGAAGATGGACTGGGCTGGTTTCGTACCCCAGAAAATCATCGACAAAGTAAAGGGAGGCTGGAACGGCACCGACTGGTGGGACATCTTCAACAACAAGAATGCCGTACAGCATAACCACTCAGTAACGCTGACTGGCGGTAACGACATGTCGAAGTTCCTGATGTCATATACCTATACCGGCAACGAGGGTATCATGGGTGCTAACGTAGCTTCTTACTACAAGCGTAACACCATCAGACTGAACAGCGACCACGTGCTGCTGAAGGCAAAGGACTTCGACGCCATCACCATTGGTGAGAACCTGTCGATTGGCTACACCAAGAGCCACGATCTGGCCGAAGACGGCATGTACTGGAGCTACATTCACGACCTGATGCAGACATCGCCTCTGGTACCGCAGTATGCTGACAATGGCGACATCTACAACTATAATAAATATGGTGAGGGATGGAACGACCAGATTTTCAAGAACCCATGGGAGGCTCTGACGAAGGGTGGATTCAACTCTATGGCCGAGAGCCGCAACCTGAACATCAACGCTACTGCCTTTGCTACAATTCAGCCTATCAAGGGTCTGAAATGGCGCACACAGTTCAACTACAACTGGTACTCTGGTGCCTACCGCAGCTATGCTGAGCCTCGCTCACCTGCCAACGGTTCGGCTATTGTCGACTCCTACTCTAGCAGCCAGAACCAGAGCATGAGCTCGAACTGGTCGATAGAAAATACGATTACTTACGAGTTGCCTCTCCTGGCAGGTCATAAGATCAGCGTGATGGCTGGTCAGAGCTTCCAGAGTTCAGCATGGGGCGAGGGCATCAACGGTTCGAACAAGGCGAAGGCTGGCGAGCAGCTGGCTACGCTGAAGGGCTGGGACTCTGCATACCTGTCGAACTTCAAACTGACCAGTGCAACGGATGCCACGCTGGGTGGATCACCCAGTGACGAAAGCTACCTGGCTTCATGGTTCGGACGTGCCACATGGGACTACAATGAGAAATACATGGCCACCTTCACCATTCGCCATGACGGTTCGAGTGTGTTCAACGATGGTCACCGTTGGGGTACCTTCCCCTCAGTATCTGCCGGTTGGGTAATCACCAACGAGAAATTCATGGCTAAGACACAGAGCTGGCTCGACTTCCTGAAGATACGTGCTTCATGGGGTCAGAACGGTAACTGCGCTATCCCAGCCTACCAATACCTGGCTACCATCGCACAGTCTGGACAGTACAACGATAACGGCTACAAGTTTGGTTCCGATATGAACACCTCTGTTGCTGGTACTCCAAAGACTGGTGCCTATGCCAACATCCTGCCTAACTACGACCTGACTTGGGAGACCTCTGAGCAGCTGGACTTCGGTTTCGACGCTCGATTCCTCAATAGCCGTCTGGGTGTTAACTTCGACTGGTACAAGAAGACCACCAAAGACTGGCTCATCACCGGTCCTCATGTAGCCATCTACGGTACTAGCCCCGCTTACATCAATGGTGGTGACGTCAAGAATACTGGTGTCGAGCTGGCCATCACGTGGAATGACCGCATTGGCAAGGACTTCAGCTACAATGCTAGCGTGAACTTTGCCACCAACAAGAATGAGGTAACACGTATTGCCAACGACAACCACTACATCAATGGTCCTAGCGGCGTGCTGTCACAGGGCACTGAGTATGTATATCGTGCTGAGGAAGGCAAGCCCATCGGTTATTTCTTCGGTATGTCATACAGCGGCATCTGGCAGACTCAGGAGCAGATTGATGCTGCTCGTGCACAGATGGAAGCAGACCTCGCTGCAGGCAGGATTCCTAGCACAGTAGTACTGAAGAACGCACAGCCTGGCGACCCCATCTGGGACGACTATAACGGTGATGGTGAGATCAACTACTCAGAGGGTGAGAAATGCGACCGTCATGAGATTGGTAATCCTAACCCCGATGTCACCCTGGGTATCAACTTGGGCTGCAGCTGGAAGGGCTTCGACTTCTCAGTCAACGGCTACGGAGCTTTCGGCCAGCAGGTTATGCGCTCATACCGCTCATTCGGCGACAACCCACTGCAGAACTACGATACGACCATCCTGAACCGCTGGCACGGTGAGGGCACGTCGAACGACCAGCCACGCATCACGGCTACAGGTCATAACAACACCATCTGGGTGTCTACTCGCTACATGGAGAATGCCGACTTCTTCAAAATCAAGACCATGACGCTGGGCTACGACTTTAAGCACATCTGGAAGTCTTGTCCGTTACAGCAGCTGAAATTCTACGTCCAGGTTCAGAACCTCTGTACCTTCACTGGATACACAGGTCTCGATCCTGAGGTAGGTAACACTGCCGGTGGTAACAACTGGGCATCAGGTATCGACCTCGGTCTTTACCCATCAGCACGTACTTTCATGGTTGGTGCAAACATTAAATTTTAATTCGATAACAGGTTATGAAGAAATATATTTTATCATTTTTGACGGTCTTATCAGCAACGGCCTTGCTGACTTCATGTAACGACATGCTGGACACTGACCCACGTAAGACCGAGATGAATAAGGAGACCTTCCCAGGAAAATCTGGTGACGTAGAGTCTCAATTGGTGGCTATCTACAGCATCATGAACGTGCTGGGTGGCGGCGATTCTGATACGTCAAACCCCTTCTATTGGTGGGAGATTATGTCTGACAACTGCTACGGCAGCGGTGGTTTGCAGGACAACAAAGTAAAGTCGATGCACTATCTGGTGCAGATGAGCTCTAACCAGTACGAATTCCCCTTTGTATGTCTTTATGGTGGCGTGAAGCGCTGTAACGACTTGATTGAGAACATCGACAAGGTGAACTGGGACGAGAGCGAGAAGACGCTGCGTAACCAGCTGCTGGGCGAGGGTTACTTCATGCGTGGACTCTATACCATGTGGCTCACACAGTTGTATGGCGATATTCCCCTCATCACCGCTTCCGAGGTTCCTGCTGACATGGAGGAAGAGGTAAGCGCTGAGGAGAAAGTCTATCCCCAGATTCTCTCCGACTTCACATCAGGTATGAACCTCATGGGCACCACCAGAGGTCATGGCGACGGTCATGCTAACAAGTATGTGGCCGAGGCTTTCCTCGCACGTGCTTATATGTTCTGGGCTGGTTTCTATAAGAACGTCAGCGAACTGGCTACTGGCGATGCATCCATCAATCTGGTTGAGCAACCTGGTTGTGATGGCGGCACGATCTCAAAGGCTAATGTCATAGCAGCTGTCAAGGACGTGATTGCCAGTGGTAGCTACAAGCTCTGCGAGGACTACCGCTCATTATGGCAGTATTCTAACAGTCTGCTCTGGGACGAGGCTCACGACAATGAAGACGGTACTGGAAACAAGGAAGGCACTCACGCCTACGCATTTATTGCCGACATGAAGCGCGAGAACTGTTTCGACCAGCCTGGCATGGGTAACGGCAATACCGAGGAGCTCTTCCAGATTCAGTTCATGAATGCCTCTAACTGGAATATTGGTAATTCATACTATACTGCTCAGCGCATGTATTCCAACTACATCTCTTGTTTTTGGGGTCTGCGTTGTAACGGTAATAATGGTAAGCGCGACTACACCTATCCATTCAACGAGGGATGGGGTCAGGGCACACCTTCTTGCAATATCTGGGACGACTGGACACACGCTGAGGAAGTGGGCGGCTATACCGATGCCCGCAAGCTCGGTTCTCTGATTGACTGTGTTCACGAGTTGCAGAACTATACGTTCGTAAAAGACGACTGCGAAGAGTCTGGCTATAGCGTCAAGAAGTACAACTCTGTAGAGCTCGACGCCTGCGAGAACGATAAAGACACCTGGTGGTCAAAGGCTCCTGGCTATACCAGCAGCTCACTCGACAACAAGATGCAGGGCGACCACTTCGAGGACTTCTACCTGATGCGCTATGCTGACGTGCTGCTCATGGCTACTGAGCTCACTGGCGATGCCCAGTACATGAATCTGGTACAGCGTCGTGCTGGTGTTACGGAGACTGGTTATTCATTGGAGGCTGTTCAGAACGAGCGTCGTTGGGAGTTTGCCTTCGAGGGACTGCGCTTCAACGACATGCGCCGTTGGACGGGTAACAAGCCTACCGCAAACTCTTATGCTCCTAAGGCTCTGCAGGCACAGACTGGCAAGACGACAACCCATCATGGCAACAAGAAGTCAACCATGAAGCACATGACCTGCTCGTGGACCAAGCGCTACTGCGATACCAACGGTTTCCTGGCAAAGCCACAGAACCAGATCAACCTGATGAACGGCAAGCTGAAGCAGAACCCAGGTTGGGGCTCTGAGACTCCTGAAGAAGAGAAAACCTACGTGACACTTTATTAATCATGATATAACGAATAACCCATATGAAAAAGATATTTTTATTATTTGCCACAGTATGCGCGCTGGTAGCCTGCGATCCTACTTCTGAGGATATTGGCAATGGTGCTGCCATTACCATCGACGAGCTGAAGGCCATGACCAGCGTCACTGTGAACAAGGCAGATGACGGCCTTAATGGTAATGTTATCACATGTAAAACCTCAGCACCTGTGAATGCCAAGTGGACATTCAAACCCTCTGCTGGTCCTGGCAAGGATGTTGTCAGCTATGGTGTCGTCAAGAAGATGGCCATCGATGATTATATCGTCACCCTGACAGCACTCTGTGCAGATGGTACCGAACTGAAGATCGACTATCCCATCAGCTGCCAGAAGGTCACCGACCCATTGGTTAAGGTATACCTGTATGGTGAAGATCCCACGATGGAGCCACCCTTTACACCAAATTCTTGGGATATGGGCCAGCTGCGTTTCAGCGATTTTGAGGGAGCTTATCTGCCTTATCTCTCCGACGAGGTTTATGAGAACCTCACCACCATCATCTTTGTTATTGCAGAGGCCACCGACGACTGTAAGGTAGCCATTTCAAACGGTTGGTGGGGCAACTGGTACTACGATACAAATCCCTGGTCAGGAACTCCAAAATCCGTAAAGCCGGGCTTGTTCGAAGTAACCATCAACGATGCCATCAACAGAGAATGCTCGCGTAAATATAAGGACGAAGATCCTGCTGGCGGTAAGGACCTCGCACTTATGGTTGTCGGAGGTAGCTGTACTATCAGAGCCGTCTACTATGAGGAATAATAATGCAGATTTAGATTCATCATTTTGTTTTATTAGCAGATTATGACTCTGATTGGGAGGATGCCACGTAGCGTTACGCGACATCCTCTCTCCTTTTTTTGTAAATTTCTTCATTCTTCATTCTTCATTCTTCACTTTTTTTCGTACCTTCGCAGCCGATTATGATAGTATGTATCGCTGAGAAACCCAGTGTGGCAAGGGATATAGCACGCATTATCGGTGCTAACAGCTCACACGAAGGGTATATGGAAGGTAACGGTTTTCAGGTGACCTGGACATTCGGTCATCTGTGTACGCTGAAGGAACCCCACGACTACACCCCGATGTGGCGCTCGTGGAGTCTGTCGTCGCTCCCTATGATTCCCGAGCGCTTCGGCATCAAGCTGATTGACGATGCGGGCATCAAGAAACAGTTTGCCATCATCGAAGGACTTATGCAGAAGGCTGAGCGCATCGTAAACTGTGGTGACGCGGGTCAGGAGGGAGAACTCATCCAGCGGTGGGTGATGCAGAAGGCTGGGGCGAAATGTCCCGTTAGCCGTCTGTGGATATCGTCGATGACCGACGAGGCCATCCGCGAGGGTTTCCAGAATCTGAAAGACCAGGCCGACTACCAACCGCTCTATCTGGCTGGACTCTCACGTGCCATCGGTGACTGGCTACTGGGTATGAACTGCACCCGACTCTACACCCTGCGCTACGGACAAAACCGACAGGTGCTGTCGATAGGTCGTGTGCAAACGCCCACCCTCGCACTCATCGTGAACCGCCAGAAAGAGATCGACAACTTCAAGCCAGAGCCTTACTGGGTACTAGCGACCGTCTATCGCGACACCACGTTTACGGCAACGAAGGGCAAGTTCACCAAGAAGGAGGAAGGTGAAGAGGCTTTCAAGACCATTGAGGGCAAGCCGTTCACCGTGACGAAGATCGAGAAGAAAGAAGGCAAGGAACAGCCTCCCCAGCTCTACGATCTGACGTCGCTGCAAGTAGACTGCAACCGCAAGTTCGGATTCTCTGCAGAGATGACGCTGAACCTGATACAAAGCCTCTACGAGAAGAAATACACCACCTATCCGCGTGTGGATACACAATACCTATCGGACGATATCTATCCCAAATGTCCGCAGACGCTCAATGGCCTCTACCAGACGAAGTTTGCTGGTGTACCCGTCTATGCGGAATTCATCAAACCCATTGGTGGCAAGGCGCTGAAGAAGACGAAGCGCGTCTTCGATACGTCGAAGGTGACCGACCACCATGCTATCATCCCTACTGGCGTCATTCCCCAGAATCTCAGCGATCTGGAGCAGAAAGTCTTCGACCTTGTGGCTCGTCGCTTCATCGGTGTCTTCCTGCCCGATTGCAAGTTTTCTACGACGACCGTATTGGGCGAAGTAACTAGTACGCCTAGTCCGACTAGTAATACTAGAGAAACTAGCATCGAATTCAAAGTTACTGGCAAGGAAATCCTTGATCCGGGATGGCGCGTCGTCAGGGAAAAGACGCAGAAACAAGAAGAAGATGATGCGCACCAATCGTCTGGCGATGACGACGAGAAGAAGCAGGATGATGAAGAGCGCACCCTACCCACCTTCGTCAAAGGCGAGTCGGGCGACCACAAGCCCACGCTGACGGAGAAGATGACCACACCCCCGCCCTACTACAATGAAGCCTCGCTGCTGCGCGCTATGGAGACAGCGGGTAAGTTCGTTGAGGACGAGACGCTGCGTGCCGCCATGAAGGAGAACGGCATCGGACGACCATCATCACGAGCCTCCATCATCGAGACGCTGTTCAAGCGCCATTATATCCGTCGTGAGCGCAAGCGACTGGTGGCCACTCCTACGGGCATCGAACTGATAGACCTCATCCGCGAGGAACTGCTGAAGAGTTGCGAGCTGACGGGTATCTGGGAGAAGAAGCTCCGAGATATCGAGCACCAGCAGTACGATGCCCAGCAGTTCATCAACGAGCTGAAACAACAGGTATCTGAAATCATTCGCGACGTGATGCAAGACCCCACCAACCGCCGCATCACCATCACCCCCGATGAACAGCAGAAGAAGGGTAAGAAGAAACCCAAGGGGGGCGACACGCAATAAATCACACACCCCCGCCGTTATATTAAACGGTATGCGCAAAAAACTGCAACTGATATGGCTGACTATCGTAGCCCTTGTCCTGACGGGATGTGGGGCTGACCAGGCATTGAAGAAAGGCGACAAACTGTATGCCTTGGGCGAATATCACGACGCAGCAGCGCAGTACAAGAAAGCCTACTCGCAGACGCCCGCCAAGGAGCGCGCGCTACGCGGACAACGGGCGCTGAAGATGGCAGAGTGCTATCGTCGCATCAACTACACACAGAAGGCCATCGCTGCCTACAACAACGTCATCCGATACAAGCAAGAAGACTCGCTGACTCACCTCCGGCTGGCCCAGCAACTGATGAAGAACGGCAACTACAAGGAGGCGGAGAAGCAGTTTCGAGAAGCCCTCGACTCGATGCCTGGCCATCCACTGGCTCTCACCGGACTGCGCTCAGCCCAGAAGGCTCCCGAGTGGAAGAAGAAAGGCTCCGACTATACCATCAAGCGCGAGAATTTCTTCAACTCACGACGCTCCGACTATTCACCTATGTTGGCTGGCGACGACAATGACATTCTCTATTTCACCTCGACACGCAACCAGGCTAAAGGCGACGAGCTGAGCGGCATCACGGGAACGAAGAATGCCGACATCTTCCGTTCGCAGAAGGATGACAAGGGCAAATGGCAGCGACCTGAGGCTATCGATACCGAGCTGAACACAGATTATGACGAGGGTGCCTGTTCACTGTCACCCGACGGCCGAACGATGTACCTGACACAATGTACGACCGACCCCAACTATCCGCGCTATGCTACCATTGTGACCAGCCAGCGGTCGGATGCCGCCTGGAGCAAGGCGACGCTGCTGGAACTGACGCACGATACGCTGTCGGCTTATGCCCACCCTGCCGTTTCGCCTGACGGCCAATGGCTCTACTTCACGAGCAATATGCCTGGCGGAATGGGGGGCTACGACATCTGGCGCGTCCGGCTGACCACCAGTGGTGTGGGAGGCGTCGAGAATCTGGGTGAGCCCATCAACACACCTGGCGACGAGCTGTTCCCCACATTCCGTCCCAATGGCGACCTCTACTTCTCGAGCGATGGCCACGAGGGCATGGGCGGACTGGATATCTACATCGCCAAACCCAACGGACGATCCTATACCCTCACCCATCCCGGATTCCCCTTGAACTCACAGGGCGACGACTTCGGCATGACGTTCGAAGGCATGAAGAATCAAGGCTACTTCGCCAGCAATCGTGGCGACGGCAAGGGCTGGGATCACATCTACTCGTTCTACAACCCTGAAATCGTACAAACCGTCAAGGGTTGGGTCTACGAAAAAGACGGCTACGAGTTGCCTGCTGCACAGGTTTACATGGTAGGCAACGACGGTACCAACGTGAAGCTAAGCGTGAAGGGCGACGGCTCGTTCACACAAGAGATACACCCTGGTGTCGACTACGTGTTGCTAGGTACCTGCAAGGGTTTCCTGAACCATCAGGAGCAGCTGCGCGTCGACTCGGTCAAGAAGTCGCAAGAGTATGTGCTGCAATTCCCTTTGGCTAACATCATGGCCCCTGTGCTCATCGACAATATCTTCTACGACTTCGACAAGGCCACGCTTCGTCCTGAGTCGTCGGCAGCCCTTGACCAATTGGTGAAGCTGCTGGAGGAGAACCCCAACGTCACCATCGAGCTGTCGGCCCATACCGACTATCGTGGCTCAGCGGAGTATAACCAGCGACTGAGTCAGCGACGTGCTGAGACGGTGGTCAGATATCTTATCGATCATGGTATTGCCGCCGACCGACTGACGCCTAAGGGCTATGGCGAGGATCAGTCAAAGCTGATTCGCAAGAAGGTTGCCGAGCGCTATCCCTATCTGAAAGAAAACGACGTCTTGACGGAAGAATTCATCAAGACGCTGAAGGAGGAACAGCAGGAAGAGTGTAACCAGCTGAACCGTCGTACCGAGTTCCGCGTGCTGCGCACTACCTACGGGCTGTTTCCGAAGAAATAACCTCGCCCACCCCCACGAACAACAGTCCGAAGAGGATGATGGCCAGCATCAGCGGGTTGATGCTGAACGACTGTACTGACAGCGTGCGCACCATCACTTCCAGCTGGACGGCCAACAGTTCCCAGCCTCTGAACACGATGAAAAGCACAGCGAACAGGACGATGCAGAACAGCGTCCACAAGCGGTTAAACCACTTGATGCTGTACACCTGACGGGCAGGCAACTGCTGCATCACCCGCTCCGTAAATCCGTTGTCTTCGATTTCCTGCTGAGCAGCCTCAGCAAAGAACTGTTGCAACAACAGGTCGTCGTTCTCCACGATTTTCTTATCTTCCATATCCGTTCTTTCTTAAATAGTTAGCCATTTTCTCCTTGCCTCTGGAGAGGTGCGACTTGACGGTACCCTCCTTCATCTGCGTGATCTCCGCTATCTGGCGAATGTCGTAGCCATCAATCAACTGCAGCGTGATACACGTTCGTTCGTCAGGCTTCAACAAGGCTAAAGCGGCATAAACGTCCATTTTCAGTGTTGATTGTTGAGTGACGAATGATGAGTGATTCGCACTTTGTTGCGATGAAGAATGACTAATTGAGAATTTATCATTGGACTTCGGCAAGGCCGACCATTCCTCATTCAACATTCCACATTCCAAATTCTTTTTACGCTTGTAGTCGTAATAGACATTGTATGCAATGCGCATCAGCCAGGTCTGAAACGAGGCCAGCCCACGAAACATGCTGATGTGGGTATAGGCCTTCAGAAACGTGTCCTGCGCCAAGTCATCGCTCAACTGACTATCTCCCAGCGTCTGGTGTAGGAAAAACCGACGTATCGGTGACTGGTAGCGGCGCACGAGCTCGTCGAAAGCTCTGCGATTGCCGCTCACAGCCACCTGAGTTACAAGAGAGATGTCAGTCGGATTCTGCATTTAGGGCTGGACTAGATTATTCTTGGGCGGAATGATAATCCACGCCACAATATAGAAGGGAATACCTGCAAAGGCTGTGAACAGCGTCAGAGCGGCATAGCCCAGCCGAACGGCTACGGGGTCGAAGTCCATATACTCAGCAAATCCTGCGCAAACACCGCCAAGTACGCGATCGTCGCTACGTTGCAATTTCTTAGTCATATTGATTCTCGTTTAATTCGTTATTTTTAATATTCTGTTTCTGGGCAGTCTTCGAGGCGAACACCTTACCCAGTCCGATGCAGAACACGAGGGCGCCGATGCCAAAGCCCACCTCGCCGGCAGCATAGCCGAGGAAGATCATGAGACCCACACCGACGAAACATTGGCGCATGCCCTTCTGATACTCGTCGTCGACATCGATAGGCTTCTCGTTGAGCAGCTGGTCAGGAATGGGCTGTCCCTGTTGCATCGCCATCTGTGCCAGGCGCATCTTCTCCCTGCGGTTCTTGTTGATGAAATAGAACAGGGCGGCGATAATCAGCACGGGGGCCAGCACGAAGATGATCAGCAGCACGCCTAATACCAGCAGCACACCAAGTGCATCCTTGCTGTCCCATGAGGTCACAATACGACTCAGATGCTTTTCAATGCGCTCGTCGGCGTCGTCCTCTTTCGTCCAGTCGTCATCTACGGCTCCCGCAGGCGTAGCCACCGTCGTCGTTGTGTCAGAAAATGCCTCTACCGCATCCTTACTTGTCGAATCGACCAGCTCCTGTTGTGGAGTGTGCCGATGCTTCTGCGCTACCACCTGCACATTGGTGCCGAGCAGTAGCAGCATGGTCATTGTCAATAGAACTTTCTTCATATCACGATGTAGTTTTGTTTGTTGTCTGTTTATTGTTTGATGGTCAACTCACCCGTTTTCATATCACCCGATCCGCGAACGTCATAGCTGCTGCTCTTCACTTGGCCCGTGAGGGTGATGTCGCCGGAACCTACGATCGTCGATCGTACGTCACCGCTGTTGTCGTAGTGTATCTTGATTTCGCCAGAGCCCACCACTTCGTTCTTCGACTGCAGGGCCTTCACGCGTTTCAGCTCCACGTCGCCTGACCCCAGCACCGACACATCGACCTTGTCGCAGATGATCTTGTCGAACTCGATGTCGCCCGAGCCCTGCACCTCGATGTCCAGATTGTCGGTATCCAACAGTCCCTGACACAAGAAGTCGCCAGAACCCTGCAGCGAAACACCCAGGAAGTCGGGCGAGCTGACATAAACGGTAACGTCGTCGCTATCCGACAGTCGGAAGCGAAGGAATTTACCCTCGTCCTTCATTCTGATTTTCAGCACGTTGCCTTCCACTAGCGTCTCCACGTCATTAATCACCTCTACGGGGGCGTTAACTTTCACCATAAACGAGTCAGCCTGCTTGTATTTCACGTCTAACGATCCCTGCAGGGCTATGCGCTCAAAACCCGTTATCTTACGGGTTTGCTCTCCATGCGCCTCGCTCTTGTGCCAACTCGCATTGAGTCCGCGACAGGAACAGGAAGCAAGCACCCCGAGAGCTAAAACTGCTAAAAATATCTTTTTCATCTTTCCAATTTTTGAATTACTTTTTATCCGTTAGACGTAACAAGTTGCGATTTCGTTGCAAAGTTACAATTTTTTTTTGTACTTTTGTGGGCGATATGGCAAATTTACCTGCAGATTTTACAGCAACAACGCGCCTGCTGATGGGCAACGAGCGCTTCGAACGCTATCTTCAATCGTTCGAGGAGCCTGCTCCCGTGAGCATCCGTCTGAACCCTAAAAAGAGGTTAGAGGTTAGAGGTAAGAGGTTAGAGGTTGTTGACGGCGAGCAGGTGCCTTGGTGTCGCAACGGCTATTACCTGAAAGAGCGTCCCAACTTCACCTTCGACCCCCTCTTCCATGCCGGCTGCTACTATGTGCAGGAAGCCGCCTCCATGTTCCTCGACGAAGTCCTCCGCCAAATTACACAAAAGGAACCGTCCCTTTTGTGTAATTTAGATCTTTGTGCTGCTCCGGGAGGCAAATCAACATTGCTGCGTGCTGCATTGCCTGCGGACTGCGTGCTCTATTCCAACGAGCCCATTCACAATCGCGCCAGCATCTTGCTGGAGAATGTGACGAAGTGGGGCTATGAGAATCATATCGTCACCAACGCTTACCCCAAGGACTACCGCCGGGCGAAGATGCGTTTCGACCTCATCCTGTGCGATGTGCCCTGCTCGGGCGAAGGCATGTTCCGCAAGGACCCTGCCACCATCAGCGAGTGGAGTCCCCAGCACGTCGAGAAGTGTTGTCAACTGCAACGCGAGATCGTCAGCGATGCGTGGGCCTGTCTCAACGAGGGTGGCATCCTCATATATAGTACGTGTACCTTTAATACTAAGGAGAACGAAGAGAACATCCGCTGGATACTCTCCGAATACGATGCGGAGGTCATCCCCATCGAGACGAAGCCCGAATGGAACATCACGGGTTCGCTGCTCGAAGGCTTCACCCATCCCGTCTACCGTTTCATCCCCGGCATCTCGCGCGGCGAAGGACTCTTCCTTTGCGTCATCCGCAAAGCGAATGTGGAATGTGGAATGAAGAATGAGAAATGGTCGCCTTCGGCGATGAAAAATTATGAATTAGGAATGAATTCTTCATTGGAAAACTCTTCATCGAAGCGAAGCGAGAATCATTCATCATTCAACAGTCAACACTCAACATTCAATATTGACCTCTCCTACCCTGAAGCGATGAAATTCCTGCGTGGTGAAGCCCTCGTGCTGCCACCAGACACCCCACGAGGCGAAGTCACCGTCATGTTCATGGGCCATCCCCTCGGACAAGTGAAGAACATAGGAACGCGCGCCAACAACCTATACCCCAAACCCTGGCGCATCAAAACCACACACATTCCAGACGACTACGTCCCTGTTCTTAAATGAACAAATATACCAATAAATTGTAAATCGTAAATTGTAAAATTGTAAATTATCAAGATGAAGCAATACTTAGACATACTTGACCGTATCCTCAAGGAGGGTACTGAGAAGGGCGACCGCACAGGAACGGGCACCCTGAGCATCTTCGGCACACAGAGCCGCTACAATCTGGACGACGGGTTCCCCCTGCTGACCACCAAGAAGCTGTATCTGAAAGGTATCATCTACGAACTGTTATGGTTTCTGAAGGGTAGTACCAACATCAAGTTTCTGCAGGAGAACAACGTACACATTTGGGACGAGTGGGCCGACGAGAACGGCGAGCTGGGTCCCGTCTATGGCCACCAGTGGCGCTCATGGCCCGACTACAACGGAGGCGTCATCGACCAGATACAATATGTGGTCGACCAGCTGAAGACCAATCCTAACTCGCGCCGCATGATCGTCTCGGCATGGAATGTGGCTGAGGTCAACCGCATGGCGCTGCCCCCTTGTCACACCATCTTCCAGTTCTACGTGGCTGGCGATCGTCTGTCGCTGCAGCTCTACCAGCGCTCGGCCGACACCTTCCTGGGTGTGCCGTTCAATATCGCCTCGTATGCCCTGCTGCTGCAGATGATGGCACAGGTGACGGGATTCCGTCCTGGCGACTTCATCCACACCACAGGCGACACGCATCTCTATCTGAACCACTTGGATCAGGCTCGTCTGCAGCTCACTCGTGAGCCTCGTCCGCTGCCTACGATGAAGATCAATCCTGACGTGAAGTCGATTTTCGATTTCCGCTACGAAGACTTCCAGCTCGAAGGCTACGACCCACATCCACATATCAAAGCAGAAGTATCGGTATGAAGATTTCAATGATTGCTGCAGTAGCCAAGAATAGGGCTATTGGATATAAGAATAAGCTGATTTACTGGTTGCCTAACGACCTGAAGCGATTCAAGGCGCTGACCACAGGCCATACTATCGTCATGGGGCGCAACACCTATCTGTCGTTGCCAAAAGGTGCACTGCCCAATCGTCGCAACGTGGTGCTGTCGACGACGATCAGCGAGCTGCCGGGCTGCGATGTCTACCCCACCCTCGAGGCTGCTCTTGCCAGCTGCCAACCCGACGAAGAGGTGTATATCATCGGTGGGGCGCGCGTCTACCAGCAGGCTCTGCCCTTAGCCGACCGCCTCTGCTTGACCGAAGTCGACGACACCCCTGCCCAGGCCGATGCCTTCTTCCCCGACTACAGCGCTTGGCGTATCGAGCAAAAAGAAGGCCATCCTAAGGATGAGCGTCACGCGTTCAATTATGCTTTTGTGGATTACGTGAAGTAGCCGAATAGTTGATCTTCAAGGCTCCTGCCTTGCGCAACTGTTGCTTCACATCGTTGATGATGCCCATCTCCGTATCGCGGTCGGCGCGGATGCTGACCGTCATGTGGCGACGGGCATCTTCCGTCATCTGTTGCCGTTCCTCATTCACGGCATCAGCTATCTGGTCGACGCTGATCAAACGGTCGTTCAGCTGGATACGCGTCTCGTCCGACGTCACATTCCCCGCCGGGTCCATCGGTCGGCCGATAAAAAGATACACCATACCCGTCTTGCGCGCGTTCTTCTCGATCTCTGTGCCCTGTGGCAACTCATACTGCACCTGTGGAGTGACGTCCCTCATGTGCGTCACAATCATGAAGAAGAACAGCACGGTGAATATCAGGTCGGGCAGCGCTGCCAAGTTCAATCCCGGCACCTCACGATGTAGCTTTGTACGAAATCTGCCCATACCCTTTATTCTTTAATTCCTTCTCTAATACGCATCGGCCTTATGTCCAACTTATGATAAGCCGCCACAATGGCATCCTGCATCTCGAAATAAGCGTTATAGCTCGTCTTGCGGTCCGTCTCGACAGCGATCACGTATTGGTCCGTCATGCGTGAAGCCAGAAACGACTCCACCTGCTGTTGCAACTCCTGTCGCGTCACCCGTCGGTCGTCGCAGTACAGCACATCATGTTCGTCCAACCGCACCTCGAGCACATTGCTACGGCTGATGTCCTGCTGCTCCTGGCGCTGAGGGTCGTCCATAGGCGATAGTTTTCGTCCCAAACCACGATCCGACCCCATCGACGAAGTGACGAGGAAGAACACCAGCAACATAAACGAGATGTCGGCTGTCGACGTGGTGTTGAGTTCGGGAACCTCCCTATGTTTCCTGCGGAATATCATTTGTTGAGCCAAAACGAGCGTATAGCCGACACGATGGCGGCAACGATAGCTACGCCCAATGTGATATACATGAGCCAGAGCATGACCTCGGCCAAAAGAAAACTACCTGCTTCAACCATTGTTGCGTGTTTTAAATTGAGTTACCGAGTCCATAAACACAATCGCTCCTTCCTCCATCTGAGCCGTCAGGTGCTCTATCTTCGAGATGATGTAGTTGTAGAAGAACTGCAGCACGATAGCCACGATGATACCGAAAATGGTGGTGATCAGCGCCACCTTCATACCCTCAGCCACGATGGTCGGGCTGATGTCGCCTGCCGTCTGGATGCGGTCGAAGGCCATCACCATACCGATGACCGTTCCCAGGAATCCCAGCGACGGTGCTACGGCGATAAACAGTCTGATCCACGTACATCCCTTCTCCATATTATTAATCTGCACGGCCCCGTAGTTGGTCAGCTGGCGGTCTATCTGCTCCAGCGGCTCCTTGATGTGCAGCAGCCCCTGATAGCATATCGAGGCCAGCGGTCCACGCGTGTTCCGACAGAGGTCCTTTGCGCCCTCCACATCGTCTTTCGCCAGACGTGCGTCGATCTCCTGCATCAGCTTCTTCGTCTTCACCTCCGACAGCGTCAGATAGATGATGCGCTCGATGCAGAACGCCAAGCCCAGCACCAGTGCCAGCGCTACCAGCGACATAAACCCTGCTGAGCCCTCCATGAATTTCTGTTTCAGCTGCTTGTGCAGCCCACCGCCTTCGCCGTTGGCCTCAGCATCCATACCGCCCAGGTCGGCCTCTATCACAGCCATTGCCGAGTCAGCCGTCACCGTATCATTCACGCTGACCGCCGTCGTGTCCTGCCCATTCTCCTCCTGCGCCTGAGCAGCAGGTGCCAGCAGCAGCAACCCCGCAATAGCCATCATCATCACATTTTTTTTCATATCCTTCTCAAAATTTGGGGACAAAGGTACGATTAAGTGAGAAGAAAACCAAAAGAATTTTGAGTTTTCTCGAACGTGAGTACCTAAAAACGAAGTTTAAAGGTACGAATAAGTAAGTGAAATGCCAAATTTATTTGAGCATTTCACGTAAAAGCCACCGACACCCTGCGAAAAACAGCATATCGGCGGCTTATTACATCTTACCTCATACATCAGCCCTCGCCATCTCCCAGCCTCTTAGCATGGCGAAGTAATCCAGAGAATCTATACCATTCTCCTGAATCGCCATTGCTACGCCTACTGCCATCCAGCGGCTGGGTTTTTCGCTTGGGATGCCTATCGGCTCGTCAGGATCTATACCGGTGAGGCGACTGACGTTCTGGATGTATGCCTCCGTGTTATTCTCACTCGACGGTGCCCAGCGGGAGATGATGCCTCGGATGGTATAGAGGCGGTACTTGTGGTAGTACGTGCGGGTGAGCAGGTAGAAGGCTGCACGCCA
>SUYH01000015.1 GCA_015060535.1 Prevotella sp.
CTGATTTCGATTCTGACTGCACTGGGAACGACGCTCGGAGTGACGAGCTGTATGTAAAGAGAAAGAAGGCTGAGCGCGTTTGCCCAGCCTTCTTTCTTGTTGTTATGCTTTATCAGCGGCTTTACTGCTTGAGCAGGTTCAGCGCCTGCTGGGGGGCCATGACATTGTTGACCTTTTCGGTATATTCGGTCAGCTTGGCGACGGCGGTAGCCTTGATGTCGCGGCTGGAGGAGCCGATGAGGAAGGTGTACTGACCTGCGTCAGCCAGCCACTGGGAGTTAGCTTCGTCGAACGAGGCGAGGTGGCGCTTCTGAATCTGCATGGTCAGCGTCTGACTCTCACCGGGCTGCAATTCGCGCGTCTTGGCAAAGGCCTTCAGCTCGTGAACGGGCTTCTCGAGCGCACCCTTGGGAGCCTGGACATAGACCTGAGCAACCTCCTTACCACTGACACTGCCCGTATTCTTCACGGTGATGGACACATTGATGACATCGCCTGCAACCTTAACCTTGGGCTGCGAGAAAGCGAAGGTGGTATACGACAGGCCGAAGCCGAAGGGATAGGCCACCTGCACGCCTTTGGTATCGAAATAGCGATAACCCACGTAGATATCCTCCTCGTGGTTGGTATAGTCTTCGTTGGGAATGCCTGCGTCCCAGCCTATCATCTCGCGATAGGAGTACATATCCATCTCCTGTGGATAGTTCTTGGTAGAGGGGTGGTCGGTGGCTGCGATGGGCCACGTCATGGTGAGCTTGCCTGAGGGATTAGCCTTGCCCGTCAGCACGTCGGCAACGGAATTGCCACCCTCCTCGCCAGGCTGCCAAGCACAAAGGATAGCATCTACGCGGTCGCGCCAAGAGGCGGTCTCCATCACGCTACCGCTGTTGATGATCACGATAACAGGCTTGCCCTGCTGGTGGAACTGGTCGCTGACACGGAAGATCATGTCCTGCTCCTGACGCGTCAGGTTGAACTCGCCATCGATCTTACGGTCCATACCCTCGCCTGCCTGACGACCGATAGTGATGATAGCGGCATCGGCCTCGCCAACCTCATGCTGCACGCAACGCTCCGAGATTTCTATCTCGTCGAGCTTGGGCTGACCCTGGTCGAGGAACCACATCATAGGGTTCTTGTCGGCCTTCAACTTCGCCTTGGCATACTTGATGTAGTTCTGGTATATCTCGGTCAGCAGGGGTGTCGTAGAAACACCGATATTCTTCAGACCCTGCACCATATCTACCACGTAGGGCACATTGACGCAACCAGAGCCCAGACCTCCCGAGAAGAAGTCGTAGCTGTTGACACCGAACAGAGCCACCGTCTTCAGGTCACGGATAGGCAGCACACCAGCGTTCTTCAGCAGTACCATACCCTCGGTAGACGACTGACGAGTGACCTGTGCATGAGCCTTCAGATCGGGCTTGTTAGAGAATTTATAACCCTTGAAGCGTGGGGTCTTGACGATATATTGCAACATGCGACGCACATTGCGGTCGATATCCTTGACATCCAGACGACCAGCCTTCACAGCACTGACAATATCCTCAGCTTGAGCGGGATAGCCAGGCATCATCAGGTCGTTGCCTGCGCTGACTTCCTGCTCGGTGGGCAGCTTAGAACGCTTGCCTATCCAGTCGGTCATCACAATGCCTTTAAAGCCCCACTCATCACGAAGGATAGTGCTGAGCATATCCTTGTTACCCTGAGCATAGACACCGTTGATGAGATTGTACGACGACATCAGCGTCCAAGGATCTGACTGGCGAACAGCTATCTCGAAGCCCTTCAGATACAGCTCACGCAGAGCGCGCTGGCTCAGTCGCTCATCAACCTTCGTACGGGCAGTCTCCTGGGCATTGACAGCAAAGTGCTTGGCCGACACACCAACGCCCTGACTCTGGATACCCTTGATGACGGCAGCGCCAATCATTCCCGTCACGATAGGATCTTCAGAATAGTATTCGAAGTTACGTCCACACAAGGGATTGCGGTGCAGGTTCATACCTGGTCCCAAGATGACGTCGCATCCATATTCGAGTGTCTCATTGCCGATGGCCTGTCCTACCTGCTCCACCAATTCGGTGTTCCACGTAGAGGCCAGACAGGTACCAATGGGGAAACCGGTAGCATAGAACGTCTGATCAGTACCATCGCGATGCGCATCGATATGCACACCGGCAGGTCCGTCAGCCACTACCGTAGCAGGAATGCCCAGTCGGTCAATGGCTACCGTGATACCGGCAGCACCAGCCACCAATTTCTTCTGGTGACCCAGCATCGCTCCTGAGCCCACAAAGGCATCGTTACCACCGCCCACCAGCAGCTGGGCTTTCTCTTCAAGCGTCATCGCCTTCAACACCTCATCGATATTGTCGGCATTCAGTTTCGGTTGCGCTGTCATAGTTGCAGTAGTCAGAAAGGCCACAATGGCCGTTATTAACACCTTTTTCATAGTTATTTATTCATGTACGTAAAGATTCCAACCCAGATAAGTCTCGATAGCTTCGTTGAGGATGTCGACCACATCAGTGCGGCACATAGCCACATGATGCTCGAAACCGTTCTTGCAGATGTACTTCATCAGCTTCTGCAGGTTGTCAACCTGAGTGACTGCGATACAGCCATCCATTCCGTAAGGATCGTTGGTAATCTGACCCTTGCCGAGATATGCCTTGATGCAGCCCTTGGGATCATCGGTAGAGATGCGGAAGAAGGTGAAGGGTCCTTCGCTGACCTTGGCATAGACGGCGCCGAAGGTGTTAATCTTACCCAGCGTACGACCTAAGACGCCCAAAGGACCGAGTTTCAGGTCGTCGTTGCCCACAAACGACTTGGCATAGTTGCCACAGTGGGTGCAGACGCACTTGTTACGATCCTCGGCGAAGTTGTTGTTCCAGTCGAGCAGGGCCGAAGCCTTACCGCTGGCCAGCGTCAGGGCATACATCGATACAGCACCAGCGAGGTCGGTCTCGCAGGCTGCAGGGATGAGCTTATCGGAGAGCATCGACATCGTGACGCAGGGTGCACAACCGTAGTTCTGCTCCAGCGAATCCCAGCACTGGATAGCCACTGCCTGCACGTCGTTGGCCTCGATCCAGTTCTCGACAGCCACGCTGAACTTGGCCTGCAAGCCTAACTTCTCCTTGTAGTTGTCGGGCACCTTGGCGTAATTGCAGGTGCGGTTGCACATCTCGATGAACTTGGGGTCGTCGTCCTTGATCTTTTGGGCAGCATAGAGAATCTCAGAGAGGTCGGCAGGAACAACGGTGATGCCTGAGCGCTGCAACAGTTTTTCTGAGGCACGACAGGTGTTAAAGCCCAACGGACGCGTACCAATCTGACCCAGACGGCAATGGCGCAGGCCATTCACCACGCGGCAGATGGCGGCAAAGCGGTCGATATCCTTCTTCAACAAGGGGTCGTAGATAGAATAGGTGTGCAGAGTGGTGTCCGTGAAAGGAATGCCGTACTGATAGAGGTTGTTGCACACACTAATCTTGCCACAAAAGGCATCACGACGTGAGTCAAGGTCTACCTTGTCGTTCTCATCATCGCAAGCCTGTACCATCACGGGTACGTTCAGGTCGGCATCGCTGATGGCATTGATGATACCAATCTCAAAACCGAAGTTAGGCAGCGAGACGATGATACCATCGATCTCATCGCGGTGGGTGCGGAACTGCTTCGATACTTTCAGTCCGTCCTCACGGGTTTCGATACTGCTGCTGCCTGTAGGCGTAGCATCCTCTGGCAGGATGATATATTCGTAGCCACCCTCTTCCAGAGTCTTCAGCAACTGCTTACGTACGTCTTTAGCCAGTTCTGAGTTAAAATAGGCGCGTGTTCCGATGATCACGCCAAAACATGTCTTTCCGTTTTTCATAAAGTTCTGTTTTTAGTTTATCGTTTTCTTCAAGGATTAGTTTTTGATCAACTGATTGACTGCATTGCGCCACTGTTGGTAGAGCGTGAAGCGCTGGGCATCGTTCTCGGGCTGGTAGACCTTTGTCACCTTACGCAGAGGGATCACCTCGTCGAAACTCTTCCACAAGCCACGAGCAAAGCCATTCATGATGACAGCACCCAAAGCAGAAGCATCGTCGACCTCAGTACATACCACCGGAGTCTCCAGCATATTGGCCTGGAACTGCATGAGGAACTGGTTCTTCGTGGGTCCGCCATCAGCACAGATTTCCTGCAGACGACCTCCTGTAGCGCGAGCCATCACGTCGACCAAATCCTTGATCTGATAGGCGATGGACTCCAGGGCAGCACGCAGGAAATGGGCCTTTGTCGTAGCAAAGGTCAGTCCGAAGACAGCCCCCTTCACATCGCTCTGCCACCAGGGAGCACCCAGTCCAGAGAAGGCAGGCACGATATACACGCCACCATTATCAGGAACACTGGTTGCAAGGGCTTCCATCTCTGAAGGATGACCTACCAACTGCAGCTGGTCGGCAATCCACTTCAGCGTGGCTCCCGTACTATAGATATTTCCCTCGAAACCATAGTAGGTCTTGCCAAAGGCAGAATAGCCCACACTGGTAACCAGTCCTGTGGGAGCAGACTTGGGCTCTTCGCCGATGTTCACCATCACACTCGAACCCGTGCCGTAGGTCACCTTACCAGAACCCTTCGTGAAGCACATCTGGCCTACCAGTGCACCATGCGAGTCGCCCAGCACACCAGCAATCTGGATAGGTGCTGCGAAGATGCCCTCGACCGTCGTCTCACCATAAATGGCATCACAAGGCATCACCTCGGGCATCATGCTGCGGGGAATGTCGAAGAGTGCCAACAGGTCATCGTCCCACTGCATGGTATGGATATTGAACAGCATGGTGCGCGAGGCGTTGGTATAGTCGGTGGCATGCACCTGACCACCCGTCAAACGCCAGATGAGCCACGTTTCGATGGTACCCATCAGCAGTTCACCACGCTGGGCCTGCTGGCGAGCACCCTCAATATTGTCCAACAGCCATTTCACACCAGAGGCGGAGAAGTTGGGGTCGATCAGCAGACCGCTCTTCGCCATCACCATATCCGCCCTACCCTCAGCGCGAAGCTGGCGGCACAATTCAGCACCACGAGTGTCCTGCCAAACTACTGCATTAGCGATAGGCTTGCCCGTCAGCTTGTTCCAGACAACAGCCGTCTCACGCTGATTGGTGAGCGCGATGCTATATACAGCCTCTTCCTGAAGTGGAAGTTGGCTGACGGCTTTCACCATGTTCTGATAAATCTCCTCAGCATCATGCTCTACCCAACCCGTCTGGGGATAGTACTGCTTGTGGTCAACGTTAGTACGCGCCACGATGCGGCACTGCTCGTCGAAAAGCAGCGCTTTCGTCGACGAAGTGCTCTGGTCAATTGCTATGATTCTATTCATTTCAGGAAGTCAATAGTTGATTTCACAATGCCTTCAGCATCCATGCCATAGTGATGGAAGATCTCTGCATTCGAGCCATGAACGGCATTCTCATCAGGGATACCGATGATACGTACAGGAACGGGCTGCTCGCTGATGGTCTCGCAAACCATTGCACCCAGACCACCAAACTTAGAGTGCTCCTCGACAGTCACAATACGACCGGTCTCACGAGCTGCCTTCAGGATAGCCTCTGTGTCGAAGGGTTTGATCCATGAGCAGTCGAGCACACGGGCTGAGATGCCCTTCTCCTTCAGTTGCAGACCAGCCTGCCAAGCGTGGTAGACGGTTTCTCCTGTTGCCACGATGGTGACATCCTTACCATCCATAATCTGAATAGCCTTGCCCACTTCGAAGTGGAAGTCATCGTTTTCGTAAACATCGGGCACAGCAGCACGACCCACACGAACGTAGCACGGTTTGTTGAAATCAACCAGGAACTTCACCAACTTCTTGGTGACGCGCCAATCGGAAGGCAGACAAACGGTCATGCCTGGGAAAGTGCGCAGAGCGGCAATGTCGTGCAAAGAATGATGGGTAGCACCCAGTGCGCCATAAGCCACACCACCTGATACACCTAAGATAGTAACGGGGTTCTCTGAATAGGCCAAGTCTACTTTGACCTGCTCCAGGCTACGAGCCACATAGAAGCAAGCGGGGCCACAACAGAACACTTTCTTACCAGAATGAGCCAGACCGGCTGAGATACCCACAGCATCCTGCTCGGCAATACCACACTCTACGAACTGCTCAGGCAGTGCATTAGCATAATCGCCCAGCGTCACAGAGCCGCGTGCATCAGTGGTTACGGCAACGATATCCTTGTCCTGACGTGCCAGTTCGAGCAACGTGTCAGTAAATTGTTTTCTACATGCAATCATAATATGTTTTTTTAATTGATCATCGCCAAAGGCGACCATTCCTCATTCCAAATTCTTAATTCTTAATTCTATTTCAGCAACAGCATCCTTACACTGCTGCTCGTTCAACACACCGTGATGCCACTTGGCGATACCCTCCATGAAGCTAACGCCCTTACCCTTTGTGGTATTCGAAATGAGCAGATGGGGCTTCTTGTTCTGATAGTCGATGGTCTTGAAAGTTTTCACGATATCCTCCATCGAGTCACCGTTCATATCAATGACATCCCAGCCGAAAGCACTCCAGCGCTCACGGATAGGGTCGATAGGCATCACATCTTCGGTATCACCACTAATCTGCAGGTGATTACGGTCGATGATAGCTACCAGATTGTCCAACTGATACTTACCACCTGCCATTGCAGCTTCGTAGATAGAGCCCTCGCCCTGTTCACCATCGCCCATCAACACATAGGTCTTCCACAACTTCTGGTCCATCTTGGCGGCAATAGCCATTCCGACACCGATACTCAGACCGTGTCCCAGTGCACCGGAGTTAACCTCGATGCCAGGAACCTCGATGGTAGGATGGCCAGAGAGGATACTACCAAACTGGCCCAGGGTGTCGAGCACCTCAGGCTTGAGGAATCCTTTGGCCTCGAGTGTCACATAGAGGGCTTCCACACAGTGACCTTTCGACAGCACGAAACGGTCTCTGTCGGCCGCCTTGGGCTCGGCAGGATTCAGATTCTTCATCACTTCAAAATACAATGCCGTCATCACGTTCAGACACGACAAATCGCCACCAATGTGGCCTGCTTTGGCGGCATACACCACCTCGACCAACCGTTTGCGGTTCTTCTCCGCCAACAGTTCCAAATCTTTTACGTTCATCATGTTTACAAGTATATACTTTTTCTTATAAGATGCACAAAGAAAAAAAATGTCATCACTAGTGATGGGATTTTCAAGAATATTATTACCTTTGCAACCAAAAGACAGCAAATGAATAGAAAGAGCTTCCTTTTAGCAGCCATCATAACGATTTCAGCCATCTTCTTGACATCGTGCGAAAACGACAAGAGAATGAGGGAAATCAGAGCCAGCCGGGCCGACAGTCTGATATTTGACGCTGGTGCCGTGCTGAACTACGACCGTATGCTGGCATTAACCGACAGCTTTGAGATGACGGGTGACATCACGATGCTCGACGCTAATCGTTGGCGCGGTGTCGCCTACTACCGTCAGCACGATTACCGCATGTCGGAAATCTGCTACCGAAAGGCACTCGAATGCGAGGTGAAGACAGAAGCCGACCAGCTCAGTTACAACAAGTCAGCGCGTCGTCTGTCCGAGCTCTTGCTGGTGAAAGGTGACTTTGAAGGCTCATTGCGTATTGCCGTTCCTGCTGTCAAGAAGATGGAGCAGTCGGGCATCGGCTCCGACATCGACTTTGCCATCCTGCATAACAATATCGGTTGCTGCCAACTGAATCTGGGACGCGACAAGGAAGCTAACGAGAGTTTCCTCATAGCTCGCGAACACTATGCCAACCGCTGGCAGACAGACTCGACGAGTCGTGGATTCCAAGAGGCCGTTATCGGCACGGTATATACCAGCATGGCCTATATCAACACCCGTCGTTACGCTGAGGCGATCTATTGGATTGACCGCACGGAGATGCTGCTGGACAAATACATGCAGAAGCCTGATGCGCGAAAGGGCTATTTCGACGAGTATGTAGGTCGCGTAAATATCATGCGTGCAGTGGCTCTGCAAGGATCAGGTAAAACCAAGGAAGCAGCAGATGCCTACGAGTCGTTCCTGAACACCAGATATTCAAAGACCGCAGGAGGCAGGGTTAATGCCAACGACTACCTAGTGGCTGCACACCGCTATCGCGAGGCTGCCGATAACTTCCGCTATCTGGACCAGGCACTGGCTGAGCAGGATATGGAGGAGTCACTCGACAACATCCAGCTCTTTATGTTGCCCAAATACAAGGCCAACGCTGAGATAGGACGACGCGACTCAGCAGTAGCAGCAGGTATCCGCATCCTGTCGATTTTGGATAGTGCTATTACGACCCAGAAGAACAGCCGGACAGCCGAATTGGCAACCATCTACGACACACAGGGAAAGGAAGCAGAGATTGCCCGCCAGCAGGCCGACCTCTCGCAACAGCGACTGATTTCTACAGGTATTGCACTGGTTTTGCTCATTGTCTTCTTCCTCGTCTATACGCTGAACAAGCGGAAGGCAGCCCATCGTCTGGCAGCAGCCCACGAGAAGCTGGAAGATGCACACGGTAAGCTGCAGGTTGCCTACGACCAGCTGGAGGCAACCACCAAGGCTAAGGCTCGTATAGACAGTGAGTTGCGCATTGCCCGCAACATCCAGCGCTCCATCGTTCCTAGCGTATTCCCCAAACATCAAGGACTGGACTTATGGGCTTACATGATGCCTGCCAAAGAAGTAGGCGGCGACCTTTATGACTATCTGATAGACGACGACAGACTCTATTTCTGCTTAGGCGATGTCAGCGGAAAGGGTGTTCCCGCTGCCCTCTTTATGGCACAAGCCGCCCGTATGTTCCGTGTGATGGCCAAGCAGCAACTGATGCCTGCAGATATTGCCACCCGTCTGAACAACGAATTGACAGAAGGCAATGAGAATGGCATGTTCGTCACCATGTTCATCGGACTGTTAAACCTCAAGACGGGCCATCTGTATTTCTGCAATGCAGGCCATAACCCGCCCGTGGTGGATGATGAGTTCATTGAGATGGAACCTAATGCCCCCATTGGTCTTTGGGAAGGTCTGGAGTTTGTAGGTGAAGAGATTACCGATGTCACGGGAAAACCGCTGTTCATCTATACCGACGGACTGAATGAAGCCGAAAATGCCAAGCAGGAACAGTTTGGCGACGACCGTCTGCTCGACATCCTGCGTCATACGAAATTCGAGAATGCCCAACAGGTGATAGAACATCTGACAACTGAGGTCGAACGCCATCGTGACGGGGCTGATCCCAACGACGACCTGACCATGATGTGTCTGATGTTGCTACCCCATTAACAAACCATCAGAATGCTTGCAAACCATTATTATGAAGGGAAGGTGGAGGCAGGTTGCGACGAGGCGGGACGTGGCTGTCTCGCTGGTAGCGTCTATGCAGCAGCTGTCATTCTGCCAGAGGACTACCAGAACGACCTGCTGAACGACTCGAAACAGCTCACAGAGAAGAAGCGATATCTGCTCCGCGAGATAATAGAGCGCGATGCTGTGGCTTGGGCAGTGGGTATTGTCACCCCAGAGGAAATTGACAAAATCAACATCCTCAATGCCTCCATCCTTGCCATGCACCGTGCTCTCGATCAACTCAAGGTGCGCCCAGAAGTTGTTATTGTTGATGGCAACCGCTTCAAGCCCTATCGAGACCTACCCCACACTACTATCGTCAAGGGTGATGGCAAATACCTCTCCATCGCTGCGGCCTCCATCCTCGCCAAGACCTATCGCGATGACTACATGAACCAACTGGCTGAGGAGTATCCGCAATACGACTGGCTCTCAAACAAGGGCTACCCCACGAAGAAGCACCGTGAGGCCATCAAGGCATACGGAATTACGCCTTATCATCGAAAAAGTTATAATCTTTTGGGCGACGGACAACTCAGTTTGGAATTTTTTGATTAATTTTGCAGTCGATTTTAAGAAAAAACGTTTTTAAATAGGTAATAAAATTATGGCAAAGAAAGCTCTTTTGATGATTCTCGACGGATGGGGAATCGGTAAGCATGGTAAGGGTGACGTAATCTTCAACACGCCAACTCCCTACCTCGATTTGTTGACAGCTACTTCAGCTCACTCTCAGCTCCAGGCCTCTGGTGAAGATGTTGGTTTGCCCGACGGACAGATGGGTAATTCAGAGGTGGGCCACCTCAATATCGGTGCCGGTCGTATCGTGTACCAGGACCTGGTGAAGATTAACCGTGCCTGCAAGGATGGTTCTATCATGGAGAATCCGCAGGTGAAGGCTGCTTACACTTATGCTAAGGAAAACGGCAAGAAACTGCACCTGATGGGTCTTACTTCTGACGGAGGTGTACACTCCAGCCTTGATCACCTGTTTAAGCTCATTGAGATTGGTAAGGCATACGGATTGAAGAACCAGGTGTTTGTTCATTGCTATATGGACGGTCGTGATACTGACCCCAAGAGCGGTAAGGGTTTCATCGAGCAGGTATCGAAGGTTTGTGCCGATAACGATGCTGCTATTGCTTCTATCGTTGGTCGTTTCTATGCGATGGACCGTGATAAGCGTTGGGAGCGCGTAAAAGAGGGTTATGACCTGATTGTTAACGGTACTGGTAAGCAGGCTACTGATATGGTTCAGGCCATGCAGGAGAGCTACGATGAGGGTGTAACCGATGAGTTCATCAAGCCTATCCATAACGCATCTGTCAATGGTTGTATCGAAGAGGGTGATGTAGTTATCTTCATTAACTTCCGTAACGACCGTGCTAAGGAGATGACTATCGCGCTGACTCAGGAGGATATGCCAGAGCAGGGAATGAAGACTATTCCAGGTTTGCAGTACTATTGCATGACTCCATACGATGCTAACTTCAAGGGTGTTCACATCCTGTTCCCTAAAGAGAATGTGGAGGACACGCTGGGCGAATATCTGAGCAAGATGGGTAAGAAGCAGCTTCACACAGCAGAGACAGAGAAGTATGCTCATGTAACCTTCTTCTTCAACGGTGGTCGCGAGGCTCCATACGAGGGTGAGGACCGTATTCTTGTTCCATCACCAAAGGTAGCTACCTATGACCTCAAGCCAGAGATGAGTGCTTACGAGGTTAAGGATAAGCTGGTTGGTGCCATCAACACTCAGGAATATGACTTCATCGTAGTCAACTTCGCTAATGGTGATATGGTAGGTCATACGGGTGTCTACAACGCTATTGCCAAGGCTGTATGGGCTGTTGACAACTGCGTTCGTGACGTCATCGAGGCAGCCAAGGCCAACGACTACGAGGCTATCATCATTGCCGATCACGGAAATGCCGATAATGCCATCAACCCTGACGGATCTCCCAATACAGCTCACTCACTGAACCCTGTTCCTTTCATCTACGTAACCAACAACAATTCGGCTACGGTGAAAGACGGTCGTCTGGCCGACGTTGCTCCCTCAATCCTACACATCATGGGACTGGAGCAGCCCTCAGACATGACTGGTGAGAACTTAATACAAGACTAGTGGCATCAGTGACAAATGGCCAACAAGTTCGTCTTATATATAAAAATATAAATTATTGCTATATATGAGACGACTTTTTCTTTTGTTAGCGTCGACTTTCGCGTTGACGTTGTCAGCACAGCCTTCGGTAGAGACTGCGCGACAATATCTGAGTGGTCATGGATGTGACGACATGGTGCAATGGGACTTCTTCTGCAGCGACGGACACAACAGTGGCAAGTGGACGAAGATAGGCGTTCCCTCATGCTGGGAACTGCAGGGCTTCGGCACCTATCAGTATGGCATGCGTTTCTATGGCAAGGCAACCCCAGAGGGTATTGCTGACGAGACGGGTAAGTACAAGCACGAGTTCAACCTGCCTAAGGAGTGGAACGGCCGACAAATCCAGTTGGTGTTCGAGGCTGCCTTCACAGAGATTCGTGTGCAGATCAACGGACGCAAGGCAGGCAGTGGTACCTATCAGGGCGGTTTTACCCGTCATACCATCGATGTGTCAGACCGTGTGTTCTTTGGACAAAAGAAGAACCGTCTGGAGGTTGAGGTACTGAAGGAGAGCACTAACCCACAGGTCAATCTAGCTGAGCGCCGTGCTGACTACTGGAACTTCGGAGGCATCTGGCGTCCTGTGTTCATCATCTCAAAGCCTGCGAAAAACATCCAACGGGTAGCAATTGACGCTAAAGGTGATGGGCACTTCATGGCTGATGTCTTCCTGAACCGTGCCGTTCCCAATAGTTCTGTAAGCGTCGATATCTTCGACGCCAAAGGAACGAAGGTAGCCAAGGAGCAGACCTTCCCCGTTGCCAGTGATCAGGCTAAGGTAGACTTCAACACGAAGGGTATCAAGGCCTGGAATGCTGAGCAGCCTCATCTTTATACTGCCATCTTCACGCTCAAAGACACACAGGGCAATACTCTCCACGTGGAGCGTCAGAAGTTTGGTTTCCGCACCATTGAGTATCGTCATCAGTATGCTGGCGATAAGGAGGACGGTCTCTTCATCAACGGTCAGAAGGTGATAGTGAAGGGTGTGAACCGCCACTCGTTCCGTCCTGAGACAGGTCGTACGCTGTCGAAACAGAAGAACATCGAGGACGTGAAGCTCATCAAGTCGATGAATATGAATGCCGTGCGCCTCTCTCACTACCCTGCCGACCCAGAGTTCCTGGATGCCTGCGACTCACTGGGCCTCTACGTAGAGTGCGAACAGCCTGGCTGGCATTGGGCTCACGAGACCATTACGGGTTCGAAGATCGTGGAGGAAATGGTGTTGCGCGACGTGAACCACCCCAGCATTATCTTCTGGAGCAATGGCAACGAAGGTGGCTTCAACTACGAACTGGAAGAGTTCTTCACCAAAAACGACCCACAGAAACGTGTGGTGCTCTATCCTTGGGCTAATCGAAATGGTTTCGAGACCAAACACTATCGCTCATGGGGTGAGACCTCAGAGTATATGCGTCAGAAAGAGATTTTCATGCCTACAGAGTTCCTGCATGGACTCTATGATGGCGGACATGGCGCAGGTCTGAGGGACTACTGGCGTCTGATGATGTCGAATCCCCGTTGTGCTGGTGGTTTCCTTTGGGACTTGATGGATCAGGGGGTAGTGCGTACAGACCAGAATGACATCATCGACTGCGTGGGTAACTTCGGAGCCGATGGTATCGTAGGTCCTCATATGGAGAAGGAAGGCTCGTTCTATACAATCCGCGAGGTGTGGAGCCCCGTGCAGTGGAAATACTTGGATTCTGGTAAGATTACGATAGAGAACTGTTATAACTTTATTAATCTGAAGGATTGCAAGTTCACCTATAAGCTGTTGCAGATGCCTGAATATGGAAAGACAGATGTGAAGGTCATAAAGGAAGGCAAGTTCGAATCGCCAGATGCAGCACCAGGACAGAGAGTTCAATTGGCACTTCCACGCAATTATTTGGAAGCTGATGCCATCCAGCTGACTGCCATAGACCCCAATGGTCAGGAAATCTTCACATGGAGCTACAAGTTTCGTATGAGGGTTGGCAATCTGAATAGAAAAGCCCTGCGTGAGAACACCCAACAGTACACCTATACAGAGGATGGCGACCAACTGCTGGTCAAGAACGATAACCGCCAATATACCTTCTCGAAGAAGACGGGTATGCTGATGGGCGTCAGCGTAGACGGCAAAAAAATATCGTTCAGCAACGGACCACGTTTCGTAGCTGCCAAGCGCTCCGACCGTTCTGACGACGGATTCTACAACCACGACGACAAACAGGCGGAGAAGAAGAAGACACTATATACGGAATATGCCGACCAAGGTGCCTTTGCTGGATTCACCTTCAGCGACAGCACCCTCGTAGCCAACTACCAGCATGGCTCTTTGGAAAAGGTCACCTGGCGCTTCCTGCAAGACGGAGGGGCTTATATGGATGTCGATTATTACTTCAATGGCGTGGTTGATCTCCTTGGTGTCTGTTTCGACTATCCTGAGCAGATGGTAAAACGCAAGACCTGGGTAGGCAAAGGTCCCTATCGCGTCTGGCAGAACCGTATGGAAGGTCCACAGTACGGCCTTTGGAGCAACGACTACAACGACCCCATTCCTGGTGAGACCTTCGAATACCCAGAGTTCAAGGGCTATTTCTCGAATGTCTCTTGGATGAAGCTGAAGACGACGGAAGGACAGCTGGGCATCGAGGGCATCAACCTGAAAGTGGGTGTATATACCCCACGTGATGGCAGAGACCATATCCTCTATACGCTGCCCGAGACAGGCATTGCTATCCTCAGAGCCATCCCAGCTGTGCGCAACAAGGTGAACACGACAGACCTGAATGGTCCGTCGGCACAGCCTTACTGGAGCAAAGGAAAAGGAAACATTAACGCTATATTAAGATTTGAATAAAATGAAAAGATTGTTTATTTCACTATTCACACTACTCTTTACAACAGGCGTCAGCATGGCTGACACCACTAAACCCTGGACATTCTGGTATTGGATGTATGGGGCTGTATCGGAACAAGGCATTAAGGCCGACCTGCAGGCTATGAAGGATGTTGGACTGGGTGGCTGTTACCTAATGCCCATCCGTGGGGCAGAAGAACGTCCAGAGTTTAAAGGACAGGCCAATTCGCTGAGTCCTAACTTCTGGAAGATGGTAGACTGTGCCCTGGAGCAGGCCGATCAGCTCGGTCTGGAGATGGGTATCCACGTCAGCGATGGTTTCGCACTGGCGGGCGGTCCTTGGATCAAGCCTGAGGAGTCGATGCAGAAGATTGTCTTCTGCGATACCATCATTCGTGGAGGTCGCCACCAATTCCGTATGCCTAAGCCTAAGCATTACAAAGACTACTATCAGGATATCGCCGTCTATGCCTATCCTGTTTCTGACGTCAATGTAGAGTCTTTTGCACTCCGACTGGCTGACTTGAAACAGAAGCACTCGTTGAAGAATGGGCGAAAGACCACCTATTCCTCTGGTGTAACCATCAACGACAAAGGTGTCTATTGTGCTGATAAACCCTGTTGGATTCAATATGAGTTCGCCAACCCTACGCTGGTATTCAACGTGGAGATTGAACCTTCAGGTAACAACATCCAGTGTCAGCGTCTGCTGGTAAAGGCCTCTGACGACGGACACGTCTTCCGTGAGGTGAAACAGCTGACGCCCCCCCGACAGGGATGGCAGAATACCGGCTACAACACCACCTTCAGCATTCCTCCGACGAAAGCCCGCTTCTTCCGCTTTGAGTGGACTCCTCAAGGTACGGAGCCTGGTGCAGAAGACCTGGATGCCGCCAAGTGGAAGCCTGTGCTGAGACTGAAGAATATCCAACTGGGTACCGTACCCACCATCGACAACTGGGAAGGGAAGTCAGGTCTTGTATGGCGTATCGCACCTGACACCCCAGCAGAGGATGTACGCACCAAAGACTGTGTCTATATCAACCAGATTACCCAGACCCAGATGAAGGGCGACATGGTGGACTTGTACCTGATAGGTGGCACCTATCGTGTAATCCGTATGGGATATACATCGACTGGTCATACCAACGCTACTGCCGGCGGTGCCAAGGGACTGGAGTGTGACAAGTTCTCGCGCCAGGCTGTCGAGAAGCAGATAGACAACTGGTTTGGACAATTTATGAAGCGTCCACACCATAACGTCATCAAGTATATGCACATTGACTCCTGGGAGTGTGGCAGCCAAAACTGGAGCCCCACCTTCGCTGATGAGTTCAAGCGTCGTCGTGGCTACGACATCAAGTCGGTATTGCCCATCATGGCTGGTGCAGCCCTGTATAATGGCGACTTGATACTGCGCGATGTCCGCAAGACCATCGAGGAACTGAAGAACGAGGCGTTCTTTGGTGCTGTCGCTGAAAAGGCACGCCAATATGGTGTGCAAGTCTCCTGTGAGAACGTTGCTCCCACAATGGTATCCGATGGTATGAAGCATTATAAGTATGCTGACATACCGATGGGTGAATTCTGGCTCAACTCACCCACGCACGACAAACCTAACGATATGCTCGACGCTATCAGTGCTGCTCATGTCTATGGTAAGAATATCGTGCAGGCAGAGGGATTCACTGAGGTACGTGGCGTGTGGAACGAGACACCAGCGATGCTGAAACCCCAACTCGACCGCAACTTCGCCTTGGGCATGAACCGTCTGTTCTTCCACGTGAATACCCATAACCCTTGGTTGGACAAGAAACCTGGTATGACACTCGACGGCATCGGTTTCTTCTTCCAGCGCGACCAGATATGGTATCCTGAGGCCAAGCCCCTCGTCGACTATATCACCCGTTGTCAGACGCTCCTGCAGAAGGGCAAGCCCGTAGTGGATATTGCAGTATATACCGGTGCTGAACTGCCTCGTCGCAGTTTCACACCTGACAAACTCGTGAAAATGCTGCCTGGATTGTTTGGATCAAAGCGACAGGTTTCTGAACAAAAGCGTCTGGCCAACATCGGACAGCCCATGGTGGAGTCGCCTGTTGGTGTGAACCACGCTGCTGGTATCCTCGACCTGAAGGATTGGATCAATCCGCTGCATGGCTACCACTACGACTCGATGAACGAGGATGCGCTGCTGACACAGCCCTTTAACTATAAGGCATTGGTGATTCCTGAAGGAGTACTCATCTCCCCTGATGCCCAGAAAAAGATTGATGAGCTGCGCAACCAAGGCGTGCAGATTATCGACCGCCCATATCACGAGACACACCTGTCGGGCCTCGCTCCTGATGTGGTGTTACCTGAGGGCATAGCCTTTGCCCATCGCACAGGCAATGGTCAAGACTACTATTTCCTCACCAATCAGACTAATCAGGAACAGACGTTCACGCCTGCCTTCCGTCAGGGCGAAGGAGCAGCAGTCGTATACAATCCTCTTACTGAGGAGCGCAAACCCTTCTATGGAGAGATCACACTGCCTGCCTACAGCTCTGTTTTCGTCTGCTACGGAGCCATTCAGTTCACGACGGACAAAAAAGTTTCCAGGGACGGACAAAGAGTCCGCACTGGACAGATTGAGAGCGAGCCGTGGGATATCACCTTTAAAGAGAGTGGTGTCGAGCTGGAGGACCAGCGCCTCTTCGACTGGAGCCAGCATAGTAATGACAAGGTGAAATACTTCAGTGGACATGCGCGCTACAAGACCTCGTTCGAATATGACAAGAAGGTGAAGAAGCGCGCTTGGCTTGCCCTGCCTAACGTGAAGGATATCGCTCACGTATGGGTGAACGGTAAAGACTGTGGCTTCGCCTGGACAGCACCCTACGAGGTGGAAATCACTGACGCCCTGAAGAAAGGCAAAAACAAGATAGAGATTGAGGTGGTCAACACCTGGCACAATGCCCTGCGTGGTCTCGACCAAGGCAAGGCTCCCTATGAGGGTATTTGGACCAACGCCAAGTACCGCACGAAGGAAGGCTTGATACCTGCCGGACTCATTGCTGAACCAGAAATCATCATAGAACATTAATATGAGAAAAGCCATCATCGCCATCTGCACCTTATGGTGCCTTACCATTGAAGCTGAAGTCAAACTGCCTAAGTTCTTCAGCGACAACATGGTGCTGCAACAACAGACAGAGTGTAACCTGTGGGGAACGGCTGACAAGGGAAAGACCGTCAGCATCACCACGTCGTGGGACAACAAGACCTATCAGGTGAAAGCTGGCAAAGACGGGAAATTCGAGGTGAAGGTGCAGACGCCCGAGGCTGGCGGCCCTTACGAGATTACTTTCACAGAACTATCCTCTAACCACTCACCCCTTACCTCTAACCACTTAAAAAACATCCTGATTGGTGAGGTATGGATATGCTCAGGCCAGTCGAACATGGAGATGCAGATGAAGGGCTTCAAGCAGCAACCTGTGGAGGGAACGACGGAAGAGCTGCTACGTTGTAAGGACACGCAGCTGCGCCTCTTTACCGTCAAGCGCCATGTATCACTGACTCCAAGATACAATGTGGAAGGCCAATGGAACGAGGCCAATAGTGCCAGCGTGCGCGACTTCTCGGCTACAGCCTACTACTTTGGCAAGGCCCTGCGCGCCACACTCGATGTACCCGTGGGCCTCATCGTAACGGCATGGGGTGGTTCGGCCTGCGAGGCATGGATGAAAGCCGATTGGTTGCGTGCCTTCCCTAAAGTAAAACAGACCATCACGGTAGGAGATGTCTCGAAACTTCAGCAACGCTGTCCGACAGCGCTCTATAATGGTCAGCTCAACCCACTGATTGGCTATGGCATTCGTGGTGCTATTTGGTATCAGGGCGAAGACAACATTCCCCGTTACGACTACTATGCCCCTCTGATGGCGCGTATGGTCGAGGGGTGGCGTGCAGAGTGGAAACAGGGCGAGTTCCCTTTCTACTACTGTCAGATAGCACCCTACGACTACTCGCTCATCGGTTGGAAGGATAGTCAACTGCTGCGCGAACAGCAGATGAAGGCAGAAGACATGATTCCTAACTGTCGAATGGCCGTACTGATGGACGCTGGTCTGGAATATGGTATCCACCCCCGAAAGAAACGTCAGGCTGGCGAGCGACTGGCGCTACTGGCTCTTGCCAACACCTACGAGGTGAAAGGTCTGCCCGAATTCGCCAAATACAAGGAGGCTGCCTTCCAGAACGATACCTGCGTCATCAGCTTCGACCGCAGCAAGGAGTGGGTATACTTCGAACATGGCCCCTCTTCAAAGAATTTCGAGGTGGCTGGTCAGGACCGCGTGTTCCATCCTGCCTCGAAGGTATGGTACTCACGCAATCGTGTCTATGTGGTCAGCGACAAGGTGAAGAAACCTGCCGCTGTGCGCTATGCCTGGCGCGACTGGGTGGAGGGCGACCTGATGCACGATGGACTGCCCGTCAGCTCATTCCGTACAGACGACTGGGACCCCCAACCCGTCAAAACCCAAAGCAAGGGCGATTATAACAACCCCCAATAACTGAAACACCTATGCACCGCATCGTTTTATTTCTTATTTTTTCTTTTATATTTAGCCCTATAGGTGCGCAAACCTCTATCGCTGGGCTGTTCCCCTTGGAGAATAGTGGTCGACTGGTATGGAACTTCAACGCTGGCTGGCGCTTCCATTTGGGTGATGTGGCTGGTGCTGAAGCTAAGGGTTTCAACGACAAAGCTTGGGAGGTTGTCTCTACGCCTCACAGCGTACAACTGATGCCTGCTGAGGCCAGTGGTTGCCGTAACTATCAGGGCATTGCCTGGTATCGCAAGCACTTCACGATGCCCAAGGAGTGTCAAGGACGAGATGTGACACTCTACTTCGAAGCCATCATGGGCAAACAGACCATCTACGTCAATGGCCAAAAGGTGAAAGAACATGAGGGCGGCTACTTGCCCTTCTCCATCTCCCTCGCTGGTTGTTCCGTAGGCGACGACATCATCATCGCCATCAAAGCCGATAACAGTGACGACAAGAACTACCCTCCAGGCAAGAAACAGATGACACTCGACTTCGCCTATCATGGAGGCATCTATCGCGATGTATGGCTCATCGCTAAGAATAAGGTAGCCATCACCGATGTCAACGAAGAGAATAAGGTGGCTGGTGGAGGCCTCTTCGTACACTACGCCAACATCAGCGAGAAGAGTGCTGAGGTCTTCATCAATACCGAGGTGCGCAACAACGACAGCAAGGCTCGCGCCATTACCATTGAGCAATCTCTCGTTCCGTATGCTGCGAAAGTATCGCAGCGTACAAAACTAAGGCTCCAGCCAGGCGAGGCAAAGACCGTTACCCAGCGCTTCCTCGTCAAGAAGCCTCACCTCTGGTCGCCAGAGACACCTTATTTATATAGTATCGCTACCCGCATCAAGGAAGGCAAACAGTCGCTCGATGGAGGTATCACGAAGATAGGCATCCGTTCTTTTGAATTCAAAGGCAAAGATGGCTTCTGGCTTAATGGCAAGAAGTATCACCAGCTGGTGGGTGCCAACCGCCATCAGGACTTTGCCTATGTGGGCAATGCCCTGCCGAACTCGCAGCAATGGCGCGATGCCAAGCGACTGCGCGATGCTGGCTTCACCATTATCCGCACGGCCCACTATCCGCAAGACCCCTCGTTTATGGATGCCTGCGACGAGCTGGGCCTCTTTATCATCGTGGCTACGCCCGGTTGGCAATACTGGAACAAAGACAAGGGTTGGGACGAGAAGGTGCATGAGAACACGCGCCAGATTATTCGTCGCGACAGGAATCACCCCTGTGTGCTGATGTGGGAACCCATCCTTAACGAGACACGCTATCCTGAGGCGTTTGCCCTGCAGGCCCTCCAGATCACCAAGGACGAATATCCTTATCCCTATCGTCCGGTGGCTGCTGCTGACGTGCATAGCGCAGGTGTGGCAGACCATTACGACGTGGTATATGGCTGGCCTGGCGATGACTTCAAGACAGACAAGCCCAAGCAGTGCATTTTCACGCGTGAGTTTGGCGAATTGGTTGACGACTGGTATGCGCATAACAACCTGAACCGCGCCTCGCGCTCATGGGGTGAGCGTCCCATGCTGACGCAGGCCCTGAGCCTCTATCGTTCGACACAAGAGCTATACCATACCACAGGCCAGTTCATCGGAGGATGCCAGTGGCACCCCTTCGACCACCAGCGAGGCTATCATCCAGACCCCTATTGGGGAGGTATCTATGATGCTTTCCGCCAGAAGAAGACGGCTTTCGGTATGTTTGCTGCTGTGTTACAGCAGCCTACTGAACGACCTCTAGTATTCATTGCTCATGAGATGACGCAGTTCTCTGAGAAGGATGTGACCATCTTCTCGAACTGCGACAGCGTGCGCCTGACTATGTATGATGGCGAGCATTGCTGGACGCTGCCTGTGGAGAAAGGAATGGTGGTGTTCCAGGATGCGTGGGACTTCTTCGAAGCTCGCAACCACAGCTATACGCAGAAGTCGTGGCAGAGCGTAAAAATGGTGGCCGAGGGTATCATCGATGGCAAGGTAGTCTGTCAGGAAGAAAAGATGCCTTCACGCCGTAGCACCAAGCTACGCCTCTATGTGGACGAGATGGGCAAAAAGCTCATCGCTGACGGTTCCGACTTCGTGGTGGTAATCTGCGAGGTAACTGACGACCTGGGCCACGTGCGTCGCTTAGCTAAGGAAAACATCCACTTCACCATCGAAGGCGAAGGCGAGATCATTGGCGATGCCAGCATCAACGCCAACCCCAGAGCTGTAGAATGGGGCTCAGCTCCCGTACTCGTGCGCTCTACCAAGCAGGCTGGCAAAATCAAGATTAAGGCTGAAGTACAATTCCCTGGCACTCACGCCCCCACCCCAGCAGAGCTGGAGATAGAGAGCATCCCCTACGACCTGCCCATGTGCCTATCTAGTGATACTAGTCTTACTAGTCATACTAGTTATACTAGTCCTACTAGTCATACTAGTAATACCAGCCCCACCCTCTCCGACGAAGAGAAGGCCCGCATCTTGGAAGAGGTGAACGCTCAGCAGGCAGACTTCGGCATACAGAAATAAAGAATGACCAGTATACACAGAATACTCCTTACCGCAATAGGGCTAGTTGCCATAGGTGCAGGAAAAGCCCAGACGGCACCTACCGTCATTTCCGAACACTACACGACAGCACAAGGATTGCCGTCGAATAACCTGTTGTGCACGCTACGGAGTTCTGACGGTTTTCTTTGGTTAGGCACGTGGTATGGTCTATGCCGATTCGATGGGGGTAAGTTCGTCACCTACAACAAGCCACTGAGGGCAAACTCTGACATCCCGCCACGTAAGATAGAAAGCATTGTAGAGGATGCTCGAGGCACGCTATGGTTGAAGACGGTCGACTGGAAGCTTTACACCTTCAATCCGCATACAGAGCTATTCCATGCTATCTACGATGAGCTGAAGATTCATGCACGCAACCTGCAAATCATCAAGATACAACGCACTGACGAAGGGCGCATCCTGCTGCTGACCAAGGACAAGACGCTATTGTCGGCCATCACGGATAAGAAAGGAGACATCAGCATCATTAAACTGGTGGATGCCAAGGGGAAAATTGATGCGCAGACCCTTCAACTCAAGGAGAACATCATCAGCGAAACGAAAAAGTATATTGCCTACGTTGGAAAGGACTACCGCATCTTCAGTTTACGCAAAGGAAAGGGTACGCTCAAAGAAGCGATGGCCAAAGACTCCGTTGCTCAAAGACAACAATGGGAACGAATGACCAAGATGGCAACAGAGGCAGGCATCAAGGGATACAACCAGCTGTATCAGGACCACGACAGCCTGCTTTGGGTGACCTCCAACTCACGAGGACTATACTGCGTCAGTCGCCCACGCCACGCTTTTAACTTCATCACCCTGCCCGACAATGACTCTACTGGCGTGCGCTGCATCTACCAGACCCGTCAGGGCAGCATCTTGGTGAGCACACGCAGTCGCAATGTGTACATCTACAACAACCAAGGACTGTTGCAGCGCGCACTGCCTTATGCGCAGTATGGCGTAGGAGCCATCTATCAAGCTACAGAGGATAATCGCGGACGCCTGTGGCTGTCGACAAAAGGTGATGGATTGATTGTCGCCACACCTGACAGTTCGCAGCCCATGGGTTATCAGCTGAAGCACTATCGCCACCAGCCTGGCGATGCTACGAGCATCAGTGGTAATAACGTCTACTTCACCTATATCGACTCCAGGCAGCACGTATGGGTGGGAACGCTTGACGGAGGACTGAACCTGGTCAACGAGGATAAGGACGGACAACTGACGTTCTACAACAAGCAACACGGTTTCAAGCACTACCCTTCCTATGGTCTCTATACCGAGGTGCGCAACATCGTGGAAGACCAGGAGGGTCGAATCTGGATAGGTACCATCGACGGACTGATGAGCATTGAGAGCAACTTCAAGCGTCCTGAGCAGATACACTTTAAGACCTATCGCGACCAGCCTGAAGCCTTGTTTGCCAACAACGATATCTATACGCTCTATCGCGACCAGACAGGCCAGATATGGATAGGAGCCTTCGGAGGTGGACTGCAGAAACTGGGAGAAGGACCATTAGGACCACGTGAAGGACTTCGCAACGATGTCATCTACTCCATTACCGAAGACCTGCACGGACGTCTCTGGCTAGCCACTGAGGCTGGTCTGTCGTGCTATAACCAACAGACGGGGCGCATCCGCAACTTCAATCGCTACGACGGTATACCTCATGTGGAGATGGAAGAGGCTTCTGCTATGTGCAGCACAGACGGCCATCTATGGATAGGTGCCAAGACGGGCATACTGACCTTCAGTCCAGACCAGTTGCAGACCAGCAAGACCAACTACCCCACCTTCATCATCGACGTGACAACGGACAACCAGCCATACGTTGGCGAGAGAGCACTACCCTATAGCGACGAGATAGAACTGGAGCACGACCAGAACTCGTTCATCATCGAGTTTGCCGCCCTGAAATTCCAGGACCACTCACAGATCAGCTACCGCTATCAGCTGGAGGGCTACGACCGTGACTGGCATTACGCTGGTCCACACCGTATTGCTTCCTACAACGAGGTACCTCCAGGTAACTACACCTTCGTTGTAGAAGCCATCGACGATGCCAACCCCCTACTGCAGTCGTCAGCCCGTATGATAATCCACATTCTGCCACCTTGGTGGGCTACCTGGTGGGCATACCTCATCTATCTGTGCATCGCAGCACTCATCGCCTGGCTCATCGTCCGCACCATGCTGAAGATGAACCGTATGCGCAACGAGATATACATCAGCCAACGACTGGCTAAGCTGACCTCAAAGCCTGATGAGGGCGACGAGTTCATCGACCGGCTGCACCATGTCATCCGTCAGAACATCGCCAACAGCGACTTCAACATCGACGATATGGCTGCCGAGATGGGGCTCTCGCGCTCCGCATTCTATAAGAAGGTGAAAGGCCTGACGGGTTTTGCACCCGTAGACCTCATCAAGGAGTTCCGCCTCAGCCATGCTGCCGAACTCCTGAAAACCACCAACCTCAACATCACCGAAGTAGCCTTCCGCTCAGGATTCAAAGACCCCGGCTACTTTGGCAAGTGTTTCCGCAAGCGCTACGGCATGTCGCCACGCGAATACGTTAAAGAGTAAACTTGCAAATTTGTGAATATATTACACACCTATCAGTATCTGAATCAAAACAACTTCTATGACTTGGGCGACTATGCCAACAAGGTGGCACGATACACCAACGACCCGCAGCTCATCAGTATTGCTAAGGAGTTGAACAATGGTCTTGACCAAGCCATCCTCGGACGCTGTGAGCTTCATCTGTCGCCGCTTGGCGGCCTGCCTAAGTTCTCGCTCTCCGTAGTACTCTGCAGCCAAGCCGACTATCAGGCCAAGACAGCATGGGACTACACCTTCAAAGAGGCATACGAATATACCAACTGGCACCTCTTCACCAATTGGGGCAAATGGCTCAGCACCACGAAGCAAGGCCCACGCAATCAAACCAGGCAATATGAAGGTCAGCCCGTAGGACAATATATGTTCTGGTAATAAAACCGACCCCATGATTCCAGAGCCATCAATACTCCGAACGTAATTTTTTTTATTTCGTTCGGAGTATTTTTCGTTACTTTTGGAGTATTTTCTATTACTTCCGGAGTATTCTCAGAAAAGTTTGCAATTTTTTATCGAAATGCCATAATTCGCTCTAACATACGGATTGTTAATACGTTAAGGAGTAAAAATCCCTCATCCCTCCCATAATTTCTGCAAACGCCCTTCCACAAAGGGTTTCAGTAAGGGAGAGATACTTCTAATCCCTCCCAAATCTCTCCCGTCACCTCTCCCATTACCTCTCCCATCAGGTTTATGCAGCGGAGGGATGAAGGGAGGGATGACGGGAGAGATTTGGGAGGGATGACGGGAGAGATGAAAAACCAAAAGTCCTTTATTTACTGGGGTTTCGAAGGGATAAAGGGAGAGATGAGCCTATTTTCGAAAAAACTTTTATTTATAAGAGGAAGCCACTTTACAAGCAAAAGGTGACACCAACCTAGAAGCAGGCTTGAATGATATTCCCAACGCGGGAATACTTAGTTCCCAAGGTGGGAATAACATGTTCCCAGCCTGGGAATATAAGAACAGGCTCCGCAAACGAATCGCGGAGCCTGAAAATAATTAGAGTGATTACTGATTATTCAGCAAGTGGGTCGAAGGTACCCATGCCACCCGCATTGGTGTCTTCCCAACCAATAGTCTGTGGCAGTGCCGTATTATTATTCATCGAACCTTGTGTGAAGCCAAATAGATAATAGCGAGGCAGGAATTTCATTGTAAGAGGAACCTTATTACTATCGTAAGCGTCACCCTTTCTCACCTTATATTTCAGATGAGCTGGATTAGCAGCTGTTCCATCTCCGAAATACCAAACCTTCAGGCGATCAACCTGGTCAACAATCAACTCATCCTGAGCACGGAGATCAACAGCAGCAGGACGTACCACACCTGCTTTAACTAACGGGTCAGAATTAGCAGTCGTATTTCCCACACCATAAGAGTCGGCTGTGCGATACTCTATATACTCACGGCGCTGTCCATTAAGCGGTGTAATGCCTAACCATGTGCAGGTATTCCCCCCCCAACCTGTCAGGGTCCAATGAGATGGGGCACCTTCAATGGTGCTGAATTCCGCACCGCCGTCAAAGAGCAACCAACGACGCTCATCAAGGAAACGCTTACCCTCATAAGCCAACTCAATCATGCGTTCGTAGAGTACTGCAGACATACATGCGGCCTGGTCACCTGCCAAATCGTCAGAGATTCCACATGTTCCGGTATAGCCTACACGCTGACGTATCTGACGCAGATACTGAACCGCCTCTGCCATCTGTCCAGCACCGCAGGCAGCCTCTGCAAGATTGAGTAAGACCTCAGCATAACGCAACTCAATGTAAGGAGCATTGCAATAAGCAAAACCGCCATTAGCATCGGTAGCATTATAGACATAGCTGGCACCATTCTTAATATCAGCGTCAATAGTACGCTTCCGGACATACCATGAATAGCCATTACTGAGCAAACTGTCAGCAGCATACTGGTTACCGCTCTCAATATCGCCAGCATCACTCTCTTTCGTGTACCATACGTAACTCCAAAGTTCATAATCCCTACCACTATTATAAGAAGGATATCCAGCCATCCACTGGTTTAATGTACTATTGCCATTGTAAGCCCAACGAACGCCGGGGAAAGCGAACGTACGATAGAAGCGTGGGTCGCGGTTTGCCATAGGAAATTCCTCATCATACAGCAGACTGCTCTTGGCCAGCTTACTATAGTTAGTCTTATAGCTTAGATCGGTCGTTGCAAGATTGGGCAGCTTGCCATCTTTCATCGGGAAGAGGTCGATAATCATCTTCGAAGGATGAAGCGTACCATTACCTGAAGTGTTCTTCGGACGGATATAACGCTCCCACTGATTATTCTTCTGCCCTGTGCCACTCTGTGTGGTGTTGTATTGGATAGTAAATACAGCTTCAGAACTGCTCATTTGACCAAACAATGCAGCAAAGTCCTCACCATTCTGATTCATAGTGGGCTGATAGAGTCCATAGCCACAATTGTTGATTGTAGTCAGTTCGTTCTTCATCGTCTCGTAGGCACTTGTCCAGCGGCTTTGATCGTTCGCACGATTAAAGATAGGACTTGCCCATAGCAGTAATACTCTTCCCTTGAGCGCACAGGCTGTACCAGCTGTTACACGTCCAAAGTCATTACCTGTCCAGACAGTATTACCTAATAACTGCTTTGACTTATCCAGGTCGCTAATTATAAAGTCGATACAATCCTTCGTAGAAGAACGGGGAACGCTATATCCCTCAACTGGCTCTGGCATATCCTTCACAATGGGCACACCACCGAACCACTGTACCAGACGGTAGTAGCACCAAGCACGCAGGAAATAGGCTTGCCCCAGCAATTGATTAATTTGTTCCTGAGTAATATGGTCACCTGGGCTCACTGCCTCAAGATTCATAATCACATCGTTGATATTACGAATACGGCCGTAGGCACTGGCCTGAATATTGTTCAACTGGCCATAAAAATAGTCGGGTACATTGGAGTTGCTAACCGAGATAGGAGTCTGCGGGTCTACGAAGATACTGAATCCGGCATATTCCTCAGTGCTTTTTCCCTCCTTGTCGGCCGAACCATAGCTTGAATACTGCCAACCTATTACGTTGTCGGCAGCAGTAGTGTTAGGCAACGTCCATGAGTAGAGGTCACTTACGCGAGCACTGGCACCCTCATAATAGTTATAGATGTCGGGAGTCACGTTGTCGAAGTTCTTCTTATCTTCCAAGAACTTGTCACTGCAGGCGGTAAAGGCAAGCAGGGAGACTACTCCCAAACCAAATATGCTTAATTTCTTGCTTTTCATTGCTGTCATCTTTTTAAGTTATTTAAAATCCTTACTCATACTTAGAACGAGACGTTTACACCTAACGTGAACTTACGCAGTGCGGGATAACGTCCATAGTTTGACATGGGGTCAATGTAATTTTCAGGATAGGGGTTATAGAGGCTTAACAGGTTCTGTCCTGTTACATTCAGTCGTACTGACTTAATACCAATACCCAAAGTTTTCAGCCACTTGCCTGGTATAGAATAAGCAAGTGTGATGCGGCTCCACTTGATACGGGTACCGCTGACGCGCCAGAAGTTTGAGGTAACGGCATTCACACTAGCATACTTCAGATTAGGCAACCATGCATCGCGATTCTGCTTCATCACGCGATTTCCGCCACCATCAACAATATCCTCATAGACAAACATGTCGTCAGGATTCCAGAAACTCGGCATATTGGTAATATCAAGCCCGTCGCCAGTCTTCAGGGCAGCACCGTCGATGAAGCTGTAGCCACCCCAGTTGGCCTGGAACTGCGTAGTCAGAGAGATTCCTTTCCACTCTGCCGAGAGGTTTAGCGAGAATCCATAAGGATTGCTGCGATTGCTCAGACATACCTGATCGTCATTTTGGTCGACAATACCATCAGGCTCACCCACACCATTAGTGCCGCGGACATCCTTATAAATCAGCATACCTGGACGAATCTGTTCAGGAGACATACCCATATAAGAGGTAATATTGTTAGTCTTTACATACTCCTGAATATCTTGGAACGAACGGAACATACCTAAACACTGCATACCCCACGTTCCGATATCGGAACGATCTCCATAGGTAATCTGGCGGTAGAGGTAGTTGGTCACCCAGTCCATATTGAGCACAGAGTTGTCGGAGTAACCTGTATTCAGACCCACCTTATATTTAAAGTCCTTGCCGATTTTGTCTTTCCAGTTAAGCGAAAGCTCATAACCCCATGAGTTCATCTCACCGAGATTGACAGCAGCACTCTGAGTACCGATAATGGCCTGAATGTTCTGAGCCATGTTCATCAGCATCTCACGGTTCCATACCTTGTAAGCCTCAAAAGTGATACCAAGGCGGCTATTCAGCACGTTGAGGTCGAGACCAATGTTAGCCTTGTACGACTTATCCCAATGCACGTTGCGATTGACGGCAGAATTGTAACGGTTGAAGGTGATACGGTTCAGAGACTCATTGTTTTCGCCGAACACAGGACCACGGTCGGCATCCTGTGCATAGATGCGCATCCATTGCCAGGCGGCGGTGTTATCACGTCCGGTGAGACCCCACGAAGCACGTATCTTCAGGTAGTCAATCCACTTAAGCCACTTCACATTCTGGAACCAAGGCTCCTCTGAGGGCACCCAACCGCCACTGACAGAGGGGAAGTAGCCCCACATGTTCTCGGGAGCAAACTTGGTAGAGGCATCAGCACGCAGCATAAACTCGAAGAGGTAACGGCTCTCGTAGCTATAGTTGACACGTCCGATGTACGACAGCGAACCGCTCTCCTGACGGGTGAACACCACCTCCTTCGTCGTGGCGGCAGCCGAGTTAGACTGTCCGGTGGTAAAGGCATAGGGGTCGGAAACGCTACCCATCTGATACTCACTCTCTGCCTCCGACTTCTCTATTGAGAAGACACCGCCTACGTGGTGCTTGCCAAAGTCGCGTGCATAGTTCAGCGTGAAGTTCAGCTGATAGTTGTCCGTGCGCGTCTGGTTACGTGAGAGGTACGAGGGGTCGCCGTTCGAAACGGTTGTGGCCGTATGTCCAGTAGCGCTAACGCCATTCACAGGCGTATAGAGGTGCTGTCCGCTGCCCGTACGATTGGTGAAGCTGTACAGCGTGAAGTTGGAGCCGTACTCGTTGTTCTTCGTTGTCGAGATACTCTTCGAGTAGCTCAGCGATGCGGTCAGTCCCTTGAGGGGTTTCCAAAATCCTAAGTCGAGGGTCAGTCCACCATTGACGGTGATGTTCGAGTTGACGGTCTTGCTGTAGTCACCGTTGTCCTGCATCATGGTGAAATGGTACAGCTGGTAGTCTTTCACCTTCGAGTTGGTGATGCCGTAGGCAGCGATGGGATAGTCCACGCCGTCCTCCGTGACATACTCGGGAATGTAGCGGGGGCGCGTTAGCAGGTAGTTGTAGTCGTTCTCCTGATTCGAACCGCCTACCTTGATATTAGGTTTGTTCTTCTCACCATGGTCACCACTGACTGTGATGTTAGCCTTCAGGTAATCACTGATTTTCACATCCACACCAGCACGGTAGTTGTAACGGTCGTAGTCGAGCTTGCCCAGATTACCATCCTGCTTGAAATAGCTGACGCCACCAAAATAGTTAGCGCGCTCGCTGGCTCCACTTACATTGAGAGCATGGCGCTGGGTGAAACCCGTCTTCCAATTGTCGTCCAGCAGGTCGTAGTTCAACGACTTCATAGCCTCCAACTCATCAGCCTGATACAAACTGGTAGTACGGTTCAAACTGGTATTGGCTATGGGGTCAGCCGCAACAGTTGCGTTGTACAGGCGAGCCCAGTCGTGAGCACTTAGCATCTTAGCGTGCGATACAGCGCCCGTCCAACCGAACTGGCCGCTATAGCTGATGCTGGGTGCGCCAACCTTACCTTTTTTCGTAGTAACGAGAATAACACCATTGGCAGCACGGGCACCATAAACAGCAGCCGAAGCGTCCTTCAGCACGGATATGTTCTCGATGACTGAAGCGTCAAGGTTATTGAAAGCCTCTTCGCCAAGGTTCTGGCTAGTATTACCCACCTTCACATCATTCGGATAGATATAGCCGTCAATTACATACAATGGACCGTTGTTCGAAGAACCGATGTCGGTAAGTGAACTTGCATCACGGATGTTGATTCGGGCATTCTCACCAGGTCGAGTATCACCGCCACTGACGGAAAGACCGTTGACCAAACCGCTCAGACTCGATGCCAGACCACCATTGGCCAGGTCTTGAATCTCATCTACAGGTACGGTGGCTACAGAACCAGTCAAGTGGGCTTTCTTCTGTGAACCATAACCTACGACAACAACTTCCTCAAGCGTTTGCTTGTCTTCCTGCAGTTTCACCGTGCCACCAGGCTTGACGGTCAGAGACATATAACCGATATAGGAAATCGTCACCTTGGCATTCTTGGGGACAGTAATCTTATAGTTACCATCCAAATCGGTAATTGTAGCTGTCTTGGAGCCAGCAACCATAACAGTTGCACCAATAACTGGTTCGCCAAGCTCGTCGAGCACGGTACCAGTCACCGTTTCGTCTTGAGCAAAAGCTGGTGTGGCAAAGAATGCCATCAGGCTCAAGCATAAACTGATAATGAATCGTTTTTTCATATATGATACTATTTTGATTACGAAATAAGATTATTCGTACCAGCGGCTATCACCTGTCTGGTATTGCACCTGCTCGGCTCCTGTTGGCGTAAAGTCTGCATTGGCGGCATCCTCGAAGGCCGGGTCGGTGGTCAGGATGGTACCACTGGTGTCGTAATTGCCCTGATCAGTGGCAGCACCATTGTTCCAGTAGGTGTTGTGCAGGAAGCGGGCCTGCGCATTGGTACCCAGTCGTCCGTTACCCCAGATGCGGCGCGAGATGTCGCCATTCTGGCTGCAGTCTACCCAAATGTTGTTGTTGATGGTATAGACGCTGTAGTTCGATATACCGCTGTAGTTCGACCACTGTCCGTTCTCCGAGCTGGTCACCTTGTAGAAGGTACAGTTGTTGTAGGTGATGGTCGTGAAGTCGGTGTTCGACCCGGTGATACGGTCCACACGGATGCTGTTGTTATAGCGCAGGAAGTACCTGGAGTTGCCCTCGCCAGTCTGGTAGACAGTGGAGTTCTCCATGTTGAAGTCCTTCACACCACCGCCCTGGAAGGCGATGAAGGCCTCGTTGCGTATCCTGTCGGTCGTGGTGTTCATCTGTATCACCGTGTTCTTAATAGTCAGGCCGCTGATGGCGTAGCCTTTGTTGTTATCATAGATGAGACTACCGATGACATTGGTAAAGTTACAGCCAACGATGTTCATAGCAGGAATGATGAAATAGTTCTTTGGCTTCTCCAGCACAGTGGGGTCACTTTCATAAGCGAACAGCTCGATGACTGGCCGCGCATTCTCAGCAATCGCTTTAACATCGATATTCAGATACTTCAGCGAAAAGCTATTAGAAGCTACGAAGCTGGCATTGTCTCCCACCTCGATGGTAGCAGGATTAGCCTTATCCGTTGAGCGCAAGCATACTTTATGGTAGTTAAAGCCGAGTTGATTGCTAAGCGTATATGTTGCACCTGCTACCAAATCATAGTTCAGTTCGTCAGTCGATTCGTCAGAAATAGGATTCTCCTGAAAATACTGGTACAGGTCTGCACCTGCAGGAATCTGAGCGAAACTGGGCGTAAAAGAACTGAAGTTTTTGTCGACAGCATCGCCGTCCGAATTACCCAGTTTCGCATTGCCAAGCACTTGAAGCGTCAGCTTGTAGTTGGTATCCTCCTCACGCGATGTGGCAAAAGACAGGTTGTCAATGATACTGTCTACTAAGACTTCATTTGTTGTCAAGTTGGTCAGCACGGCCTTATAGCCTCCAGCACCATAGACGACAGGCCATGAAATGGTCTGCTTTGACCCATCAGTGCTTACCTCAACCGTAATTTGATCCACCGTAGGAGTCGTCAGCTTGGTATTGGCCGTGCCATTGCCTGGCTGGAATGACTCATCCGTGAAGCCGTCTCCAGCACAAGACGCAAGAAAAGCCACACTTGCACCTATCAGCATAAAGAGACTCATCTTGCCGTTCTTCATTGAATGAATTTTCTTCATAAGCATTTTAGTTAGTAATTATTAGTTTATCTTATTTATTTGTTCGTTTGGAATATCTCTTTCAAGTAAGCCACATTGGTCGAGAAGTTGCCTCGGACGTTCCTGACGTCTTGGGCATTACGACTTCGTTCTACGACCAGCCAGCCTGTCCATTGCATCTTGTCGAGCGTCTTCTTGACGCGTCGCAGGTTGATGCGAGGGTCTTTGTCGAGCGTGACGCTGTCGGTGAGCGAGGCGTGAATCTGGGCAATACGTTCACGCCCCAGCTTCTTCAGCTCCTTGCAAGGATCATGTTTCTGGTCGACGGCATCCTGTAAGTTGTAGTAGAGCTTGATGCCTGGACTGTTGATTTCCTTTAATAAAGAAATGTTCGCGCACGCAAGCAGTCCCGTTCGGATGGCAATCGTCTTGCCATGAGCACTGGCCATTTGCCCTACTTCACGTAAGCGACGTACCATTTCGTCGTGGGCTGTGCCTGGCTGTTTCCACTCATCACCACTACCTCCGAGGGGGAGGAAAGCGATAGTGGCGCCCATCACATCCATCGACTGCAGGCAGTCTTCAACGAGTTCCTTGTAGTTCTCACGAGCCAAGAAACTCTGGGCAAAAAAGCCAGACATCGCCATAGAGGGTACCACTATACCCAACGAGTCGGCAGTACGACGGAACAGCTGCTGGAAATGGGGCTCACGCAGTTTGTTCTCGAACAGCACCCGCTTTCCCAACGGGCCTATGTCCACCTCAACACCATCGGCATGAATGTCCTTTGCCAACTGGAATTCGCCTATCTTCTGGCGTTTCAGCATCATCCAGTCGCAGGCAGCTACGCGGTATTTCGGTTGTGCCAAAACACCAAGAGGCCATGCTGTCAGCATCGCCAAAACCCCTAAAATAAGGTGTTTCCGTAGTTTTGATTTGCCCATTTAGTAGCTACAAACTATATAGTTTCACATCATTTAAGACGTTTTAAGACATCAAATGTAACCAAAATCCTCGTTTTTCTTCATTTTTTTAGATAAGGTGCAAAGGCTCGGTCGTACTCTTCGCTCTCACCAAGCCTGCCATTGATGAGACAAACGAGCATGATTTTACCCTTGAAACAGATGGCTTCATCGGAGGCACGATAGATGTCCTGATGGAAGATATACTTAAAGCCATCCTTCTCAATCCATAGCCTTGAGATAAACTCATCGTCGCAACGCAAAGGCGACTTATACTCCAGCTGCATGCGAGCCACCACAGCATCGACGCCCCGTTCATGCATCTCGGCAAAGCTCAGTCCGCAATGCTTCAGAAACAGATGCCGCGTATGCTCTGTATAGTGCAGATAGTTGGCATTATTTACTATTCCTTCGATGTCGCACTCGTAGTCGCGCACCTCCATTCTGGCTTCGAAAACGTAATTTCTCATATCTCTAAACTCTCTTCAAATATTCATATCCGATACGACAGCGCAAACAGTCGCGCTTGTCGCAGTATTCTCGTTTCAGCTGTATCAACGCCTGCGAATCGCCAGCTGTCTTGACATCCAGTCCTACCTCCTTCCACATGCGGATGATATGATTGTTCTCTGCCTTCAGCTGCTCCAGGAAGTCGAAAGCGCGATCGCACAGTTCCTCTTTCATGGCATGTCTGCCATAAGCAAACAGCATGGGAACACAGGTATTGATGATGAGCAGGTTGATGGAGAATGGCGACAGATGCTTTGTGCTGCGAACACTCTCCGACCCGAAAGTGTAGTGTGTCTCCCAATAGGGTGTCACCTGGGTGCTCAGACATTCGTTCATACTCACCACATCACGGCACTCCAGCAGGTCGGACAACCCCGCCTTACGCTGATAGTACAGGTTGGCCAACTGGGAAATCCTGATATGGGGGAAGTTTTGTGGGCGCAATCGCAGGAATCGCCACATCTGCACGTCCATAGGCTGCAGCGAGAACTTATGAGCCAGATACTGGTACTCGTTGCGCAGTTTGGCAAAATAACCCTCGTTAAGGGCATCCCGTTGGTATCGCTCTGGTATGGCATTCAACTCCAGCAGTCCTGCCTGTCCCATAAAGATAGCCTCAATCTGAAAGAGGTCATCACGATGCTTGCCTACCGCCTGTAGGGGAATGTGGCGCGCCCACTCCTCGAAAGCATCGCCATTGATGCCAAATCCGTAGTTGCGAGCCAGCGTCATGAAGTAGGCGTCTTCCCAAGAGCCTCCAGCCTTCTTAGCCCGCTCGGCTATAGCGACGGTCTTCTGCTCCAGACGCTCAGTCTGTAGCGCAGCCATCCACGAGTGTACCATCAGCTGCGTCAAATTGGGGATGATGCGATAGCATGGTGGATAGGCATCCGTCCGTAGCAGCTCTTCATAGTTCTGCGCCACCGACTGAGGTACTTTCAGCACCAGCTGTGGCAGGAAGTTGCCATCCTGTGTCCGCACCTCCTTATCGGCTACACCCACGACATGTAGCACCACATTATTGTAATGCACATCCTTATCATGGCCATGAGCATACCAATCACTCGCCTTATCGTGAATCTCGATATTGCCCACCCACTCCGTACTGCCAATCTTCACCTTGGCATTGAAGAAGTCAGGGCCTGCATTGCGGTTATGCAGCCCAGGGTCCAGCACCTCGACCACCCTTCCATCGGTAGTCTCCAGTCCTTCCAAAGGCCACATCTTGTGCTTCCAGCAATAGTGTAACAGTTGTTCCATACGGTCTGTCTATAGTATTAAAGTCTGCATGCGGTCGGGTGCAAACATCTGCTGCGCCACATCCTGTATCTGCTGTGCCGTAATGGCATCGATGCGTGTCAGCAGGTCGTTGATGTCGCGCTCCCGTCCGTAGTGCAGGAAGTTCTTGGCAAAGTCCAGGGCATACTGCTCACGGTTGTCGCAGGCAATGGCAATCTGCCCTTTCAGCTGGCGTTTGGCAGTTGCCAACTGGCGTTCGCTCAGCGGGTGTTGCATCATGCGGTCCAGTTCGTGGAGTACCAATCGCATGCAACGTTTCACGTCGTGATGGTCACATCCAAAGTATACTGACCAACACCCAGTATCGCTATAGCTCGCCATCGCACTCTCTACCGTATATACCAACCCATGGCGTTCTCGCAGCGACAGGTTCAGTCGGGCGTTCATTCCTGGTCCGCCCAGCATGTTGTTCAGCAGATATAGCGGCAGACGCCGCTCGTCGTCATAGCTGAATGTCTGACATCCCATCATCACATGGGATTGATGGTGATTCTCAGAGGTGAAAGGTGAGAGGTGAGAGGTGAGAGAAGAGTCTGTTGGTTCCACTGTAGCGATGCGTTTATCCTGCATTTCTTTTACCTCTAAAAGCCTGACCAACTTTTCGAAATCCACATCGCCATAGGCAAAGAAAATGGCGTTATCAGGGCGATAGTAGCGCTGGGTAAATCGGTGGGCGTGCTGCGAGGTAAATGTTTGTACTCGCTCGCGCGTACCTAATATATTATGTCCCAGGGGATGTCCCTTGAACAGCATGTTCTCGAACTCATCATATATCAGTTCGGCAGGTGAGTCATTGTAGCTCTCTATTTCGTCGCAGATGACGTCCACCTCGTGGGCTATCTCCTGCTCAGGGTATTCGCTGTTGAAGACAATATCTGTCAACAGGTCAACGGCCCTATTGAGATGTTCTTTCAGTATAGCGGCATAAAATACCGTATCCTCCTTATTGGTAAAGGCATTCAGGTCGCCACCTACGCTCTCCAGACAGTTCAGTATCTGGATGGCCGATCGGCGCTTAGTTCCCTTGAAGCTGACATGCTCGCAGAAATGAGCCACTCCCTCCTCGCCTGCTGCCTCTTGGCGTGCTCCAGCATTGATGCCAATACCGCAATAAACCACTGCAGAGGTCGACGGCAGATGGATAATTCGTAGTCCGTTGCTTAGGGTCGTAGTGTTATATTTCGTCATCATTGCTTGCAAAATTACAAAAAACTCTAAACTCTAAACGCTAAACTCTAAACTTTTTTGTATCTTTGCCATAAAAAAATGGCGAAAGTACTCACACTCGACAAAAAAAGAATAATTTTTTTTGTTTTGTTCTCGCTTAATCGTACCTTTGCAACAAAAATAACATTAAAACCCTATTTCTTATGCAAAAGATTACCGAAAACATCTATTACGTAGGCGTTAACGATCGCAACAAGTCGCTCTTTGAAGGCCTGTGGCCCCTGCCCTACGGTGTGTCCTACAACTCCTACCTCATCGACGACGAGAAGGTCTGCCTTATTGATACGGTGGAGGTCGACTTCTTCACCCAGTACATCGAACACATCCAGGAGGTGATTGGCGAACGCAAGGTCGACTATCTGGTCATCAACCACATGGAGCCCGATCATAGTGGTTCCATCGCACTGATCAAGAAGTATTATCCTGAGATTCAGATTGTCGGTAATAAGAAGACTTTCCAGATGATGGAGGGTTTCTATGGTATAGTCGATGGCACAGTAGAAGTGAAAAATGGTGATTCCATCGAGTTGGGCAAGCAGACGCTCAACTTCGTGCTCACCCCCATGGTACACTGGCCTGAGACGATGGTTACCCTCTGTGGTACTACCCTATTCAGTGGCGATGCCTTTGGCTGTTTCGGAGCCCTCAACGGAGGTATCATCGACTCGCAGATCAACTGCGATTCCTTCTGGCTGGAGATGGAGCGCTACTACTCGAACATCGTGGGCAAGTACGGCACACCCGTCCAGAATGCCCTGAAGAAACTCGCTGGTGTCAAGCTCGACTACATCTGCGCCACCCATGGACCCGTATGGCACGAATATATCGACAAGGTGATAGGCATCTACGACCGTCTCTCGAAATATGAGACGGAGCCTGGCCTCGTCATCTGCTATGGCACCATGTATGGCAACACAGAGCGTGCTGCTGAGGTCATTGCCCGTGCTGCCTCTGAGGCCGGTGTTAAGAACATCGTTGTCTACAACGTGTCGAAGACCCACCACTCTTATATCATCCGCGACGTATTCCGCTACAAGGGACTCATCGTAGGTGCTCCCACCTACAACACCGCCCTTTATCACGAGATGGACGTACTGCTCAGCGAATTGGCTGGCAAGGACATCAAGAACCATCTGCTGGGCTGGTTCGGTTCATATGGCTGGGCATCGAAGGCCGTTGGTGAGATTCAGCGTTGGAACGACGAGCACCTGCACTTCGAAGCGGTTGGTACTCCTGTGGAGATCAAGCAGAGCCTCAATGCTGAGACTAAGGCACAATGCGAAGCTTTAGGCCGCGCTATGGCTGAGCGTCTGAAGGCAGAGTAAACCTAAGAGATACACTTTATAGAGTGGGACTACCCGTAAATGGTGTAGCCCCACTCTTTTTACGTGCATTTCGGACAAGAATCTAATCCTCTGACGCGTTTTGTCCGAAATCCTACCTACTGTCCGAACAACCTGAGAGGAAAAACAGCAGAAAAGTTGGAACCAATTGATTTTGCCCTTAACTTTGCACTCAGAAAATAACAACAAACAGAATTCACAAATTAAAAATTAAGAAAGGAATCAGATTATGGCACAGAATGTAACACCAGTAACCCTCGAGGTTAAGGATTTCGCAAAGCGTCAGGTTTTAATGGTTGACTACCAGTTCGAACAGACAACCGATCGTGAAGGACAGATATCTGGTATTCCCCGTGGCGGTCATGTACACGTTCGCGTAAAGGCCATGAACGATGGCAACTCAGAGCTGCTGCAGTGGATGATTGCTCCCAACGATCCTCGCGACTTCAAGATTACGTTCTTCAACACCGTTAATGGAAGCACGATGAAAGAGCTGAAGGGCACAGGCTGCTACTGCGTACACTACCAGGAGAAGTGGGAAGATGGTGAAGAACACTACGAGGAGATGGACATCGTATGCCAGAAACTCGAAAACGGCTCAGTACCCTTTGACAATCCTTGGGCTTGAACGCTTCGCTAAATTAAAAGTAAAAAAGTTAAAAATTAAAAGTTAGGAAAGGAACAAGAATATGGCAACAACACCAGTTACAATGAAGATTGACGGTTACAAAGATCGCGAAGTATTGATGGTAACCTACGAGTTCGATCAGGCAACAGACGTAGAAGGCCAGATGGCCGGCATCCCCCGCGGTGGTAAGATTACAGTTCGCGTGAAGGCGCTGAACGACGGTACCCCCGACCTGATGGCTTGGATGGTAGAGCGCAATCTGCCGAAGGATGGTAAGATCGAGTTCCTGGAGACGAAGACCGGTAAGGCCATGAAGACCATCGAGTTCAAGAATGGCTACTGCGTGAATTTCGAAGAGCGCTGGGAGGACAAGATGGGGCACTTCGAGGAGATCACCATCACCTGCAAGGAGTTCGCTATCGGTTCCGTAAAATGGCAGAACCAGTGGGCATAATCCGTAATACTATATAAGAAGAGTGGGGCTACACATAACAGGTAGTCCCACTCTTCGCACTTTTAAAACTATTAATTACTTTACTTTTGCAACGAGTTCAGCGGGATACTTCGGCATGGCACCATTCTGGGTGCAGACATAGGCTGACACCTCAACGGCTATGCGGTGAGCCTCCTCAACAGCTTTACCATTAAGAATGGCTGCACAGAAAGAACCAGTGAAAGAGTCGCCAGCACCAACGGTATCAGCAACCTTCACCTTCGGGGTTTCCTGGAAAGAGTGCTTGCCGTCCGCTGTGAACACATGACTGCCATTAGTGCCACAGGTGAGCACGAGCATCTGTAGGTTGTAGTCCTTGACCATCTGCTCACAAACCTTAGCATCGTCTAAGTCTTGATAGCCGAACATACGAGCCACAACAACAAGTTCTTCATCATTGATTTTCAAAATGTTGCAACGTTTGAACGAGCCTTCAAGGATCTCCTTCGAGAAGAACTGCTGGCGCAGGTTGATGTCGCAAATCTTCACACAGTCCTTAGGTGTGGCATCAAGGAACTTCTGGATGGTCTCACGACTCACCACATTACGCTGAGCCAGCGAGCCAAAGCAGACTGCACGACAGTTTCGAGCGGCTTCCTCAATCTCTGCATTGAAGGGGATGTTATCCCAAGCCACATTCTCCTTAATTTCATAGGTGGGAATGCCATTACCCGTCAGCGTAACGAGCACAGTACCTGTAGCATAAGGTACGCGAGGCATGAGGTAGCGGAGTCCGTTCTGCTCCAGCGCCTCAATAGTTTCCTCTGCTAGCTTATCGTCGCCTAAAGCGCTAATAGCCAGCGTATTAAGGCCAAACTGTCCTGCATGGTAGGCAAAGTTTGCAGGTGCACCACCCAATTTCTTTCCTTCGGGCAACATATCCCATAATGCCTCGCCCAGTCCGATAATCAAATCCTTCATCATATCTAAATTTAAAGTTACACTTAAATGATTTGGTTGCAAAATTATAAGTTTTTGACCTTCTTTCCTATAAATATTGATGCAAAAAATAAGAAAAAAAGTTCATTGTAGCTTTTTTTTCTATATTTGAACGATTTTTGATATTCTTATTGTAACTTTGCACACACTATGATGGATTGGAAACAACTGATATCAAACAAACGGCTGGGGCAGGAACACCGCCACACGGAACGCCACGATGACCGCACAGAGTTTAAACGCGACTATGATAGGCTGATTTTCTCAGCTCCGTTCCGCAGACTGCAGAACAAAACACAGGTATTCCCACTGCCAGGAAGCATTTTCGTACATAACCGACTGACACACTCGTTGGAAGTGGCTAGCGTAGGTATGTCGCTAGGCAATGATGTAGCTCAGCGCATCATGCAGGAGAAGCGCCCAGAACTAAAGGGAAGCATGTTTGAACAGATTGGGCAGATTGTTTCTACAGCCTGTCTGGCTCACGACTTGGGCAATCCACCCTTCGGACATAGTGGAGAAAAAGCTATACAGACCTTCTTTACGGAAGGACCTGGCAGTACACTAAAATCGCAGGTTTCACCGGAATTCTGGGACGACATCACACACTTCGAGGGTAATGCCAATGCCTTCCGACTACTGACGCACCAATTCAAGGGACGTCGTTCAGGTGGGTTCGTGATGACCTACTCCACTTTGGCCAGCATCGTAAAATATCCCTATGCATCGTCAGCTGCAGGCAGAAAAGGCAAGTTCGGCTTCTTCCAAACCGAACAGGAATATTACCAGCGAATTGCCGATGAAATGGGTATTATTTGCAAATCCAAGATTGACGAGCCGTTAAAATATGCACGTCATCCACTCGTCTATCTGGTGGAAGCTGCCGATGATATCTGCTACGAAATCATGGATCTGGAGGATGCACACAAACTGAAAATCCTCTCCTATCAGGAAACAGAAGAGCTACTATTGGGCTTCTTCGACGAGGAAAACCAGAATAAAATTCTTCAGCGCATCACAGACGAAGAACTGCGAGACCCCAATGAGAAAGTGGTATACATGCGTGCCTGTGTGATTGGCAAACTAGAGAATGAGTGTGTCAAAACTTTCGTACAGCACGAAGACGAAATACTAAACGGTACTTATGAAGGCTCACTCATCAAGCACATCAACGAACGACAGCGAATGGCCTACGAACGTTGTGCCAAGTTGTCGGTGGAACGCATTTATCGGAGTCGTCCTGTACTGGATGTTGAGTTGTCTGGTTACAAGATTATGGCCACATTGATGGAACAGATGACGGAGGCGGTGATGCACCCTGGACGCTACTACTCACAGCAACTTATCGATCGCGTCTCATCACAATACGACATCAGTGCACCCAATCTGGAAACTCGGTTGATGGCTGTCATCGACTATATTGCTGGTATGACAGACGTCTATGCGTTGGATGTCTACCAGAAAATCAACGGTATCTCACTGCCCATTGTCTAATACCAGCTGACACAAAGTTGGTGAAGCATCGTGGTGCTCTCACCACAAGAACCCGTATGCTGGAGATGAATGCCGCCAAACGGATTGGAGGAGACATCTGCTTTCAGCCTCACCTCATGGGGCAATGTTGAATCAGCAGGACGTGGAGTCTTTGTGGTGACATAAGCTGACAATTGATTATCGGTGAAATCGATGAAAATCCTACAACCCGTACGGTAGCAGGTAGCACTAACGGAATCAGAAATCGGTGTCACCTGTCCTTCGTCATAACGAACAAGCAAGAAGTCGACAGCCTTCGCATGTTTCGTCGTACGGATGATGCGCAAGCCGTAACCCGTCAACCGCTGAGTATCAAACTTTAAACAAACATCCATGTATTGTCCTGTAGCTGAGCCGAAGCCTTGCCCAGCCGTCTTTGTGGGATCGACCTCCAAAACCAGCGACATTTTTCCATAGGAGCGCGGCATGGGTGTATACATCAGACGAGCACCCCGCTGAGCCTGCAAAAGTCCCATTCCAACCGCACCATTGAAACCTTGTGCATATTCCCACATTGGCTTTTGGTCATCAAAAGCCCATGGAAATGATGCTGTATCCGCAGGTTTGTTACCGTCAACAGTCCAATAGCCAGCCTTTACAACAGGTTGCCACTGACAGGGAAAATTGCTAAAGTCAGTAGAAAGAGTGCGCGTAGGTTGACATTTATATTTTTTGGAGACTTGGTATCGGACTACATATGGTGACCCATAGTTGCTACGCTGGTGTTTTGGCATGATGGTGGCAGTAATCTGCTGTCCCTGATCTGCCTCCGTCAAAAGGTAGTTCAACTGAGGAGCGACATGGGAAACAGCAACTGGTATGCCATTGCGACTCCATGTGATTAGCGATTCATCTCTACGACCTTGTAAGTTGAGATGGTAGGACAACTGCAACTCGTTACCTTTAAGCACGATACGAGGAGTATTTTTGAATGTAGGTGGTGCCAACTGAGAGGGTTTGACGATCAGATAGCATGCGGCCTCACGTCCATCGGCAGTAGCAGCAACAGCGCAAAAACTAACGGTTTCATCGGTATTATTGGTAGGTCTAAGTGTGACGGAATGATCAGTCTGGGCGCTCAGAGAGACATACTCCGAATAGCCTTCTTCGACGTGCCAGTCGGCCGGTTCTGAGGTAGAAAGGACAAGCGTATCACAACCGGTCTGTAGCGTAGCTGTATGCTGATTGATATCGAGGAAAGGAGCAGCAGTCTGCGATGAGGATAAAAATGAAGGCTGTATAGTATTCTGTGGTTGACGACTACCTATCTGGTAAGGTTTCCCATTCAACGTAAAGTTGTGTTGATAGCAGCGAAGCCAAGGTTGAGGATAAGCTGTCCAACCAATATAAACACTATCGCTTGGTGCATGATAGCGACAGTCAACAAGAGTGACAGGTCCACCCTGCTTACAGAAAAAGAGTTCACGGTTGTCGCTCTTGGCATAGAAATCGCAGTCGACAAATAACACCCCGCGTCCGAAAGTACTCCAGAAAGGTTTCTGTCCATAGAAGTCGAAGGTACAATGGCGATAGACTGCTGTACCATTCAGAGCATCGTCGGTACTTTCAAAATGGCAACCCTCATAATAAGAATGACGGGCACCGTTCAATGGGTTTAGGTTAAGACGACTAATGAAACGTACATGACTGGCTATCAGCGTGTCGCCATGCACATAACCCACGTGAGCCTGAGTAATAGCATCGCTGCGTTTCTGCCGATTTAATCGAGGATTCCTGGGGTAAACAAGATCTACATTACAATAGTTTCCGAGCGTCATATTCGATACCCTAAGTGTCTTCACCCAGAAGTCGAACATGGTAAAATTGCCTACCGCACCTTGCATCTGTCCGCGTTGACTGGCAAGTACCACATCTTCAGCATGAGCACCCAATCCAACCAAATTCAGATACTGGCAGCGAATGGTCATGCCAAAAGGTTCGCGCCCATCTTTGCCTACCTTGACCGTGGAATCATCAGGATCATCTATCCAATAGACACCAGGGCGGACATAAACTGTCATCGGATGCTCAGGCGTACCATCTTGAAAATGGGCAGCTGCCTCCTGAAAGGTTTTATATACATAAGGATTCTCACTAGATGCCTCCGCATCGACAATGATATGGAGGGAATCAAGACTTTGGGCAAAAGCCATTGCAGGCAAAAGAGCCCACAGCAGCAAAAGTCGGTGCATTTATTTCTGTTCTTTAGATTTGTAGATGACCTTGTTGGCACCAGATGTGATGACCAATTCATCACGATGGGCAGCGATGAAAGTATCGATATGGCGCTTACGCTTATCTTCCAAAATCTCATCGACAGCTATCAGGATTCCCGTCTCTTCCACATCACCAAAACCATAATTAATAGCCGTTCCGAAAAGTTTCATCGTAGGCGAAAGCCCCATATAGGCATTGACCAATGGTGGAATATTATAGCCCAATTTGCGAATTTCGCGATTTAATATCAAATAGTCTTCCTTGAATGTTTGACCACAGAAGAGTTCATCCAATTCATCCTGGTTTGTTTCTAATTTCAGCGGTTTCATCGGGATAATAAGGTTCTCCTTGTCATCGAAATGCTTCTTCAGGAAGTATAATATCATATCACGTCCCTTGCGGATATAGGAGGGGTACATGGTCATCTTGCCAAAATAATAACGGACATTGGGACGAATCACGGTAAGAGCTCCCAAACCATCCCAAAGATTATCCAAAGCGAACAGGCTCTTGGCACCCTTGCGCGACGACTGATAAGGCAGCGAAACGAATGAACGACCTAACTCAACAGTCTGAGGAGCATACTCCTTGATAAATTTCTCCGAGAAATGGAACATATGACTAGTAGCCAATATGGGCTGACCTTTCTCATCATACTGCCAGTCAGTACCAAGCAAATAGCGGTAACCGCCGATAATTTCCTCTTCGTCGGGATTCCATACAATCAGCTGCTTATAGCAGTTCTCGCAGGTATCGAACTCATCGATATCAGCCTCCTTACCTGTACCACCGCCAGCCTCACGAAAAGCAATCTCACGCAATCGCCCAATCTCAAGCATCACATTAGGCGCATTATGTGCCGTAATGATGTAGATTTCATTGTTGCTCTTGTTCGTCAAGCGTAACTGCTTGTCAGGAGTCAGCTCGCTTTTGAGTACATCTTTGCTAATTGGCTGGATAATCGGTTGTTCCATGTTTTATTATAAGCTATAAACTATGTCTTGTACGTATTGTGCCCACTGTTGGGGTGTCTTACTCTTGTCGAAGGTCTGCCAAGGAATAGGTTTTCCTATCTTGATTTCAAAGGTCTTACCTACATTCTTGTACATTTCATCGACCAAAAAGAGCATAGCAAGATTGAAAGGTAGATAACGATCACTGAAATTGGCCAACTTATAGAAGAAGTTGGAGTTCTGTCCACTGAAGTGGATAGGCACCACATCGCGCTGATACTCAACGCTTTTCACGATGAAGGTCTTAGACCAGGGGATATCGCGAATACTGCCGTCTTTCTGTCGGCGAGAACAGATGCCAGCAGGATACATCAGCATTTGGTTATCGCTCTCGAAACCTGCCTTAACCATAGCAGGGAAGCTGCGACTCTGTTTACCCGTCTTGTTGATGGGAATGCAGAGGGGAGCCAATCCAGGCAAATTCATCAGCAAATCGTTAACAAGATAACGGAAACGGGAGTCGAAATGACGCCCAATGATAGCACCTAAAGCAACACCATCTGCACCTCCCAATGGATGGTTTGAGACAATGGTGTACAAGCGTCCATCGTTCTTATCGGGTAGGTTTTCCATACCTTCCAGCTTTAACGACATCTGTAGGTAGCGAACACACTCCTCCAACCATTCGGTTCCAACCTTGTCACGCGAATCCCAAAGGTATGCGTTCACCTGATCCTGGTGGATGATACGTTTCAACCACGACACCAAAGGGCGCGGCACCCATTTGGCCTTCGCACCCATCTTGCTTTGCAGTATGCTATCGATGTCGATAGTTTTCTCTGTAATTTGACCCATTTCTCTCAAGGATAACTAACAGCATGCAAAGTTAGGAAAAACTTTGCGAATACCTAAACTTTTCTTGAAAAAAATCGCGATACTTTCGCGTTTTAAAAAATATTCACTAAAAAAAGTGGAGAAAAGTGGGGAATTGTGGGGAGAAATGATTAACTTTGCACCCAAACTTTAAAAATAGAAGAAGTACGCATGCGATTTTTAGGTAACATAGAGGCCAAAACCGACGATAAAGGACGCGCTTTCCTACCTGCCACCTTCCGTAAGGTGCTGCAAGGTGGAGGCGACGAACGACTGGTGCTCCGCAAGGATGTTTTCCAGCCGTGCCTCGTGCTCTACCCTGAAAGTGTATGGAACGAACAGATGGATGCCCTGCGTTCGCGCTTGAACCGCTGGAACAAGCAGCACCAGCAGGTTTTCCGCCAGTTTGTGAGCGAGGTGGAGTTGCTGACGCTCGATGGTAACGGTCGTTTTCTGATTCCCAAACGTTACTTACGCATGGCCGATATCATACAAGACATCAAGTTCGTCGGAATGGGCGACACCATTGAGATATGGAGCAACAAAAAAGCCGAAGAACTGCAGATGAAACCAGAAGAATTCGGGCAGGCCCTTGAAGAATTGATGACAACGGAAGAACAATGACGACTACAGCCAACACATATCACGTTCCTGTTCTCCTAAAGGAGAGTGTTGACGGGCTGGATATCCAGCCCGACGGCATTTACGTAGACGTGACTTTCGGTGGTGGCGGCCATTCAAAGGAGATTCTCTCACGACTGAGCAAGAAAGGTCATCTCTACAGTTTCGACCAAGACGCTGATGCCGAGAAGAACATCGTCGACGACCCCAGGTTTACTTTCGTAAGGAGCAACTTCAGATATATCAAGAACTGGATGCAGTACTACGAAGTGGAACAGATTGACGGATTACTGGCCGACCTGGGTGTATCGAGTCACCATTTCGACGATGAGACACGTGGTTTTTCCTTCCGATTCGATGCTCCGCTCGACATGCGAATGAACAAAAGGGCAGGTCAGACTGCTGCTGACGTGCTGAACAACTATACAGAAGAACAACTGGCTGATGTTTTCTACCTCTACGGAGAGATGAAGAATGCCCGCAAGATAGCCAAAGCCGTCTGTACCTATCGCAGCAAAAAGCCTATTCAGACCACAGCCGACCTAGGCGAGGTCATTGAGCCGTTGATGCGTTCTGAACGCGAGAAGAAAGATATGGCCCGTCTGTATCAAGCCCTGCGCATAGAGGTGAATCACGAAATGGATGCCTTACGTGACATGCTGCTTGGTGCTACCACCCTTCTCCGCACGGGAGGAAGGCTCAGCGTCATCACCTACCACTCGCTAGAAGACCGCATCGTCAAGAACGTGATGAAAGCAGGCAATGCAGAGGGGAAGATAGAACAGGATTTCTACGGACGCATCAGCAGTCCTTATCGCCTGGTAAACAAGGTGACTACGCCATCTGACGAAGAGCAACAGCAGAATCCGCGTAGCAGAAGTGCAAAACTGAGAATAGCAGAAAAGGTATAAGAAATATGGCCGAAGACGACAAGATAGAAGAAGTAGTCATCTCAGAGGAAGAACCATCCGAAGAGCAGCATCCCAGTCAGGAGCTGAAAAAGACGCTGGAGAAGATCAAGGAGACTGCCAGCGAGGAAGATCCGCGCCCCTCGCAGCAGCTTAACTTGCGTACAATCTTAGGCGGCGACTTGCTGACCACACAGATTGTACGTTCACAAATCTGGCTGTTCCTCCTGATTGTAGGCTTCACTATCGTCTATGTGGCTTTCCGCTACCAGTGCCAACAGGACATGCTGACCATTGACCGCTTGGAAGGACAGCTGAAGGACGCCAAGTTCAAGGCGCTCTCATCATCCAGTACCCTGACGGAGAAATGTCGCGAGAGTCATGTCCTCGACATTCTGAAACAGAACAAGGATTCGTTGCTGCATCAGGCTGATCAGCCACCTTATATAATAGAGATACCCGAGTAGAGAACAGATATGAGCAAGTTTGAAAACGATAAAGTGATGCCTCGCTACATGGTGATTGCCATCGTGTTGACGCTCATAGGCTTTGCCGTCATTGGCAAGGCGCTCTACATCATGACCGCCAAGAAACAATATTGGACCGAAGTAGCCGACCGACTGAAACGCGACTCGGTAAGCGTGAAACCCAACCGAGGCAATATTCTCAGTTGCGACGGACAGCTGATGGCAACCAGTATTCCTGAATATAAGATATATATCGACTTCCAGGCCGCTGCCTTTGAGGATGATTCATTATGGAACGACAAAGTCGACTCCGTATGTGAGGGCTTGAGTAAAATATTCCCCTATACTGCTCATGAGTATAAGGTGTTGCTGACCAAAGGCAAGCAGAAAAAGAACGGCAACGGTACCATTGGAGCGCGCCACTGGCCTATCTATCCAAGACGCATTGATTATAACACCTATATGGAGGTGAAGAGTCTGCCATTCTTCAATATGCCCAGATACAAAAGCGGTTTCCACGAAGAGGTATTCAACTCCCGACGCCGTCCTTTCGGCTCTCTGGCACAACGCACCCTGGGAGGTACCATGATGGCTACCGACTCTGCTTACTTCGGACTGGAGCTGGCTTACGATTCTATCCTTAGAGGTACACCAGGCATCACGGGTCGCCGTAAGATCCTCAACAAATACATGAACATCCCTGTCACCCAGCCCATTGACGGCGGTGACATCGTGACCACCATCGATGTGAATATGCAGGACTTAGCCGAACGGGCCGTGCTTGACGAACTCAAACTCATTAACGGTGAAATGGGTGTGGCTATCTTGATGGAAGTAGAGACCGGTGATGTAAAGGCCATTGTCAACATGTCACGTAACGATAAGGGAGAATACATTGAGGCCGTCAATTCCGCCATCAGCTACCGTTGTGAACCCGGCTCTGTATTCAAAGTAGCCTCATTCCTTGTGGCACTTGATGACGAACTGAACATCGACGGACAGAAAGTTGACACCAGCTACGTCATTCACACAGGCGGTGGTGTTAGGGGCATGTACGGTCGTGAGATGAAAGACCACAACTGGCGCCGTGGTGGTTATGGCGACATCAATATGGCACGCACGCTGGAGGTCAGCTCCAACATCGGTGTGAGCCATGTGATTGACAAGATTTATCACGATCAAGCCGAGCGTTACGTCAAAGGACTGTATCGTGTCGGTATCGGTCAGGATCTGGGACTACAGAACATCCTTCCTGGCTATCGTCCCCCACTGATCCGTATGCCACAGCGCAAGAAGAATGGCCGATACGACGACAACTGGTATGCCACTACGCTGCCTTGGATGTCTATCGGTTACGAGACACAGATTGCACCCATCAATACCGTGACGTTCTATAACGCCATTGCCAACAATGGTAAGATGATGCGTCCACGTTTTGTCAAGAAAGTACTGAAAAACGGAGAGACCGTAAGAGAGTATCCTCCTGAGGTCATCAAAGAACGTATCGCTAAGCCCAAAGCCATCAAGACCATGCAGACCATTCTGGAACATGTGGTCAGTCAGGGATTGGGCAAAAAGGCAGGCTCTCCGCTTTTCAAGGTAGCAGGAAAAACGGGTACGGCTCAGGTTTCACAAGGTAAGGCCGGTTATAAGAGCGGTACCGTACAGTATTGGCTTTCGTTCGCAGGCTATTTCCCTGCCGACAATCCTCGTTATTCATGCATTGTCTGCTTGAAGAAGTCTGGACTTCCCGCTTCGGGTGGTGGCATGAGCGGCGTTGTCTTCCACCATATCGCTGAAGGCGTGATGGCTCGTAACCTGAAAATGAGCGTTGAAGATGCTCGCGACGAGAATTCTGTTGCCATTCCCGATATAAAGAAAGGAAACACACGTGATGCCAACTACGTATTGGGAAAACTGGGCATCAACAAGCGCATGCCAAAGGAAAACGTGCCTAGCGAAGACATCACGCCCAACGTGGTAGGCATGGGAGCCCGCGATGCCGTCTATATGCTGGAGAACCGAGGGCTGCGCGTCAAAGTTCATGGACGTGGTAAAGTGAAGAAACAGAGCTATCCTGCCGGCAAGCAAATCGTAGAGGGCAGCGAGTGCGTCTTGATATTAGAATAAAGTAACATATTAAATATAATAAGGTGTATGAAACTAAGCCAACTGCTTAAATACGTCAATCCCATCACCATCATCGGTGATGCAGAGACAGAGATTACGGGCGTGAACATTGACTCACGCAAAATTGAAAAGGGGCATCTCTTTGTGGCCATGAAAGGCACTCAGACGGATGGCCACCGCTTCATTCCCAAGGCTTTGGAGTTAGGCGCCGGAGCGGTATTGTGCGAAGACATGCCCGAAAATCTTCAAGAGGGTATAACCTATGTTCAGGTCGCTTCCACAGAAGATGCCGTCGGACCAGTAGCCACCGTATTCTATGGCGAGCCTTCGCAGAAGCTGAAACTGGTTGGCGTTACAGGTACCAATGGCAAGACCACCATCGCTACCTTATTATATAATATGTTCCGTAAGTTCGGCCACAAGTGCGGACTGCTTTCTACGGTATGCAACTATATTGAAGATCAAGCCATCCCGGCTGACCATACTACGCCAGACCCCATTGAGTTGAACCACTTGCTGCACATGATGGTAGAGGCAGGTTGCGAATATGCCTTTATGGAATGCTCCAGCCACGCCATTGCCCAAAAGCGCATCGGTGGTTTGAAGTTTGCTGGTGGACTATTCACCAACTTGACACGTGACCATCTGGACTATCACAAGACCTTCGAGAACTATCGCGATGCCAAGAAAGCCTTCTTCGACGGACTTACGAAGGATGCCTTTGCCATTACCAATGCCGACGATAAGAACGGAAGCGTGATGGTGCAGAACACCAAGGCCCAAGTGAAGACCTACTCCACCCGTACGATGGCCGATTTCAGAGCCCGCATCATTGAGTGTCACTTCGAGGGCATGTACCTTGAGATCAATGGCCGCGAGGTAGGTGTCCAATTCATCGGCAAGTTCAATGTCTCTAACCTGTTGGCCGTCTATGGCGCTGCTGTTATGTTAGGCAAACAGCCTGACGATATTCTCGTTGTACTGAGCACCCTGAAAAGTGTGGCAGGACGTCTGGAGCCCATCCGCTCCCAAGAAGGAGTTACGGCCATTGTCGACTACGCCCATACCCCCGATGCACTGGAGAACGTGCTCAATGCCATCCATGAGGTTTTAGAGGGCAAGCAGGGTAAGGTCATCACCGTCTGCGGAGCTGGTGGCAATCGCGACAAGGGTAAACGCCCACTGATGGCTCAGGAAGCCGTCAAACAGAGCGACCGTGTCATCATCACTTCCGACAACCCTCGCAACGAAGAGCCACAAGATATCATCAACGATATGCTGGCAGGTCTCACTCCCCAGCAGATGAAGAAAGTAGTCAGCATTGTAGACCGTCGTGAAGCCATCCGTACCGCTACGATGATGGCAGAGAAAGGTGATGTCATTCTCATAGCCGGCAAGGGTCATGAGGACTATCAGGAAATCAAAGGTGTGAAGCACCATTTTGACGATCGCGAAGAAGTACGTAAAATCTTTGAAAATTAATTAGGCCATGTTATACTATCTTTTCAGATTCTTAGAACAGTACGATATTCCAGGAGCACACATCTGGTCGTATATCTCGTTCCGTTCGCTGCTCGCCCTCATCTTGTCGCTGATTATCTCAGCTTGGTTTGGCGAGTATTTCATCAAATGGATGAAGCGTCGCAATATTTCTGAGACAGCCCGTGACCCGAGTATCGATCCTTTTGGTGTCGAGAAGAAAGGTGTGCCCACCATGGGTGGCATCATCATCATCGTGTCCATACTGGTTCCTGTCCTGCTGTTAGGTCGAATGCGCAATATCTACCTGCTGTTGATGATTGTGACGACCGTTTGGCTGGGTTTCCTCGGCTTCATGGACGACTACATCAAGATATTCAAAAAGAATAAGGAAGGACTGAAGGGTATATATAAAATCATCGGACAGGTAAGCATAGGCTTCATCGTAGGTCTGACATTATGGCTCAGTCCTGATGCTGTAGTCCGCGAGAACACCTCAGAACCCCAACAGAACAAAGAGATTGTTGTCAAGCACAAGCCACAAGCTGTGAAGTCGTTGCAGACCACGATTCCCTTTATCAAAAACCACAACCTGAACTATTCAGACGTGATGGCTTTCTGTGGAAAGTACAAGGTGGCTGCGGGATGGGTGCTGTTTGTCCTCATGACTATCTTTGTCGTGACGGCTGTGTCGAATGGTGCCAACCTGAACGACGGTATGGATGGTATGTGTGCTGGCAACTCGGCCATCATTGGTATAGCCCTGATGGTGTTCGCCTACGTCTCGTCGCATATCGTCTATGCGGCCTACTTCGACATTATGTATATCCCACATTCTGAGGAACTTGTAGTCTTCCTTAGCGCTTTCATCGGGGCCATGATCGGTTTCCTGTGGTACAACGCCTATCCTGCCCAGGTATTCATGGGCGATACAGGATCGCTGACCATCGGTGGCATCATCGGTGTATGTGCCCTGATTATCCACAAGGAGCTGATGCTGATCATCCTTTGTGGCATCTTCTTCATCGAGAGCCTCAGCGTCATTATCCAGACCCAATGGTTCAAGATTCAGAAGCGTAAGGGCAAGCGTGTACGCGTCTTCCGAGCCACCCCGATTCACGACACGTTCCGTCGTCTCGACTCCCAGCTCGACCCGACGAGTACCTATATCCTGAAAGGCTGGCCCCATCGTCCCTTCCATGAGTCGAAGATTACCATCCGTTTCTGGATTGTAAGTATTATATTAGCAGCATTAACCATTATCACACTGAAAGTAAGATGAGTAGGATTGTTATTTTAGGAGCAGGAGAGAGCGGTGCAGGTGCTTCCGTTCTTGCCAAGAAAGAGGGCTTTGAGGTCTTCGTCAGCGACATGTCGAAGATTCACGATAAGTATAAGAAACTGATGGACGACCACCAGATAGAATGGGAGGAAGGCCAGCATACCGAAGAGAAGATTCTGAATGCCGACGAGGTCATCAAGAGTCCGGGTATCCCTGACACAGCCCCCATGATACAGAAAATCAAGGCCAAGGGCATCCATATCATCAGTGAGATAGAGTTTGCAGGTCGCTATACCGACTCCAAGATGATTTGCATCACGGGTTCAAATGGTAAAACCACAACAACCTCGCTCATCTATCATATCTTCAAGCAGGCTGGCTATGATGCTGGTCTGGCAGGCAACATCGGTAACTCGCTGGCCCTGCAGGTGGCTGAGGATCCACATGAGTACTACATCATCGAGTTGAGCTCATTCCAACTCGACAACATGTACGACTTCCGTGCCAACATTGCTATCTTGTTGAATATCACCCCCGACCATCTGGATCGCTATGATTTCAAGATGCAGAATTATGTCGACTCGAAGATGCGCATCATCCAGAACCAGACTCCACAGGATGCTTTCATCTATTGGAACGACGACCCTGTGATTAAAAAGGAACTGGAGAAATACAACATACAAGCCATCCAGTACCCATTCTCTGAACTGAAGGAGAAAGGCTCTATCGGTTACATCGAAGAAGGGCAGTATAAGATTGAGCAGCCCGAGCCTTTCAATATGGAACAGGAATCGCTAAGCCTGACGGGCAAGCACAATATCTATAATTCGCTGGCAGCAGGTATCGCCACCAACATTGCCGGCATCAAGAAAGAGGTTATTCGCAAGAGCCTCAGCGACTTCCCCGGTGTAGAACACCGTCTGGAGAAGGTTTGTACCGTTCGTGGCGTACAATATGTCAACGACTCAAAGGCCACCAACGTCGACGCCTGCTGGTATGCACTGGAGTCGATGAAGACCAAGACCATCCTCATCATCGGCGGTAAGGACAAGGGCAACGACTACGACCCCATCAAGCCGCTGGTACGTGAGAAATGTGCCGGACTGGTCTACCTGGGTGCTGACAACCAGAAGTTGCACGACAACTTCGACGCACTGGGCATTCCCGTTCGCGACACCCACTCTATGAAGGAGTGCATCGAGGCTTGTTATGAGATGGCAGAACCAGGCATGACGGTGTTGCTCTCACCCTGTTGCGCCTCTTTCGACCTCTTCAAGAACATGGAGGATCGTGGCGAGCAGTTTAAGGAACTTGCAAGAAATCTATAATGAGGTATGAATAAAAAGATAGGCAGAATCTTCAAGGGCGACAAGGTCATCTGGATGGTGTTCTTCTTCCTCTGTATGATCAGTATTGTGGAGGTCTTCTCAGCTTCCAGCGGACTGACGTATAAGAGCCAGAACTACATCGGTCCGATAGCCTACCATACCTTTACCATCGCCTTTGGTGCCTTGATTACCATCCTCACGCTCAATATCCCCTGCCGCTACTTCAAGTTGATGACACCGTTCCTCATACTCATTACAGGACTGATGCTCATCATTGTGGCTTTAGGAGGTGGCGAGAGCACCAATGATGCCTCACGTTGGATCCGGATAGGACCGATTACCATACAGCCCTCCGAGATTGCCAAGGGAACGATTGTGCTGGTCGTAGCTCAGATTCTCAGCGCTATGCAGAACGAGAAAGGTGCTGACAGGAATGCTTTCAAATGGATCATGTGGATTACTATCCCTGCCTGTGTATTGATAGGATTGGAGAATCTGTCGACCGCAGCGCTGCTCTTTGCCGTCGTCTTCCTCATGATGTTCATTGGTCTCGTACCTATGCGGCAGCTGGGTCGCCTGGCTGCTATCATCATTGTCTTGGGCGTGTTTGCCGTCTCTATGATTATGATTGTAGGTCACGACAAGTCACAGGAGGAACAAGAGGTGGCGAAGGTAGAACAGGTGGACCAGCCAAAGAAGAAGAAATCTAAGATTGAGAAGCTGCTCCACCGTGCCGACACTTGGAAAGCGCGAATCCTGAACTTTGGCAAGGACGACGTTTCGCCACAGGAATACGACCTCGACAAAGACGCACAGGTGGCACATGCTAATATCGCCATCGTCTCCAGTGGAGTGATTGGCAAGGGACCAGGCAAGAGCACCGAGCGCGACTTCTTGTCACAGGCCTTCTCCGACTTCATCTTTGCCATCGTCATTGAAGAGTTAGGCATCATGGGCGCTGCCGCGGTGGTGTTCCTATACATCATCCTGCTCTATCGCTGTGCACGTATCGCCAGCCGTTGCGAGAACAATTTCCCTGCTTTCCTGGCTATGGGTCTCGGCCTACTGCTGGTCATTCAGGCTACGTTCAACATGATGGTAGCCGTCGGACTGGCTCCTGTAACCGGTCAGCCACTGCCGCTCATCTCCAAGGGTGGAACGTCGACCATCATCAATTGCGCCTATATCGGAGCCATTCTGAGTGTCAGCCGTTCGGCCAAAATGAAGAAAGAAGAAAATATCAACTCAAAAATGCGATTATAAGAAATTAAATTCGTAATTTTGCAAGGTTCTATAAGAGAAAGAAATATGAGTGAGTTAAGAGTGATCGTCAGCGGAGGTGGAACTGGAGGACATATCTTCCCTGCAGTGTCTATTGCTAATGCCATCAAGGCCCTGCGCCCTGATGCTAAAATCCTGTTCGTAGGAGCATTAGGTCGTATGGAGATGCAGCGCGTGCCTGCTGCTGGCTACGAAATAAAGGGACTCCCCATCCGAGGTTTCCTTCGTCCTCTATGGAGAATCGGTAATATCGGTGTTGGCATCGACTATCTGAAGAGCAAATGGATGGCAAAGAAGTTGTTGAAACAGTTCAAGCCTCAGGTGGCTGTGGGTGTTGGCGGCTATGCCAGCAGTGCAGCCCTCGGAGCTGCCAATAGTCTGGGCATTCCTACCCTACTTCAGGAGCAGAACAGCTTTGCCGGACTGGCTAACAAAACGCTGGCCAAGAAGGCTGCCAAGATCTGTGTCGCTTACGAAGGAATGGAGCGTTTCTTCCCTGCCGATAAGATTATGATGACGGGCAACCCCGTGCGCCAGCAATTACTGGACACCACCATCACACACGACGACGCTGTCAAATCGTTCGGACTCGACCCCTCGAAGAAGACGGTGCTCATCGTGGGAGGCAGCCTGGGAGCCCGCACGCTGAACGAGAGCGTGCTGCAATATCTCGACCAAATTCTCGCCAGCCCCGTCCAGTTTATCTGGCAGACTGGCAAGTACTATAGTGCTGAGATCAGCGAGCGCATGAAGGACAAGCACATCCCCAACCTGATAGTCACCGACTTCATCAGCGATATGGGCGCTGCCTACAAGGCTGCCGACATCGTGGTGAGCCGTGCTGGTGCAGGATCGATCAGCGAGTTCTGTCTGTTGGGCAAGCCCGTCATCCTCGTTCCGTCACCCAATGTGGCAGAAGACCATCAGACCAAGAACGCAATGGCTCTGGTCAACAAGAAAGCTGCCATTTACGTCAAGGATGTCGAGGCATCGAAGATTCTCATCCCCCTGGCCATCGATACCGTTCAGGACGCTGCCAAGTTGCAGAGTCTGCACGAAAACATTCTTAAGATGGCGCTGCCCGACTCGGCAGACATCATAGCCAAAGAAGTGATCAAGTTAGCAAAGCAATGAATATCAAGGATATTAAAGCAGTATATTTCGTAGGGGCTGGCGGCATCGGTATGAGCGCCATTGCCCGCTACTTCCTCAAGAAAGGTCTTGTCGTAGCCGGTTATGACAAGACGCCAAGTACGCTCACCCGACAGCTGGAAAAGGAGGGCATGCTCATCCATTACGAAGAGCGTGTCGACCTGATTCCTCAGGCTTGTCAGCAGAAGGACTCGTGTCTGGTCATCTACACACCCGCCATTCCCGAGGAACATCAGGAGATGCAGTTCTTCCGCAAGAACGGTTTTGAGATACAGAAGCGCGCTCAGGTATTAGGCACGCTGACCCACGAGCACAAGGGACTCTGCGTGGCAGGTACACATGGCAAGACAACCACCAGCACCATGTGTGCACACATCATGCATCAGAGTCACATCGACTGCAATGCCTTCCTGGGGGGTATCTCCAAGAACTATGGCACCAACTATATCCTCAGCGACTCTGACTATGTGGTGATCGAGGCCGATGAGTTCGACCGTTCGTTCCACTGGCTGGCACCATATATGACGGTGATTACCTCGACCGATCCTGACCATCTGGACATCTACGGTACCAAAGAAGCCTATCTGGAGAGTTTCCGTCACTACACCGAACTGATCCAGCCCGAGGGAGCACTCATTATCCATCGTGGCTTGGAGATGAAAGAGAACCTGTCTGCAGGTGTGCGCCGTTACGACTACGCACTCACCGAAGGCGACTTCCATGCAGAGCATATCCGCATTGAGAATGGCGAGATTACCTTCGACTTCATCTCCCCCATCGAGTCAGTCATGAATGTAGAACTGGGACAGCCCATTCCCATCAATATCGAGAATGGCATTGCCGCTATGGCGATGGCTCAGTTGGCAGGCTGCACCGCCGACGAGTTGCGTCAGGGCATGAAGACCTACGGAGGCGTAGACCGTCGTTTCGACTTCAAGATCAAGAACGACCGTCTGGTATTCCTCTCCGACTATGCCCACCACCCCAAGGAGATCTATCAGAGTGCCAAGAGCATTCGTGAGCTGTATAAGGACCGTAAGATTACGGCTATCTTCCAGCCACACCTCTACACCCGCACCCGCGATTTCTACAAGGACTTTGCTGATGCACTGAGCCAGCTCGACGAGGTCATCCTGACCGAGATCTATCCTGCACGCGAACTGCCCATCGAGGGTGTCACTTCGCAGCTCATCTACGACAATCTGAAGCCTGGCGTCCAGAAGCAGTTGATTCGCAAGGACGACGTGCTGCAGTTCATCGAGCAACGCGATTTTGATGTACTCATCATTCTGGGTGCTGGCGACTTGGACAACCAGGTGCCCGAAATCACTAAGATTCTGAACAACAAATTATAGACCGCAATTATGGCATTCAATCTGAAAAAGACCATCATCGTCACCGTCGACTTCTTCCTTGCAGTCTACCTGCTGCTGGCCATCACGGCATTCAACCGCCCTGATGAGCTGAGCAACGTATGCAGCGAGGTGAACATCGACATCCAGGACGGTGTTGTCAAGGGTTTCTTGAATGCCGGCGAAGTCAGGTCGCAGCTGCAACGGGCCAAGCTCTACCCGCTGGGCGACCCTATGGACCAGATCAGCACACGCGCCATTGAGGAGGCTCTCCGTAAGAATCCTATTGTCGAGGATGTGCAGTGCTACAAGACACAGACTGGTCGCGTGAATATCCAGATGGTGCAGCGCCTCCCCGTCGTCCGCGTCAAGGCTGATAATGGCGACGACTATTATGTGGACGAGTATGGCAACATCATGCCCAACACCACCTATGCCAGCGACCTCGTGGTGGCTACAGGCAACATCTCGAAGAAATATGCCCAGAAGGTGCTGACCCGAATAGGCAACTACCTCATCCACCACCCGCTGTGGCGGTGCCAGATTCAGCAAATCAACGTGCTGGCCGATGGCACCGTCGAAGCCGTTCCTAAGGTGGGCGACCACGTCATCTATTTCGGCAATCCTGTCAATCTCGACAAGAAGTTCACCCGTCTGGAGAAATTCTACCGCTACGGCCTCAGCCATGCTGGGTGGAACAAATACTCCTATATCAGCTTGGAGTTCAACAATCAAATCATCTGTAAGAAACGTAAATTATAAGTATCAATATGATGTCAAAGGATTTTATCGTAGCTATCGAACTGGGGTCATCTAAGATGACTGGTATCGCAGGTAAGAAGAATCTGGACGGAAGCATTCAGGTGTTGGCTTGCGTCAAGGAGGACTCTACCTCTTGTATCCGCAAAGGTGTGGTATACAACATCGACAAGACAGCTCAATGCCTGACAACCATTGTCAACAAGCTGCAGAAACAGCTGAAGACAACCATCACACAGGTTTATGTCGGCGTGGGCGGACAGTCTATTCGCTCTATTCGCAACGTAATCACCAAGGAACAGTCTGTCGAGACACCCGTCACTCAGGACATGGTGATAGAACTGATGGATGCCAACCGGAACATGAAATATCCCGACCAGGAGATTCTCGATGCTGCGGTTCAGGAGTATAAGGTCGACTCGCAATACCAGTTGGAGCCCGTAGGCATTCCCTGTACTCGCATTGAGGGTAATTTCCTTAACATCCTGCAGCGCAAGGCATTCTACAAGAATCTGAACAGCTGTTTCGAGGCTGCCAACATCACCGTTGCCGAGATGTATCTTGCCCCGCTGGCATTGGCCGACAGCGTGCTCACCGAGACGGAACGCCGCTCGGGCTGTGTGCTGGTCGACCTGGGTGCCGACACCACTACCGTCAGCGTCTACTCCAAGAACATCCTTCGTCATCTGGCTGTCATTCCTCTTGGTTCCAACAACATCACCAAGGATATCGCCTCGCTGCAGATGGAAGAGAGCGATGCTGAGCGCATGAAGCTGAAGTACGGCTCTGCCTATACGGACAACAACGAGATCGACAACAATCTGAAATACTCCATCGATAACGAGCGTCAGGTAGAGGCTCGCAAGTTCATCGAGATTGTCGAGGGACGCCTGGAGGAGATTGTTGCCAACGTATGGTGCCAGGTACCCGAAGAGTATGCTGACAAGCTGCTGGGTGGTATCATCCTTACCGGTGGTGGTTCTAACATGACGAACATCGAGAAGGCATTCCAGAACTACACCCACGTTGACAAGATACGCATCGCCAAGTTCGTCACCCAGACCATCACGTCGAACATCAACGAAATCAATGCCCATGATGGTATGATGAACACCGTTCTCGGACTGATGGCCAAGGGCGATATCAATTGTGCTGGCGACGAATACGATCCCAATGGCGACCTCTTTGCCGGACAACGCGTTTCTACGCTCGATGGCGCTACAGAACAGCGTCGTCCTCGCCAGCCGAACGAGATTCCCGCTGGTGTGGTCCGCACTGCCGATGAGATTCGTCGTGCTGAACAGGAGGCTCGCATCAAGAAAGAAGCCGAAGAGCGTGCTGCACGCGAGAAGGCTGAAGAAGAAGCTCGCGAGGCTGCACGCATCAAGAAGGAGAACTCCTTCTGGAATAAGGCTGGCCGTTGGCTGAAGAAAGCAGCGACGGAGATTGTCAAGGAAGAAGAATAAGAAGTAACTAGTAAATTATTATCGTATGGACAACAACATATTGCTCGACTTCGGCGAGCCTGCTAAAGAGAACAGCTACATCAAGGTGATTGGTGTAGGAGGCGGTGGCGGTAATGCCGTTAACCACATGTATCGTGAAGGCATACACGACGTGACCTTCGTACTCTGCAATACGGACAATCAGGCACTTAACGATTCGCCCGTTCCTGTTCATCTGCAACTGGGCAAGGAAGGACTCGGTGCTGGCAATAAGCCCGAAAAGGCACGCGCAGCAGCCGAAGAAAGTCTTGACGACATCAAGAAGATGCTCAGCGACGGCACCCGCATGGCCTTCATCACTGCTGGTATGGGTGGTGGAACGGGTACTGGTGCAGCACCCGTCATTGCACGTATCTCTAAGGAACTGGGCATCCTGACGGTAGGTATCGTCACTATCCCCTTCCGTTTTGAGGGCGACCGCAAAATCGACCAGGCGCTGGATGGTGTCGAGGAAATGTCGAAGCACGTCGATGCCCTGTTGGTCATCAACAACGAGCGTCTGCGTGAGATCTACCCTGAACTGACCGTGCTCGATGCTTTCGGCAAGGCTGACGACACCCTGTCGGTAGCCGCTAAGTCGATTGCCGAGATTATCACTGTTCACGGACTCATCAACCTCGACTTCAACGACGTGAAGACCGTGCTCAAGGATGGTGGTGTAGCCATCATGTCTACGGGTTATGGCGAGGGCGAAGGCCGTGTTCGCAAGGCCATTGAGGACGCGCTGAACTCACCCCTTCTCAACGAGAACGACGTGTTCAACTCGAAGAAGATTCTGCTCTCCATCTCGTTCTCAGGCGGTAAGGACGGCAAGGAGTCGCTCATGATGGAGGAGATGAACGATGTCAACGACTTCATGGCTAAGTTTGGTGACTTCGAAATCAAGTGGGGTCTGGCTGTCGACCCAGAGCTGGGCAAGAAGGTAAAGGTGACCATTCTCGCTACAGGCTTCGGCATTGATAATGTCGACGGCATGAGCGACCATATCAAGAAGATGGACCAGCAGACTGCTGCCCGTATCGCTGCTGAGCAGGAGAAGGAGGCACAGCGCGAAGACCGCCGCAACCGCTACTACGGCAACGATGGTCAGGGCAAGCGCTACAAGCGTCGTCCACATATCTTCCTGTTCCGTCCTGAGGATCTGGACAACGACGACGTCATCTCAGCCGTAGAGCAGACGCCTACCTACAAGCGTACCCGTGAGATTCTGGATAGCATCTATACGCAGGCCAATGGCGAGGATATCATGCCTCAGGCAGAGACCGCTCAGCCGTCTGGACCCATACAGGGAACCATCAAGTTCGGCTAATAGATAGGAAAATCCACGATATGATCGATGTCGGGACTTCCGTTTTCGGGGGTCCCGACTATTGTTATGGCGTCCAGCCGGATGTCGCAGCTGATGTGCTTGAATTTCACGTAATGGTTGATTGAAGCCCTCAGATTGCGCAGCTTCATATAGTCAATGGCCTCCTCGGGTTCTACAAACATACGGTTACGGCGCGTCTTCACCTCGACAAACACCATCACACTACCATCCATAGCAATGATGTCTATGTCGCGATGTCCTGACTTCCAGTTGCGCTCCACTATCTCATAACCCTTCCGTTGCAGATAGCTTGCTGCCAACTCCTCGCCCCATGCTCCTAATTCATTGTGTGCTGCCATAACGATGCAAAAGTAACAAGTTTTCCCGTCATTACCAAACTTTCTATCAGAATAATGCCCGCTTATTTCAGAATAACCCAAGGTTATTTTCCAATAACCCCCGCTTATCCAAAAGCCGAGCCGTCCGAAGAATGTCTTTGAGCCGTCCGAGGACACAGCGGGACAGACCCGCTGTGTTCATTCTATCTTTCATGCTGCAAATTTACACATAATCTTCTGAACCGCCAAATGCCCCACCCCGAAAAGTTGTGTCTCATCTCATTGTCTCAATGTCGCATAAGGAGTATAATAGTAGTATTATAAGTATTCTATTTATCATAATATTATAAACACTACCTATATAGATACACATGGATAGTCCTTATGAGACAATGCGACGATGAGACGCGACACTCCCTTACTCCCCCTCAGTCTGCACTTTTGTGAATTTTATTGACACTAACAAATCGGCATTCACACCCCCTGCCGATAGAAAAATTGTTCCCTGCCTAGGGAAAATTTGCGCCCTGCCCAGGAAAATATTTTTTCTATTAATAGTAGCAAAAACGCCATCCTAACCGTCATTTCTAAATCGTGGAAATATCTTTATATACAACACCCGTCTACAACCTACCGATAGGCTCCGCACGCCCTACGCATAGGCTCCGTACCATGTCCGCACACACTCCGCAACATCCTTCCACGCACTCCGCAACATCCTTCCACGCACTCCGCAACATCCTCGCATCCGCTCCTTACACACATTTTCGATTGAATTTCTTGCAATATTCAAATAAAACCTTTATCTTTGTGGCGGAATAATATAACAATGATAATGAAAAAGAGTCTGAGCTTTATCATATCTTAAAAATAGTTATTTGGGGAGTGTTTTCTTTCAGCTTTCAAATATTTTATATATCTTTGCAGCAAATATTAAAAACAAAAATACTAAACTAACCTAAAAATATGCTAAAACTTAAATTCTTATTGACCTTTTGGCTGGCAATTGCAGCCATTGGCGCAAGTGCACAGGGAGACGGCACCGTGAGTACCGAGAGTATGCCCGACCAAGTGCTGATGAGCGACGGCCGCACTGTGAAGGCGATGCAAGTGCCTCGTCGTGCATCGAGTGAAGACTACACCTACACTTACAAAGGTGTGAAGTACACGTACATCTCGGAGAACAACTACACCAAGTTCTTCAACACCGATGTGCATACCCCGCAGACATACGGCTGGTATAAGGATGACGACGGCTGGTTTATCAATGCCGAAGGCGCCTACATCACCGCTGCCTCTATCGACGAGGAGAGCGTGCCAGAGAACGGCGAGGTGTATATCCTGAACGACCTGGTGGGCTACTTCACCAGTCACACCCATCTGGGCTGTGTGGCCGATCAGGGCTTTACTGGCGAGTCGAAGGTGAAGCGCATCTACTTCCAGGACGCTAATGCCCAGGCCTACAATGCCAACAGCGAGTTCCACTTCTTCATTGGCCACAAGGCCTTTGCCAATGCGCCGCATCTGGAGAAGGTGGACCTGATGCAGTACACCACCAAGGGCACCAACCACTGGGAGGCGATGCCTGAATACCGGGTGAAGAGCATTTGGGACAACGCGTTTGAGGGCTCGCCCAACGCCATGATCCGTGTGGCTACCTCAGTGCTCAACGATTACAAAAACAGCAGCGTGTGGGCAACGCACAAGGACCGCATCATCAGCTACGAGCCTTCAGGCTATGAAATCAAGGAGTACGGTGCCCGCTACAAGTGCATGCTGGCACAGGACGGCAAGACCTATCTGACCAACGACGGCAATCAGCGCGAGGAGGTGATGAAGCAGCTGCGCCTGTGGAATGCCGACTACTGGGGCTTAAACGCTACTTCACTGATGGCACCTGCCGACAATGGCGCCACGGTGTATTACACCACCATCGAGGGATCCGATACCGAATACCTGAAGAAAAACAATGGTGTGCTGAGAGTCTATAACGACGTGGGCTCGTACTACAACTACAAGAACATAGCCATTCGCCGCGACGCCTTTGCCAACTGCGAGGATCTGAAATCCGTAGAGTTCTGGCAGACCAACGGCCGCAGCGACAATTCGTACAGCGACCTGAAGGTGGTGATCGAGAATGGTGCCTTCCGGGGCTGTAAGAACCTGAAGGAGATCCGCCTGTACTACTTTGCAGAGAAGGGCGAAGACCACTGGGAGACACTGGGCCCGAAGGATGTCATCCCTGGCGATAACATCTTTGGTGTGCCAACCCCTGAGGAACTAAAGGGCATGACTGAAGAACAGGTAGCTGCCCTGCCGCCAAGCTGTGCCAAAGACTTCCGCATCTTAGTGTCACCAGCCCGTTACCTGGAGTTCATCAAAGACCCCAACTGGGCGATGTATGCCCAGTTCATAGAGGCTGCCGACTATGAGCCAACAACCAAGAAGTCCATTGTGAAGGACGGTTTGACCTACGAGTATATGTCCACATCAGCAGGTATGCTGTCCACCGACAATGTGGTGTCGCAGAACTGGTCGTGGTGGAGTGTGCCCGTGCTTGCTGCCGAGATAGCCCTCTATGCCTATGCTGCCTATAAGATAGGTAAAGGTGTCGCCCATGCAATTAGTGCAGGAGATGCTGCTGGAGAGGCTATAAGTGAAGTCTCAAGAGAGACTGTAAGTGAAGTCTCAAGAGAGTCAGTCACAGCATACGCTAACACGGCTATAGCAAGCGAGGCTACCTTGGGAGCCGCTAAAGAATTTGCTGGAAATTTACCAGGTATTGCTTATGGATTTACGGAGGCTCTTACTGCTGAACAAATTACTGCTATAGCAGGAAAAAATTTGGCTGAAATTGGTTTCTCCTCATACGCAATCACAGAGTTAGCTCGTGAAGGATTATGTAGTGCGGCAGGAGTAATGTCTTCTGCTGATGTACTGACTAAACTTTTGGCACTACCAATAACAAGATCAACTTTAAAAGCTTATGTAATGAAAGTTGTTGCAGAACTAACTGCAGCACTTGCCCCAGAAGTAGTTGTTCCTGAAGTGGCAGCAGTAGTAACTTCCATGGGTCTCCCTGCATGGGCGAGTAATACGTTGTTGACAATGGCTGGCGGCACTCTGCTTTCAAGTCTCAGCGCAAGTCTCATTACCGCACGTATGCAGGGCAGCGATTACAACAGCAACAAGTTCCGTAGCGGTCTGATAGCCAACAACCTGTCGTATATCCATGCAGCATCCATGACGGGTGTAGGTCTGAACATGATCTATACGCCATCGAAGAATATGGTGTATCACCAGTACATCAGCAAGGCCGCTACCAACATCAGGAAGGTCAACATCTATGCTGGTGTCGACGACGACACCCGCACCATGACGTTCCGCAAGAACGTATTTGCCGGGAACACGGCTTTGGAAGAAGTACGCTTCTACGAGGCAAAGGGCAGCACCACCAAGGAGAGCGTGCCCATGACGATAGCCATCCCCGACTCGGCATTTGCCGGCTGCACCAGCATGGAGCGCTTCGACCTGCGCCTCTATACCGGCGGCAAGCCCTCACAGGCGCTCGGGCCTGAAAACTTCATCCTCTGCGGCGACAACATCTTTGCCGGCTGCGACTCCACCAAACTGAAAATCATCATCGCGAAGGACCGCAAGCAGGACTTCCTCGACGATGGGGTGTGGAGCAAGTACAAGCGTTTCTTCGCCTACGAGGCGACGGATTATCCTGGCGGAAAAGACGATTTCGGCGTGAAATATGCCTATGCCTATGAGGGCAATAGCACCCAGAAGGTGTCGATGAAAAACGGTCACAAGGTGGAGCACCTGGTGGCTTGGGGAGCCGACGACAGCTGGATTAACGACCATAAGGGCCAGCTGGGTCTGTTCAACGACATCGGCATCTACAATAACTTTAAGCTCGACTACGTGCGCAAGGAAGCCTTCCGCGGCAACCAGAACCTGAAGAACGTCTCCTGCTGGGACATCAAAGGTTGGCTGTGGTGCGGCGACATCTACTACGACTTCAATGTAGCCCTGCAGGATTCCTGCTTCGCCGACTGCCCGAACCTGGAGGCGTTCGACCTGCTCTATCTCTGCACCGACGGTATCAACAAGGCCAAGGAGCTGCATCCATCGCAGCTGCAGTTAGGCAACGGTGTGTTTGCCAACACACCCAAACTGATGCTGAAGATGACGCAGCAGCAACAGCGCTGGTTTGAAGCCGACACGACATGGGCCAAGTATAAGGATAAGTTTACCCCCTGTCTGGTGAAGCCTGTTGACGCAGGCGTGAAGAAAGCCCTGAAAGACCTGCGTTACACCACTGCCGTGGGCAGTCCATCGACATGGGACGACGTGATCGATATGAGTAAGCTGAAGGACAAGGCCTTCGAATGGCTCAACGGCAAACTGGCTGTCAACAATGACATTAAGCAGTTCCCCGAATTCAAGCAGTTTGAGTGGGCAGGTCTCGACTTCATCGGTGGTTCGTGGTTCGTCAATGACTACAACCTGACAGCTATCGAGCTGCCCTCGACCATCAAGAAGATTGGCGGTTATGCCTTCCAGAACTGCGACCTGCGCGAGATAGAGATTCCTGCCGCAGTGACGCAGATTGACGAGATGGCTTTCAACGGCAACGCGAACATGAAGGTGATCCGCTGCCTGGGCACCACACCGGCTGCGTTGGGCACAGCAGTATTCGAGAAACCTGAAGGACTGAAGATTTACGTGCCTGCCGAGGCTGTCAACGCCTACAAGGAGAAATGGAGCGACTATAAGGACTATATTGTGGCTGCCAGCGACGCACAGACATTCCCCAAGAGCGTCACTACCACTGAGGTGGGCCAGCTGGCTGCGAAACTTGGTCTGGAGACCATCATGAGCGGCGACTTCCTGACAGGCCTGAAGGGTGCCTACTGGAACATCGACTCGCTGACCGTGAGCGGTCCGCTGAACGGTGTCGATGTGGGCGTGCTGCGCTTCCTGGGCGGTGCCGACGTGAACAACAGCGACCCGACCTACGGACGCATGCGCTACCTTAATTTATATAACGCGCGCCTGAAGAAAGACAAGGATCATCCCTACCAGTGTCATGGCGTGAACGACTTCATCGGCAAAGACGACGTGGTGGATGAATATATGTTCTACTACTGCAACAAGCTTGAGAAGGTCATCCTGCCTAAGGAGGCTACTTACATTGGTGAGCACGTGTTCGACAATGCCGTGAACCTGAAGCATCTCGCCATCGGCGACAAGGTGACAGGCTACGACGACCGCGTGACCTACAAGGTGCCCGGCATCGACGAGATGGTGTTCATGACCACCGAGAAGGCCGTGAGCGACGCCTCCGGTGGCCTTGAAGGCAGCGGCCAATACTGGTTCTGGACCTACGACTCATGGGACACGCCCATCAATGCCGTCTATTGCCGCAACAACCTGGTACCGGTATATGCCAACGAGCCTACCCTGACCAAGTGCGCAAGCAGTATCACCGCCGCATTCAAGGACGACCATGCACTGGATGCCTTTGCTGCCAAGGGCTATTTCTTCCCTTCGGAATATATGCAGCTGACCAACATCGACGGCATCCTGACAGGCAGCGGTGTGGAGACCTTCGACGAGCTGGTCGGCTTCACCAAGATGACTGAATTAGGCAGTGCACTGGCAGACTGCGACAATCTGAAGCGCGTCTATCTGCCTGCATCGCTAAAGAAGATGAACTACCAGGGCTTCAAGGGTTGCAAGAGCCTGATGGATGTCTATGTCTATTGCGACACCATCCCGCAGCTGGAAGACGGCACCTTCGACGACCTGCCCATGTTCTATCGCATCAATGTGCCCATGAAGCTGGTGAAGCGCTATCGTGAGGCCTGGCCGCAGTATGCCAACCACATCGTGGGCAACAACTTCGCAGCGCCGGGCAGCGACATGCTCGTGGTGACCACCACCGAGAAGAACACACTGGCCAAGGAGTTGGGACTCAAGGTGAAACACTCCAAGATAGAGACCGGCACTGGCAATAAGCACATTGACGAGCTGGAGGGCGCCTACTCGCATATCCGCAAGCTGAAGGTAGTCGGTCCTATCTCCGGTCAGGACTTCAGCGTGCTGCGCTACCTGGCAGGCTATTGCGGATGGACAGACTCACGCAACTGCCTGGGCCAGCTGGAATATCTGGATCTCTACGATGCTAAGGTAGAGCCCAGTGAATGGTATGCAGCTCCCGACAGGCTTGTGCTAACCAGCCACTCGTCGATCGTGAAGGAGGCCAATGTGCTGCCCTACTACGCCTTCCTGAGGGCTTACTCGCTGAAGAAGCTCATCCTGCCGAAGACCCTGAAGACCATCCACAGCCGCTCGCTGCTGGAGTGTGAGTCTCTGGAGACGGTGGTCATCGGCGACTCGACAAACTATATCAACTGGGATGCCTTCGACGACTGCGTATCGCTGACCCGTATGTACATCCTGGCAGACAAGAAGCCTGAGATGACCCAGGACAACTGGCTGTGGCGCAACTTGTGCAACAACTACAACCCGACGTTCGACGCCTTCTATGTGCGCCCGAGCCTCTACAAGGACTATGTAGCAGACGATGCCTATACCGGCTCGTCATGGCAGCGCACCAAAAACATCTCTTCCGGTGTGTTCAAGGACGACGAATCGTTTGCCGCCTTTGCCGCCCATGCCGCCGCCACCAAGGAGGAACTGCAGGGCGTGGACAATGTGGACGGATGGTTCAAGAACCGTCCAAATATCAAGGATCTCTCGCTGCTGAGCAACACCTCGGTGACGGAGCTGAAGGCCGCCGACATGAAGCCGCTGACCAAGCTGGAGCGTATCGGTATGCCAATGATGCTGGAGCAGATTGAGGACAACAGTTTCAGCGATGCCAAGAACCTGCGCTGGGCCGACTTTACTAATTGCTTTGATATTGATATGATGGCCAACCTCCAGAACGGCGGCTTGCGCAAGAAGGGCCTCATGGAGAACACGCTGTGCTACTTGCCAACAGCCTACGGACAGACTGACGAGGTGAACGTGGTGGTAGGCGATACCACAGGCGTGATGAACTGCGCCACCTACAGGCTGATTGACGGTCAGGACTACGACGTGCCTTACAAGTTCAAGGCCGCAAAGGTAGAGAACACCCGCACACTGGCCAAGAGTGCTGCCCCCTACACTATCTGTCTGCCTTACGATATGCAGATACCTAATGGCGCCAAGGCTTACAAACTGTCAGGCCGCAGCACCAATGAGCTGATTTTCACCGAAACATTTGAGACACTTGAGGCGCTGCAGCCTTATCTCATCTGGACCGACCAGAATGATGCTGCACTCAGTAGTGCGGATGCGAATATTCCTGCCAGTGGTGGTATGACCTTCGGCAAACAGCAGAATGCACCAGGTTATTCCATGCGCGGCACACTCTACGGTATCAGCAATGCCGAGGCTGCCGAACTGGGAGCCTATACCCTGCAGCAGGACGGCAAGTGGCACCCCGTGATGTCTGACAATGACAAACACCGCGCCGCCCGTATCCTGCCCTTCCGCACTTATCTGCTGGCGAACCGCAAGGCTGGCAACCGCTCTATCGGCATGACTCTCGAAGGCACTACCGGCATCGAGCAGCTGCGCACCATCGACAGCAACGGCACAGAGCGTATCTACGACCTGAACGGTCGCCAACTCTCAACCGCTGCAAAGGGTATCAACATCATCAATGGTAAGAAAGTTATTAACAGATAAACGACTATGAAGAATATAAAGATAATGAGTTTGCTGCTCGGGGGTCTGTTGGCCCTCGGCAGCCTTACTGCTTGTGGCGGTGGTGACGACAGTACGGATACCCCCCCAACACCTCCTGAGAAGGTGGTAACGAGTGTGAAGGTAGACTATAGTGCTACTGTTTCGCAGCAGCTGCTCGACGTAGCAACGGTCACCGTGCGCTATATCAGTGAGAACGGTCAGGTGGCCCAGGAGCAGATGTCGTCCACCACCTGGACGAAGAGTGTCAACATCCCATTGCCAGCCAAGGCAGGTCTGAACATCCAGCCCACGCTGAAGGGTAATGTGGCCGACGGAGAATACGCCCTCAGCGCTAAGGGGCAGATGGCCTATAGTTGGCTCGACCAGAATGGTCAGCAGCTCAACGCAGGAGCCACTGAGAAGACACCCGATATAGAGGCAGTGTTCTATGCCGACGGTCTGGGACAGTATCTCGGTGCCATCACTGCCAACTGTCAGCTGGCCCGTGCCTTCGCCAAGGACTATTCTGTCACCGACGCCTCTATCACCTGGGGTGGCAATGCGGGTGACAACAGTACGCAAGGAACCGGCATCTCGGACGAAGGTGCCACTGAAGACAACCGATAAAGCGTATGAGGAAAACAGGAGTCTTATGGTTGGCAGCCTGTCTGTTACTGACAGGCTGCACCAAAGATGGCGATACCGTCTATCAGCCTAACCCCAACGAGGAGAAACCCGCTACTACACCGCTGGTGACGGTGATCTACGGCCCTAACGGCTTGGGCGACCGCTCGTACAACGACCTGATCTACAAAGGTGTGGAGATGGCTGCCAAGCAGTACGGTCTCCGCACCCTGCAGCTGGCGCCTGAGAGCGAGGCGCAGGGACTGGTCTATCTGGAGACGATGTTCCGCCAGATGGAGAGCGCCACCGACACCGTGCGCAGGCTGTTCATCACGCCCAGCCCTGTGTATGATGACTTCATCCGCAAGAACAACAAACGACTGGAGAAGAACCCCTATGCCGACCTGCTGTATATGGAGACCACCACGCCGCTGGAAGGCAAGGGCTCTACCTTCTATATCGACTACTACGGCGCGATGTACATGGGTGGCTGTATGGCACAGTATTGTTCCAACTTCCTGCTTTCGCTGATACTGGCTAACCCTTACACGCAGACCGTAGTAGAGGCAGGCGAGGGATTCGAGGCAGGATTCAACGACTCGCCATCGGTATATAAAAACCCCATTACGCTGCACAAGCGTTATCTCAGCAACGAGCCTGGGGGCGGTTTTACGATAGCCGACTCAACGGCTACGCGCATCTACAAAGAAGAAAGTGACTACCTGCCAGAAGGTAGGAAAAAAAACGTGACCATCGTACCCATCTGTGGTGGCGCCATGCACGCCTTCTACCGTGTCATACGATCTATGAATACAAGTGAGAATTATGTGGGCATCGATGGCGATATGACCGTCGATACGGATTGCTGTCCATACGCTATACTGAAACATATCGACAAGGTGATGGTTGACTACGTGGGCATGTGGCTTAACGGCACAATGCCCAAACACCAGACGCTGGGACTGGCCGACGGCACCACCGATGCGATTATCGGATATGACTATAAGTGGAAAGGTACAGATAAACTATGGCAAGGCGTGCTGGATATGGACAGTCTGCGCCAAGTAGCCATCAGAAAGGAGGGGGAGCGCTATGAGAAGTAAGATGGCTGATGGAAGATGGATGATGTGGCTCTGCGTCGTAGGGCTGTTCATGATTCAATGTCTGGTATTCACTTCGTGTAAGACGGAGGATGATAAAATCATCTATCAGGACTCGCGCCGATGGGTGGAGAAGACGGTGGCAGTGGTGGCACCGCTCAACGACCCCATCATGAAAGCCCGCCTGGAGCGCACCGCTGAGTGGATGCTGAAGAGTCTGCACAACGCCCAGTTGCACGACACGCTTTGCATCGACCTGAAATTAGAGTGGTACGACGAATACGGCAACGACCTGAAATCATTAGGCGAACGGCTGGCTAACCGCGACGATCTGTTGGCTGTGATCGGCCCCTTCGACAGCGACAACGTAGAGCAGCTGGCATCCTACTGTCAGCAGACCAAGAAGCCGCTTATCCTGCCCACCGCCACCAGTGAGACCGTCATCCGGCGCTTTGCCATTACCAGCACTGGCAGCGGACAACAACCGTTCCTATGGTCGCTCACGGAGACCGACGTATCGCTCTCAGAGGTGATGATGAGCCTCTATGCCAACTTTCTTGCCATTCGCGGTGGTACATGGCAAGACAGAGAACAGTATTCAGGACTCTTTGCCCCAGCCAGTACCTACGGACAGACCTTTGTGGAGTGGGCTCCGTTCCAGGCAACTGAAGTAGGCATCAACTTCATTACTTGCGAGCAGTACACCAGCACCGATGACCTACGCAAGCGTGTTCGTAATTATCTGGACAGTCTGCCCCCTATAGCGATGGAGACGGCGCACTTTGTTGTGGCAGAGGACGCTGAGCAGATTTACCAGATAGCCCGCGTACGCAGCGAGTGGTGGGGAGCAGACCCCGACGACCCGAGTTATGACAATCCTGGCAGAAATGACATACGGTTGATGTGGGCACCTGTGTATTACGCTTGCAGTAATCTCACCGAAGAGGGCATAGCGGCACTCGGCGATCGCTGCGTAGCGCTTACCAGCGGCTATCAGGGCTTCTCACCCTACGCCGACCCGATGACGGGCTTCGAGATGAGTTACGAGACTCGCTTTGGCACCAAACCCACCTTTGCCGAGTGTAAGTTCTACGACGCCCTGCTGCTGGCTGCCTTTGCCTCGAACTACATGGAGCACCATCGTGAGGTGGCGAATCTGAATGATGCCATCATCGACATCTGCACCACCGACAACTTCATTTCGGGCTACGCATGGAGCGAGACAGGCATGGAGCTCTACCTCGCGGCGCTCGAACAGGGGCAGCTGCTGGGATTCAAAGGCGCTTGTGGCTCAGTGCAGTTCGACAGCCAATGTTACACGGCTGCTCTGAACACCACCTACGTCAACTGGATCATCAACAGCGGCCATCTGTATCATCAGAGCTATTACAGCACCCAGGGCAACGCCCAGACATCGCAGACGCTGGCTTCGTGGAACTACATCATGAAGGATGCCGAGAAGAAGTTCGACTCCGAATACAGTAAGACCATTGTTCCCATGACTTATCCCGACCTCACCAGTCAGTATGCAGTGCTGGTACAGGGCAGCAACGGCTGGGGCAACTACCGCCACGAGGCCGACGTGCTGAGCATCTACCAGATGCTGAAGGCTAACGGCTATGACGACGACCATATCATCCTCGTCAGTGCCGACGACTGCGCCGATGCGTCGGAGAACAGCGACAAGGGAGCCGTGCGTACCGACCCCAACGGCAAGAACCTGCGCCAAGGCGCGGTGATTGACTACCGGAATGCCGACCTGACGCCGCAGGACATCTGCAACATACTCAAGGGCGTGAAGACGGACAAGACACCTGTGGTGTTGCCTGCTGACGCGGGGCAGAACGTGCTCTTCTTCTGGAGCGGACATGGACGCAGCGCGGCCATCAACGGCATCAACGAGATGGCGTGGAGAGATCTGTCTGCTGGTCAGGGTATGACTGCCGACCTGCTGGCAGAGACGCTACAATCGATGGCGGATGCCCATCAGTTCCGTCAGGTGCTCGTGTGCCTGGAGCCTTGCTATTCTGCCAACATGGGGCAGGCGCTTGAGGGCATCCCCGGCGTGCTGGCCATCTGTTCGGCAGGACCTTATGAGCAGTCGTTTGCCGACTCGTGGAGCAACGAACTGGGCGTGTGGATGTGCGACCGCTTCAGCCGCAACCTTATCGGCCACGCCACCGAATTCCCCAACGGCACCTATCGTGACCTCTACCTCTACTGTGCCCAGCACACCCTCGGCTCGCATGTGGGTATCTACAACTACACCTATTTCGGCAACCTCTACACCACTGGTCCGAAAGACTTCTTCGTCAAGAATAAGTGATATTTGTAGTCGAAAATGGCTATGATATGAAAGATGTTTTATTAACTATACTGCTGTGCTTATTTGCCATAGAAGT
>SUYH01000029.1 GCA_015060535.1 Prevotella sp.
CAGATGATGTGCGGCTCATACCCGTTGGCTTCGTCAACAACAACTGGAAGTGTGACACCACTACCGACCCAGAGGTGTTCTGGGCAAAGCCAGAGTAATTACTTAGAATTAGAAACAATGAACATAAGATTAGAAACACCGCAAGATTATCGTGAGGTAGAGAACCTCACACGAGAAGCATTCTGGAACGTGTATCGCCCAGGCTGCACAGAGCACTATGTGCTGAATCAGTATCGTAACAATCCTGACTTTATCCCTGAGTTGGACTTCGTGTTAGAAGAAGACGATGGTGAGCACCAATCGTCTGGAAAGATTATCGGACATGTCATGTTTTCGAAGGCAGAGATTGTTCTTGATGAAAACTGTCCGATAGAAGGGAAGGTTCTCCCTGCCTGGACATTCGGCCCAATCAGTATTCACCCTGACTATAAGCGCAAGGGATACGGTCTGAAGTTGCTGAACTATGCCATTGAGAAGGCCCGCGAGATGGGTATCGGCGTACTCTGTATGGAGGGTAACATCGAGTTCTATCGTCACGCCGGTTTCGACCTCGCCAGCAAATTCAATATCCACTATCATGACATGCCGAAGGATGATGAAGTACCGTTCTTCCTTGCCCAGGAGTTGAAGCCAGGATATCTGAAAGGTATCGAGGGAACCTACTGTCCGCCCAAGGGCTATTTCGTAGCCGATGAGAACCCAGAGGCTTTCGAGACCTACGACAAGACATTTCCCAAGAAGGTCAAGGAGTATAACGAGGGACAGTTGCCTCCATTCGCAGAGAAGGCAAAACTCGTTATGCAGTCAGAGCGTCTGAAACTGCGCCCCTGGTTCGAGAGCGATGCCGACACCTTATTTAAATACGCGAGCGACCCAAAGGTTGGCCCTCGTGCCGGATGGCCACCTCACAAGTCTGTAGAGGAAAGCGTAGAGATAATCCGCAAGTTCTTCATGAGCAATTATACCTGGGCCGTTGTATTAAAAGAGACATCGGAGGTTATTGGCTGTGTGGGCTATCTACCAGCATCGTCCTCGAAACTGAAGATTGCTGAAGATCATGCAGAGGTAGGTTATTGGATAGCCCGTCCGTATTGGGGCAAAGGTATCTGTACAGAAGCCCTTCAAATGGTCATCGACTATTGTTTTAATGAAAAGGGCTTCACGGTTTTCTGGGGCAGTTACTTCCCCTCTAATCCTGCCTCAGGCCGTGTGATGGAGAAATGCGGCTTCGTGGACACTGGCGAGGAGACACTCTGTACCAATCTGGAAGTAGGCTCAGACCGTCCTGTCAGAGTGATGAAAATGGAGAAAACACAAATTAAACAATGAGAAAAGAGGTTAATCCGAAAGAAACGAGCCGTGGTCAGGCATTTGAACTGTGGATGAAGGCTCCTAACCCGATGGTCACGTTTTTCAAGACCATCGACGTGACACAAATAGTGAAAGTCAGCAGGAAGAGGGGCCTGAAGTTCAACATGCTGCTTGACTACTGTATTGGTCGGGCAGCATCAACAGTCAGGGAATTCTATCTACTGCCCGTCGGTGAAAAACTTATTCAATACGACTCGATTGCTGTCAATACGATTGTGAAGAACAAGGAGGGCGAAGTCTGTTCATGTGATATTTTGTATATGGAAGAACTGGACGAGTTCAACAGGCAATATCTTGATTATACCGCACTGGTTGCTGCAACGTGTCAGGACAGAGACTTGTCTGAGGATTACATGGTGATAGGAACGTCAGCCATTGTAGATACAGAAATCGACGGAGCCGTAGGCATGAACAGCGGCATCTTCAACAATCCTTTCCTCATCTGGGGACGATACAGGAAGAAATGGCTGCGCTACGAATTGCCTATCTCCTTCCAGTTCCACCACACACAGATGGACGGAGCGCATGCCGGACGGTTCTTGGCAAATTTGCAGAAAGAAATAGATAACATCAAATAATGAACGCAATAATATACATACATGGCAAAGGCGGCAGTGCTTCGGAAAGTGAGTACTACAAGCCGTTTTTTCCTGATTGCGAAGTTATAGGCTTGGATTATCAGACATTCACTCCTTGGGAAACAGGCCAGGAGATACGCATAGTCGTAGAAGATCTGAAAAGCAGATTCGAGAACGTTATCCTGATTGCCAACAGCATCGGGGCATTCTTCAGCATGAATGCGGGCATTGATGACATGATTCAGAAAGCCTATTTCATCTCTCCTATCGTGGATATGGAGAGGCTGGACGGCTATGAACTGACTGGGGAGTGGCTTCACTATGTCAAGAGTCACCCCGTTAAATGGAATGTGCCAATGCGTATCCTGTACGGCAGCAACGACCATCTGACATCATTAGATACCATCACCGACTTTGCCAAGAAGCATCAAGCCACACTAACCATTATGGAAGGTGGCGAGCACTGGTTCCACACAGAAGAACAGATGATGTTCTTAGATAAATGGATAAACGAAGTTGGAGGAATATCACAGATAATGTTAAATTGAAGTTAAAATCAGGAAAACATTTGACTCGTCCCTTAGGTCATGCCCTATCTTTGTAGTCGCTTAGCAAAACATCGCGCGATAATGAGTAAAATGAAATTAAAAATCGGAGAGTTCTCACAGATGATGCAGGTTACCGTAAAAACCTTGCGTCACTATGAGCAGAAGGGACTCTTGTTGCCTGACGAGGTGGACGAGTGGACGGGCTATCGCTACTATAGCATTGATCAGATGCAAAAGTTGCAATCCATCCGCGACCTGCAACGACTCGGCTTCTCGCTTGACGAGATAAAGGACCTGTATGACGACGTCTCTCATACACCCAGTGTTCGACAGCTGACGGAGAAGATTAAGGAAACGGAACAGCAACTGAAACAACTGATTGCCCGCAGGAACCGACTGCTCGACTGGAGAAACTCTCGCAAAGAAATGAAGACAATGGAAAAATTCAGCATTCAGTCATTGCCCGAGATTATCGTGGCAAGTCATCGAGAAGTCATTCCCAACTATGCCGCCATCGGCCCAATGTGTTACGAGAAGATAGGGCCGGAGATGCAACGTCTTGGCTGTAAATGTCCGCCTCCAGGCTACTGCTTCACCATAGAGCATAACAAGGAATATACGCCAACGGATATCGACATCGAGTATTGTGAACAGGTGGAGGAGATGGGTGAAGACAGCGCCATCATCCAGTTCAAGCGTCTGCCTGCCATCCCCAAGGTGCTCTGTATGAAGCATGTCGGCCCATACGAACGCTTCTATGAGTCGTTCACCGAGGCCTTCCGTTACATCGAGGAGCAAGGCTACAAGGTTGCAGGTCAGCACCGCACCTGCTACATCGATGGTGCTTGGAATCAGGAAGACCCTGAGAAATGGCTCTCAGTCATTCAGATACCGATAGAATAGATGAAATGGATGCCTCAAGGCCGTAAGGAAGATTTTCTGATAATTTTCTGTTTCAACGTCACCTTTTGTTCTTCTGACTTGTTATATATATGACCCAGGTCGAAAGAAACAGAAGTATAACAATAAAAAAAGAAAAGAAAATGGAACATTTAGTTGCAATTTTAGTACCTATTGCTTGTGGATGCATTCTCCCAATCTTTGCAATATGGATGGGAATTCGTAAGGAAATGAACGAGACCAACACTCGTACACAGATTGCGCTGGCCGCTATCGAGAAGAATCCAGACTTGGATATCGAAGAATTGATGAAGAAGATTTCGCCCAAGAAGAAACTGCTAAAGGAAAAACTGCTCGGCAAACTGCAAACAGGAAACATTACGACCTTCCTCGGTATTGGCTTCTTGATATGTGCCATCTATGTTGACTTTTTGGGTGGAATGAACTCAAATGATCTAAGAATGCTTTATCTGGCTGGTGCTATCTTGTTAGGTGTAGGTATTGCCTTCCTTATTAACTACTCCAAAGGAAAGAAGATGCTGGCCAAGGAGATGGAGGCAGAAGAAAAGAAACTGATAGCTGAAGCAAACTCGTGACACGAGACGTATTTATCACCCATGTTGAGCGTGAGCAGGAGGCACTACGAGGCTTCTTGCTCGCCCTCTGCTGTGGTAAAAAAGACGATGCCGACGACTTGGCACAGGATGCGTTGGTAAAGGCTTATCTCTCTTGTGCAGGATATCAGGACAAGGGACGGTTCCGCTCGTGGCTCTTCAAGATTGCCTACAACACGTTTCTGAACCACAGGGCGAGCCTGCGCTGCACAGAGAGTATTGACGAAGCACGGGCACTCATTAGCAGCACCGCCGCCGACTCGTCCTTTGAACATCAAGACCTCTACTTAGCCCTGCGCACCCTACCACCCAAAGAGCGCTCGGCTGTCACCCTATTCTATCTCAACGGCTATAATACAAAAGAGATAGCCACAATTACTGACACTTCGGAGGATGCCGTCAAGAAGCAACTTTCACGAGGACGTGACAAACTAAAAGAGAAACTGAAGTTATGACAAAAGATAAAGCCTTAGAGGAACTCTTCCTCGCACAGAAGCCCCATTTCTCGGACCATGCTGACTTCATGGCAGCGCTTACCAAGCGTATGGATGCCGTAGAGTATCTCAAGCAACACCAGGAAGCAACCATCCGTCGCTACAAGATATTGATGGTAGTAGCCTTCGTAGTGGGTATCGTCAGCGGTGGCGTCGCCATTGGCTATGTGCTGTCCACACCTGCTGATGTTCCCCTTTTCACCTTCCAAGTTCAGACAGGCATTCTACTTTGGTTGTCAGAGAATTCTCGCATTTTAGCAGCTACAAGTCTTTCGCTGCTGTTGACATTGGGCATTATCAGCATCATCAGTAACATTCAGGATATTCAGCGCATGCGTGTTTGCTTAAAAGCCTAGCGCAAGGCAATAACTAATCTTTCGCTATCCACACCTTGTGGGAATGGGTGCCACGGGTAGTGATGCCAGAGGTGGGATCGGCGACAATTTGACGCAGGTCTTTCGAGGCCACAGAGCGGCTTTGGTGGGTGGCGTTAGCATAGTCGTAGAGCGTCATGAAGCCGTTCTTCTCGATGATGGCTTTAGCCCTTGTAATTCGTTCTTCGCGAGTGAGCTTGGTCTTCTGCGGCACTTGGACCTCAGCCTCGCTGCGTTCGAAACTGGCTTCTTTGTTCAACGCCTGCAACAGCTTCGGGTCGGGCTTAAAGTTGATGCCCTTGATGCAGACGTGCCTGTATTTTGTTTTAGGATCATCATCGACGTTCTTCAATTCCGCCTTTTCCGACAGACTCGACTCATCGAAACCCAATGTCAGCGAGAACACACCCAACCCATCTATCTTGATGTTGTGCCCCATCGGCATCCAACTTTTCATTGTCGAAACTAGTGCATCAAAGACAGCCTTGATCATGCCTTCGCTAATACTGCCGGCATAGTCACGCATGTGTTCAATCACCGTTTC
>SUYH01000016.1 GCA_015060535.1 Prevotella sp.
GGATTAATGAAAAGCAATGGTTGGTTCCCAACAATGTTTGATGATTTCTTTAACACTGATTTCATGCCTCGTGCCAATAGTACAGCACCCGCAGTCAATGTCAAGGAGACAGACAAGAGCTATGTAATGGAACTTGCAGCTCCAGGCATCAAAAAAGAATATTGTCGTGTAGCCATCAATGACGAGGGCAACCTCACCATCGCCATTGAGGACAAACAGGAACACAAGCACGAGGACAAGCACCATCACTACCTGCGCCGTGAGTTCAGTTACTCAAACTACGAGCAGAACTACGTGCTGCCAGACGATGTGCTGAAGGATCAGATCTCTGCCAAGGTCGAGGACGGCATCCTGACCGTCACCATGCCGAAGACCGAGCCGAAGCAGAAGGTCACCAAGGCCATCGAGGTATCATAAAGTGATTCCACTTCCAAACAGCAAGGCCCCGACCTGCAGAAATGCAAGCCGGGGCCTCTTGGATTATATATGGAATGGCAAACAGTTATGCCATGAAGTGCTTGATATGACGGGCTGACATTACTTTGGCATCGTAGATGACTGTCGTTTCCTTCCCTACACCAAGAGTAACGCATACATCAATAAGAAGGCTGAGCATTGCGCCCAGCCTTCTTTCAGTTTACATACAGCTCGTCACTCCGAGCGTCGTTCCCAGTGCAGTCAGAATCGATATCAGAATCTGCACAATCAACTTCCACGTCTCTTTTTTCATAATTGTAATTATTTGTTTGATTGTTGTTTTTTTTGAAGTTAAAGGGGAGTTAAAAGGAAGTTAAAGGGGAGTTAAAGGGACAAATGTCTGCTAATTCAATAGCAAAGTAATGTCCTTTTAACTTCCAAGCGAAGCGATAACTTCCTTTTAACTTCTCTTCCATTCCTTTTATAAGCGCTTCGCGATTAGTACCTTGGTCAAAGACTTCGTACTTCCCACCTTCGTACCTCCACCTTCTAAAAGGTTGCGCCCGAAGGCGCTAACCTTTTACTACTCTCCTCCGGTCTCGAATCCAGCGCTACCGCCTGAGTTGCCGCCACCAGTGTTCTCACCACCGGTATTGGTGCTACCACCAGTGTTGGAGCTGCCACCCTGGCTCTGGCTACCACTGCCGCTGTTGCTTGACGACAGTGCCACTGGGAATCCGCCAGCATCGCGGAACTCCTGCAGCGAGCAGCGCAGCGTCTTATACTTCTTCTTACCCTCAGCGTCCACGCCGTCCTGCACGCGGTCGGTCACCAGGTTGATCACCGGCGATACCTGCATCTTCAGGTATGAGCGCGAAGTCAGGTCGTTCAGGCTGTCGCTCTGGGGCTTGAAGCGCAGGTGGATACCCTTCAGGGCGTCCAGCGGATTGTACTTCACGTCCAGCAGCTTGTTCAGCAGGATGGGGCTCGACTCTGCCGTGGGGTAGAACGTACCCAGACCTTCGATCTTCACGGGCTGACCCTGTGCCACCAGCTCGGGGATACACTCGCCCAGCTTCTTGATCACGGCTGCGATGGCCTCACGACCTACGGCGCAGTTGTGGTGCATGATGTGGTTCACCAGACCATCGTTCGACAGCGTCTCGTTGGTGTCGGCATTCAGGTAGTACTTGCCGAAGCCCGTCGAAGTAGATACATTGTTCTTTTTGATGTTTACATACATCTGAATAGTGTTCGTTGACATAACTTACATTTTCCTTCCTTCTCGAATCGTTTGACATTGTTCATTTTCACTCGTTTTTCAGCATCTGGCCAGTAGCTGTGTGAATCTCTTTTCACACTGCAAAATTACTAAAAAAACGTCTTTGTTCCAAGCAAAAAATGCCCAACTTTTAGTTAAAAAGTGTAAAAGCGCGCCGCACGACGCACAGCCGCCCGAAGAAATTCTTTCAGCCGCTCGAAGAAATTCTTCCGACGGCTCGGAGACATTCTTTTGAGTCATGTGTGTGGCGGAAAGACACCTCGTATAACAGATATAACAGATAACAGTTTTTTTTCTGCCACCCTATGCATGCCCTCGCGCACGACCTTTATAAGGTTAATAATATATATATAATATATTATATATATATTATTATAAATATTTTATACATATTTTCTTCTTTCTCACCGCTCCCTCAGGTACCCCCTTGTTTTAAAACTGTTATCTGTTATAACTGTTATCTGAGTCATTTCAAAGCAATATACCATTTTCAATTGTTAGACTACTTTCTTTATAAATTTGCCATAGTAAGCGGACAAAAGATAATATCTAAACCACTTCGGGCCCGCATCTCTGCGAGCCCGAAATGATATTACTAACCAAAACAAAAGAAATGAAAAAACTACTAATCTAAAACAAACGTTATGAAACAAATCTGATGAAACACTTTTCTTTCTGATTCTGATGCAAAGTTAGGCAGTATTTCATTAGCAAACAAAAAAATCATCGAAATCTTATTCCACTTGTTGCGACAGCAACCCCTTTTCGCGACAAAGGTGAGGCAACCTGACACATTGTGTCGCATAAGTCTTTAAATGCTAAAGAATTGAAAAAATTACGCTTAACTAATTGGTTCAGAAATTTTTTTATTAACTTTGTAGCTAATAATATTTAATGAGGATATGAAAGAAGGAACAAATCTCAGCCGTCGCGACTTTCTGCGACGCTTAGGATTAGGAGCCGGTTCGGCAATGGCGATGATGGCGCTGGAGCCACTGAGTGTGTTTGCCCGTGATAAAGAGACAGGGGCTGTGACTAACCGCATGACCTACCGCGTGCAGCATGGTACGGGCGAGCAGATATCGCTGCTCGGCTTCGGCATGATGCGATTGCCCGACGACCAGGAGAAGGTGAACCGGCTCGTCGACTATGCTATCGAGCATGGCGTGAACTACTTCGACACGGCTCCCGTCTATATGCGAGGCCAATCGGAAGTGCTGACAGGCAATGCGCTCGCTCGCTATCCCAGAGAAAAATTCCATGTGGCCACGAAGATGTCGAACATGTGGGGTGGTACCGATGTCGAGAGCGCCAAGCAGATGTACTACACGTCGATGAAGAAGCTGCGCGTAGACTATATCGACTACTACCTGCTGCATAGTATCGGAGGCGGTGGCATGGAGTCGTTCAATCGTCGTTTTATCGACAATGGACTGCTCGACTTCTTGTTGGCAGAGCGCAAAGCTGGCCGCATTCGTCACCTCGGTTTCTCATATCATGGCGATGTACGGGTGTTCGACTGGCTGTTGGGCTATCAGGACGACTACCATTGGGACTTCTGCCAGATTCAGATGAACTATCTCGACTGGCGTCATGCCTCTATTCGTGGAGGTCGCAGGGTGGATGCCGATGCTGAGTATCTGTATGACAAATGCCAAAAGACGGGCGTTCAGTGTGTCATCATGGAACCACTCAGAGGTGGTGCCTTGGGCAAGGTGTCTTCGGATGTTGCGAAACAATTACAGGCACTACGACCCGATGACAGTGCGGCCCGCTGGGCTTTCCGCTGGGTAGGTTCGTATCCGAACGTTCTGACGGCTCTCAGCGGCATGAACAAGATGGAGCATCTGGTGGACAATGTCGAGACATTCTCGCCCCTTGATCCCTGTACGGAGGCAGAGAATACACTGCTTGAGAAAATTGCTGACAAAATGGCTGGCGTGCCTACCATCCCATGCACCACTTGCGCCTACTGTATGCCGTGTCCCTACGGTGTCGATATCCCAGGCAACTTTGCCTACTACAACGAGGCCGTCAAGGATAAACTCCTCCCGTTGCCGGAACGTACTGCTGCCGACTATGCCAGCCGCAAGCAGCAGTTCGCTGAGGGCTATCACAAGGCGTTGGCCGACCCAAAGACGTGGGCGCATAGCTGTCAAGACTGTGAGGAATGCCTGTCGAAGTGTCCGCAGCTGATACGCATCCCCAACCAACTGGCTCGCATTGTAAAAACATTAAGAAAATAATTAAACCACTTCGGGCCCGCATCTCTGCGAGCCCGAAATGATATTACTAACCAAAACAAAAGAAATGAAAAAACTACTAATCTAAAACAAACGTTATGAAACAAATCTGATGAAACGCTTTTCTTTCTGATTCTGATGCAAAGTTAGGCAGTATTTCATTAGCAAACAAGAAAATCATCGAAATCTTATTCCACTTGTTGCGACAGCAACCCCTTTTCGCGACAAAGGCTAGGCAACCTGACACGTTGTGTCGCATAAGTCACACGGGGACAGGCACGCCGTGAGGTACAAAGATTGGAACTATATTTGATTTTTGCAAGCATTTACCAAAATTTTTTTTGTTTATTTGTTTTTTCTTTGTATCTTTGCAACTGCATCTGCCCGTTGCGGCTGTGAAGCACATTGAGTTGTGCAGAGCCTATGGGCGGAGCACTACATATTAAAAGGCGTTACTGACGCTTTGTTTTTGGTTTTCGAAACTTCCACAATCGAATAACGGTCAAGAACATTGCAGGGGTAACTCCACGGGGTGTAATATATGCTCTCCGTAGTGTGCAGCGAGGGTCTGGTATCCTCAACGCACACTTTACGGGTGTTTATATACCTCAACGTGGGTGTTTCTCTGTCTGTTTACCGTTAGGGCTGTGGAAGGCCTCGAAATCGAACAGGCAGAAGCAAGCACCTGCGTTTTTTATTTGTAGTCAGTCAAAGAATGAAACTAACCTGTTTGCACTGGGTGTTTGCGGACAACGATAAAAAGAACGAGAAAAGAAAAGTAAAAATATAGCGTCTTTGACATCCTTGGTTGACTGATTAAGCAGAATTACCACACTACAGAACATGTCAGTCGGACAAGCAACTGGATGTTTGCGCTCAAACGGGCGTGGACAGTTGGATTGTTGTCTGATGTGGGCTGTGGTAGGCCTTGCTTAAACACATCTTCTTCCACGCCCCCTTTTCAAAACGAAGAGAGGGCTTTTTTGATGGCTAAGAAGAAATTAAACAAATTACCTAAGCATGATGTTATAAGAGTTTTTGAAGGATTTGCTGGATATGGTGGTGCTTCATTTGGATTGAAGCGCTCAGGATTGAATTATAAAGTAATTGGAATGTCTGAGTTTAATCCGTTTGCCAGCAAATTACTCGAAGCGAACTTCCCTGACATCAAAAATTGGGGCGACATTACAAAAATTGATCCAAAAGAGCTGCCTGATTTTGACATGTTTACAGGTGGGTTCCCTTGTCAACCATTCTCTTCTGCTGGAATGCAGATGGGTGAAGATGACAGATATGGTAGAGGAACGTTGTTCTATGAGATTATGAGGATTCTGAAAGAAAAACGTCCTCGCTATCTTCTTCTTGAAAATGTAAAAGGCTTTACTGCCAAGAAGTTTGAACCCACAAGAAATCGTATAAAGGAGATACTTCGTGAATTGGGTTATGGCGAACTGCAATATGCAGTACTCAATTCTTGTGATTATGGAATACCTCAAAATCGTGAGAGAATATGGATGTTTGCAATGTTGGGAGGTGTTCCTGAAGGTTTCACAATTGTACCACCAAAAATAAAGTTGACAAAGAGGTTTGGAGATTTTTTGGATGCAGACGCTCCATCATACCTATATCTTTCCCAGGCACAAATAGCACATCTTAAAGAGAAACACCATATAGATTCTTTTGTAGTTGATGAACCGCTATGTTTTGATGTTTACAATAAAAAGATAAAGACAAATGCCTTAAGTATCACCATTACACAGCCTGAACATAATAGTTTACGTGTCATAGAAGTACCCAAAGAAGATGGATTGGAAATTGTCAGAAAGATGTCTGTTGACGAACAATTCCGTTTTATGGGATTTAAAGATGGTGAATTAAACTATGCAGGACAATCTTACTCCCAATTGTCTACTAGGGCAGGAAATGGATGGGATGTTAATTTAGTAGGAATATTGTTGAACCACATATTTAGTCAGGTATTATGAAAATTGATTTAGGGTCATTCGCCTTTGGGTCATCAGTTAAGAGTGGAGGCAACACTCCATCGTGGGGAACATCCTTAGGACAAGTTAAGCCTGAGCTTAAACTTACTTATCCAGGCTACGATAACATAGTCATTGGAATGGTTTACAAATCTATTCCTGTTGATAAGGTTTATATTCCTTTGGGAAAGGGTGGGCACGTATGCAATAGCCTTGAAGATGAAGGAATTCAACTTGCAGCAATGTTTGAGAAGGTCTATGTTAATGATGTAAGGATAAATGCCCCATTTATTATGCTTATTTATAGAGAGGATTCCGATAGTTGGAAAGGACGGAAAACTCTGAAATACAATATCAAGATTGAGTATCATCGTGGAGAAAATGATATAGTCTACAATTCAGATTTTGTTAGTGCTGCAAAAGAAGCATTAGGCCTTGCTGACGATGCATGTTGGTTGGTAAGTGATATTTTCATCGTAAATCAAGATGAATTGCATATGATTGCAGGCATTGTGAATCCGTACAAATCCGAAACCTACGCAACAACAGAACTTCGAAAAGCGGCATTTATCAACGCGATAAAAACGATTTACGATGAAAACCCTCATTTCAAGCAATTATGTGGTGCAGATAATTACGATAACAGAATTGAACCACTACAACAGATCTTCTATGGTGCCCCTGGTACAGGAAAGTCGCACACAATAAAAGAAAAAACAGCTTTAGCAGAGATTGGGGAAAGAGTTATAAGAACGACTTTCCATCCCGATAGCGACTACTCGACATTTGTAGGTTGCTACAAACCCAGCATGAAACCAGTTGCTGATAAGTATAAAGCGGTTGTAGGCAAGGATGAGGAAATATCCTACTCTTTCATACCGCAAGCATTTACCAATGCTTACGTTAAAGCATGGAATACAGATGAGGATGTTTATTTAATTATCGAAGAAATAAATCGCGGTAATTGTGCCCAGATTTTCGGTGACTTGTTCCAATTGTTGGATCGTGGTGATGATGATTGCTCTAAGTACCCTATAATTGCAGATTCAGACCTGGCACGTTACTTAAGTATCGAGCTAGCTGGTTCTATTCATAAAAACATAACTCCAGACATCAAGAATGGCAAGAAACTCGTACTTCCTAGCAACCTTTACATCTGGGCCACAATGAACACCTCAGACCAGAGCCTGTTCCCCATAGATTCTGCTTTCAAGCGTCGCTGGGATTGGAAATACATGCCCATTGAGGATGCTGGCAAGAAATGGAAGATAAAGGTCAATGGGAATGAATACGACTGGTATCAATTCCTTGAGGCTATCAATAAGGAAGTGTTTACGCTGACGCATAGCGAGGACAAACAGCTAGGCTACTTCTTTGCAAAAGCTAACAATGATGGCTTCATCGATGCAGAGAAACTGGTGAATAAGGTGTATTTCTATCTTTGGACTGATGTGTTCAAAGACTATGATTACGAGAGCCAGAAAGCATTCAGAAAGCCTAATAGTAATGATCCCATCGCCTTCAAGAATTTCTTCGAGGATTTGAAGGATGGCGAAAAGGTGAACGAAGGAATGGCAGAGCAGGTGCTGATTAATCTTGAACTCGAAAGGCAGAACAAACCGCAGAATCTATTTGAATGAAAATCCTGGTAGAGGAATATCAGTATGATGCCGCATTGGTTCGCGATGTGCTGCAGGGCGTAGATGCGCTGCAGAACGTCGAGGGGCAGGTGTCGCTCAGCTATGTGGGCTATTTCTATAATCCCAAGCTGAATGGCGGCAAGGGTGATACTGTGTTCATTCTGCCCAAGGTGCTGATGGACGAACAGGGGAAGGTGTTCTCCAAGTATTCGCCCAATGCCATCATCCACATGGATCATGAGAATATGAGCGACCAAGAGCGGAAGTTCCTCTACGAATTTGCAGTATGGATTTACAGGGCTGTGGATGTGTTCCAGCGTTCGCATAAGGATAGCGATATCGTCTACCACCGCAAGATATCGCAGGTGGGGCGGGGCATGAAGAAACGGGCCAATACGCTGTTGGATATTCTGCTATCGCTGATACAGTTTAACAAGGATAATCAGTCGCTGATTACCTTTATTCTGAAGAACCTGCACTCGGGTTTCAACAAGATCAATTGGACGCGAACCATTAACCACTCTGAGGCTATTATCCAAAGCGATGAGCCCATATATATCCGCCCGGTGAACAAGAAACGCCAGGTGAATTTCGATGAGGAACTGCTGGTAATCTACTATAGTATTCTCAATTACATCAGCCAGACGTATGGTTTCCATGTAGACATCAAGGTGGGCTTTCCGCTTATTACAGGATCCAGATTTGAGAGCTATTTGAGTGGAAGGGGTGTTGTCCGTCTGCGCCAAATCAAGTACAAGTACTTCTCGGACAAGATGCTGGAGCTGTGGAATCTCTGCTATGCTTTCTTTGCACATCGCACGGAAATAACGACTTCTACTGAGCTGAAAGAGTACCTGCTGGTGAAGAACTTCTATGTGGTATTTGAGGCCATCATCGACGAGTTGATAGGTGATAGCAAGGAGGAATTGCCTAAAGACTTCAAGGAACAGAAAGACGGCAAGTTGGTTGATCATCTCTACACCTATCCTGGATTGATTGAAGCTGATGACGAGCAGCGTACCTACTACATTGGCGACAGCAAATACTATAGGATAGGGGGACCATTGGGCGATACGTCTATCTACAAGCAATACACGTATGCACGAAACATTGTACAATATAATATTGATTTATGGCTCGATGAGTCAAAGCCAGATCCAGACATCAGACTGCGTGATGATGTAACAGAGGGTTACAATATCATTCCCAACTTCTTCATTAGTGCAGCTATGAAGCCTGGTGATTACAGCTACAATCATCGTGAGATAGAACTGACTAAAATAACAGGCAAACGGAATCCTGAAATCAAGTTCCAGTTCAAAGACCGCCTATTTGATCGAGATACTATGCTGCTGTCGCGCTATAACGTAAACTTCCTGTTTGTGGTATCGCTATATGCACGTAACAGGCAGTCGGAAAAAGCTGCTTGGAAAGATGAAGTCAGAAAGCAGTTCCGTGATGAAATACGCAAAGTGTTGGAGTGGGAATATAGTTTCTATCCCATGCGTTCCAGAGGCGTCGTTTTGGATGACTATATGACGCAGCATTTTCGCCAGCTGACAGGAAAGGTGTTCACGCCATTCCAAGACAAGAGCATATTGACATTAGCACTTCACACGCCTAACGAAAGGCACGCGTTGACTGCTGAGCAAGCTGAGCTTGTGGATATGCTAAAAGAGGATTTCGACATTGACGAGAATTACACGCTGGGCGCAGAACCTCAGTTGCCTGAAGCTACCGACCTGCAATTCAAGATTGACGACTATGTAATTATTGGCTATTACAAGGACGAAGAGCATCTTAATTGGATTCTTAATAAGAAGCACTACAATGTACGTTCTGGCAAGGACAAGGGTTCGTTAAGTTTGTCAACAAGTGTTTGTGCCGCACGATTTCTATTGTTATATGGCAAGAAAGGTATATATAAGTTTGCCTTAAAGCCCAACAATGTCCGCGTATGGGACAAGCAAGATATGATAAATGACGGCTACAAGAACCCACGACATGATTTCTATTTGGTTTTTTTCATAGAAGAGCATATCACAGAAGGCGATTTTGCGAATATTGAGCTTGACGAAGTGAAAGTAGCAATCTTGATGAATAAGTATGGCAAAGAAAATGCAGGACACGACAAAGGGGCTGTTGCCGTGAAGTTCTCGGAACTTGTAAGATGTAAAGTCTAAAACAGACTATCCATACGCTCCACGTAAAATATCTATTAACATGGATAAACTCTCACCACAGCAAAGGCATAGCAAGGCTGCGATAAAGAAAGAGCAGAGCGATGCTAGCATCAGTTCTGCCGAGCGCGAGCAGGCTCGGCGATCAGCCAACATGGCGGCAATCCACTCGAAGGACACGAAGCCGGAAATGGTGGTGCGGCGTGGGCTGTGGAGTAGGGGGTTCCGATACCGTTTGAACCATAAGCGGTTGCCTGGGCATCCCGACTTGGTTCTGAGGAAATATCGTACTTGCATCTTCGTGAATGGGTGCTTTTGGCATGGACATGGTGTGGCTTTGCCACAGATGTCTGATGGAAGAAGTCAGATGGAAGATATTGAAAATAGTACGTGCTGTAAGATTCCGAAGACGAACAGGGAGTTCTGGGTGGCGAAGATCCGGAGGAACAAGGAACGGGACAGGGAGGAGCAGCGGAAGCTGGCACAGATGGGGTGGCACTGCATCACGGTATGGGAGTGTGAGCTGACGCCGAAGAAGCGGGAAGAGACGCTGGAGTCAATCGCATTCACGCTGAACCACATCTGGCTGCAGGACTGGGGATGTAAGACGGAAGATGCAAGACGGAAGATGTGGCCTCAACAGGAGGAAGATCCACAAATGCCTATGGCTGCAGAAGAATGAATCTCCAAAGAACCCTTTGGTGGAAAGATGTAAGATGTTAGAGGGAAGAGGGAAAAGAGGGTGGGTTTCTACTCCTAAAAAAACACAGAGGGTACCTGTGTGCATGTGAAAGAATATTTTTCTTCCAAAATATTTGGAGATTTGGAATAAATATGTTACTTTTGCAATATGAACGAAGATATAAGAGAAACGATTCACTCTGAAGAATATGACGAATACTATGCCGGTCTTGACGAAAAGACAAAGGCGAAGTATGACTACGTAGAGATGATTATCAAGACTCAATACGTGGTGAACAAGAAGTTCGTCAAGAACCTTGAGGATACGGAATTCTATGAGGCGCGAGTATCTGTTGGTAGCAATGAGTACCGCACAATCATTTTCGCAATTGAGACGTCTTCGTTCATGGAGAGTAAACGTGTCCTCTTCTTGAACTCATTTCTGAAGAAGAGCACAAAGCAATATAGGGGTGAAATAGAAATTGCCCGTCGAATCTTAAAAAAATATATTTAGGAGGACAAGGATATGATTAAGCTTGATGAAAAGAAATTGGCCCAACTGAAAACAGGGTCGCAGCATTTTGAAGAGAAGTATGGTCCTGCAGGCTCACCCAGTCGTGTGGAGTTCGAGGCCAAGGCCAAGGCTTGGTATTACGCCGAGTTGTTGCGCGATGAGCGTAAACGCCAGAAGTTGACTCAGCAACAATTGGGGGAGCGTATAGGTAAGAAGCGTGAATATATCTCTTCGCTTGAGCAAGGACAGACGGATATGCAACTCAGCACCTTTATGCTTATTGCTAATGCCTTAGGATTGAGATTCTCTTTGGTTGTTGGGTAGCAAACATAGAGTGTATCTCTCTCTGTCCGTGATTTTTTATAGAATGTTGTTGGACTAAATGATGTAAGATGTTAGAGGGAAGATGATTGATGTGTGATTGGGGGCGTATACGATAGAAACGCTTGTCTCTATCGAAGATGCACTTGATGCTCCCGTCATAGAGGTCTATAATTCACCTACTTCCCGGCCTACGAGTTTGAACCAATGACGGCAGCGGAAACATAGAATTATAAGGAGATATGGCTATACAATTGACATACAGGCGGACAAGGAGATTGTCGATGCGCATCGTAAGAAACGGTGATGTGCATGTGTCTGCCCCTTTCGGTATGTCGAGAAGAGAGATAGAGGCGTTTATCAATGAGCATCAGGAATGGATCGTTGAAGCCAGGAAGAAGACGGCTGAGCGCCAGAATCAGCGGGCTGCATTCTTCAGTCAGTTGCCGTTAACCACAAAGGCCCAAAAAGCAGAGGCGACAGAAAGGATTGGAGCTTTGGTCGAACCCATGATAGAACGGTATGCAAAGGTGATGGGGGTAAGTCCCACCGCTGTCCGTTACAAACCCATGATATCCCGTTGGGGCATGTGTAATGTGAAGGAACGCAGCATCTGCTATTCCACCTACCTGTTGTTATTGCCAGATTGGTGTGTAGAACATGTGGTGGTTCATGAGCTTTGTCATTTGTTAGAGCCAAGTCATAACGCCCGTTTCCATGCATTGATGGACAAATACTATCCGCAATGGAAAGAAGCGCGAAGGGAAACGCGCAAAATGAGCAAATAATCTCTCTATTATTTGTGGGAAACAAAGATTTTTGCTATTTTTGCAAGACAATAGCAAAAGAATATGAAACCAAAGGAACTGAGAAACGAGCGTCTGGCTGAGACGCTGATCAAGAATCTGAAACGTCGTCACATCGAGGGCTTCTATTGCGCTACGGGCGATGACGCAGTGAAAAAGGTATCGGAACTGATAGCTGACGGCAGCAGCGTGACATGGGGCGGCACGATGACGGTACGCGACCTGGGGATTCCCGACGCCCTGAAGCGCAGGGGCACGCTGGAGGTGCTGGACCGCGACCTGGTGGAGACTCCGGAGGAGAAGCAGGCCATGTATCTGAGGGCTTTCTCGGCGGATGTGTATCTGACGAGTGCGAATGCGATCTCGGAGGATGGCATCATCGTGAACATCGATGGCAATGGTAACCGGGTGGCTGCTATCACGTGGGGTCCGAAGAAGGTCATCTTCGTGATAGGACTGAACAAGGTGGCTCAGAACGTGGAGGCTGCGCTGGCAAGGGCCAGAAGCACGGCATCGCCCATCAATGCGGCACGTTTTGACATCAAGACGCCTTGTCAGACGGACGGCACGTGTCATAACTGCAATTCAGCGGAATCAATCTGTAACTACGTGCACTTCCTGAGAAACTCGCCCAGAGAGCGCCATATCGTCGTGCTGGTAGGTGAGGAATTGGGATATTGAGCAATCCGGAGAAATAAAAGAGAAAGAGTAACCTCTCGAGGGGGCTACTCTTTCTTTTTTGCGGAAGGTGAGGGATTCAAACCCCCGATACCCGAAAGGGGTATACCGGATTTCGAGTCCAGCGCGATCGATCACTCTGCCAACCTTCCCGATTAAGCGAACACCAACGAGCCAGGCTCGATTGGTTGAGCGTGAGGGAAGTCATCCGAAGGATAACCTTCCCGAATAAGCGAACACATTCAAAGGATAACCTTCAAATAGCGGATGCAAAGGTAGTTAAATTTTTCGAAATAGCAAAACTATTAGAGAAATTTTTTTTGTTCGCTGAATTTTTGGATTTTCACTCACTTATTCGTACCTTTGCATCATGAATCATACAAGAGAAGAAAAAATGGCGGCATTCGGACGGATGCTTGACGTGCTGGACGAGCTGAGGGTGAAGTGCCCTTGGGACAAGAAACAGACGAACGAGAGCCTGAGGCCGAACACGATAGAAGAGACGTATGAGTTGTGTGACGCGCTAATCAGAGACGATGCACACGACATCATGAAGGAGCTGGGCGACGTGCTGTTGCATGTGGCTTTCTATGCGAGGATAGGTGAGGAGAAAGGTCAGTTTGACATGGCCGACGTATGTAATGCGCTGACAGACAAGCTGATATTCCGCCATCCGCACATCTATGGCGAACAGAAGGCCGACACCGAGGAACAGGTGCTGGACAACTGGGAGAAGATCAAACAGCGCGAGAAGGACGGCAACAAGACGGTGCTGGCGGGAGTGCCCAGCGCGCTGCCATCGCTCATCAAGGCGTATCGCATACAGGACAAGGCGCGCCACGTGGGCTTCGACTGGGAGAAGCGCGAGGACGTGTGGGCCAAGGTGCGTGAAGAGCTGGACGAGCTGGAGGCTGAGTTGGCCCGCGACGACCATGACGCCTCGGAGCAGGAGTTAGGCGACTTCCTGTTTGCCACCATCAATGCAGCCCGTCTGTATAAACTGAATCCGGACAATGCGCTGGAGATGACGAACAAGAAATTCATCGAGCGCTTCAACTATATCGAGAAGCGTAGCCGCGAGCTGCAGAAGCCGATGACGGAGATGACGCTGGAGGAGATGGATGAGCTGTGGAACGAAGCAAAGAAACAACATATATAATAAAAGGTATGAAGAAACTAAGTGTAATCATGGTGGTAGCAGTGGCCGTATGGATGATGGCCAGCTGTGGAGGAAAGACAAATCAGGTGCCTTTTGACAATGGCGACTCTGCCGAGATAGCCAATGCCGACCCGACGATTTATGGCGTGTGTGGCGAGATCATAGATGAGAACAAGCTGCAGCTGCTGACGGATACCGGCGACACACTGCTGTTGGACATGACGCCAGCTAAAGCGGAGGAAAAAATATTCGGCGGACTGGAGGCTGGCGACCGTATGGCTGTCGTTCCGACTAGGGACCTGAAGACGGCTATCATGGTGATTAACCAGTCGACGCTGCTGGGCAACTGGGTAATGCCGAATCCTATCGACGGCAGCGACGAGGTGGGTATCACGATTAAGGAGGGTGGTATCGCTGAGAGCATAGACCAGTCGAGTATCAATTACAAGACATGGCGACTGGTGCGTGGCCAGCTGGAAATCGTATTGGTGCACGACGGTGGCAGCGGCGAGGACGAGACCTACATCTACGACATCACGAAGCTGACGAAGGACTCGCTGACCTACCAGGATTCAGAGGACGTCTATGAATACAGCCGCCAGAAGCCCCGCGAGAAATATGGCGAGGACGTGGTGCTGGAGAAATCGGCTTTGGAAGACTTCCAGATGTAAACGAGCGCGTGGAGCCATTCAGAGTTCACATATTGGGCTGTGGCAGTGCGCTACCTACGTTGCGTCATTTCCCTTCGTCGCAGGTCGTCGAGGTGAGAGGAAAACTCTTCCTGGTCGACTGCGGCGAAGGTACTCAGATACAGCTGCGACGTTCGAGGCTGCGATTTACGAAGATTAGTGCTGTCTTCATCTCACACCCGCATGGTGACCACTGCTTCGGACTGATAGGCATGCTCAGCACCTTCGGACTGCTGGGCAGGACGGCCAGACTGACAGTATATGCCACCAGCGAACTGATAGACATGACGCGCAGGCAGATGGATGTGTTCTGTCGCGATATGGACTACGAAGTTGACTTCAGAGAGGTGGACACGACGCAGCAACAGACCATCTACGAAGACCGCTCGCTGACGGTGGAGACTATTCCGCTGGACCATCGGGTGAAGTGCTGCGGATACTTGTTCCGCGAGAAACCCACACGCAACAATCCTGACTTGAAACGCGCCTACGCCTATTGCAGCGATACGCGCTATCTGCCCACACTGCATGAGAGACTGGAGGGGGTGACGACGCTCTATCACGAGAGCACCTATGGCGAGGACAACCACCTGAAGGCGGAGAAATACTACCATTCGACGGCTCGTGAGGCTGCTCTGGTGGCTCGCGATGCAGGGGTAGGGCAGCTGCTTTTGGGACACTACTCGTCGCGATATGAGGACGAAACGGTGTTGCTCAGGGAGGCTCAAGAAGTGTTCGCCAACAGCCATCTGACAGACGAATCGAGTGTTTTTGACGTCTGAAGAGCAATTTTCTCCAGAAAAATTTGGTGGAATGGAACAAACTTCGTATATTTGCACCGAATAATATAGTTATGCGTATGACGAAAAGACTACTTATCTTCATTTTCGCTGCTTCACTGATGATGGCTCCGGCACAGATGCTGAGGGCTGCTGACGCATCGTATGAGATGGCGCAGGACATCAATGACGAGGTGACGATAACGGTCAATGGCCAGACGGTGACCATCTGCGGTGCTCAGGGTGAGACGCTGGAGGTAATATCGCTGACAGGTCGTAAAGTCATGAGCGTAAGAATAGATTCGCCAGCACAGCGAATCGAATTGGGAGTTCCCAAGGGGGTATACATTCTGAAGGTAGGAAAGGTAGTCAGAAAGGTATCCCTGAAATAACAAAAAAACAATCAGATTTTTGACGGACAGACACGGCTGAGGGCACAACGCTCGCAGTGGGGTCGGCGTGAGGTGCAGACATATCGCCCGTGCAACAGGAGCCAATGGTGGGCGCGGGGAATATCGTCGGAGGGGATATGCCGCACGAGTTCGCACTCTACCTTATAAGGCGTGTCGGCTGTCTTGGATACCAGTCCCAGGCGATGGCTGACACGAAAGACGTGCGTATCGACAGCCATCGTAGACTTGCCAAAGGCAACGCTCTGAATGACATTAGCCGTCTTGCGACCTACACCAGGCAAGTCGAGCAGCTGATTCATGTCGGCAGGAACCTCGCCCTGATGCTGCTCAACGAGCATGCGTGACATCTTGGACAGATGGTCGGCTTTGGCATTAGGATAGGAAACGCTACGGATATACTCCAGAATCTCGTCGACATCGGCTTCAGCCATCGTCTTGGCGTCAGGGAAGCGGCGGAAGAGCTCAGGGGTGACCTGATTGATGCGCTTGTCGGTGCACTGGGCACTCAGAATGACGGCTACCAGGAGTTGGAAAACACTGCCGAACTCAAGCTCCGTCTGTACCTCGGGCATCTCCTGACGGAAAAAATCCAGGATATATGCGTAGCGTTCCTTTTTATTCATGAATTAGTCCAGTTGCTCAGCAACGAATGCGGCAAGTGCCTCGCCACGCAATCCGCGACGCAGAATCTTGCCCTGCTGGTTGACAACAATAGTGTGGGGGATGCTGGTAACGCTGAACTGGCGGGCAGCGGCATTGTCCCAACCTTGCAGGTCGCTCATCTGAGGCCATGTGATGTTGAGTTGCTTGGTGGCTGCCATCCAGTCGTCCTTACTCTCATCGAGTGAGATACCTACGATGCCCAGACCTTTGTCTTTATACTGCTTGTACAGCTCGACAACGGCAGGCATGTCCTGACGGCAGGGACCACACCACGAGGCCCAGAAGTCGATGATGGTGATGCGGTGCTGGCTAATCTCACTCATGATGCTGAGTGAGGTGCCATCGGGGGTAGGCATCGAGAAATCGGTGATGGTGGCACCCTCGGCAGTCTCACTGGCTGCAGCGATAGACTCCTCGTACTGAAGGATGGCAGCACGTTTGCGCATCTGTTCGGGCAGCTTCTTGATGAGACTCAGGCGCGTCTCGTTGTCAATCAGCTCCTCAGGATAGTAGGTGAGCAGGAAATAGCCGAACTCATTGTCGATATTCTTCTCGGTAATGCCGATAACCATCGCAGAGAAGCGCTTGTTGAGCTGCTCAATCTGCTCCATGCCCTTCTGCTGCTCCTCGAAGGTGACATTGTTGCCGTAGATATGCTCGGCTATCTTGTTGATCTCCTTGCCAATAGTCATGACGGAGTCGTTGAGCACCTGCCACTGGTCGTTGCACATGGTACCACCCACTCGGCTGGCACCTGGCGTCTCCTTGATATCGATGCTGATCTTGCCCGGCTCGACGAAGAAAGGAGCATTCAGCTCATTACGCTTGGCACTATACACCATCGCCATATAGACGGAGTCGGACTCGCCGCTGAAGGAGAACTTGCCATGCTCCACAATCAGCGTGTCAGAGGGGATTCCAGACTGCATATCAGTAGTGAAAAAGAGGGTGTCGCCATCAGCGGCTCCCTCAATGGTTCCTTTTACCTGATATGTGTTTGACTGACAGGCAGTCAAGGCGCCTAAGAACAGCGCACTATATAATATACTGGTCAGAGATACTTTCATTGTTGATGACTCTACGAATGGTTTCTGCAAATAAATCGGCTACGCTGAGCTGCTTGACTTTAGCACAACGCTGGGTGTAGGGGATGGAGTCGGTGAAGACAATCTCTTCAAGGGCTGACTCCTGGACACGGTCGCTGGCAGGACCACTCATCACACAGTGAGAGGCACAGGCACGTACGGTCTTGGCACCGGCAGCCTTCATGATGTCGGCAGCCTTGGTGATGGTGCCTGCGGTATCTACCATATCGTCGATAATCACCACATTCTTGCCATCTACCTCACCAATGATCTGCATCGTAGCTACCACATTGGCACGGGCTCGCGTCTTGTTGCAGAGCACCAGCGGACAACCCAGATACTTCGCATAGGTGTTGGCACGCTTCGAACCACCGACATCAGGTGAAGCGATGACGAGGTCTTCAAGGTTCAGGCTCTTCAGATAGGGCAGAATGACATTGGAGGCATACAGATGGTCAACGGGCACATTGAAGAAACCCTGAATCTGATCAGCATGCAGGTCCATCGTGATGACACGGTCAACGCCAGCCACACTCAGCAGGTCGGCTACCAACTTGGCACCAATGCTGACACGGGGCTTGTCCTTACGATCCTGACGTGCCCATCCGAAGTAAGGGATGACGGCATTGATGGTACGGGCAGAAGCACGCTTGGCTGCATCAATCATCAGCAACAGCTCCATCAGATTGTCAGAATTGGGGAAGGTGCTCTGTACGAGGAAGATATCGCGGCCGCGAATGCTCTCTTCGTAAGAGACGGCAAACTCGCCGTCGGAGAACTTCGTAATCTGAAGCTCGCCCAGCGGACAACCTAAACTTTGGCAGATTTTCTCTGCGAGGTACTTTGTTGCAGTACCTGAAAACACCATGTAGTTCTTGTTAGGATTCATTGTTATGTCAAAAGTTCTTAACCTATTGCTTTACGAAGTTTGCTGAAGTGGTCGATGAGCGCCTGATAGTCCAACTCTTGCTGGATGTTGAAGCGGTTCCAGATATCGCCACAAATAACAATTCCGCCAAAGCCAAGATCCTTGGCCAGACGGACATTGTCGAGATTCATGCCTCCAAGGGCATACACATGCTTGTCGATGAGTCCACGGCGGGAGGCTTCTTCCAGCTGCTGGGGAGTGAACGAGGCCTTGCAGTCGGGCTCCGACTGGCTGTCGCCAATGTATTTGAGGAAGACGTAGTCGGCATTGCGCTTGGCCTCTTTGAGCAGTTCCAGATTGGTGCAGGTACGGCTGAGATGGCCTTTGTATCCTGCGGGCTTGGGCGTTGTCTCGTCACTGATATGGATGCCTCGGAGGTTGTATTCCTCTTTCAGGTAGAAATTGTCATGGACGGTAATCTTCTTGCAGTAGTCCTCAGGGAGCAGCGTCAGCAGGCGCTCTGAGTACATAGGCGACGAATCTGGCTTATACAAGTGCAGATTGTCAAGCCCCTCGTCGAAAAGTGAGGCTAGAATCTTATCTTCTTCCACGAAAAACGTGGGCCGTGTCATAACTGCCAGTTTCATGGGCAAGTGTGTGATATGTTTTAATTTGCGGACTCAAACTCCTTGAGGAAGCGGACATCGTTCTCGGAGAACATACGGAGGTCGCTCACCCTGTATTTCAGGTTGGTGATACGCTCAACACCCATACCGAAGGCATAGCCGCTGTACTCCTTGCTGTCGATGCCACACTGCTCCAGCACGTTGGGATCTACCATGCCACAGCCCAGAATCTCTACCCAGCCGGTGTGTTTGCAGAAGCCGCAACCCTCGCCACCACAGATGAAGCACGAGATGTCCATCTCGGCACTGGGCTCGGTGAAGGGGAAGTAGCTGGGGCGCAGACGAATCTGGGTGTCGGCACCGAACATCTCACGGGCAAAGCTGAGTAGCACCTGCTTCAGGTCGGTGAACGACACGTTCTTGTCGATATACAGGCCTTCTACCTGATGGAAGAAGCAGTGGGCACGGGCTGTGATAGCCTCGTTACGATATACACGTCCAGGACAGATGACGCGGATAGGGGCCGTCAGCTTGCCATCCTCGGTGTGCATCTGCTCCATGACGCGAGCCTGTACACTCGAAGTGTGGCTCCTGAGCAGGATGTTCTTCGTCACGTCATCGGGATGCTGCGATACGAAGAAGGTGTCCTGCATGTCGCGGGCAGGATGGTCTGCAGCGAAATTCATCTTGGTGAACACGTGCATATCGTCCTCTACCTCAGGACCGTCAGCCAGCACAAAGCCCATACGTGAAAAGATATCGATAATCTCGTTGGTCACGATAGTCAGCGGGTGGCGTGTGCCTAACTGGATAGGATAGGGGGTACGCGTCAGGTCAATGTCGGCATCGCCTGTATCCTGAGTGGCACACTCTTCGCGCAACTGGTTGATGCGCTCGGTGGCCAGTGTCTTCAGTTCGTTGATTTTCATGCCGACAGTCTTTTTCTCGTCGGCTGCTACATTACGGAAATCGTTCATCAGTGCCGTAATCTCGCCTTTCTTGCTGAGGTATTTCAGTCGAAGCTGCTCTACCTCGTCGGCATTTTTGGCACTTAAATTCTGCACTTCTTTGAGAAGTTCGTCTATCTTATCAAGTATCATAATCTGATGTAATACGTAAATTTTGATGCAAAGGTACAAAAAAAAGAGAAATTAGAAATGAGAAATGAGAAATTATTTCTATCTTTGCACAAAAATTTGAGAGAAGACAATAATTTCCCACAAGAACTGATGAGACGATATTGGATATCATGGAGCGCGATGCTCTTATTATTCGCATCATGTGGCGGTAACAAGGCTAATAACACCGAGGAGATGGTTGTTGCGGACTCGATGACGCTGAACGATTCTGTTGCTGTCTTAGACTCGATAGCTGCGGAATTCGAGAATACACCTGTGCCCAAGGCCGCTGATGAGCTGTTTGACGACTTCTTCTTCAACTTTGCCGTGAACAAGAAGTTGCAGATGGAGCGTATCGTGTTCCCCCTGAAGTCTGTCAATGGGCCGAAGACGACAGAAATCAGCAAGAACGAGTGGAAAATGGACTATTTCTTCACGCGTCAGGGCTATTACACACTACTTTTCGACAATGAAAAGCAGATGGAGGTGGTGAAAGATACAACCGTCAGTCGTGCTGTGGTGGAGAAAATCTATTTCAACACCAAGTCGATTATTCAATATGTGTTTGAACGTCGTCGGGGCGCTTGGATGATGACGGGTATACATACCGTACCTATCTCGACATCGAGCAATGCGTCGTTCCTGGATTTCTATCATCGCTTTGCTACTGACAGCGAGTTTCAGGCTGAAAGCCTGGGGGAGACGGTGCAGTTTGTTGGACCTGATCCTGACGACGACTTCAGCATGATGGAGGGTATCATTACACGCGACACGTGGGAAGCCTTCGCTCCGCAGTTGCCTACCAAGATGATTTACAACATCATCTACGGCAAACCTCACAAAGAGGCTGAAACCAAGATGTTTGTGCTGCGTGGCATCGCCAACGGTTTAGAGCTGGAGATGAAGTTCAGGAAGAGTGGGGGCCACTGGAAACTGACAAAACTAACGACGTGACGAAGTAAGCAATGAGAGATTTACGCAACTATAGCTTAAAAGCGCATAACACGTTCGGACTGGAGGCACGGTGCAGCCGTTTCCTGGAATATGAGACGGAAGCTGAAGCTCTGCAGGTGGCTGAGATACTGAGGAGTTCGGCTACACCTTATATTATAATAGGTGGGGGTAGCAATCTGCTGCTCACGAAGGACTTCGAAGGTATTGTGGTTCACTCGGCTGTCAAAGGGTGCGAAATAGATGGAAACCGCATGACGTGTGGCAGTGGCGAGACTTGGGATGACGTGGTTGCACTTTGCTTGAACAACGGTTTGTATGGTGCAGAAAATCTGTCACTTATACCTGGTGATGTGGGTGCTTCTGCGGTACAGAATATCGGAGCCTATGGTGCTGAAGCCAAAGACTTTATCCGTCGTGTATGGACGGTAGAAATAGCCACAGGCAATGTCAGCGTCTGGAACAATGAGGATTGTGCATACGGCTATCGCCAGAGCCGCTTTAAGCAGGAGTGGAAGAACCGTTTCCTGATTACGCGTGTCGAATATGAGTTCTCGACGGAATTCCGTCCGAGACTTGACTACGGCAATATCCGTTCGGAGTTGGAGCGCAGAGGTATCGCTCAGCCTACGGCCCAGCAGTTGCGCCAGGTGATTATAGACATCCGTAATGCCAAGTTGCCGGATCCCAAGCAGACGGGCAATGCAGGCAGCTTCTTCATGAATCCCGTAGTGCCTCGCAGCCAGTATGAACAGTTGGCTGCGCAATATCCGGATATGCCCCATTATACCATTGATGCGGAACACGAGAAGATTCCTGCAGGATGGATGATAGAACAGTGTGGATGGAAGGGTAAGTCGCTGGGACGTGCTGGCGTACATGACCGTCAGGCACTGGTTCTCGTCAATCTGGGTGGCGCAACGGGAAGTGAGATTGTGGCCCTCTGCCAGGCTATCCAGCGTGATGTGAAGCAGCAGTTCAATATAGATATTCATCCTGAGGTTAATGTGATATGAAACTGACATTCTTGGGAACGGGAACATCGTGTGGCGTACCGACTATCGGTTGTCATTGCTATACGTGCAGCAGCAAGGATCCGCATGACAAGCGTCTGCGCTGCTCAGTACTGATAGAGACGGAAACGACACGACTGCTGATAGACTGCGGACCCGACTTCCGCCAACAGATCATGGATCAGCCTTTCCGTAAGATAGATGGTATCCTCATTACTCATGCCCATTATGACCACATGGGCGGGATGGACGACATACGCCCGTATTGCCAGTTTGGCGAAATCAATGTGTATGCTGATCCGCTGGCCCGACAGGGGATGCTTGAGATGCTGCCCTACTGTTTTGCAGAACATCGCTATCCGGGTGTGCCAGCTATCCAACTACATGAGATCCATAAGCATGAGGCTTTCCGTATTGGCGACCTGGATGTCATGCCTTTCGAAGTGATGCATCACGACTTGCCTATCATGGGCTATCGTATCGGTAGTCTGGCTTATATCACGGATATGAAGACTATCGATGCGGCTGAGATTCCATACATCGAAGGGTGTAGCACGCTGGTTGTCAATGCTTTGCGAGAAAAGCCACATCACTCGCACCAGACGCTGACAGAGGCTGTCCGCTTTGCCCAGCGCATCAATGCCCGTCAGACTTGGCTCATCCATAGCAGTCATGATATCGGCAGGCACGCTGAGGTCAATGCCTCATTGCCACAGAATATCCAACTGGCCTATGACGGTCAGGTCGTTGAGGTGTAAAAAGGGAAATGTTTACTTCTTTTTCTTGTGCTTGAAGAGCCATCCGTAGGTCTTCATGAGCTTACGTACCAACAGAAAGCCGTCAATGGCTGTGATGCTGTTGGTGACAAGGCTTGCTATGAGTTCACCTTTCGAACTGGAAGGCTGGGGAACCGTCAGTTCATGCCATAGGGTGCTGATGCGCTCATTCTTCGCATGAATATCGGAATGCAACTGCTCTTTGCGCAGTTGAATCTCTTCAAGGGTATTGAAAGTGGGCTGGGGCATAAGGATTAATTTAATAAGGTGTCAGCCAGGAAACGCACCAAGGGGCGTTCTATCCAAGCCTTCCGATTGAAGAATACCATGATGAGCAGCACCAGAAAGGCGAGTGCCATCAGGAAGAAAGCCCAAGCCTTGCCGGTCAGTGGCTCAAGCCAGAAAACAACGGCAAACGAGAGGTAGAACAAGACAGCAATGCCCAAGATGACCAGTACGATGGCCAGGGTCAGGGCAGTGAAGAGTCGCACAAACTTTTCGATTACATTAAGCTTCAGATATTCCTTCTGAAGCCCAATGTAACCCTTCAGCACCTCAATGAGTTGCGCGATAGTTTCTACGTTCTTGTCAGATGAGAGCATGATTTGTCAATTAATCTTCGGGAGCAACGTCAGCAATATCGTCAACGAGATCACTTACCTCTTTGCGGCTGAGCTTGATGTTGTGCTTCTTCATGAAGTCCTCAACCGTATCGGAAATCTTAGTGCGAGTGTCTTCTCCCTTCTCTGGGGCAAGGAGTAATCCGATAACTGCTCCGGCGATAGCTCCGCCGAAGAATGCGCCTAAATAACCTAAACTTTTCATATTCGCGATATTTTATGAGTTAAACATGTTAGTATTCTCAACGCAAAAATACGAAAAGTTTTTGAATTATGGTGCAAAGAGGACGTGATTTTTTGTTAAAAATGCTTGATTTTGGCTATTTAACAAACTTTATGCACGTTTTTGTTCGACTTTTGCTCAATATTTTGTAATTTCGCACTGAATTTTATCGCAATACAAGTTTTATTAATAAAATACGTTTAATGAGAATTATGAAGAAGTACTCTGTTTTTTGCGCAGCACTTTGCGCAGCAATGCTTTTCACGGGTTGTAAGTCCAATGAGAGCGCTTACAAGCAGGCCTATCTGAAAGCAAAGCAACAGGAAGAGGCCCAGCAGGCTGTTGCTCCAGCAGCTACTGAGACCAATGTAGTAACCCCCATGGTGCAGAAGCCTGCTACTAACACACAGGTTGTCGACAATGCTGACAACATTGCTGTGCGTCAGGAGAATGTCACCGTTGTCAATGGTTCAGGTCTGAAGAACTTCAGCGTTGTCGTTGGTTCTTTCTCTCTGAAAGCCAATGCCGAGGGATTGCAGCAGACATTGAAGAATGAGGGCTACGATGCTCAGGTGGTGATGAACAGCAATGTATCGCCTGCCATGTATCGCGTGGTTGCTACTACTTTCGATACCAAAGCTGACGCTGCTGCAAGCCGTAATGGTCTGCAGACAAAGTATCCTGGAGCATGGCTGCTTTACGCCAAATAAGCAGTGGCCAGAATACTGTCTATAGACTACGGTAAGAAACGTACAGGATTAGCAGTTACCGACCCGCTGCAGATTATTGCCAGCGGGTTGGCAACTGTTTCTACTCATGAACTGTTCGATTACCTGAAGCAGTATGTTGCCAAGGAGCCTGTGGAGCGCATTGTCATTGGTGAACCCCGTCAGCCCAATGGACAACCCAGCGAGAATCTCGCCCGTGTGCAGCAGTTTGTGAACAGGTGGCGCAATGCCATGCCTGGAATACCTATTGAATACTATGATGAGCGGTTCACCTCCGTATTGGCTCATCAGGCGATGTTAGACGGAGGGCTAAGGAAAAAGGCCCGTCAGGATAAGGCCTTGGTGGATGAGATTAGTGCCACCATTATCCTGCAAGACTATATGCGTTCGCGCAAATTGTAAAAACGAAACGATTATGGTATTACCTATTTATATATATGGCCAGCCTGTGCTTCGCAAGGTTGCTGAGGATATTCCCACCGATTTCCCGGAGTTGGACACGCTGATTAATGACATGTGGGAGACGCTGGCTGAGAGTGAAGGCATCGGGCTGGCAGCTCCGCAGATTGGTAAAGCTATCCGTGTGGTTGTCATCGACTTGGACGTGCTGAGCGATGACATGCCTGAATACAAGGATTTCCGTCATGTTTTCATCAATCCGCATATTGTGGAGTATGACGAGTCGGCTACTGACTCGATGGAGGAGGGATGCCTCTCGCTGCCTGCCATCCACGAGAAGGTGGAACGTCCGAAGCGTATTCATGTGCAATGGCTTGACCAGCAGATGCAGCCCCACGACGAATGGGTGGAAGGCTATCTGGCTCGTGTGATGCAGCATGAGTTCGATCATCTGGATGGAAAGATGTTTGTCGACAGAGTCTCTCCGCTCCGTAAGCAATTGATAAAGAGTAAATTGAAGGCTTTGCTTCAAGGACGTTATCGTTGCGGCTATAGGACAAAAGCCGCAAAGAGATGAGAGGTGAGAGATGAGAGATATGATTAGTTTTAAAGGTTATCATAATGGTCGTGAGGGGGGCGGACGATTTGTTCGTATAGCTCTCTTTGTTATCATATCTCTCACCTCTCACTTCTCATCTCTCAGTTGTTTCGCGCAGTTCAATACAGACCGTCTTGTGATGATAGGGCGTTCAGCGCTCTATTATGAAGACTACGTGCTGAGCATCCAATATTTCAATCAAGCCATCTCGGCTAAGCCCTATCTTTTCGATCCTTGGTATTTCAGGGCTGTAGCCAAATACTATCTCGACGACTTCGAAGGTGCTGAGGGCGACTGCGGAGAAGCCATTCGGCGCAATCCTTATGTCATCGGAATCTATGAGTTGCGAGGCTTGTGCCGTATTCAGCAGAAGAACTTCACGGGAGCTATCAGCGACTATGATACGGCGCTACGCTATGATCCGGAGAACTTGAATCTCTGGCATAACAGGGCGTTATGTCGTATTCAGCAGAAAGACTATGACCATGCGTTGGCTGATTTGGACACCATGTCTATCCGTTGGAGTAAGAATGCGCGAGTCTATGCCATGCGGGCAGAGGTCTATTTGCAAAAGAAAGACACCACGCAATCGATCAACGCTCTGGACAAGAGTCTGGAGCTTGATGCCTACAATGGTAATACTTGGGCACAACGCTCCATCATCAGTCTGGCACGTGATGAGTGGAAGGAGGCCGAAGGCTATCTAGACAAGGCCATCCACCTGTTGCCCAAAGAGGCTGGACTTTACATCAACCGTGCCTTGGCCCGTTTCAATCAGAACAATCTTCGTGGAGCCATGTCCGACTATGATTTGGCACTCGATTTCGAACCTAATAACTTCCTGGGTCATTACAATCGTGGATTGTTGCGTGCTCAGGTGGGTGATGACAATCGTGCCATTACCGACTTCGATTTCGTGTTGAAGCTGGAGCCCGACAACCTGATGGCCCTCTATAACAGAGCGTTGCTCTTGGAGAATACGGGCAATCCGAAGGCTGCCATCCGCGACTACTCCAAGGTGATCGAGCAGTATCCCAACTTCTGGACGGGTCTGCAGCAGCGTGCGTCATGCTACCGGAAACTGGGTATGACGAAACAAGCCGAGGCTGACGAGTTCCGTATCCTGAAGGCTCAGATAGACAAACGCTATGGCAAGCAACCCCGACTCTCGAAGAAGCAGATGCGTAAGCGTAGCGATGAGGATATCGAGAAGTATAACCAGTTGGCTGTCGCTGACGAAGATGATATGCAGCACGACTACCAGAGCGAATACCGAGGACGTGTACAGAACCGCAAGGTGGGTATGGACTATATGCCGATGTACGTCCTGTCGACGGTGAAGCAGACGAATGCCGTGAGGAGCTATGTGGCTTACGACAGACAGGTAGACTCGCTGAATCGTCAGTTGCCCAAACATCTTCAGCTCTTTATCGTAGCAGGCAACAGTTCCATCGCCGATCCTACGCCTTACATGCGGGTGGATTCCACCTCCGTGGTGGCTTGCTGGCTGAAGGCTTTCTGCCAATGGCAGGCTGACAGTCTTGATGTGCCCCTGCGAACAGCCAATCTGATAGACCAGCTGACGCAAGCCATCAGCCAGTCTTCTGCCAATGCCTATCTGTATTATGATCGTGGCAATGCCTATGTGCAATGTCTCGATTTCGCAGCAGCCATCGACGACTATACACGAGCCATTGCCATCGACGGCAACCTGGCAGAGGCGTGGTACAACCGCGGACTGGCCTATCTGGCACAGAAACGGCAGGCTGAGGGCATCAACGACCTGAGCAAGGCTGGTGAGCTGGGCCTTTATACCGCCTATAGCATTATCAAGCGACAACGCAAATAATAACAACGGAAATATATGACACTAATTATCGTAACGATGCTCATTCTGGCCTATCTGCTGATAGCTACAGGCCATCTGACGGGGGTGAACAAGGCCGCCATTGCCATCTTTCTGGGCACAGTGGGATGGGTGGTATACATCTGCTGGGGTGCCGACTTTGTCATGGACCAACACCCCACAGACTATAAGGAATGGCTCGCAGGCAATATGGCCACCAGCGAGGCGGTAAAGTATTTTATTAGCGAGCATATATTCCTGCAATATGTCGGCGAGGCTGCTGCTATCGTCATGTTCCTGTTGGCTACCATGTCTATTGTGGAACTGCTTAACAACAATGGCTGTTTCGACTTCATCACCGAATGGATACGCACCCGCAACTCGAAGCGCCTGTTGTGGACCATCACGCTGGCTACGTTTATCCTTTCCGCCAACCTCGACAACCTGACGACGACGACGATGATGCTGGTCATCATGCATAACATCCTGCAGAACTCTCGTCAGCGTATGTATGTAGGCTCGGCCATCGTGCTGGCTGCCAATTGTGGGGGCTGCTTCACCGTTATCGGCGACCCTATCGGACTGATTCTCTGGGGCGATGGTGCCGTGACTGCCAGTCATTTCTCAGCCTATCTGGCCATTCCCGCTATCCTGGCATGGGTCATTCCCACCATATTGATTAATAGAGAACTGCCCGATCGTCTGGATACCGCATGGAGTCCCTCGCCTTATCGTGGCGACGACACCCGTCTGAACCGTTGGCAGCGTGTCGTCATGCTCATCGTGGGTATTGGCGGACTGTGGTTCATTCCCACTTTCCATAACATCACCAAGCTGCCTCCGTTCCTCGGTGCTCTTTGCGTGCTCACCGTGCTGTGGGTAGTCAACGAGGCTTTCAATCACAAGCTCATCAGTTCCGACCGGACCATCTCACGTCGTGTTCCGATGTCGTTGCAGTATGGTGCCTTGCAGCAGATGCTCTTCGTGATGGGCATCATGTTGGGCATGGGTGTGGTTACCGAGACCGGTGTGTGGGCTGACGTGGCAGAATGGTTTGACACCTATATCCATGACCTCTGGCTGATGGGCATAGGAGCCGGACTGTTGAGCTCTATCGTCGACTCCTTCACCATTGCCATCTCTAACATCTCACTTTATACCGTTGGCGTGGGCGATGTGGCTGTCAATGGAGCCTATTGGAAGGTGATTGCCTTTACAACAGCCGTTGGTGGAGGTCTGCTGTCGGTAGGTAGTATCAGCGGACTCGCCTTGATGCGTGCCGAACATGTCACGTTGGCGTGGTATATCAAGCATGTCACCCCCAAGGTGCTGCTGGGCTGGATATTGGGATATATGATGCTTTGGATTGTAATTAATATTATTGAGCTATGAGTAAGATTAAGACAATCGGTGTACTCACCTCAGGTGGTGACGCACCAGGCATGAATGCTGCTATACGTGCGGTGACTCGTTCTGGTATCTGTAACGGATTCACTATCAAGGGCATTTATCGCGGCTATGATGGTTTGATAAAGGGTGAGGTCAAGACCTTCACTACTGAGAATGTGAGTGGTATCATCACCCGTGGTGGTACCATCCTGAAGACGGCTCGCTCCAAGGAGTTCATGACGCCTGAGGGCATGCAGAAAGCCTATGAGGTCTGCCAGCAAGAACAGATTGATGCCCTGGTGGTCATTGGAGGTAACGGCTCGCTGACGGGTGCTCGCAACTTCGCTATGGAGTTCGACTTCCCTGTCGTAGGTCTACCTGGTACCATCGATAACGACTTGTATGGCACCGACTCTACCATTGGCTATGACACCACGATGAATACCATTATGGAGTGTGTCGACCGCATCCGCGATACAGCCAACTCGCATGAGCGCATCTTCTTCGTCGAGGTGATGGGGCGCGATGCCGGCTTCCTAGCTTTGAACTCCGCTATTGCCTGTGGTGCTGAGGCTGCTCTGATTCCTGAGGAGGAGACGGAAGTCGACCAGCTGGCCCAGTTTATGAGCCGAGGCATCCGTAAGTCGAAGAAGTCATGTATCGTCATCGTGTCCGAGAGTCCTAAGTGTGGTGCGCTTTATTATGCCGATCGTGTGAAGAAGGAGTTCCCTGAGTTCGACGTACGCGTCTCCATCCTTGGTCACATGCAGCGCGGAGGATCCCCCTCTGCCCACGACCGCATCCTCGCTTCCCGCACCGGTGTAGGTGCCATCAAGGCCCTGATGCAAGGTCAGCGCAACGTGATGATCGGTGTCCGCAACAATGAGGTCGTCTTCGTCCCCTTCAGCGAAGCTATCCGCTCCGACAAACCGTTCAACAAAGGGTTGATACGAGTCTTGAATGAGCTGAGCATTTAACAAAATGAAAGCATTTCTGAAACTTTTTCCTCGGAAATGCTTTTTTGTTTCAAAAATTTTGCCTATCTTTGCAAAGCTATTGCTAAAACAATAATAACACTTAAATAAATATTAACTGCTTATGTCACAGATTAACGGACACATTTCGCAGATCATCGGTCCTGTCATCGACGTTTATTTCGATACCAAGGGACTCGATGCTGAAAAGGTGCTCCCGAAGATCCACGAGGCTTTGTCTATCGAGCGTCCTGGTGGCAGCCGGCTCATCGTTGAGGTGCAACAGCACATCGGCGAGGATACTGTTCGCTGCGTAGCTATGGACAACACCGACGGACTGCAGCGTGGACTGGAAGCCAAGCCGCTGGGTTCACCTATCCAGATGCCTGCGGGCGAACAGATTAAAGGTCGTATGCTGAACGTTATTGGTCAGCCTATCGACGGTATGAAACAACTCGACATGGAGGGTGCTTATCCTATCCATCGCGAGGCTCCTAAGTTTGAAGAGCTGTCCACTACGAAGGAGGTTCTTTCTACGGGTATCAAGGTCATCGACCTGTTGGAGCCTTACCTGAAGGGTGGTAAGATTGGACTTTTCGGTGGTGCTGGTGTAGGTAAGACGGTGCTCATCATGGAGCTCATCAACAACATCGCCAAGGGCCATAACGGATTCTCCGTATTCGCTGGAGTGGGCGAGCGTACCCGTGAAGGTAATGACCTCATCCGCGAGATGATCGAGTCGGGCGTTATCCGCTATGGCGAGAAGTTCAAGGAGGCTATGGCCCAAGGAAAGTGGGACCTCTCGCTGGTTGACCCTGAAGAGTTGAAGAAGAGCCAGGCTACCCTGGTATATGGTCAGATGAACGAGCCTCCTGGTGCACGTGCCTCTGTAGCCCTGTCAGGTCTGACGGTTGCCGAGGGCTTCCGTGATGGAGGTGGTAAGGACGGCGGTGCTGCCGATATCCTGTTCTTCATCGACAACATCTTCCGTTTCACTCAGGCAGGTTCTGAGGTGTCGGCTCTGCTGGGTCGTATGCCGTCAGCCGTAGGTTATCAGCCTACGCTGGCCTCTGAGATGGGTACGATGCAGGAGCGCATTACTTCTACCAAGTCGGGTTCTATCACCTCTGTACAGGCTGTATACGTGCCTGCCGACGACTTGACCGACCCTGCTCCTGCTACTACGTTCACCCACCTCGATGCTACGACGGTGCTTGATCGTAAGATTGCCGAGCTTGGTATCTATCCTGCCGTTGACCCGCTGGGTTCTACCTCTCGTATCCTCGACCCATTGGTAGTGGGCAAGGAGCACTACGACTGTGCACAGCGTGTGAAGCAGATTCTGCAGCGTTACAAGGAGTTGCAGGACATCATCGCCATTCTGGGTATGGACGAGCTGTCCGACGAGGACAAGCTGACGGTAAACCGTGCACGTCGCGTGCAGCGTTTCCTCTCTCAGCCGTTCTCTGTGGCCGAGCAGTTCACAGGTCTGCCAGGTGTTATGGTGCCCATCGACGAGACCATCAAGGGCTTCAATGCTATTCTCGATGGTGAGGTTGACGACCTGCCCGAGCAGGCCTTCCTCAACGTGGGTACGATTGAAGATGCGAAGGCTAAGGCTAAGAAACTGTTGGAAGCAGCCAAAGGCTAAATTGTAATTTGTAAATAGTCAAATTGTAAATTGACAATATGTTGAAGCTGAAGATTGTTTCGCCTGAGCGTATAGAGTTTGACGGAGAGGTGGAGAGCGTTCTCGTTCCTGGTTCTCAAGGCCAGTTCGAGATTCTCACCAACCACGCCCCCATCATATCAACCCTCGACAAGGGGGTGGTGGAGTACGGTCTGCCCAAAGGACAGAAGGTACAGCTAGATATCCTGGGTGGCTTCGTGGAAGTACAGCAGAACGTCGTGTCGCTCTGCGTAGAAGTAAGCTGATGAGCGAGCAGAGCCCTATATATAATAATAAGGTGGGGACGCTGGCAAAGCTGTTCTTGGCCTCGTCGATATTCCGGCTCTTTATGGCGGCAGCAGCCATGCTGGTGTTCTGCGTCGTGAAGCGCGACGACCTGTCGGCCATCAAATGGTTTGCCGCTGTGTTCATCGTCTTCTATCTCGTCACGCTCGTATTCGATGCGTTATTCTTTGCATTCGTAAGTAAAACAACAAAGTAAACAAATGAAACAACTAAGATCAATATTCCTTATTGCGGTGTTAGCCTGCCTTTCGCTTCCGATACAAGCGGAAGAGAAGGAGGGCGGGGTGAACCTGAAGGAGATATTGTTCGGTCACGTGCAGGACAGCTATATGTGGCATGTCACCGACTTCGGCGGTCATCCCCTAATCATCCATCTGCCCATGATCTTCTACTCGGAGCATTCTGGTTTCCATGTGCTCTGCTCGTCACAGTTCGAGCATGAGCCTAATGCGGAGCTGTTGCGAGCCGGTGAGGGTTCGGCAGAGGGATTCTACATTCAGGGTGCCGAAGACGAGAAGGGTCGCATTGTGGAGCGTGTAGGCAGTGAACTGGTGCCTGTCTGCTTCGACATCAGTATCACCAAGACGGTGCTGGTGCTCTTCATCAATGCCCTCCTGTTGGTATGCTGCATCTTGACAGCATCACGCTGGTGCAAGAAGCACAAGGTTGACGACCCTGCCCCCAAGGGATTCACCGGGCTGGTGCATATGTTCGTGATGACGGTGTATAACGATATGATCAAGCCATCGCTGGGCGACGAGGCGCCAAAGTATGCGCCCTACCTGATGACGTGCTTCTTCTTTATCTTCATCACCAACATCATGGGTGTGATGCCCTTCCCCCCAGGTGGTGGCAACCTGACCGGCAATATCACGTGTACGATGTTCTTGGCGCTGTGTACGTTCCTGATTGTGAACGTGACAGGTACGAAAGCCTACTGGAAGGAAATCTTCTGGGGCGACGTGCCCATGTGGCTGAAGTTCCCCGTGCCTCTGATGCCTTTCATCGAGTTCTTCGGTATCTTCACCAAGCCGATAGCCCTGATGATCCGTCTCTTTGCCAACATGTTGGCAGGTCACGTCATCGCCATCTCGCTGTCGTGCATCATCTTCATCATGTTCGCTCTAGGCGGTGTGATGGGTAATGTGCTTGGAGGTATCATGACTCCCGTCAGCGTCTTCCTCAGCATCTTCATGATGTTGCTCGAGGTGCTGGTATGCTACATCCAGGCTATGGTGTTCACCATGCTCTCGGCTGTGTTCATCTCGATGTCGCATGTCAAGGAGCATCATGCCTAAGCAAAAGTAGATAAATTCAAAAAGATCAATACAATTAATTAATAACAATTTAAAACTTTAAGATTATGATTTCATTATTATTAGCAGCAGATGCACTCGCAAAGCTCGGTGCTACTGTAGGAGGTGGTTTAGCAGTTATCGGTGCTGGTATCGGTATCGGTCGTATTGGTGGACAGGCTATGGACGCTATGGCTCGTCAGCCAGAGAAGATGGGTGGTCTGCAGAGTTCGATGATTCTGGCAGCAGCTCTTGTTGAGGGTGCTACATTCCTTGCTCTGGTGATTTCTATTCTCGCCCTGTTCGTGTAAGGCGATGTTGCGTATAAACGGATTGTAATCAAGTAATTACACCAGCTTATGTCATTAATCACCCCTGATTTTGGACTATTCTTTTGGATGACCGTCGTCTTCCTCGTAGTCCTCTTCATCCTATGGAAGTGGGGCTTCCCCGTCATAGTGAAGATGGTCGACGAGCGTAAGGCCTTTATCGATGAGTCTTTGAAGAAGGCTCACGAGGCCAACGAACGACTGGCCAACATTCAGAAAGAAGGTGAATCCATCTTACAGGAGGCTCGCGAGAAGCAGGCTCAGATATTGAAGGAGGCTGCCGAGACGCGCGACGCTATAGTGGAGAAAGCTCAGGACAAGGCGCGCAGTGAGGGTGCTCGCCTGCTTGAAGAGGCTAAGGCCGCCATCGAGCAGGAGAAGAAGGCCGCCATTGCCGACATCCGCCAGCAGGTAGCCACTCTGAGTGTCGAGATTGCCGAGAAAGTTCTCCGGGCAAACCTGAAGGACGACAAGTCTCAGATGGATTTGATTGACCGTATGCTGGATGATGTTTCTGCGAATTAATTGAAGCTATGGATATTGGAGTAATATCGGTCAGATATGCGAGGGCCCTCTTGAAGAGTGCTACTGAAGCGAAACTCGATGCCCAGGTCTATCAGGACATGATGACGCTGGCCCAGAACTTCGTCGATGTGCCCTTGCTGCGCCAGACGATAGACAATCCCATGCTCTCGAAAGACAAGAAGGAACCCCTGCTCATCACCGCTGCTGGCGAGAAGCCTACGGCACTCACCAAGACCTTCATTGCCCTGGTGCTAAAGGAAGATCGTGAGAATGTGATCCAGTTCATGGCAAATTCCTATGTCACGCTTTACCGCAAGCAGAAGAACGTCATCCGTGGCAAGCTTACCACCGCCGCCCGTGTGTCTGCTCAGACTGAGCAGAAGATGCGCCAGATGGTGGAGAGCAAGACTAATGGTACTGTAGAGTTTGAGACCGAGGTGAACCCCGACATCATCGGAGGCTTCATCCTCGAATACGACACTTTCCGGATGGACGCCAGTGTCAAGTCGAAGCTCAACAACATTCTCAACACCTTGAAAAAGTAAAAAGGTAAATAAGTAAAAGAGTAAATTATGTCAGATAAAATTAAACCAAGCGAAGTATCCCAGGTGCTGCTCGACCAGCTGAAAGGCATTCAGAACGCTGAGCAGTTCGACGAGGTAGGTACCGTGCTTACTGTCAGCGACGGTGTGGCTCGCATCTATGGACTCCGCAATGCCGAGGCTAACGAGCTGCTCGAGTTCGAGAACGGCACGATGGCCATCGTGATGAACTTGGAGGAAGACAACGTCGGTTGTGTGCTCCTTGGCACCACGTCAGGCATTAAGGAGGGTATGGTGGTGAAGCGTACCAAGCGCATTGCCTCTATCCGCGTCAACGACAACATGCTGGGCCGCGTCATCAATCCGCTGGGTCAGGCTGTAGACGGCAAGGGCGAGATCGACCTCACCGGAGCCTTCGAGATGCCCTTGGACCGCAAGGCCCCCGGTGTGATCTATCGTCAGCCCGTGAAGGAGCCGCTGCAGACTGGTCTGAAGGCTATCGACTCGATGATTCCCATCGGTCGTGGTCAGCGTGAGCTCATCATTGGCGACCGCCAGACCGGTAAGACCGCCATTGCTGTGGATACCATTATCAATCAGAAGAGTTTCTATGAGGCAGGCAAGCCGGTCTATTGTATCTATGTAGCCATTGGTCAGAAGGCCTCTACCGTTGCTACGCTCGTTCAGACGCTGAAGGAGCATGGCGCTATGCCTTACACCATCGTGGTAGCTGCTACGGCAGCCGACCCTGCTGCTATGCAGTATTACGCACCATTCGCAGGTGCTGCCATCGGTGAGTATTTCCGTGACCGTGGTCTGCCCGCCCTCGTTGTTTACGACGACCTGTCGAAGCAGGCTGTGGCCTATCGTGAGGTATCGCTGATTCTGCGTCGTCCTTCCGGACGTGAGGCTTATCCTGGCGACGTGTTCTATCTGCACTCTCGTCTGTTGGAGCGTGCTGCCAAGATGAACGAACAGCAGGAGGTTGCCGAGCAGATGAACGACCTGCCCGAGTGTATGAAGGGTCATGTCAAGGGTGGTGGTTCGCTCACCGCTCTGCCTATCATCGAGACGCAGGCTGGCGACGTGTCCGCTTACATCCCCACCAACGTGATTTCTATTACCGATGGTCAGATCTTCTTGGAGAGCGACCTCTTCAACCAGGGCTTCCGTCCTGCCATCAACGTCGGTATCTCCGTATCCCGTGTAGGTGGTTCGGCACAGATCAAGTCGATGAAGAAGGTGGCTGGTACGCTGAAGATCGACCAGGCCCAGTATCGTGAGCTCGAGGCCTTCTCGAAGTTCTCCAGCGATATGGATGCCGTGACTGCTATGACGCTGGACCGTGGTCGTAAGAACAACCAGCTGCTCATCCAGCCCCAGTACAGCCCCATGCCCGTAGGCGAGCAGGTGGCTATCCTGTATTGTGGTGTTCACGGATTGATGCGCGATGTTCCCATCGAGAAGGTTCGTGAGTGTCAGACTCAGTTCCTCGACAAGTTGCGCTCTAGCGCTCCCGAGGTCATTGAGACGCTGGCTGCTGGTAAGATTGACGACGCTACGACTCAGAAGATTGAGGCCGTCATGGCCGATATTGCCGGAACGTATAAAGCTTGATAGCCTATGCCAAGCCTGAAAGAAATTAAAGGCCGCATTGCCTCGGTCAACAGCACGCGCAAGATAACCTCTGCCATGAAGATGGTGGCCAGCTCCAAGCTGCACCATGCGCAGGTGGCTATCCAGAACATGCTGCCCTATGAGACGATGCTCGAGCATATCCTCAAGTCGTTCCTGGCTGCCGAGGCCGAGGCACAGACCGTCTTCGATCAGGTGCGTCCCATCAAGCGTGTCGCCCTGGTTGTCTTCTCCTCCAACTCGTCGCTCTGCGGTGGTTTCAATGCTAATGTCATCAAGATGATGATGCGTACCGTAGAGGCCTATCAGAACGAGTTAGGCGAGGGTAGTGTCGAGGTCTATGCTGTCGGTCGTAAGGTGGCTGAGAAGGCTCGCAAGCTGGGTTATGACGTCAAGGGCGATTATGCCGCTCTGGTCGATCATCCCAATGTTCGCGAGTGCATCGACATGGCCATGGAGCTGGGCGAGAAGTTCTACAATGGCGAGATAGACCGCGTAGAGCTCATCTACCACCACTTCAAGTCGGCAGGTTCGCAGATCTTGACCAACAAGACTTTCCTGCCCATTGACCTGGAGTCTGAGCTTGGCCGTGACCATGAGCGCGACCTGACCACCAACGTCATTACCAAGAAGGCTCAGGACTATCTGAAGCAGAACCGTCGCCATCGCGAGGTGAAGGAGGGTGAGGTTGCTCCGCTCAACGACAACTTCATCGTCGAGCCCGATATGAATATGGTGCTCTCGACGCTCATCCCCAAGATGGCCCATCTGATGCTCTATACGGCATTGCTCGACAGCATAGCCTCTGAACATGCTGCCCGTATGGTAGCCATGCAGACCGCTACGGATAATGCCGACGAACTGTTGCGCCAGCTCAACCTGCAGTACAACAAGGGTCGTCAGCAAGCCATCACCAGCGAGCTGCTCGATATCGTCGGAGGTAGCGTTAACAATTGATATTCTTATTAACTCTTATTCAAACAGACTCCCGAAAGTCCAATCCTTCGGGAGTCTCTTTTAACCAAACAAACGTATGGCAACAGTCGATGACAAAAAAGTGATTTTCTCGATGGTTGGTGTCAGCAAGACCATCCAGCAGAATCAGAAGCAAGTGCTTAAGAACATTTACCTCAGTTTCTTCTACGGAGCCAAGATAGGCATTATCGGACTCAATGGTGCTGGTAAGTCAACCCTCATGAAGATTATTGCCGGACTCGACCAGCAGTATCAAGGCAATGTCGTCTGGAGTCCGGGCTATAGCGTGGGCTATCTGCCTCAGGATCCTCCGCTCAACGATGAGAAGACCGTCAAGGAGAACGTCATGGAGGGCGTCCAGCATGTCTACGATGCGCTGGCTGAATACGACGACATTAATGTGAAGTTCGGGCTGCCCGAATATTACGAGGATGCCGACAAGATGGACAAACTCATGCAGCGTCAGGCCGAGTTGCAGGACATCATCGACTCCACCGATGCGTGGAATATGGACTCCAAACTCGATCGTGCGATGGCCGCATTGAACTGTCCTCCAGGCGATTGGAGCGTGAAGACCCTCTCCGGTGGTGAGCGTCGTCGTGTGGCCCTCTGCCGCCTGTTGTTGCAGAAGCCCGACGTGCTGTTGCTCGACGAGCCTACCAACCATCTCGATGCCGAGTCTATTGACTGGCTCGAGCAGCATCTCCAGCAGTACGAAGGTACCGTCATTGCCGTTACCCACGACCGCTATTTCCTCGATGATGTGGCTGAGTGGATTCTCGAACTCGACCGTGGCGAGGGCATTCCCTGGAAGGGCAACTACTCCTCATGGCTGGAGCAGAAGTCGCAGCGACTCGCTCAGGAAGAGAAGTCAGCCTCGAAGCGTCGCAAGACCTTGGAGCGTGAGTTGGAGTGGGTGCGCATGGCTCCGAAGGCCCGTCATGCTAAGGGTAAGGCCCGTCTGAACTCCTACGAGATGATGCTCAACGAGGAGCAGAAGCAGAAGGAGGAGAAGCTCGAGATCTATATCCCCAATGGTCCCCGTCTGGGCAATAAGGTCATCGAGGCCGAGCATGTCGCCAAGTCGTTCCCTGAGAAGACCCTCTTCACCGACCTCAACTTCATGCTGCCCCCCAATGGCATTGTGGGCGTCATCGGTCCCAATGGTGTGGGTAAGACCACCCTGTTCCGTCTGATTATGGGCCTCGACACCCCCGACTCCGGCACCTTCAGCGTGGGCGAGACGGTGAAGCTCAGCTATGTCGACCAGCAGCATAAGGACATCGACCCCGCCAAGTCGGTCTACGAAGTCGTCAGCCAGGGCAATGAGACCATTCGCATGGGTGGTCGCGATGTCAATGTGCGAGCTTACCTGTCACGTTTCAATTTCAGCGGAGCCGATCAGGAGAAGAAGTGTGGCGTGCTCTCCGGTGGTGAGCGCAACCGCCTGCATCTGGCCATCGCCCTGAAGCAGGAAGGCAATGTCCTCTTGCTCGACGAGCCCACCAACGATATCGATGTCAACACCCTGCGTGCCCTCGAGGAAGGTCTTGAGGCCTTTGCCGGATGTGCCGTTGTCATCAGCCACGACCGTTGGTTCCTCGACCGCATCTGCACCCATATCCTCGCCTTCGAGTCGCCCGAGAGCATCTTCTATTTCGAGGGCAACTACTCCGAGTATGAGTCTAACAAAGCACAACGCTTAGGCCTTGAAGAACCTAAGCGTGCGCGTTATCGTAAATTGATGGATGAGTAAAATCATCCATCATTTTTTTTGTTCATTTTGAATGAACAGAATCTCTAATAAATGTAGGTGGTGATGTAATTCATCACCTCTTGTTTGATGTTCTCAGGGCAATAGGCAGGGTCGTTGATTTTGGGACTGTGTACGCCTCTGGAGTCTGCACGTGCGGTTCCCGGGAGTCTGCAAGTGTTGCCTCGGATAGTCTGCAAGCGTTGACATTACGCGTGTGATTTAATCACAATGCGAAGTTAAAACATTCGCCCACCGTTATGACGATGGCTGTCGGAAGTCGCGACAAATAGCCTCCACGAGGTTGGACAATTGGCCCTTGTTACAGCCCGAATCGCCCACCAAGTTGGCCATTATGCCCGTCGGCTCCTTCCAAGTGAGGTCGGGGTACTGAAATTCCGCACCGATGATGTGTGCGCCAAGAACGGGGGAAGAACATCGGAACGAAGGGTTCGTAGTTGTCTTTTGATACCTGCGAGAGCAGGATTTTGATGCATTTTGTTCCCCTGCCGAGTGCCGGCATCTTAGGGGCTGATGCTTTTGAAATGTCGTATCTCATTGTTTTTCTGCTTTTTAGATGAATTGTGAATGGTGTGTGTGACAGATGACAGTTGTGACAGTTGTTTTTCGAGGGGTACCACCCTACTATATTATATATAACTATCTATATATCAATTAGTTATAAAGTATATAAAGGGTTGTGTACCCCTCATTTTTTATTGTCACAACTGTAACTGTCACACATCATCCATCTTTTATCTTTTCACCTTTTTACCTTTCTCTATCAGGCCATCGAGTGCCCACATCAGTTCGTTGAACACGCCGAGTGCAATGTCCATAAGAACACAGAAAACGTCAGTATCACTAATCGATTTACCCTATCTTTGTCAGAGCAAATAATCTTTTTTCATTTTTGAGTGTGAGTATCAAAATTATTTTGTAACTTTGCACCTTGTATGGACATTAAGGAGATACATATCAGTGAATACAACTACGAACTGGCGGACGAAAGGATTGCCAAGTTTCCGAAGGCTGAGCGAGACCACTCGAAGCTGTTGATATATCGGCACGGTGAGGTGGGAGAGGACGTGTTCTATAACCTGCCGAAATACTTGCCCAAAGGGGCTTTGATGGTGATGAACAATACGAAGGTGATTCAGGCTCGGCTGCATTTCCGTAAAAGTACGGGTGCGCTGATTGAGATATTTCTGTTGGAGCCAGCCCTGCCAGCCGACTACGAACAGATGTTTCAGACCACAGGTCATTGTGAGTGGTTGTGCTTGGTGGGTAACTTGAAGAAATGGAAAGAGGGCACGCTAAGTAATGAGATGGGAGGCGAGAAGGTGAGTGCCACGCGGATGGGTGAGCAGGGAACTAGCCAACGCATCGCCTTCGACTGGACGGGTGGCAGGTCGTTTGCCGAAGTGATAGACCAATTGGGTGAACTGCCTATCCCCCCATACTTGAACCGAGAGACCCAGGAGAGTGACAAGACGACATACCAGACGGTGTATTCGAAGATCAAGGGTAGTGTGGCTGCTCCTACAGCAGGACTGCACTTTACGGACAGGGTGCTGGCAGACCTGGAAGCTCATGGTATAGAACGTGAGGAACTGACGCTGCATGTGGGTGCTGGAACATTTAAACCCGTGAAGAGTGAAACGATAGGTCAGCACGAGATGCACACCGAGACTGTTGCCGTCAAGCGACAGACCATCGAAAAGCTTTTGGCCCACGACGCTCAGGCTATAGCTGTAGGTACAACGAGTGTGCGTACGCTAGAGAGCCTCTATTATATGGGATTGAAAGTCATGCGGAATCCTGACGTCAAGGAGGAAGAGCTGCATGTAGAGCAATGGGAGCCGTATGGCGCTTCTCTAAACGAGAAAAGCGTTAGTGCTTCAGAAGCGCTGAGGGTGCTTTTGGACTGGATGGACCGCAATGGGCTGAAGACACTACACTCTGCGACGCAGATCATCATAGCACCAGGTTATGAATATAAAATCGTGAAGATGCTCATCACGAACTTCCACCAGCCGCAGTCGACGCTGCTCCTGCTGGTCAGCGCCTTTGTAAAGGGCGACTGGCGTAAGATTTATGACTATGCACTCAGTCATGAATTCAGATTCCTGAGTTATGGCGACTCGTCGCTGTTGATTCCTTAGAATTTCAAATGAGAAATGAAGAAATGAAATCATAAGAAGATATGAAGTACGGATTCGTTAAAGTGGCAGCAGCTGTTCCTGCTGTGAAAGTAGCAGACGTAGCTTATAATGTGAAGGAGATAGAACGGCTGATAGCTCTCGCTGAAGGCGAGGGTGTGGAGGTCATCTGTTTCCCGGAACTGTGTATGACAGGTTATAGTTGCCAGGACTTGTTTAAGGAACAACTGTTGCTGACAAAGGCTGAGGAGGGGTTGATAGACCTGCTGGACTTCACACGTAAGATTGATGTGATTAGTGTGGTAGGCATGCCCGTCCTGGTTGGAGGACTGCTGTTGAACTGTGCTGTAGTGATACAAGGCGGAGCCATTTTGGGCGTTATCCCTAAGACCTATCTGCCTAACTACAATGAGTTCTACGAGAAGCGCTGGTTTGCATCGGCTCAGGATTTGAATACTACAGATATCTATCTGGCTGGAACGCCTGTCGTGATGTCGTCAGACCCCAAACTCTTCAAAACTGGAGATGGTGTGAAGTTCGGTGTGGAGATCTGTGAGGATGTATGGGCTCCGATACCCCCAAGTAATCATCTGACCATGGCTGGTGCCGACATCATTCTGAACTGTTCGGCCAGCGATGAGTTGATTGGTAAGCATGCCTATCTGCGTTCGCTGCTGGCTCAGCAGAGTGCAAGAACCATGAGCGGATATGTGTATGCTTCTTGCGGTTTCGGCGAGTCAACACAGGATGTGGTATATGGTGGCAATGCCATGATTTTCGAGAATGGCAAATTGCTGGTTGAGGGAGAACGCTTCTCGCTGCAACCGCAGATGCAGATAGCCCAGATAGACGTAGAACGCCTACGTACAGAACGGCATACCAATTCGACATTTATCAATGCCCAGCGAAATGCACATGCGCTTATTATTAACGCAAAACCTGTGATGGATGAACATCCTTTTGAACTCATCAGAAAAATAGATGCGCATCCCTTTACACCTGCCGATGAGGAGATGGAAAGTACTTGTGAGGAAATTCTGAATATTCAGACAGCAGGATTGGCTAAGCGACTGCTGCACACCAATTGCCAACACGTAGTGGTAGGAATCAGCGGTGGGTTGGATTCGACTTTGGCTCTGCTGGTCTGCATTCGTACGTTTGACAGAATGGGACTGGACAGGAAGGGTATTGTCGGGGTGACCATGCCTGGATTCGGTACTACTGACCGTACACATGATAACGCTTCGACGCTGATGCAGACGCTGGGAATATCGCAGATGGAGATCTCTATCTCGAAGGCTGTGACTCAGCACTTTGAAGATATAGGTCACGATGCAGCTATTCATGATGCTACCTACGAGAACTCACAGGCCCGTGAAAGGACACAGATATTGATGGATCTGGCTAACAAGTTGAATGCTTTGGTGGTAGGAACGGGCGACCTGTCGGAGCTGGCGTTAGGATGGGCAACCTATAACGGAGACCACATGTCGATGTACGGGGTGAATGCTGGTATTCCTAAGACATTGATTCAGTATATCATCCGTTATATTGCCACATTGCCAGCCTTTAGCGCACAGAAGGATACCCTGCTGGATATTATCGATACACCGATATCGCCAGAGTTAACTCCTGCTGACAAAGAAGGTAACATACAGCAGAAGACGGAGGATTTGGTCGGTCCTTATGAGTTGCACGACTTCTTCCTCTACTACTTTATGCGATATGGATTCCGACCTGCTAAGATTTTCCTGTTGGCACAACAGGCATTTGGTGATGCTTACAGCAAGGAGACGATCAAAAAGTGGCTGACAACATTCTGTCGTCGATTCTTCTCCCAGCAGTTTAAACGCTCGTGTCTGCCTGACGGACCTAAGGTGGGCAGCATCTCGCTCTCGCCACGTGGCGACTGGCGCATGCCCAGCGATGCATGTAGCACATTGTGGCTGAAGGAATGTGAGGAACTGTAAGCCCCGCGAAGATGGAACAGATAACGAGTGCACAGAATCCGAAAATCAAGCTACTGCTGGAATTGCAGCAGAAATCTTCCGTGCGACGACAGCATGGTCTTTTCGTCGTAGAAGGCCGTCGGGAGATAGAACGCTGCATCAACAGCGGCTACCAGGTTGACACTTTGTTCTGGTGTCCTGAGATATTCGGGACGGAGGAACCGCAGGTAGAAGGTGCCCGTCTGTTCCAAGTCACTACTGATATATATAATAAGGTGGCATATCGCGGAGGTACCGAAGGTGTGATTGCTGAGGTGAACGTTCGTCAGCAGACGCTGAAAGACCTGAAGTTGCAGAAACGTGCACTTGTCGTCGTGATGGAAAGTGTCGAGAAACCCGGCAATGTGGGCGCGATACTCAGAACGGCTGATGCTGCCAATGCGGATGCTGTCATCGTGTGTGACCCCCTGACAGACCTTTACAACCCCAATCTGATACGTGCTTCGGTAGGTGCCTTCTTTAGTGTTCCATGTGTGGCTTGCACGTCGGAAGAGTGTATAAAATGGTTGAAGGAGAATGGCATCCAGATTCTGACGGCACAGTTGCAAGACTCTTGTTTCTACTACGAGTCTGATATGGTGCGCTCCACGGCTATTGTCGTAGGGACGGAAGCAACGGGACTGACGGACCAGTGGCGTCAGGCAGCCGATGCGCATATCCGAATTCCGATGTTGGGGATAGGTGACTCGCTGAATGTCAGCGTATCGGCAGCCATTCTCATGTTTGAGGCCGTCCGACAGCGGCAATATCCGCAGAGAATACTCTAATCAGGGGAAAATCATAATTTATAGGGATTGCGGGTGTAAAGGATTATTCGTACCTTTGCACCCGTAATTGCATGATAAATGAAAAATAAGGTATTGTTTTTGACGCTGGCTTGTGTATTGGCGATGCCTGCACACGCACAGAAACAGGACGAAATGCGGAAGGCGGTAGAGTATCTGGCTTCGCAGGATTTGGGTGGCAGATATCCCGGCACTCGAGGAGACACCCTGGCATCGGAGTTTATCGTAGGTCAACTGCATAGCCTGAAGCTGAAGCCCATCGTCAAAGGGAAAAAAGAACAAGGTTTCTATCACGATTTTACATACGGGAAGACGAAAGAGCAAGAGCGCACCACGCATAACATTCTGGCCGTACTGCCTGGTAACGACAAGACGCTCAGGAATGAGTATATCGTGGTAGGTGCGCACTACGACCATCTGGGAATGGGCGGTAAGAATTCCGGCTCTCGTCGTCCTGACACGCTGGGTGTGCATCCTGGTGCCGATGATAATGCCAGCGGCGATGCTGTAGTGTTGCAGCTGGCCAAGCATTTCAAGAAAGTAGGTTCATCACGCAGCATCATCTTCGCCTTCTTTGGCGCAGAGGAACAGGGACTGATAGGTTCGAAGAACTTCCTGGAGTGGATGAAGAAGGACGATGGCCGACGCATCAATCTGCCTGAAGATAAGAAAGGCATTGTGGCGATGGTGAATCTGGATATGGTGGGGCGTATGCGCGACAACGCCATGAGCGTATCGGGTACGGGCACCAGTACAGACTTCAAAGCGATGGCTGAGGCTGCTGCAGAGCAGACGAAACTAAATATATCTTGTACCCCCGACGGCTATGGGCCCAGCGATCATGCGTCGTTTGTGGCACAGGATATCCCCGTGCTCTTCCTCACGACGGGCGGACACATGGAGTATCACACGCCAGGCGATGTACCTTCGACGCTGAATTACGATGGTATGCAGCAGACGCTCGATTTCTCGAAGTCGCTGATTGCGAAGATTGCCAATATGCCTACGACACCTAATTACATCAGCGTGCCCAGCACCAATAAGATGAAGCACGGAAAGTTTAAGGTGACATTAGGACTGATGCCCGATGTGATGGGAGCAAGTCGTATTCCTGGTCTTCGTGCAGATATTGTGGTGGCAGGAAAGTCGGCCCACAATGCAGGTATCCGTAGTGGTGATATCATTCAGGAGATCGATGGTAAGCCCGTAACGAATATGGACGACTATATGCTGCGCTTGTCGGAACTGGAACCCGATACCACCGTGCCCGTGAAGGTGCTGCGCAACGAAGAGACCATAACCTACCAGGTTCACCTGATGGGAAAGGGGAAAAAGTAAAAAGATAAAAAGGTAAATTATGAAGAGTATAGGCTATTGGATGGTGGCCATCGGCATCACTCTGTCGCTGAGCATATATCAGCGTATGACGGGCCCCACGCATCCACAAAAGGTAGATATTGAACTCAATGGTGAAGACTATCGGGTGAAGCTGCCCAGAAGTGGGGTGCAGAAGGATGAAGTGATCAGTCTGAAGGATTTGCCATCCGACGTTAAGGCACAGATGCACTACCGCCGTTATCCTACAGCAGAGGCCTACACAACGGTGGACTTCGTTTGGACTGACAACGCGTGGCAGGCCGCTCTGCCCGTACAGCCCGTAGCAGGGAAACTCGAGTATTATATAACCGTCAACGGCAAAGACTATCTGAAGGATGAGCCCGTGATAATCCGTTTCCGCAACGATGTGCCGGCATATATCCTGATTCCGCATATCCTGCTGATGTTCGGTGCTATGCTCTTTGCGGTCTATGCCCTTATGATGGTGACGATGCGCATGGATTACAGCAAGTGGCTGAAGATTACGGTGGCCACGTTGTTCGTGGGCGGATTCATCTTCGGACCACTCGTTCAGCATGCCGCCTTCGGACCTTGGTGGACGGGATTCCCTTACGGAACGGATCTTACAGACAATAAGACGCTTATCTCCTTCCTGTTCTTCCTGGCTGCATTAGCTACCTTGAAGTGGAAATACAACAAGTGGATTGTCGCTCTGGCTGTACTGGTGATGATAGCCGTCTTTACTATTCCTCACAGCGCCTACGGCTCTGAATATGATTATTCAACACAACAATTAAAAAAATAGAATTATGAAAAGGTTTATGACAATGACGTTGGCTGCGTTGGCCTTCGTAGTGAGTATGAGTTCGTGTAGTAAGGATGACGATGCGCCTGAGGTGGCTGTGGCTGAGCTAGTGGCAGGTACTTATTCAGGTAATGAGATTGTCATGGTGATGGGTGAGGAATCGTCGAACGAGACCAAGATCTACTCGTTTGAGAAAGTCACAGACACATCCGTCGACATGCTGATTCCTGAAATGGGTATGGGTGGTCACATGAGCATTCCTGCACTTCAGGTGAAGAATATCCCCTTGAAGAAAAATGGTAACACAATAGTCGGAGAGCTTGCTTCTTACGCAGGTACTGTAATCAATGCCGATGGGGCTGAGAAAGCATTTACCATCACAGGGCTGGTGATCCTGATTGATGGCAATAACATCGCCGTGACCTATTCGTTGAAATATGGCAACATGCCGATGTCGATGGAAACCACGCTGATTGGAACCAAGAAGTAAATTGAAAAGCAGGTTTTCATATTCAGTTTTAGCAGGCATGACTTTGCTCATGCCTGCTGTTAATCTCTCGGCCCAGAACTACCGCGACTCGGTAGAGCTCGATCCGATTGTCGTCACGGCTTCGCATACACCCAAGGCCCTGAAGGATGCCCCGGTGGTGACGCGTCTGATTACGCGCCACGATATCAGGATTGCCGATGCCACCAATATCCAGGACATGCTTATTCATGAGATACCGGGTCTGGAGTTCGGCTTTGCCATGGCTCAGGAGACCTCGCTCAACATGAGTGGCTTCGGGGGCAATTCTGTGCTCTTCCTCGTCGATGGCGAACGAATGGCGGGTGAGACGATGGACAATGTCGACTACAACCGCATGAACCTCGACAACGTAGGCCGTATCGAGATTGTGAAGGGCGCATCGTCGGCTCTCTATGGCTCGAATGCCGTGGGTGGGGTGGTGAACATCATCAGTCGGGAGAACCTGGAGCCCTGGACCGCTAACGTCAATTCCCGTTACAGCACCTTCGGTCATGAATGGCGCAATGGAGCCAGTTTCTCGTTCAATACGAAGAAATGGAACTCGCAAACCAGTTTCCAGCACACGAAGATAGATCCTATCGACCTGCCTAAGCGTTACTCTTCAGAAGAGATAGCCATGGAACTGCTGAAGAAGGCGCAGGGACTGCCCTATAACGAGCAGGTGCTCAATGGCGATGACTCCAATCTGAGCCGACTCTACGGCCAGAAGACGTATAACGTGAAGGAACGTCTGACGTGGCGGGCTACTGATAAGCTGACACTCATCGGCAGGGCGGGCTACTTCTTCCGTACCAGCGAGCGTGATACCTATAACTATCATTTTAATGGCTATAGCGCAGGACTGAGAGGAAAGTATGCATGGGATAAAGGTCGGCATCTTGAATTGTCGTATGCCTACGATCAGTATGACAAGGCCAACTTTATGCCGGACGGAACGCGTACACACGACCACGACTATAGTAATAGGCAGCACGTGGTACATGCTCTGTACCATCACGCCTTTGGCAAGAACAGTCTGATACTGGGTGCTGACTACATGAATGACTACCTTTCCACCTATCAGTTTATAGATGATGTGAGCCACTCACAGAATAATATCGATGGTTATGCGCAGTTCGACTGGAACATTACCGACAGACTTAATGTAGTGGGTAGCGTCAGATTTGACTACTTCTCAGCCTCTGCACAAAAGGCGTTGACCGAACGTCTGGCTGTCGTTTATAAGTTGCCTTGGGTGACACTCCGAGCCAATTACGCAAGCGGCTTCAGGGCCCCGTCGCTGAAGGAGATGTATATGCACTTCGATATGGGTAATATGGGATATATGCTTATCGGCAATCCAGAACTGAAACCTGAGCGAAGCCATAATTTCAATATTGCCCTTGAGAGAATCAAACGTATCAGGAAGGGTAGTTTCTTAGATGGTGTGTACACCTTCACGCTCATGGGGTCTTGCAATATTTTTGACAAGCGCATCACTACTATCGCTTACGATTACAAGGACGGCAAGACTCAAGAGACGATGCCTGGAGCTCTGTACTTCAATCAAGACGGCATAACGGTTTGGGGCGTTGACGTGAGTCTTGGACATGCGTTGGACTGCGGACTGTCGCTGAAGCTGAACTATTCGTGGATGCACGAGAAAGGCAATGTCTTTTACTCCGATTTTAACCAGCCGCGTAACCATTCTGTGACCTGGCGCTTGGGATATAATCATCGTTTCTCACGTTTCTATGCTCTTGATGCTGCACTCTCAGGACGCAGTCAGGGAAAACCACAGTCAGGACGCAAGGATGTAGACCAGGGATATACCATATGGAAGCTGATGCTCCAACATCATCTCTGGAAAGGCATCCATGTCAATACTGCCATCGACAACCTCTTTGGCTATAAGCCGGAAGGCTATTATTATTCTTCCCCTTTGACGACAGGTACTTCGTTTAGCATTGGCGTTTCGCTTGATTTGGACAAAATGATTTAAGTTGAATATTTTGATAGTTGATTATATCGATACAAATAATTAGATTTTAGTTAATAACGTTAAAATTAACGGAAATAATTAACTTAGAGACTTCTTCGTATCAGAAAAAGCATTACCTTTGCTGCTGATATGAAGAAGTCTACAATTTGGGCAATAGCCATCATCATGGGATTCTCGTTCCTGGCGCTGCTCTTTCTTCAGTTCTCCTATGTCGAGGAGATGGTTAAAATGAAGAAGGAACAGTTTGATGAGAGTGTGAACCGTTCACTCTATCAGGCATCGCGTAATCTGGAAATGAACGAGACGCTCAGATATCTGGAAAAGGACGTTAATGAAACGGAACGCAGGGCTTTCACGCAGGACTCTGTCATGATTGACGGACTTGACGGTACGATCAAGCATTCACACCAGTTTGCAGTAGCTGCCGACGATGGCACAGTCTATTCGTCATTTCAACTGAAGACGTTCGAAATGAAGCCGTCGTCTGTTCCCAAGGCTATGATTCTGCGTAAGGACAAGAGTTCGTTGGAGGATGCGACCAAGACAATGCAGGAGATTGTGCGCAACCGCTATGTATACCAGAAGGCGCTGCTCGACGAGGTGGTGTATAACATCCTGTATACAGCCTCAGACAAACCGCTGAAGGAGCGTGTGAACTTCCGCTTGCTGGACAAGGATATTCGTGTAGAGCTGATCAATAATGGCATCAATATTCCGTACCACTTTACAGTATCAACTACTGATGGTCGTGAGATATACCGGTGTCCAGACTATACGGACGAGGGTAAGGAGTATACTTATAGCCAGGTGCTGTTCCGTAATGACCCGCAATCGAAGATGGGTGTTGTGCGTATCCACTTCCCGGAGATGAACTCGTACATTTTCTCTAGTGTACGTTTCATGATTCCCAGCATTATCTTCACCATCGTGCTGCTGCTGACGTTCCTTTTCACCATCGTGGTCATCTTCCGTCAGAAGCGTTATACGGAGATAAAGAACGACTTCATCAATAACATGACACACGAGCTGAAGACTCCTATCGCCTCGATCTCGCTGGCTGCACAGATGATGAATGACGAGTCGGTGACTAAGTCGGAGCAGATGACCAAGCATCTGAGTGGGGTGATTACCGATGAGTCAAAGCGTCTGCGCTTCCTCGTAGAGAAAGTGCTGCAGATGTCGATGTTCGATAAGAAGAGCGTGGTATTCAAGAAGAAGGAACTGGACCTGAATGAAATGGTGGAGCAGATTGCTCAGACCTTCACCCTGCGCGTAGAGCATACCGGAGGTAAGATCTATACCGAGATTGAGGCTATTGACTCAGCTATCTATGTCGATGAGGTACATTTCCAGAACGCCATTACCAACCTGATGGACAATGCTGTAAAGTATCGTAAGCAGGACGAGCCGCTGGACATCTACATCCGCACCTGGAACGACGAACAGAAGCTCTATCTCTCTATCCGTGATACTGGTCAAGGTATTAAGAAAGAGAATCTGAAGAAGATATTCGATAAGTTCTATCGTGTGCATACTGGTAATAAGCATGACGTCAAGGGCTTCGGACTGGGACTTGCCTACGTGAAGAAGGTGGTAGACCTGCACCAAGGAGATATAAAGGCTGAGAGTGAAGTGGGCAAGGGTACTAAGTTCACGATCTCGCTGCCAGTAATAAAAGAAGACTAATTATTAACACTTAAATGTATAAGATTATGGACGAAAAACTGAAAATTCTTCTCTGTGAAGACGACGAGAACCTGGGAATGTTGTTGCGTGAGTATTTAGCAGCAAAAGGTTACATGGCAGAACTCTGCCCCGATGGTGAGGCAGGCTACAAAGCCTTCCTGAAGACTAAGTTTGATATCTGTGTGCTCGACGTGATGATGCCTAAGAAAGATGGCTACACGCTGGCACAGGAAATTCGTCAGGCTAACGCTGAGATTCCTATCATTTTCCTGACAGCTAAGACGCTGAAGGAGGATATCCTTGAAGGTTTCAAGATAGGTGCTGATGACTATATCACCAAGCCCTTCTCGATGGAAGAGCTCGTATTCCGTATTGAGGCTATCCTTCGCCGTGTACGTGGCAAGAAGAACAAGGAAAGTTCGGTTTACCATATTGGAAACTTTACCTTCGACACGCAGAAACAGCTGCTGGTCATTGGCGATAAGCAAACCAAGTTGACGACAAAGGAGAACGAACTGCTGGCTCTGCTCTGTTCACACTCTAACGAGATCTTGCAGCGCGACTTCGCTCTGAAGACTATCTGGATTGACGATAACTACTTCAATGCCCGTTCGATGGATGTCTATATCACCAAGCTGCGTAAGCATCTGAAAGATGATCCTCAGATTGAGATCATTAACATCCATGGTAAAGGCTATAAGCTCATCACACCTGAGGTGGAGTAAAGAAAACGGGCTGACCCTTTGGTCAGCTCATTTTTATTTCGTACCTTTGCACCCGATTTACGAAAATACAGTTATTGCGCAATGAATATATCGTATAAATGGTTAAAGGAGTACGTTGATTTTGACCTAACACCACAGCAGGTGTGTGATGCGCTGACATCAACAGGTCTGGAAGTTGACGCACTCGAAGAAGTTCAAAGTATTAAAGGTGGTCTGAAAGGACTTTATGTCGGCAAGGTGCTGACCTGTGAGATGCATCCTGACTCTGACCATCTGCATGTGACGACCGTTGATTTAGGCAAGGGTGAGCCTCAGCAGATTGTTTGTGGAGCTCCCAACGTAGCAGCTGGTCAGAAAGTAATTGTTGCAGATCTTGGCTGCGTACTCTACGATGGAGACAAGGAGTTTGTGATTAAGAAGTCGAAACTGCGTGGTGTCGAGTCGCTGGGTATGATTTGTGCTGAGGACGAGATTGGTATTGGTTCTTCACACGATGGCATCATCGTTTTGCCTGAAGATGCTGTGGTAGGTACACCTGCTGCAGAATACTATCATCTGGAGAGTGACTGGCTCATTGAGATTGACATTACAGCCAATCGTGCTGATGCACTCTCTCACTGGGGCGTTGCACGTGACTTATATGCATGGCTGAAGCAGAATGGATATCAGACTGCAACACATAAGCCTTGTGCATCGACGTTTTGTGTCGATGATAACTCTCTCCCCATCGAGGTGGAGATTGAGAATACTGAGGCATGCAAGCGTTATGCATGTGTGAGCATTACTGACTGTGAGGTAAAAGAATCACCAGAGTGGCTGAAGACCAAACTGACCACTATCGGTCTGCGCCCCATCAACAACATCGTGGATATTACCAACTATGTGATGATGGCATTGGGACAGCCGCTGCATTGTTTTGATGCTGATATGGTAAAGGGCCACAAGATTGTGGTGAAGACCATGCCTGACGGAACTCCTTTCCAGACGCTGGATGGTGTAGTACACAAACTGAGTGATCATGACCTGGCTATCTGCAATGCTGAAGATCCTATGTGTATTGCCGGTGTGTTTGGCGGAAAGGGTAGTGGTACGTATGAGACAACTAAGAACGTGGTGCTGGAGTCCGCTTATTTCCATCCTACATGGATTCGTAAGTCTGCTCGTCGTCATGGATTGTCAACAGATGCCTCTTTCCGCTTTGAGCGTGGCATTGACCCCAATGGTACCATTGAAGCCCTGAAATATGCTGCACAGCTGTGTAAGGAGCTGGCTGGCGGTAAGGTCTCGATGGAAATCAAAGACGTGTATCCAACTAAGATAGAAGATGCAATTGTTGACTTGAAGTTTGATTATGTTGACTCTTTGATTGGTAAGCATATAGACCTTGTATCGCTGAAATCTATCTGTCTCTCGTTGGAGATGGAGATTCTTGAGGAAAACGGTCAGGGCATCTTGTTACGCGTTCCTGCCTATCGTGTGGATGTGCAGCGTCCTTGCGATGTGGTAGAGGATATCCTGCGCATCTACGGATATAACAACGTAGAGATTCCTACCCAGTTGAAGTCAAGTCTTGTCATCAAGGGTGACGAAGACCAGAAACACAAGCTGGCAAACCTGATTAGTGAGCAGTTGGTTGGTGCGGGCTTCAATGAAATCCTGAATAACTCGTTAAGTAAGTCGTCATATTACGACGACATACAGAACAAGACCTTGGTACACATCATGAACCCACTCAGCAGCGACCTCAATGTGATGCGTGGTACGTTGCTATACGGTGGTCTGGAGAGTATTGAGCACAATGCCAAGCGTAAGAATGGCAACTGCCGTTTCTTCGAGTTTGGTAATGTCTATCAGTTCTCGCCTGAAAAGCAGAACGACGATGATCCTATGCAAGCCTATAAGGAGCAGTATCATTTGGCTCTCTGGCTGACGGGTAAGCGTGTGGAAGGTTCATGGGCTCATGCCAACGAAGACTCCTCGTTTGCTGAGTTGGATGCCTATGTTGATAATATTCTGGCCCGTATTGGTGTTCAACCAGGAATGTTAGTTCGTAAGAAGAGCCAGAACTCCATTTTCGCTGCTGGTCTGTCTATCGAGAATCGTGGTGGTAAGCAGTTGATAGAAATGGGCGTGCTTTCAAAGAAGGTACAGAAAGCTGCTGACATTGATACGACAGTATATTATGCAGAAATCAACTGGACTGCTTTGATGAAGGTTATTCGCAAGCAAAAAGTTGAGTTCACTGAGATTCCAAAGTATCCTGCTGTGAGTCGTGATTTGGCTCTGTTGATTGACAAGAACATAGAGTTTGCTCAGATTGAGGAAATTGCCCGTCAGACAGAGAAGAAACTGCTGAAGAAGGTTGAGTTATTCGATGTCTACGAGGGTGATAAGCTACCTGCTGGTAAGAAGTCATATGCGGTCAACTTCATTCTCCAGGATGCAGAGAAAACGATGGGTGACAAGCAGATTGAAGCCATTATGAGCAAGCTGATTCAGAACCTGAAGAAACAACTCAACGCTGAACTGCGTTAAATAAATTGTAAATAGTAAATTGTAAAATAGTAAGTCAAAATGGGAAGAGCATTTGAATATCGCAAAGCTGCGAAACTGAAGAGATGGGGCCACATGGCCAAAACATTTACCAAGATAGGTAAGCAGATCGCCATCGCTGTAAAGGCTGGTGGTCCGGAGCCTGACATGAATCCTGCATTACGTGCAATTATCGCCAATGCTAAGCGCGAGAACATGCCGAAGGAGAACATTGAGCGTGCCATCAAAAATGCGATGGGTAAGGACCAGAGCGACTATAAGGAGGTAACTTACGAGGGATATGGCCCTCATGGAATTGCTATCTTTGTAGATACTCTGACTGACAACACCACACGTACTGTAGGTGATGTACGCTCAGTATTCAACAAGTTTAATGGAAACCTGGGTACACAGGGCTCACTGAGTTTCCTGTTCGACCACAAATCAGTCTTTACCTTTAAGAAAAAGGATGGTCTGGATATGGATGAACTGATTCTCGACTTGATTGACTATGGAGTAGAGGATGAGTACGATGAAGATGAGGAAGAAAACAGCATCACCATTTATGGCGATCCTCAGTCGTTTGGTGCTATCCAGAAACATTTAGAGGAGAATGGTTTCGAAGTTACAGGTGCTGAGTTCACCCGTATTCCTAACGACCTGAAGGATGTTACTCCAGAGGAGCGTGAGACCATTGACAAGATGGTTGAGAAGTTGGAAGACTTCGATGATGTACAGACCGTGTACACCAACATGAAGCCTGAGGCTATCGAGGAGTAATCCCAGATTACTGATAATCACTTTTACGGAACGTAGCTTCTAACAGCTTCGTTCCTTTTTTTTGCTTCGAATGGTAGACATATCTGAAATTATAGCCTGCTTCTTTGTAAAGTTTTAGATGGGTGCTGTTCTTGACTTCTTGCAACAACAGCTCACGTGAGTTAGCACCCTGTACCACAGCAGAATCATCCAGTTGTCCACTCAGCGTATAGACATAGCTGATGGTATGTGTCGCCTTATCGAAAGTCATGCTGTCCATTACAATGTCTTTGCCAACAGGCATCGGACAATGTTTTTCCGTATATGTCTTAGCTTCACGCTGACAACGTTCTTCTAATGACTCTTGGCATGCAGCAACCATCATGGCAGCCATACAAATTCCTATAATTTTTTTCATATTTTGATACTGATAAAATAGCCAATGCGATAGAGGTTGAAAATAAAAAGGGTAGGGCGTCTCCCTGTCAGATGATGACGCTCAATTCCTCCGAATATCCGATGCCATAACCGAATTAAGGGAATTACAGGTGTTAAGTGCTGGGCGAGTGCGAGCATTCGTGAATAGCCTTTCAGCTCATCACGAAAATGATATAGCGTTCGCAACCCTTCTTCTGTTTTGTTGACAAAGTCAGCATTCGATTCGAATACCTCGAAACTTAAGGGATTGTCAAGATGCAGGATAGGGATGCCTTGCTGCTCAAGCGTTTTACCAAACAACACATCCTCATATCCATAGTTGCGGAATCGTTCGTCGAAGGGGTAATGAAGCATCAAGTCACGTCGAATCATAAAGTTCGCAGTATGGAAATCACGATAGCTTGATTGACTCCGTTTCTCGGCAGTAAAGTGTCTCTCTGAGGTCTTTTCGTAAATGGAGCGTAGGTTCCCCTTTTGTATTTTGCCAATGCTGACGCCTCCATCTACGACGTCGTAGCCTTCTGAATGGATATACTGCTGAAGAAAATCATCACGGCAGACCACCATATCGCTATCGATGAAAAGCAACCAGGAGTAATGCGCCTGAGAAGCCAGGAAATTGCGGATAGCTGCACGGCCGCAATTCTCACTTCGTTCTATCAGCCGGCAATGCTCAATATGGTTGATTAACCGGTTCTTTTCTATAGCCTCAGCATTCGTTGATCCGTCATCTGCAACGATGATCTCATAGTTGGTGTCAAGAGCCTCTGCTTGCTGTTGAAGCGCTTTGACCAACGTGATGCAGACATCGTTGTAAGTAGGAATCAATACCGATATATCTTTCATAACTCATGCAAAATTAATCAAAAAAAGTTATATTCGCCTTATTTATCGATTTTATTTGCACGTTTTTGTGGAAAAGTAGTAAATTTGTGCCGAATTTTGAAATTACAAACTAAAAGGATATGAAAAAGAATGTATTGAAAGTTGCTGTTCTGAGCGTGATGATGATGTTCTCAGCACAGGCTGGTGCTCAGACTTTGGGCGATGTATTAGGTGCGTTGAGCAATGATAATGTGGCATCGAGCCTGACGAGTGTCTTCTCGAGCAATAAGCAGGCAACTGCTGAAAAGCTGATCGGTACTTGGTCTTATACAGAGCCTGCCATCGTGTTCACTTCTAATAATCTGTTAGCTAAGGCCGCTTCAAAAATTGCAGCGAATAAGGTTGAGAGCAAGATTCAGGAACAGCTTTCGAAGTATGGTATCGCACCTGGCTCGTTCTCAATGACCTTTAATGAGGATGGTACTTTCACAGAGACATTGAAAGGCAAGACCACTCAAGGCACTTGGACTATTCAAGACTCAAAACTGGTGCTATCCATTGTTGGTGTAAAAGCCTTATCTATCACCACTCAGATTGATGGTAAGGACCTGCAGTTCGTTACTGATGCCACGAAACTGTTGAACCTGTTCAAGACGCTGGGTGCCAAGTCTAGCAATTCAAGCATTAAAACTGCTGCATCGTTGATGAAGAGCGTCAATGGCATGCAGGCAGGAATCACTTTGCATAGGCAATAAGAGGTTAGAAGTGAGAGGTTGGTTAATTAATGTTAACACATGGCCATTTCTCATTTCTCATTTCTCATTTCTCATTTAAAATGTGTACTTTTGCAGCCGCTATTACGAGATAGTAGCATGAAATTCAATTTAAACAATTAAAAAACAAACAATTACAAATGGCAACAAAAATCAGATTACAGCGCGGCGGTCGTAAGAGCTATGCTTTCTACAGCATCGTAATCGCTGACGCTAGAGCACCACGTGATGGTAAATTTACTGAGAAGATTGGTACTTACAATCCTAACACCAATCCTGCCACAGTGAACCTGAATTTCGAGCGCGCACTCTACTGGGTAGAGACCGGTGCTCAGCCCACTGACACCGTACGCAACATCCTCAGCGCTGAGGGCGTTTACTTGATGAAGCACCTCCGTGGTGGCGTTAAGAAGGGCGCTTTCGATGAGGCTGCTGCTCAGAAGAAGTTCGACGCATGGAAGGCTGACAAGCAGAAGGGTCTTGAGAAGATCGCCGCTGATGAGGCAAAGGCAAAGAAGGACGCTGCTGCTAAGGAGTTGGCTCAGGAGAAGAAAGTAAACGAGGAGATTGCTAAGAAGGTAGCTGAGAAGAAGGCTGCTGCTGAGGCCGCTAAGGCTGAGGAAGAGGCTGCAAAGGCTGCTGAAGCTGCTGCTGCAGAGGCTCCCGCTGAGGAGGCTGCTCCTGCTGAGGCTCCCGCTGCTGAGTAAATCTCGCACGTCCATTAAGGAAAACGAAGTCGGAATGCTAAGCGTTCCGACTTTTTTTTGTCTGCAATACTCCGAAAGTAATGATAAATACTCCGAAAGTAATGAAAATTACTTCGAACGAAATGTATATTACTTCCGAATGAAAATAGTAGTGAATGTTTTATGCGTTCCGGTTTTTTTCTTTATAGAAAGTTTCGTACTGGCGAGCAACCTTGATGTAGTCGTGGTGGCGACGGACATATTCTATACTTTGCCTTTTTAGTTCAGGAATACGTTCAGGATGAAGTATGAGTTGCTCTAATTCATGGTAGACGCTCTCGACGTTTGGCAGAACATTGACGATAGGACGTAGCTCTGTTTCGTTAATGATTTCGTAGTTTTCAGGCTCGCCTCCCCCAACAACAATAATACCTTTCGACATGGCCAGCAGGGCGTTCATGGCAGGGGTATAGGCATAGAGTTGGTCTAAAATCACATCACTGTTGTCCATCATGTGTTGGTATTGAGCAAAAGGTACACCTTCGGCCTTCAGTATTTCAACTTTTGTAGGATATTTCTTGGCTAAGTCTTCAGCGGCATGAAGCATGACGTCTGTCCCTTTGTAAGCGCTGCGCTCTTTGCTAATGCCTACAAAGATGCGTAACTTATTGTGAGTCGTGATGTCAGATTTCCATGTGGATATGGGATATGGGATAAATTGTGTCTTGTCTGGAAACTTAGGATGGTAGCACACTTGGTATTCATAGAGTCCTGTGATGATGCCATCGCAGTCAGTAGCAATCATTTTGTTCAGCTTTTCCTTGGCGGTCTCCAGCCAGTCACGCTGGTCTTTCTTGGCAATGGCATCTTCTCTCACCTTGTCGCCAAAATTGAAGTCGCTATAACGCAGTGGCTTCTCATAAGTACAGGTGTGAACCCAGTACCAGTCCATACCAAAGGCTCCCAAGAATACTGTCTTGTTATGCTTGCGCAGGTATTTGTAGAAGAAGAATAGTCGTTCGGCTCTGAGCTCGAAAAATATGGGGTTGATGAGTTGTACAACGTCATATCCACGCATTTTAGGCAATAGTGTCCATAGACGCATGAGTAGTAGTATGCCCCCCAGCTTGCCAGGTCTGCGAGCCACATCGATATCCCTGGGATAATTCTTCCAAAAATCGCCATTGGATATCACGCACACTTTATGTCCCAAGGCCCGAAGTCCCAGTGCCAATGTGTTGTGCACGTTACTGTATTCGCCTATGAGTAGTATCTTCATCGTTCTTTCTTCAGTAAGGGTAGGGAGTGTAACAGTAGTGCGCGTCCGACAGCAGTATTGGTCATTCGTCTGAACCAAACATACTTCGTAGAATAGTTTCGGTCTGGTAGTGGGAACAGTCCTTCGCTCCTCAGGCTTTCCAGATGTTCATCGAGTGCTTTCCGAGAATGATTCTCTATAATAACCTGATAGATGCTGTCCATAGTCAGTTGGGCAATGCGTCGTTGTAGGGCCAGTCTGTCGTCCTGTGACAGTTTGTCGCAAAGTCTTTGCAGACGCACGATTACACCTAGTCGGTCGCTTTGTCTTTTGCTTTGGCTGCTTTCCTTGTCGTCACTCGTTATTGAATTGGGGCGTTGCTGGTAGCAGTAGGCTTTGGCGTCAGTAGCATACACTCTTTCTGCCCTAAGTAGCAGCTGTGGAGTGAATTCCTCATCCTCATGCCAAATGCCAGGAGTGAAGCGGAGCTCGCTAAGTGTTTTGGGGCTGAACAGATAGCCACATGCTGTGCCGTGAATGTTGTTGTGGCGCATATATTGTGTTCCGCTTACGGGCTCCTGGTCGGTAAATACAATCGGAACCTGGTCTGACGAGCTAAAGTCGAATAACACCATGTCTGCATCATCGTGATATCGGATGATGTCAAGGCAGTGCTCGTAGGTTGCTTGAATCAGATGGTCATCTGCATCGACAAACTGTATATACTTACCTGTGGCCATGCTGATGCCTTTATTGCGAGCCATGCTAAGTCCGCCATTACGCTGACGGACATAGGTGATGTCGTCAGCATATGGCATCAAGGCATTCATCGGACTGACGTTTGAGCCGTCGTCTATTACTATAACCTCGCGTTCGTAAGGACGCAAGGACAAAGCCAAAATACTATCTATGCACTCGCACAACATCTGGACGGGCAGATTGTAATACGAGATAATGAAGCTTACAAGCGGCTGGGTTCCTTGAAGAGATGAATTATCTTGTTTATTCTGCATAATGGTTTAATTCCTAGTAAATTAAGTATTGTTGCTTTAATTTTTACTCGACCGCATAACGCGGATGTTTTTACTTGTCTCAGAGGCAATGTGATTGGACATTTCGTTTGCTCCCAGACATCCATTTGGATGTTTACTAGATGCATGTAGTATTCGTCGTCAATAGGTAGATTGTTGCTGAGGTGAGCTTCCAAAAGTTGGGCTAGTTGTTGTCCGTTAGCCTTGGCAGAAATTCCATTGGGATTTTCCGAATAATAGTAAAATCCTTTAGATGTTGTCCTAACAGTTTTCGATAGTTTCAACAGCAGGGGGAGCGTGTAGGCATCCTCAAAAACCTTGCCTTTCGGAAAACGTATATTTTCAAAAAGCTGACGTCTGTAAATCTTATTCCATGCGTAGGTATGCCTATAGACGCGCTCCTTGAGCCAGTATTCACCTATATCATGGTATATCTGGTCTTGCAATGCAAGCTTGTTGGCTATCGAAAATTCCAAGATATCACAATCGCTCATCAAGGCAAGCAGGGGCTGATAGGTGTTATCTGCTAGATAGTCGTCAGAGTCTACGAAGGTGATCAAATCTCCTTTTGCTACATCTATACCTGCATTTCGTGCATCACTTAGTCCTCCGTTCTGCTTATGAATGACTCGAATGTGAGCATCGCGCTCGCCCCAGTCATCACACATCTTAGGGCATTTGCCCGTTGACCCGTCATCAACCAGGATGACTTCCATGTCAGTAACGTTTTGTCGAAGCACACTCTCCACACAGCGGTTGAGCGTATCCTCGACACAATAGACTGGTATGATGACGGATAATATCACTTTAATTATTCTCCCATTTATGCTGCAAAGTTACGAATAATTTTTGTTTTATCCGTAACTTTGCATTGAATAATTATTGATGATGGTAATCGCTGATGTAACCTTTCTTCACTAATATGGGCAAAATATTGGCCGCTGACTGACGTTCGCCCTTCTTGCTTCTTCCGTAGTACTGCTGGTAGGTGACAGGGTCGTCGCGTAGCAGCTTCTCCATGAATTGGTCGTTCATACGCGTCATGTTAATCTTGCCTTTCTCGTTAGGACCATTATCAATCAGGTATAGTACGTGGTTCTGCATCAGATTGTCATTCGCCAGCAGCAGGTCGGTGGCCAGGAAGATTGTACCCCAAGTGGTGTGACCGGTAGCCAGCAGACCAATGTCCAGACCGATGTTCACTATATCGAGCAGGTCGGTTAGGGTGACGTGATAGCAAACGACACATAGCTTGCCACCTTTAAAAGGAATAGCTCGAGCATAGTTGCTGACGGGCAGCACATTGCCATCGCCATCGCGCAGGGTGCGTGTGTTGATGAATAACTGTCTGTCGAGCGACATCATGAATGCTTCTTTCTTAATGACCCTGTTAGCCTCCTTGTCATCCGTCTTGATGGTGAACTCCATACCATCGTATTTCAGACGGCAAGAGTCTTTGGTGATTGACTCAATCGACTTCCAATTGTTAGCCTTAAAATCATCAAAGCTCATACATATCTTATTCTGAGCCTGTGCTGTGATATTATTACCGCAAATGGTTAAGATGGCGGCAAGCATCCATGATTGCATTTTCTTCATCGTTCTCATTCTTTAAATTGTTATTCTAATCTATTATTTTTCTAAAACCGAGGGCAAAGGTATGCTGGTTATTTGAAAACAACAACAATATCGACGAAATATTGCCCCAATATTAGCGACAAGAGATATGATTTGCGACAAAACATGCTTGAAAGACTTGGTGTTGTCCGAGATTATTCGTACTTTTGCAAAAAAATTGATGATGTCGAAGGACATAGGCGAAGACAGTTATAGCCACATACTGAAATATACAGGCATATTTGGAGGCGTACAAGGGCTGAATATCCTGATTAGTCTTGTTCGTAACAAGGCGGTGGCTTTGTTGTTGGGTCCGTCAGGTATGGGTTTGGCCTCGCTTTTTCAGACTACGGTCAACTTCATATCACAAACCACCAATCTAGGCATTTCGTTCAGTGCTGTCAGAAATGTTTCGGAATTGTTCGATCATGGTGATGAGGTGTCTGTCTACCATTTTATTAAGGTAGTCCGTGTTTGGTCGATGCTGACCGGTCTGGTGGGTATGTTGCTTTGCATTGCCATTGGTCCGATGCTGAGTAATCTGACTTTCTCCTGGGGTAACCATACGTTACACTTCGTATTGCTGTCGCCTTTGGTGTTCCTGTTGGCAGTTACAGGTGGCGAAACAGCTATTCTGAAGGGCGCTCGGCAATTGAAGTCGTTAGCCGTCATCCAGGTCTATAGTGTCATAGCGGCATTGATAATCACGCTACCCCTATACTATCTGTTTGGCCAGACGGGTATTGTACCTGTGATGGTACTGATGGGACTGACCACCCTGTTGCTGACCATTCACCGTTCCTACCGGCTTTATCCGCTGCATTTCACTGGAGCCAAGGGTATTCTGGGCGAAGGAATGGGTATGGTTCGCCTGGGCATTGCTTTTACGCTGGCTGGTGTGCTGGGCAGTGGTGCTGAGTTCGTGATTCGCAGCTATCTGAATAATGTGGCAGATTTGGAAGTCGTGGGCCTATACAATACGGGTTATGTGATGACCATGACTTATGCGGGTATGATATTCTCTGCTATGGAGACAGACTTTTTCCCGCGTCTGTCGGCGGTTAATGCCAATTGGCTCAGCTGTAATGAAATAGTGAATAAGCAGATAGAAGTATGTCTCTTGCTCATATCACCCATGCTGGTGTTTGCCCAGTTTGCAGTGCCTTATGTCATACCGATACTCTTCTCCAGTCAATTCCTACCTGTTGTTGACATGATGCGTATCTTGCTTCTGGCGCTATATCTTCGTGCTGTCAAACTCCCAATAGCCTATCTGCCATTAGCCAAAGGCGACTCAATGTCATACCTCCTTCTTGAAGCTGTCTACGATGTCGTCATTGTATTGTCTGTCCTCTGGGGCTATGAGCTATGGGGACTCATCGGTACTGGTGTGGCTGTTGCCTTGTCAGCGTTATTTGACTATTGTTTGATATTGGCCTATGCGCATTTCAAGTACCACTATCGGATGACGAAGGCAGTTATGGGGTATATGGTTATACATATCTTGATAGGTGTCATTGCTTATGTCATCGCTGCCAATACCGAAGGCTGGCAATGGTGGATTGGGGGAGTGCTGGTGATGTGTGTTTGCCTGACAGCCACCCTGTATACACTGCACCGCAAGGTTTCTTTGTGGAACAAACTGGTTAGTAATTTTAAAAATCGATTCCGTCGGCATGGCTAAAGTAACAGTTCTGATGGCCGTCTATAATGCTGAGCGGTGGTTGGAACGAAGCATAGGCTCTCTGCTCAGTCAAACTTTGACAGACTGGCAATTGATATGTATCGACGACGCATCTACCGATGGCTCGCTGAATTTGCTACGCAGATTCCAACAAGAAGACCAACGCATAGAACTGATTTCATTATCAGAGAATCACGGACAGGCGCATGCCAGAAACTGTGGACTAAAACAGGCCCAAGGCGATTACATCTGTTTTCTTGATGCTGACGACTGGTTGTCGGCCGATGCCTTACAGCAGGCTGTCAGCGTGTTTGAGACGTATGACAAGACGGATTGTGTGTTGTTCCATGTGGTGCATGTTGAACAAGGTTTGGAGCGTAACTACCCGATGCCTTCGTTTTCTGTCTTGACGGGTGAAGAAGCCTTCGACAGAAGCCTAGAATGGCAGATCCATGGCGTCTATATGGTCAGGGCCTCATTGCACCAACGTTTCCCATACGATGAGACCTGCCGCTCGTATAGCGACGATAATACCACGCGTCTGCATTATTATCATTCCCATGAGGTGCGTAGCTGTCAGGGTATCTACTATTATTTCTCGAACCCCACATCAGCTACTCATCGGGTATCCGTTCGTCGGTTTGACTACCTGAAGGCCAATGAAAGTATGAAACGCCAGTTACAGGAACTGGGTGTCGTGCTTCCTGTCGTCGCTCGTTATGAACAGGTGCGCTGGCTGGTATTGATAGACTGCTATATGTTCTATCACGTTCACGCTTCTGAGTTGACTATCGATGAGCGTCATTATGCCTTGTCGGAATTGAAACGTATATGGTCAACCATTGACCGTACATTATTAAATAAAGAGACGACAACCAAGTTTGGTTATCGTCCCTGTAAGCTTTGGTGGATGTTCCGTCTGCAAGAGTGGTGTTATTTCACCCTGCGCGGATTCCTTGGTAAGAATCGTTAGAAGCGGAAGTCCAGCTCCATGTCAACCAGGTTGTAGTTGTGCTTCTTGTCGTTAGCGATCTCAATGCTGCGATCGTTCACGCGAGAATACTCTAAATGCAATTCCAAGTTCTTTGTGAAGAAATAGTTCAAACCGCACTCAAGCTGATTCACCGAAGTGGCCCACTCCTTACGGTTACGATAGGTCTGGTAACGGGCCTTGGCGTGCAACTTGCCCTTGATGATGGGCACAATGCCGAAGACATACCAACCGTCGGCCTTGTCACCATTTGCATAGCTAATCTCGCGCACGTTGTTGCCTGGAGAGGCAGCGCCCCAACCCTGGCTGTGGATATACTCTGCACGGAACATGTACTCGTCAACGCTGTACTCAGCAGAGATGGCGTAGCGGTTTTTCTCTACACTACGGGTCTGGCCTGTCAATGGGTCTAACATGTTACCACGGCTACCGGTCCATCCGAAGGCACCGATGCGGAGTCCCTTGATAGGCATTACCCAGAAACCGCCGATGATATCCTTACGGTTGTCTTTGTCTGACTCGTTCACACCCTCACCATTGTAGATACCTACCTGATAGTGGAACAGACGACGTCCGTTGGCATTGGGGAATAGGTCGCCCGAGAACTGAATACCGATGTCACGTCCACCAGAAGATTTTTCACCGGTACGATCTCCGAAGGCAGAGAGTTTGTTGATGACGTCAGCATAGCCACGCCAGCCTTGCGTGATGGGGTGAGTGGGGTTCTCGTAGGTGAAGCAACGCTTGAACTGTCCGGCGCGAATCTTGAACTCAGGATATTTGCGCCATTCAGCATACAGGTCAACCAGCTGTACGGTAGGCTGTCCAGGACCTGTAGCATTAGTGCCTTGAATCTGGGCGCGCCAGTCGAAGTCACCTATCTTACCATCTAGAATGAAACGAGCCAGACGCAGTTTGAACGAGTTCGAAGAGTTCTTTTCAAGAATAGCATTTCCATTCTCGTCTACTCCTTTCTTGTAAGGATCCATGGCTTGATACTGTAGCATGCCATAGCCGCTGAACTTAATGTTCTTGATCCATTGAGGAATCTCAATCGTCTTCTTCTCTTTGTTTTGTTCTTGTGCATTGATGGTCAATGCGGTGCCCATTAAGAACAGGGCAATCATCATCAATTTCTTCATTGCTTTTTTTGTTTTAGGGTTAGTTATTCAAAAAATGAGTCTCAATTATCGTTTTGTTAGCAGCACCACATTCTCTACGTGAGGGGTATGTGGGAACATATCGACAGGTTGTACTTCTGCCACTCGGTAAGCGGCATCCAGTTCCTGCAAGTCGCGAGCCTGTGTAGCTGGGTTGCAGCTTACATAGACGATACGCTGAGGAGCAGCACGTAGAATGGTCTTCACCACATCAGGGTGCATGCCCGCACGTGGCGGATCGGTAATGATGACGTCAGGACGTCCGTATTGCTGAATGAACTCGTCGTTCAGAATGTCTTTCATGTCGCCAGCAAAGAAGAGCGTGTTATCTATGCCGTTAAGCTGCGAGTTCACCTTAGCGTCCTCAATAGCCTCAGGAACGTACTCAATACCAATCACCTTCTTAGCCCTTTTGGCTACGAAGTTGGCGATAGTACCCGTTCCCGTATAAAGATCGTAGACCAATTCATTACCTGTCAGTCCTGCAAACTCGCGAGCTACACTATAGAGGTGGTAAGCCTGTTCGGTATTGGTCTGATAGAACGATTTGGGACCCACCTTGAACTTCAGGTCTTCCATCAGTTCGTAGATGTGGTCCTTGCCCTTGAACACCAGAATCTCCTGGTCGCCAATGGTATCGTTGCATTTCTGGTTGTCCAAATAGAGTAGGGAAGTGATCTGCGGAAACTTGTCGGCAATGTGTTTCAACAATCCTATTGCCTCCTGTTCGCCACCCGTTTCGTCGTAGTGGAACTGGTAGATTACCATCCATTCACCACTGGCCGAATTACGGATAATGACATCACGTAGTAATCCCACTTGCTGTCGTAAGTCGAAGAAACTCAGATTGTTGAGTATTGCGTATTCAAATGTTGCATTGCGTATCTGGTTCTGTAAGTCGTTCATCAGCCAGCATTTCTTGATAGGCAGTATCTTGTCGAATGCTCCCGTAATATGGAACCCGATGGCAGGTACATTTTTCTCTAAACTCTCATCTCTCAACTCGTCAGCGGTCAGCCATCGCTTATTGGCACATCCGAAGTCCAACTTGTTGCGATACTCTTGCGTCTTCACACTGCCTAGAATTGGGTGGAATTCGGGCAGTTCTACCTTGCCGATGCGTGTCAACTGGTCATAAACCTGCTGTTGTTTCATCTTGAGCTGCTCAGCATAAGGCAACTGTTGCCACTTGCAACCGCCACACACACCAAAGTGCTGGCAGAAGGGTTGCGTGCGTACATTACTATATTTATGGTAACGAATCACTTCTGCTTCCATGAAGGAGTGTTTTTTGCGACGAACCTGTAAATCGACGACATCGCCAGGTACAGCCCAAGGCACAAAGACTACCATGTCGTTAACCCGGGCTAACGACTTGCCTTCAGCAGCAAAATCAGTGATTTCGATCTGTTCTAATATGGGTAATGGTTTCTTTTTTCGAGCCATATCTTGTTCTTATTCGGCTTCAAAGTTACAAATAATTTTTGAATTGTAAGGCCTATATTGCAAAAAAAAGCAAAATATTTGCATAGATGAAAAAGTTTATGTAACTTTGTCGGACGTAATTTGAAACAATTAGTTATCATTCATTCAATAAAAAACTGACTTATGAGCCAAAAAAGAGTTTACCTCTTCGGTAATGGAAAGGCCGAAGGTAATGCAAAAATGCGTGAGGAACTTGGTGGTAAGGGTGCCAACCTTGCCGAAATGAACCTGCTTGGTGTTCCCGTTCCTCCAGGTTTTACTATCACAACCGATTGCTGTAATGAATACTATCAGGTAGGACAGCAGAAGATCATGGAGCTGCTGAACGACGATGTGATGGCAGCTGTAAAGCACATCGAGGTACTGATGAATTCTAAGTTCGGCGACAAGGAGAATCCTCTGCTTGTATCCGTTCGTTCTGGTGCCCGCGCTTCTATGCCTGGTATGATGGACACCATCCTTAACCTCGGTCTGAATGACGAGGTGGCTGAGGGTATGGTGAAGAAGACCCAGAATCCTCACTTCGTATATGACTCTTACCGTCGTTTCGTACAGATGTACGGTGACGTGGTGCTGGAGATGAAGCCCGTCAACAAGACTGACATCGATCCGTTCGAGGAGATCATCGAGAAGGTGAAGGCTGAGCGTGGCGTGAAGCTGGACAAGGACTTGAACGTCGAGGAGCTGAAGAAGCTGGTTCAGCTGTTCAAGCAGGCTATCAAGGAGCGCACTGGTAAGGACTTCCCCAACGATCCTATCGAGCAGCTCTGGGGCGCTATCTGCGCTGTGTTCCGTTCTTGGATGAACGAGCGCGCTATCCTCTATCGTAAGATGGAAGGTATCCCCGACGAGTGGGGTACAGCCGTATCAGTGATGGCAATGGTATTCGGTAACATGGGCGACACCTCTGCTACTGGTGTATGCTTCAGCCGTGATGCTGCTAATGGTGAGAACCTCTTCAATGGTGAGTATCTCGTCAATGCTCAGGGTGAGGACGTTGTGGCTGGTATCCGTACCCCACAGCAGATTACGAAGATTGGCTCTCAGCGCTGGGCTGAGCGTGCCGGCATCTCTGAGGCTGAGCGCGTAGCTAAGTATCCTTCTATGGAGGAGGCAATGCCCGAGACCTATGCACAGCTGAACCAGATTCAGGAGAACCTCGAGAACCACTACCACGATATGCAGGATATGGAGTTCACTGTACAGGAAGGCAAGCTGTGGTTCCTGCAGACCCGTAACGGTAAGCGCACAGGTGCTGCTATGGTGAAGATCGCTATCGACCTGCTGCACGAGGGTATGATCGACGAGAAGACCGCTATCATGCGCTGCGAGCCCAACAAGCTCGACGAACTGCTGCACCCCGTATTCGACAAGAAGGCTCTGGCTGCTGCCAAGGTCATCGCTCAGGGTCTGCCCGCATCTCCTGGTGCTGCTTGTGGTCAGATTGTATTCCATGCTGACGACGCCAAGGCTTGGCACGAGGACGGCCACAAGGTAGTGCTCGTACGTATCGAGACCTCTCCTGAGGACCTCGCTGGTATGGCTGCTGCCGAAGGTATCCTGACTGCTCGTGGTGGTATGACCTCTCACGCTGCCGTTGTGGCTCGTGGTATGGGTAAGTGCTGTGTATCGGGCGTAGGTGCTCTGAATGTTAGCTATAAGGACAAGACTGTCGAGATTGACGGCGTTACATATAAGGAGGGTGACTACATCTCTCTGAATGGTACCACTGGTCAGGTTTACGCTGGCGAGGTTCCCACCAAGGCTGCTGAGCTTTCTGGCGACTTCAAGGAACTGATGGACCTCTGCGACAAGTACACCAAGCTGCAGGTTCGTACCAATGCTGATACTCCACACGATGCACAGGTGGCTCGCCAGTTCGGCGCCAAGGGTATCGGTCTGACCCGTACTGAGCACATGTTCTTCGAGGACAAGAAGATCATTGCTATGCGTGAGATGATTCTCTCTGACAGCGTTGCCGGACGCGAGAAGGCTCTTGCTAAGCTGCTGCCTTACCAGAAGGCTGACTTCAAGGGTATCCTCGAGGCTATGGACGGTCTGCCCGTGAACATCCGTCTGCTCGATCCTCCCTTGCACGAGTTCGTTCCCCACGATATTGCCGGACAGGAGACGATGGCTAAGGAGATGGGCGTATCGCTCGAGACTATCCAGCGCCGTGTAGCTTCTCTCGCTGAGAACAACCCAATGCTGGGTCACCGTGGTTGCCGTTTGGGTATTACCTTCCCCGAAATCACTGCTATGCAGACAAAGGCTATCCTGAGCGCTGCTTGCGAGCTGAAGAAGGAAGGCAAGAATCCTATGCCAGAGATTATGGTTCCGCTGATTGGTACACTCTACGAGCTGAAGCAGCAGAAGGAAGTTATCCAGTATGCCGCTAAGGAAGTATTCCAGGAGTATGGCATTGAGGTTGAGTTCGAGATAGGTACGATGATTGAGATTCCTCGTGCTGCCCTGACCGCTGACCGCATTGCTACCGAGGCTCAGTACTTCTCATTCGGTACCAACGACCTCACTCAGATGACCTTCGGTTACTCTCGTGACGACATTGCTTCGTTCCTGCCTGTATACCTCGATAAGAAGATCTTGAAGGTAGACCCATTCCAGGTGCTCGACCAGAAGGGTGTCGGCAAACTCATCAAGTACGCCGTGAAGGCTGGTCGCGAGGTTCGTCCCGATCTGCGTTGCGGTATCTGCGGTGAGCATGGTGGTGAGCCCAGCTCCGTTAAGTTCTGTGCTAAGATTGGCATGAACTACGCATCTTGCTCTCCGTTCCGTGTGCCCATCGCACGTCTGGCTGCCGCGCAGGCAGCTGTAGAGGAGTAAATATCACTCTTACAATAAAAAAGGGACCTGTCCGGTTGGGCAGGCCCCTTTTTTATTGTATTTGCTAAATATACTTTACTTCGGTTGAAGACTCAGGCGGTAATCGCTGGGTGACTGGCCGAGATGCTTCGTACAGTAGCGGCTGAAATAAGAGAGCGACGTGAAGTTCATCAGGTCGGCTATCTGAGTGAGAGACAGGCGTTCATCATTCAGATAGTCTTTTAATATAGGTATGGTATGACGGTCGATGTATGAGGTGACACTATGTCCCGTCACGCGCTTGATGGTGGCAGAAAGATATTTTGGCGATACATTCAGCCGTTTGGCATAGTAGCTCACATCACGCTCCGTTCGGCTGATGCCCGTAGCAAGCAGAGCCATCAGTTGTTTTACGATGTAGGCTGTGCGGTCAGTATGGGTGTCTGTTGCATCACGTTGGGCATGGGCCTCGAAGATGTCGTACATCATCGTCAGGCAGAGACTGCCCATCAGTTCGCGATAGAACTGCAAATGGCTGTCATCCTTGCGGTCACGAAGACGATGGAAGTCATCAAGCAGATGCTGTGCCTGCTCATCTGAGAGTTTGATGACAGGGTCTTGGTTCAGTGAGATACTGCCTCCGATGCTGTAGTTGTTCGACGGCAGCAGGTTCTGCAGGAACTTGTAATCAGCAGCAAACCATTCTACCTGCAAGTCTGCATGTGCCGCAAGGTTGCAGACACGATCAGGCATCGGTATCACCACCAGGTTGTTCTTCACGATATGGTAGCATCGCTCGTTGAACACAAAACTTGCCTCACCTGCCAAGCAAAGCAGGTGCATGCAGGTGTGGCTCAACTCTCGGGTATTCATCCCGTAGAAGTCTGTGGAATATAGAAAATCTGCCTTCATGGCTGCGAAAGTTGCGATTAAGCGAGCGCAGAAAGCTTGCTTTTTGCCGAGCATGAGCAAGTTCGCGCAGTTTACTGTGCAAAATTACACATTATTTTGTATATAAAAGAACGTTTTCGGCAAAAAGTGAAAATCGTGAAGTAATTTGTGAAACCAAAGTATCGGAAAATCGTCGTAACTTTGCACCCAAATTCAAAAGTATATTTAAAATGAATATCAAAAGTATCATCACAGCCGCCATAGCATTGCTGATTTCCACAGCTTGCAGCGGTGGCGCAAAACAGGAGAAAGTTATGAACAAGGATGGTAAAAGTTTGGTAGTATTCTTCTCACATGCGGGAGACAACTATGCAGTAGGAAACATTGAGGTGGGCAACACGAAGATTGTTGCCGACTACATCACTGAGTTAACTGGCGCAGAACAGTTTGAAATCGTCACCCACAAGTATGACGGTATGGCTTATACACCACTCATTAATCTGGCGAAGGAAGAGACCAAGAACGGTGAACTGCCTGAGTATGAGGGCGACATCGATTTGTCAAAGTACGACACCGTTTTCATAGGTGGTCCCGTATGGTGGGGAACCTATCCGCAAGTGATGTTCACCTTCTTCAAGAAGCATGCAAACGATCTGAAGGACAAGACCGTCATTCCTTTCACCACTCACGAAGGCTCGGGATTGGCCAACTGCGTGGAGGATGTGAAGGATGCCTTCCCTGGTGCAAATGTCACAAAGGGCTTTAGCATCTACGGTCACGAGGTGCGCACAGAGAAAGCGAAAGTAGAAAAATGGATTAATGGATTGAAATAATATGGAGTACATTACATTATCAAACGGCGTCAAGATGCCGACTTTGGGCTACGGTGTGTTTCTCGTAAGCCCTGAAGAGTGTGAGCGTTGCGTGAGTGATGCATTAAGTGTAGGCTATCGCCTGATTGATACGGCACAGGCCTACCAGAATG
>SUYH01000001.1:0-31896 GCA_015060535.1 Prevotella sp.
CAGAGAAGTTAAGCCCGCCTGCGCCGATGGTACTGCAATGCAATGTGGGAGAGTAGGAGGCCGCCACTTTTTCAAGAGAGAAGCCCTGAGTCAGCAATGATTCAGGGCTTCTTCATTTTTATTTATTGCTTAGAATTGTATTGGTATGACGAGTTTGAATGTGACGTTACGTCCAATATTGTAGACACCTTGTTGACCAGAAGGATTGTCAATGTATTTCAGTCTGCTGAGGTGACTCTGATAGGCCCGGTTGAATAGGTTATGTGCTGTAACGTAGAATTCGGCCACTTTCTTCTTACCTATCAGAATGTCAGTACCTGCTGACAGACTTGCTAGCGTGTAACTGGGAGTAACGGTCTCTGTTCCGTTAGCTCGATGAATATTGTTTTGGCGCAAATAACACTCGATATTAGCAGATAGATAGGTGTTGTTTAATGACAAACCGCGGTGGAAATGATGGTGATTGGCGTGGTCATGGTTGATGGTTGAATGCGCATGGTGTGTTAGCTCCCACTTCAACTCCGATGTCCATCGCGGAGCTGGTGTGAAGGGCAAGTAGCGCGTGTCCTCGGGTTGGTGCAATAACTGCGCATTAACATAAGAAAAAGTGTTGGCGAAGTGGACAGAATGGATAGGATGAAGGTCTACACCGCACTCGAAACCCAGAAGACGTGCATCACCTTGGGTGTAGACATAGGTATGATAGTCCGGATCAATGACCTGATCTGAACGCTGTAGGAAGATGTAGTTGTCGATATGGTTAGCAAAAAGTGCTACCTGTGCTGATACAAAACGTGAAGTGAAATCGAGACCAAGGTCAGCTTGCATACTGTATTCTGCTTTCAGCTGATAGTTGCCTAACTCATAGCGATAAGATCCTTCGTGAACGCCATCGGAGGCCAGTTCGCTCATGTTAGGTGTTCGGAACCCACGTGCTATGTTGAAGCGTAGGTTCAGGTGGTCGTTCATGTTCCACACACTTCCGATACTTCCTGTGATGCCATTGAAGTGACGGGCATCAATTCTCCGATGGTCGTAGCGTACACCACCATTCAGCGTCCATGCCCCCAGCGACTTGCTGACTGTAGTATAGATGCCGAAGTCGAACAGCCGATAGTCAGGGATGAGAAACTCCTCGCCCTTATTGACCGACTGCTGGTACATTCCATTGACACCTAAGGAGCATTTCCAACCTTGCCACTCATTGGTGAGATAACGCAGGTCGTAGGTCATGGTATGGAGCTTCATATACAGTTCTGGTTCAGCACCATCCTCTTCGAACTCTTGACGGCGGTTTTGCTGATAGCCTACGATGGCCTTCAGATAACCTGTGTGGAGATTCAATGAGTTGTCCCACACCAGTTTGTAATGTCTGATTTGCTGGAAGGGTTGTTCGTCATCGAAGCTGACCATTTGGGGTTTCAGATGATAGGCTACCCACGTGAGACGAGAGTGTCCCCACTGTTTGTTAACTCCTAACATCAATCTGCCGGAACGTTCCAAGAACTGAGAGCCTGGTACATGTCCATCCTTTCGGTTCTGATACTCCTGTGCTTTCTTATCCGTAAAACGTGCATCCCACACAAAGCCTTGCTGATTACCTGCCATAGACAAAGAGTAAGCAAACAGCTGGTTGTTGGTCTGGTATTCCGTGCTGCCGCTGGCTTGCATCGTACCCTCAGGGAGTGTAGGCTGGCTATGCAGGATGACGACACCCGCCATAGCATCAGAGCCATACATCAGCGAGGCAGGCCCTTTCAGGATTTCTACGGAGTTGACGCTGTTCCCGTCAACCTCTACACCATGCTCATCGCCCCACTGCTGACCTTCCTGACGGACACCATCGCTCATCACGACGACGCGGTTGTAGCCCAGACCGCGAATGATAGGTTTGGAGATTCCGCTACCTGTGGTGATCTGTGAGATACCTGGCTGGTGTGCAATGGCATCGATGATGTTGGTTGATGAGGTGGCTCTTAACTCCTTGGGGCGCACTATGCTGATAGGAGCCGTGGAGTTCTTGAGTTTGGTATCGCCCGTGACACCAGTTACCACAAGTTCGTTAAGTTGTAGGTGGCGAAAGAATACGTCAGTGGAGTCCTCGTGATGATGATGGGATTGTATGCTGTTTTGAGCTGCCATTGAGGTACATAAGCACAGCAATGGCAGAATGATATAATGTTTCTTCATTCTGTTATTTCTAAATTTATAATATGGCTTATTTTATAATAATTGACGTAATGCTTGAGGGATGTCAGTGCAATGGTGGACCTCGCAAGCCGAATGTGCCGTGGAAGATTCTGCACAGGATGTGGGAATGACTTACACGGTGTAACTTATAAACCTGATGATATGCTAAGACCGTAGCTACCGCTACAGCTAAATAAGACAACGTGATGAACTGACATAGTACGCAATCGTGTGTGGTGGAACCCCCTTGCCCTAGATGACCTCCACAATGGTGGTGAACACACTCAATGCATGTATCGTCATCTATCAGCGATGAAGGATGGATATGGAGCGATGACAGGAATAGCATTGGCAGAAATACTGCCAAGAGTATCCATGAAAATATAAGTCGTCGCTTGTTCATCTGTTGCTTGTCTCGTTTCGGTTTGTCTTATTTGCTTCGTTTAAGTTCGTCTTTCAGAAATTTGGGTGTGAAGCCTTTCTTGCTCTTGACAATCTGCTCGGGTGTACCCGTAGAGAGCACCTGTCCACCATTTCGTCCCCCTTCTGGTCCCATGTCGATAATCCAGTCGGCCAGCTTGATGACGTCCATGTTATGCTCTATGACGATGACTGTATTGCCGCGATCAACGAGTCGCTGCAACACATCCATCAGGATGCGGATGTCCTCGAAATGCAGACCGGTAGTCGGCTCATCAAGAATGTAAAGCGTCTTGCCTGTGTCCTTTTTCGACAGTTCGGTGGCCAGCTTGACACGCTGACTCTCACCGCCAGAGAGGGTGGTAGACGACTGACCGAGTTTGATATAGCCGAGACCCACGTCCTGAATGGTCTTGATTTTACGCAGGATATCAGGAACATTCTCAAAGAATTCAACTGCCTGGTTGATAGTCATATCGAGCACATCGGCTATTGACTTGCCCTTGAAACGTACCTCGAGTGTTTCACGATTGTAGCGCTTGCCGCGACACTCCTCACAAGGCACTTGGATGTCAGGCAGGAAGTTCATCTCGATAGTCTTGTAGCCATTCCCTCCACACGTCTCGCAGCGTCCGCCTTTCACATTGAACGAGAAACGTCCTGGCTTATAGCCTCGGATTTGAGCTTCGGGTAAGTTGACGAAAAGACTACGGATGTCAGAGAATACGCCCGTATAGGTAGCAGGATTAGAACGTGGCGTACGACCGATAGGTGTCTGGTCGACGTTGACCACCTTATCTATATATTCCAACCCCTCGATGGAATCGTAGGGCATGGGTTGTTGCAGCGAACGATAGAAATGCCGTGATAGGATAGGGTGGAGTGTCTCGTTGATGAGCGTTGACTTGCCTGATCCGCTGACACCCGTCACCACGATGAGCTTACCTAAGGGGAACTCAACATCCACTTTCTTCAGGTTGTTGCCCCTGCAGCCATGAAGTGTTAGCGACAATCCATTTCCTTTGCGTCGTTGGGCAGGTACTTCAATGTTCATTTTGCCGCTGAGATATTGCGCTGTGATGGTGTTGATTTTGAGCATCTCCTCAACAGTACCTTGGAAGACGACCTCGCCACCCTTGCGTCCTGCCTTAGGACCAATGTCGACGATATAGTCAGCAGCCAGCATCATGTCGCGGTCATGCTCAACCACAATCACCGTATTACCTAGGTCTCGTAACTCCTTCAGCGAATTGATCAGTCGGTCGTTGTCACGCTGATGCAGACCAATGCTGGGTTCATCAAGGATATAGAGCACGTTGACCAACTGAGAACCAATCTGCGTAGCCAGACGGATGCGCTGACTCTCACCACCAGAAAGTGATGCCGACTGGCGGTTGAGTGAGAGATAATCGAGCCCCACCTCCAGCAGGAAGTCCAGTCGGGTACGAATCTCCTTAAGAATCTCTGCTGCTATCTGTTGCTGTTGGTGGTCCAGATGAGCCTCCACTTCGTCAAGCCATTGGCGCAACTCGTTCAGGTCCATATTGGCCAGCTCAGAGATGTTCTTGTCCCAGATGCGATAAGACAAAGCCTCGCGGTGCAGGCGCTGCCCATGACACTCAGGACACTCACACTCCGCAAGGAACTGGTCGGCCCATTTCTGTCCGCTACTGCTCTCGTCATTGTCCATCACAGAACGCAGGTATTTCACCACCCCATCGAAGTCAACGAAATAGTCACTCGATGTATGAACCAGCTCTTTATCGATGCGTACACTCTCCAGCGAGCCATAGAGAATCTCGCTCAAAGCTTCTTCCGGAATATCTGCTATCTTGTTTTTCAGGTCGCACTCATACTTATGCAGAATGGCATCTATCTGCCAGAATATCATCTGATTCTTGTATTTGCCTAACGGCACGATGCCCCCTTCATAAATGCTATGCTGGCGATTGGGAATCACCTTATCAAGGTCAATCTCGTTGATGTATCCCAGACCCTTGCATCTTGGACAGGCTCCCTGAGGTGAGTTGAACGAGAAGGTGTTTGGAGCAGGGTCGCTATAGGAAATGCCCGTGGTGGGACACATCAGACGACGTGAGAAATGACGTATCTCGCCCGTCTCATTGTCGAGAATCATTACCAGTCCCTCGCCCTGTTTCATTGCCATCTGGACACTCTTCTTCAGTCGTCCGTCGACGTTATCCTTGACAGCCATCCTGTCAATGACAGCCTCGATATCGTGTGTCTTGTAACGGTCAACCTTCATGCCTTGTTTGATTTCCAGCACCTCGCCATCCACTCTGACGTGCAGATAGCCTTTACGGCGCAGACCGTCGAAGAGTTCACGATAATGTCCCTTACGACTGCGCACCAGTGGAGCCAGAATCAGTATCTTGCGTCCCACATAGTCTTGGGTAATCATCTCAATGACCTTCTCTTCCGTATATTTCACCATAGGCTCGCCCGTCTCATAGCTGTAAGCCTTGCCTGCGCGGGCAAAAAGCAGACGCATATAGTCGTAGACCTCAGTCGTCGTTCCTACGGTAGAACGCGGATTCTTGTTCGTCGTCTTCTGCTCAATGCTGATGACGGGTGACAGACCTGTTATCTTGTCGACATCAGGCCGTTCCATATTTCCCAGGAAATTGCGGGCATAGGCAGAGAAGGTTTCGATATAACGACGCTGTCCTTCAGCAAAGATGGTGTCAAAGGCCAGCGACGACTTACCACTCCCGCTCAGTCCTGTGATTACCGTCAGCGAGTTGCGTGGTATCTCCACATCGATATTCTTCAGGTTGTGCACGCGTGCACCCCACACATTAATCTTATTGTCGTTACTCATTGCTACTGCTGCTCGTCGTTTGATTGAAATCACGGATGAGGTTCACGTCCCGTCGGATGTTATACTCCACACCGTCAGCCCCACGCGCCTTGACATAGACAAAGTAGACGCCATCTTTCACAGGGCTTCCGTTGTAAGTGCCGTCCCATCCCTTAGTGATATCCGTCCAGTCATAGAGCTTCTGCCCATGACGATTAAAAATATAGGCGTGGAACTCGACAATACTCTTGTATTTATCCTGTTTTGCGCGATAGACGTCGTTGATGCCGTCGTCATTGGGCGAGAAGGCATTGGGCATCTCCAGTTGGCTCTCCGTGATGGTAATGAGCATGCTGTCTGTTTCCAATACCTCATCGTTTTTGCACAAGTTGAGAATCACCACATTGATGCCAGCCTCCGTGAAGGTGTACTCTGTATCACTTTCATAGCGTGTCACATTGGTGCTTGAGGTCCGATGGCGAAAATGCCACACTGGCGTTAGTCCTTCTTCAATAGAAGTGGCAGCCCAGGTGAACATGACGTGCAAGGGCGCTTCAGCGGTGAAATTATCCGTCGTAGTCGCCTCGACACCACTCTTGTCGGTATAGGTAGCCTGTATGTCAATGCCTGCAAAAGCTCCCAACGAAAGAGACAGGAGGGCTAAAAGACTGGTTATTTTTCTTAAAATCATATTTGTTATGCGAATATTTTGCAAAATTACGGAAAAAAGTAGAACTTCCGCATCTTTTTTTGTAATTTTGTAGCGCAAAACTGAAAATTTAGTTGATTATGAAACAAAATATGAGATATTTTCTGCTGATGGCCATCGCTTCGTTGATGTCAGAGACAGCCCTGGCTCAGACTCCTAAGTATAAGGAGTTGCATGAGGTGAAACGTAAGGAGACTATTTTTGGCATAGCCCGTGAGAATGGTCTTACCATTGAGGAACTGATCAAGGCCAATCCCGAAATGAATACGCCGGGCTATGAGTTGAAACGTGGCGACTTCATCAAGATTCCATTCCCTTCGAATCCTCAGCAGCAGACGACCTCTACCACTGCCCCACAGGAGATTCAGATACCTGCTAAGACCAATGCGGTTACTGCCAGTAAGAAAACCGATATGCGTCAGCGTGCAATCCGTGTTGGCATCATGCTTCCCCTGCATAATGATAATGGTGATGGCAAACGCATGGTGGAATACTATCGTGGTGTGCTGATGGCTTGTGACAGTCTGAAGGCGATGGGCGTCTCTACTGATATCCAGGCTTGGAACGTAGCCGAGGATGCCGACATCAGTCAGGTGCTGAAGGATCCTAATGCGGCCAATCGCGACCTTATCATCGGTCCGCTGTACTCTAAGCAGGTCAAGGCTTTGGGCGATTTCGCGATGGCTCATGATATCCGTGTGCTGATACCCTTCTCCATCAATTCGCAGGAGATTTACAATAATTACAATCTCTTCGTGGCTCATCAGAATGGCAATCAGCTGAACGAAGCTTATGTGCAGCGATTCTATGAGCGTTTCAAGGACTGTCATCCTGTTCTGATTGACTGTAACGACTCGACCAGTACTAAAGGTAGTTTCACGGCTGCCTTGCGTCGTAAACTGGAGCAGAACGGCATTGCATACTCCATTACCAATCTGAAGTCGGGCGAGGATGCTTTCCGTAAGGCTTTTGTCATGAACCAGCGCAACGTCGTCATCCTGAACACCAGTCGCTCGGCTGAGCTGAACGTCGCCTTTGCCAAGCTGAATGGTATGATTACGTCGACACCAGGCATGCTGGTTTCGATGTTCGGCTATACCGAATGGCTGATGTACACCCGTTCGAATCTGGACAATTACTATAAGTTCGACGTGTATATTCCTTCTACCTATTATATGGATCCGTTGTCACCACGCTCTGAGCGCATTAAGCTGAAGTATCGCTGGAATTTCCATCAGGACATGCAGAGCTACCATCAGCGCTTTGCCGTACAGGGCTTCGACCACGCTTTCTTTATGATTCGCGGACTCCACATGTATGGCAGCCACTTTACCGGAGCTGCAGGCATGGTGGGCTATACGGCCATCCAGACGCCATTGCACTTCGAACGTATAGGCAATGGTGGCTTGCAGAATCGTAGCGTGCTCTTTGTCCATTATACTAATGATAATAAGGTGGAAACCATCAATTTCTAAAGTCATGAAGCGACTCTTCCTGCTCTCAGCCCTGCTTTGTGCTTTCTTGTCGAAGGCATCAGCCCAGGTTGGTGAATACCGCAACGACCTGGCTGTTGGTGTCAGTGGTGGCTATATGATGAGCACTGTTGGCTTCGTGCCTGAAGTACCTCAGAATCAGCTGGGAGGTATGATTGGCGGACTGACCGTTCGCTATACCTGCGAGCGTTATTTCAAGAGCATCTGTGCCATTGTGGCTGAAGTCAATCTGGCTCAGACGGGATGGAAGGAGAATATCATGGATATTGATAACCTGCCTATCTATTATGTTGACGATACGCAGAAGGCAGATCCGCTGGCCTATGAGCGCCACATGACCTACGTCCAGATACCTCTGATGGCCCGTCTGGGCTGGGGACGTGAGCGCCGAGGGCTTCAGGGTTTCATCCAGCTGGGTCCTCAGATAGGCTTTTGTCTGAGCGAGTCGACTAAGACTAACATCATTGCTGGTAAGGCCACGCAGACGGTACGCTCATCGAAGGTGGTCGCTCAAGACTCGATGGCCGTGCAGCGTAAGTTCGACTACGGCATTGCATTAGGTGGCGGTATTGAGTTCTCGCATCCTAAGGTGGGCCACTTTATCATCGAAGGTCGTTACTACTACGGATTGGGCGACATTTTCAGGAATTCGAAGAGCGACTTCTTCGGCCGCAGCAATTTCGGGCAGATTGTCGTCAAGGCAACCTACCTGTTTGATATCATCCGAACCAAAAACTCTAAAATCAAATAACATTATGTTCGAAGGACAACCGAAAGGTCTATTTGCGTTGGCACTGGCCAACACGGGCGAGCGCTTTGGCTACTACACCATGCTTGCCGTCTTTGCATTGTTTTTGAGAGCTAACTATGGATTGTCGCCTGCATTGGCTGGTACCATCTATAGTGCGTTCCTCATGTTCGTTTACTTCTTCCCGCTGTTTGGTGGTATGCTGGCTGATAAGTTCGGCTTCGGCCGTATGGTGACCACAGGTATCATTATCATGTTTGTGGGCTATCTGTTGCTGAGCGTGCCTCTTGGTGGCGACTCGTTTGCGCTGATTGTGATGCTGGGCGCCCTGTTACTCATCGGCTTTGGTACCGGACTCTTCAAGGGTAACCTCCAGGTGATGGTGGGCGACCTTTACAACGATCCGCAGTATAAGGACAAGCGCGACTCAGGCTTCTCTATCTTCTACATGGCTATCAACATCGGTGCCTTGTTTGCACCTACGGCAGCCATCAAGATTAAGGAGTATGCCGAGACGTCGCTGGGCTACAGCAGCAACGATGCCTATCACTTCTCGTTTGCTGTGGCTTGTGCCTCGCTGATTCTCTCTATTGCCATCTACTACGCGTTCCGTTCTACGTTCCGTCATACTGAAGGTGGTTCAAAGAAGGCTGGCGCAAAGACTGAAGCTCCCGTCGAGGAACTCTCGAAGGAGGAGACCAAGCAGCGCATCGTGGCACTCTGCCTCGTATTTGCCGTTGTCATCTTCTTCTGGATGGCTTTCCATCAGAATGGTCTGTCGCTGACCTATTTCGCTGACGAGTTCACTGCTCAGTCGGCTGAGGGCCTGCAGGCTATGTGTTTCAATGTGTGGAACCTTGTGGCTGTTATCTTCATCGTCTATGCCCTGTTCTCGCTGTTCCAGTCGAAGACAGGTAAGGGCAAAGCTATCTCGGCTGTAGTCATCGGTATGGCTCTGTGTTTCCTTTGCCTCTCCTACGATGCTGACGGCAGCATTACCGTATCTGCACCTATCTTCCAGCAGTTCAACCCCTTCTATGTCGTAGCGCTGACACCTGTGTCGATGGCTATCTTCGGTTCGCTGGCTGCTAAGGGCAAGGAGCCTTCAGCTCCTCGTAAGATTGCCTATGGTATGATTGTGGCTGCTGCTGCTTATGCCCTGATGGCGTTTGCTTCGTTTGGTCTGCCTATGCCGCAGACGGAGATGGGTGCCGATGGTAATCCCGTAGCTGTTCATGTAGCTGACGTAACACCCAACCTGCTCATCACGGTTTATCTGGTGCTGACCTTTGGCGAGCTGTTGCTCTCGCCCATGGGTATCTCGTTCGTATCGAAGGTGGCTCCTCCGAAGTATAAAGGTATGATGATGGGTGGCTGGTTCGTAGCCACAGCTATCGGCAACCAGCTCGTTGTTGTTGGTGGATTGCTCTGGGGTGCTGTTCCCCTCTGGGTATGCTGGAGCGTATTCCTGGCTGTCTGCCTCATCGCTGCCATCTTCATGTTCGCTATGATGAAGCGCTTGGAGAAAGTATGTTAGCGGCCTACGGCCTAAATATTAAATAAAAAAATATAAAATAAGAAATAGAGAATAGAATTTACTATGCGTAGCATTTTATTTTTTATTTCTTATTTTTTATTTAGCACCGCAGGTGCGCAATCATTGACTCTCGTCGAACTGAACTGCGAGAATCTCTTCGACTGCCAACACGATTCGCTGAAGCAGGACCAGGAATGGCTTCCTGCTTCAGTGCGTAAATGGACACCAACGCGCTATTGGCGTAAGGTGAACAATATCGGACAGACCATTCTCTCTTGCCAGACAGAAGGGGTGCCTGACCTGGTGGCGCTCGTAGAAGTGGAAAACGATTCCGTCGTTTTCGACCTGACGCGTCGCTCGCTGTTGCGCAATGCGGGCTATGAATACCTGATGACGGAGTCGCCTGACCTGCGAGGCATTGATGTGGCGTTGCTCTATCAACCCTTCCGTTTTCGCCCCATCTGCTACGACTATCTGGACGTCCTGCCCTTGGAAGGCATGCGCCCCACGCGCGATATTCTATATATAAAAGGTGAAACCCTTAGCTACGACACGCTCTACGTCTTTGTCGTCCATGCCCCCAGTCGCTTTGGTGGCGAGCGGGCTACACGTCCCAATCGTCGAATTGTTGCCGAACGGCTGCTTTCGGCTATCGCTCTCCTTCCCCCTGAGGCGAAAGTCATTGTGGCAGGCGATTTCAACGACTATGCTGACAGTCCTGCTCTCCAGTATCTCGTCTCCTCCGGACTGCATAACGTCACAGCTCAGGCTCAAGGTACTCATGGTGCTCAAGGCACCTATCGCTATCAGGGCCAGTGGCAGAGCATCGACCACGTCTTGGTCAGTTCCTCGCTGCTCCATCGCGTTGCCCAGACCTACATCAACGATGCCCCTTTCCTCCTGGAAGAAGACAAAAAATACGGAGGAGTCAAACCCCTCCGCACCTTCAATGGCTATCGCTATCAGCGTGGCTTCAGCGACCATCTACCCCTCGTTGTCCGCTTTCGTTGACGCTTTATCCTGAGTTTTAACTATTTTTAAGCATAAAAACCTTTTATGCTGTTAAAATTATGATTACCTTTGCAAAGAATACTAAAACGAGCTAATTCAGTATTAACAAACTATATGTCTAATTTAAAACAAAAATTATGAGAAAAAGTAATTTACTGGGGGGGGCACTTTTGCTTGCCGCTCTGTTCGTGAACACTAGCTGTAAGGAGATCTTCGGTAACATGGATCTGAGTGGTGATACCACTGTTAGCAGCTATGTTGCTATTAACACAGCTTCAAAGACCGCAGCTCCTGCAGAAGAGTTTACCCTGAGTATCACAAAGATTGGTGATGGTACTGTTACATGGTCTTCAAGCGATCCTGCTATTGCTGAAGTTCAGGGCGCAGGCTTAAGCGCAAAAGTTATTGCCAAGAAGTCTGGTAACGCTACTATTACTGCAAATGTAGCTGCCGCTGGCAACTATCAGGCTGGTTCCGCTAAGTGTGCTGTGGCTGTGCGTGTTAATGATTTTGAGCAGCTGAAAACTGAACTTGCTGCTGAGGGTACTGAGGTTAAAGTATATCTGGCTGATGCTGCAGCCATCGAGATGGATGAGGATGTAGATATTACAGGTAAGAAAGTGGCAATTATTGGTGGCACCAATACCGCAATGACTGTGAAGAAGGCATTCCAAATTGACAATGATTTCGCCCTTTCTAATGTTAAAATTGACTTCTCTGAACAAGCTAGCTACTTTGTTGGCTTCAAAAATGCAACAGAGGAAGTTGTTAAGATTGGTGACGTTACGTTTGAGAACATTGTAGCCAAGAATATGAAGCAGCCTCTCTTTGCCAGCAAGCAGAAGAATTACTTGATGAATAACATCAGCATTACTAATAGTATTGTTGAAATGGGTTCCAATAAGAATGTTATTGATTTAAGCAGTGGTAGTAGTGCTTATAATATTAACTTTGAAAAGTCTACAATTTATGCTACTGTTTCTCACTCAACAGCAACCTTCAAGAGTCAGAGTGGACAAAAAATAATAGATCTTGACGAATCAGGTATTCAGACTTTTAACCTTCTGAATAGTACTTTTTATAATTTGACTTATAATGCCAATTTCTTCCAGCATCGTCAAAATAGTCAGACATGGCTTAAATTTGTGGTGAAGGAGAATATCTTTGTTAACTGCGGTAAGAGCAATCAGGTTATACAAGGCTTGAATGGTGGTGGTACAAGTAAGAATCCCACATTCGATGTTGACAGCAATGTCTTCAACTTTGATGGAGCAGACCAGAGCGAAACAGAGGTTAGCCCCAACTCGGATATGCCTAACAAGAACAACATCGCAGCTGTAATTACCTTCAAGGATGCAGCAAAGGGTGACTTCACTCAGAGCGATGCAAATGCTGGTGATCCCCGTTGGATTAAGTAAAACAACAAGGAGAATCTAGGGACAGGTTTTTTGATTCCCTTTGACAATAAATGAAAAAAATCTCGTTTTTAGTTTAGAGCTAAAGACGAGATTTTTATATGTTTACTCCAAACAGCGAATAACCGGCTCAGTCCGAAAAGACGGTTTAAACGAGAATGTTAATAGTTAGATTTCTGTGATAGTTGTCAAAGACTTAGGAGTATTGAAAGCAAATTCACTGAAATTGCATTGTAAATTCACTGAATTTAGTTACCAAATCAACTGAATTTGCTTTTAAACGAATCGGCTTACCGAAACGCGTAAATCAACTGGCTTTTCGGACTGAGGCGAATAACCGTGCCTTATTTATAGATAAGGGTGGGTTATTTGTGAATAAGGCAGGGGTTATTGGACGGAGGAATCAAAGTGAACAGTTACTCACAGAACATCTATTGCCAAACTGCTCTACCACTGCCAATCCTCTACTTTATCGTCTTCAAAAACATCCTCTGCCATTAACTGATCTTGTCCGTCAAGATGTGCCTGTTTAGCGGCAGCAGCCCAACCCTGACGCGTTAATGCACCAGACTTGGCCTTCTTGGGTAGAGATAGAGACCTAACAAACATCAACATCTTCTCCATAGCAGTCTCGCTATCAAGAAGAGGACTCATCTCGCGTAATAATTCCTCGCGTAACTGTATTGCTGTCATAATCCAAACATATTATATCTCGCTGCAAAGATAACCATTATTTCCGAAACTTCCAAATCTTTGTCAACAAATCAAAGTGTACGGGGTTTTGATTCCTTTTGACAATAAACGAAAAAGAATTTCTCCGAAAGTAACGGAAATTACTTTCGGAGAAATTGTTAATACTGTCGGAGTATTGAGATTACCACTTCTTGAAGAGGCTGGGGAATATCTTGTCTGCTTCTTCGTATTTGTACCAATCGTTAGAGCTGTTGACATCCTGGGCCCACTTGATGAATTCTTCGTAGGCTCCTGTGATGGGCGTAAACTCTTCTGGGTAGTCGAACTCCTCAGGTACGATGATGGCGAAGGGAGCCTCGCCCTTCTTGGATAACTGGATCATCTTACCCGTTGTCTTGTTCTCGATGTAGATATTCTTCAAGTACATGGGGATTGTTACTCCATCGGGTACGATGACGAAGTCGGACAGCACGTCGCGGTGGGTACCGCCTTTGACGGTGTTGACGAAGCGATTGCCGTTGACTGGTTCTGTAGCGTAAAAGGCTTCGTGAACCTCGGTGTCGTTGTAGCGCCAGCCTTCTGCTCCGTGAATCACAACATCGTCATTACCACCTGCAGCGACGAGAGTCATCTGCAATACGTTCTTGCTGATACGTATGCAACGCAGCACGACGTCGTTCAGGTCGTAGTCAGCCTGCATGGGACGGTCCTCAAAGCACATGGTGTAGGCAGCACCAGAAATTTCTTCGTCGCTGTATACCTCTTCTTCCAGCTTCGTACCTCCGCCAATCTCGAATACCATATCGCTGAAAGTACAGTCGGATCCGTCCTCGAAGGTCAGATAGTTCTTGTCGTTAGCTGTAAACAAGGCAATACGTGAATCGGTGAAGCTCATACCACCGTCCAATTGACCACCGATAGACTTATCCATCGCTGAAAGGAAAGCACCCTTCAGGTGGTTAACCTCAAAGTTCAACTGGCCGTCGCCATATACGCAGCCGTATTTGTCGTTGTCCCATTTGTTATAGTTTGTACCCTCGTACTTGCAATTCAGGAATCCTACCTTATAGCCGGCAGGGAAGATGGGGCTCGCCTCATTGTCGCCTTCAACGGGAGCGTTCTTGAAGTAGGGCAGCAGGAACTCCTGGCGTCTGTAGAATGCACCTGCGTTCATTTCAACCGATGTCTGAACGCGCTCCACCTGGACAGCCTTGAACTTCGGTAGCGTCTTGATATATTCAGCCTCTGTCATTTCAGCGGGAATCTCATCGGGGTTGAAGAAGTAATAGTAGATGTGGTTCCACTTAAACTCTGTTGACCAAGCCTGAATAGGAATCAGCGTGATGGGACTCTTTCCGTCTGTGATCACGTAGTTCTGGTTGGTCTTGAAGTTGGCGCTGTTGCGTACTGCAGCCAGGTTGTTTTTCTTATCTTTACTATTCTCTTTAGCGTACTTGTACAGGAAATTATTGACAATAGCCTTTACGTTGTCCTCTTCGCCCTCAGCAAATCCGCTAATGGTTCTGAACACATGGCCTTTGTTCTTTTCAGAATCCATCTGCCATCCATTGTCAAACGTATTGCCGTCAGCCAGCTCCCACATATCGTCATCCCAGCCAGAGTTGCTCCATTCGGTATAGGTTGTGCCGCTGATGGTGAAACTTTCGCCTTTGGCAGCGCGCTGTGCATTCAGCGACTTGCGAGGTTTGCCCAGTTTCAGTGTCGTGAAGCTGGGAACATCGCTGGCAGAAGCTCGGCGAGGAGCGCTGGCCTTGGTTTGGGTGAAGCTTACGCTCTTGGGCGCATTGGCGTCGAACACTTGAATGTAGTAGTTGCCTTTGCTGTTTACGCAGGCTGCTATCAGCTGACTGTATGCATTGGGAGCGTCATAGCTCAGCGTCACCGTCTGTCCGTTGGTGGCTGCCTTTTCGCTTAACACTTTAGCTTCCGGATTCAGGAAAGGAGATTCGGTCAGGATCTGCACTTTCACGATGTCCGCCAGATTTGCATTTGCTGTGACTGTCACCGTGTTGCTGTTGATGCTGTTCCAATCCTGTTCAGGGTCAATGTTGCCAATAACCTTGGTGGCATTCTCGTTGATGGCTTCGGTGTCTTTATTCTCCAAAGCTGATTGGTCGTAGTTCAAATCGAATTTGTTACAGCTTGCGAATGCGGCTGTAGCGATTAAAGTAAAGATAAATTGCTTCTTCATTTGTTTAGCTTTTCAATTATTGCACAAAAATACTATTTATTTATGGTATGCGCGTGCGCAAGTGAACAGAAAAGCTCGATTTTTAACAAAGTTTACAGTTCGACAACAATTTTTCCGTTAATTTGCCTACCAGTCAGATAGTTAGGCACCGCATATTGCTGGTTGGTCACATCGGTCACCCAGTAGTAGGAATTGACGTTGGAGATGCCGAAGATGTTCAGTCCGTCGATGCCCAGCCAGATGTGGTGATGTCCCTTCTGATATGCCAGGAAACTCATACCGATGTCGGCTCGCTTGTAGGCAGGTGCTCGGAACTGCTGATACTCCAGTCCTCGGTGGGGTGCTCCGAAGGGTAATCCGTCAGCATAGGCCAGTCGGAGTGTCATCTTCCAGCGTTCAGTACCTGGGAAGTAGTCGGTGAAGTGCAGGTTGACACCCCATCGCTGATCGGTAGGCATGGGGACGCTCACTCCGTTGATCTTCTGGCGCGCCGACATGACGCTGAAGGTGAGCCATGAGTCGGTGCCCGGCACAAACTCTCCGTACAGTTTCAGGTCCAGTCCCAGGGCATGTCCGCTGGCTTTGTTCTCGCCATAATATACTACCTTCATGTTCTGCACGTTATAAGGCACCAGGTTGTCCATGATCTTGTAATAGGCCTCTGCCGTAAAGCGGAAGGGGCGGTTTGCCATGCGGAACCGATAGTCGAAGGCACCCACGATGTGGATGCTTCGCTGGCTCTTGATCTTCTCGTTCAGCGTGACGATAGTCTGTCCGTTGACTGTCGACGTGTCGCGCAGCTCCTTGTAGAACGGCGCTTGGTAGTAAAGGCCTGTCGCCAGACGGAAGGTGACGTTCTCGTTAAAGGCTGGGATAGCCGCCAGCGAGACACGTGGCGACACGATGGTCTCCTTGTTATAGCTCCAGTTGGCCAGTCGTACGCCGTAGTTCAGCGTGAAGTACCAAGGTTTCTCGCCCTTGCTCTGGAATCGGTAGGTGTCTTGCAGATAAGCCTCAATGCGGGTGCTCTTCAGCGTGTTCTTCGAAGCCAGCGAGTAGATGAGGTCCAGTCGGTTGGCCGAGTGGGGGATACTGTATCCGCTGGAGTCGCGCATCTCGTATTCACGGGCCTGCTCCTCTATCTTCTCCCATTTGAAGGTGAGGCCTGCCTCCATGTCGTGCTTCTTCGTTTTATGGTTCGCCATCAGCTTGACGCTCTGCACGTTTGCCGTCAGGTAGTTGCGTGCATGTTCCATGTAAGTTCCCACGCCCAGCTGTTGCTGTGTCTGAGCGTCGTCCAGCCAATATTGTCCCTGAATATCATACGTCTCCTGTTCCTTCGTGTGGAAGGCTGAAGCCAATAGGCTTACTTTGGTATTTGTGGAGAAAATTCGCTGGATGCGTAACGTGCCGAACAGCGTGCGGAAGATGTCCTTCTCCTGTCCGTCGAAATAGACGCGGAACGACTTCACGTTCTGCATCGTACCGAACGAAGTCTCGCGAGTTTCGGGTGTGAAGTTGTAGTGATTCTCTGAAATATTACCAATGAAATCAAAGTTCCACCTTTGGTTTGGTGAATAGGTGATATAGGTCTGGTAATCAAGGAAATTCGGTCTGTACTCTCCCTTGGTTTCCAACGATCCTAACAGGTAGCAGTTGGTCTTGTATCGGATACCATGACTCATGGTAAACTTCTTAGAGCCGTAACCCACGAAAGCACTAGCCCCAAGGAGCGAGGCCTGCAGGTTGGCTTCCCATCGTGTGGGCTTGCGGTATTGGATATCCAGTGTGGACGACATTTTGTCGCCATATTTCGCTTCGAATCCACCCGACGAAAAACCAATCTTTTCCACCATATCCGAGTTGATGACGGACAGTCCCTCCTGTTGTCCGCTACGGATCAGCAAGGGTCGGTATACCTCCACGTTGTTGATGTAAACCGAGTTCTCGTCGAACGAACCACCCCGCACGTTATATTGCGATGACAGTTCGTTGTGCGTCGATACACCCGCCTGATGCTGCACCAGTTCTTCCACCGCATTTCCCGTAGTCGAAGGTGTACGCTTCAGGTCCTTCGTGTCCAGCTGTTCCGTGCTGGTGGTCTGTCTGCGTCGTTCCGTCACTACCACCTCGTCGAGAGCCTTCATGGGGTGTAAGGTGACGAGCAGGCGCTGGTTGCCTTTAGGACGCCGCAATACACGGGTGCGCGTCTGGTAACCTACCATCGAATATTTGATGACGACAGAGTCGGCAGATTGCAGTTTGAGAGAATATTCGCCCTTCAGGTTAGCCATTGTCACAGCCCCTTGCTCCAGACAGGAGATGGTGGCCAGTTCTACGGCATTGCCCTCTTCGTCGCTTACCTTTCCAGATAGCGTGAACGACTGGGCTCGCAGCATCATAGCCACTACGAGCAACAGGATAGTCAGTATGGTTTTTTTCGGGTTCATCGTAGTAAATAACGCATTACTACGCATTTTATTGTGCATATGAGATTATTCGCGCCATAACCACGAGGCCAGTGCGTTGACCCAGCGGATGCTGATGCGGAACCAGCGGTAGGTGCTCACCTCCTTGCCTCCGAAGCGTAGGATGAAGTTACGATACGGATTCTTGCGGAAGGGCAGTCCTACGTCCAGGAAGCGGATGTGCTGACGTCCCACCGCATGCGTGTCCTTGATGGTGGCCCAGAAAGTGACCGCATTGGGGTGCAGGGCGGCAAAGCTCTTGCGGCGCGCTGCAGAATACCACAGGTAGGCATCGTCGCCCGAATAGACGCAGACGCTGCATCCGATTACTTTTTGATGATATTGTGTGATGAATATCTTGCATCTGCCAGCCTTCATCATCCCACGGAAGAACTCATCGTCAGGCAGATAGCGACGTGGCTTTAGCCAGTTATGGCGTCTGAGCAGTTTGGAGAAAGCCCGAAACTCCTCCTCCGTCTCCACCTCTTTCGTTGTGGCCCCTCGCTGTTGCGCAATCTTGATGCGTGCCAGCAGTTTTGTGGAGATGCGCTCCTCGGGTGTTCGCGAGTGTAGCGAGTTGTGAATGTTCATCCATTTGACGGGGAAGAAACCTGCCGAGCGCAATGCCCCATAGCCGAACATTTTTTGCGACAGATGGCTGAACTCCATGTAGAGCACCTTGTTCTGCAATTGCTTCGTCAGCGCTTTGACCATCAGGTCGAACACCTCGTTGTCGGCCCCTTGCTGATAGACACCTTCGCCCAGCACCCTGACGTGACTATATAAATAAGGTGGAAGCCACGAACGGCGATAGCGCTCAATGGCTAGCATGTGGGCTACGGGATGCCCTTCGTCGTCGCTCACCACCACCATATAAGGCTTGTGGCGAGGGGTACGCTCGCATAGTTCCATCAGTTCCGGACTGTGGAAATAGCTACCTTCAGTCAAGGGTGGCAGCGCTGATGAATATTCATAGACGTAGGCTTTCATCGATGCAAAGATACAAAAAAATGAAGAATGTAGAGTGAAGAATGAAGATTTTTTCGTAATTTTGTGGCGCTAATTAAAGAAAAAGCGATATGGAATTCAAGGATTTAGTACAGATGCGTCGCTCTCATCGTAAGTTTACCGATGAGGAAATCGATGGCGACGATGTGAAAATGATACTCCGTGCAGGTCTGATGGCTCCCACCTCTAAGAGTCAGCGCGCCTGGCACTTTGTTGTTGTTGACAACAAGACCGATTTGGAGAAGCTGTCGGATGCCAAGGATATGGGTGGACAGTTTCTGAAGGGTGCTCCTTTGGCTATCGTGGTATTGGGTGACCCCATGCAGAACGACTGCTGGGTAGAGGATGGTGCCATTGCCGCCATCTCGATGCAGTATCAGGCTGAGGCTCTGGGTCTTGGCTCGTGCTGGATACAGATGCGTGGTCGCGGACTGTCTGATGGCACCAGCGCTGATACAGTGATACAGGGTGTGCTTGATATTCCTGCGAACATGTCGTGCCTTTGTATCCTCGCCATTGGTCATAAGGCTGATGAGCGCAAGCCTCAGAATGAGGATAAGTTGAAGTGGGAGAATGTTCATCTGAATAAGTGGTGAAGGTCGTACTGATAGGTCGGGGACGCCTGGCGACCAACCTGTTGGCAGCCTTGCAGCAGGCAGGTCATGAAGTGGTGAACATCAACAGTCGGACGCTGGAAGGCCTGCCTCTCGAAGCAGATGCCTTTATTGTGGCTGTCAAGGACTCCGCTTTGGAGGAAGTGGTCCGTCGTGCCACGAAGGGTAGGGAGCAGCAGCTGTTCCTGCATACCGCAGGCTCTATGCCTATGAGCCTGTTTGAGGGTCATACCAGCCGTTATGGCGTGTTCTATCCCATGCAGACCTTCTCGAAAGAGCGGCTCGTCGACTTTGCAGAGATTCCCGTCTTTATCGAAGGTGCCGACCCTGCCATCCGACCATTGGCAGAGAGCATCTCCCGTCGCGTCTACGAGCTCAGCACCGAGGCCCGTAAGTATCTGCATCTGTCGGCAGTCTTTGCCTGCAATTTCGTCAACCACTGCTATGCCCTCTCTGCCGAACTGTTAGAACAGCATGGGTTGCCCTTCGACGTGATGCTCCCTTTGATTGACGAGACAGCCCGCAAGGTGCATGAGTTGCACCCGCATGACGCCCAGACGGGACCTGCCGTGCGCTACGACGAGAACGTCATCCGCATGCAGTCGGCCCTGTTGGCTGACAATCCGGAGCTACAGCAAATCTACGAGCTTCTGTCGCTCGATATTCACCGTAAAGCAAGTAAACAATGATTAACTACGATTTAACTAAGATACGTGCCATCATCTTCGACCTCGATGGTGTGCTCTCCTGCGAGACCATCGCGCTGGCTGTTGATGGTACCCCTCTGCGTACCGTCAATATCAAGGACGGCTATGCTATCCAGCTGGCCATGAAGATGGGTCTGCGCATTGCCATTCTTTCGGGTTGTAAGATTGAAGCGGTCCGTAAGCGCTATGAAGGCTTGGGCATGCAGGATATCTATCTGGGAGCCGCTGTGAAGATACAGATCTACGACGAGTTCCTCCAGAAATACGGTCTGAGCGACGATGAGGTGATGTTCATGGGCGATGATATCCCCGATATGGAGGTGATGCGTCGTGTGGGCTGTCCTGTCTGTCCCGCTGATGCCTGTGTGGAAGTCCGCGAGCTGAGCCTCTACGTCAGTCAGCACAAGGGCGGCATGGGCTGTGGTCGCGATGTGATTGAGCAGACGTTGCGTGCTCAGGATAAATGGCTTAGTGATGAAAGGGCTTTCGGATGGTAGCAAAGGATTATAAAATCATACTGGCCAGCAATTCGCCCCGTCGTAAGGAGCTCCTGGCAGGCATCGATGTGCAGTTCGAGGTACGCGTCATCCAGGATATCGATGAGAGCTACCCTGCAGACCTGCCCACCAAGGATATTGCCGAGTATATCTCGCACAAGAAAGCTGCCGTGTATCAGCAGCAGATGGCTCCCGACGAGTTGATTATCACTGCCGATACCATCGTTGTGTTAGGCAATGAGGTGATGGGTAAGCCCCACGATGAAGCCGATGCCCGACGGATGCTCCGCGAGCTTAGCGGGCGCACCCATCAGGTCATCACGGGTGTGACGCTGACAACGATTCAAAAACAAGTGAGTTTCTCCGTTGAGACCGATGTGACGTTTAAACAGTTGAGCGACAGCGAGATAGACTATTATGTCAGCCATTACAAGCCCTTCGACAAGGCAGGTGCCTATGGCATTCAGGAATGGATAGGCCATATCGGGGTGACTGGTCTGCAAGGCAGCTATTTCAATGTGATGGGACTTCCCGTTCAGCGCATCTACGAAGCCCTGCGTCAGTTCTAGCCTTATCTTCTGCGGAATTCCGAACAGGTGATAGCCGTTGCTATCGCCACATTCAGACTCTCTGCCGTTTCTCCCTGAGTGCTGAAGTTAGGTATCAGCAGTCGGTGGGTGATGAGTGGGCGGACCTCCTGCGAAATGCCGTTGCCTTCATTGCCCATCACGATGATGCCCTCTTTCGTCAGCTCTTGCTGGTAGATATTCTCACCATCGAGCAGTGTACCATAGACGGGCAGCGTCGTCTCGCTGAGCAGTTTCACCAGGTCGCCATAGACGATGTTGACATGCGCTATGCTACCCATCGTAGCCTGCACCACCTTCGGGTTGTAGCAGTCGGCTGTATCCTGTGAACAAAAGATGGTGCTGATGCCAAACCAGTCGGCTATGCGGATGATAGTGCCCAGATTGCCTGGGTCTTGGATGCCGTCGAGGGCGAGGGAGAGAGACGAAGGTGGAAGTTGGAGGGGCGAAGTTGGAGAAATTTCAAATAAGGCCAGTACCTCCTGAGGGTGTTGCAGGAAGCTGATGCGACGCAGCTCGTCGTCGGTGATGAGCTGGGCGTTGTCGTGTGGTTTCGTCGAAAAGATAGAGTAGGGTAGGAAGCCCGCTTTCAGTAGGTCGCCCACTACTTTGGGACCTTCTGCGACGAACAAATTCTCGCGCTTGCGGTTTTTCTTCAGTTCCAGCGAACGGATGAGCTTGATCTGGTTCTTGCTAAGCATATATTTCTGATTTTGTTTGCAAAAATACGGATTTTTTCGTAATTTTGCCCCCCAAGTGCAGAGAAAAATCTTCATATGGTGCCTTTTGGCCCTCGTTTTAGCCTCGTGTTCAGAGACGAAATACGTCCCTGAAGACCGTTATCTATTGGATAAGGTGAGGGTGAAGAACGACTCCAAGGCTGTAGGTATTGATCTTGCAGAGATGCGCCAGCTGGTGCGTCAGCGTGGCAATTCCCGTTGGTTTTCAGCAACTAAGTTGCCTTTGGCCACCTACTCGCTGTCGGGTCGCGACACTACCAAATGGATCAACCGTCTGTTGCGTTCAATAGGCGAGGCCCCTCAGTTGTACGATTCTGCCAGCACATACCAGTCGGCACAGAGCCTGCAACAGCGTCTGCAGAATCTAGGTTATCTGCGTGGCACCGTCGACGTACAAAACGAGGTGAAAGGCAAAAAGATTGTGACCAACTATCTGCTTCATCCCGGTGAGCCTTATTTCATCGACAAGATAGCTTACGACATCCACGACCCATCGATTGCCGCTGTGATGGATGTGACGGACAGCACCCAGTGGGGACTGCACCCAGGCATGATGTTCAATGCCGACAATCTGGACAACGAGCGCAAGCGCATCACCGAGTTTCTGACCAATCGTGGCTACTACCGTTTTAACAAGGACTATATCACCTATGTCGCCGACTCCATTGAAGGCAGCAATCTGGTCAATCTGACGCTCGTACTACACCGTTTTCATAACGGTCAGAAGGGTGGTTTGCCTCATGAGTTATATACCATAGGCCATGTGCGTTTCCTGAGCGGTAATGAGGGTGGAGCTCCTCTCCCTCTCCGTCAGAGTGTGCTGACCAGCAACACGTTTCTTGAGGAGGGTAAGCTCTATTCTGCCCGAAACCTGCAGAGCACCTATAATCACTTTGGTCGTTTGGCGGCTGTGCGCTATACCAACATCAACTTCCATGAGCGAGAGGACGAACCCGTCATCGACTGCGATATCCAGCTGAGCACCAACAAACCTTCCACGCTGTCGTTCCAGCCCGAGGGCACCAATACGGCAGGCGACCTGGGTGTTGCAGCCTCGCTGACCTATCAGAACCGTAACATCTTCCATGGCTCTGAAAATCTGAGCGTTGTGCTGCGTGGCGCCTACGAGGCCATCAGGGGCTTGGAGGGCTATAGCAGTACCAATTTCGTGGAGTACAGCCTGGAGACGCGTCTGAATTTCCCGCGTTTCATCGCCCCCTTCCTGGGCTCTGGTTTCCGTCGTCGCGTCAATGCGACCTCCGAGGTGGCGCTGACTTACGACCTGCAGGACCGTCCTGAGTTCCAGCGTCGCGTCTTCTCTGCAGCGTGGCGTTACAAGTGGAACGACCAGCGTCGTCACGACCGTTACCAGCTCGATGTGCTCGACTTGAACTATATCTCGATGCCCTGGATCAGTGACACTTTCCGTCGGGAATACCTGGATAATACCAATTCGCGTAACTCCATTCTGCGCTATAACTACGAGAACCTGTTCATCATGAAGCTGGGCTTTGGCTATACCTATAATAACGGTGTGTATGCCATCAAGACCAATGTTGAGACGGCAGGTAACCTGCTGAATCTGGCTTCCAACGTGTTCCGGTTCCATCAGAACGACGAGGGGCAGTTCACCTTCATCGACTTGGCCTATGCCCAGTATGTGCGTGGTATGTTCGACTTCACCCGTAATCTGCACTTCGACTATAACAACCAGCTGGTGTTCCACTTTGGTTTTGGTATTGCCTATCCCTATGGCAACAGCCGTATCCTGCCTTTCGAGAAACGTTTCTTCTCGGGTGGTGCCAATAGTGTGCGTGGTTGGAGTGTGCGCAGCCTGGGTCCTGGTAAGTTCATTGGCACCGACGGACGTATCGACTTCATCAACCAGACGGGCGATATGAAGCTCGACCTCAATCTCGAGTATCGTGCCAATCTGTTCTGGAAGTTTGGTGGTGCCCTGTTCGTCGATGCCGGTAATATATGGACCCTGCGTGAATACGAAGAGCAGCCTGGCGGACAGTTTAAGTTCTCTGAGTTCTGGAACCAACTGGCTGTCAGCTATGGTCTGGGCATCCGTCTGAACTTCGACTATTTCATTGTTCGCTTCGACATGGGTATGAAGGCTGTCAACCCCGCCTATACCACCGAGGAGGAGCATTTCCCCATCGTTCACCCTAAGCTCAGCCGCGATTTCGCCTTCCATTTTGCTGTCGGATTGCCGTTCTAACCATTAAATAAGTAAAAAAATGGCGGAAAGATAACGTCGTCCGCTACTTTTTTATTAATTTTGCACAAAATTTTGAAAGTATCATGCTAAAGTTCATATCCTTTGGCAGTGGCAGTAGTGGTAACTGCTATCTGTTGGCAACGCCCACCGATGCCCTGCTGATTGACATAGGTGTGGGGCTGAGAACCCTGAAGAAGAGCTTCCGCGACTATGGTTGCAGCTTTTCGCAGGTGCATCATGTGCTCATCACCCACGACCACGCCGACCATATCAAGTCGGTGGGCTCGTTTAGCCATGAATACGGCGTGCCTGTCTATGCCACCCGCGAGGTGCACGAGGGTATCAATCGCAACTATTGTGTCGTCAAGAAGATAGCCCCCGGACTCACCTGTCTGGTTGAGAAGGGTCGTCAGCAGCAGATTGGCGAATTCCTGGTGACGCCTTTCGAGGTGCCCCATGACAGCACCGACAACGTAGGCTATCTGATTGAGGCCGCTGGTGTCACCTTCTGTATCATCACCGATGCAGGTTATGTCACCGACGATATGAAGCCCTACATCGCCCGTGCCCAGTATCTGGTCATCGAGGCCAATCATGATGTCGAGATGGTGCAGAACGGCCCTTATCCCCAGTTCCTTAAAGAACGTATCCTGTCGCACCGGGGCCACCTGAACAATCGTGAGTGTGGCATTGCCCTTGCCGAGAATATGTCCGAGCATCTGCGCCATGTGTGGCTCTGCCACCTCAGCGAAGAGAATAACCATCCCGAGCTGGCTCGTAAGACCGTCGAGTCTGTGCTGCGTAGCTATGGCATCGTGGTCGACGCCGACGTCCAGCTCGAAGTGCTCAAACGCGTCACCCCCATGGGACCGTATGAATTAGGAGTGAAGAGTGAGGAGTGAAGAATTCAAATTTCAAACATATATTGTAGATATGATTAACATTACCTTCCCAGACGGATCTGTTCGCTCGTATGAGCAGGGCGTTACTGGTTTTCAGATTGCAGAGAGCATCTCACCGGCTCTCGCACGCAGCGTTGTCAGCTGTGGAGTAAACGGTGAGACCGTAGAGCTGAACCGTCCTATCAACGAGGACGCCACCATCGAGCTCTACAAGTTTGAAGACGAGCAGGGTAAGCACACTTTCTGGCACACCTCCGCTCACCTGTTGGCTGAGGCATTGCAGGAGTTGTATCCTGGCATCCAGTTCGGTTTCGGACCTGCTGTCGAGAATGGCTTCTTCTATGATGTCTTGCTGAAGGATGGCGAGATGATCAAGGAGAGCGACTTCCCCAAGATTGAGGCTAAGATGAAGGAACTGGCTGGCAAGAAAGAGCCCGTCGTTCGTCGTGAGGTCGCCAAGGCCGATGCCCTGAAGCTGTTTGCTGCCCAGGGTCAGACCTACAAGTGCGAGCACATCGAGCAGGACCTTGAGGACGGCACCATCACCACCTATACACAAGGCGCTTTCACCGACCTCTGTCGTGGTCCGCACCTTGTTGACACAGGTGAGATCAAGGCTGTCAAGCTGACCTCTGTAGCCGGTGCTTTCTGGCGTGGCGATGCCAGCCGTGAGCAGATGCAGCGCCTCTATGGTATCTCGTTCCCCAAGAAGAAGATGCTCGACGAGTATCTCGTGATGTTGGAAGAGGCCAAGAAGCGCGACCATCGTAAGATCGGTAAGGAGATGGAGCTCTTCATGTTCTCCGAGAAGGTAGGCAAGGGTCTGCCTATCTGGTTGCCTAAGGGTACCGACCTCCGTCTGCGCTTGCAGGACCACCTGCGTAAGGTTCAGAAGCGTTATGGCTATCAGGAGGTCATTACCCCGCATATTGGTGGCAAGAGCCTCTATGTCACTTCAGGTCACTACGCTCATTACGGTCAGGATTCGTTCCGTCCCATCACCACTCCCGAGGAGGGCGAAGAGTACATGCTGAAGCCTATGAACTGTCCTCACCACTGCGAGATTTTCGCTTGGAAGCCCCGTTCGTATCGCGACCTGCCTCTGCGCATTGCCGAGTTCGGTACCGTCTACCGTTATGAGCAGTCGGGTGAGCTCCACGGCTTGACTCGTGTCCGTTCCTTTACACAGGACGATGCCCACCTCTTCTGTCGTCCCGACCAGGTGAAGCAGGAGTTCCTCAACGTGATGGATATCATCGGTGTGGTGCTCACCGCTTTCGGTTTCAATTATGAGGCTCAGATCTCACTGCGCGACCCCAATAACCACGAGAAGTATGTAGGTACCGACGAAGACTGGGCACTCGCTGAACGCGCTATCCAGGAGGCTTGTCAGGAGAAAGGCCTTCATGCCAAGGTCGAGTATGGCGAGGCTGCCTTCTATGGTCCTAAGCTCGACTTTATGATCAAGGACGCCATTGGTCGTCGCTGGCAGCTTGGTACCATTCAGGTCGACTATAACCTGCCTAAGCGTTTCCAGCTCGAATATACCGACGAGGACAACCAGAAGAAGACCCCCGTCATGATTCACCGTGCACCCTTCGGTTCGTTGGAGCGCTTCACCGCTGTGCTCATCGAGCATACCAGCGGCCACTTCCCCCTCTGGCTCACTCCCGAGCAGGTGGCTATCCTGCCGCTGTCTGAGAAGTACAACGACTATGCCCAGGAGGTCTGCAAGCAGTTCGCCGCCGGAGGCGTTCGTGCCACCATCGATCTGCGCAACGAGAAACTTGGTCGTAAGATTCGCGACAACGAGCTCAAGCGCATCCCCTATATGGTCATTGTTGGTGAGAAGGAAGCTGCCGATGGCACCGTTGCCGTTCGTCCACAGGGTGGTGGCGAGCAGACTGCCATGACCATCCAGCAGTTCATCGACCACATCAATGCCGAGGTTGCTGAGATGACGAAAGACTTCTAACCCTTCCCCCGCATACATCAATAAGAAGGCTGAGCATTGCGCCCAGTCTTCTTTCAGTTTACATACAGCTCGTCACTCCGAGCGTCGTCCCCAGTGCAGTCAGTATCGATATCAGAATCTGCACAATCAATTTCCACGTTTCTTTTTTCATAATTGTAATTATTTGTTTGATTGTTGTTTTTTTTGAAGTTAAAGGGGAGTTAAAAGGAAGTTAAAGGGGAGTTAAAGGGACAAATGTCTGCTAATTCAATAGCAAAGTAATGTCCTTTTAACTTCCAAGCGAAGCGATAACTTCCTTTTAACTTCTCTTCCATTCCTTTTATAAGCGCTTCGCGATTAGTACCTTTAGGTCAAAGACTTCGTACTTCTTACTTCTAAAAGGTTGCGCCCGCAGGCGCTAGCCTTTTACTACTCTCCTCCGGTCTCGAAGCCTGCGGAGCCGCCACCGGTATTGGTGCTACCGCCAGTGTTGGTCGAACCACCCTGGTTCTCGCTACCGCTGTTCTCACTCTCGGGATCCTCCACCTCGCCTGAAGTTGAGGTCACGCGCTTCACCTCGTCACCGTTGCGGTCGATGCAGGTAATCTGGATGCTGGTGTTAGCCAGCTCGTCCTTCAGATCTACCGAGGGGGTGAAGATAATGCGACGGCTGGTAATGAGCGAGGTCTTCACGTCCTCTACCTTCTCCACAGCCTTGCTTCGCAGTCCGAAACGCATCGAACCCAGTCCGGGCAGAGCCACCGAGTGGCCTTCCGTAGCCCACGCCTTGATCACCTCGCCAGCTGCATCCCAGCAGGCCTTCATCACGCCCTGGCTTACGCCGCTGCGCAGGGCAGCCTCCTTGATGACCTTCGCCTGAGTCAGGCTGGTGTACAGGTCGGCCTTCATCACATAGCGGTACTTGCCCGCCGATTCCTTGTCAAACTTCAGCAGTCTCTCTACTGCCTTTACTTTCAATGCCATAAAAATAAAATTTTAAGGGTGTTAAAAAATTTCCGCGTCCTTAAAACCTTTTCCTTAGTCCTCAGATTTTGCGCTTTGCCTATGAAAAACTTGTCCCATGGTTAACAAAAATTTTCCCGTTGGCTATGCCGCAATTTTTAGTCGCTAATGTCATTTTTGCAACTATGTTGCAAAGGTACAAAATTTTCCTGAATTAGCCAAACTTTTTAGCAATTATTTTTCAAAAAAATGCGAAATCGGGGCAGTTTTTCACTTTTTCAGTTTTTCACTTTTGACATCTGCATTTTCGCAGATTGTCAAGAGAGAAACTTTATTATTATATATTATTATAATAATATATAATAATAAAATAATAATTGAATAATTACCACCACCCTCTCTATCCATCCACATCCATCACCCCAACCAGGCAAGTCTTCAGTTTTTCACAATGTCGACAAAGTTAAATGTCAAAAGTGAAAAAGTGAAAAACTGAAAAAGTGAAGAAGTCACCATTCATACCTGTCAATCCGTTAAAAAAACTTTCGTCTCGCGTAAAAATAGGTGATTTTTCGTTTTTAAAGGAACTTTTTCGCAGAAAATTCGTATCTTTGCCCCAAAATACAGTAAATTGGGTATAATATGACAACAGATCTAAAGACATCCGCTGCAGCAGGGCTTTCGCCTCGTGTACTGCAGTTCCAGCGCGGCAACCCCTGGTATGCCACCGATGAGGAAGTTGACAGATTGCGTCAGGAATACTTAGCTGAGAAGTACAAATGAAACGAGTATTCGTTGACGCCAACATCGTTACCCGCAACAAGAAAGACTTCTCTGCCTCCGAGATACCAGTCTATGAATTGGACGAGTTTCTGGATATGATGGAGCAAAAGTCAGAGTAAAAAACAATATTGCATCAAGAGTGGCTCATGTAGCCCACCAACCGGCCTACTATGTCGTTGGCAACGGTGGTATAACGATGCGAGTGAACGAGCAGATCTATTCACTAAACAGTAAACGATATGGAAATCAAGAAAATTGAGAATTGCAATTATGTCATGTTCCCACGCCTCCAGCATTGTGGGCTGAAACCAGAACATGTAGACCGAGATGCCTTCAAGGCAGAGTTTAGACACGTAGAGGGTCACGGCGACTACTGGCTCCTGCACCAACAGGCAAAGCCCCACGTTGTGGCTCACGTCCAACTGCCCCGCACCGAAGCGGAGTTTGACAACATCCTCGGCTTCTGCCTGGGCGAGAATCATTGGAGCGACTACATCGAGGGTGACACGACTTTCATCTGCGTCATTGCCGGCTATAATGCCGCTGAACTCACCCCAAAGTACCCCGACTTTATCAGTGAGAGAGTCTATGCTCTCCATGCCGCCGCAAGATGGTGGTATGAGTACCGCGACGAAGCACTTTTATTAAATAATGTGTAAAAATGTACCACCTTGTGAATAATCTCAAAGATTATTCGTATCTTTGTGCGCTATAATAATATGCGTATGAAACTACAGATATCTGAGGGTAATCCCTATCAATATATAGATGGCCTGTTTGAGGTTGCTAACGAGCAGTCAGCAAACTTGCTACAATTAAGTGCACAGCGGAACCGACCCTATTGTGCACTTTTTCGCCCATTTCTTTGTTTGGTATATTATTATTTTGTATCTTTGCCTGCAGAAACTTGAATCTGTATGCCTAGAAAACAAAGAGAGAAGAGCGGAACGGGGATTTACCACGTGATGATGCGCGGCATCAATCACCAGGACATCTTCGAGGACAGAGGTGACTACTGGAAGTTCCTGAAACTACTGCGTATGCAGACGCATCCGGAGGACAATACTGGCAAACCACTGCCTGCCCATTGCATCGTCTATGCTTACTGTCTGATGTCGAACCACGTGCATCTGTTGGTACGCGAACTGGAGGAAGGGCTAGTCCCACCTATTAAGAGTATTGCCATTTCCTATGCGCAGTATTTCAACTACAAATACGAGCATTCGGGGCAGGTTTTCCAGGACCGTTTCAAGAGCGAACCCGTCAATGATATGGCGTATTTCCTGACGCTGATGAGGTATATCCACCAGAACCCTGTGGCAGCAGGTATTGTCTCAACGGTTGATAGCTATACGTGGAGCAGCTGGTGTGAGTATGACGAAACGAAGACATGCGCTGTCCCCGTCTGCACCACCCAGCACGTGCTGAGTCGCATCACGGGAAAAGAGCTTGCCGAGTTGGTCAACGACCTGCTACCCAAGGCCCTTAACATCCTTGACTTCGACAACGAGACTGAACAGCGTGTAAGTGATGAGAAAGTCCGTCAATATCTGTCCGAACTCATAGGTGGTGCCAGTGCCTCCAGCCTGCAACATTACGAGAAAGAGGAGCGTAACCGCATCATCAAACAGTTGAAAGACTTTGGCGCCAGCATCCGACAGATCAGTCGCCTGACGGGTGTCAGCTTCGGCATCATCCGCAAAATCCAACAAAGTGCACAATAGGGTCGGTTCCGCTGTGCAATTTAAACGAAAGAAAATGGGACTGCCGTTTGGCGGTTCCATTTTTTTGTTGTACCTTCGCAGCCATGCAGACACCTATTTATATTATAGAGGAGGAGAAGTTGCGCAGGAACTTGCAGCTGATCAAGGGAGTGGCAGAGCGCACGCAGTCGGAATGGATACTGGCTTTCAAGGCTTTTGCGCTGTGGAAGACGTTTCCCATATTCCGTGAGTATATCCGGGCTACAACGGCCAGCTCGCTGTCAGAGGCCCGTCTGGCCTTCGATGAGTTCGGAGCAAAGGCTCACACGTATTCGCCAGCGTATAAGGACGAGGAGTTCGACGAGATTGTGAGCTGTTCGAGTCATCTGACGTTTAACTCGCTGTCGCAGTATGAGCGATTTCACGAGCGGGCAGGGGAGTGTTCGCTGGGCTTGAGGGTGAATCCGGAATATTCGGAGGTGGAGACGCTGCTCTACAACCCGTGTGCTCCAGGAACGCGCTTCGGGGTGTCGGCAGACAAACTGCCCGATCGACTGCCAGAGGATATACGCGGACTACACTGCCACTGCCACTGCGAGAGTGGGGCTGACGTGTTTGAACGCTCGTTGCAGCACATCGAGGCGAAGTTTGCCCACTGGTTGCCTCAGGTGGAGTGGATCAATTTCGGTGGTGGACATCTGGTAACGCGAAAGGACTACGACATCGAATTGCTGGTGAAGCTGATGGAGGGATTCCACAAACGGTGGCCACACCTGAAGGTGATCTTCGAGCCGGGTAGCGCTTTTGCCTGGCAGACGGGACCGCTGGTGGCAAGCGTGGTAGATATCGTAGAGGACAAGGGTATCAAGACGGCCATACTGGACGTGAGCTTCACATGTCACATGCCCGACTGCCTGGAAATGCCATACTATCCAGAGGTTCGCGGAGCCAAACATGGCGATAAGGGATATAGATTGGGCGGTAACAGCTGCTTGAGTGGCGACTTCATGGGCTATTGGCAGTTCGACCACGAGTTGCAGGTGGGTGAAGAGGTGGTGTTTGAAGACATGATACACTACACGACGGTGAAAACAAACACCTTCAATGGTATCACTCATCCGGCTATCGGTATGCTGAAAAGTGACGGAAAGCTGGAAATATTGAGGCGTTTTGGCTATGAAGACTATAGAAATAGGATGGATTAGCATGTTTTTTTGAAAAAAAACGGCAAAAAAGTTTGCCAGTTCCGAAAAAAGCATTACCTTTGCATCCGCAATCGAGAGAGATAGCTAAGAACAGGCGGAAATAGCTCAGTTGGTAGAGCACAACCTTGCCAAGGTTGGGGTCGCGGGTCCGAGTCCCGTTTTCCGCTCAACATGTTGAACAAAAAAGAGCATTAAGACGTTGGGTCTTGATGGAAAATGCCCAGGTGGCGGAATTGGTAGACGCGCACGTTTCAGGTGCGTGTGCCGCGAGGCGTGCAGGTTCGAGTCC
>SUYH01000001.1:31990-283239 GCA_015060535.1 Prevotella sp.
GAAATAGCTCAGTTGGTAGAGCACAACCTTGCCAAGGTTGGGGTCGCGGGTCCGAGTCCCGTTTTCCGCTCTTTTTCAGGAAAATTTTTAGAAAAACCAAGCCATTCTAATGAATTTATACTTACGATATTTTGACAAGGAGATACTGGTTACCCATGTCGATGAGGCTATTGCTTTTTTGGCCGACATACCAGAGATAGGCATGAATCCCGTGCTTGAGCGCGATATTCGTGACTATGTGGCTAGCGACGTGCTGTATCCCAAACGTTATAAGACGCGCCCACGCGTGTACTTTATTATTATCAAGACTGAGGCTGCCACTATGGAGGACTTCAAGGAGAAGAAGGCTTTACGCCCTGTGGAGATGCCTACAGGAAAGGCCTCGGCTGCTGCTGCCACGATGCGCCTCACTGAGGAGCGCGAAGGCTGGTACGAGGGTTCGTTAGACTTCAAGCGTGTGCAACAGGTGCCAGGTACGAACAAGTTCCAGTATCGTGACACCCATTTCGTAGCTCGTTGCAAGGCCATGTCGGGACAGGACTGCTACAACCGCATCGTTGATCATCTGATGCAGCGTGTGGACACCAGAAGCCAGTTCCCCTCGGCTAAGGGAAAGAATTTTAAGTTCCAGTATCTGGGACTGTGTAAGTAACCCATCAAGAAAGAAAACAGGAATACTTCCTCAACCTTATGAATAAAGTAATGTTAATCGGTAATGTGGGGGCTGAGCCCGAGATCCGCTATGTGGATCAGGGGGTGGCCGTAGCCCGCGTACGGTTGGCAACGACAGAGCGCGGCTATACGCTGCAAAATGGGACTCAGGTGCCTGACCGTACGGACTGGCACACCGTCTTGTTGTGGCGTAAGCTGGCTGAAGTCGTGGAGAAATATGTGCATAAGGGCGACAAGCTCTATATCGAGGGACGCATCCGCTATTCGACCTATGACGACAAGCAAGGTCAGCGTCGATACGTCACGGAGATATGGGCAGACAATATGGAGATGCTGACTCCGAAAACGGAAGCTGCTCCGCTGTAAACCATGGACGATTTTTTGCAATTATTCAGTGAGATAACGTTGTTGACGCCCTCGGTAGGTGCTATCGTGGCAGGCGTGATGGCGTGTCTTCTGTTGTTTGTATCCGGTTTTGCTTCCGGATCAGAGATTGCTTTCTTCTCGCTGACACCCAATGACTTGAGTGAGCTGGACGAGGAGAAATCGAATGCTGACGCTAAGATCATGCAGTTGCGTGCCGAATCGGAACGCACGCTGGCCACCATCCTGATAACCAATAACCTGGTGAACGTGACGATCATCATGCTGTTCGGCTACTTCTTTGCCCACGCCATCAACTTCGGGGGCTCGTGGTGGTTGGAGTTCCTCTTCATGACGGTGCTGCTGACCTTCCTGCTATTGCTGTTTGGTGAGATCATGCCGAAGGTGTATGCCACGAAGAACCCCTTGCAGTTCTGTAGGGCAGCAGTGGGTGGCATCTGCTTCTTCCGCAAGCTGTTCTATCCCGTGGCCAGCATCGTGGTCAGCTCAGGACGACTGACAGAGCGTGTGGTACAGAAGGAGAACCAGACGCTGAGCGTAGACGAGCTGGAGCAGGCTTTAGAGCTGACGGACACCGAGGATATCAAAGAGGAGAAGCGGATGCTGGAAGGCATCGTGCGCTTTGGCGACGAGACGGTGAAGGAGGTGATGACCAGTCGTCAGGATGTGGTCGACCTGGACTTCAAGGCACCTTATGAGGACGTGCTGAAATGCGTAGTTGACAACAACTATTCGCGTATTCCCGTCTATCAGGATAATCAGGATAACATCCGTGGTATCCTGTATATCAAGGACTTGCTGCCTTACCTGTCGAAGGGTAACAAGTTCAATTGGCAGTCGCTGATTCGTCCACCGTACTTCGTACCCGAGACGAAGAAGATCGACGACCTGTTGCGTGAATTTCAGGAGAACAAAGTACATATAGCCATCGTGGTCGACGAGTTTGGAGGTACCAGCGGTATCGTGACGCTGGAGGACATCCTGGAGGAGATTGTAGGCGAGATCAACGACGAGTATGACGAGGACGAGAAGAGCTTTGTACGTATCAACTCGAACACCTTCGTATTCGAAGGCAAGACGCTGCTGAGCGACTTCTACCGTCTGCTGAAGTTGGACGATGAGACATTTGCTGAGGTGGTGGGTGATGCCGACACGCTGGCAGGTCTGTTGCTGGAGATCAAGGGCGACTTCCCCAAGCTGCATGAGAAGCTGGACTACCAGAACTTCACGTTTGAGATTCTGGAGATGGATGAGCGTCGCATCTCGAAGGTCAAGGTGGTGGTACATGATCATGAAATGTAAAAATGTAAAAATTTAAAAATTGAAAATTTAAAGGTAAAAAGGTAAAAGGACAGATGAGAAGACTCACTATATTATTGATGGCAATATGCATTGCCTTTGTCGCCGTTAACGATGTTGATGCAGCAACGAAAAAGAAGCGCCGTTCCCGCAAGGCACAGCGAACCAAGAAGGTGGTGAAGCCCAAGCGTATGGTGGTGCAGGAAATCGTCAACGACAATGGCATATTGTGTGAAGACACGTGTTCGCACGTTCACGGCATAGATATGAGTCACTATCAGGGCAACGTGTTCTGGGATACGCTGGCCAACAATACCGAGACGCGCTACGTCTATCTGAAGGCTACCGAGGGGGGGGACCGCATCGATGCTGCCTTTGAGCGTAATATCGTGATGGCCCACGTTTACGGTCTGAAGGTGGGCAGCTATCACTTCTACCGTCCCAGGACCGACCAGCAGAAACAGCTACAGAACTTCGTGTCGCAGTGTATTCCTGAAGAGCAGGACCTGATACCGATGATAGACATCGAGACCACGCAAGGAATGGGTACGGATGAATTCTGCGACTCGCTGTTCCGATTCCTCGACATGGTGGAGGAGGTATACCACCAGAAACCCTTGCTCTACACGTTTCGTAACTTCTATAACCGTCATCTGCTAGGCAAACTGGACGGCTATAAGTTGATGATAGCCATGTATTTGCCTGAAGAGCCCGTGCTGGACGACAATCGTGACATCACGATGTGGCAGTATACGGGTAAGGGACGCGTAGAAGGTGTCAACGGCTATGTGGACAAGAGCCGTTTTATGGGTAACCACGTGTTGCGTGAAATCAGGTTCCGGCATCACTGACCTCTCACCCTCTCACTACTCTTCGATATTCGTGATTGTTTCCTTGAACTCGCGGGCGTAGTTGACCAGCGAGTCAGGCTTGAAGTGGTTCAGGCGGCGCTCTGAACGGAACAGGTGCATGCGAAACTTCTCCAGATTCTCTTCACTACGCTTTTCCTGAGTGGTGAAGAACTGTTGGCGCAGGTCGTCAGGTATCTGCATGAAGAAGTCATGCTGACGGATGCGAATGCCATCAGCTATCCAGGGGGTGACGCCAAAACGGCACGACAACTTGTAGAGCTTATGCCATTTCCATGACGTCATAGGCTCTATGTGATCTTCGACGGAGTCTTTTTGGCTGTCGATCAGCCTTTCCATATTTCTTAAGATGACATCTTTCATGAGTAGCGTTTGGGATATCTGAGTAGAATGGATAAGAGTGCTGCTATGCCAATGGCTAGCGGATAATAGAGGTAGGGTACGATGCTGACGGGATTGAGCTGTGCCAGACCGGCCGCCATGAGCAGCTGGGCTCCGTAGGGGATGATGCCCTGCACGGTGCACGAGAAGGTGTCGAGAATCGAGGCACACTTACGGCTGTCGACTCCGAAGCGGTCGCCTATCTGCTTGGCTATCCCGCCTACGGTGATGATGGCCACCGTATTGTTTGCTGTACAGAAATTGACCATCGAGACGAGTGCGGCAATGGCCAGCTCTGCTCCACGTTTGGTGCTGATGTGACGCGTCAGACGGCTGATGATGAAGTCGATGCCACCATTGTGCTTGATGAGCTCCAGCAATCCACCCGCCATCATGGTGATGATGATCAGTTCGCCCATACCCTTAATACCATCACCCATCGCTCCGAACCACCCATACACGTCGAACGAGCCGTCGGCAATGCCAATAGCGCCCGTCAGCAGGATGCCAAGGGTCAGTACGCCCATCACGTTAAGTCCGAAGATGGCGGTGAAGAGCACAGCCAGATAGGGCACCACCTTGATGAATGCCACGTCGGGCAGATGCTGTGGTGACTGGATGTCGGTGCCCATGATGATGTAGACCAGCAGGATGAGCAGGGCAGGGGGGATGACGATAAACGAGTTGACGCGGAACTTGTCACTTAGCTTGCAGCCCTGTGTCGATGTGGCTACGATGGTCGTATCGGAGATGAACGACAGGTTATCGCCAAAAAACGAGCCCCCCACGACGACTGCCGTCATCAGGGCTACGCTGGTGTCCGTCTGTTGCGCCACTCCAGCGGCAATGGGAGTCAGCGCCACGATGGTACCCACGCTGGTGCCTACCGATACGGAGATAAAGCAAGCTGCCAGAAAGAGGCCTGCCAAGAGCATCTGACCAGGTAGCAATGTCAGTGCGAAGCTCACGGTAGCATCGATTGCACCCATTGTCTTCGCTGTATGGGCAAAGGCTCCAGCCAGTATGAATATCCAGATCATCAGCATCATCTGTCCTGTGGCTGCCCCCTGACTGAAAATGTCGATTCGCTTGCGCAGGGGAATGCCTCCCGAGATGACAACGGCAAAGGCCGATGCCGCCAGGAAGGCTACGGTGATGGGTACTTTATAAAAGTCACGAGCAATGATGCTCGTGACCAGATAGAGTACGATAAACACCGCCAAGGGTGATAATGCGATGAGTCCTTTCTTCATTTAAAGAGTTACACCATTCTTGAAGATAGAGATCTCGCGGTAGCCGTTCTCCTCGTTGCGAGCCTTCTCGCCAGAAGCCACAGCCAGTACCTTATCGATAAATTCGGGAACAAGTTCCTGCATGGTACGGCCCTCGACGAGCTGACCAGCAGAGAAGTCTACCCAGTGGGGCTTGTTCTTGGCCAGCACGGGGTTGGTAGCCACCTTCATGGTAGGTACGAAAGTGCCGAAGGGCGTTCCGCGACCTGTGGTGAACAGCACGATATGGCATCCGCAAGAAGCCAGAGCCGTAGACGCTACGAGGTCGTTGCCAGGAGCAGAGAGCAGGTTCAGACCCGTGTTCTGCAGACGGTCACCATACTCCATGACACCGCTGACGGGAGCCTTACCACACTTCTGGGTGCATCCCAGCGCCTTATCCTCGAGGGTGGAGATGCCACCAGCCTTGTTGCCTGGTGAGGGATTCTCGCCCACGGGTTCACCATGTGACAGGAAATAGTTCTTGAAGTTGTTAACCATCGAAACCGTCTGGTCGAAGAGCTGTGGCGTCTCGCAACGGTTCATGAGGATGGTCTCAGCACCGAACATCTCGGGCACCTCAGTCAGCACGCTGGTGCCGCCCTGTGCTACGAGCCAGTCGCTGAACTCACCAACCAGTGGGTTAGCCGTAATGCCTGAGAAGCCATCAGAGCCACCACACTTCAGACCTACGCGCAGCTTCGATACGCTGACGTCCTGGCGCTTGTCCTGAGCAGCCTGCTTGTAGAGGTCGCGCAGAATCTCCATGCCAGCCTCCATCTCGTCGCCCTCCACGCGCTGAGTCACCAACAGCTTGATGCGCGACTTGTCGTAATCGCCCAACATCGCCATGAAATCCTCAGGCTGGTTGTTCTCACATCCCAGGCTCAGCACCAGCACACCACCAGCATTGGGGTGCAGACAGATGTCACGCAACACCTTGCGGGTGTTCTCGTGGTCCTCAGAGAGCTGTGAGCAGCCGTAGTTATGGTGCCAGGTCCAGATGGCGTCGATGTCCTTCTCGCCCGTCTCCTGACGCAGCTTCTCGGCCAGACGCTCGGCAATGCCGTTGACGCAGCCTACGGTAGGTACGATCCATATCTCGTTACGCACGCCGACATCGCCATTCTTACGTACGTAGCCCTTAAAAGTGCGCTTCTCGTCCTTGATGTGGGCGATGTCGCTCTTGGCATCAACGGGCTGGTAGGTATACTCCAGCGTACCTGAGAGGTTGGTCTTCAGGTTGTTCTCGTTCACCCAGTCGCCAGCCTTCAGGTCCTGACGTGCGTGACCGATGGGATAGCCGTACTTGATGATGTCCTCACCCTCCTTGACGTCCTTGATGAGTACCTTGTGACCAGCGGGAGTGTCTTGATTCACAGTGATTTGCTTGCCGTCAACGCTGATGACGTCGCCCTTCTTCTTCGGTGCGAGACATACAACGACAGAGTCGGCGGGATTGATTTTCAAAAATGTAGCTTGTTCCATAAAATCGTGTATTGTATTTATTTAGTCGATTATCCGATGTTCTTTCGGCGATAGTAGTCTATGTTCTCCCTGGTGAGCAGTTCAATAGGCATGTAGTTCACGGGGTCTACTTCTTTCTTCAGCACGATGGCGTTGAAAAGGCTCTCAATGCACTCGTAGCCCTGCATGTATCCGTGTTGGGCGATAAGGAACGAGATGCTGCCTTGACGCACGCATTCAGCATTCTTCGGCACCATGTCATAGCCCATGATCTGTACGTTTCTCATGTTGGCACGCTGCAGGTATTCACCCACCAGATGAGCCTTCGAATTGAAGGTGATGCAGTGGTGAACGGCAGGGTGCGACTTGAAGAACGTGTCCAGAATCTTGTCGTACTCTTCACGTTTCTCGTCCAGCGGCAGGTTCACCTCATTGATGGTTACCGAGGGGAAGTGGTCGCGCATGTAGTGACGGAATCCCGTTTCGCGGTTCTCCTGTTGCTTCGATGCCACATTGCCGTTGCGCATCTGCTTCATCAGCATGATCTCCTTCTCCTTGGGTGCCATCATCATCAGCATGCGTGCTGCGAAGTAGCCTGAGGCAAAGGAGTCTTGTCCGAAGAAGGCCAATGGCTTCAGGTCGGGCATAAAGGAGTCGAGCAGAATAAAGGGGATGTTGCGCTCGTGCATCATGTCGGTAAAGCGACGTGTCGTGTCGATTTGCGAAGGCACGATGATGACACCGTCGGGCTCTTGCTTCAGCACCTCGTTCATCAGCTTGGCAAACGTCTCGGGCGAGAAGCGGTTGTAGTACAGTACCTTATTTGATATATTGAAGTCGCGATAGCGGTCGCAGGCTGACTGGGCGCCTTCCTCCACCTCTTCCCAATAGGCCTCGCTCTCGTGCTTCGGGATAAGACTATAGAAGGTGTACGACTTGTTGTAGGCCAGTGCTGAGGCATACATGTTGGGTTTGTAGTCCACTTCAGCCAGCGCCTTCTTCACCTTTTCGAGGGCTTTAGGCGACACGTTAGGTCGGTTGTGCAGCACGCGGTCTACCGTGCCGGCACTGACACCAGCGCGTTTGGCAATGTCCTTGATTCTTATCTTTCCAGTGTCCATAACATCTGCAAAGGTACAAATAAGTGAGCAAAACACAAAATAAAATGGAGTTTTCTTTGCAATTTCCAATTTTTTGGCTAACTTTGTAGCCACGATTCAAATATTAATTGTAACGTAATACTAAAACAAATGGCAAAAATTGTAACTTTAGGCGAGATTATGCTCCGCCTGTCGCCCATGGGCAACGACCGTTTCATTCAGAGTGAGTCATTCCGCATCATCCCTGGTGGTGGTGAGGCTAACGTAGCTGTCAGCGTGGCTAACTATGGTCACGAAGCTTACTTTGTTTCTAAGCTGCCTAAGCACGAGATTGGTCAGATTGCTGTCAACGCTCTGCGTCGTTATGGTGTGAACACCCAGTTCATCGCTCGTGGTGGCGACCGTGTAGGTCTCTACTATGCTGAGACGGGTGCTTCTATGCGTCCTTCAAAGGTGATCTACGACCGCGCTCACTCTTCTATCGCTGAGGCTGATCCTAAGGATTTCGACTTCGACGCTATCATGGAGGGTGCTGCTTGGTTCCACTGGTCTGGCATCACGCCTGCTATCTCTGACAAGGCTGCCGAGCTGACCAAGCTGGCTTGTGAGGCTGCTAAGCGTCACGGTGTTACCGTATCTGTAGACCTGAACTTCCGCAAGAAGCTGTGGACTTCAGAGAAGGCTATCTCTATCATGCGCCCCTTGATGCAGTATGTTGACGTCTGCATCGGTAACGAGGAGGATGCTGAGCTCTGTCTTGGTTTCAAGCCCGATGCTGACGTAGAGGGTGGTCAGACTGATGCTGCCGGTTACGAGGGCATCTTCAAGCAGATGCGCGAGCAGTTCGGCTTCAAGTATGTGGTTTCTACCCTGCGTGAGTCGTTCAGCGCTACGTTCAACGGCTGGAAGGCTCTGATCTATGATGGTAAGGAGTTCTATCAGTCAAAGCGTTACGAGATCAATCCTATCATCGACCGCGTAGGTGGTGGCGACTCGTTCTCTGGTGGTCTGATTCATGGTCTGCTGACCAAGCCGACTCAGGGCGAGGCTCTGGAGTTTGCCGTTGCCGCTTCTGCTCTGAAGCACACCATCAATGGCGACTTCAACCTGGTAGGTGTTGACGAAGTAGAGAGTCTGGCCGGTGGTAATGCCAACGGCCGCGTTCAGCGTTAAACTAGAAATACTAGACATATTAGATATACTAGAAACACTAGATAATTATGGCAAAATTCGATAAGTTTCAGGTGATGGCAAAGATTGCCGAAGCACCTATGGTTCCTGTTTTCTACAACAAGGACGTAGAAGTTTGCAAGAACGTCATTAAGGCTTGCTACGAGGGTGGTGTACGCGCTTTCGAGTTCACCAATCGCGGCGACTTCGCTCACGAGGTATTCGGCGAGCTGTCAAAGTGGGTTAACAAGGAGTGTCCTGAGCTGGCTCTCGGTATCGGTAGCGTTGTTGATGCTCCCACGGCATCGCTGTACATCCAGCTGGGTGCCAACTTCGTCGTTGGTCCGCTGTTCAACCCCGACATCGCTGTTGTCTGCAACCGTCGTTGCGTGACTTACTGCCCAGGCTGTCTCACCCCGTCTGAGATTGGCAAGGCACAGGAGGTAGGCTGCGACTTCACCAAGGTATTCCCTGGCGACGTGGTTGGTCCGAACCTCATCAAGGGTCTGATGGCTCCTATGCCTTGGTCGAAGATCATGGTAACTGGTGGCGTAGCTCCCGAGGAGGAGAACCTCACCAAGTGGTTCAAGGCAGGCGTGTTCTGCGTAGGCATGGGTTCAAAGCTCTTCCCCTCCGACAAGGTAAAGGCTGGCGATTGGCAGTATGTTACCGACAAGTGCAAGGAGGCACTCGGGTATATTGCTGCTGCAAAATGAGAAATGAGTAATGAGTAATGAGAAATGGGGAATGAGGAATGAAGAAATGGCTGCCTCAAAGGTGTCACTTCCCTCATTTCTCATTTCTTCATTTACATTTCTCATTTTTTATTTCTCATTCCTCATTTTGTTTTCCTCTTGTTCTGAGGAAAACAAGCTTGCGGTGGACAAGCTGAATTCTCTTTCCTATGCCTATCATTACTGTGATGTTGATTCTACCGTCAGCTATGCCCAGCGGGCATTGCAGCTTTCCGATGGCTATGTCGACGGACGTACCGAGGCGCTCAACCATCTGGCTTTCGCTGCGATAGTGGCTATGGACTACGCGCTGGCCGACAGTCTGTTGGCAGAGGCCATCGTCCAGAGCGATAATCAGGTCGAGCTGCTGGTCAGCTATGTGCAGCAGATGCGTCTCTGTCAGCGTCGCAGCAAGAATCGTGAGTTCTATGAGTGTCGCGAGAAGGCTGTCAATGCCCTTCAGCGCATCAACGAGGAGCGCAGCCAGCTGTCCCTGCGACAGCGAGGCCGTTTGCTCTATGCCGAATCGGAGATGGCCATCGTCACCTCCACCTATTATTATTATGTCGGTCTGGAACGCCAGTCGGTCGAGGCGCTTCAGCTGATGGACCTTGATGCCGTGCGTCATGATACGGCCCAATACCTGAACTATCTGTATAACGTCGGGGCAGGAGGTTTCCTGACCGAGGGCACTCCCGAGCAGATACGCCACGACGAGATGGAACACCTAAACCGTTGTCTGACCATTGCCGAGCGTAATGGCTACGTCTACTTCGAGGCCCAGGCCAAGGAGGCGCTCGCTGAGCATACTGGCGAATTACAGCTGGCCGAGGAGGCCCTGCACCTGTTTCAGCGCTATGGCGATGTCTACCAGATTGCCGGTGCCTACCGTACGATGGCGTCGTGCTATCATGCGATGGGCAACGACCGTCAGGCTCTGGAATATCTGGAGATGGCCTTGGCCGACTCTGTCATCAATCAGGCCCCCGACCTGGTGGCCAGCATCCGTGAGCAGCTGTCGGTAGCCTATTCAGCCATCAACGACAAACCCAACAGCGACTACAATCGAAATATCTATATAGACCTGCAGGAGCAGACGCGTCAGGACCGTGAACTGGAGGCGCGTGCAGGCTTGCTCGACCAGGCTGTCAACCAGCTCAACTGGATGATCATAGCCGTCTTGATAGCCATCGTCCTACTGCTGTTCCTGCTTTGGCTGTTCAACCATCTGAACCGCAAGCAACGTGTTGACCACGCTTTGGACGACCTGCTGGAAGAGAAGAACGAACAGGTAGCCGAAGCCCGTCTGCGTGTCGAGAAGAACGAGCGGCGCCATCTCGAGCAGCGTGCCAAGATCTCGCTGGCCATGAGCATCATGCCACTCATCGACCGCATTCTGCATGAGGTGAAGAATCTCCATGGTCACGATGATCATGAGCGCATAGAATATATCCACGAGCTGACCGACCAGATCAACGCCCAGAACGACCTGCTGACCCAGTGGATCCAGCTCCGTCAGGGCGAGCTGACGCTCCATGTGGAGAGCTTCCCTTTGCAAGAGCTCTTCGACCTCTTGTCACGTAGCAAGTCCAGTTTCCAGATGAAGGGTATCACGCTTGATGTCGAGCCTACTGATGCTACCGTCAAGGCCGATCGTGTGCTGACGCTCTTCATGCTCAACACGCTGGCCGATAATGCCCGCAAATTCACGGCCCAGGGTGGGCGAGTGACCATCGGTGCCGTCAGCCAGCCCGACTATGTCGAGATATCCGTCAGCGATACCGGGCAGGGCATGAGTCCTGACGAGCTGGCCCACGTCTTCGACCGTCAGGTGTCGGGAGGTCATGGCTTTGGACTGATGAACTGTCGGGGTATCATCGAGAAATACCGCAAGGTGAGCCAGATCTTCAGCGTCTGCCAGTTGCAGGCAGAGAGCGAGGAGGGACGTGGCTCGCGCTTCTTCTTCCGTCTGCCCTTAGGCAAGCTGATGATGACGCTCCTGCTCTTGGTGGGTAGCCTGGGTGTGCATGCCGATGATTTCATGGACCGCGCCCATGTCTTTGCCGATTCTGCCTACTTCTCCAATGTCAATGGCAACTACGCCCGCACGCTGCAGTTTGCCGACTCTTGCCGCTACTATCTCAATGCCCAATACCTCGCGCAGCGTCCTGGTGGCCATCTGCTGATGACGCGCAATGGCAGCACGGCCAGCGTTCCGCCTGAGATACAGTGGTACCACGACTCCATAGCCACCAACTACCAGATCGTGCTCGACATCCGCAACGAGAGTGCTGTAGCCGCCCTGGCCCTTCATGAGTGGGCGCTCTATGATTATAATAATAAGGTGTACACCCAGCTCTTTAAGGAGATGAGTGCCGACAACACGCTGGCCGACTATTGCCGTACCATGCAGCAGTCGCAGTCCGACAAGCGCATTGCCGTCATCCTACTCCTGGTGCTGCTCGTGCTCATCGTGCCTGCCTACTACATGCTGTACTACCGCCATCGGCTGTATGAGCGTTTCCGTCGTGAGCGCATGCAGCAGACGAATATCGAGATGGCTGATGACGAGTTGCGTCGTGCCGAACTCGAGAATGCCAACCTGCATGTCTCGTCGGCCGTTCTTGATAACTGTCTGTCTACGCTGAAGCACGAGACGATGTATTATCCTTCGCGTATTCAGCAGCTCCTCGATACGGCTGATTTCGCCTCGCTCTCCGAGGTAACGGCTTATTACCGTGAACTTTACGGCATTCTCATCCGTCAGGCCACCGACCAGGTAGAGCGTATCCATCTGCACATTCGCCCTGTCGAGTTCTATGGTCAGCAGGTGCTGGGCGACGAGAATTTGCTGCGCTATCTCTTCGAGATCTTCAAAGGCGAGGTGAAGGCAGAGCCGAAAGACGATAAATACGTCGCCTACCACATCTCTCTCACCTCTCCGCTCTCATCTCTCACCTCTCTTCTTGCCCGTCAGATTGTGCGCGATCATGGCGAGGCTACCAACCGTCGTGGCTGTGGCATCACGGCCGTCGACGACAATCAGATAACAGTTATTTTACCCAGATATAATGGAAAAATTTAAGCTCATTATCGTCGAGGACGTGCCCCTCGAACTCAAAGGCACGGAAGGCATCGTACGCAACGAGATTCCCGAGGCGGAGGTCATTGGTACTGCCGACAATGAAGCCAGCTTCTGGCGTCTCATCAAGCAACAGCAGCCCGACCTCGTGTTGCTCGACCTCGGGCTGGGCGGTTCGACCACAGTGGGCGTCGAGATCTGTCGTCAGACCAAGGAGGCCTATCCGCAAGTGCGCATCCTCATCTTCACGGGCGAGATCCTGAACGAGAAGCTGTGGGTCGACGTGCTCGATGCTGGTGCCGATGGCATTATCCTGAAGAGTGGCGAACTGCTGACGCGTCGCGATGTGATGGCCGTCATGGAGGGCAAGCAACTGGTGTTCAACGAGCCTATCCTCGAGAAGATTGTCGAGCGCTTCAAACATGCCGTATCGTCGCAGCTGGCGCGTCAGGAGGCTCTCATCAACTACGAGATCGACGAGTACGACGAGCGTTTCCTGCGCCATCTGGCCCTTGGCTATACCAAGGAGCAGATCACCGGTCTGCGTGGCATGCCGTTTGGCGTCAAGAGCCTGGAGAAGCGTCAGAACGAGCTCGTACGCAAGCTGTTCCCCTCAGGCGAGAGCGTCAATGCTACCCGTCTCGTCGTACGTGCCCTCGAGCTCCGCATCCTCGATATCGACAATCTCGAACCAGACACTGATTAATTCGTAATTCCTAATTCCTAATTCCTAATTGAAAAAGATTCTGCCTCATCTGGCCTTTGTGCTCGCCGGCCTTCAGCTGTTGCTGATGCTCGTGTCGTGGCTGCTCAGTGCCGCCTTTCCTGCCAGCCAGTTTCGTTCGCTGCTGACGGGCGAAGGATTGCGCTGGTTCATGGGTTCTTACGCCCATCTCGTGGCTACTCCCGTACTGACGTGGCTGTTGCTGGGCGCTATGGCTTATGGCTGTCTGTGGCGCAGCGGACTGCTGCGGCGTCCGTCAAACTATCGCGAGCGTCGTGCGCTGATGATGGCGCTCTTCGTGCTGGCTGTCGTCGTCGTGCTCATGCTGTTGCTCACCGTCGTGCCTCATGCCGTGCTGCTCAGCGCCGTTGGTGGACTGTGGCCCTCGCCATTCTCCTCCAGCCTTGTTCCCGTCCTGGCTTTCACCGTCACGTTGGTATCGGCTTTCTACGGGCTCGTAGCAGGCCGTTTCGAAGACCTCTCCGACGTCTATCTTGCTCTTATTCAGGGCATTCGCCAGGGTGCACCGCTCCTGCTGTTCTACGTGCTACTCATTCAGATTTATGAGTCGCTCCGCTTTATGCTCAGCTGAAATCCCATATTTTAGGTATTGTGTGGTTCCTGTTTTCTTCCTATCTTTGCACCCAGAAACTTTAACCACATAAATAATAGCATAAAGTATTTGTTTAGTTTAGTATAAAATTGGGTAGACTGTGAAGTCTGCCCTTTTTTGTGCGGTGTTTTAAAATAAAAAATGTATATTTGCAACCCGAACTTAGAACTAAAACAGATGGATATGATTAGACCGTATTTTCATGTGAGCAACGAGATGATGAATCTTGTCTCTGAAATTTCTGAACAAATTGGGGTGTTGTCAGATGGTGCTGATGCGCGTACGACAGCTTATCGACCACCGTATGATGTGATGAGCGAGGTCGATTTCTTGAGGGCTCATAGCGAGCTCTCTGAAGGTCAGACCGGCAGGGTAGGGGAGTACTCTGCCGACGGTCGGATGGTGCCACACCTGATGGCTGTACTCTTCAGTTGGGTGGCTCAGACGGATGTGCATCCGTTGATTTCGAGCTGCGTTTTTCACTACGAGTTACAACAAATCCGACCCTTTTCGGGGGGTAATGGTCGCCTCGGAGTGCTCTGGCAGTTGCTGCTGATGGCCCGTTGGCGACCCCTCTTGGCGTCAATGCCCCTGGAACAGGCTTTTCAAGCGTGTTTGCTCGATTTTGGCGAGAGCGTTGAAACCGCAAAAAGCGACCATTTCATCGAGAAGATGTTACGCTGCGTGCGCGATGTACTGACTCAGAAGGTAGAGGATAAAGTAAAGAATAAAGTAAAGAATAAAATCGCCCGAAAAGTAGAGAATAAATCTGCTGCCACAGTAGAGGATAACGCCCTGTCACGCTCGGAAAAACGCATTGTAGACCTGCTTTCTGAAGATGCCCGTCTGACCATCGGAGCCCTTGCACAAAGGGCAAAGCTGTCTGAGGCAGGCGTCAACAAAATACTGGCCTCGCTGCGCCGTAAGGGTGTCATCGAGCGCATCGGTGCCAACAAGAATGGTTACTGGCAAGTCAATATTTAGTTAAACCATTGCTTTATGTCTTTTGAATTAACCTTTTGAAAACTAGATTTGTAACAATTAGAGCACATCCTTGTTTTGGTGTGCTCTTTTTGCTGTTTTTGCCCTATTTTGACCCCTGCCAACCCTATTCCCTGGCGTCATCCGCTTCAAAACCCAAATATCTCGCCTTGGTTTTCACGGAGCCTGTCTTTTGCTTCCGATTTTCCAGGAACGATGTCGCTGGTTCGAGTCGAGTTTTTGTGGTTCGTGAGTCTGACCTGATGTCCTCGATCGTTCGCCTTTCGTTCTAGTCGTTCGTGCGTTCGGTTCGTGATGCTCTAGGTGCTTCCCCTTCGCTTTGTTTCCTTTAGCATTCTTCATCTCCCCATCGCTACACCTCCTTTTTTATAAGTAAAATTACTAAACAAAACGCTATGTGTATATTTTACACTCTATTCTAAAACCCTTGTCAGAAACGAAAAATGGGCACCATTTCTGATGCCCATCTCTCCTCTTTTTGTCACATACACGACGTCACTCCGAGCGTCGTCCCGAGCCGGGATTGTCTTCATGAGCGGCACATGACATCATGAAGAGACAGCAAGTCAGGATGGCGGCGAGCATCCATAAAAGATTCTTCTTCATATCATTTTCGTTTTGAAATCTTTGCAAAGAGAGCTAAAAAGGCGCATAATTCCAAATAATTTCTCGTTTTTCTCGATAATCTTTTGTTGAATCCCAAAAAATGAGTACCTTTGCAAAGATATTACAGCCAAGACCTGAAATGACCATCAACGGTGATAAGAAATATGGTATTCTGCTGCTGATGCTGGGCATGGTGCTGGGCATGATGGCTCAGGGTGACGAACGCGAATTCTACGTGTTCGACGCCTCGAACGGTATGGCTGCCAATAGCGCCCAGACCATCAAGTGTACGAAGACGGGACGCATGGTGATCACGACCATTGGCCACGTGAACTTCTACGACGGAAACAGCTTCGCACACATATCGCCCGAGCAGCGTGATTCCTATGCGCTGAGCAAGTATAGCGGTAACTACCGGCAGATGTTCGACCGCCATCACCACTTCTGGCTGAAGGATAAATACCAGGTGATATGCGTGGACCTGCTGACGGAGACGATGCATCACAACGTGAAGGAGGTATTCCACGAGATGGGGATAGACCAGAAGGTGGACGACCTGTTTGCCGACAGCGAGAACATGATGTGGATGCTGACAGGCGGCGACCTGGTGAGTACGGACCGCCAGCAACGGCTGAAGTTGCGCAAAGGGGTGCAGCTGCACGATGTCGACGTGGTGGACGGCAAGCAGGTGCTGCTGTTCTATGGCGACGGCATGATGGTGGCCCACGACCTGAAGTCGGGCAGGAAGATTTATGAGGTGGCTGTCGACACGGCACTAGCCAATGGCCATCAGAACTCGTCGGTCGTCATGCCCTATGGTGAGGGCTACTACCAGATACGCAACGGCAAGAAGGGTGGTCTGCTCAGCTACCTGGATCTGGAGAAACGCCAGTGGACGAAGGTGATGGAGCAGGAATATCCGCTGAACAACATGACGGTATACAAGGACACGTTATACGTGGCCTCGATGTTCGGATACTGGACGATAGACCTGAAGACCGGGCGGCAACAGCACGTGGAAGAGCTGAAGCTCAGCAAGGGACGACGGCTGAAGACCGATGTCAACGTCATCGCCTTCGACCGACAAGGCGGCATGTGGATTGGTACCGAGCGTCGTGGACTGCTCTATGCGAAACCTTACAGATCGCCCTTCAAAAAGTACAGCTGGAGCGACCCGCAGTCTGGCCACTACTACAACCTGATGGCTGCGAAGCTGGACCTGACGCTGAAGCCTTACATACGCCACGTGAACAGCATCTATCAAGACAGCCGCGGATGGACGTGGACGTGTCTGTACAGCGGACTGAAGTTGCAGAAGACGGAAGGCGGCGAGGAGCGCGTGTTCTCGCGTCGCGACGGACTCATGAATGAGATGGTGCACAGCATCGTGGAGGATGACAATCACGACCTCTGGGCCAGCACGAGTTTCGGCATAGCCCATCTGTATATACGAGGTGACAGCGTGGCGCGCATCGAGACGTATACGCATCAGGACAACGTGCCTAACGAATCGTTCGTCAACGGCATGGCTGCCAAGCTGGACGATGGCCGGATTGTGATGCAGTCGCTGGACAATATGGTGGTGTTCAACCCTGCCGACCTGCATCCGATGGACACACCGGAATACGTGCTCTACCCGAAGTTGGTGGGGCTGGAGGTGAACGGCCAGCAGATAGAGCCTCGCAAGGAATATCGCGGACAACAGATCCTGGCGCGTGCCGTGACGCGCTCGCAGGAGATTAATGTGAACTACGACCAGACGACGCTGCTGCTGACCTTCTCGGCGCTGAACTACTTCCGTCCGATGCAGACCTACTACAGGCTGAGGGTGAAGGGCTCGCGGAGGTATAACGACTGGTGCGTACTGTCGCACGGCAAATACCCGAACCTGGTGAACAAATACGGGCTGCTGAAGCTGCAGCTGATGAATCTGGTGCCAGGCGACTACGAGGTGGAGCTGCAGGCTTCGCTGACACCCGACAACTGGAGCCAGGAGCCTTACGTGTGGACCATCAAGGTGCACCAGCCCTGGTGGCGAACGACGGGCTTGTATCTGTTGCTGGCCGTCTTGGGACTGCTGCTGGCGGCTCTGAATGTGGTTTATTACAACCGCAACACGAAGCTGCGACTGATCCGCAACGGTCAGGAGTCGGACCTGCTACGACGTATCAAGACCTTTGCCAACCGCTGCGAGACCATGTCGCAGGAGGTGCTGACACCCTATACCATGACGCAGAACAAGAGCGGCATTACGAGCGAATACGGCGTGGTGAGCGACGAGTTTGCTGAGGTGATGCTGAAGATCATACCCTACGTGAACGGGCTGAAGGACGAGCAGGACTTCAACGTCACGGAGCTGTCGAAGCTGACGGGCAAACCCACCATCGAGCTGTATACCCTGATGGCCGACCAGCTGGACAAGAATCCGCGCATACTGATAGGACGGCTGAGGCTACAGGAGGTGGAACGCCTGTTGCGCGAGACGACACTGAATGTGGAAGAGATTGCTGACAAGTGTCACTACGTATCACCGAATTACCTGATAGCAGCGTTCTATCACCGCTATAGAATGACACCGAACGACTATCGCAACTCGAGTGCGCGATAGCCCACCAGGCGCCAGGTACGCGCGCCTGTTTCCTTATAATATACTAAGACCTGGTAGCGATTCTCCGTCTGGAAGAAATTGCCTTCCGACGGTGGGTTGGTGCCTGCCGGCGTGAGATACTGGTAGGAATAGTAGCCCTGCTTGAGCAGGAGGGCATGACGGTAGGTACCGCTCAGCGTGTCGTACTGCATCTGGTAGGTCTGGCGCTGATAATCGGTAGCCCAGTGGCCCGACAGGTAGATGTCGCCCTGAGGAGGAGCCTCGAGTGAGAAGTTGACCCAGACGTAGTCGCAGGTGTAGTCGGACTCGGAGCGGTCGCTATTGCGGATGCAGAAGGCTCCATCGGCATCGACGTCGGTCAGGTAGTTGCGACGCACGGTGGCCGTGAAGGGGTAGGCCTGATAGTAATGGCCGTCCCACTCGATACGGTCAAGTCCCATGGTGGTGTGCTTGACATCCAATACCTCGAACTTATGAAACTCGTTGCCGGCATCGAAGATGAGCTGGCGGTTGTGTTGCCACGAGGCGCCCAGATGGTTCTGCAGGTTGGGGCGCACGTTGATGCGGGCATTGTCGGAGCGCCAGTTCTGCATGACGACGGTGTAGAGCTCGTCGTCGGGCGAGTTGACACGCAGGTCGTTATAACCCACCGAGAAGGAGAGTTGCTGGTGGCTCGCGTTATGGTCGATGTCGGTATTCGTGGAGGCCGTGACGGCTACGGTCATGAGGGGCTCGGCGACGTAGAACTCGACTTCGAGCAGGCGCTCATTGTCGTCGTCTTCGTCGAAGACGGTCAGCCGGTAGTTGCCACTGAGTTTCAGCGCACAGCGGTCGTTGGGGATGCTGAGCTGATAATGGGTGTATAGCACGGTGGTGTTGATGGAGTTACGATAGTCTTCGATGGGATTGTCGTTGAAGCCCTGGAGCCAGTCGCTCTCGAAGATATCCTCGGAGGTGGACCAGTCGGCCTCGCAATGTTCCAGATGGTAGGTGAGGCGACGGACATCATGCGACATCTCGTCGAAACCGATCGCCAGGCGGTCGGAGCTGCCCAGCGTCAACACCGGACGGTTGAGCCAGTCGCTACCGACGGTGCTGGTCAGCGACTTGACACGGGGCGAGAAGATGCGGTTGTCGGCAAAGCAGCAGGTCGTCAAAAGCAGAAAGAATGACAATATTCGTAACTTCATACTGCAAAGGTAAGAAAAAGTTTAGAAATTAGCGTTTAGAGTTTAGAGAAAATTACTATCTTTGCAATCGGTTATGAGAAAATTTGCAATTCTTACAGTTACCTTGCTGGTGGTGCTGATGGCCTCGTGCGGTCAGAAAAAGCGCGATGCTGCCTACTACGAAATGATGGTAGACAGTATTCGTAAAGCTGAGCAAGTCAAGGAGATACAGAAAAAAGCTGGAGTAACGGATGAAGATCCGTTGGAGGCTTTCTTCCTGAAACTGAGTCGGTGCACACTGCCTATCCAGTCGGAGGGCGCACACTGGGAGAGGCTGGGCGAGTTCACGGAGTTGCCCCGCACGCTGAACGAGAGTTTCGGCTACATGTCGGAAACGGAGCTGAAGGTGCTCTCCATGCCCCCAAGGGGTCATCACCAGGTGGTCATGTTGCTGGAGATGCAGGACTCTATTACACCGGCACTCTACCTCTATACGATGGACTCGCAGCATAAGGCCATCGACCTGCTATGTCTCTACGAGGAGCGTGCGGAAGACCGGGGCACGGACTTCGGCAAGACGCGCCTGGAATATTTCATCACCAGCGATTATACCATCACGCTGATGAGATACTACCAATCGCACGAAGCGACGAGACCTGAATTGGAACAGACTCGCCGCTACGTAATCAATAAAAAGGGGGAATTCGAAGAGGTGATTATTGAACTGTGACCTTGACGGGTTGCTCGACCTCTTTCTTCCACTGTTTCAGATAGTTGAACCATTCTTTGGCTGAATGGTAGCCAAACGACTCGTTGGCCGAGGTGTAGGTGACCTTATAGGCCATGCGGTTGCCATTGACCTTCAGCACGTAGGTATAGTTGTCCTTGTTGGCGGGTTGCTCGCTGACGATGTTTTCACGAGGCACGTAAACGGCCAGTCCCACCGTCTCGCGCTTCCAGTTGAGCGTGTCGGTCGAGGGATAGTCGGTACCCCAACAAGCACGGAGGCCTTTCTTGTCGCTGAACTCCTCAGAGCCCTTCACGTTGATGATGCCCGTAGAGAAACGGTAGTCGGTGACGTCGCGATTGAACATCACGTCGACATCTGTATCGCGATGCCCTGCATATTGGGTGTAGCGGAGCGTCATGTTGACGGGAGACTTGGTGGCATCGGCCTTCCAGCCGCAATCGACGACTTCAACAATGGCGCGCAGCGGACCGTAGCTGATAACACGCTGGGTGCGCGTGCGGACGGGCTCGACGAGGGTTGGCTTCTGACCGTCCCAGCCTCGGAAAGCACCCAGTCCGAAGGTCTGACCGACCCACAGCACATCGTCGCCATAGCCTTTCTCCTTCAGCTCGGCAGGGGTGTAGAACTGGGTCTCCTTTAGCTCCAGCTGCTTGTTGAACTTGCCGTAGAGGTCGAGTGTCTGACGGGCGTCGAAATAGATGCGGATGCCGTTGAGTTCGCTCTCGAAGTCGACTCCGTGATGGTGTTGTATGTTGTAGGTATAGGCGGCATCACCACGGGCGGTCAGCGATTCGATGTAATTGTTCTGCTGGTGCTTCTTAAGCTTCTTGTCCTTGGTGTTGGCCAGCACCATCTCGGCATAGACACGGGCAGGGTAGGTGCGAGGCTCGCCCTGGTCCATCAGCGTCACGGTATATTGCTTGCTCTCTTTCTTGTCCAGATTGGCCAGGAAGCAGAGCTCGTCGAACGTCTCGTCCTGATTCAGGTCGTCCAGCTGGCAGGGAATCTCCTGTCCGGCCACAGTGACGAGTGCGGAGCAGACTTCGCCATAGGGGTTCAGCGCAATGACTACGGGCACATCGGTACGGGCGGTGCTCGAGGGGTTAGTCACGGTGACGGTAATGGTACGGTTGGCCAGGAGCATGGTGCTCAGCGAAGCCAACATGAGGAGTGATAGGATTCGTTTCATGTGTTTCAAAAAAAAGTAGTTTTATTTCTTGCAAATTTCACACAAATAAACGAAATTAGGGGGTAGATGAAACTTTTTTTTTATTTTTTTAGTTTAAAATTTGGTTTTTACAACAATTTTTAGTAATTTTGTCACGGATTTTAAAGATAGTTAAGGACTTCACTACTTCCTACATGAGAAAAATATACGTTTTTTTGGTAACGATGATGCTGTTGTGCATCGGCTGTCAGTGGCAGCTGAAGCCCAACGATGATGCGACGGACGAGCGTCGTGTCACCATCCAGCGTTACGACCGTATAGAGAATCTCTTCCTGACGACGGGCGATTTCTCGGCACTGCAGCAGATGAATACCGCCTTCCCCATGCAGACGCGTATGCTGATAGAGGATGTGCTACAGCTGGGCAAGGTGAACGATCGCGACATCAACAATAAGTTCCTTTATTTCTTCCAAGACTCGACATTGCAGGTGATGCTGGCTGACGTGCAACACCAGTATGCTGATATGGACGACATCAATACGGAGCTGAGTGCATCGTTTGAACGGCTGAAAGAGGAGATGCCGGATATGGAGTTGCCTGAGGTCTATACGCAGGTAGGGGCGTTCGACCAGAGCATTGTGGTGGGCAACAATACGTTAGGCATCAGTCTGGATAAGTATCTGGGCAAGGACTATCCTTTCTACGTGGAGCACTACACGGAGGAGCAGCGTAACATGATGGACAGGAACATGATTGTGCCCGACTGTCTGAGCTTTTATATCCTGAGTCTCTATCCGCTGTCGGCAGAGCGCATGGAGTCGCAGATGGAGCGCGACATGCACATGGGAAAGATACAATGGATCGTGAACAGCGTGACGGAGCGACAGGTGTTTGACAATTCCTATGTGGCCATGATAGCCGACTTCATGAAGGAGAATGCCAAACTCAGTTTTGTCCAGTTGTTGCGCTACACAGACTATAGCGTTTTTAAAAAATAGTAAAACGACCAAAATTTTGTGGGTAGGAATGGGTGTGTACCCATTTTTTTTGTATCTTTGTAGCCCGAAATCATAAAAATCATGCCCGAACAAACAAATAATAACGGAGGACAGCGCAGACGCAGGCAACAAGCCGTCGACAATACCTATGCCCACGTACAGCCACAGGCTCCCGATGTGGAGCGTGCCGTGCTGGGTGCACTGATGATCGACAAGGACGCCTATGCCATCGTGTGTGAGATGCTGTCGCCAGAGACCTTCTACGAGCCTCGTAACCAGAAAGTATTCACAGCCATCCGACACCTGGCCATCTCAGAGCTGCCTGTCGACGTATGGACGGTAACCGAACAGCTATCCAAGCAAGGCGACTTGGAGGATGTCGGTGGTCCTGGCTATGTGACGGAACTGTCGTCAAGGGTAGCCTCGTCAGCCAATATCGAGTATCATGCACGTATCATCGCCCAGAAATCGCTGGCGCGCCAGCTGATCTCGTTTGCCAGCGTGATAGAGACGAAGGCCTTCGACGAGACGATAGACGTGGACGACCTGATGCAGGAGGCTGAGGGCTCGCTCTTCGAGCTGGGGCAGCGTAACATGAAGAAGGACTACACCCAGATAGACCCCGTCATCAAGAATGCTATTGACGTCATCCAGATGGCAGCGGCTAACAAGGATGGTCTGACGGGTGTGCCTACGGGATATAATAAGCTGGACGACATCACGTCGGGTTGGCAACCCAGCGATCTGGTCATCATTGCCGGACGTCCTGCGATGGGTAAGACGTCGTTTGCCTTGTCGATGGCGAAGAACATCGCTGCCGACTATAAGGTGCCGATGGCTTTCTTCTCGCTTGAGATGTCGAACGTGCAGCTGGTGAACCGACTGATCTCCAACTGTTGTGAGATTCAGGGTTCGAAGATCCTGAACGGACAGTTGCAGCCCGATGAGTGGGAGCGACTGGACAAGCGCTTGAATAACCTGCTAGGTGCTCCGCTGTATGTGGACGACACACCCGGACTCTCGGTATTCGAATTGCAGACCAAGGCACGTCGACTGGTACGTGAGCACGGGGTGAAGATCATCATGATTGACTACCTGCAGCTGATGAATGCCAACGGAATGCGCTTCTCCAGTCGTCAGGAGGAGGTGTCGACCATCTCACGTTCGCTGAAGGGACTGGCCAAGGACCTGAATGTGCCTATACTAGCCCTGTCGCAGTTGAATCGTGGTGTCGAGAGTCGTGAAGGTCTGGAGGGCAAGCGTCCCCAGCTGAGCGACCTGCGTGAGTCGGGAGCCATCGAGCAGGATGCCGATATGGTGCTGTTCGTACACCGTCCGGAGTATTACCATATCTATCAGGACGACAACGGGCGCGACCTGCACGGCATGGCGCAGATTATCATTGCCAAGCACCGTAAGGGTGCGACGGGTGATGTGCTGCTGACCTTCCGTGGTGAGTTTACGCGCTTCGAGAACCCGGAGGACCGTCGACTGGGCACGAAGCATCAGGATGATGGCGGTGGTGAGATTCTGGGAAGCAGAATGAATGGCAACTCACAGCAAGATGCCAGTGAATCGCCATTCGGTTATGAGGAGTCAGGAGGACCGTTGCCCTTCTGATCTCTCTTTACTTGGAATATTTGTCTATCAGGGATTGAGCTTGGCTGTTGCCGAGCTCTTTTGCTTTGTTGAGGTTCTGGACACCTTCTGCCTTCTGACCTTTCACACACTGGGCCAGTCCGAGGAACAGATAACCATCGCTCTCCTGAGGGGCAAGGTTGATCAGACTCTTAGCCGTCTCGATGGCTTGATCCGTCATTCCGACACGCAGCTCGACATTAGCCTTCTCAGCACGATAGACAGTCTCGGAGGGCGCCATCTCTACGGCACGATTGATGTCGTCCAATGCCTGCTGATACAGATGACCGGCAAACTCAGCCTGCTCACGGAGGAAGTAGAAGTTGGCGCCTAGCTGGGCAGCCATGAGGGTGGCATAGTCGTTGTAGTCGTTGACGGCAGCACGGTATTTCTTAGCCTCATGGAGCGCCTGAGCACGGGCCATCAGATAGGGTGCAGCAGTCTTGATGTAAGGCTTGCTGAAGGTGTTGACGGCGCTATCGAGCAAGGCTAGAGCCGCCAGCTGGTCGCCGAGCTGTGTCTTACACTGCGCTGCAGCATAGTAGGACTCTGCCTTCATGACGTCATTCTTGGTCAGTTCCATATACACATCGAAGGCTGTATCGTATTTCTTCTGGGCATAGAGAATCTGGGCCTGTTGCTGGCGGTAGATGGCCTGGGGGTTGATGGCATAGGCTGCCTGCGACTCCTGCAAGGCCAGATCGAGGGTCCAGGGCTCGAAGGTCTTGTCGCTCTGATAAATGGCTTTCTGGTAGATCATCTGAGCATACTGGAAGTGTGCATCGTCCTTGGGGTCTGCGACTTTCAAGGCCCGCTTCATATCGTCGTCAGCAGCCTGGAAATTGCCTTTGACCTGTTGCAGACGGGCACGATAGACGTAGCCATCGGTAGCCTGTGGGAACTTCTCGATAAAGCGGTCGACGAGCTGACTATACTCCTCAGCGTCCAATTGGGTAGAACCCATATAGAGCAGGAGGGTGGCTTCTGATACGTCGTCTGGCAACGCCTTGGCAATCTTGATGTTACGCAGTACGGGGTCGTTCAGACTCAGTCCCGACATGCGCAGACTATTGGCAAAGCTGGCACTCATGGCATAGCTCTCGGGTTTGTTGCCATTGGCAGAGGGTTGCAGGATACCAATGGCCTCACCTTGTTCGTTCAGAATGGGACATCCCACGTGTTGGTCGGTGGTGCTCATGCCCAACGTGTAGTAGGCAAAGCCTCCGTTGTGCGTCTCGGCATTGCTGACAGTGCCCTTGGTGCAGACAGGAGCTTTCTTTACTGCATAGGGCAACAGCCATACCACGCTGCCATTCGTTGACGTACTGCCGGCAACGGTGAGCGCCTGAGTCTTCTTGGCGCTGACCTGGAACTTAGCCACGTCGTACATATCGTTAACACCTATGATACAAGCTACTTCCAACTCCTTGCCCTGGGCGTCGATGACGACGGCACGCTGAGCGTCCTTGAAAGGGGTGTAGCTACTGATGGCCTCGCCCTGATCGCCAACGAAGAAACCATTGGTGCTGACCAACAGGGAGCCATCGGCACTGAAGGTCTTGAGGGTGAACACGGCATTGGCAGCTTTCTTGGCCCATGAGGGATTCTGGGCGAGACAGGTGGCTGACATCATCAGCCAGCAGATAGTGAATATGTATTTTCTCATATTTTTAACAGTTCTTTTGCATGTTGTATGGCGGCTTCCGTCACATCGCTTCCACTGAGCATCTGGGCAATCTCCTTGATGCGCTCGTCGTTGTTCAGCTCTTGCATCTGACTGACGGTGCCGTTCTTCGTCTCCTCCTTGGAGACACGGTAGTGGTGACTGCCTAAGGCGGCAATCTGGGGCAGGTGGGTGATGGAGATGACCTGACGCTCGGTACGTCCCATTTCCTGCATGATCTGGGCCATCTTATCGGCTATCTTGCCACTGACACCAGTGTCTATCTCGTCGAAGATGATGGTGGGCAACTTGACAGCACCACTGATCATCGCCTTCAGCGACAGCATCACACGGGCTATCTCACCACCGCTGGCCACTTGGGCTACGGGTTGGAGTGGGGTGGAGGTATTGGCGGAGAAGAGGAACGACACGTTGTCTTGTCCGTTTTTGCCTAACTCCTCGGTGGTGATCTGTACGTCGAAACGGGCGTGGGGCATACCGAGTGCCTCCAGACGATGGGCCAGTTCGCTCTTCATCTTCTTGGCAGTAGCCTGTCGCAGGGCGCTGATGGCTGAGGCCTTCTTGGTGCAGACATCACGCAATTGCTCTACTTGTTTCTCCACTTCGCTTACAGCTTCGTCGCTATTCTCGATGTTGGCCAGCTTCTGTTGCAGCTCGTCGCGCAGGGTGATGAGCTCCTCCACGCTGTCAGTATGGTATTTCTTCTCCAGCTCGTAAAGACGGTCCAGACGGTTGTTGATGCTATCCAGTTCAGCGGGGTCGAAGTCGGTGCGCTCCAGCAATTGGCCCACCTCGTCAGCAATATCTCGCAGTTCGATGCGACAAGACTCCAGACGCTCCGTCAGTTCGGAACTTTGGGGCAACACCTTGCTGATGCTATTCAGCGAGTTGGCAGCTCTCTTCACCTGGGTGACGACGCCCTGTTCGTCGTCGCTCAGCGCATGGTCGGCTTCATATAGAGCGGTCTTGATATCCTCAGCGTGCGACATGGTCTCGCTCTGTTGTTCGAGCTCTTCCTGTTCACCGGCATTCAACTTGGCAGCAGAGAGCTCATCGAACTGGAATTGCAGGAAGTCGACATTCTGACGATTACGTTCAATGTCCTCTCGTAGTGTGGTGAGTTCGCGCTGCTTCTGCTGGTAGTCGGCAAAGCGCTGCTGGTAGGCCTCCAGCTCCTTGCTGTCGTTGGCTAGGATGTCGACCACACTTAGCTGGAAGTCTTGCTTGTTGAGCAGCAGGTTCTGGTGTTGTGAGTGGACGTCCATCAGCTGGTCACCCAACTCCTTGAGCATGCTCAGCGCCACAGGAGTGTCGTTGATGAAAGCACGGCTCTTGCCTGCCGCTGTCAGCTCACGTCGTATGATGGTGTCGTTGTCGTCGTACTCGATGTCATTCTCGTCGAAGAAGGGTTTCATGTCGTAGCGTGACAGGTCGAAGTGAGCCTCTATCACACAGCGGTCAGCGCCCTGCTTGATGGTTTTCGAGTCGGCACGCTGTCCCAGTAGCAGACCTATGGCTCCGAGGATGATAGACTTACCAGCACCCGTCTCACCCGTGATGACGGAGAAGCCGGGATGCAGCTCGATGTCGAGCTCGTCGATCAGCGTGAAGTTCTTGATGTATAATTGTCGTAGCATATGTTATTTCCTGATTTTATCCCATGCGTTGCTTTGGGCAGCGTTGATGTTCAGCAACAGGTCGTAGACGGCTTCTTTCTCCTTCTGCGTACCCTTGCCCTCGTAGATATTGGCCAACTCGTCGCGCTTGTAGTCTGTCCATATCTGTGGCAATAGGCTCAGCGGTTTCTGTTCGTGAGCCACCTTCAGTCCTGTCTCCAGCGCTGTCGTCACGTTGGTTCGTCCACGTTCCACGTTGTTAGCCATCTCGTCTAGCCCTGTGCGATAGTAGTCGTATTGCAACTGGCGGAAGGGTTTCATCTGCTCGTCCAGATAGTCGTTGATGAGTGCAAAGCGGTTGCGTGAGTCTTCGAACGATTTCCATCCAGAGAAACCCAGGTCCTGGGCGTTGTTTACCAGTTGCATACAGCGTTGCAGCACGTCTGTTCCACCCAAGGGGGCAAAGCTGTCCAGATTGAGTCCGATGATGAGATAGGCATAGTAGGCCATCAGGGCCGTCAGCTGGTTGTCAACGGTCTCGTCGTTGTAGTTCAGTTGGTCGAACTGGGTGAAATAGAAGTTGAAGTCGCCATCCTTATTATTATACAATGTGGTGGTGTAGGCCGAGTTGTATACGGGACGATTGGCCTGTATCATCGCTGTGCATTCAAACAAGTTGTTTGAGGCGTCGTACTTAGTCACCGTCAGGTTGAAGTTTACCACGATACGCTCGTGTTTCTGAAATTGTAATTCCGTCCACTGGCGATCGTTCATCCATTGCTCCAACGTCTGTTGCAGATTCTCGAAAATCGACTTGTCCGTACGCTCTACCTGTTGGGTGTTGAGGTTGATTTTTACCTGTAATTCCTGGGATGCTGCTATACTTGAATAAAATACAGCAACTATCAGAATAATAAGGTGATATGTGAGTTTGTGGTGTCTCATAATCGTTTGCTCAACTCGTCGACGATGTCTTTGGCTACTTGCTTTTTCGACTTCTTGTCGTAGTCTTGCTGTCCGTCGTGTGAGATGATACTGATCTGGTTGTCGTCCGACTGAAAACAGGTGCCCTCGCGTTGCAGCGAGTTCAGCACGATGAAGTCGAGATTCTTCTTCTCGAGTTTCTTCTGGGCATTGGCTTCCTCGTCGTTGGTCTCCAGTGCGAACCCTACCAGCACCTGATTCTTCTGCTTCATCTGTCCCAGCTGAGCTGCGATGTCGTAGGTGGGCTTCAGACGGATGACAAGGTCGTCTTTCTCACGTTTGATTTTCTCCAAGGCGATGTGCTCAGGACGAAAATCAGCCACTGCAGCACAAAGGATGGCTGCATCAGCCTTGGGGAAGTTCTCGGTAGCAGCATGATACATCTGCTCGCAGCTTTCCACGTCGATACGGTGGATATGCGAAGAGCATGGTATGCTGACGGGACCGGCTATCAGTGTCACCTCCGCACCACGATGGGCACACTCCTCAGCTAGCGCAAAGCCCATCTTCCCGCTGGAGTAGTTGCCGATAAAACGAACAGGGTCTATCTTCTCGTAGGTAGGACCTGCTGTAATCATGACTTTCTTGCCCTTCAAGTCCTTGGACTCGAAGTAGTTATCCAAATAGGCCACAATCTGTTCAGGCTCCTCCATGCGTCCCTTTCCCTCCAGTCCTGAAGCCAGGAATCCGCTCTGTGGCTCGATAATCTGATTGCCGAACGAGAGCAGACGTTGCATGTTCTGTTGTGTCGTGGGGTGTTGGTACATGTCCAGATCCATTGCTGGAGCGATGAAAACGGGAGCCTTCATCGACAGATAGGTGGTGATGAGCATGTTGTCAGCAATGCCGTTGGCCATCTTGCCTAACGTGGAGGCTGTACAGGGCGCTATCAGCATGGCGTCGGCCCAGAGACCTAGAGAAACGTGTGAGTTCCACGTGCCATCACGCTGCGAGAAAAACTCGCTGACGACGGGTTTCTGGGTGAGTGCCGATAGGGTGATAGGGGTGATAAACTCCTTACCTGCAGGGGTGATGACCACCTGCACCTCGGCTCCAGCCTTGATGAGTCCACGAATGATGTAACATGCTTTATAGGCAGCAATGGAACCAGTGATGCCTAATACAATTTTCTTACCTTTTAGCATTTTCTACTTGATGGCCTCACGCAGTCGGATGCGTGTCAGCACTTGTTTGGTATTATAGGTGAAGTCGCCAGCCAGTATCCAACTGTAGTACCCAGGATCCATACGCAGTACCTGAGCAACAGGCAGTCCCTTGTGCTTGCCGAAGTTAAAGACTTCTGTGCGCACACCATTGACCTCAGCCCAAACGATGCGTCCTGCGAAGTCGACATTGTCGTTGGTCTTCGAGAATTCGGCCAATGCCTGCATATCGTTGGGCAACACACGACCTTCGGGGTCTTCACCCAGTTCGCGTTGGCGCTCTTCGGTATAGCGGTCCAGCTCGCCCATCAGCACCCGATAGGTGGCTTCGGTATCCTGGTCAGCACGATGAGCCTCGAAGTCGTCCTCCATCCTACGTCCGCAGTAGAACTTATAGGCAGAGGCCAGATTGCGACGCTCCATCTTCTTGAAGATGGTGCAGGCATCGATGAGGCAAGCTTTCGAGAAGTCGAAGTTGATGCCAGCACGCAGGAACTCTTCTGCCAACAGGGGTACGTCGAAGTGATTGGAATTGAATCCTGCGATATCGGAGCCTTGGAACACGTCCTCTATCTTCTTGGCCAGTTGTTTGAAGCTAGGCTTGTCTTTCACGTCATCGTTGGAGATGCCTGTCAGCTGAGTAATCAGCTCAGGTATTTGCATCTCAGGATTGATGAGCTCGTCGCCACGCTCCTCCTTACCATTGGGATATACCTTAATATATGACAACTGGATGATACGGTCCTTGACCAAGTCAAGGCCCGTCGTCTCCAAGTCGAAAATCACGAGAGGTTTCTGAAGATTCAGTTTCACGATTTATCTTTTAACTTTAAACTCTAAATTCTAAACTCCCTTAGTCATTCAGCAACATAGGCATCATCAGCATCAGGACATCTTGATTCTCGGGCTGTTCTGATGGTAATACCAATCCTGCGCGACTGGGGTCTGCCAACTGGATGAGAATCTCCTGACAGTCGAAGTTGCTCAGGATCTCAATGAATGAAGAACCCTTGAAACCAATGCTCATGGGCTGACCGTTATAGCTGCATGAGATGCGCTCGGTAGCAGTCTTTGAGTAGTCGTAGTCCTCAGCGTCCAACTGTAGCGTGCCCCCTTCTACGTGGAAGCGGATCAGATTGCTGGAGTCGTTGGCGAAGGGCTGTACGTGGCGCAGGGCGGCCAATAGTCCCAAACGGTCAATGGTCAGCTGGTTGGTGTTGTTCTGTGGGATGACGGAGTTGTAGTTGGGATAGCGTCCCTCAATCAGACGACAGATCAACTCGCCATCGCCATAGTTGATGACAGCGTTGCGCTCGTCGAATTTGATGGTGACGTCGCCACCCTCCTTGCCCAACAGGTTCTTCAACAGCGAAGCGGGTTTCTTGGGCAGAATGAATGCTGCAGGCTGTTCGCTCTTGATGCTCAGCACCTTGTTGCGCACGAGCTTATGTCCGTCAGAAGCCACGATGGCCAGACAGTCGGGAGTCAGGTCGAAGTAGATACCGTTCATCACGGGGCGAAGCTCATCCTGTGCGGTAGCAAAGAGCGTATGGTTGATATTCTCAGCCAACAGGGTGTTGGAGATGACGATTTCGTTGGCGGTAAAGCTGATGCCCTGAGGCTGTGGAAACTCGTCGGCATTCTCGATAGGCAGCGAGAACATACCGTTCTGGTATGAAATCTTAGCCAGGTTGGTCTGCTGGTTAACATCGAAAGTGATGGGCTGCTCAGCGAATCCCTTAACAGCTTCCAACAGGTCGTGGTTGCCAATGGCGAAACGGCCATTGCCGTCGCTTTCTGTCAGTTCGATTTGTGTTTTCATCACGTTCTCGCTGTCTGATGCTGTCAGATAGAGCACACCATCGTGGATGTCGAACAGAAAATCTGCCAGTATGGGCAACGAGTTTTTGCTGTTAATGACTCTTGAAAGAGCATTGAGTTTGCTGCTTAGTGCAGTACTTGATACGGTAAATCTCATGAGTATTTATATTTTTAGTTTTGTCTAAATGTCTTAATTGAGCACAAAAATACAAAAAGTCTGGCTCAATAGCAAAAATATTCGCCGAAAAATTCTCATTTTAGAATTATTTTCCGTAATTTCGCAATCTGAAACATTAAAACTTATATAAAAAGGTAAAAACTATTATGGAATTAACAGGAAAAATTATCGCTGTCATGGAGGCCAGAGGTGGTGTCTCCTCACGTACTGGTAATCAGTGGAAAGTTCAGGAGTTTGTTTTAGAGGTACCCGGTCAGTACGTTCGTCATATGCTTTTCAGCGTCTTCGGTGAGGATCGTCTGAACCAATTTAATATTCAGCAAGGACAGGACTATACCGTGTCTTTCGATATTGATGCCCGCGAGTATAACGGACGTTGGTTTAACGATATTCGTGCCTACAACGTCGTACCTGCCGCTCCGGCTGTTGCTCCTGGTGCAGGTCCTGAGGGTACTTCTCCTTTCCCTCCCCAGCAGACTACTCCATTCCCTCCCGCTCAGGAGTCAGCAGGTGAGTCAAGTACTGACGATCTGCCTTTCTAAGTGAATAGAATCATTCGCGCGTACATTATTATAAATTATAACCAATATGCTTACACAACAAGACCTAAAACAGCTTGCTCAGAAGGGGATCTCTGAGCAGCAGATTGAGACCCAGTTGGGACAGTTCAAGACTGGTTTCCCGTTCCTGAAATTAGAGGCTGCTGCCGCTATTGGACGTGGTATCGTGGCTCCTAACAGCGAGGAGGGAAGAAAATATGTAGAGGCCTGGCAGCAGTATAAGGCTGCAGGTCGTAAGGTGGTGAAGTTCGTACCTGCCTCAGGTGCTGCCAGCCGTATGTTCAAGGATATGTTTGCCTTTGTCGACGCTGACTATGACAAGCCCACCACTGACTTTGAGAAGAAGTATTTCGACAACATCCAGCACTTTGCTTTCTACGACGATCTGGATGCTGCCTGCCAGAAGAACGAGGGTAAGGGCATCAAAGCGCTGATAGCCGAGGGTAACTTCAAGGCTGTTGCTGCCAACATGCTGAAGGCTGAGGGCCTGAACTATGGTCAGCTGCCTAAGGGCCTGCTCCTATTCCATAACTACCCCGAGGGTCCTCGTACGCCAATGGAGGAACATCTGGTTGAGGGTGCGCTCTATGCTGCGTCCAATGGCGAGGCACACGTGCATTTCACTGTTTCTCACGAACACATGGAGCTCTTCAAGCAGAAGGTGGCCCAGAAGGCCGACTTCTATGCTCAGAAATATGGCATCCACTATGATATCACCTTCTCCGAGCAGAAGCCTTCGACGGATACCGTAGCTGCCAATCCCGATGGCACCCCATTCCGCAATAGCGATGGCTCGTTGTTGTTCCGTCCTGGTGGTCATGGTGCGTTGATCGAGAATTTGAACGAGATTGAGGCTGATGTTATCTTTGTGAAGAATATTGACAATGTGGTGCCTGACCGTCTGAAGGGTGATACCGTTCTGTGGAAGCAGATTATCGCTGGTGTGCTGGTAACGCTCCAGCAGAAAGCCTTCGATTATTTGCGTCTGCTCGACACAGGCAAGTACAGTCACGACCAAATTGAAGAAATGATTCGTTTCGTCCAGCAAGACCTCTGTTGTCGCAAGGCAGACATCAAGGAGTTGGAGGATGCTGAACTCGTCATCTATCTGCGTGAAAAGCTGAACCGTCCTATGCGCGTCTGTGGCGTGGTGAAGAACGTGGGTGAGCCTGGTGGTGGTCCGTTCCTGACCTACAATCAGGATGGTACTGTCAGCCTGCAGATTCTGGAGAGCTCGCAGATTGACAAGTCAAACAAGAAGTATATGGATATGTTTACCAAGGGCACGCACTTCAATCCCGTTGACCTCGTATGTGCCGTGAAGGACTACAAAGGTCAGGCTTTCGATCTGCCTAAGTATGTTGATCCCACTACGGGCTTCATCTCCCAGAAGTCGAAGTCGGGTAAGGAGCTGCAGGCTCTGGAGTTGCCAGGACTGTGGAATGGTGCGATGAGCAATTGGAATACCGTATTCGTTGAGGTGCCTCTTTCGACATTCAATCCAGTGAAGACTGTCAACGATCTGTTGCGTGAACAGCATCAGTAATATTATTTAAAATTATGAACAAAAGATTAGGTATAATACTTTTTAATCTACTCGTCTGCTGTGGCTTTGCTTTTGCCCAGCAGATGAGTGACCTTCAGAAGCGTGCTGAGGCAGAAGCTGAAAACGGTAAGGTCGCTTCTGCACGTTTTCTTTATATCCGTGCTTACGAATCCTACGCCGGCAAAGGACAGATGAAGCAAGCAGTCCAGTGTGGGGCTAAGGCTACTGCTTTATATTATAAGGAGAACCTATGGCAGGAAGCCTTCGATCTGTTGCGCTCTGTCGACCAGACCATTGCGTCGCAGAGCTTATCTGAGAGCGAGAAGTCTGGCTTGCGTTACTACACCTCGAAGGAGCGTATGCAGATGTACATGAAGATGCGTCGTGCTCCTCAGGCTCTCGACCATTTGAAGGCGATGGAGAATTACGCCAATGCCTGCAATGACGAGGATGTCAAGAACGACCTTCTCTACAGCAAGGCCATCTACTATTATACCTTTGGAGATAGTGCCAAGGGTAATGCTGTCTTCGACGAGATGGCTAAGAAACTGACTGCCCAGAAGGAGTACGACAAGGTTGACGAGGTGTATCGCACCCTGATTGCCAATGGTCGTCGCAGCAATAGTGCTTCGCTGGTTGCTCAGTCGTATAAGGCCTATATGGCATGGAAAGATTCTGTCAATGTCATCAAGCATGCTGATGAGATAGCTGCTCTTAAGAAGCAAATTGCTGATAATGAAGCATCTATCGCTGAAAAAGACAGCTCGTTGACCACGCGTATGGCAACCATCATCGGACTTTGCATCTTAGCAGGAGCATTGGCTGTAGCACTCATTCTGGGAGCTATCGTGCTGATGCGTTACATCCTGCTGACCCGTAAGCAGCAGAAGACCATCGATATGGCTAACGACAACATCGCGCTGAAGGCCCAGTTTATTGGTAATATCTCAGCCCAGCTGGAGCCCACGCTGAAGAAGCTCGACCAGCGTCAGCCCGAAGTGAAGGCTTTGCTTGGCTTCACCAGCCATGTGCAGCAGCTCTCTGAACTCGAGAATACCGTCGACCAGCCTGCTGAGGTAGAGGATGTGCAGTTGCAGCCCTTCTGCGAAGGATTGGCTAATCAGATTAGTGGTCAGGTACCGTCCGATGTCACGCTGAAGGTCAACGCTCCTAAGATGAGTGCGGCTTTGAACCAGGAGTATGTCAGCCACGTTCTCCTCCATCTGCTCAACAATGCTGTGCAGCATGTCGACAAGGAAGGTACCATCACGCTAGAGTATAAGAAGCGTGGTCCCAAGACCCACCAGTTCTTGGTGAGCAATACGGGCGAGCCTATCCCTGAGGAACAGCGCGACGATATGTTCAAACCTTTCCTTGAAATCCGTGACCTCACCGAGGGCGATGGTCTCGGACTCCCCATCTGTCGACAGATGGCGCTGAAGATGAAGGGCGACCTCACCATCGATCCGCAGTTTACCAAAGGTACCCGCTTTGTGCTCGAACTGCACGTATAAGACGGAATTTTTATACAGTTAATTATCAAATCGCTGCTTTCCCCCCAAAAAAGTGGCGATTTGTTTGTTTGTTACAGGGAAAATGCGTAATTTTGCACACTTTAAAAGGGTATATTAAGGTAAAAAATCAAAATAGAAAGATTATGAGTGACAGATTGTTTATTTTCGACACGACGCTTCGCGATGGCGAGCAGGTGCCTGGATGCCAGTTGAATACCATTGAGAAGATTCAGGTGGCTAAGGCGCTGGAGCAGTTGGGTGTCGACGTGATTGAGGCAGGATTCCCCATCAGTTCGCCTGGTGATTTCAATTCTGTGATTGAGATTTCCAAGGCCGTTACGTGGCCTACCATCTGTGCGCTGACGCGTGCCGTGCAGAAGGATATCGACGTAGCCAACGATGCGCTGCAGTATGCCAAGCACAAGCGTATCCATACAGGTATCGGTACCTCCGACTCGCACATCAAGTATAAGTTCAACTCCACTCGCGAGGAGATTATCGAGCGTGCCATTGCTGCCACGAAATATGCCAAGAAGTACGTTGAGGACGTCGAGTTCTACTGCGAGGATGCAGGCCGTACCGAGAACGAGTATCTGGCTCGTGTTGTTGAGGCTGTCATTGCTGCTGGTGCTACCGTTGTCAACATCCCCGACACCACAGGTTACTGTCTGCCTCAGGAGTACTTCGAGAAGATTAAGTACCTGAAGGAGCATGTGTCGAACATCGACAAAGCCATCATCTCCACCCACTGTCACAACGACCTGGGCATGGCTACTGCCAACACCTTCAATGGTGTGATGGGTGGTGCTCGTCAGGTTGAGGTGACCATCAATGGTATTGGTGAGCGTGCTGGTAACACCTCGCTCGAAGAGATTGCCATGATTCTGAAGTGTCACAAGGGTCTGGGTATCGAGACCAATATCAACACCACAAAGATCTACCCCACGAGCCGCATGGTCAGCTCGCTGATGAATATGCCCGTACAGCCTAACAAGGCTATCGTGGGCCGTAATGCCTTTGCTCACTCCTCTGGTATCCACCAGGACGGTGTGCTGAAGAATGTGCAGACCTACGAGATCATCGATCCCAAGGATGTGGGTATCGACGACAATTCTATCGTACTGACAGCCCGTTCAGGCCGTGCTGCTCTGAAGTATCGTCTGAGCGTCAATGGCGTAGAGCTCTCTGAAGAGAAACTCGACAAGGTATACGAAAAATTCCTCCAGCTGGCCGACCAGAAGAAGGAAGTCAACGATGCCGACGTACTGATGCTCGCAGGTGCCGATACTGCCGAGGCTCATGCCGTGAAGCTCGAATTCCTGCAGGTTACTACGGGTAAGGGTGTAAAGAGCGTCGCCTCTATCGGACTCGACATCTCTGGTCAGAAGTTCGAGGCTGCTGCCTCAGGTAACGGTCCTGTCGATGCTGCCATTAAGGCCCTGAAGAAGATTATCATGAAGCAGATGACGCTGAAGGAGTTCACCATCCAGGCTATCTCTAAGGGCTCTGACGATGTGGGTAAGGTACACATGCAGGTAGAGTACGACGGCAGCCTGTACTATGGTTTCGGTGCTAACACTGACATTGTGACAGCCTCAGTAGAAGCCTATATCGACTGTATCAACAAGTTTAAGAAATGAACACACTTTTCGATAAGATTTGGGACAAGCACGTCGTCCAGATAGTGGAAGACGGTCCCACACAACTGTATATCGACCGTCTGTACTGCCATGAGGTGACCTCGCCACAGGCTTTCGACGGTATGCGTGCCCGTGGACTGAAGTGTTTCCGTCCCGACCACATCTATTGTATGCCTGACCATAACACCCCCACGCACGATCAGGACAAACCCATCGAGGAACCCGTTTCTGCCAAGCAGGTGTCTACGCTGGCTCAGAATGCCAAGGATTTCGGACTGACGCATTATGGCATGATGGACCCCTCGAATGGTATCATCCATGTCGTAGGTCCAGAGAAGGGCTTGTCGCTGCCTGGCATGACCATTGTTTGTGGAGACTCACACACCTCTACACACGGTGCAATGGGTGCTGTAGCCTTTGGTATCGGTACCTCTGAGGTTGAGATGGTGATGGCTTCGCAATGCATCTTGCAGCAGAAGCCTAAGTCGATGCGTATCAGCATTAATGGCACCCTCGCAGAGGGTGTCACCGCTAAGGATGTCGCACTCTATCTGATGTCACAGCTGACGACCTCGGGTGCTACGGGTTATTTCGTCGAGTATTCTGGCGACGTGGTGCGCAACCTCTCTATGGAAGGCCGTCTGACGCTGTGCAACCTCTCTATCGAGATGGGTGCACGTGGTGGCTTCGTTGCCCCTGACGAAGTGACCTTTGAATATGTCAAAGGTAAAGAGTTTGCTCCTAAGGAGGCCGAGTGGGACAAGGCCGTAGCCTATTGGAAGACGCTAAAGAGTGGCGATGATGCCGTGTTCGACAAGGAACTAGTGTTCGACGCCAAGGATATCGAGCCTCGCATCACCTATGGCACCAATCCTGGAATGGGTATCGGTATCACCGAACCTATCCCCGCTACTGCCGAGCAGGCGAAGTCGCCTAAGCAGGGCTTCGAGAAGGCGCTGAACTACATGGGCTTCAAGGCTGGCGAGCAGTTGCTGGGCAAGCCCATCGACTATGTCTTCCTGGGGGCATGCACTAATGGTCGCATCGAAGACTTCCGTGCTTTTGCCTCTATAGCCAAGGGACGCCAGAAGGCTGACAATGTGGTGGCTTGGCTGGTACCAGGCTCATGGGCTGTTGATCGTCAGATTCGTGAGGAAGGTCTCGACAAGGTGCTTGAGGCTGCAGGCTTTGAGATACGTCAGCCAGGCTGCTCTGCCTGTCTGGCGATGAACGACGACAAGGTACCTGCTGGCAAATATGCCGTGTCCACCTCTAATCGTAACTTCGAAGGTCGTCAGGGCCCTGGTTCTCGCACTATCCTATGCTCACCATTAGTAGCCGCAGCAGCAGCAGTAACAGGAGTATTAACCGACCCACGTACACTATTATGAAACAAAAGTTTGATGTAATCACATCCACCTGCGTTCCCCTGCCTTTGGAGAACGTAGATACCGACCAGATCATACCTGCGCGCTTCCTCAAGGCAACCACCCGTGAGGAGAGTTTCTTTGGCGACAACCTGTTTCGCGACTGGCGCTACAATACCGATGGCACGCTAAACCAGAACTTTGTGCTCAACGACCCTACCTACGGAGGGTGCATCCTCGTGGCTGGTAAGAACTTTGGTTCTGGCTCCTCTCGCGAGCATGCTGCATGGGCCATCGCAGGCTATGGTTTTCGAGTGGTCATCAGCTCTTTCTTCGCTGATATCCACAAGAACAATGAGCTCAACAATTTCGTGCTGCCCGTCGTCGTCAGCGAGGGCTTTCTGAAAGAACTTTTCGAGAGCATCAAGGCTGATCCCAAGATGGAGGTCGAGGTCGACCTTCCCAACCAGCGTGTCACCAACAAGGCCACAGGGCGTAGCGAGCAGTTTGAAATCAACGGATACAAGAAACATTGCCTGATCAACGGCTTGGACGATATCGATTTCCTCGTAGAGAACCAGTCGAAGACTGAAGCATGGGAACAGCTCAACAGATAAATGCCAAACGGGGCATGGCTCCCTTCGTTGAGATTATGGACTCGACACTTCGTGATGGCGAGCAGACCAATGGTGTCAGCTTTCTGCCTCATGAGAAATTGGTTATGGCCCGTAAACTGTTGCACGACCTGAATGTCGACCGCATTGAGGTGGCCTCGGCTCGCGTCTCTGAAGGAGAGAAGGAGGCCGTGTCGATGATTTGTCGTTATGCGGCTAGCATCAATCGCCTGGATAGGGTAGAGGTGTTGGGCTTCGTCGATGGCGGCAAGTCTGTCGACTGGATCAGCGAGTGTGGTGGTCAGGTCATCAACCTGCTTTGCAAGGGCTCGCTGAAACATTGTACCCACCAGCTGCACAAGACCCCCGAGGAGCATATCGCTGACATTCAACAGGAGATAGTCTACGCCACATCGAAAGGCCTGAGCGTCAACGTCTATCTGGAAGACTGGTCCAACGGCATGAAGGATTCCCCCGATTACGTCTACCAAGTGATGGATGCACTCCACACTCCACACTCCACACTCCACATATCGCGCTTCATGCTCCCTGACACGTTAGGTGTCATGAATCCCCTGCAGGTCATCGAGTATTTCCGCAAGATGGTCAAGCGCTATCCTGATGCTCATTTCGACTTCCATGCCCATAACGACTACGATCTGGCCGTTTCCAACTCTTTGGCTGCTGTGCTTAGCGGAGCCCGAGGGCTGCATGTCACGGTGAATGGGCTGGGCGAGCGTTGTGGCAATGCCCCGTTGGCCTCCGTACAGGCTATCCTGAAGGACCAGTTTCATGCCAAGACGAACATTGTCGAGAGTCAGCTCAACGACCTCTCGCGCATGGTCGAGAGTTTCAGCGGCATCAGTGTAGCCCCCAATCAGCCTATTGTAGGCGAGAATGTTTTTACGCAGGTGGCTGGTGTCCATGCCGATGGCGACTCGAAGGACAAACTCTACTACAACGAGCTGATGCCTGAGCGTTTTGGTCGTAAGCGTGAGTATGCACTGGGCAAGAACTCTGGACGCGCCAATATCGCCAAGAACCTCGAGGAACTGGGTCTCGAGCTGACCCCTGAGCAGACGCGTCGCGTCACCCAACGCATCACCGAGCTGGGTGATAAGAAGGAAATAGTCACTCAGGACGACCTACCCTATATCGTAGCCGATGTCTTGAAGCACGATACCGATGGCGAGAAGGTGAAGCTCATCAGCTACGTCGTCTCTACGGCCTATGGTCTGAAACCTGGTGCTAACATCAAGGTCGAGATCAATGGTCAGCAGTATGAAGGCAGCGCGGTGGGTGATGGTCAGTACGATGCCTTTGTCAAGGCCCTGCGCCATATTTATAAGAAGTATCTCGACCGCACGTTCCCCATCCTGGCCAATTATCAGGTCTCTATCCCTCCTGGTGGACGTACGGATGCCCTAGTGCAGACCGTCATCTCGTGGCACCATCACGATGGTATCCTCCGTACTCGCGGACTCGATGCTGACCAGACGGAAGCTGCCATTAAGGCCACCTTCAAGATGCTGAATATTGTTGAAAACGAATTAACAAAATAAAATTACAAATTAAATATTATGAAACTGAAAATTGCCATTCTGTCTGGTGACGGCATCGGACCAGAGATCATGAAGCAAGGTGTAGCTGTACTCGACGCCATTGCTCAGAAGTGTAACCATCAATTTACCTACGAGGAGGCACTTGTTGGTGCTACCGCTATCGACTCCGTTGGCGATCCCTATCCTGAGGCCACCCACGATGTCTGCATGCGTGCAGATGCCGTTCTCTTCGCTGCTGTAGGCGACCTGAAGTATGACAACAACCCCACTGCCAAGGTGCGTCCTGAGCAGGGCCTGCTGGCTATGCGTAAGAAACTGGGCCTCTTTGCTAACGTACGTCCCGTGGCTACCTTCGACTGTCTGCTCCATATGTCGCCCCTGAAGGATGAACTGCTTCGTGGTGCCGACTTTGTGGTCATCCGCGAGCTGACGGGTGGTATGTATTTCGGTGAGAAATATCAGGACAACGATAAGGCTTACGATACCGATATCTATACCCGTCCTGAGATTGAGCGCATCCTAAAGGTGGCCTTCGAGATGGCCATGACCCGTCGTCGCCATCTGACTGTTGTCGATAAAGCTAATGTGTTGGCCTCCAGTCGTCTGTGGCGTCAGATCGCCAAGGAGATGGAACCCCAGTATCCTGAGGTGAAGACCGACTATATGTTCATCGACAATGCTTCAATGCGTGTGCTCACTGAGCCTACTTTCTTCGATGTCATCGTCACTGAGAATACGTTTGGCGATATTCTGACCGATGAGACCTCTTGTATTACGGGCTCTATGGGCTTGCAGCCTTCGTCCAGTTTGGGTGAACACACCCCGCTGTTCGAACCCGTTCACGGCTCATGGCCACAGGCTAAAGGTCAGAACCTGGCCAACCCCTTGGCACAGATCCTCTCTGCTGCCATGCTGCTCGAGCACTTCGGTTTGAACAAGGAGGGCTCGCTTATCCGCGAGGCTGTCAACGCTTCGCTCGATGCCAACGTGCGTACCCCTGAGATTCAGGTTGCAGGTGGTGCGAAATACGGTACGAAGGAGGTTGGTACATGGATTGTAGACTATATCAAAAAGGCCTGATCATCCTGTTTGTTGTGATATTATCGCAACTTACAGGACAAGCCCAGAATGCAGAAAACCAGCGCTGGCGTGATTCGCTGACCTATTTGAATCAGCAGATTGCCACCCAGCCCTGGTCTACCGATTTGCATTTGCGTAAGGCCAATGCCAATCTGCAACTGAAGCAGTGGCAGTATGCCGTTGACGAATATTCGCTGGTGTTGCAGAAGGAGCCTCGCAATCCAGCTGCCCTGTTCTATCGTGCCTATGCCAATACCCATCTGCGTCATTTCGACTTGTCTCGTAATGACCTGAACGACCTGTTGACCTATCTGCCCAACCATTTCGAGGCCCGTCTCTCACTGGCCATCATCCTGCAGCAGTTAGGTCGTAAGCAGGATGCGCTTGACCAGTTGAATCAGACAGTTCAGATGCATCCAGACTCCGCTGTGGCCTATGCTGCACGCGCCAATGTCGAGCGTCAGATGAAGCACGACGATGCTGCCCTCTATGACTGGGAGCGTGCCGAACAGCTCTCGCCACGGGACCCTTTCTATGTCGTGTCGCATGTCGACCTGCTGCTCGTCCTTGAGCGTCGCACCGAAGCCCGTCGTGTGCTCGATGCTGCTGTGCGTCGTGGCATTCCTAAGGGCATGTTGCTTGAATGGTACGAAAAATGTAAACGCTGATGAAGAAGCTACGCTTTCATTCGCCCACCCAGCGCCAGTTCACGATAGGCTTTTTCGCTGTCGTTGCCCTCCTGGCCCTCTGTCGCCTGATCTTTGGTGGCAGCGATGATGAATCTCCCTCAACCCTCAACCCTCAACCTTCGTCCCTTTTAAATCCCCATCCCAATCGCATCTGGAGCGTTCCCAGTTATAAGGATGCCTTCCCCGATGCGCAGGATGTGCAGATTCTGGCTGCTAATAAGTGGGGCGTGCGTCCTGTGAAGAATCGTGAGGATGCCGAGCATCGTAAGAAGGAGCTGGTCTATATCGCAGCCAACCCCTATTACCACGTTGACCGGCTGAAGAGCTCCATTCCCTATCTCGTACCCCGTGCTGCCGTTCTGTTGCAAGACATAGGTCAGACGTTCTACGATAGCCTCTATGCCAAGGGTGTTCCCCTCAACAAGCTCATCGTTACCAGTGTGCTGCGCTCGATGGACGATGTCGCCAAGCTACAGCGCCATAACCAGAATGCTACTGAGAACTCTTGCCATCTTTACGGCACCACCTTCGACATCTGCTACAACCGCTACCACCCCGTGGGACGTTATGTTCGCGATGACACCCTGAAGTGGGTACTCTGCGAGGTGCTTCGCGACATCCGTCGTCAGGAGCGCTGCTATGTGAAATACGAAGTGAAGCAAGGCTGCTTCCACATCACGGTAAGATAAAAATAAAGAAGGCTGGGCAAAAATGCTCAGCCTTCTCTCTTTATTTAGTTTTCATTATTCAGCTCCGAAATATTCCTGAAGTTCAGCGGTGGCGCTTCCCTCAGTATTGGGCAGGTCACGGATGATCTGGCCGTGCTCCAGCAGGGCGATACGTGTGGAGATATCGACGGTGTGCTGAAGATTATGGCTGGAGATGATGATGGTAGCACCAGTCTCACTGGCATAGTCGGTGATGAGGTGCTTCAACACCAGCTGGCTGGTGGGGTCGAGGAAGTTGAAGGGCTCATCGAGGATGACCGTCCTGGGCTTGCGGAGTAGGGCAGAGATGATGCCCACCTTCTGCTTGTTGCCTGCCGAGAGGTTGCGGATGAGCTTCTTCTGTCCGAAGATCTCGCCACCAGCAAAGCGCTCATAGGCCTCCAGGCGCTGGTCGACATCCTCTTGCGTCATGCCGGATATCTTACCAAGGAAGGCGAAATACTCCTCAGGGGTAAGGAAGTCGATGAGGAAACCATCATCGATATAGGCGCCTACATCTTTTTTCCAGGCTTCCGACTCGGCGGGATTAATAGCCTCACCCCCTAACCCCTCTCCAAGGGGCGAGGGGAGTATATAGCTCACGCTACCTTCGTCGGCTTGCAGCAGGTCGAGCAACAGGCGGAAGAGGGTGGTCTTACCGGCTCCGTTGTTGCCCACCAAACCCAGAATATCGCCATCGTTGATGGTAAACGACGGTATGTCGCAGGCGCAAGTCTCGCCAAACTGCTTCTTGAGATTATTTATAGTAATCATATTTTTTTCTAGTTGTTCTAGTATTTCTAGTATTTCTAGTATTACTAGTTATACTATTTATACTAAGCCACGTCCGTGACACTGCTTGAACTTCTTACCTGAGCCACAGGGACAAGGATCGTTGCGTCCGGGCAACTTATCCTTGATGATCGGTGTGCGAGGCTGCGGGGCACGCGTGTCCTGAGCAGCTGCGGCAGCCTGGTTGGGATCAGTCATCTGCTCCTGTGTGAGACTCTGTTTCGATTCGGTGTACTGCTGGCGCTGGGTATGCTCCTCGGGAGCGGCCTCCTGTACCTGCTGCATCTCAGGAATCTGAGCGCGCATGAGGATAGAGACAGAGCGGTTGTTCATGGTGTTCACCATGTTGTCGAACAGCTTGACGCTCTCCAACTTGAAGATCAACAGCGGGTCTTTCTGCTCGTACGAGGCGTTCTGTACAGAGTGCTTCAGCTCGTCGAGTTCGCGCAGGTTCTCCTTCCAGGCATCGTCGATGATGTGGAGCAGGATCTGCTTCTCGAACTCCTTGACAACCGACTTACACTCGGTGTCGTAGGCCTCTTTGAGGTTACAGGGGATGTTGTACATCTTACGACCATCTGTCAGGGGAACGACGATGCGCTCGTACATCTGGCCTTGCGTCTCGTACACCTGTTTGATGACGGGCTGGGCCACCTCCTGGACATGCTCCATCTTACGCTTGAAGTTGCCCATAGCCACCTGGAAAGTCTCCTCGCAGAGCTGCTCGTGGTTCTTGTTGATGAATTCGTCGCTGGTGAAGGGACACTCCATAGCGAATATCTTGATGAACTGCTCCTTGCAGCCCTCGTAGTCGTTCTGTTCGATGATGTTGACCACACGGTCCCAGATAGTGTTCGAGATATCCATACCGATGCGCTCACCCATCAAGGCGTGACGACGTTTCGAATAGACTACGGTACGCTGCTTGTTCATCACGTCATCGTACTCCAGCAGTCGCTTACGGATACCGAAGTTGTTCTCCTCGACCTTCTTCTGGGCGCGCTCTACCTGTTTGGTGATCATCGACGACTCCAGCACCTCGCCCTCCTTGAAGCCCAGTTTGTCCATTACGGTGGCAATACGCTCAGAACCGAACAGACGCATCAGCTTGTCTTCCAGCGAGATGAAGAACAGCGAAGAACCAGGGTCACCCTGACGTCCGGCACGACCACGCAGCTGGCGGTCTACACGACGTGACTCGTGGCGCTCAGTACCGATGATGGCCAAACCACCAGCAGCCTTCACCTCAGGCGACAGCTTGATATCAGTACCACGACCAGCCATGTTGGTGGCGATGGTGACGGTGGACGTCTGACCAGCGAGAGCTACGATGTCAGCCTCTTTCTGGTGCAGCTTAGCGTTCAGCACCTGACAGGGGATATGACGCATGTCGAGCATCTTCTTTAGCAATTCGGATATCTCAACGGAGGTTGTACCCACCAAAACGGGGCGACCAGCCTCACGCATCTTCACAATCTCGTCGATGACCGCATTATACTTCTCGCGAGCCGTCTTGTAGATGCGGTCGTCCATATCGTTACGGATCACGGGCTTGTTGGTAGGAATCTCAACAACATCCAGCTTATAGATGTCCCAGAACTCGCCAGCCTCCGTAGAAGCGGTACCCGTCATACCAGCCAACTTGTGGTACATGCGGAAGTAGTTCTGCAACGTGATGGTGGCAAAGGTCTGAGTAGCAGCCTCGACCTTCACGTGCTCCTTAGCCTCGACAGCCTGGTGCAAGCCATCGCTCCAGCGACGACCTTCCATGATACGACCTGTCTGCTCGTCGACAATCTTTACCTCACCGTCGATGACCACATATTCGTCGTCCTTGTTGAACATGCAGTAGGCCTTCAGCAACTGCTGCAAGGTGTGGACACGCTCCGACTGCACTGCATAGTGCTGCAGCATCTCGTCTTTCTTGTTGACACGCTCCTCGTCAGAGAGTGACGTGTCGCCCTCCAGAGCAGACAGCTGACCAGTGATGTCAGGCAGCACGAACAGCTCGGCATCGTTCACCTGGTTAGCCAGCCATGCAGTACCCTTATCCGTCAGGTCGCACGAGTTCAGTTTCTCGTCGACAACGAAGTAGAGCGGCTCTACCACCTCTGGCATTCTACGGTTGTTGTTCTCCATATAGATACCCTCGGTCTTGAGCATACCGCTCTTGATGCCCTCTTCAGAGAGGAACTTGATGAGGGGTTTGTTCTTAGGCATAGACTTGTGCGAGCGATACAGGGCCAGGAAACCCTCCTCCTGCAGCTTCTGGTCGTTCTTGTCACGACCTTCGCTGATCTTCTGTTTGGCTTCAGCCAGATATTGGGTAGCCAACTGCTTCTGCACGCCAACCAACTTTTCGACCAGAGGCTGATACTCCTCGAACATCTGGTCGTCGCCCTTGGGCACGGGACCAGAGATAATGAGCGGAGTACGGGCATCGTCAATCAACACGGAGTCAACCTCGTCGACGATGGCGTAGTTATGGGCTCGCTGTACCAGGTCGGCAGGCGAGATGGCCATGTTGTCACGCAGATAGTCGAAACCGAACTCGTTGTTGGTACCGAACGTGATGTCGGCCTGGTAAGCCTTGCGACGCTCTGGCGAGTTGGGCTGGTGCTTGTCGATACAGTCCACAGAAAGGCCGTGGAACATATAGAGCGGCCCCATCCACTCGGAGTCACGCTTGGCCAGATAGTCGTTGACGGTTACGACGTGGACGCCGTTGCCCGTCAGGGCGTTCAGGAACACGGGCAGGGTAGCCACGAGGGTCTTACCTTCACCCGTTGCCATCTCGGCAATCTTACCCTGATGCAGAACGACACCACCAAACAACTGAACGTCGTAGTGGATCATTTCCCACTTCAGGTCGTTGCCACCAGCGGTCCAATGGTTATGATAGATAGCCTTGTCGCCATCGATGGTGATGAAGTCCTTGCGGGGGTCGGCAGCCAGTTCACGGTCGAAGTCGGTGGCCGTAACGATGGTCTCCTCGTTCTCGGCAAAGCGGCGGGCCGTCTCCTTGACGATGGAGAACACCTCGGGCATCACCTCGTTGAGGGCCTTCTCGTAAATCTCGAGCACTTCCTTCTCCAGCTTGTCGATCTGGGCGAAGATGTCGGCACGCTCGTCAATGGGCGTGTCCTCGATGGTGGCCTTCAGGCGTTCAATCTCTGCTTTCTCTTTCTGGGCTGACTGCTGCACCTGCTGCTGTATATCCTTTGTGCGCCGGCGCAGCTGGTCGTTGTCCAGTTTCTGTACTTCAGGGTAAACGGCTTTCACCTGCTCTACCAGCGGCTGAATGAGTTTCATGTCGCGTGAAGACTTATCGCCGAACAACGAACGTAAAATCTTGTTGAAATTCATTTTTGTATTTACAATTTTACTATTTACTATTTACAATTTATTTTTGGCATTTTGCCATTTATTTTTCACCTTAAATAAATAAAGCGGCTGCAAAAGTACGAAAAAAATCCTAAATCAGCAAATTATTTGCATGCTTTTAGTTTCGTATTCGCATAGCATTGCATCAGCAAACACAGTGCCAACACCTGAATACCCTCTGCATAGTGCTGGAAAAAGCCACCTATCAGGAAGATGACAGCCAATATGGCAGTCATCGTCCAGTAACGAGTCCGTCTGCCTCGGATGACAGGATACAGGAACAGCCAGGGCAGCGGGTTGAACAGAATCAGCTGCAGGTTTAGACTTACCGTGGGGTGCTGCGAGAAGAGCATCAGTGTCAGCACGATGCCGATGGCGCCCGTGACGAACATCAGCAGCGCGTCCCAGAGCCGGAAAGCCTTCTTCATGCGCCATTCAGCGACGAAGAAGAAGATGCCCACAACGAGGATGATGATGGCGCAGACGATGGGCGGCAGTGGGAATCCCTCCTTACGGATTTGTACACCGGCAGGTACTGCGATGCGACGCTCCTTGACGAGCGGACGATAGGTCCCATTGGCATAGATCTGTGCATGGTCGAAGTCGTAGAGCAGATTGCCTGGCAGAAACTCCTGTTGGCGTAAATCGGTCTTGAAGTCAGCTTTGATGCCCAGTAATAAATCATTACCAAATCGCGACCACGGATTGTTGCGCGTCATATCGTGAACCATATCTCGATATGTTGGCGTATACGCTTCACGTTCAGCATATTCCACTTTTCCATTAATGCATTGCTCGATGATGTCTCGAGCCTTTGTCGTGCAGTTGTTATAGAAGTAATTATACCGATAAATTTTGTTCTCAGGACGCAGGTTGATGGCTAGCGCATCGTGCAGCATCAGCTTCTCCTCGGGTGTCAGGTTGAGCACCTGTTCTGTCACCATACTGCCAAAACGTCGGTACTCCTGTTGGAAGTAGTGGTAAGGGTAGGCCCCCAACTCGTAGTCTGTCAGTCCGAACACGAAGCGAGCCACGAAATGCGGTTTCTTGAAGTCGAACACCCCATAGTTGAAAGCTAGGTCGGTACCCCCTGGCCGCAGGTCGTGATAGCGGATGGCCGTATGTCCGTAGAGGCTATACACCTCGTCGTGCGGCTGGCAGGTGAGCAGACTGATCTCCACCGAGTCCATGTCGAGCGAATCGTTTTGGGCATTGGCAGGTATGGCTGATACGCAAAACAAGGTTAAAACAACCCCGTAAATAGCATAAAAAATGTTTTTTAAATGTTTCACGATGCAAAATTAACCTATATTTTCCACTTAACGTGCGTTTGTTTCGTTTTTTTTTGATAATTTTGCACGCTGAATTTGAAATGCAATTAGAACGATCAATGAAGAAACGTATATTTTCAGGTTTGCTGCTGGGTTTCATAAGCATCGCTGCTATGGCTCAGGTGAGCAACACCCTTTCTCCATACAGCCAGTTTGGTCTGGGTGTGTTGTCTGAACAGTCGCAGGGCTTCAATCACGGTATGAGTGGTCTGGCCATCGGTATGCGCAATGGCAAGATTGTCAATGTGCAGAACCCCGCCTCCTATTCCGCTGTCGACTCGCTGACCATGATTTTCGACGTGGGTGTGTCAGGACAGATCACCAATTTCCAGGAGGCTAACCGTAAGAAGAATGCCAAGACGGCTCATTTCGACTATGCGGTGGCTTCGTTCCGTCTGTTGCCGAAAATAGGCTTTGCTTTTGGTGTCGTGCCTTATTCGAATATCGGCTACAACTACTATTCAGCAGCCTACAACGACCTGAATCTCAGTGCTACGGGCGCTGGCTCCAGCTATTACAACGATGTTTTCGAGGGTAACGGTGGTTTCAGCCAGGCTTTCGTGGGCTTCGGTTGGGAGCTGTTCAAGGACTTCTCGTTTGGTGCTAACTTCTCTTATTTCTGGGGTAAGTACGACAAGACGATCACCATTGCCAACAGCGACTCTTATGTCAACACGCTGACCAAGTCGTACAGCACCTCTGTCAACAGCTATAAGCTCGACTTTGGTGTGCAGTACCAGACGGCCGTCAGCAAGAACGACGTGCTCACCGTAGGTGCTACCCTGGGTGTGGGTCACTCGCTGAATGGCGAGGCTAAGCTCGTCACTTCGAACTATAACAGTGTGACAGGTCTTGCTTCTACGTCGCGTGATAGTGTGCCTGATGCCTTCCGCCTGCCTTTCTCGTTTGGCGTGGGTGCTTCGCTGGTGCATAACAAGCGTCTGACCGTAGGTCTGGACTATCAGATGCAGAAGTGGGCGTCGATCGACTACCCTGTGCAGACGTCGAATGTCACGCTAGAGCACAATCAGGGCTACCAGTTGGTGAGCGGCCAGTTGCGCGATCGTCATAAGGTGACGCTGGGTACCGACTGGGTTCCCAATCCCATGGGCCGTAAGTATCTGGGACATGTGCACTACCGCTTTGGTGTGAGCTATGCTACACCTTATTATAATGTAAATGGCGTGAAGGGTCCTCGTGAGCTGACTGTCAGCGCTGGTTTCGGCATCCCTCTAGTCAATTCTTGGAACAACCGTTCTACGCTGAATATCAGTGCCCAGTGGGTCAACAAGACGGCTGACAACCTGATCAAGGAGAACTCGTTCCGCCTCAATATTGGCCTGACCTTCAACGAACGCTGGTTTGCTAAATGGAAGGTCGATTAATTCCTTTATTCCTCGTAGGCTTGGTATGCTGTTTCGCTGCCTGTAGCGAAACAGTGAGTCATACGGCCCCAGCTGTTCGTGATCGCGACTCAGCGTCGATGATGACCAGCTATGGTGTCAACACGCTCATCAGCGACTCGGGAGTCATCAAGTATCGCATCGTCACCGAGCGCTGGGATGTCAACACCATCAAGAATCCCCCCCGCTGGACCTTCGAGAAAGGCATCTTCATGGAACAGTTCGATGAGAAGTTCCATATCGAGGGCTATATCCAGGCCGACACTGCCTGGTATTACGACCAGCAGAAGTTGTGGGAACTGCGTGGACGCGTGTATATTCGCAATGTCAACGGTTTGATATTCCGCAGCGAAGAACTCTTCTGGGACGGTATCCGTCATGAGTTCTACTCGCATAAATTCTCACGTGTCGTCACCCCTGAGCGTACCCTCGAAGGTACCTATTTCCGCAGCGACGAACACATGACCCATTACGAGGTTTCCAACTCCGAAGGCTCCTTCCAGGCAGCTGATATGGAGGGCGACCAGGAGAACAGTCAGCAACAGCCCGCAGCCGATGGTGCCAAGCCCGACACCACGCAGACCCCTGCACCCCCTGTTCGCAAGGCTGCTGTGCGCCATAAGGCCTCGCAGAAAAATACTTTCCAGCCATGACCAATCTGATTATAGGACTCATCGTGACCATGATCTTCTCCGCCTTCTTTTCAGGCATGGAGATCGCCTTTGTGTCGAGCAACCGCTTGCGTGCTGAGATGGATCGTGAGAAGAACGGCCTCTCGCAGCGCGCCATAGAGCTGTTCTACCGTCATCCTCACAATTTTGTGTCGACCATGCTGGTGGGCAACAATATCGCACTGGTCATCTATGGTATCCTCTTCGCGAAGATTTTCGACCAGACGCTGTTCTATGAGCTGAGCGATGGTGCCCGTGTGACCGCCGACACATTGCTCTCTACCGTTGTGGTGCTCTTTACGGGCGAATTCCTGCCCAAGACCATCTTCAAGTCGAATCCCAACACCATGCTCACCATCTTTGCCATTCCGGCTTATGTGTGCTACGTGGTGCTCTATCCCATATCCCGCTTCTCAACACTCGTATCGCGATGTCTGCTGCGTCTCGTAGGCGTTTACATGCCCAAGGAGCAGGACGACAAGGAGTTTACGCGTGTCGACCTCGACTATCTGGTGCAGTCGAGCATTGATAATGCCAAGGACGATGACGAGATCGAGGAGGAGGTGAAGATGTTCCATAACGCCCTCGATTTCTCTGATACGAAGGTGCGCGACTGTATGGTGCCTCGTACTGAGATTGTGGCTGTCGACATTGACGACTGCACCATCGAGGAGCTGAAGCGTAAGTTCATTGATAGCGGCCACTCCAAGCTGGTGGTCTATCGCGAGGACATCGACCATATCATCGGCTATATCCACTCTTCTGAGCTGTTCAAGCTTTCTGAGTCCCCTAAGTTAGGGGACGACAGGGGTCTGAACAAACGCGTCTCTTCAGACCCCCTTCCCCCTAACTTAGGGGGTTTAACTATCCAGACCATGCCCTATGTGCCTGAGACGATGGCTGCCCAGAAGCTCATGCAGACCTTCATGCAGCAGAAGAAGTCGCTGGGTGTCGTCATTGACGAGTTTGGCGGTACCAGTGGTCTCGTGTCGCTCGAAGATATTGTCGAGGAAATTTTTGGCGATATCGAGGACGAGCACGACAACCAGAAATACGTTGCCAAGCAGGTTAGCGAACACGAGTATGTGCTCTCTGCCCGTCTGGAGATTGAGAAGGTCAACGAGCTCTTCGACCTTGAGTTGCCTGAGAGCGACGACTATATGACGCTGGGTGGTCTCATCTTGCACGAATACCAGTCGTTCCCCAAGCTCAACGAAGTGGTGAAGATAGGTCGTTTTGAGTTCAAAATCATTAAGAATACGCAGACGAAAATCGAGCTCGTAAGGCTAAAAGTCTGCGAGTGAAGCATTTTTTTACGAAAAGTTGCCGTTAATTCGTGCAAATTTCGTAATTTTGCAGGCTGAAACTTTATGCGGGCTTCGCCCTAAATAAAAAATAAGAGATAAAAAAAGAAAATAAAATAAAAATTAATAGCTAAAAATGGCAGCAATTGGAAAAATCAGAAGCTGGGGACCAGTACTCGCTACGGTGATTGGTCTGGCCCTTTTTGCATTCATTGCCGAAGAGATGTTCCGCTCGTGCGAGGCAACAAACAACGAGCGTCGTCAGCAAGTAGGCGAAGTGTTAGGTAAGAAAATCTCTGTCCAGGAGTTCCAGTCACTCGTTGACGAGTACCAGGAGGTCATCAAGATGACTCAGGGCCGCGACAACTTGTCTGAGGATGAGCTCAACCAGGTGAAGGACCAGGTATGGCAGCAGTTCGTTAACAACACCATCATCGAGACCGAGGCCGCTAAGGTAGGTCTTACCGTTACCGATGAGGAGATGCAGAACGTGCTGAAGGCAGGTACGAACCCCATGCTCATGCAGACTCCTTTCGTCAACCAGCAGACAGGCCGTTTCGACGTGAGCCAGCTCACCAAGTTCCTGGCTGACTACAACAAGATGAAGTCGCAGGGCAATGCCCAGATGATGGAGCAGTACGACCGCATCTACAACTACTGGAAGTTCATGGAGAAGAATATCCGTCAGCAGCTCCTGGCCACCAAGTACCAGCAACTCCTGGCTCAGTGTCTGCTCTCTAACCCCGTTTCTGCTAAGATGGCTTTCGACGCCCAGAACGAGGAGAGCGACGTTCTGCTCGCTGCTGTTCCCTACAGCACCATCAAGGATACCGATGTTGAGGTGACCGATGGCGACCTGAAGGACAAGTACAACAGCCAGAAGGAGCAGTACAAGCAGTATGTGGAGAGCCGCGACATCAAGTATGTTGACTTCCAGGTAGTAGCCTCCAAGGCCGACCGCGATGCCCTGATGAAGACCCTGCAGGAGGCTCAGCGCCAGCTCAACGCAGGTGTCGTTCCTGCTGAGGCTGTTCGCAAGGCTCAGTCGCAGATTGCCTATACTGGCATCTTCGCTACCCGCAATGCCTTCCCCGCTGACATCGCTCAGAAGATTGACTCGATGGCTGTTGGTCAGGTAACTGCCCCCTTCGAGACCAAGTACGACAACACCCTCAATGTGGTGAAGCTCATTGCCAAGACCCAGATGCCTGACTCTGTAGAGTATCGTCAGATCCAGGTGGGTGGTGCTACTCCTGAGGCAGCTCAGAAGACTGCCGACAGCATCTATACTGCGCTGCAGGGTGGTGCCGACTTCGAGGCCATTGCCAAGAAGTACGGTCAGACTGGTGAGAAGCAGTGGATGACCTCTGCGATGTATGAGCGCGCTCAGACCATCGATGCCGACACCAAGGCTTACATCCAGACCATCAGCACGCTGGACGCTGGTCAACTGAAGAACCTGCAGTTCACGCAGGGCAGCATCGTGCTTCAGGTTACTGCTCGCAAGGCCTTTGTCAACAAGTTCGATGTAGCTGTTGTAAAGCACACCATTGATTTCTCTAAGCAGACCTACTCTGAGGCTTACAATAAGTTCAGCCAGTATGTCAGCGAGAACAACAATATCGAGGGTCTCGAGAAGAACGCTCAGAAGTTCGGCTTCCGCGTCCAGGAGCGTCAGGACCTCTACAACTCCGAGCACAACGTAGCAGGCGTACGCTCTACCCGCGATGCTATGAAGTGGATTTTCGATGCCAAGGAAGGCGAGGTATCACCACTCTATGAGTGTGGCAATAACGACCATCTGCTCGTTGTAGCCCTGACTGCTATCCATCCTGTAGGCTATCGTCCACTCGATGGCATGGTGAAGGATCAGGTTCGTCAGCAGGTTATCCGCGACAAGAAGTTCGAGAAGGCTGCCGAGAAGCTGGCTGGTGTCAAGGACATCGCTGCTGCCAAGGCTAAGGGTGCTGTTGTCGACAGCGTTCGTCAGATCACCTTCTCTGCTCCTGTCTTCGTAGCCTCTGCTGGTGCCAGCGAGCCCGCTCTGAGTGGTGCTGTAGCTGCTGTCAAGGCTGGTCAGTTCAGCCCCGCTGTGGTGAAGGGTAATGGTGCAGCCTATCTGTTCCAGGTACTCTCTAAGAAGCAGCGCGAGGGTGCTAAGTTCGACGAGAAGCAGCAGGCTCAGCAGCTGCGCCAGCAGGCCATGCAGGCTGCCAGCCGTTTCATGAACGAGCTCTACCTGAAGGCTGACGTTGTCGACAACCGCTACCTCTTCTTCTAAGCGCGCACACACCACGCGTAAAGTAGAATTCGTATAATTAGCAAATAAATCCCGCAAAAAACTTGCGGGATTTATTTTTTCTCCGTATCTTTGCAGAAATCAATAACAATTTATTTATTTACTCACTAAACAAATACTTAAGACATTATGAAGAAAAAGTTTATCTGCGCTGTTTGTGGATATATCTACGAAGGCGACGCTGCTCCTGAGAAGTGCCCCATCTGTAAGGCTCCTGCCTCTAAGTTCTCTGAACTGAAGGACGATGGCGAGACCACCTATGCAACCGTTCACCGCATTGGTGATGGCAAGCCCGAGGGTGTCAGCCAGGAGATGATTGAAGACCTGCGCAACCATTTCAATGGTGAGTGTGGCGAGGTTGGCATGTATCTGGCAATGTCTCGCCAGGCTGATCGTGAGGGCTATCCCGAGATTGCCGAGGCTTTCAAACGCTATGCTTTCGAGGAGGCCGACCACGCATCAAAGTTTGCTGAGCTCTTGGGCGAGTGCGTTTGGGACACCAAGACCAATCTGGAGAAGCGCGCTGCTGCTGAGGCTGGTGCTTGCGAGGATAAGTTCCGCATCGCCAAGAATGCCAAGGCTGCTGGTTTCGATGCTATCCACGATACCGTTCACGAGATGGCCAAGGACGAGGCCCGTCATGGTGCTGGCTTCGCTGGCTTGCTGAAGCGTTATTTTGGTAAATAAAAAGGCAATAAATCGCATGAAAAGTCGTTTTATCAGTGATATGATGAGACGACTTTTCTTCTTCCTCGCATCAGCGATGCTGTTGCTGACGGCCTGCTCCGACAACGATTCGTTTACGACCGACCGCAGCAGCCGCCTGACCTTTTCGCGCGATACCGTACTGCTCGACACGCTCTTTTCTGCCGTGCCCTCCGTCACCTATACCTTCTGGATTCACAACCATGCCTCCGATGGCCTGCGCATCAGCACCGCACGTTTGGAGAAGGGCAACCAGACCGGTTTCCGTGTCAATGTCGACGGCACCTTCCTCAACCCCGTAGGTCAGAACTTCGAGATTCGCAAGGGCGACAGCCTGCGCGTGTTCGTCGAGGTTACCTCGTTCGAGAACCATTCCACAGAGCCCCAGCTCGTCGAGGACAATCTGCTCTTCACGCTCGAGAGTGGGGTAGAGCAACGCGTCAATCTGCGCACCTACAGCTGGGATGCCGTCAAGTTGACCAATCTCGTCGTTGAGCGCGATACCACCATCGAGTCTGCCAAGCCTTTGGTGCTTTATGGCGATGGCATCACCGTTTCCCCTGAAGCTACGCTGACGCTGAAGAATACCACTTTGTTCTTCCATAGCGACGCCCGTCTGCTTGTTGAGGGACGTCTCGATGCCGAGGGTTGCCTGTTCCGTGGCGACCGCTTGGATCACATGTTCGACTATCTGCCCTACGATCGCGTCAGCGGTCAGTGGCGAGGCATCCAGGTGGCTTCTGAGGCTGAGGGCTGTTTCCTTACCGATTCTGAGGTACATAGCGCGTGGGATGGCATCGTGGCTGATAGTACGGTGGTCAGTCTGACCAATACCGTAGTGCATAACAATCGCGGCTACGGCCTTTATGCCATCGATTCCGAAGTGCAGCTGCGCGAGTGTCAGTTCTCCAATGCCGAGGCCGACTGTCTGGCGCTCTATGGCTGTACGGCGCTGGTCGACCAGTGTACGCTGGCCCAGTTCTATCCCCTTAGCGCCAATCGTGGTGCTGCGCTGCGCTTTATGCCTTCCGACACTCATTCCTCCATGCTGACTTGCACCAATACCCTCATGACCGGCTATGCTGATGATGTGATGATGGGTAAGGCTTCCGATGGCGAGACCTCGTTCTATCAGTTCACCAACTGTCTGATACGCACCCCCGAGATCACCGGCGACGAAGGCTTTACCGATATTCTGTGGGAGTCGCCTAAGGACGAGCTCCAGGGCACTCAGCACTTTCTCCTCGTCGACAGTCAGAATCTGATCTACGACTTCACCGTCAAGTCCGATTCCCCTGCCTACGCCCCCCACATCGGCCACTGTTTCCAACCCCAAGAAAACCCCTAAATTCTTCGCTCCAAATGAGAAACATTTGCATCTTCACCGGCGCTCGCCCCAACTTCGTCAAGGTTGCCCCACTGATTCGCGCCATCCAGCAGACAGAAGGCTGTAGTTACCAACTCGTATATGCCGGACGTGCCGACGACCCCACGCTCGAGTCCACACTCTTCAGCGACCTCCAGATGCCCCGTCCTGATGTCTTCCTGGGTGTCGACTGCGACAACCTCAACGAGCTCACAGGGCGCGTTATGAGCGAGTTCGAACACTATCTCGAGACCCACGACACCCATACCGTCATCGTTGTCGACGACCTCGCCTCTACCATGGCCGCCGCTATTGTCACCAAGAAGCACGGTCTGCGTCTGGCCCATCTTGTGGCAGGCACCCGTTCCTTCGACATCTCCATGCCCAAGGAGATCAACCGTCTCGTCATCGATGGCCTCTCCGACCTGCTCTTCACCGCAGGCATCGGCTCCAGCAGCGTCGCTACCCGTGAAGGTGCCGAGATGCACAAGATCTATATGGTCGGCAATATCCTCATGGACTCGCTGCGTGCCAACCATCAGCGCTGGATGCGTCCTGCCTGTCTCACCACCGACCGTTACCTCGTCTTCACGCTCAACCGCAAGGCCCTCATTGCCGACGCTCAGAACCTCGGTCTCATGCTCGATGCCATTGTCGAAGCTGCTCAGGGTTGCCCCGTCATTGCGCCCCTGCGAGGCCGTGCCCGTGAGCTTGTCGAGCGTCATGGCGGCATAAGTGTTGTCGATCCCCTGTCGTATCTCGAGTTCGGCTATCTCACCAGCCATGCCCTGGGTATCATCACCGATTCAGGCAATGTCGCTGAGGAAGCCACCTTCAACAATGTTCCCTGCATCACCCTCAACAGCTATACCGAGCATATCGAGACCGTCAAGCAAGGCACCAATGTCCTTGTGGGCGAAGATGCCACCCAGCTGCGCCAAGCCCTGCAGCAGCTCATCTCTGGCCAGTGGAAACAAGCCACGCTGCCCGACCGCTGGGATGGCCGCACTGCCGAGCGCATCGTCCAGATATTGCTGCAGTAGCGAAAATAAAGAGGACAGCCTTTTCAGGTCAGACTAGAACAGCAATTATCATCAAGGGCGGTTCCCATTAATTTTCTGTGTTTTTAGTTTTTTTTAATTATTCGTTCGTTTTAAGTGAACGAAAAATGTGTATCTTTGCAAAAACTAAAAACATAGAATGGGATATGGCTAACACGAAAGACTACGGATTACGGGAGATGATCTACGACCAGTGCTTCAGCACGGGTAAGGAATGGACGGGCAAGCAGCTGATGGACATCGTGAACAAACAGCTGGTGGAAAGGGGCATGCGACCGTTCACGTCGAGGACGACGTTTATGCAGGACATCCAGGAGATGAACGAGAAGTTCAAACGGCTATACCAAAGGCGCGGCATCGTATGGGCGGACAGGAACAAGCGAAGATACTATCGCTATCGCAAGGGCGTCAGCTCGATATACAACAATGAGCTGACTCAGGACGAGGTGGTTAAGATGCAACAGCTGAGGGACGTGCTACAGGAATTCAAGACGAGGCCCGACTTCGAATGGATGAACCAGATGTTGGTACACCTGAACCAGAACATCATAGGGCGCCAGAAGGAGATTGTGAGCTTCGAAGGGGCCACGCGGAAGGACAAGGTGTATATGATGATACTGTTTGAGGCCATCAAGAACCGGCAGGTGCTGGACGTGGTGTACAGAAGGGTGGTGCAGGAGTCGGAGCAGGTGGTGCTGCACCCTTACTACCTGAAGCAATACAGGAGCCGGTGGTATCTGCTGGCTAAGCGGAACAGGGAGAACGACATCGAGGCCTTTGCGCTTGACTGCATCGAGGAGCTGAAGGTGAACGAGACGGTGAAATATCAGGGTTCGAAGGTGTTGTTCAAGAATTATTTCGACCATCTGGTGGGCGTGACAATGCCGAAGGAGACAATGGTGGAGCACCTGGAGCTATGGGCTGACGCATCGCTGGTGCCGCTGCTGATGGCGACACCTATCCACAAGACGCAGATGCTCACGATGAACGACGACAAGAGCTGTACGATGACGCTGGATGTGATGATCAACGACGAGCTGGAGCAGGAGCTGATGTTCTATGCCGACCGCATGGTGGTGAAGTCGCCCACCTTCTTCCGTGACCACATGATGCAGCGACTGGAGCGCGGCCAGACGGCGATGAAGCAGGTGGAGGAGAGCAAGCCATCGCAGAACGGATACGAGCCGGTGGCTTTCACCTTCAAATATATCCATGAGGACAAGAACGACTGGATGGACATCCACTACCGCATCTGCCTGGGACAGATGACGATGGACTCGATGATATCCGACTACAGCAACGACTGGGGCTCGATACGCAGCAGTCTGGAACGGATAGTGGACCACGGACGCACGGTGATAGAGCTGAAATTCGAGGAGGAGCCCACGAAGATAGAGCTGAAGAAGTATGGCGACATGGTGCACGTGCTGGTGACCCCCAACTATTACGACGCCAACGAAGAGCAGATGGCCTTCAACGGATGGGTGCGCTGCAAGGTGGCCGTCAAGGTGCTGTATCTGGGACTGGCGGGATGTCTGACGGCCTTCCCGAAGGAGTATGTCGATGGGTGTCCGTATACGTTTGATGTGGTGTTCGACGAATTCAGGTCGGAGAAGATAGAGAACTATTTGAAGGCAAAATAAAGCCTTTTATGAAATAAAATGGGACTGTCGCTTGGTGGTTCCATTTTTTATTCGTATTTTTGCAAGCGATTTGGTGATGTGCTTGGTGTTCCACCAGGTGCATAAGAGGGAATCAGGTGAAAGTCCTGAGCAGTACCCGCTACTGTCATCTCCATTATGGAAAGTCCAAACAGCAGCCACTGAGCAACAGCTTGGGAAGGCGGACTTTTCGGAGAGAGCCAGGAAACCTGCCAAAGCGAGAGCAGAGCCAAGCTTGCTTGAGTTATGCCGAGCGCAGGCAAGGTTCGACCAACGGTCAAACCTGCCATGTCGAACTAAAGACGCGAAGACCTCGGGAACAGGGTTGAGCAGAAAAGAATCAATCAAAACAAGGAGAAAACAGGTGAGAAAACTGTTATGGATGTCTTTGTCCCTGTTCGTGCTATGTGCGCACGCGCAGAACAAAAGACAGCAAAGTGAGATGAAAGACTCAGTAGCACTCAGTAATGTTACTGTGATCGGTAAGTCGAAGACCCAGCGACTGCGCGAGGGTGCTTTGTCGGTGAATGCTATTGATGTCAGCTCCATCATCAGCTCTATCAATTCGATCAACGGATTGGTAGACCGTACGGCTGGTGTGAAGCTTCGTGAAGAGGGTGGAGTAGGGTCCGACTTCGACCTGAGCATCAGTGGTATGTCGGGCAATTCGGTGCGTTACTTTATCGATGGTGTGCCCATGGATACGAAGGGTACAGGACTGACATTGAGCAACTTGCCCATCAGTATGATAGACCATGTGGAGATATACAAAGGTGTGGTGCCGACGTGGCTGAACAGTGATGTGCTGGGCGGTGCGGTGAATATCGTAACCAACCGTAAGCAGAAGAACTATCTGGACGTGTCGTACGGACTGGGTTCGTATCATACCCATAAGGGCGATCTGAACGGACAGTATATCCTAAAAAACGGGTTGACGCTGCACCCTACACTGGGTATCAGCTACTCGAAAAATGATTACATGATGAAAAACGTGGAGGTGTGGGACGAGGCCAGCCGTAAGTATATTGAGACCGACCGACGCAGATTCCATGACGACTACTTCTCGCTGTTCGGACAGTTGGAGGCTGGTGTGACAGACCGGTCGTGGACTGACGAGTTCTTCGTGTACCTGTCTTATCATAAGATGAACAAAGACTTGCAGACGGGACAGGTACAGACGCGCGTCATCGGTATGGCCGAGCGTGAGAGTGACGCCTGGAGTGTGGGAGCCCGTTATCAGAAGCGCGAGTTCCTGCTGAAGAAGCTGAGTGCTAACCTGTCGTTCTCGCATACCTGGGACCACTCCATCACGACAGATACTGCTCGCAGACAGTACGACTGGAATGGTGACTATATCATCAGTGCGCGCAATGAGATTAACGGCAGAGCATTCTCGAAGCGCCATTTCAAGCGTCCGCTGACCATTGCCAAAGCCGACTTCAGATACACCTTCAACGACCAGCATCTGCTCAATCTGAGCTACTCGCTGAACCGTACGGGCAACAACCGCTGGGATGATGTAGAGAAAGATTTCATGCCAGCCAACGACGTGCTGGCTAAGCATATCATCGGACTGTCGTATAACCAGGTGTTCTGGGATGGCAGGATGAGCAATACCTTCTTCCTGAAGGATTACATCAACTACCTGAGTGTGGAACAGACAGACCTCTCGTTTATCACATTGTCCGACGAGGTGGCCTCGAAGAGCACCCAGAACAGCATGGGTGGTGGCGTTGGCACGAAAGTGGAGATACTGCCTCAGTTGGCTGTCAAGGCCAGCTATGAGCATACGGTACGATTGCCATTGGCTCGCGAGATGTTAGGCAACGGAAGTACCGTCTATGCCAACCTGGCGCTGAAGCCTGAGAGGAGCGACAATCTGAACTTAGGTGTCTTTGGTACGTTCCGTTCTGGGCTGCATACCTGGTACTACGAGGCTGGCGGTTTCCTGCGTTTCGTCGACAACTACATCCAGGCGCAGATTACGGAGAAAGAAGGTACGATGCAGTATACCAACGAGCCTGCTGTCCATATCAAAGGCCTTGAGGCAGAGGTGCGCTACGACTGGAACAAGCGCTTGCAGGTGACAGGCACCTTCAGCTGGCAGGATGCCCGCAATCGCAATCGGTATATGAACGACGGGAAGCCATCGGCAACATTTGATAATCGCATACCTAACCGTCCTTGGCTGTTTGCTTCGGTAGATGCCCACTATACATTCCAAGACCTGCTGCAGCGGGGCGACCGTCTGATGCTGGGTGCTGACTATCAGTGGGTACACTGGTTCTTCCTCTCTTGGGAGGCCTACGGCGCTAAGGATACCAAAGCGCGTATACCAGAGAAGAATATCTTTGGGGCTAACGTTACCTACTCGTGGCATCGCGACCGCTATAGTGTGTCACTAGACTGTCAGAACCTGTTTAATGAGACGGTCTACGACAACTATAAGTTGCAGAAACCTGGTAGGATGATATTTGCCAAATTCAGACTTTTATTGCAATAAACATATTCATTATTTAATTTAAACATTTCAATCATTATGAAGAAAATTAGTTTCTTTCATTCCGCTCTGGCAGCCCTTGCGCTGACCGTAGCATTTACATCGTGTTCGAAAGACGACGAGAATAATGACTCGACGCCTCCGACTCCAGTTACTCCCTATCACTATGACTTGACAGTATCTGTCGGCAATCATGGCGGTATGGGTCAGGACAAGCAGGGACATCTCACCATGAGTGTCGCTTCTCTGAGCAATCCCCAGACGACCATTACTTTTGTAGGTAGTGGCTCGGAGATAACCGACTATACCATGGAGGCTATCTACAAGGGAAAGTATTTGTATCAGGTTCCTGTATCAGCTGACCGCTTCTCTAAATTGCAGTTCAAGAATAATAAGATGCAGGTTATTCAAGAACAGAAGTTCAAGGAGAACACCTACAGCTCTCGTAACTACACTCATGCCTGGATTAATGACAATACGTTGGTCATCATGGCTTCCAATGGTGACAACAACAAGATTATCTGGACTAAGCTGAACACCGACGATATGTCCATCCTGGCAGAAGGTGAGCTGGCAATCCCTGAGAAGAGCGGATATACGGTGCTGACAACCAGCGGTCTGCTGGCCTATCGTAAGAGCGACAACAAGCTGTTCTACTTCTACTACTGGAAGACGAAGAAGCGTAATGGTGTTGTAGAACCTAATTTCCATATCGCTGTTGTTAACCCGGCAACGATGGCTCTTGAGGAAGATATTGTTAACTCCGAGGGCGAACAGATGCAGGGATCTGCTTATGGTGAGCTGTTGCAGAATACTATCTTCTTTGACGAGAATGACAATCTTTATCTCTCTGCCTTCAATGATGTTGATGGAAAGAATATTGGCCGCCTGCTGCGCATCAAGAAGGGCGAGAAGAACTTCGAGGCAGGCTACAATGCATTCCCTGAGGCTAAGGGTAAACTGGTTTCTGTCATGTATCTGAAAGACGGTAAGGTGTTGGCATACTCTGGTGATGCTGCTGCTGGAACTTCTATCGGCAGTGTTGCTTATTACTATTCTATCATTGACGTGAATACCAAAAAGGTGACGCGCCTGGCCTATAACGGCACGGAGATTCCCTATAGCAGTGGTAGCTTCTCACAGCGTGCTGTTTATAACAGCTACGAAAACAAGGGGTACTTTGGTGTAAATACTGCTGACGAACAGGCTATCTATATATACGATGTAGCTACAGGAGCCGTTACAAAGGGTGCCTCATTGGCTGCTGGATATTACTTTGAGCAGATCCGCATCGTTGAAGACTAAGATAACTTTTCTCATAGCAGCACCAACGAGTGGCTCTGGCAAGACGACGATTGCCAGAGGGCTGATGGCATTGTTGACGGAGAAAGGTTACAAGGTGCAGCCATTCAAGTGCGGTCCTGACTATATCGACACGAAGTTTCATGAGGCAGTATGCCATCGCCCCAGCATCAATCTCGACACGTTTATGGCTAGCCAGGAGCACGTCAGGGAATTGTTTGCCCAATACGGCAAGGATGCTGATGTCTGTATCGTGGAGGGCATGATGGGCTTGTTCGATGGCTATGATCGCGACAAAGGCTCGTCAGCTGAGATTGCCGCAACGCTACAGATTCCTGTCGTATTGGTGGTCGATGCCAAGTCGGCAGCTTATTCAATGGCAGCACTGCTTTCTGGCTTTATCCATTTCCGACAGGATGTACACATCAGCGGCGTGATTTTTAATAAGGTGGGGTCGGAGCGTCACTTCCAGATGTTGCAGCAGGTGTGCGATGATCTGCATATCGAGTGCTTTGGTTATCTGCCCAAGACACCAGCACTGGAACAAGGATCGCGCTATTTGGGACTCGATTTTAGCCTCACCCCCGACCCCTCTCCCGCTCGGCCTTTGGACGCTTGCTACCAGCGGGACGCAAGAACGGGCGAGGGGAGTGAATACTTCTCCGCTATTGCTGATCATATACTTACCAAACTGTCATTGACTTCTCATTTTACTCCCCTCGCCCCTGGAAAGGCTACGGGTAGGCGCGTTAGCGGGAATGGAGGGGCTGGGGGTGAGGCCCTTGTCGCACGCAACCAAGAGTCGTTCTCCTTTATCTATCAGGAGACGATAGACAGCTTCAGTGCTGTCCGATTCTTCGACCCAGAGACGGAGGTGCCTTCATTCGAGGGTATCGATTTGCTCTATCTGCCTGGTGGCTATCCCGAGAAGCATCTGGAGGCCCTCGTCGCTAACGAAGCGTGCCGGTTGGCTATCAAGGAATATGCTGAAAAAGGGGGTAGGATAGTGGCTGAATGTGGGGGTATGATGTACCTCTGCAAGCAGATTGTGACGGATGATGGGGCGTATGAGATGTGTGGTGTGTTGCCCTATCAGATTTCTGCGCGCAGGGCAGACCGCAAACTCTCGCTGGGCTATCGGCAGTTTGTGCTCGACGGAAAAGAATATCGTGGACATGAGTTTCACTATACCCAGTTTATGGGGGATACACCAACGAGCATCACCCAGGTTTATAATGCCAAGGGCGAACCTGTTGACACGCCTGTGTTGAAATATAAGAATGTGCTGGCGAGCTATACGCACTTCACCATGTCCCCTAAGTTAGGGGACTATAGGGGTCTGAACAATCGCTCATCTTCAGACCCCCAACCCCCTAACTTAGGGGGCTTCTTGCATCCAATTATGCTTGCTGGAACAGGCAGTGACGTGGGTAAGAGCGTCATTGCGGCAGCGCTGTGTCGCATCTTCAAGCAGGATGGCTATCAGCCAGCTCCCTTCAAGGCGCAGAACATGGCGCTGAACTCATACGCCACACCAGAGGGATTTGAGATAGGCAGAGCACAGGCTGTACAGGCTGAGGCGGCTGGTATCGCCTGTCATACGGACATGAATCCGTTGCTGTTGAAGCCCCAGTCGGATCATTCCTCTCAAGTGATACTGAACGGCAAACCCATCGGCAATAAGAATGCGTATGACTACTGGCGAAGAGGTTCGTCGGAGATTGATTTCAAGGCCGAGGTATGCCATGCGTTCGACCGCCTCGCAGCGCGATACAATCCTATCGTGATGGAGGGTGCTGGCAGTATCGCTGAGATTAATTTGAAAGATCGCGATTTGGTGAACATGTCGATGGCTCAGCATGCCAAGGCTGACGTGATACTGGTGGGTGATATCGACAGGGGTGGTGTCTTCGCTTCTGTCTATGGCAGCATCATGTTGCAAACTCCTGAGGATCGTCAGCTCATCAAGGGCATCATCATCAATAAGTTCAGAGGCGACATGCGTCTGTTTGATGAGGGACGACAGATGTTGGAGGATATCTGTGGTGTGCCCGTATTGGGTGTTGTTCCTTATTACAAAGATATCTATATCGAAGAAGAAGACTCAGTGAGTCTGGAGAAGAAACAAAGGGAGTTAGCAGAAGGAAAGGTAAACGTGGCAGTTGTTCTGTTGCGTCATATCTCAAACTATACCGACTTCGATATGCTGGAGCGTGACCCTCGTGTCAACCTGTTCTATACGAATAATGTCTCAGATATCCAGCAGGCTGATATCATCATTCTGCCTGGAACCAAGGCTACGCTTGACGACCTGCTGGAGTTGCGTCGCAATGGGTGTGCACAAGCTATCCAAAGGGCTCATCGCGACGGACGGATGGTGGTAGGTATCTGTGGGGGCTACCAGATGTTAGGGCAGATGATAGAAGACCCTGAGGGCATCGAGGGTACGATAGCCCGTCTGCCAGGTCTGGGCCTGTTGCCTATCCACACCACCATGACTGCCGAGAAGAAGACGGAGCAGGTGACCTTCCAGTTTGAGGGTCAGACGTGTCAGGGTTATGAGATTCACCAAGGAGTCAGCGATACCCATCAGCAGATTGTGCAGACCGACCATTGTATGGGCACCTATATTCATGGATTCCTTGACAATGCTCCAGTTATAGAATATTTACTCCGCAATGCTCACTCCACACTCCTCACTCCTCACTCCTCACTCCAGATAAGCTATGCTGATTTCAAGCAACAGCAATACGACAAGCTGGCTGAGCACGTACGCCAGCATGTAGATATGGACAAACTCTATCAAATACTATCGGACAATGATTAAGGGACATGGCGATGATGCCTATCAGTACGCGCACATCGAGACGGACTTCTCGTCGAATATATGTGCTAATGGCAACCATCAGTTGCTGATGGCCCATCTGGCTACTTATCCTGAGCTCATCAGCCATTACCCAGAGCCTGAGGCTTGGTCGCTGGAGCGTGTGATAGCCGAGCAGCTCGACATCACACCCGAACAGGTGATTGTCACCAATGGGGCCACAGAGGCCATCTATCTCATCGCACAGGCCTTCCGTCTGCAGCCCGATATCCCACAACCCACGTTCAGCGAGTACGAGGATGCCTGTCAGATGTATCCCCCAGAGGATGCCGACCATCGCGTGCTGTGGCTCTGCAATCCCAACAACCCTACAGGCGATGTCTATGACCAGTCTGTCATTGACCGTATGATGGTCAGTTACGACCTCGTAGTCGTTGACCAGTCTTATGAATACTATACCGACCAGTTTGTGATGAACCCACGATGGGCAGCCCATACCCCTCGTCTCATCCAGATTCATTCGCTGACGAAGACCTACGGAGTACCTGGTTTGCGTCTCGGTTATATCACTGCTCATGCCTCGCTGACTGACCATATCCGTCGATTCATGCGTCCTTGGAATGTGTCAGCACTGTCTGTTGAGGCTGCTAAGTTTCTGCTGGCCCATGACGAGTTGCGCTGTCAGCCCGATTTCAATGAGTCACAACGGCTCAGAGACCGTCTGGAACAACTCGATGGCATCATCACCCATGAGACGGCTACCAACTTCATGCTCTGCCGTTTGGAGCGTTCTACAGCTGCTGAACTGAAGGACTATCTGGCCCAGGAGCATGGCCTGTTGATTCGCGATGCCTCCAATTTCCGAGGACTTACCCCACAACATTTCCGCATTGCAGCGCAGTCGCCACAGGCGAACGATGCGCTGGTCAGTGCCATCAAACAACACCTACAGCAATGCCCGAGATAGTGTACGCTCTGCTCCTGGCACTGGTGCTCGACTGGATGTTGGGCGACCCCGTGTGGCTGCCACATCCCATCGTGTGGTTCGGACGTGTAATCGCCTTTTGCGAACACCGCCTGAACAAGGGCCACCATTGTATGCTGAAAGGTGCCTTCGTGGCTGTTATGCTGATTGTGGCTGTCTACCTATTGGTGTGGCTCTTGCCCCGATGGCTCGACTTCATTTGGATATTCTTTTGTTTGGCGGGTACAACATTGATTCGCGAAGTAAAAGCAGTATTCTTGGCAGTAGACCGTTCGTTGGACGAGGGTAGGGCACAGGTGGCTCGTATCGTAGGACGCGACACATCAGAACTGTCAGCCCAAGAGGTACGAACGGCAGCCCTGGAGACGCTGGCTGAGAATCTGAGTGATGGGGTGATAGCACCCTTGTTCTGGTTGGCACTGTTGGGCGTACCAGGCATGATGGCTTATAAGATGGTAAACACGCTCGACTCGATGATTGGCTATCGCACAGAGCGCTACCGCGACTTTGGCTGTTGGGCAGCTCATATCGACGATGTGGCAAATTATATCCCAGCCCGTCTGACAGCCTTGCTGATGGTCCTCGTCTCTGGTCGCTGGTCGCTGTTGGGCTTTGTGTGGCGCTATGGTCGTCAGCATGCCAGCCCCAATAGCGGATATCCTGAGGCCGCTCTCGCAGGCATATTAGACTGTCGCTTTGGTGGTCCGCATTACTATTTCGGAGAACTATTTGATAAACCCTATATTGGAAACAACGAACGAAAACTTACAACCGCAGATATGAAAAAATCAATTCAAGTAAACAGAATGACTGAAATTCTGATGGTCGGACTTGTCGTATTGATGAGTCTGGTCATGGGAGGCTGTACATCGAAGAAGTCGCAGCCTACTGCCGATGATGATTCTTCACTCTCACCTCTCACCTCTCACCTATCCGTTAAATACGCCACAGGCTTCACTGTGCGCGACTCTGCTGATGTGCGACTGGTGGATATTGGTGAGAAAGACCATTTCGCACTGGTTCGTTCTGATGAGGCTACAGTGCCTGAGGGCTATACCAAGGTTCGTGTACCCATTCAGCGTACCATCTGTATGACCGCCCTGCAACTCTCAAACTTCACCATTCTCGATGCCCACGATGTGGTCAAGGGACTGACGGGAACGAAGAACCTCTTTAACAAGGACATCCAGGAGCGAGTAAAGGATGGACGTATCGTGAAGATTGGCATGGAGGGCAACTTCGATACGGAGATGGTGCTGGCAGCCAATCCTGATGTCATCTTTGTGTCGCCTTTCAAACGAGGTGGCTATGATGCGATCAAGGAGACGGGTATCACGCTGGTTCCTCATTTGGGCTATAAGGAACTCGACCCATTGGGACAGGCTGAATGGATCAAGTTTGTGGGTATGTTCATTGGCAAGGAGAAAGAGGCTTGCGAGGTGTTCGACGGCATTGAGAAGCGCTATAACGATTTAAAGCAGAAAGTCCATTCAACACTCCACACTCCACACTCCACACTCAAAATTCCCACTGTCTTCAGTGGCGAGATGCATGGTGGTACCTGGCATGCCGTAGGTGGCAAGAACTATCTGGCACAGATTTTCCGCGATGCTGGTGCTTATTATGTCATTCAAGACGAAGAGACTGCTGGCGAGAATCTGGAGTTTGAGAAGATGTATGAGCTGGCTGCCAACGCTGACTTCTGGCGTATCCTGAACAGTCATCCTGGCGAGTTCTCCTATGATGCGCTGAAAGCCTCAGAACCTCGCAACGAACTGTTCAAGTCGTTTAAGGAGCGCAAGGTGATCTACTGCAACATGAAGCAGACACCCTACTACGAAATATCACCTGTAGAGCCCGACCTGTTGCTGAAGGATTTCGTAGCGATCTTCCACCCGGAGCTGGTAGAGAAGAATTATCACCCCACATTCTATCATCTGCTGAAATGAGACGTACACTGCCGCTGATCGTGACGCTGATGGTGTCGATAGTCGTATTGGCTATCATCAATCTGTTCGTTGGCTCCGTCAAGATTCCTGTGACGGATATCTGTCGGATATTGGTGGGTGATGAAAGTCATGAGATATGGACCAATATCATCTGGAAGTCTCGTCTGCCACAGGTGCTGACAGCCATTGTTGCTGGAGCTGGTCTGGCTGTGAGTGGTCTCCAGATGCAGACGGTATTCCGCAATCCGTTGGCTGGTCCCTCTGTGCTGGGCATTTCCAACGGATCAGCCCTTGGCGTTGCCTTTGTCGTCTTGCTTTCTGGTAAGATAGGGGGTGTGGCACTCTCTCGTCTGGGCTATGTTGGCGATGCAGCCATCAGTGTCGCTGCTATTGTGGGAGCGCTGGCTGTGATGCTGTTGATAGTCTGGATTTCTCAGAAGGTGAAGGGCAATGTCACCTTGTTAATCATTGGTGTGATGATAGGCTATCTGGCCAATGCGATTATTGGTGTGCTGAAGTTTCTGGCACCCGAAGAAGATGTCAAATCGTTTGTGGTTTGGGGCATGGGCTCCTTCTCGCGTGTCTCAGGTGATGAGATGATGCTCTTCGTGGTACTGATGTGTATCTTGATACCATTGAGTTTCCTGTTGGTAAAACCCATGAACATCCTGCTATTAGGCGATCGCTATGCCAGCAATCTGGGACTCAATGTTCAGCGTTCCCGCATGCTCGTGATTATCAGTTCTGGTGTCTTGGTGGCTATCGTTACTGCCTATTGCGGACCCATCATGTTCATCGGACTGGCTGTGCCTCATCTGGCTAGAGCAATCTTCCGTTCTTCCGACCATCGCGTGTTGATGCCGGCCACAGCCCTTTGTGGAGCAGTATTGGCTCTGGTCTGCAACTTCATTGCCCGTATGCCTGGCTTCGAGGGAGCGTTGCCTGTCAATAGTGTGACAGCTCTGGTGGGTGCTCCTGTTATAGCGAGTGTATTGTTCCGTCGTCGGCAATCAGTAGAAGAGTAAGATTGACGTGTGGGGCGACGCGCTGACAATGCTCCAGACAGTGGCTTAATACCACCTGACAGAAAGCATCAATCTGCTCTGCAGGAATCTTCTCCCAGAGTTCGCGAGCTAAGGTGATAGTCTGAAGGTCCAGCAGAACGTTCGCTTCATTCAGCAACTGACGGATGAAGTCTTTGTTCATCACAGCCTTGCGACTATGGGTGTCCAGATGACCTTCAGCCAGTTTGACAGCCTTGCCTAGCATGACACCCAGAGTGACCTTCTGAATACCCATCTCGTTGGCCATCTTCAGGGTCTCTCCGATATAATTACCATACTCCACAAAAGCTTGTTGGGGCAGGTCGGGATAGAGAGCCTTCACAAAACGCTCGCTCTTTCCACCGCTGTTAATCATAACGCGCTCTGCACCTGAGGCTTTAGCCACCTGCATACACTTGCGGATGCTGTCGATAAAGGCTTCTTCTGAAAAGGGCATCACAATGCCCGAAACACCTATAATCGAGATGCCTCCCTCAATACCCAGACGGGGGTTAAAGGTACGTTGGGCTATCTCTGCGCCTTGAGGGACGGAGAGCCTCACCACCAGCCCCTCTCCAAGAGAGAGGGGAGTGATGACCCTCTTGATGTTTTGACGAATCATCTCACGCGGTCCTTTGTTAATGGCTGGTTCACCAGGAGGATAGTCGAATCCTGGAAGCGTGAAGGTACCCACCCCCTCACCGCCATGAATCTCTATGCCCCCCTCGCCTTTTGAAAGGCTACGGGTAGGCGCGTTAGCGGGAATGGAGGGGATGGGGGTGAGGCTGACCCTTATTTCCAGCCCATTGGTCACGTCTGGGTCATCTCCAGCCTCCTTGATGCAATAGGCATAGCCGTCGCCATAACCCACAGCCACACTGATGGTTTCTCCATTGGGCAGAATGACAGGCACCTCTGCTGGTGTTTCACCTTTTACCAATCGTAGTGTTTCAGCCACAGCAGCAGCTGTCGCACAAGTGCCTGTTGTCAATCCACTATGCAGGGGATAGAACTCGGGCAATAGCTTCTCTACAGCGCGACGTAGACCATAAGGACCGTTGACAATTGACAATTGACAATTGACAGTTGACAATTGGGGGCACTTGACGGCGATGATTCGCATACTTCGTGTTTTGGCATCCTCCACCTTTTCTGTGAAACCACCCGAGAGGCCGCTTTCCTTCATGAGTATGGCCTCTGCTTCAACCATCTGCGGATAGAAACAAAGTTGGTCGTCAGTAGCTCCCTGCTGATGAGCCAGCAGTATGCTGCTCTCGCGGTTCAGAATACGGTAGAAAACCTTGATGCCCATCGTTTCTAAATACCTCAGTTTGCTGATGCTCTGCACGCCTGTAGTTGCCAATAGCGAATGGATATCAGTGGGTACCTGTGAATAGTCGTCAATCCAGATGATGCTTGGATCACGTGGGGGATAGATACGCTCGTAGCGGATAACAGGAATGTCGAGTTGTCCGATGGTCTGATGAAGTTGTGATGCAAAAGGATGCGCAGCATCGACAATCAAGCGGATATCATGTTCTTGGCAGAATCGCTGCATTGCCTCAGCATCAAGTGCCCCGTCAATGCGCTTGCCATGATGCAGGGTGATATCCTGCTCGCCAGTCTTTGTCGAGTAGTAGAACAGCTTGCCTGCTTCCTCCAACACCTTAGCAGCCTTGCGTCCCTCTGTCGTCCCTCCGAATACCAGTATCATGCTTCTCCTTGTCTGAACAGATGGGTGAAGTGTTTGTTATACAGCTCGGAGAGTCCCTGACGATTGTCAATCGCCTCACCAACCACAAGCATGGTGGTTAGAGTCAGCTTGTTGTCATGCACTATCTTGGCGAGGTCTTTCAGTACACCCCGATAGATCTTTTGGTCAGGCCAAGTGAGATGATAGCAAGCAGCAACAGGGGTGTCCTCTGGATATTCCATCAGGAGTTCTTTTTGTACGTCGTCAACGATAGATGCAGAAAGGAAGATACACATGGTCGATTGTGAGCGAGCCAGTAGATGTAGCTGTTCTTTCTCCGGCATAGGGGTACGACCCTCGCCACGTGTGAGGATGATGGTCTGACAACGCTCGGGAATCGTAAACTGGCTCTGCAACTCGGCAGCAGCAGCGAGAAACGACGAGATGCCTGGGGTGATGTGATAATCCATACCGTTCCGGTCGAAGAACGCCATCTGTTCCTGAATAGCACCAAAGATGCAGGGATCGCCCGTATGCAGACGAACAATATATTTCCCTTCGTCATAGAACTGCTTCATCAGCGCACACTGTTCTTCGAGGGCCATATCGGCCGACGAGCGTACCACAGCACCTGGCTTATGACATGCTGTGAGCGCCTTAGGCACTAAGGACCCTGCATATAATATCAGGTCTGCCCGCTCCAGCATTTTCCGGCCTCGAACACTGACCAGGTCTGGGTCGCCAGGACCAGCACCCACAATCTCGATATGACCAGTCCTTTCCCTCAGATTCTCATAGGGAATAGCCAGAGCGGCAGTCCAGTTTTTGCCTTTTATCTTGGGAACAATCAGTTTGCCATTGTTGGCGCCAAGAATAGCTGCTGCCTCACAGACAGAGGGTGTACCTACGTGCTTCTCGACAGTCTTGCTGGGATTGGGTACTTCGACCTTAGCCAATTGCTCAGCGGTAAAGAAGACGAGTTCTTCGTCTAAATCATCAACCAGCATCGCACAGAACTCTTCCTCCTGTTTCACATCGATGGTACAATAGCGCTTGTAGCAGGGCAGCACACCAATCTGACTCATCGCCTCGTCTATCTGGTCGTAGATGTCCTCGTAGTCATCCGGATGATGAGCCAGTCCAAATCCCAAAGAGGCTATCATGGGTACAAAATGCAACTCGAGGACACCATAAGGTGCACAAAGATTGTATGGTGTCACCAAGATGACAAGACTATATTTCTTGGGGTCTACCTCTTCAAGGCTCTTGACAACGGTGACATGTGGGGGAAGCGTCTTCTCCAGATAGTCTGTTCCCTCATCGCAAATTTCCATCAGCAAGGCGGTAGGCTGGCGATTGACGAAAGCATAGATACACTCGTTCATATCATCGTCGCTGGCAATAGCCCAATGGAAGCGTTCTGCAAAAGTGTCGAGAGCCCACAATCCAGCATTGTCGCTCTGCGTAGTGATGACCTCGCGAGCCCCCAGAATAGCTGCGATCTCTGAGGTCAGGTTGTTGGCCCCTCCGATATGTCCAGAGAGTACAGAGATGACGTTCAACCCCAAACTATCGACACATACCACAGCTGGGTCTTCGTGCTTATCTTGAATATAAGGAGCAATGGTGCGTACGCAGATGCCCATAGCACCAATGAAGACGAAGGCATCAAAATTCTTCCATTGCTTGCCAACATCACTGCGAGCGATTATCTTGGCATTGAGTTCTCGCTGGAGATCTTGGGCAATCTCTTTTCCTGCCTCGCTAATGGGTATGATAGCTATCTTTTGCATCGTAATATTTCAATTGGATGGTTGTCGTTAAGGATTATCTTAGTGGGCGTATCTTGGGTAAGGCCAAGTTCCTGGCAGGCCTCATCCCAGAGTTGATGGCTGTCGGTAAGGACTTTAGGAGCTTTCACGCTATTCATCACGATAATGCCATCAGGGGCCAGTACGGTGAGCACTTTCGCCATGATCTCTTTCAGATGTCCACCATGGCCTCCAATAAAGACAGCATCAGGAAGCCTCACCCCCGACCCATCCCCAATAGGGAGGGGAGTAGATAGAAAATCGCCCATATGAACGTTGATGCCTGGAGCACCAAACTTACGGGCATTTTCATTAATGATGGCTTCGCATTCAGGACGAATTTCAAAGGCTTCAATCTGTAAGTGCGGGAATTGCAGACGGGCCTCGATGCTGACGCTACCCGTACAAAAACCAATGTCCCAAAATACTCGTCTCCTGGGAAGGTCTAATGCCTGAAGTGTCAACAGTCGGATAGGCATCTTCGTAATCATCTTCTCACGACCGTCTAATAAAGCGAATTCGCTGTCAGGGATGCCAAAATTTACACAAAAAGAACCGTCCCTTTTGTGTAAAATTAAACAATTGGGATGAATGAAGTCTCGCAGACTAGCTTCTTCGAGTGTTAAGGTCGTGACCTTTTCGAGGGTAGGATTGCCTAAGTGCTCACCTACGTGCATCGTATATTGGTTATAGCCGTATTCCAGCATGCGTTGGGCGATGGTGGCAGGGGTATGTTCACGATCAGTCAATACACCGATTTTTGCTGATCTCTCAATGAGTGCTCTATCGAACTCAGGCCATGGGCGACCTGTCAATGAAACGATGCGCATATCATGATAGGGCATGACCAAGCGATGAGCCAACAGCTGCAGGGAGTTGAACGAAGGGTAGAGCAAAATCTCTGCCTCAGGCATCTTCCGTTTAATGGTATTGGCAAAACCAAAGAAAAGTGGGTCGCCACTGGCAAAGACTATAATTAATTGACAATTGACAATTGATAATTGATAATGCTCGAATACCGCGTCAAGAGGCACTGTGATCTCAATCCACTCAGAATCAGTGGGTAACAGCGGAGCCACAATCTCATGATGGCGTTTGCCACCAGAAAACACCTTTCCCTGCTTAATCAGCTCCAGAACCTCTGGTGGAAACCAAGGGTTCGGATTGTCCGTAATACCTATAACGATAAATCTCATAGATCGCGACCAGGTTTAAGTTGTGCAGCATCATCGAAGGTAAGGATGGCATTACAAAGTGTGGCAGCCAGATTGCTACCTCCTTTGCGTCCCTCAATAATAATTTTGGGAATATCCTTGAAGGGTTTCACCATGTGTTTCGATTCACGCACATGAACAAAACCTACAGGAGCAGCAATGATGCCTGCAGGATGCGCTTTGCCTTTACGAATCAGTTCGCAGAGTTCCATGAGTGCTGTAGGCGCATTGCCAAAGGCAAAGAGCGCATCAGGATGTTCTTCGACAGCCAGTCGGATACCAGCCTGAGTGCGAGTGATACCTGAAGCGGTTGCCATCTCTGCCACACGCGAGTCCGAGAGATAGCATTTAGTCTCAATCCCTAAACGCTGGAGAGCCCCTTTACGGGTACCACTGGTGACCATGGTCACATCAGTAACGATAGTTTTCAACGAGCCGTCTTTTACCTTATTATATAGGGTCTCTACCGCCCCCTTGTCTGTATAGAGAATATCCTCCATCTCAAAGTCGGCAGTGGTATGGATGGCATGCAGCAAAGCCCATTGATGATCCAATGGATAGTCTCTTTTCAGTTCACTGGCGATGGTACGGAATGATTCCATCATGATACTCTGCCCTTTAGAGTAATTACTCCCCTCGCCATTCGAAAGGCTACGGGTAGGCGCGTTAGCGGGAATGGAGGGGTGGGGGGTGAGGCTGTATCCTCTTGGCGTAATCATTTTACCCTCCGAGATATACGACTGCGAATTACCAATCAGTATCACAGTAAACATATCCACATCCTCAGGATTGAAATCAGCCAGCGTAGTGAGTTTCACTTCCTGTTCCTCACGACCTGCCTGACGCACATAGCCCACGGGTGTTTCCGGAGAACGTTCCTGCAAGAACAACTCCACGAGACGATACAATTGCCAATAGCGTCCATGCGATTTCGGATTATATACCGCAGTCACGAAATCACCTGTTGCTGCAGCCTTGATTCTACGCTCAATCACTTCCCAAGGAGTCATCAGGTCAGACAGTGAGATGATACACATGTCGTGACCTATTGGAGCCCCAAGCAGTGAGGCAGCCTTCTGGAAAGCAGAGATGCCAGGCAGTGCCTCAATCTCGATATCAGCCTTTCTCTCATCTCTCATCTGGTAAATCAGGGGCGTCATACCGTAGATACCAGCATCACCACTGGAGATGACGACCACCGTATGACCTTTTTCTGCATATTCAAAGGCCTGTTCTGCCCGTTCACGTTCTTTTTTCATCCCTGTATCGATACACGTGCAGTCGGGTTTCAGATACTGTTCGATAAACTGGAAGTAATATTGATACCCCACTACAACATCAGCCTGTCTGACTGCTTCGAGTACAGCAGGTGTGATATCTTCCTTGCTGCCAGGACCTATGCCTGCGATGATGATTTTTCCCATTTGTCGAGATTATTTTGTGCAAAATTACGAAAAAAAACGGAAAAAGTGTTGTTTTCCGTTTTTTATTATTACTTTTGCAGTGCAAAAGTCAGGGAATAAGGTGCGAATCCTCAACTGTCCCGCAGCTGTAAGCAGCCTTTTACGGTGTAAGCACGAAGTCACTGATATTGTTGGGAAGACGCTTGCTACCGGGCTGTAAAGTCAGAAGACCTCCTTTTGCAACTAATGCGACGTTCCAGACCTCTGGGGTTAGGTCGGAAGCGCGAATACGTGTATTATTATATAAGTCGGGAGGCTTATGTCGTGAGACACTGAGACTCCCGTTTTTTAATTGAGTGATGAGGGCAAAAGTGACAATAATCATATTGATGGCGACGATGGGCTTGTGGGCACAACAGCCACAGCGCAGTCGCTTCGACAGCATTCAGCATGTGGATGAGGTCATTGTCACGTCGCGCTATAACCATAAGGAGGTGATACCCTCGCAGACACTGACGGGTGAGCAGCTGGAGAAGCTGAGTGCCCACAATGTGGCTGACGCGCTGCGCTACTTCTCGGGTCTGCAACTGAAGGACTATGGTGGAGTGGGGGGCATCAAGACGGTGAACATCCGTTCGATGGGTACCAACCATCTGGGCATCTCGTACGATGGCATAGAGCTGGGTAATGCCCAGAACGGACAGATTGACCTGGGCCAGTTCTCGTTGGACAACGTCGAAGAGATTACGCTGTTCAACGGACAGAAGAGTGCACTGCTGCAGCCTGCCAGCGACTTTGGTCATGCGGGTGCTGTATATATCCGTACGCGTGCTCCCCGTTTCGACGAGGGCAAGTCCTACAACCTGAAATTCAAGGCAAAATACGGGTCGGCCGATATGTTCCGCTTCTCGACACTGTGGGAGCAACGGCTCAGCGCAAAGGTGAGCTCGTCGCTGTCTGCTGAGGTGTTGACAGCCAGCGGTAAGTATAAGTTCCGCTATCGTCGAAAGAAGCAGGACGGCACAGTGGCTTATGACACCACAGCCACGCGCCAGAATGGTGACATCTGGGCAGTGAGAGCTGAGGGCAATCTGCATGGCATGTTGCAGGATGGTTTCTGGAAACTGAAGGTGTATACCTATCACTCCGAGCGAGGCATCCCAGGGGCCATAGTGAACAACGTATGGCGACGCGGTGAGCGCCAGTGGGACCATAACACCTTTCTTCAGGGACGATACCAGAAGAGCATTGGCGAGCGTTTCACGACACAGGCGGTAGCGAAGTATGCCTACTACAACACGCGCTATGTAAATCGTGACACCACCCAGATGCAGGTCGACAATACCTACCGTCAGCAGGAGTTGTATTTCTCGACATCGAACGTGTATAACATCCTGCCCGCATGGAGCATATCACTGTGCTATGACTTCCGCTGGAACAGGCTGGACAGCGATATGCGCCAGTTTGTGTATCCCCAGCGCTATAGCAACTACCTGTCGCTGGCTACGGCACTGAACCTGGACTGGCTGAAGGTGCAGGGCTCCGTGCTGATGACGACGGTGAAAGACCACCTGCGCCATGCGGTATCGCCCAAGTCGAGGGTGGAGTATACACCTGCCGTGTTTGCCAATGTTTATCCCTTCGCTTCGCGCGACCTGTCTATCCGTGTGTATGCCAAGAAGAGTTTCCGCATGCCTACGTTCAACGACCTGTACTATACCGACCTGGGCAATGCACTGCTGACACCTGAGACGGCCCTGCAGTATAATGGCGGACTGTCCTACGACCACCAATGGAGTGGGGGACTGCTGCGCTATTTCCACCTGCAGGCTGACGCGTATTATAATACGGTACACGACAAGATAGTGGCCTATCCGAAGGGGCAGCAGTTCCGATGGACGATGCTGAATCTGGGACGTGTACACATCAAGGGAATAGATGTGGAGACGGAGTTGACGCTGGTGCCTGTGCGAGGACTGCTGGTGACGGGTCGCTTGCAGTATACCTACCAGGATGCTCGCGATGTGACCGATCCGCAGGATGCGTTCTATCGCCACCAGATACCCTATATCCCCTGGCACTCCGGATCAGCCATCCTGAACGTCCAGTATCGTGGATGGGACCTGAACTACTCGTTCATCTATGCAGGTGAGCGCTATAACCAGCAGGAGAACATTAAGTATAACTATATGCAGCCTTGGTATACGAGCGACTTGTCGTTATCAAAAGTGGTTAGAGGTAAGAGGTTAGAGGTTAGGGCGATGCTGGAGGTGAACAACCTCTTCTCGCAAGACTATGACGTGATACTGAACTACCCGATGCCCAAGCGCAACTATGCCATCACATTAGACGTAAAGATATGAAGCGACACTTTTTCCTATATATTGCCCTGCTGCTCGCTCTCGCCGGTTGCCGTACGGATGACACCATCATCTATATGGAAGACGAGGACACGGGCATCGTGACCGAGAAGACGGAGGTGCTCGGCATGTATCTGCTGAACGAGGGTAATATGGGTTCGAACAAGTGTACGCTCGACTATCTGGACCTCTCTGGCGAGACTATCCGCTACCTGCGTAACATCTATGCTGAGCGTAACCCCAACGAGGTGAAGGAGCTGGGTGATGTGGGCAACGATATCCAGATATACGGTTCGCAGCTCTGGCTCGTCATCAATTGCTCGAACAAGGTGGAGGTGTGTCGCGCCTCAGATGCGGTGAAGCTGGGCAAGATAGACGTGCCTAACTGTCGCAATGTGACATTCCACGAGGGTTATGCCTATGTCTCGTCGTATGTGGGTCCTGTGAGCATCGGTCAAGATGCTCCCCTTGGCGAGGTGTATAAGATTGACACACTGACATTGCAGACAGTCAGCAAGATCACGGTAGGCTACCAGCCTGAGGAGATGGCTGTGGTTGATGGAAAACTGTATGTGGCCAATAGTGGAGGCTATCGTGTGCCCGACTATGACCGTACGGTGAGTGTCATTGACCTGAAGACCTTCACGGAGGAGCGTAAGATTGACGTCGCTGTGAATCTGCATCGCTGTCGGGCAGACCGCTATGGACAGCTGTGGGTGACCTCGCGAGGCGACTATTATGACGAGAAGTCACACCTCTGTTGGCTGTCGCGCGATGCACAAGGACAGATGCAGGTGGGTGGACGGATAGACATCCCCGTGAGCGACCTCTGCATCGTGGGCGACTCGTTGTATTTCTATGGCAGCCAGTGGAGCGAGGCGACGTATACCAATGAGCTCTATCATGGCATCATCAATATCCGGACACATGAGGTAGTCAGTGACAAGCTGACGGATGCTCAGGAACTCACTCAGATGCGCCAGCCCTATGGCATCATCGTCAATCCCAACGAGCGCGACTTCTACCTGATGGATGCCAAGAACTACGTGTCGAGTGGTGACCTGTTGCACTTCCATGCCGACGGCACCTTCGACTATAAGGTAAAGACAGGCGATATCCCTGCCCATGCGGTGTTTCTGCGGGCTGCGCCCTAAATATACGGGCTTTGCCCTAAATATAAAATATAAAATAAATGAGACGATTGATATTTTTTATTTTTTATTTTTCATTTAGCTCCGTAGGAGCGCAAAGGATGGACGATGTGTCGACACACTCGAATTATATCCAGGCGGTAGACGAATACAGGCCTGCCCCAGGACAGTATATCAACGACATCCCAGAGTATCAGACTGGTGATACGGAACAGGACATGATACGCAAATGTACCGAGCGACTGGCTAACAACCAGCGCGACCTGGTGGCATTGGGTGCTTTTGGGGGTTACATCACCTTCCATTTCGACCACTCGATAGCCAATGTCGAGGGACAGCGCGACTTCGCCATTTGGGGTAATGCCTATCAAGAGGAGACGAACACGTTTCCTGGTGGTGGTGTCAGCGAGGCTGGTGTCGTGATGGTGTCGAAAGATGTCAATGGCAACGGACTGCCCGACGATGCTTGGTATGAGATCAGTGGCAGTTGCGATGTGGATAGCGTAGGCAAGGTAGACTATGGCTACGAGATCACCTACAGGAAGAATCCGATGGGAAAGATTCCCTGGACAGACAACCGCGGCAACAGTGGCGAGCTGGATCGCTGGGACCGCTATCACCCGCAGGAGTATTATCCGCAGTGGCTGCCCGATGGACTCACCTTCCGAGGTACGCGATTACCCCAGAATGGCTATGACATGACTGGTGCTGTGCCCACGAGTTACAGCCAGTATTACTGGGTGCTGTTCTTCTACGGATGGGGCTATGCTGACAATCAGCCCAATATGCTGAGCGATCACGAGACACCTAATATCGAGGGCTGTGGCATTGACATCAGCTGGGCAGTGGATGAGGAGCGAAAACCCGTCAAACTCGATTTCGTCGACTTTGTGCGTGTCTATACGGGTCTGAACCAGAAGTGTGGCTGGCTGCTGGAGACCTCCACGGAAATCCTGGGAGCAGAAGACCTGCATACCGACGAGTCCATCAGCCGCATCAAGGCAGCCATTGCAGGCATCGATGTCGTGCGTCAAGAGGATGCTTCCTCGCCAGTCTATGACCTGCAGGGACGCCCCGTCAGCCATCCCCGTCGCGGACTCTATATTCGGAACGGAAAGAAATTCATCATTAAATAACACTATTTATTCACTTAAAACATTACAGTTATGAAGAAACATTTGTTTTTTGCAGCTGTTGCATTGGCAACAATGTCAGCATTCACATCGTGCTCAAAAGAGGACAATGCAGGTTCACCTGTTGTGACCATCATCTCGTTTGAGAATCAGACCTTGAACAAGGATGGCTTCTGGATTGGCGAGGCTAAGGGTGAAAGCTACTCCTACGAAGACGACTGGGGGGGCAAGACCACAACCTATACCGACAATGCCTACAAGGAGGCCGGTGTAAAGTTCCCTGTGAGCTACAGCATCTATGAGTCACAGTACGGTAGCACCGATTTCTGGTCTGGTTTTGCTATCTCTAACCGTACGGCTACCACTTTCGACCCCATGACGCTGACTCCCGACCAGTATAACAACGTGACGGGTAAGGCTCACTCTGGCGACAATTTCATGGTGATCACCACCTATGGCGAGTTCATCAATTTCGAAGAGGGCGTCAAGATCAAGGGCTTCTACTTCACCAACAGCGCCTATACCGCTAACTCTATCTTGAATGGCGACAGCTACTCAGGTGCAAAGTTCGACAAGACCGACTGGTTCAAGTGCACGCTGACAGGTGTGAAGAAAGATGGTACGACGGTTGATGTAGACATCGACCTCGCTAAGAATGGTGACTACGTGAAGGACTGGCAGTGGATTGACTTGAGCGCTATGGGCGAGATTGGCTCACTCTACTTCGCATTCTCTGGTTCTCGTTCGAACGATTATGGCGTGCTGACTCCTGCCTATATCTGTATCGACGACATGGTAGTTGAGTAAGCATCGTGAGACTCATCTATCTCATATTCCTGACAGTGTTGCTATCGTCCTGTGGCCGCCAGACGGCCCAACAGCAGGACGGTGGCGACACTGTTGCTTTCCGTTATGCCAAGCGCCTCACCATCGTGCGCCATGACGGCTATACCGTAGCAACCCTGCAAAACCCCTGGAAGCCCGACAAGACGTTGCATCGCTACGTCCTTGTCCCGTACGATGCGGAAGTTCCGCATCCCCTCCCCGAAGGCACCATCATCCGCACCCCCTTAAAGCGCCCCGTCATCTTCACCACAGTCCATTGCGCCTTGTTGCAGATGTTACACCAGGAGGAGCGCATAGCAGGAGTAGCCGACCTGAAATACATCAAGATACCCTATATCCACGAGCAGGTGGCGAAAGGTCGCATCAGCGATTGTGGCGACGGCATGAGTCCGGTGATAGAAAAAATCATCGACCAGCGCCCTGATGCTATCTTCCTGTCGCCTTTTGAGAATAGTGGTGGCTATGGCAAGGTGGAGGAGATTGACATCCCCCTCATCGAGTGTGCCGAGTATATGGAACCCACGCCCTTGGCACGTGCTGAGTGGATGCGTTTCTATGGCATGCTGTTGGGTTGCGAGGAGCGTGCTGACAGTCTGTTTGCTGTGGTCGACAGCAGCTACAATGCTCTGAAGCAGGTGGCTCAGACCTCGAAGGTGCAGCGCTCTGTGGTGTTGGACAAGGTGACGGGCTCCGTGTGGTATGTGCCTGGAGGTCGCAGCACCATTGGTCAGATGTTGGCTGACGCTCAGAGCTTGTATCCGTGGGCTGCCGATGAGCATAGTGGCAGTGTGTCATTGCCTTTCGAAACGGTATTGGAAAGGGCAGGGGAGTGCGATGTGTGGATGTTCCGCTTTAGCAGCAATCACCTGATTACGTATCAGGAGTTGTTGGCTGAACATCATGGCTATGACCAGTTCAAGGCCTTCCGTAATCGCGAGGCCTATGGCTGTAATGTCGAGCTCTCGCTATTCTATGAGGAGGCCCCGTTCAGACCAGACTGGTTGCTGAATGATTTCATTAAAATCCTTCACCCCGAAATACCAAATCTGCCCCCTCTACGTTATTATAAAAAAATAAATCCGTAAAATCCGTATAATTCGTAGTAGATGAATAAAGGTACGATATACTGCATCCTGTTGGCCATGGCCATTGCCGTGCTCTTTGCCCTGAACATCGTCGTGGGTTCAGTCACGATTCCTGTGGCTGACACGTTGCGCATCCTGATGGGCGAAGAGGTGAAACCCTCGTGGCAGTATATCATCCTTGAGTCACGCTTGCCTCAGGCCATCACAGCGACGTTGGCTGGTGGAGCCTTGGCGGTCAGTGGACTGATGCTGCAGACGGCTTTCCGCAATCCTTTGGCGGGTCCCAGTGTGTTTGGCATCAACAGTGGTGCTGGTCTGGGTGTGGCACTGGTCATGTTGCTCCTGGGGGGCAGCATCTCTGCCGGAAGTGTCAGCCTTTCTGGTTTCGTTGCTGTGCTGATAGCAGCCTTTGTCGGTGCGATGACGGTGATGGCCATCATCTTCTTTTTCTCTACGCTGGTGCGCAACAATGTGATGCTGCTCATCATTGGCATCATGATAGGCTATATCAGCAACAGTGCCATCTCGTTGCTCAACTTCTTCGCAACCGATGAAGGTGTGAAGTCGTATATGGTATGGGGCATGGGCTCGTTTGGTGGTGTCTCCATGCGTATGATGCCCACCTTTGCCAGTGTGACACTGGTGGGTCTGTTGGGGAGCATCCTGCTCATCAAACCCCTGAATGCGCTGATGCTGGGCGACCGCTATGCGGAGAACCTGGGCATCAATATCATTCGGGTGCGCAACTGGCTCTTGATAGTGACAGGTCTCCTGACAGCTATTGTGACGGCCTTCTGTGGTCCTGTAGCCTTCATCGGACTGGCTGTTCCGCATATTGCCCGTCTGCTGCTCCATACGGATAATCATCGCTCGCTATTGCCAGCCACTATCCTCATGGGCAGCATCGTAGCCCTGACGTGTTCCCTCCTCTGTGTGCTCCCTGGCGAGAGTGGTGTCATCCCCTTGAATGCCGTCACTCCCCTCATTGGTGCCCCCGTCATCATCTACGTCATCATTAATCGATAACTGTCAACTATCAACTGTCAACTATCAACTGTCAACTATCAACTGTCAACTATCAACTGTCAACTATCAACTGTCAACTGTCAACTATCAACTGTCAACTATCAACTGTCAACTGTCAACTGTCAACTATCAACTGTCAACTAAACTCAATATCCCTGATTCTGTGTCAAATTCTGATTCAACGCCCTGACATCAGCAGGAATAGGGAATACCGTAGTATGCCCGTCACTCTCGTCTACCGGCTCATCACCATCCTCACCCTGGAATAGCGACTTATAATGTCCGAAGCGAATCATATCCTGGCGTCGCCATCCCTCCCAGCAGAGTTCCACGAATCGTTCCCTTTCCAGGTTCTCCATCGTCAGCTCCACAGGTTTCATCCGAGCCCTCTTACGCACCAGGTCTAGGTCTTTCTGGCCTTGACTGGCCTTGCCCAGACGCAGGTAGGCCTCAGCCCTCATCAGCAGCACATCAGCAAAGCGGAACAGCACGATGTCATTGTCCATCAGCTTGCCATCCTTCGAGGCATTCTTGTCTACCTCATATTTCTTCATGCGTGCTCCAGCAGTCTCCACGTAGTCTGAGAAGCTCAGGTCCATCTCCACCTTGTCAGGATAGTACACCAGCTGCTGACCTGTACGATCCAGCACGGGGTCACCATCGAGGTCATAGACGGGTCCAGCGTAGAAATTCATGTAAAAGCGGTTGTCAACGTTATCGGTACCATAGCCATACATCTTCAGTGTCTGCAGCGTAGCACACGTCCCGTTCTCACCCGTAAAGCCATAGGCTGCTGCATGGCGGTAGTGGTACGAGCGATGCATGTTCTGTTGCTGGTTCGAATAGAGGTGCTTGTCCATGGGGATGACGAAGATGTTCTCCTTAGAGTTCTCGTTATACACGATGAAGTTGCTCTCATATTTTTCCTCCAGACTGTAGCCTAAGTCCTCAATGGCGTTGCAGTATTCGATACACTGCTCCATATATTGAGCCACATCTGTCGTACCCAGATACACCCCACTATTTAGCATCATCTTAGCCATCACGAAGTAGCATACAGGCATCGTGATGCGTCCGTAGTAGTCACCCTCGCGCACACTGTTCGACGGACTGAGTTGATGGATGGCCATATCCATTTCCTTCATGATGAATTCAAACACCACACTGCGCTTCTCTCTGGTCACCCTGTTCATATCCATCACACTCGATGTGATAAGGGGCACATCGCCAAAGAGGTCTATCAAGTACCAGTAGTACATGGCGCGTAGAGCCCTCACCTCTGAGGTCCAGATGAGGTAGTTCATGGGTCCTGCCATCTTCTGATACTGTTCCAGTTTCTCCAGCGAGTAGTTACACAGCGTGATGACCTTATACAGGTATAGCCATGCGTTCTTGGGCAGTTCGTGACCAGCACTCCAGGAGTGCTTGTACATCGCTTGCCAGATGCCTCCGTCATACCAGTCGACACCACGTGTGGGTAACAGCGCTTCATCCGACCCGAAGGTCTGCAGGTCATACACCCCTCGACAGGTACCTTGCAGTCCCTGTCCATCGGTATTTCCACCCACATAGTTATACAGCGTAGCCACTGTGTTCAGATACAGGTCCGACGCATTGGTAAACGCCTGCTCTTCTGTGATCTGGTCTCTCGCCTCTTCTTCCAGACTACATCCCCAGACCACACAGCTCAACAGAATTAAATATATATGTTTCATCATTCCTAATTTCTAATTTAGAACTGAATACTTAAACCTAAGGAGTACGACCGATAAACCGGATACGATCGCTTATCGTCAATTCCCAGCGATGAATTCACCACACTCGAGTTGATCATCGGTGTCAGTCCCGAGTAGCCCGTGATGGTCGCGAGGTTGTTCACCGAACACGACACACGCAGGTTATGGATATACTTCGAGCGCAGGGGCACGTTCCATCCTAAGGTCACGTAGTCGATGTTCACATAGTCACCATTCTCCAGCCAGTAGTCGCTGATGTCCTGGTCCTGGATATTCATCTCTGGCGCCCCCTTCATCACGTTGTAGTTAGGCAGCGACAACATGTTCATATACGTCAGCGCTGTGCCGTTGTAGATCTGATGTCCGAAGGCACCATTCATCTGTATCGTGATGTCCCACTGCTTATAGCGGAAGGCGATGTTCGAACCCATCATAGCCTTCGGGGTGGCCTGTCCGCAAATCTGTTTCTCGTCGCTCAGCTCATACTCCTTCGAACCGTCTGGATTGGTCTTCAGACCCGTGCAGTGGTAGAGGTAGAAGACACCCAGAGGCTGTCCCACCATCTGGAAGCACACATCGCTGGAGCCGTGGAAACCAGCACCCCATAGTGCACTGATGCCCTTGGTACTCGGAGCTGTCAGCTCCTGTCCGTTATAGTCGCCATTCAGCGTGATGAGCTTGTTGCGCTCGAAGGTCCAGTTCATGTTGATGCTCAGCTCGGCATCCTTGGTGCGCAGGGGTGTGATGCCAAAGCCCAGCTCCACACCGCTGTTCTCCATCTTTCCCAGGTTAGCCAGCAGCTTGTCGTAGGTAAACGGAGGCACGGGCACGTCATATTCGTACAGCATATCGGTAGTCTTCGAGGCGTAGAAGTCGGCAGTCAGCACAATCCTGTTTTGCCAGAAAGCCATATCCAGTCCTACGTTAAACGTGCGCTTGATCTCCCAGCGCAGGTCGGGGTTGGCATTGCGGATGATACCCAGTGTGGCTACCGTTGTTCCTCCTACGTTCACCACACCATTGGGCTTGATCAACTGTTGCGACATATACGAGTCGATACCCCCCAGGTTACCACTCTTGCCATAACCTATGCGCAGTTTCAACTTGTTCAGCCAGCTGATCCGCTTCATCCAAGGCTCATTGCTGACAATCCAGGCCCCATTGACCGAGGGGAAGTAGCCCCAGCGGTTGTTGGCACCTACCTTTGACGAACCGTCGATACGCATGTTCAAGGTCAGCGTGTAGCGGTTGTTATACGAGTATTGCGAACGAAACAGGAACGACTCCATGTGCGTGTCCGAATAGTACGAGTTGGTGCCCTCCCATGGTCTCACGGCACCTGCCGACAGGTTGTCGTATCCAAAGGCATCTGTGGCAATATTCGTTGCGGTGGTGTAGAATCCCTTGCGCTTCTCCTTACCTGCTTCTATCAGTGCCATCAGGTCCAGGTGGTGCTGGTTGAAGTCACGCTCCCAGCGCAGCGAGATGTTACCCAGCATCTCTTCCCGCTTCTCATTGCCGCGATAGGCCTCACCATGACTCCATACGAAGGTGGGGTAGAAGTGGGCGTTCTCTATATTATTATAGGTGAACGACCCGAAGGCTGTCATCGACAGTCCATAGCCCAGGTTAGCCAGTGCCTTCAGGTGCACGTTGAAGTGTCCGTTGTTCTCGCTGTCTTCCATCTCCAGCAGCGAGTTGGGGTTGTTGATCCATAGCGCCTCAGTGACCTGTCCGTAGCTGCCATCTTCATTCCTGCCATCAGGGAAGGTGGGATTAAACGTAGCTGCCGAGTAGAACAGCTTCTGTTGGAAGGGGATATTGTCCTTTTTCTGTAGCGATCCGAATACCCCCAGGTCTACCGTCAGATGGTCGTCAAAGGCCCTTTGTGTCACGTCCAGCTTGGCGATGTAGTTGCGGAAACGGTTTTTCTGGATGACGCGCTGGTGGTCCATCACAGCCACTGAAGCACGGTAGTTGGCATTCTGTGAACCACCGCCAAAGGCGATGTGGTGGGTGTGTACGAAACCCGTCCTGGTGGGCGATTTCGTGAAGTCGGTATCGTAGCCCATGTCGATGATGGGGATATCCAGGTTCTTGGCGGCCTGCCGGAACTCACTGCCTGAGAGCATCTCCAGGTTCTTGTAGATGCTCTCGAAACCCACACTGCCGTCATAGGCGATGTGGAAGCGCTCGCCACTACCTTTCTTGGTAGCCACCTCAATCACTCCGGCAGCACCGCGGCTACCATACTGGGCCGTCTCTGAGGCATCCTTCAGAATGGTGAAGCTCTCGATGTCTGTGGGGAAAATAGTCGATAGCGTCATGATGTCACTCTGCACACCATCGATAATCACCAGGGGGTCGTTGCCACCCGTCAGTGAGGTGGTACCACGTACGCGCACTGCTGATAGCATGGCCTCTTGGTTGCCACCAGTCTGCACCTGTACACCTGCCGCCTGACCGCTCAGTGCATCCAGCGAGTTGGTCATCAGACCTTTGTTCATGCGCTCTCGTGTCACCTTGTCTATGGCACCAGCCAGCGTCACCTGATTGTCACTGCTATATCCCACTCTCATCCGTAGTGAGTCCAGTCTCTGTTGGGCCTGCACGGTCATTGCTGCAGCCATCAGCACTAGGCCCCATATCCTTTTACTCTTCATATTTTAAATTAGTAGATGAGGCAAAGATAAGAAAAAACCTCGAAATTCCGCTCATTTTCCAGCAAAAAACCGCTCTGCAAAAATTTTTTTTGCAAAAAGTTGCCGAAATATTTGGTCGTTTCCCAAAAACTCCGTACCTTTGCACTCGCTTTTAAGAAAGAGAGGCTCCCTAGCTCAACTGAATAGAGCATCTGACTACGGATCAGAAGGTTGTGGGTTTGAATCCCGCGGGAGTCACAAGGAAAGCAGAAGAGAAGAAAGAAATTCATTTCATTTCACCTCTTCTGCTTTTCTTGTGTAACCCTACCCGTGGTAGGGTAGGGTTCGGCACAGCCAATTCCGCGGGTTACTCAGCCCGTGGCAGGGCTGGGGATCGACAAGGTCAATTCCGTGGGATTTCCTACCCGTGGTAGGGTAGGGTTCGGCACAGCCAATTCCGCGCTTTTTTCAAACATCCCCCGTCCCCTTCACCTTTGAAGGGGCTCCACCTCTCCCTGTATTCCCTCTCCTCAGGCGAGGGAAAAATTCTTTGACCAAGGTCAAAGCGACAAGGTCGAGCGGATTCCGGGCAGAATCCGCCCTCCATCAAAATTCTTTGACCTAAAGGTACAAAGCGACCAAGGTCGAGCGTTGGTATGGCTCTCTAGCTTTCGTCCCTTCGGGATTCGCCATGTCTTTCTTATGCAGCAAGCTGCGATCTCTTATTGCTACGCCTTTTCTGCGCCAGCCGAAAAATAATTTTGTAACTTTTTCAAAAGTTATAAAAGAGCAGGATAAGAAGACCTTATCCTGCTCAATTCTTGATTTGACTTTTACTATCGGTCAGAATGTTAAGTGAGTTTCACCTGCCCAGTCGGTATTGACCGTGACGGTGATGGTGGTAGACGACGAAGAACCAGAGCCACTAAAGAAGGCACCAGTGAGCCACGTGATATGGTTCTGTTCCATCGGCACATCGAAGGTTCGCTCCTGAATGATATTATCGTTAGCATCGTGCGCTGTCACCTGCAGGTGTATCGTACCCTCATTGTCATGCAAGAAGGTATACAAGTCAAATTGGTGCTGACCAGACGTGACATCGAACCAGACATCCTGCTTGCTGTTGACGCAGCCCAGACCCGTCGAGGCATCGAAAGCACCAGAGCCACCCGTATAGTAGAACCGCAGCTTCTTGACATTAGCCGGGATATCATCCGTCAGCACCACACTACAGCGCGATACGATGCGGTCGATGTTAACACCGACCTCCTGAGACTCGCCAGTGACCGTCAGCACCTGATAGGCCATGAAGGTCTCGGTAAAGCCCTGTGCATTGGTGAACTTGATACAGGTAGGATCCGTCATGGTAGGATTACCACTGCTGCTATGCCCTACGACCACCAGCTGATAGTCGCCAGGCTCCAACTGGAACGAGCATTGATTGAATGCGCTATTGTCGGAGGTCTTATTGACTTGCTTTACCCGCGTACCCTCCAGGGTATATACCGCAAAGTTCAGACGCGTCATGACGATAGCGGGGTCTGAACCAGCACGCGTCAGATCAGAAAATGGTGTCTTCGCCACTTGATATACCGTCACATGCACATTACCATCAGGATCATCCGTTGTCACCTCTTTACCCTCACCGATAATCGCCTTTTCGCAAGCAAGCACTCCAAAAACTGTCAATATTGGTATTAAAACGCTGCAAAATATATTCAATTTTTTCATCAGATATCCTCTCTTTTTGATTAAAATTCTTTGTTAAAGTCGGCAAGCCAGCCGCTGTTGATCTGTATCGACCCTACAGCAATACTCGCATTTACATCGTATATGGCTCCTGTCAGGATGGTAACCCTGTTGCGCTTCAAAGGCACATCGTTTACGGTCTTGGTGGTTATCACATGCTGTTGGGCATCTAGCGTCTCAATGGTCACATTCATGGTTTCCTCATCGGTTGCCAAGAAAAGGAAACCGCCTGCGTATATGGTACTTCCTGCTGAGCCAGAGTGTACAATAAGATTCTGAAAACCTGTATCTACAGTAGCTGCTCCAGTGGTGGGATTAAAGTTCTTGCCCCCTTTCGTATAAGTTATGCGCATCTGGGTGATCTCTGTTGGACGAATATCGGTAGACTGGACGCCCAGCGCAGCAACAATACGATCGAGTGTGGCGCTCAGGTTTACAGCTGAAATGCTATTCACCACCACCTCTTGCGTATCCGCAAAAGTATCCATCACTTGGTTAGAACCATAGGTGGCAGCAGTAGGACTCGTGAGCGTGATGGCATGATTACCACTGTAGGCCAGCACAACCATGGTGTAACTGCCTAGGGGTAGAGAGGTCGAGAACTCACCGAACGTGGTATACGTCGCATTGGGATCCTCCTTGATGTGGGTACACTTATACACCTCTGTACCATCGCTCACCCGATAGAAGGCTAGCGTGACCATCTTTACACCGGTATAGTCATTGACTGATACGGCTCGTCTGCCATTGAAACCCTCCTGGGAGATGGTGACCCCATCGATGCGAACCTTCACCGGAGCCATCACCTGCTCGCCAGAAAGATTAACACTTGAGTCCATTGACTCCTCATTGCTGCATGCAGCAGCCACTAGGCAGATTACTGCCAGAAAAAATAAATTTTTCATAAATGTAATTATTTTGTTAGTAATAAATTAATTTAGTACTGGTGTTACCCAGTACCATTAACTACTAACGTACAAAATCCCAGATTACGTATAATCGTGCCCAATTTTTTTCAACCATCCTCCATTTTTATTCCCTCATCCTCATTGCGTCAGCCGAAAAAGAAGCCATCCCGACCCTTTGATGGGTCGAGGATACATTAGTGTAAGAGCGACAGGAGGAGCGGTTGAGCCGTCTTACCCAAAGATTGGGGAAGAAGGATGGGAAGATGGGGTTAAAGCCCTCTCTTACACGGCAAGAGAGGGTTGGGTGAGTTGTCGAAAAACCTTCTTTCTTTTCTTTCTTCGAAGAAAGATATTGACTTTTAGTCAAAATACTGGGGTTTGGGGCCACCCCCAAAAAAATTTGTTTCTTTCTTTCGAAAGATCCCCAAAATCATTCGATTTCCTTCAAAAACCCCTGTTGCCTCGGCGACAGCCGAAGCCTATTCCACCCTTTGGTGATATCCCGTATCTCCCTCAATACTATTTCATCATTCGTCACCCTCGCCAAGTAATACCTCATTCTCATTTTCAGCATACTGCTGTCCTTCAGTTTGCTGATTGCCAGTTTCAAGCGCTCCGTAGCCTCCTCCACATCCAGCTCCAGCTTCACACTCGCCAGGTACATCGCCAGTGCCAGTTCACCCTCCTGCGCAGCGATGACCCCACGCCGTCCGACGAGCCTCTCGCGAATGCGCTTCATGTCCAGCAGTGCCATTTCGTTCTCCGGGTCCTCCTGGTGCTCCGGAGTGATTTCGAAGAGCAGCCTACATGCTATCTCCATCAGCTGCTTCTTATCCGTTTCGAAGTTCCTGATTTTTCGCATGTCCTTCTGCCCCTTCTCTTGCAGGCTCCGTTGTCTGGAGGCCTCCTTTCGCTGCCTGTTCTCCTCCTGCTGCTTCCCGCTCAGCCGTGTGATGGTCTTCATCAGTTCCGGTGTCAGCGTGATAGCCGCGATGGCCAGGCTCGGTATCTCCACCACCAGCTGTTTCTCGCGCTTTCCGTTGATGCGTTTGATCTCCGCCTCATACGTCTTCGTGCCCAGTTTGATCTGTACCAGCTCCCCTTCGTGCAGAGTCACCTCCTCCGGCTTCAGGTAGCTGATGTGCTCGTGGAAAGCTTTCGACAAATCGATAAACCGCTCCATGTCCGTGTCCGAAATTGTCAGATATTCCTCCTTGTTCGAATATGCCGATTTCCGCAGGTATACCCTGTCTTTCGAAGTGATGGCATACTCTATAAACTGGTTATAGCTCGTCTTGGCGAAGATGAGCCCCGCTATGGCCGGTTGCATCCTTCGCTCTTGCTTCCCCCTGAGGTTCTTGATGCCATATTTCAGCGGTACGTAGCTCTCCATGCCCGCCTTTCTGATGGCATTTCGGATCTTGATCTCGTGTTGCGAACTCGTTGTCCCCACCACATACCATTTTATCTCCTGTCTTTTCTCTTGTTCTGTCATCGTGGCGGCAAAGGTACTCATAATTTTTCGATTAAAAGATGAAAAACCCCGTTTTTTCTTTGGTCGAATGGTAAATAATATGTACCTTTGCACCGATAATTAGGGAAAATCGATTTTCAATCCGCCCTTTTTGTAGACGAATAATAAGTGTTAAATCCCCGTAACGCATTAGCATCCAGTCACTTGTGGTGTTAGTAGCGGAAGACGATTTGTGTGAACTATCATCAATATAAACAGCCCCGACTCCTCGGGGAGCCAGGACTGTTTCATACATCAGCCATCAGACTTCATACATCAGCCATCACTGGGTTGCAGATCCCAATACTCAGTGACAACATCATACACAGGACACGGCTTAGCATGATTCAAGTCATGATGACCTACTATCAGCGCCTTCGGGAACTTGTCATGCAGCTCTTCCAACAGCTGGCGCAGGGTCTGCTTCTGCTCTGGCGTACGGGTGTCAGCGTAGTCGCCCTCGTTGTCCAGCCCGCCCTCGTAGCAGATACCGATTGAGTACTTGTTATGTCCTACGCAGTGAGCACCGGGTTCCCAGAGCGGCCGACCTTTCTCTATCGAGCCGTCACGACGGACCACATAGTGGTAGCCAATACCCTTCCAGTGAATACCGTGCGTCACGCGCTCCTTGTGCCACTTGTCGATGTCATCAGCCGAACTCTTTTGGTACGGTCTCACCGCACTGCAATGCACCACGATTAATGTAACACTTCTCATAATTGTCAATTGTCAACTGTCAACTGTCAACTGTCAACTGTCAACTGTCAACTGTCAACTGTCAACTGTCAACTGTCAACTGTCAACTGTTAATTAGCCGCGCAGCTAATTGTGGCCAAGGCCGTTGCTACTGATGTGGCGATTGTTGCCACCCACTTCAAAACCGCGATAATTACTTTTTTCTTCAACATATTTTTTAGCATTTAATTGTTACTCACCACCTGTCTCGAATCCAGCGCTGCCGCCGCCACCACCATTATCGGTGTTGCCCGAAGAGCCGCTACCGTTGTCACCGCTGCCGTTGTCACCGCTACCGCTGTCAGTACCACCATTGGTAGTATCATCGGTGTTCTCTGCGACCTCAGTAGTCGAATTCTTCACGCGCTTCAGCGTAGCCTGCTTCTCGAAGTCTATACTCCATGTCTTGGGCAGGTCAACCTCGATGCTCACCGTGCAGTCGCTGATGCTGAGGTCAGAGGTAGTGATGGCACGGTTCACGTCGATGAGCGCAGCCTTCTGCGGGTCGGTCTCAGCCGCCTTCTTAGCCTGAAGCTTAGCCTTCAGCTGGCTCTGGGTGAGCGATCCCGATACCTTCGGACGGAAGATGAGTCCGCTGGGCGAACAGATAATCTTCGCGTTGAGGGTCAGGTTCTCCAGCATCTTGTTCTCAATCTGCTGCATCACGGCTGCCACGTCGGCTGCTGTTACAGTCGAGCCGTTGGCCATGCGGGTGCACCAGTCACTGAACTCGATAACCTGGGTGTTCACTAAGCGGGGCACAATGATGTCCTCATTGATCATCGCGTTGTGCTGCTTTTGCATCTGTACTGTTAACATTCTCTTGCCCCTTGTCAGTAGGGGACTTGTTTTTTCCACTGCAGAACGACATTGTTCTCGTGAACTGACGGTGCAAAGGTACGTCAGTGCAAGGGCAGCCAATTCCACGGCATACCGTGCAATAAAATCGCAGATAATTAACATTATTAACATCAATAAACAATGAAGTTCTCGTTTTCATCGAAATTCCCCCAGCGTGTCTGCCGTCAGCTGCTGCGCGCTTTGGGAGCCGAGATTGACAACTACCGTCTCATCCTCGGTGTCAATGTCACGGAGCTGATGACCTCACTCGGCATCAGTCATCCTATTATAAAAAGGTATTAAGCGGACAGCCCACACATCTTTTCTATTATCTGGCAGTCATCCTCTACATCATCACGAAGGCCAAGCCAGACGATCCCTTACCCTCCCAGTTTTTCGATGATTTCCTTCAAGTCTTTAAGAATACAAAACTTCATGACGAAGAATCCATATAAAACCTCCATATCACCAGGGACCTCCAAACCCTGGCTCGAGCCAAATCATCGATTGGCCCGAGCCAACACCCGATTTGGCTACAGCCATCGTTTAAAGAGCACTATGACTGTTAACGAAAGTTACAGAGTGCAACTGGTCTAGCAGACAAGCAATATACAAAAATTGATAAATAATAGTTCAAAGAGCGATAAGTTTCAAATCTTTTTCGTATCTTTGCCGACGATATAAACAATATAATTATGAGCAATTCAAGGACTATTACAATCAAGAATCCTTCCAGGAAGTTGGAAGAGAAGATTCGTGAGGCAGGCGTACAGAAATATCTGTGGCTGAAAGAACTGTGCTCAGAGGAAACCAAACCCAACAAGGTTATTTACGTCTGATGACAGAAAGGTATACCATTTTCTCTGAGGCTGGTGATGAGTACAGACTGCAGTTCACTACAGATCGTAGCAACATTATTGCAGACCGTATCTTAGACCACTTGCTGCAAGATGGTATAGAAGTAGTAGAAGTAGGCTTGGGGCATGTTGGCAGTACAAATGTTACCAGTCACAGGGTTCTCCAACAGATAGAGGAGTGTATTGCTGACTTTATGACGAGGAATCCCAATGCAATACTCAGTTATATGTGCGATTTCATCAACCTCGTTCCGAGTAATAAAAAGATAACTGTACAAGAGTATCGCAGCAGGATGTTCTCCGCAATGTTTAAGCGTTATATGTCCCAACATCATATCGTTGACATCTATGACGATGAAATAAAGATAGACGGAGTAGCAGAGACGTTTTACTTTCATGTTATATACCATAAGATGCATGAGCAGTATGCAAAGATGATAGCCGACGGTCATCATGAAGATTTCGACAAACCCGAATAAGTATCTTGTTCCATGAGTGAAATCTCCGATGCTATACAAGAGAAATGCCTCGCCTTCAGCGACAGAATCATTAAACTCAATGATTATCTGCTGAAGGAGGCGGCCAGCCGTAAGTCAGAAGGAAGAAGTCAGAAGGAAGACACCCGCAGAGGCAGAACTCTTACATCTTCCGTCTTACCTCTTACATCACGAGTTCCCGTACACCTTCAATCGGTGGCGGCTTTAGCCAACCAACTATTGAGGTCGGGAACGAGTATCGGTGCAAACAACGCTGAAGCTTGTAATGCCATTAGTAAAGCAGACTTCAAATCTAAGAGTTTCATTGCTTTGAAAGAAGCAAGGGAATCTTTATACTGGATAGACTTGCTACACAGAAATGACTATCTGGATGACAAACAATTCCAAAGCATTTACAATGACTGTGAAGAGTTGGTCAGAATACTAGTTGCAAGGTGTAAGAAACTAAATCAATATACGGACAGAAAAGATAGTGCGAAAGAAGAAATGGAGACTTGGTAATGTGAAAGGAATAAATTTGACGGAATTAATGAATGGAATCCAGGGTTTTCTTTCCCTCTTCCTTCTTATGTCTTCCATCAATATTCTCTTCCTTCTTCCCTCTTACATCGTAAGCGTCCGAACCTTGGGCCTGGCCTAATTTGGTTGAGATAAAATATTTTTCTAATTTTGCGCTGGTTTAATCAATTTAGCGCAATATGGAAATAAAAGATTATGTTAGACAATTTCGTGACTTGCAAAAGAGTCACAAAAAAGTGAGGGTGGCAGACTTCTGCCGTGAAAACATGTTGGACTATTATGAGATGGTTGAGGCGTTGAAGCAGGAGAAGTTTGAGGTGGAGTCTTATGAAGAGCAGGTCCAGTGTGGTGATCTTGTTATTACTGAGATTCCCGAGGCAAATGATCCGACACAGCCTAAGCCATCAACAGAGAGTTATATAAAAGAGGTGATGCTGAGTTTTCCCAAAGGTCTGAGATTGACAGTCCGTGAGATTACTCCAAGTGACCTGATAACCATTGTACAACGTTTAATGCCAATTCGTAATTATGCTTAGTCTTACGGCAAGTATGCGATACAAATATTGCGAGTGCAATGTGAGTTTCCGCTATAAGTGGGATGCAATGATAAACTTCATTCGCTATGTCCTTCACGAGGATCCCTGGTCTGGTACGGTATTCATTTTTATGAATCGTAGGCATAACCAGTTGCGCGTATTCTACTATGAGCGTGGAGGATTTGTGATTTCAGAGAAGAAACTGGACCGACATTATAAATTCCTTACACCGCGTTTTGACGTAAAAAAGCAAACTTATTCCATCTGTTGGGCTGATCTCGTCTCTCTGCTTGAAGATAAGCAAATACGGCGACTTTATTTGCGGGATGCGGTATAGGTTATTTGAATGTAAGTTATTGAATATTAACACTTTAAGTCTGAAAATAGTTGATAAAAAGCTTGCGTAATTCGGGATTTTTTTGTACCTTTGCGGTATGACAGATGAAAGATTAAGCAGGCATTTGCAACAGGAAAATGCAGACTTGAAATCGGAAAACAGCAGACTTAGGATGCAGACCGACACTCAAGAAACCAAGCTTCAGGAGAAGGACAGTGAAGTCCTCCGCCTGCTTAATCAGATAGCCACGGATATGATCCGCAAGTCAGATGTTGACCGTCTGATAGAAGAGGCAGTCGCCAAGGCTACTGCAGCATTAAAAGCTGATTATGAGGAACGCATGAAGGCCATGGCTGCTGAGTACGAGGCAAAGATTGCTGAGATTCGGAATCAGAAAGACGGCAAAGGTGACGACAAGGACGAGACTCCTGGCAAATCTACCAAGAATTCCAAGAAGAAAGGCGGTACTGTTATCTGCAATTCCATGGAGGAGGCTATGCAGCGCATTCAGGAAGAGATGAACAAGGCTGCGGTCATGCAGGATCAGGCTTTTGGTGGCGGCAGTGAGAAACTGTCATCCGAACAGAAATCCGCAGTAAATCCTGAGGAGGAGAATGCAGATGATGATAGTAAAGTGCAGTCACCGGTAAGTCCTCGTGGAGACTATGGCGAGCGCAATAGCGAATCAAAACCCCGTCCCGAAGAATACAGCAACTACATAAAGGTAGATAAGGAGGATGAGATTACTGTTGATTGCTATCCTGAGGGCTGCGATGAGAACTCAAAGAAATACGGCAAGCGTACGAATGTAATCTGGGAGCTCTCCCTGCCAAAGCTCAAGAAGATGCTTGTTAATCTCTATCGCTGCAAGGTAAACGGCAAGAAAGTCTGGGCTAAGATGCCAAACAAAGACTCTCTACTGAAAGGAACTCATCTCGGAACAATGTACGTGGTAAATCTGATTCTGAATAAGTACCTGAATGGTATGGCAGAGAATCGTACAAAGAAGAGCCTCGAATATGTGACGGGAGCTGATGTCCCGAAGCAGACGAACAATACGCTGGTTAACAATTTGCTGACCAAAATACGGAACCTTTTTGAAGAGACTTACCGCAAACATATATTGATAGACTCCTATTTGGCTGTAGACGAAACGGTAGGTGATGTGTTTGTTGATGACAATGGCGAGATCCATTTACGAACGCGCTACTTCTGGGGTTTCCGAACGTCGGTAACTAATCTGGTCTACTTCATCTACGACAAAGGGTCCCGAAGTCGAGAGGTAATAGTGAATTTCCTTAAGGAGTTTATCGGGACGATACAGACGGACGGAGCGTCGATGTATAAGATCTTTGAGAAGGATCCGACCCTAAATGTCACCAGGCTTAGCTGTCTGGTCCATATCCGGCGCTATTTTCTCAAATCTATGAAGTTTGAGGATAAGACAGGTGTCGCCTATAGATTCCTGGAACGTATAAGACTTATTTACGAGTTTGAGAAATCCTACAAGAATCTCTCGGATGAGGAGCGGCAGGAACAGCGAGCATTAGATATCATACCTATCCTAAATGATATATATCAGGACTTGCTTTACTATGCCAACACCGCTACTGCAAAATGTGGCGAGTTGCTGATGAAAGCTATCAACTATGCTAAAGCTGAGTGGAAGGGACTGATCAGGTATACAGAGGATGGCAAATACAGAGTGGACAATAATGCCGCCGAATCAATCATGAGGGATCTTGCCTGCGGAAGGAAGAATTTCTTGTTCTGCGGCAGTGACAATGCTGCCATGAATCTGGCCTTCGCATATTCATTGACAGAGAGCTGCAAACTCAACAATATCAACCCTTACGACTACTGGTCTGATTTAATAGATTTTATAGGTTGTGAGGGTATTGACCTGAACAGTTTTGTTCACAGCCAGTGGCATAAGCATACCAAGGCTGCATAAATAAAGTTAAAAACAAAGATTTTCCAACTTCTTTCCAATCTCTTGAAATCCTCATTTACACTGAGGATGTAGAGATTTTGGACCCAAGATTCGGACGCTTACTGAAGACTGTATCAAATATACAAGAAGTTATGGTATTCTAGTAAAAGAAAAGTATTTGATGATAGAACAGCGTAAATAATAACTGAAATAAACAATTCCGTTGGAAACCCCCTGTTTTAGCTTTTTAGTGGCAGGTCCTTCGGAGAGAAAATAAACAATTAATAACAAAAAAGGCATGCGATTAATTATTGAACCCGACTACGAGAAGATGTCGAAGTGGGCTGCAAATTATGTGGCCAAGTGTATCAACGAAGCAAAACCTACGGCAGAGAAGCCCTTTAAGCTCGGCTGTCCTACAGGAAGTTCACCCTTAGGTATGTACAAAGAACTGATAGCCCTGAACAAAGCTGGTAAGGTATCGTTCCAGAATGTCATCACGTTCAACATGGACGAGTATGTGAATCTCCCCGAGGATCATCCCGAGAGCTACCATTCGTTTATGTGGAACAACTTCTTCAGCCACATCGATATCAAGAAAGAGAATGTTCATATCCTGAACGGCAATGCTGAAGACCTGAAGGCAGAGTGCGAGAACTACGAGAAAGCTATTAAGGATGCAGGTGGTATTGACTTGTTCATGGGTGGCATTGGCCCAGACGGTCATATCGCTTTCAATGAGCCAGGCTCCAGTTTGCAGAGCCGTACCCGCCAGAAGACCCTTACTACCGATACCATCATCGCCAACTGTCGCTTCTTCGACAACGACGTCAATAAAGTTCCCAAGACCGCTCTGACTGTCGGTGTAGGCACTGTGATGGATGCCAAACAAGTTATGATTATGGTCAATGGCCATAATAAAGCTCGCGCTTTGCAACATGGAGTAGAGGAGGGTGTCAACCATATGTGGACTATCAGCTGCTTACAACTGCATCCCCATGCCATCATTGTTGCTGATGAAGCAGCTTGCGGCGAATTAAAGGTGGATACCTACAAGTATTTCAAGGATATCGAGAAAGATAATCTATTGTAAATGAATATACTGATAAGCGAGAAGTTGAATGACTGTTTTTTGAGCAACTTCAGTTGTTCACTCTCCTTATCAGATTTATGGAGACTTCGAGCTTAACTCGCTTATTCCTTCAGGTGTAAGAACTCCATTTGAGTTGCGACTCCTTATTAGTTCTCTGTATTATACCTTAATATTACATCATCCATCATCCATAAAACATCAAACATCTTCTGATTGCACAGGTGGTCGCGCAGCGATGCAGTTCGATACTGCCAGTCAGAGCAAATAATATATAATAACTTTTAGAATAACAAGACAATGATTAACGTTGGAATTATTGGATGTGGCTTCGTAGGCGGAGCCCTCAAAGACTGGTTGGAACACAACAACCCCGAGTGTAAACTGTTCATCAGCGACCCTTATAAGGGTTACAATGATGACCTGAGTAACATTGACATTGCATTCCTGCAGATTCATGTACCTACCGAGGACGATGGAACACAGGATTTGACGCTGATGAAGGAGTTAATCACAAACCTTCCTGATGTCCCAGTATTTGTTCGTACCACTATTCTCCCAGGTACAAGTGACCGACTCTCCAAGGAGACCGGCCATCAGGTGTGCTATATGCCTGAGTTCCTCACCGAGCGTACCTTCTTGGAGGATTTCCGCAAGCAGACGATGGTGTTCACAGGAGCACAGGAACTGCTTACCAAGATCTTCGTGGGCAAGAAGTTCACCGTGATGACCCCGTTGGAGGCAGAGTTGACCAAGTATATGCACAATGTCTTTGGAGCCTATAAGGTGACCTACTTCAACGCCTGCCGCGAGTACTGTGAGCAGATGGGTGCTGACTGGCGCAAGGTACATACCGGCGTGCTGCTGTCCGGCTATATCAACGACACCCACACCTACGTCCCCGGTCCTGACGGCAAGTTTGGCTATGGTGGAAAGTGCTTCCCTAAGGATGTTAATGCTTTTGCCAAGATGACTGCGGGCACACCCCTTGGAACCCTTCTGGAGCATCTGCATGAGCTGAATGTTCATTTCCGTGGCTTTGAGGAGCATATCTGATGCGCGTAACGGAGTCTTAGTCTTCTTAAGACTCGTTTTCCTCGAATAGCCGGCAGAGCCGAGTGTCAAGATTCAAGGTGAAGAAGGATTGGCAGATGAATATTAACGATAGGCATCAGCTAGCAAAAGACATACATACCACTATAAGCAGTATTGTATGGCCAAGTTCTTATCAGGAGCCTGACTATGTTGCTAAATTGGTGACGACTTTGCCGGGAGAGATAAAGAAATCTCTCCAAACATTGCTGCCACATCGAAAGATAGCCGTTGGTGGAGCCTTTATTCATCAGAAGCCATTAGCAAAATTCATTCACCCTGCATATATGGGTTTAAAGAACCCTGAACTAGGCGACTTGTTGATAGTGTGTCGTGAACAACGTGCTTCGTGGCTTGTCTATAATGCTTTGCTATTGCAGGCTAAATGCACTGACAATGTTCTCAGAACCACAGTTCCTAAAGATCATCAGTTCCTCCTTTATTCGCAGTGGCCAGCGTTTGAATATGTGAGAGCCGGGTTTCTTAATGGTGTACTCAGAAGTGTTAGCCCTAAGACTATAACACAGGGTGCTCAGTATCTTTTGATAGACAAAAAACATCCATCTGAGATGTTTACTGCAACTGTGGATATACCATTAGAAGGAACCACTTGCTTATCATGCGCTTTGGCATCTGTTTTAGCCTTTGACAGGGGGAGAACCTTTACAAAGAATACACGTGACAACTGGTCTAATGTGATTTGGGACTTATTGAGCATCAGCAGTAGTGCTGTTTTCAATCGTCGTAGAGCTGGTTATAATAACGAACCCAGATGGTCTGGTGAAAGTGCTTTTCATTTCCTTTTAGGTCAAGGTGATGATAATGAGATCCTTGTCATGAAAGGCATGGATGATGAAGGTAAGCCTACAGGATTTGGTGTTATATGTGTTGATTTAGGAACATCTGAAAGTCAGCGATGAATCTGAGCGAAACATTCTTCCTTTTCTGTGAAAATACGGGGATTACTGTCCAAGAACAGCACCCTGTTCAATATGGCGTGAAATATAAAGTCTCGCGTCATGGCGAAGAAGCGTATATGACCCTGTATGAAAACGGAAATAGTCTTCCACAAGGATCGTTGGGTAGCGGGCTGATGAAGTTGTTGCAAGTATGGTCTTGCACAAATCCCAACCAACGTCAGTGGACAGAGGAAGAGTCAAGGAAGATACGTGGCGGGATGCCGGATTTCTATTTGAGTTGGCGTGAGTGGAAGGAGGATGCTCAGAATCTTGCTGATTATATCAAAGAGAATGGCATTCCAACCGAGGAACAAGCACCTGAAGGTTACAAGATTAGCCGTGAAATAATGTTTCACGATTATATGTTCAAAAAAGCAACAGAACTTAATATTTCATTAGAAGCGGTATCACACATCATAAGAAGTTGGGTTAGCCGGTTTTGCTTTATGAACATTAGAGCTGAACGGTTGGCAGATGATGTGATAGATAGCATCAAACGTAAATGGAAAGACGACATCACTGATGATGGATTTGTTTCATTCTATGCGGTTACCGAAGAGATAGCGTACTATTTTACGCATTATTGTCAAGCTAAATGGGTTTTGAGCGATAAATGTGCAATTTGCCCTCAGGTAGGAGATTCGGAGGATTGTATTGTTGATTTTGTTGACAGTATGTATGTTTATTGCCAGAGTCAACGTGTTTTAGCTTATAACAAGTCAAACTTCCAAAGACTTCTAAAGCGAGACCTAGACAATCTATCTTGGATAGAGTTGCAGGCTCAATCTCCTATTGAGACAATGTTAGGAGATGCACTCTATCAGTCCGGGTTATTGTCAATACCTCAGTTCCAGGCCTTGTCACCAGACCGGAGGTTCAAAGTTGACTTTATGGTTAAAGCACCCCACGGAGGCGCGATAGCGATTGAGTGTGACGGGTTGGAATATCATGCCAATGCTGTGGCCTACCTGAAAGATCGCAGGCGCGATAATTTGCTGACAAATCATGGATTCCAAGTCCTTCGTTTCTCGTCAGTAGATATTGCCAACGACCTCCAAGGTTGTATCAATCAGATAGAGTATTCTTTTAGCAATTTCCAGCATGGAAGGGTGGTTTATCATAGAAATGGAGGCTTAGGCTACTTTGGCGCAAATATTTGAAACAGGAGATGAGTTACTATAAGGATTCTGAACTTGACAAAAGAAACCGTCAATGGTTTGTTAACAACCAAACCTGCAATACGCTTTTGAAGCTTGCCGTATCGCAGTCTTCTATACGGGGATTGGGTAAGTTCTCTGTAGAATTCAAATATCCCATCACTGTCATTGCCGGAGAGAATGGTTGTGGCAAGTCCACTATCTTATCATTGGTTAGCTGTGCATTCCATAATAACACGCCCTTTTGCCCTATGAGCCTTCTTTCTAACAAAAAGAAGCAAAGAACTTACTATACATACAGTGATTTCTTTGCTTTCACGGCAGAGGAGCGAGGATTTATGAGAGATATTCAAATAACTTCATCATTCCTAACTGACAAACCAAGAAAGACCGATACTCGTAGTAAATCTCCAAGAAAAGGACAATGGAAGGATTATTCCACAAGACCCAAAAGGGCTGTTTCGTTCTTAGGGATCAACCGTATTTTGCCTCCCTCCGAGAGCTTAACATACAGGAATTATAGTGCTTATTTTGGAAATAACAGGCTCTCCGATGCAGATAATGCTACCTTGGCGAATTATATGACCCGTATTTTCGGAAAGTCTTATACAGGTGTAACTCTTAGGAAACTTCATAAATACCGCCTATATGGGTGTAGCAGAGGTGCTAACACCTATACTGGTTTCAATATGGGTGCAGGAGAGAATGCCGTTCTCCAGTTACTTCATGAAATAATGAGTGCAGGGAGAGGTGCATTGATAGTGGTCGATGAAATTGAACTTGGCCTTCATGTTCGTGCTCAGGAACAGTTGATGACTGTGTTAAAAGAATTATGCCAGCAGTACTGTTCACAGGTTATTTGTTCCTCTCATTCATCAACGATTATTGGCTCTGTTCCTCCTAACGGGAGAATCCTGTTGAGGCCAAAGCAAGATGGTGTTGACGTCATGTATGGTATAACACCAGAAATGGCGATGAGTGAAATGTCTGGAATGCTTCATACTGAACTTTCCATATTTGTGGAGGATGATGTAGCAAAGGATTTCATACTGACTATATTACCCAATAGTGTTCGTCGTCGTGTTGATATAAAGATACTTGGCTCTGCTGACGGCTCGTTGTTTCATGCAATAGCCACCCATCTCCGTGAGGGACGGCAGGACTTCGTTGTTATAATGGATGGGGACAAACGTGCGGATAAGATACGAAAGATAAATGCTGTAATTGCTTCTTTGGGTGACTGTCATACTATTACTGCGGCGGAGGTTTCAACCTTCTTGAACGGGCATATTGAATTCCTTCCAGGAAATGAATGGCCGGAGAAAGTCTTGCTTACAAGCTTACTTGCAAGCTCGGATTTAAGTCGCCTAATGAATGACTGCAATATTGACACTATTGGTGAGATGAGAAATTTTTTATCCACTGCCTTGTCAGCTGGTAAGCATAGTGAGTTTTATAAACTCTCCTTAGACTTACATCTTGATGAGTCTGATGTTCGCACGGCTGTTGTCAGACAGTACAAGTCTCATTTCTCTGCAGAAATACAACCCATCTTAGATGTAATCAATCAAGCTCTGAACTGATAGATACGTCAAGTACAATTTTTTCTTAACAAATAAAAGAGAAAAAGGCCATGGGATTAAAGGCTGTAAGCGTCCAAAAGTGTTCTAAGGCATTCTGAGAAAAAGATAGTACCTTTGCGCTGTTAAACCAAAAAGCAATAAGGTATGATAAGTAACAGTGATTTTGAAAAGCTCTGGATGTTGTATAAAACAGAAGGAGAGCCTAAAGGGGTCTCGATCAACGCTTTCTGCGTAAGTCGAGGAGTCAATTACAGAGAGTTCAACAAATGGTACTACAAGATGCACAAGGCCATTGTGCCCTTGGAAATAGAAGATGCTCCGGTATCAGAAACTCATGTTACAGTAGAACCATCAGATGAAGAAAACAATCAGGATCTTCAGTTAAAGAAAGGTGGTATTCATGTTTTCATCCGTACTTATGATGGTCTTCAGATACAGAAGAAGGGCTTAAGCTACCAGGAGCTAGTAAATCTGGTAGGGAAATTGGAGGGCTTATGTTGAGTATAACCGGTCTTCATAATTTCTATTTTCTGCCTCACTTTCATGACATGCGATGCAAAGCCCGCAGAATCTCTGACATGATACGGGTAAAATACAATAGAGATCCATTGAATGGTGATGTGTATGTGTTTATGTCGAAAGATCAGACCAAAGTGAAGATGATTCATTACGAAAACCATGCATTCTACGTTCATGAGAAGAGCTTTGTGAAAGGATATAAGTTTGTAAAGGTACTCTTTAAAGATGGTGTCTATGTCTATAAGATGGAGTGGAAGAACCTTGTTGCAGTGCTTGAGAGTCCTGTGATAAAGTCAATATCTTTACAGTAGTATAAATGATGTTAAATATCTGATTATCAAGAAAATAATATGATGGAAAATTTGCATATATCAATTATTTTCCGTACCTTTGTAGTAAATAATAAAGCATATGACAGAGGACGAGTTAATCAGAGAAATACAGCTGAAGAAACAGCTTTCGGAACTGGATGGAAGTCCAGTGCCGGAATATGATTCGTCCGAAAGTATGACAGCAGAAGAGTTGCGTTCTGATAACCGTTTTCTGATAGAGCAGCTTAAAGAGGCTCGCGAGGAGAACAGGAAGTTAAAGGAAGACATATCCGAGATCAAACAAGATCTTAAGGAGGCCAATCGTCGTGCCGACGAAGAGCAAGCTGAGCGAAAGAAGTTGTTCGATAGACTTGTGAAATTCATGGACGACCAGAAGTCTGCCGATGACGATAAGAAAAAACTGGAGCGTGAAATTGAAACGTTGAAAAATCGTCTGGCAGTGGCTAATCAGGCACTTTATGGCGGAAGCAAGACTTGTAGTGATAAATATTCTGGTCAGAAGAATGAAGGGATCAATGATGGTCGTGACGATTTTGACGGAACTGAACAATCTTTGCCTGCAGGGACACCAGGCCCTGTTGGAAAGTCTTCAAATGATACAGATGTCGTGACAGGAGATCATCAACAAAGTGAATCTCAGGAAGGATCAGAGCAGCAGACCTGCTATCATGGTCCAGGCAGGACTGGTGCTAAATATAATAAGGAGACGATAGGTGAGCCGATACTCCATAAGTGTATTGTTCCAGAGGGCTGTAAGTTATTGAAGGTGTTGAAACCTCGTAAAATTAAGACTCTTGTACAGCGATGCGAGGAACATCATTTTGAAAGATTCCTTGTGAGGTTGCCAAATGGTAAGACAAAGTCAATCACAATCCCTGCTGATGACGATGTTGAAGGCAACAAGATCCTTGAGGAGCTTGTACCAGGTACAGGGATAACGGCTACGTTATTGTCATTTATCATTTTCAATCAGTTCATCATGGCATCTCCTGCTTATCGTGAGGCGAAGAACAGGTATCCGGACATGGATTGGCACACTTGTCGCCAGAATCTGTTGAATTGGGAAGATAAGGGCGCAATTCTACTTAGTAAGTTGCTGCCACCACTGAAGGATATGGCCTTGGAAGAAGGTGCAAATGTCAATGTGGACGAGACCTGGTGTCGCTATCAGACACATTTTGGTCATAGGAAGACCTATATGTGGTGTTTGGTAAATCGAAAGTTGGGTATCGTCATATTCTTCTATGAAGACACTGTTGACAAGAACGGAAAGAAACACTCAGGAGGTCGTAGACGTGCTGTACTGAAGGAGTTCCTTGGCGATAAAAAGATAAAGTCCTTACAGAGTGATGGCTATAATGTATATATGTATCTTGATGACGAGATGGTAGATATAGAGCATATCTGCTGCCTTGCCCATGTACACAATAAATTGCAGGAGGCCAAGAAACTTGGTTATGTGATAGTAGATTTTTTCCTTTCTCAAATAAAGAAGCTCTATAAGCGTGAGAAGTTGTATGCAAGCAAGCCTGATTATTATACACCAGGCCGCATCAAGGATGCTCGCAATGATGAATATACAAACGGCATCGTGAACAGTATGCATGAAAAACTGCTGGAATATATAGCTAAAGGAGAAGATTACTTCCCAGACAAGGTATGGAGGGCTTTGAATTACTTCTATAATTTCTGGGATCAGATATTTGCCTATCGACATGATGGGGAATACTCAATAGACAATATGGCAGTCGAACGAGCGATAAGGCCACTAACGGTGCAAAGGAAAAACAGTTTGTTCCTTTGCAGTGAGAAGGGTGCCAAGAACTCGGGCATTTACAACACATTCATATCGACATGTGTCCAACAATGCCGTAACTTTAGAGATTTTTTCGTGGACTATGTCAAGGCTTGGAACCAGGGTCGGAGGGACTTTGGTAACCTTATCAAGCTGGCATTCGCTCCATGCGCATAATAAAATAAGTTAAATCTTAGTGAAATCCATAAATGGCGGGCTTCTCGGAATGCCCGTCCTTAAAGGGTTTCGTACACTTTTGGACGCTTACTTAAAGGCTAAGTGAGGGGTAATTATACCAGCCCCGTTTGCCACCCATATTTGCCCGGGAGAAGAAACATTATTTAATAGTATAAGCTATAATTCCGAACAATGAATCGAATCGCATATCTTGACGGATTAAAAGGTTTTGCAGCCTTATGTGTGCTGATACATCATTTCTATATGGTGTTCTATGGAGTTGTGCCAGATGATGTGAAAGTCATTGAACATATTCCATTTATAAATATGCTTGTGAATGGACAATTCGCTGTATGCATATTTATTATCATTAGCAACTACATATTTGCAAAAACAATCAATGCCCACTTGGATATAATATCGATACAGAGACGCATCACAAAAAGATATTTCCGTCTCGTGATCCCCATTGTTTTTATTGTGGCAATAGTTGCGATTATGTACTATGCCGGAATGTTCCATTTAACAGAACTGAATGATAGTAAGCTTGATAAGTTTTGGAAAGGTTTAACAGCTACAGACTTTATAAAACAGGTGTTTTTATCTCCATTTGGCTACAGTAAGGTAATAGGTCCGTTTTGGATGCTTAAGTATATTTTCCTTGGAAATTTGTTTGTTGCTCTTATCACTATAATGGTAAATGGAAGAAGTTTATCTTCGAAGGTTATAATATATTTATTAGCAGCACTCTTGTCTATAAATTTCTCAAAATATTGGGTATGTGCCTTTGTGGGTGGTCTAATACATGAAATTAGAACTAACAGAAAGAAGCAACTGGGGGGGGCACTTTGTGTAGGAATTGGAATAGGAGCATTGATTATTTCTCAAACAACGACCGCTATGCAGCCTTCCGTATTTAGTGAAAACAAATGGGTGTGTATTATCTCTGCAACTTTGTTTTTCTATGGCATTTTATGTTTGGAAAGGATTCAATCGTTATTGTCGAAAAGGGCATTCGGCTTCCTTGGTGAGAATTCCCTCTCAATATATCTGGTACATTGGCCAGTTGTTTGCTCACTTTCGTGTTTATTATTTTTGCAGGTGCTGGGTGATAATTGGATGTATTTGACCGCCAACTTGCTAATAACTATAACAGTTGTTCTTCTACTATCGTATCTCTACACTAAATATGTAAACAAATATTCTGAAGTGATAGTAGAGAAAATTATGAACCGTTTGAAATAGCTAACACACAATGAGACTATCGTGGATTGATTACGCTAAGGTAATATGTATTTATTTGATGGTAGTATGTCATGCTGGACTGAAAGGAATGGGCGACAACTTAATTTATCAGTTCCACATACTGGCTTTCTTCATCATAAGTGGATACCTGTTCAGACCGAAGGGGATAAAGAAAGAATTATTGTCCTTTGGCGTTCCTATACTATTCTTTGGAATGGTAACTTTGGCTTACCGTTATACACGCTTATTTGTGGCGAGTGGTTTTAACTTATCAGAAGCTCTTGTGGGGGGCAAATTAGTAACACTTAGTGTTTTAAGAAGTTTTTATATTGCATCAACTCCATCCCTTTTTCAAGGTTGCTGGTTTGTACTAGTATTGTGGATGATGAGATTGTTAATGGAGGTGAAATTTTTTCGCAAGATTAAGTGTTGGTTATCGGGGGCTTGTTTGCTATATTGTTGCTTTGAGCCTTACATGCAAATACCATCTGTTATGTTCGAGTTGCGTCCATATCACCTTCTATCCTCCCTTCCTTTCTTTATAACGGGTATGACAATAAAAGAGCAGGATCTGGATGTAATGAAAGGTAAGTTTGAGACAAAACTGCTACTGTTGTTTTTGTTCTTTGGCCTAACACTTATTCAAGGTCGTGTGGACTTATACAAATATCACTATGGAATCAGTTATATTGTGTTTTATCTCAATGCAATTATTGGTAGCTATCTGCTTGTGAATGTGTGCAAGAACATGCCAGAAAAGGAATGGATTAAAACCTTGTCAACAGGCACGTTGCTGATATTGGGTTTGCATGGTATTATATTCCATGTCATAAATGATGTGCTTGAATATACTGGGCATACAAATGTTTACTATTCAGTTTTTGTCGGAGTGGCAGTGATGGTTATTTGCTATTATCCTATTAAATGGTTAAATACAAAATGTCCCTTATTATTAGGGAAAATACATTAGAATATCAATATAATATTCAAAAAACATGGAAGAAAAGAAGATAGTTATTGGCTATACAACAGGAGTCTATGACATGTTTCATATAGGGCATCTCAATATTCTTCGCAGAGCCAAAGAACAATGTGATTATCTTGTAGTGGGTGTTACAACAGATGAGTTAAGCTACCAACGAAAGAAAAAGTACCCCATTATCTGTGAAAAGGATAGAATGGAGATTGTTGCAGCCATTCGTTATGTCGATAAAGTGGTGCCGCAAGCCAATATGGACAAGATAACAGCTGTGAAGGAGGTTGGCGCCAATGTCGTGTTTGTAGGTTCTGATTGGAAGGGTACTGATGCCTGGAACCGGTATGAAAAAGAGTTTGCGGAAGTGGGGTGCAAGGTTATATATCTTGATCATACAGAAGGCATTTCTTCTACTATATTAAGGGATAAACTCAATCAGTGGTGATGGAACACAATGAATATATCAAGAGAATCCATGAGGAAATTCTCAAAGTAATGGATGAAATTGATAGGATATGCCGCGATCAGGGGCTGCAATACTATCTGATAGGAGGAACACTTTTAGGAGCAGTGCGCCATGGGGGGTTTATTCCATGGGATGATGATTTGGATATAGCTATGCCTCGCGAGGATTATGAGACTTTTTTGGCTATTTGTCCCAGCGTGCTGCCACCTTATTTAAAAATAGGTTCGGCACGCTATGATTCAAACTATCATCGTTTATTCTCTAAGGTGTATAATGTAAACACACGCTTTGTAGAACATGTAGGGGAAAAGGAAACTAATATGGGTATTTTTGTGGATATATTTCCTTTGGACCTTTCTGACGGTTATTCTAAAAGTTTGGAACGTCGAAAATGGTTTGTAAAGAAATGTTCTGTAATGCTTTCGAGTAAGGCATACCCTGGACAACTGCATGGGATTAAAAAAATAATAGTAAACTCTTTGTCCTCAAAGAAGATTTTGAGAATGGCCGAGTATGTCATGCAACATCCTAAAAGCAAAAACAAAAAATTCACCTCCAATTTTACCTCACACTACGATATTAAGAGACAGACTATGCTGTCAGAGTATTTCGGAAGAGGTAGAGTACTAAGCTTTAACGGTCGGGAATATATGGTTCCGTCAGATTATAAGGCAGTGTTAACCTCAATATTCGGGAAGAACTATATGCAGGTGCCACCGAAAGAAAAACAGATAACCCACCATCCTTCATTAGTAAAGTTCTCAGACGGGACTGAAGCGAAATTTAGCTAGTATGAAAAACAAACTGATGCAAATTGTTGGACCGACGTTCCAAATGCTTGCTGCATATACTGTATTGCACCTATTCAAGCGATCTTTATTAAGGATGAATATCTGGACTGTGGGCGAAAAGAAAACAGAGGCTCGTGACAACGGGTATCATTTTTTTAATTATGTACATAAGAATCATCCGGAAGTTAATATATATTATATTATAGCCAAGGGGGCTCCGGACGAAAAGAAACTGCCTGCTGACAGAGTTGTGCATTTTGGTACTTTCATGCATAAGTTGTATTGCCTGGCTGCCATAAACTGTATAGGCGGTCAAGCGCATGCCAATAAGCCGTATTATAACATCCCAGCGATGAAACGTGTCTATGACCGGCTGAAAAGAAAAAGTCAGAAACTGATATGGATTAGTCATGGCGTGAGAAAAGACAAAATTGATGCTTTCAGTCCGAAAGTGACGAATTACTCGCTGTTTACGGTTGCTACACAAACTGAATATAAGTATTATACAAAACAATTTGAAATACCCGAAAATAAGATAGCTTTAACAGGTCTTTGTCGGTTTGATAATTTGCATCAGTTTAAGACGAAACGTCAGATACTTGTCATGCCTACTTTCCGATCATGGTTAAAACCCAGAGACACGTCTTTAGATGAAGTAACGAAGGAGCAGGCGGAACTATTTACATCTTCACCGTTCTTCCATTATTATTTTGAATTACTTACTAATAAAAGGCTGCATCAATTATTGGAGAAGGATAATATACAACTGATATTTTATCTTCATTACAGCTTTCAAGCTTATCGAAGGCTATTTCGCGGTGTTAATCATCCAAACATTTTGATTGCAGGCCGCAATGATTATGATGTGCAGGCCTTACTTAAAGAATCCCTGTTACTAGTGACCGACTACTCATCCGTTTTCTTCGATTTCTGCTATATGAAGAAGCCTGTGATTTATTATCAATTTGATCAAGACGAATACCGCAGCAAACACTATAAAGAGGGCTATTGGTCATATGAACGCGATGGTTTTGGACCTGTGTTAAAAGAATGCAAAGACGTGGTGAATGAGATTGAGGATGTTGTTAAAAGTAGTTTTGTGCTGTCTCCGGAGTATAAAAAGAAAGCAGACGAATTCTTCGTTCCTTATGACAATAATAATTGCAAGCGCCTATATGAGGCCATCATTAATCTGAAAAACTAATGAAAGTAACAAGAAACTTGCTCAAAAACAGTTCTACTCTGTATTATTTATATTTCAGAGTAAACTTCCTGTTGAAATATGAGATACCTGCCCGCATAATGGGAGATCGGTTCTATGTGGTAAAGAAATACACCAAACGTTTTGGCTTTGCTCCCAATCTGAAGGCTCCTATACGACTAACGGAAAAGATGCAGGTGCTGAAGTTAAAAGATCATAATGATGTGTACACTCTTTATGCTGACAAGTATAGAGTGCGTGAATTTATTGGTGCAACATTTGGTGAGGATATATTGATACCATTGGTCTATGATACGGCAAACTGGCGCAACCTTCGACCTGAGAATTTGCCTAATACTCCCTGTGTGATAAAAGCTAATACGGGTTGCGGCACCTATCAAATTATCAAGGACATGAGCAAGGTGAATTGGAATTTACTGCGCGGAAAAGCTCGCGTATGGGTGACCAATAACCATTATTATAAGTCACAGGAATGGCAGTATAAGAATATTAAACCACATTACATAGTAGAACAACTTTTACAGCCAAAAGACGGGTTCTTCCCCAATGATTACAAATTGTTTTATGTGGGCGGCGAGTTGCAATTTATTCATGTGTCAGTAAATGGAGACAGAACAAATCGTTATAAAATAGAATATGACCCAGAATGGAAACCTTTAAACTTTTCCTGGGAAAAACGGATAACCAGTGGGGAGTATCATCGCGGTAAAGAAGTACCACGCCCTGAGACTTTTGAACGTATGAAAGAAATAGGCAGTGTTATCGCAAAGGATATGCCTCAAGTCAGGGTGGATTTCTATGATGTAGATGGAAAGCTTTATTTTGGTGAAATAACAATGTGTCATGGTTCAGGAATGAATATTTTCATACCTGACGAATACGATATTTATTTCGGAGCAAAATTAACGCTACCGGCTTATTAATTTATGGCAGAACAAAATATACAAAAGAAGTTGGCTTCTGGATTGGTTTGGACATTTGCAGAGAGTGCATCTGCAAAGATAGTCAACTTCCTTGTGACTTTGGTACTGGCACGTTTACTGATGCCAGCAGAATACGGAACGGTAGCCATCGTAAATGTGGTCATTGCTTTTCTAGATGTCATCGTTATCAGTGGAATGGGGTCTGCTCTAGTACAGAAGAAAGACTCTGACTCGTTGGATTTTTCCACCATAACGTGGTTTAGTTTAGGGATTGCCGTAGTTCTTTATGCTCTACTCTTTGTAGGTGCACCAGCAATAGCCAATTTCTTTAATTCACTTGACCTGGTACTCATTTTGCGTGTGATGGGAATAAGACTCTTCTTGTCCGCAATTAATTCCGTCCAGCAGGCGTATGTGTCAAAGCACTTGATGTTTAAAAAGTTCTTTTATGCTACCATGATAGGAACATTGGTTTCTGCTACTGTGAGTATCTATTTGGCATATAAAGGATGGGGTGTGTGGGCTTTGGTAGTGCAACAACTACTTTATAGTATCATTAACACATTAGTTATTAAACTAATAATTGATTGGAAGTTAGAGTTTCAATTTTCATTTGAACGTTTAAAGGGACTATTCTCATTTGGTTGGAAATTACTTTTCTCTTCATTACTGGACACTCTGTATGACGAAATTGTTAGTTTGTCGATAGGTAAAAAGTATACGAAAGCTGATTTGGCTTATTACGATAAGGGTAAACAGATTCCTGCGACAATATCTTCTGTGGTAATGCACTCAATGAATAAGGCGTTGTTTCCAACAATGTCTAAGGTCCAAAATAAAATAGAACAAGTTAAATCCTTAGCGCGCAACAACACAAGAGTAACGGCTATGATAATGTATCCAATACTGGTATACTTTATTGTAACAGCTCATGATTTGATATGTTTTTTATTTACTGATAAATGGGCGGAAGCTTCTTTTTATATTCAAGTATTATCTGTATTCTATCTTATTAAACCTTTTTCTGCAATCAATCTTTCTATAACTAAAGCGTTAGGTCGTAGTGACATCTTGTTACGAAACAACCTGATTAGAAAAATAATGGGCATTGGTGTAATATTAGTGATGGTTTTTATGTTTGACTCTCCTAAATATGTTGTAAGCGGTGTTCTTATTACTGGAGTCCTTGATGTTATTATCAATATGATGCCCAACAAGAGACTTATTAACTACAGTGTTTGGACCCAGATTAAAGATACGTTGCCATTTTTGTTCATTTCTCTTTTTTTAGGTTGGATTATTTATCCTTTTGTTAAAATTGTTGACGCTCGAGGGCTGTGTCTTATATTGCAAGCATTTGTTTTCTTTGTTCTTTATATTGTGTTATTGGTAGTTACAAAAAATAAAACGTTTTGTAGTTTTAAGGGGTATGTATTGCAATTAATAAGAAAGAAGGCTTGAGGTCGGAACAGACATGGTATATAACTACAACAATGAGTACTAAATGGAAGAAATAACTATATTTAAGGGCTTATTTGATTTAGCGTTATGGTTTTGTATCTATAGGGTACTTTTACCGGCATTTAAATTTCCCTATCGTCTAAAGCGATCAAATAGGATTATTGGAATGTTTTTAATCTTATTGTTTTGTCTTTACCCGTTTTGGGGTGGGGATTATTATCATTATAGGGATTCTTTTGAATTTATTAAATCTGGCGGTTATAATCATTTTGAAGATATATATGGCTGGATAATAACAAACCTAGCGTATTCATATACATTTTTCCGTTTGATTATTTGGGGTAGTGCTCTTACGTTACTATTTTTATCGTATAGGCGTGTTGGTATGAACCCAGACATGACGCTCTATTTATTTGGTGTCCTCTTTGTTATTAGATTCTCATATGCTAGAGTTTCTTTGGCTATGGCAATAATTCTTTTAGGATTAACATTCGTTTATAAACCAATCAAGAAATTCAAAGTTATTTCTTATATATTAGGTTTGGCTATTATTGGTAGTTCTATTTTTTTTCACAGATCTGCTGTGATAGGAATTATGGCTGCTATTGTAACGCTGTTTTTAATGAAAAACAGTCGTTGGAAAATAATAGCCATTGCATTATTAATGCCTTTAGCCACTTTCATTGTTTCATATTTTCTGGGAAGTATGCTCAATATGAGTTTTGAAACATACGATGCATCTCTTGATGGTAAAATTGAGAATTACTTAACAAATACTGTATCAGAAAGAGGTATAGCGGTTAAGATTCAAACATTCCTTATGCAAACACCGATGTATTTATCTGCGTTATTATGTGCTATTCTAGCAATAAAAAATAAAATAGAAGAGTTTACTACGGTAGAACGCGCGTTTGCTTATTATGTATTTGTGATAATGCTTGTTTCTTTTGGTTTATCTTTTGGGGTTGGATATGAAACATCTGTTCTGGCGCATAGAACGATGTATTTTGCAATGCCAGCCAATGCCGTTTTCCTTATGACAGTTAAAACAAGAAAAGCGTACCCTCAATTTTTTAAAATTATATATTATTTTGCTTTTGCGGCTTCATTGTATGCTCTGTTGTATTCAACATATATGGGATATAACAGAATGTAAATCAAAAGAAAAAATGACACTATCAATAATATTAACAGTATATAATAAAGCTTCTTTTCTTCCAAAGGCTTTTGAATCATTATTGCGTCAATTAGAAACAGATGGGGATGAATATGAAGTTGTGGTAGTCAATGATGGCTCTACTGATGATTCATTGGTGGTAATAGAACACTATGCTTCGAATTATTCCAGAATAAGAGTAGTATCGCAGAACAACTTAGGTCTTTCAATGGCAAGGAACAATGGGACGAAAGCTGCGAATGGTGATTATGTTTGGTATGTTGATGCAGATGATGTTATATCCCCCTATTCCGTTAGATATATATGCGATGCGACAGCGTCTCGGCCAGACGTTATCCCCATTTATGCCAAAACCGAAGGAGAGGAAATAATAAGGAATTATGTACCCAAATCCGCACAAACAGGGCGAGAGGTTCTTTTATCTGGTAAGTGGTTGGCTTGTGGAGTGTTTAATGTTTTTAGGCGAAGTTTTTTGCTAAACAACAACCTAAATTTTTTCCCGGGAATTTATCATGAAGATTCAGAATTCACTCCTAGAGTGTTGTACTTGGCAAAGAAAGTTGTTGTAGTTCCAGAGGTTCTTTACACGGTTATACATGAGCCAAACTCTATAACTCAAGTGCCTCGTCCAAAGAGAGCATTTGATTGTCTGATTGTTGCTGAAAGATTGAAATCTTTCATTGAATCTCAAATGATTACAGATCCTGCAGTTTTGCGCATTTTTTATAATTATATTTCAAGTGTAATTAATGGTGCATTGAAAGTCATAGTGCAAAATTCTGCTGAAGACCAGGTTCGGTTTAACAAAATACTCCATAGTAAGCCATCTTTATTGCAAATTTTTTTTAAGACGGGTGTAACTAGATATATAATTGAAGGATATTTGTTCAAACTATTTCCGGAACGATATACGTTAATATATAGTTTGATGAAAAAGCTGTATCAACGATAATTTGGTCCCCAAATGAGTATTTTACATATAGCAAGTGATTTTAGTAATACAAAGGTACACTCAAATCTTGTCAGGGAACTAGATAATTTGGGCGTAAGTCAGGTTGTATTCAATCCTATTCGAACAATAAGAAAGGATACTGTAGGGAAGAACGAGTTCCCAGCACAGCATACACAGTTTGTATATGCTGTTGTGGTGAAGCCCTACCATCATTTTATGTATCATGTAAAGCAGCAATGCCTGTTCCATGCATTGCAAAAACGGATTGATGTCACCGATATTAACCTTACCCATGCTGCAACGTTGATGACCGACGGTGGTGTGGCGTATAAGCTTTATAAGAAATATCATATTCCGTATGTTGTATCTTTGAGGAATACGGATATTAATGGTTTCTTAGATAAGATGCCCCACACTTGGCATGATGCACGGAAGATATTGCTAAACGCAAAAAGGATATTCTTTATCTCTCAGGGGTTGAAGGAAAAGTTTGAAAACCATAAGGTGATAAGATCTATTCTTCCACAAATTGAGGATAAATTTGTGCTGATGCCTAATGGGATAGATGATTATTTCATTTCGAACGTAAGGAAAGATCAAAGGACGGGGCATGGCATTATTTACATTGGTGATTTCTCGAACAACAAAAATGTACTAAGATTAGGGAAAGCCATTTTACAACTACGTGATGAGAAAGGGCTGGAAGATGTAAAGCTTACTCTTGTGGGTGGAGGATGTAACGAGGATGATAGCGTTGAAAGGTTGCTTACAGAGCACCCCGAAGCGTTCAATTTTGTGGGTAAGGTTTATGACAAAGCAAAGCTCTGTGAATTGTTGGGTGCGAATAGGGTATTTGCCATGCCTAGTATCAATGAAACCTTTGGGCTTGTTTATCTTGAAGCGTTATCCCAAAATCTTCCAGTTCTCTATACCAAAGGGCAAGGCATTGACGGATTGTTTGATGAAACGATAGGCGTTGGAGTGAATCCATTGTCTATATCAGAAATGAAGGACGCCCTGAAGGACATGTTGCAGAAAACAGATAAATACAGTAACAATTGTATTGATTTCAATGCTTTCAAGTGGGCCTCGATTGCTGTAAAGTATCGAGAATATTATAGAGAATTATTGGGTTGTGCCATTGTAAAGCCATCGTTACTGACCGGTTTTAAGCGAGTTGTTGAGTACGGGGCAAACCTTAAGTATTGGTTTAGGGCAAATAAAATTAATAGGACAGCACATATTGGTAAGAATACCCATTTGCGAGGATGCAAAATAGGTAAGTTTGTTTATATCGGATCAAATTGTGTTTTGAATCATGTAACTATTGGGAATTACTCCTGTATTGCATCAACAGCGGCAATCGGAGGGATGGAGCATTCGTACTGGTATCCTTCAATATCTCCTGTTTTAAGTAATGAATGTATTTTTGGCCGTGAAACGACTATTGGAAATGATGTTTGGATTGGAGCTCATGTCTGCATCAAACAGGGGGTAACAATAGGAGATGGAGCGGTTATAGGAGCAGGCTCGGTGGTGACCAAAGATGTGCCGTCTTATACAATTGCCTACGGTATTCCTGCAAAGGTGGTAAAGAAACGTTTCGATAGCGAAGAGAAAGAGAGGCTCGTAATTGAAAGCCGATTCTGGGAATGTGAACCAGAAGAAGCTAAATCTAAGATAATGCAAATAGAAAATTACGATTATGATAACAGTAATAACACCAACGTATAAACGTCATCAGTATTTAAAAAATGCAGTAGATTCCGTTTTGGCGCAAACTTATAGAGAATTTGAGCTGATTGTTGTAGATGACAACCCAATGGGGTCTGAAGAGCGGAAACTCACCGAAGAGGTGATGGATGGTATAAAAGATCCAAGGGTTATGTACATCCAGAACGAGAGTAATCTTGGTGGTGCTGGTTCCCGCAACAGGGCTATAGAAATGGCCAAAGGAGAGTATATTGCTTTTTTGGATGATGATGACATGTATCTCCCAGACAGGCTAAAAGTGCAGGTAGAGGCAATGAAAGAGCATGATTGGGAGGTCTGTGTGATGGACGGAGCCACGTTTAAATATGAGACAGGCGAACCCGTTTCTGTGCGCCACCAAAGACTTTGGGATGGCATGTCTAATGATGAGCTGATACGGAGCCACTTGATGTATCATATCTCAGGCACTAACTCATTTATGTTCCGTACGGACTTCATTAGAAAAATTGGTGGCTTTGATATTGTTCCATCCTGTCAGGAATACATATTGATGCAGAAAGCATTAGATGCTAAACCTCGGTTTGGATACCTACCGGTAACTCTTATTAAAAACTTCCAGCATGAAGGGGAACAGGTCTCGACTGGTCCGAAGAAGCTGGCAGGGCAGAAAATGCTAATTAAAAACAAGAAGAAATATTTCTATCTTTTGAGTGGTAAAGAAAAGCGTCAAGTTCTTTGTCGTCATCATGGAGTGTTATTCTTTGTGTACTATAAGATGCACAAGTATTTCCATGCTGCTTGGGAGGCCTTCTTGTGTTTCTTTACATCTCCTTCTAATGCCGTAAAATGGGTAAAAGAGTATAAAGGAAAAATAACTGCATAAATGGAAAAGAAAAAGCTGAGCACAACATACAAACTGTTGCGTGCATTAGGTTTCAACTATTCCGAAGAGGAATATGGAGATGTGAGTTTGTGGAGGGTTATCAAGCAGTTCTTCAAGAACATTCATCTTAAACACTTGGAGAAGATGCTTGACAGGTTTTATCTGGAGCCGTTTGCACCACGAAAATTGCGCCCTATCCTAATAAGAAAGATGGGCTGCCATGTTGGGAAGAATACCTTCTTTGGAGATTATGTGAGGATGGATACAAGCTATGCTCACATGATCTATATTGATGATTATGCTCACATAACAAGTGGCTGCAGATTGTTGTGTCATCAACGAGATTTGACAGGCTATTGCGTAGGTGACAATGCGGCAGACTTGGGTTATAGAACTGGAGAAATACATATTGGTAAAGGTGTTATGGTGGGAATGGAAACCATCATAATGCCGGGTGTGACAATTGGAGATGGCGCCATCATTGGGGCAGGCTCCATCGTCACAAGAGATATACCGGCTTGGACCATAGCTACAGGCAGACCTGCAAGAGTTGTAAAAGAAATCCCCAAAAGAGAAATAGAAGAATGAATATACTGACATTTGATATCGAAGATTGGTATTGCAACTGTGTCTATACCGATCTGAACTGGGACAAATATGAATGTCGCTTGTATGAAGGCGTTGACATGATTTTGGAAGAATTAGACAAGCGATCCTTAAAATCGACATGTTTTTGTTTGGGCTGGATTGCTGACCATCATCCGTCTATCATCAAAAAAATTCACGATGCAGGGCATCATATTGGTTGTCATTCCTATCAGCATCAACTGCTGACTGATTTTAATGAAAAACAGTTTGTGGCGGACACACGTAGAGCAAAAGAAGCCTTGGAGTCGGTTGTTGGAGAGCCAGTTGACGCTTATCGGGCTCCAGCTTGGACGATAGGAGGCGGTAATATTTGGGTGCTGGAGAAACTGGTAGAAATGGGATTTAAATACGACAGTTCTATCTTCCCAGCATCACATTCTTTTGGAGGTTTTCCTAATTATGGAAAGGCGGCACCTTCTATCATCAAGCTACCCAATGGTTCAACAATCAAAGAGTTCCCGGTCAGCACCAAGCTGCTGATGGGTCAGCACTTTGTGTTTAGCGGTGGCGGGTATTTCCGCTTTTTCCCTCTGCGGTTTATCACCAAGTGGGCGAAGCAGATGGACTATAATATGTGTTATTTCCATACGCAGGATTTTGACAAGGGACAGCCCAATGTCTCCAAGGACTTGCCATTAATGAGGCGGTTTAAAACTTACTATGGCATTGATAAGGCTTTTGATAAATTCAAGCTGTTTCTGGATGAGTTTGAGTTCGTGAATGTTCGAGAAGCAGATGAAAAGATTGAATGGAAAGAAAGAACTTTATGAGGACCTTTCTGCCCCGGTTGTTGGTTGTTATTGCAATTACGCTAATCCCGACGGCTTGCGCTTCTTCAAAGTACGCTCATGGTGGTAATAGAGTTATTTCGCCACTTGCTTATGGATTGAAGGCAGCGAAGACTGGAGAGGAGCGATATGATGTGTTGCAACGGACTCATCAAGAGGCTGAGCGTTTAGGGGTAGGCGTGAGTTATGCGGGTATAAAGAAAATACAGTTGGCGATACCGAAAAATGCTAAGTCTTTACCCATTACCCATTATAGTGACTTCGCTGGCGTGACCTTCCTGGTGGAAAACAAGCAAAAGAACATGTATCTGTTTGCTATCTCTGCAGAATTGAAGCCTGTTGATGTACGAGGTGTTGACATCGACAATGGAGATTTTACAAAATATGATGTCTTGAAATCGGGCGAAAAACTGCTAATCATCAACGACCAGACACCCTGGGTGAAGCAGCGGGCTGGACACGATTACGGAGCTACTAGGAAGGAGGTGATGCTGCTGAAAAACGGAAAGAGCGGCAACGGGCCAGTGAAGAGCTATTGTACGTCAACGACTAAACCCGCAGGGCAGTATTGCGATGTGACGGGTGCAAAGAAGATTGTCTTCAGAAACATTACGTTCAACAGGAGTGCAGGCTCAACGTTTAAGACTTATCTTGTGAGGATTTCCAATCATTATGATGTGGAGTTGTCGAATATAACGATTAACACGCCCGACAGTCCCGGAATGTATGGTGACAGGGCTATTAGAATAGAGAATAGCGCCAAAATATCATTAGTGGATGTGACTATTAACGGCACTTACTCGCGGGGCAGTGATGGCGAGTATGGGAAGAAATACGGTTATGGTATATCACTGGAGAACGTTTACGACTTCAATGCGCGTAACCTGTATGCCAGAGCGAACTGGGGCGTTTTCGGGAACAACAATGTACAACTGGTGCATCTTGAAGATTGCGACATTAACCGTTTCGACATTCACTGTTATGGTAAGGATATCTATTGTAAGAACGTGAACTTTGTGGGACTATATAACCAGTATGCTTCGGTGTATGGGACAATACAATATGACAAGTGCATATTCACGGATTTTACACCGGTGTTGAATGGAGGGTCGTATAATGCTTATGTGGAGCACGAGGTGGTATTTAATGATTGTGTGTTCAATGCGACACCCAGGAAAAATTTTTTGATAGGGATAGGGAACGTTAAAGACGCCATCAATCCACGTTATGAATTGACAGAGAAATATCTTCCCAATGTGAGGATTAAAAACATGGTTGTGAATATGACGGGAGGAACAGGGGACTTCTTCGTATTCTATGGAAAGAAGAAAGTAGAAGGGGCGACGCATGTGGGTCTGTCAAATATCACTATTGACGGACTGACCATCAACTCCAGTGGGGGGAAACCCGTAAAGCAAATGATGTTGAGCAATATAGAGATAGGTACGAGAACACCAGTGGACTGCCAGATAAAGAATGTGACGGTGAATAATCCGCAGACTAAATCGTTGCTCGGCAGCAGCCGTCAGTACGTTCAACTGAAGAGTAACCTGACCGTGAAAGGTGGAAAGATACAACTGAGAAATGCTACGGGCATTGTTCAGTGAGTTTTAAGGAAAAAACATAAAATGATATGGGGCTGATATTGATGTGTTATAAGTGGCGCCATCCGGGCGTGAGCGAGGACAGGATTCCGGCACGGTATAAGATTTCGTTGTGGACGGGCATCAAGAAACCGATACGCAAGTGGTTCTCGGCCGTGGTGGTGCCTAAAATACCCTTCACTAACCTTCGAGTGGCGTGCTATCGCCTGTGTGGATACAAAATTGGGGGGGGGGCACTTTTATAGGGATGCACTGTTATCTCGATGACCAGTGTTACGACAAGATTGAGATAGGCAAGAACGTAACCATCAGCTATGGCGTGTATTTCGCCTGCCATGGAAGGAAGCAAGGGCATAACAAGATTGTGATTGAAGACGGTGCATATATTGGCATGCGGGCAAACATCATTGCTCCGAAGGACGTGACTATTGGGGCTGGGGCCATTGTTGGTGCAGCAAGTTTGGTAAATCGTTCTGTGGCACCGGGGGAGATTGTCGCCGGAGTACCGGCAAAGCCGCTGCATCCGAAGGAGTAGTTTTAGATTCAGGTTTCAAGTATCAAGTGAATACGAACACAAATACTAAGGCATTTTTTGAACTGTTGAGGGCCGGGCTGTGGGAAAAAGAAGTCCGGCTCTCAAACTATGAGAACATCGACTTTGCTGAAGTGTACCGTCTTGCTGAGGAGCAGTCTGTGATTGGCATGGTGGCAGCAGGGATAGATCATGTAGTTGATGTGAAGGTCCCTCAGGTATGGGCATTGCAATTTGCTGGCCAGACAATACAACTGGAGCAGCGGAATAAGGCAATGAATGCCTATATTGCCGGCCTTATTGATAAACTTCGGAAAGAGAATGTCTATGCATTACTTGTTAAAGGACAGGGAGTTGCACAGTGTTACGAAAATCCTTTGTGGAGATGCTCGGGGGATATTGATCTCTTTCTGAGTGATGAAAATTTCCAGAGAGCAAAGTCCTATTTGCTGCCTTTGGCTTCATCGGTAGAAGAGGAGTATGTAAGAGAAAAGCACTTGGGTTTGACCATTCTTGAGACCTCCGGAACAAGCGACAAAGGTCGAGCGGATGGGTGGGTTGTTGAGTTGCACGGGCATCTATATAGCGGATTGTCATCCAGAGTGGAGAGAGAACTGGATAAGTTACAAGAGGATACTTTCTATGGAGGTCAAGTTCGTTCGTGGATGAACGGGCAAACGCAGATATTCTTACTGAAAGCAGAGAATGATGTTTTCTATGTGTTTACTCATATTCTGCAGCATTTCTATAAAGAAGGTGTTGGTCTAAGGCAGGTTTGTGACTGGTGCAGGTTGCTATATACCTATAGGGATTCACTGAATTACGGATTGTTGGAGCAACGGATTAAGAGAGCTGGACTGATGAGCGAATGGAAAGCGTTCGGAGCTTTGGCAATAGAATACCTTGGATTCCCGAAGGGTTCTATGCCGCTCCTCGATGTAAGAAGTAAGAAGGAAAATGTAAGATGGAGGAAGAAGGCAGATCGGATAATGGAGTTTATACTGAAGTCTGGTAATATGGGGCACAAGCGTGGTTCATGGTTAATGGAGCATGATTCATGGTTGTCAAGGCAATATGTGGTGAGAAAAGCCTTCTCGATGTTCAGACGCATTAGTGACTTGATAAATCATGCAAGGATATTCCCGTTGGATTCGCTACGGTTCTTCCCGAGGATAATGTTCAATGGGGTGAGAAGTGCGATAAGGGGCGAATGATATTCGCCGGTTCATGGTTCATGGTTAAGGGTTTAGGGTTAAAATACAACCTTAACGACTACAAAGTAATGAAGATCATTGATACTACATTATTAGATAAGGTTTCTGCTTTGGCGAAAGAGTCTGAAAGGCTCAGGATGAACTATAACTTCCATCAGTCGTTGGAGGATAAGTGCCATCGGTTCCTCAATGGTGTGGAGCCTGGAACTAAGGTTGAGATACATCGCCATCCGACGAAAGATGAGTCGTTTGTGCTACTTCGTGGTAGAGTTAGAGTGAATACCTACAATGATGATGGTACAGTGATAGAGAGTGTAGTTCTCTGCCCTGAAGAAGGACTCTATGGTGTGGATATTCCCAAGAATGTATGGCATAATGTGGAATGCTTGGAGTCTGGGAGTGTCTTCTTTGAGTGTAAAGAAGGACCATTCGTGCCGCATGAAGTTGAAGGGGTACTTTCGGTTAAAAGATAAGAGATCTTGTTATGATACTAAAATATATATTCGACCGTTTGGTCTCATTTATAGGATTATTGTTTCTATGGCCTGTATTGCTGATTGTGGCCATACTGGTGAAGGTGAAGATGCCAGGAGGACCTGCGTTCTTCGTGCAAAAGAGAGTCGGTAAGGATGGCAAGTTGTTTGACTGCCATAAGTTCCGCACGATGACGGTGAAGCACAATGGCAGCACTGTTTCTGTAGCAGGGGATAGTCGCATCACGCCCCTTGGAGCAAAGCTTCGTCACTGGAAGTTGGATGAGCTGCCTGGGCTGTGGGATGTGCTGATTGGAAATATGAGTTTCGTAGGTCCTCGCCCTGATGTACCTGGGTATGCTGATACACTTAAAGGTAACGACCGTGTCGTGCTGAAGTTGAGACCGGGGATTACTGGTCCGGCAACTTTGAAGTACAGACTCGAAGACGAGTATCTCGCGAATGCGAGAAAACTCGTTTCGGACCTTAACGTTAACCTTGATCTTAGCTCTATGAGTGATCAGGAAGTGGCGGTATGGTATAACGACAATGTGATTTATCCGGATAAGGTACGGCTGAACTGCTATTACTACAGGCATTATTCGTTTGTGAAGGATATACAAATGATATTATGTACTGTACTTGGTAAGAAAATGGAATATAATGGAGAACTAATTTAAGAATGTAATATGTCTGAAAGAAAAAGAATTTACCTCTGTCTGGCTCATATGAGCGAGGACGGAATGGAACAAAAGTATGTAAAGGAAGCCTTTGACACTAATTGGGTTGTGCCCTTGGGGCCAAATGTGAATGGATTCGAGAAGGACTTGGAGGAGTTTGTAAACTCCGGTTCAGGGTTCACGGTTCAGGGTTCACGGTTGGAAAAACGCGTTGTCGCTTTATCGGCTGGTACGGCGGCGGTGCATCTGGGATTGCTGAATTGTGGTGTGAAGCCAGGTGATGAGGTGATTGTGCAGAGCTTTACGTTCTGTGCTTCTACGCATCCTGTGACTTATCTGGGGGCAACACCTGTTTTGGTTGACTCAGAGCTTGATACTTGGAACATTGACCCAGAACTTTTGGAGAAAGCCATTATTGATCGTAAAGAGAAGACAGGAAAGTATCCTGCAGCTATTGTTCCAGTGGCTCTCTACGGTATGCCATATAAGGCTGACCGCATCATGGAGATAGCCAACAAATATGGAATCCCTGTAGTGGAGGATGCTGCAGAGGGCTTTGGTTCTCGCTACAAGGGACAGACGCTTGGCACATTCGGTAAGTATGGCGTGCTGTCGTTCAATGGTAACAAGATGATTACTACCTCTGGTGGTGGTGCACTGATAACTGCCAACGATGATGAGTGGCGCGAGATCATGATGTATGCCACTCAGTATCGCGAGAGCTATCCGTACTATCAGCACGAGAAGATAGGTTACAACTATCGTATGAGTAATATCTGTGCAGGTATCGGTCGTGGCCAGATGACTGTGGTGAATGACCACCTTGCTCATCACAAGCATGTGCAAGGGCTGTATGAACAGTTGTTAGCGGATGTAAAGGGCGTTACTGTTCATAAACAGCCCGATGTAAGATGTAAGATGGCTGATGGAAGAGAAGTTCCTGTCTATGACAGTAACTACTGGCTGTGTACTATCACCATTGATGAGAATGTGAAGGTGAAGGGCCAGGAAGATGCTTATAAGACCATCGTGACTGGTGCTGTAGGTGGTGCAGCAGGTGTCATCCATAAAGCAGAATCAGCTCATACCGATTGTGAGCCTAATGCTAATGTAGAGGCTATGCGAGTAGCACTCGACAAAGCCCAGATAGAAGCACGTCCTGTATGGAAACCAATGCATAAGCAGCCTGTATATTGCCGGGGCAATGTAAAAATTGAAAAATTGAAAAATGAAAGTTTCATCTGTCAAACCTCAGAATCCAGTATTGCTTATATCAACGGAGTATCTGAAGCCCTGTTTAAAGTCGGAATGTGTCTGCCTGCAGGCCCATATGTTAGTGATGATGATGTAAAATACATCGTTGACACCATCAAGGAAAACATCAACGGATGAAGAGCCTTTTGATAGCCATCTGGCAATTCTGTAGTTACTTGTTTGTACCTCAATGGGGGAGCAAGCGATGTAAGAAGGAGGATGGATGATGTCTGATGTAAGAATAGAGTAAGTATGAAAGAATACCAATATCATATTTTTAGCCCGTATCGGGTATGCCCGTTAGGGGCGCATGTGGATCATCAGCATGGGTTGGTGACGGGGTTTGCAATTGACAAAGGAGTTGACCTTTACTTCGATGTAAGAGGTCAGATGGAAGATGGAAGATGTGACCCGCATGTTCATTTAGAGTCGAGGACGTTTGAAGGGGTGGTGGACTTTGACATCGATAAGCCATCTCAAGTTCGTGAGCACCATTGGGGTGATTATGCTCGTGGTGCAAAGTATGCTCTTCGCAAAAGGTTTGAACTGAAGTATGGCATTGAAGGAGTCATTCAAGGCAGTCTTCCTGTTGGTGGATTATCATCCAGTGCTGCCGTTCTGATTGCATACGTGATGGCTTTTGCTAAAGCAAACGATATGATTCTACAGCCGTTTGAGGTGGTGAAGATTGCGTCGGAGGCTGAGCGTGAGTATATCGGACTGAATAATGGTCTGCTTGACCAGGCTTGTATTGCATTGGGGAAGAAGGACGGTCTTTTGTTTTTAGATTGTGATTCGAACGACTGGCGTATCATCAAACGGAATACGGATATGCCGGAGTTTGAGATTGGCATCTTCTTTTCTGGACTTACTCGTTCGTTAGTGAACTCGGACTATAACCTTCGTGTGTATGAGTGCAAGACGGCAGCATGGAATATGCTGGCATATACTGATCAGCCGTTGAAGACGTTTGATAAGACATTCCTTCGCGATATTCCCAAGACTACGTTTGATAAGACGCGTATAGCGATGCCAGCGAGGTTTGCTCGTCGCGCAGAGCATTTCTATAGCGAGTACCGTCGTGTGCGTCAGGGAGTGACAGCATGGGAAACGGGCAATATGAAGCTGTTCGGTAAGTTGTCGTTTGACTCGTGTGAGAGCAGCATTCATAACTACGAGTGTGGCTCGCCTGAACTCATAGCAATCTATGAGATTATGCGTCAGTTGCCAGGCGTGTATGGTGGTAGGTTTAGCGGAGCAGGCTTTAAGGGAGCCTGCATTGCCCTTGTGGATCCAGAATACAAGGATGCCATACAGGCCGAATTGACCAAGCGATACCTTGAACAATTTCCGGAATACGAGAAAACTTTTCAGGTGTTTTGGGTGAAACCAGATGATGGAGCGAGATTTGTAGACCCCTCCAACTCCCCTGTTTAGGGGAGAGAAAGACCCCCGACCCCCTGTTTAGGGGGTTAAAATGAATGAAGCAATGAATAATACAACTGAAGGAAAGTCATCCTCCCTAAGCAGGGAGGAACGAGGAGGGTCTGGAAAGAAGTCTCCCTTGACAGGGAGATTTAGAGGGTCTGCTTGGATGACCGCTGACCCAATGGAATACGAGTTGCTGAAGGAAAATGCCAGAGGCAATCGTAAGAACATGACTGAGGCAGAAAGTATATTCTGGTCATTGGTAAAAGGCGGCTCATTAGGGCAGAGGTGTCTTAGACAACATATTATTGGAGATTATATAGTTGATTTCTTATTCAGAAAGAGTAAGGTTATTGTAGAGATAGATGGAGGTTATCACTTCACAGAGAAACAACAGACAGACGATGCTGTACGTACAGACTGGCTTGTACAACAAGGCTACAAAGTAATACGCTTTACCAACGAGCAAGTTCTTTGTGATACTGATAACGTAATAAACGAGTTGAGAAAGGTCTTATGATAAACGTTGTTTTGGCTGCTGGTTACGCAACCAGACTTGGGGAACTTACAAAAAACTTCCCCAAACCATTGCTTAAAATAGGCAATAACACAATATTAGGCAGAATGCTTGATGACATCGATAACATTGATGACATCACCGAGCATGTAATCGTAACAAATCATAAATTTGCTCCAATTTTCGAGCAATGGGCTGCAGAGCAGCATTATTTAAAGCCTATAACCATTATTGATGATGGTAGTACCGCAAATGACAATCGCTTAGGTGCTGTCCGTGATTTGTTGCTAGTACTTGAAAGTCTCCCTAAACAGGGAGATTTAGAGGGTCTTGATGACTTGTTGGTCGTGGCAGCGGATAACCTGTTGTTTTTCTCATTTCAAGAGTTTGTGGACTTCGCCAAGGAGAAGCAGACGAGTTGTATCATGTGCCATGAGCAGCCTTCGATAGAGAAGCTGCAGCGTACTGGTGTGGTAGAACTGGATGAGAATAACAAGGTATTGGGCATGGAGGAGAAACCTCAGGTGCCTAAGAGCCATTGGGCTGTGCCACCGTTCTATATCTATCTGAAGAAGGATTTGGACTTGGTTCGCCACTCAGTAGAGAATGGTTGTGGCAAGGATGCTCCGGGCAACCTTGCTCACTATATGGTGGAGCATACCACTATGCATGCTTGGCCAATGAGTGCCGGGCGTTTTGATATTGGCAGCCTCGATACTTATTACGAGGCGGTTGAGAAATATGGTAAGTAAAGAACAAGAATTTCACGAATCTAACGAATAAAAACTTATTATAAAATGAAAATTGCAGTTGCAGGAACAGGTTATGTTGGCATGAGTATAGCAACACTGCTTGCTCAGCATAATCACGTAACAGCTGTTGACGTGATACCGGAGAAGGTGGAGAAAATCAACAAAAAGATCTCGCCTATTCAGGATGAGTATATTGAGAAGTATTTGGCGGAGAAGGAGCTTGACTTGACGGCAACACTGGATGGTGAGGCTGCTTACAAGGATGCGGACTTCGTGGTGATTGCGGCTCCGACGAACTATGATCCGCAGAAGAATTTCTTTGATACGCACCATATTGAGGATGTGATTGACCTCGTGCTGAGCGTGAATCCCGATGCAGTGATGGTGATTAAGAGTACTATCCCTGTCGGGTATTGCCGTTCGCTGTATGTGAAGTATGCGCTGAAGTTCTTGACTGATCCAGCGTTGAAGGGAAAGAAGTTTAACTTGCTGTTCTCGCCAGAGTTTTTGAGGGAGAGCAAGGCGCTGTATGACAACCTGTATCCCTCTCGTATCATCGTGGGCTATCCTAAGATACTGCCTGCTGACAGGAACAGAAAATGGGATGAGGAGAATGCTGCTATTACAGCTATCGGTAATCCTGAGGCAGAAGAAAAGGCCAAGACCTTTGCAGGATTGCTGCAGGAAGGAGCTATCAAGGAGAATATCGATACACTGTTTATGGGCATGACCGAAGCAGAAGCCGTGAAATTGTTTGCTAATACATATTTGGCTCTGCGAGTATCTTACTTTAATGAGTTGGATACTTATGCTGAAGTGAAAGGACTCGATTCGCAGGCTATTATCTCGGGTGTAGGCCTGGATCCTCGTATCGGTACACACTATAATAATCCTTCGTTTGGTTATGGTGGTTACTGTCTGCCTAAGGACACCAAGCAGTTGTTGGCCAACTATGCGGATGTGCCTCAGAACATGATGACGGCTATCGTGGAGAGTAACCGTACGCGTAAGGATTTCATTGCTGATGAAGTGCTGCGCAAGGCGGGTTACTATACTGCTAATAGTGACTGGAGTGAGAGCGCAGAGAAGGATGTGACCATCGGTGTTTTCCGTCTGACGATGAAATCTAATTCAGATAATTTTCGTCAGAGTGCTATCCAGGGCATTATGAAACGTGTGAAGGCCAAGGGTGCCAATATCATCATCTACGAGCCTACGCTAAAGGATGGAGAAACGTTCTTTGGGTCTCGTGTTGTGAATAACTTGGAAGAGTTTAAGAAGCAGAGTGATGCCATTATTGCTAATCGTTACGACGAGGCTCTGGATGATGTGCAGGAGAAGGTGTATACGAGAGATATTTTCAAGAGAGATTAATAAAGAATTGAAGGATTGAAGAATTGAAGGATGAAGACAATATTAGTTACGGGAAGTGCCGGATTTATTGGCTCGAACTTGGTACTACGCTTATTTAAGGAACTGAGCGAGGGTACTATTGTCGGCTTGGATAATCTGAATGATTATTATGATCCGACATTGAAGGATTATCGCCTCAGTGTGATTGAGAAGGCGAAACCTGCGGGAATTGAATATGAGTTTGTTAAGGGTGACTTGGCTGACAAGGCTCTGATTGATGGACTATTCGAGAAGTACCACTTTGACGTGGTGGTCAATCTGGCTGCACAGGCAGGTGTACGTTATAGTATCACCAATCCTGATGCCTATATACAGAGCAACATGATAGGCTTCTATAATATACTGGAGGCGTGCAGACATTACCCTGTAGAGCATTTGGTATATGCTTCTTCAAGTTCTGTGTATGGTGGTAACAAGAAAGTACCATTCAGTACAGATGACCGTGTGGATAATCCTGTATCATTGTATGCTGCAACCAAGAAGAGCAATGAGCTGTTTGCCCACTGCTATTCAAAGTTGTATGACATCCCCACAACAGGATTGCGCTTCTTCACGGTATATGGCCCTGCTGGTCGTCCTGATATGGCATACTTTGGTTTTACCAACAAACTGTTGAAGGGCGAGACCATCCAGATCTTCAACTACGGCAACTGCCGCCGTGACTTCACCTACGTTGATGACATCGTAGAAGGTGTGTATCGTGTGATGCAAGGTGCTCCAGAGCGTAAGAAGGGTGAAGATGGCCTGCCCATCCCTCCCTATGCAGTATATAACATCGGTGGCGGCCAGCCCGAGAACCTGCTGGATTTCGTGAATATCCTGCAAGAGGAGCTGGTGCGTGCCGGTGTCCTTCCCGCAGATTTCGACTTCGAGGCTCACAAGGAACTCGTGCCGATGCAGCCCGGCGATGTACCCACCACCTACGCAGATGCCACAGCCCTTGAACGTGACTTTGGGTTTACACCAAAGATTACATTGAGAGAAGGGCTGAGGAAGTTTGCGGAGTGGTATAAAGAGTTCTATGGCCACAAATGATGGTAATCGAACGAATTTAGCAAGTAGCAAGATACAGACAAGTCGGTCATTGAACTGTTGGTGGAGAGAATTCGAGCTTTGCTCGCTTGCAACAAGCAAGAACTTCCAATAGTGATATGGCCGCTTGTCGGTTTTTAGGAATGCCTAAAATCCGCAGATAATTTTTCGAGTGTCAGATTTAGCCCTTGCTTGTGACGATTGTGTCTGACTCTAGGCTTAGAAACGCTTGACATGACTTGTATGCAGACACCTTCCCCTTACCCCGTAAGGTCGAGAGGCTTTGACCTAAGCATCAACGAAGAGTGTTAATCTATCCGTGCTCCCAAATTAGGTTGTATGGTTTGTTGGAGTAGATGTTGAGTTTATACTGTCTTGCCGTCTTGACCCACTTGGCAGGCACAGCGATGAATCTGAACATGAAACTCTTGACCCTGTCTGTGGCCTTGATTCCAAAGAGGACGGCCATCAGGGGCAAAGCCACGATGTACCGGTAGAAATTTGCTGCCATGGCTGTAATAAGCAGGAATACTGTGTTCTGGTTCATGAACGACTTTAAGTGTGAGTCTATCACAGAGGACAGAATAGAGTCGAATTTGTCCAAAACGAAAAATATTCCACCAAAAGCGGTGATTTTCTCAGATTTTTGTTGTACCTTTGCCATGTCATTGATGATTTTGCTTGTCTTGATTTGCAGCACTAAGGTAAGTGAAAAATCTGACATGGCAAAATCCTGAGCCGCTCGGCTTTGCCGCTTCGCGCATCGAAGAACTTTTTGTTGCTCAGGAACTTATAAAAATAGTTAAACTAAAGTGCTGCGGAATTTAGGGTGAAGAGAAGATTGATACAGTTGAAACTACGAATGAAAGATTATGGCTAATCCAATAGTTCAAAACCAATATAACCACAGCATAGACATCATCAAGAAGACTGACCCCAGCCAGACGGAGGTGTACAGTTGCACGTATTCGCCTTACGTGAAGCATAGGGATGGTACGGGAACAAAGAGCCAGTGGGATGCTGCGATAACGCAAGACAAGGAGTTTGAGCTGTTCAAGAATAGTCTTTCGAATGAATGGGTGAAAGTAGAGCAATTCAGGCATAAGAAGAAAAAGTTCATGCGGCTGTTGTCTCCAAATGGAAGAGGATGGGGATTGTACTTGGAAGATGAAGAGCTGAATGAATTGGGCACGCTTAAGGATGGAGAAACAAAGGTGAAGGTTTGCGTGTTTGAGGAGGGTAATCCCAACTTATGGCATGGTTATCCTGCGGATTTGAAAAACAAGCAGGACAGGCCCTTGGATCATGTACTGAAGAAATGGCGTGATGCGAAATATATCACAAAGGCAGTAATTAACAAGGTGAAGAAAGGCCAATTGAGCACGATATGAGAAAATATGATATAAAGGGAGATTTCTTTGACGTTCAACTTCATAAGGGGTATCTCTATATATGGGATATGGACGGCGTGCTAAGCCTCTATGATTGGAAGGCCGTTAAGGACACAATGAACTTAGTGCCGCGAGCCGCTACCATGCATGGAGATATCCGGGCATTTGCTCGCTTCAGAAAGGGACTGCCAGTGGAGGTAGTTGGTGGGTTGTTCCCGACAGATACCGCATTTATTGGGAATTATCTATATACGGCCGTGGAAACGGGACTGTATAGGGGAAGTGCCGTGACGGAATCTTACAGGCAATCACCTTATTTTACGAGTAGCAGACCAAGAAAAGTTTGGGACTGCACACCTTTATCGTTGACTGCTAACTATAATGGGTTGCAGTTGGCCGTATCGACAGGAGAAGAAGGTCTGTTTGAAATCAATCTTTCGAAGGATGTGGAAACGCGAGGGTTAAACCAGAGACATGGTATTTACAGAGTGAGCGCAAAGAAAGCGATTCGTTCACGGTATGTAAAGGGTGGAAGCATTTATTCGACTGATGAAGATCTGAACAAGTACTATCATGAGTTCAGGCTATCAAAGAATATTCAAGGTAAATCAGTACGTACCTTTATCCAAGAGTATGACTTCGACTCAATTGTGCGCGACAAGTGGGAGGCTATTGCCGGGACCGAAAATTTCAGTAGCCTGTCTCGTATCACGAAGAAAGGTGTAGAGGTTTATCCAATATATAGAAACCAGCGAGCTATACGACAGAAGCCCATCGTTAAGATGGAAGGTACGAAGCGTAGGCTTATTGCGGTGGAATCGGTATCAGAGGGAATTATCGTTGAATATGAAAACGGCCTCCAGCTGATAGGACGGCATGGTGAACAGTTGGTAAAGGTGAATACGCCCGTAACCCGCTGGCGCTGGTTTCAGACGGATGGAGAGAAACTGTTGCTGGTGGTTCTGGAGGACCGGCTGGAGATATATGAGATGTAGGATGATTTAGTTCCATCAAGTAGCATACATTCGCTTCGCTAATGTGGTGAACGATGATGATGAATATAAGCAGATGAAGAGTAATTTTCGTGAAAGTTAGGACGGATATGAATCAGTTTTTCTGGAATGCATACAAGAGGTTGGAAAAGGAGGTCCTGGCACTCAGCGAGTATATCCAATTCAGCGATGATCAGTTAATGATTTACTCACCTCGAATTAGTGACTTGCTCGTCAGGACAGCAATAGAATTTGAATCTCTTGCCAAAGAACTATACTATGCTAACGGGGGTGTAAAACCAGTGGATAGGGATTTGTATTTCGATACTGATTGTATGGGGCTATTGGAAAGTAAATGGTTGCTGAGCAAGAAGACAATATATATAAATACTCCCTATTTCTATTTCAGCGACCCGGCTAATACAACACTTACGCCACTGCACAATACGTTTAAAAGAAGAAAGAGTGCCTCAAAATGGCAACGTGCATATCATGCGGTGAAGCATGACCGTATTCATAATTTGAAAAAAGGGAATGTCTTTAACCTGATAAATGCATTGGGGGCTCTGTATATCCTGAACATTTATTATAAAGATGCAAAGTTTGATAATGTGAGTGATAATAGTGCCAGTAATGTTGACTGGGGGCTTGGTTCTGAAGTGTTCTCGGTAAAGATCAGTTGTGAAAGCAGTGGCGCTTCAAATGACCAGATTTATGTGAAGAAAGCTGACTATGATGAGTGCATCTATCTGGTGAAGCACACTGATAAAACGGCACAGGCTTTTATTGATGTTATGGCGGGCATAAACAAGCAAATCAGTGAGCAGACTGTGAATGATGTTACACAGAGTCTTAACGCAAAGATAAAGGCAGGAAAAATAGGAACGGATGAGGAAACTCTAAAAGAGCAGACACAAGCATTGTTCCAAGAGAAGAATCCTGCAGCGATGAGGCGTGTAATAGAGAAAGAAAAGTTTTCTATACATAATGCCATACAGGGGCTACGCTATGAGGCGGTGCTGAATAAGCAGCAATATTAATGGACAATGTGATGAATGATGGAATCTGGAATCAGGGGGACAGAACTTCTATACACGCTTTTATGTGCCTGAAAAATGTGTGTAAATGAGGGAATAAGCTTTGCTGGATGATTGCTTCGTAGGACAATAATTGCGGAGAATAATCGTTATATTTGTATATGCTTGATTTTTATATGACGCAAAGGCATAAGATACAATTATTCGAGGACAAGAAGGTGCGGACTGCATGGGACGACGAACGGGAGGAGTGGTACTTCTCTATTGTTGACGTATGCGGTGTGCTGACAGAGAGTAAAGACCCTCAGGCTTATTGGAGAAAGCTGAAGCAGCGACTGAAAGATGAGGGAAATGAAACCGTGACAAATTGTCACGCTTTGAAGATGCTTGCTCCCGACGGCAAGATGCGCCTCACTGACGTGGCTGACACCGAGCAGCTCTTCCGTCTCATTCAGAGCATCCCGTCGAAGAAGGCGGAGCCGTTCAAGCAGTGGATGGCTTCTGTTGCCAAGCAGCGTCTGGACCAGATGGCTGACCCAGAGTTGGCCATTGATCAGGCCATACAAGACTGGCGCCGCAAGGGGTACAGCGAGAACTGGATCAACAACCGCGTGAAGAGCATCGAGGTGCGCAAGGCCCTCACCGACGAGTGGAATCGTGCGGGCGTGCAGCAGGGACAGCAATATGCGTCACTTACCGATATTATTACACGCGAGTGGAGTGGTAAAACGACTAGGCAATACAAACAGTTCAAGGGACTGTACAGGCGAAGGGACAGTACATGTTTCACGAATTAATCGAATAGAGGCAAAGGGCAGGTGTGAAAAACATCTGCCTTTTGCTGTTTACAATGGATAGTCGAAGATACCTTTACTCGAAAATAAATTGATATTTATTTTGTATTTTACTCGTTTAGTCGTATCTTTGCAACAGAAATGGTTAGAAATTCCAATATCCCTACGGGCCATAGTCCTTGTGTAGAGGTGGTGATTTGACAACTATTCACTTCGCGGATTTTATTCTTTGGCTCACTCATCTGAGTCAAGGGAAAGATATGCGAAGAGGGGGAGGTCGAGTTGCTGGCTCTTTGGAGAGGGGGTAATGGTTCTAGCTAGAGGAGAAAAACATAACTGAATTAGGAAATGGAATTTAAAATTGGTGATATCGTTATCTTGAAAAGTGACAAATATAGAGACTTTCCTACAATAATGACCGTAAATGAGGTCGATATGGGGAAAGTAACATGTGTATGGTCTACAAAAGACCGTGATTTTACAGAAAGAACTTTCAGTGCGGAAGCTTTGGAAAAGTATACATAGTATTTATGGACAACGGCTTGCTTATCTTGGGGAATGGATTTGATTTGGACCTAGGGATGAATACAAGGTATTCAGATTTCTGGGATAGTGAGGGATGGAAGAATGCTAAAATGACATGTCCTGAAAAGTATTTGGTTACCTCACTTGAAAAATATCGTATAACTCATAATTGGTTTGACCTTGAATCCGGACTACAGGACGGGGCTACACGACTTCTTAATAGACTAAGTAATATTTATACTGGTAGAGAGTATTATGAATCTTACCAAATTCTTATCAATAAGTTGAAAGAATACATTCTAACCCAGCAAGAATCTTTTGTTCCCAAAGATAACAGTGTAGCTGAGCAACTTCTGAAAGTTATCAGTATAAGTACTTCCCTCAAATGTATCTATACATTCAATTATACAGACGTCAGTAAGATATGCGAACGATTCCAGATTGCTAATTTACCACCTGTTTATCACGTTCATGGATCTCTAAAAAATTATATTGGGTGTTGAGGTCGAGGACTTTTCCCTGATTCCTACACAACTTACATTTCTGATCAAGTCGAATAGTCCGTACTATCAATATAACTCTTTACTGAGAAATCTTGATAGTGCAGACAATGTCATCTTCTTCGGTCATTCAATTAATGGCATGGATTTCCCATATTTTAAGAGCTATTTCATGGACTTATCTACCTTGCCCATCAATAAGTTAGAAAATAAGCATATTACAATTATCACCTATGATGAATATTCGGCAATGGAGATTAAAGACAATTTTAGACGTAATGGAATTGATGTACGAAATCTTTTCAACAAGGTTGCCATGAATTTTATCATGACTAAAGGTGTCTATGAGGGAAAAGAAAGTGAAATTGCTAAGTTGGAGGTTCTTAAAAATGAGATAATTGAGGGGATAGAAGGTGGTGACTGAGGGAGATAGAGTGAAGGGATAAGGGTTAATGGTTCAGGGTTAAAGGTGAATGGTTATGGAAGAAAAGAAGTATAGCAAGAAATGGGGCGGTAAAGGGCAACTTCTGGTTAATGGTTCAAGGTTAAAGGTCCATGGTTATAGCCATGCTCCGTGACGCTTTCATCGTTAACCGAAAGTGGTGAAGGATGGGAATAGGTTTGGGAAGTGAGTAATAGTTGAGGAGGAAATAATGAAAACGTATTGTTAGGATTGGTAATGCCAGAGCTTAATGGTGAAATAATCAATACAATAACACTAACGATAAGTTTTAGTAAGAAAGATTAAACACTAAAATCATTAGTTTATGAAAAATTACGATAGCAGAACGTATAGTATAAACGATTTCTTGGAGTGGAGTCGAAATGGTATGTTGGAACTAAGTCCGAAGTTCCAGCGGAGGAGTGTTTGGACAGACAATGCCCGCTCATTTCTAATGGACACAATAGTAAGGGGACTGCCAATCCCTAAAGTGTTTATCCGTCAGAAGATAGATGTGATGACAAAGAAAACTATCCGTGAGGTTGTGGATGGTCAGCAGCGATTGAGAACCATTCTGTCGTTTATGAGTGATGGCTTCAAGATTTCGAAGAAGCACAACGAAAAATACGGCGGTCTTTATTTTTCACAACTTAGTGAGATAGATGATGATATTCAGGCTCAGATATTAGGTTATGAAATATCAACGGACTTGCTGGCCAATATGCCTGATCCTGCTGTCCTAGATGTGTTCAGTCGTTTAAATTCATATTCGGTAGTGCTTAACGAACAGGAAAAAATCAATGCAAATCATTTCGGTCCATTCAAACTTTTGGCAGACTTGCTGTCGAAGGAATATAACCAGTTTTGGACGTCTAATGGTATCTTGAGTGATCAGAAATGTTTACGCATGGATGATGTAAGTCTGACAGCAGATTTGCTCATTGCTGTGTGTGAAGGTATAAAAGAGAAAAAGAAGATAAAGTATTATTATGATTTGTATGAAAGTAATTTTGATTTTGACATTGAAGAATTAAAGACTAGGTTTAGGCAAATCATTTCTCTTATTAATACGATTTTTGATAATGGCCTAAAAGATACTGAGTTTAGGAGAGTTCATGTTTTCTACTCTCTATTTACATCGCTCTATCATATACAATATGGTATTCCGGAACTGGAGAGAACAGATTATACAATTGATATAGCAAATACAGGACAGATAGCAAGGATAGCACACTCGTTGGAACGTGTAGGAGAAATTTTCCAGACGGAAGAAGATGCCATGAATAATTTGTCACGAGAGGAAGTCCGCTTTCTGGAAGATAGTAGAAGGGCAACTACAGATGCAAGCAAGAGAGTTGCACGTGCTAAATTCTTGATAAATTTAATTGTGTCTAATAACTGATGACGGCTGCAGCTTGCTTACTTGAATACAGGGAATCTGTGCAAAAGATAGAGTCTTATATTGCTGCAGCGCATACTGTAAATGCCACGGGGCACTATGTGCATGGTCAGGACTATCGTCAGTTTGTTATTTCGTCTGCAGTAGTGAGGTTTTCTGTCGCATGGGAGTCATTCCTTGAACATATTTACTGTGCCTTCCTTGTTGGTGAACCGGATTTGGAAGGTAATGTTGTACCTTGTTGCGTAAGGGCTGTAGACGAACAACATGCACAAAGATTGTTGATAGGAACAAATACCTATTTTGACTGGACGAACCCAGATAAAATAATCCAACTTTCAGAGTTGTATTTGGAAAGAGACAATCCAATTCATACTGCTATTAGTTCGACGAAGAATGATCTCTTTGACTTGAAAACCATAAGAAATGCAGCGGCTCATATCTCTTCAACGACCCAAAAGCAACTGGATGCATTAGCATCGCGCTTGTTTAACAGGCAAATGATAGGAACAACTGTTTCTGATGTCGTGAATTTAGTTAAAACTGACGGGAAGACGGTATGGGAGTATTACAAAGACCTACTGGATGCTGCTGCAGAGAGTGTGGCCAAGGGACAAGTATAACAACTATGGCAAACGAGAACATACGCAATTTTCTTAACTCATACATAGAGAATCCAGATCCTCGCTATGCGGTGATGCTGAAAGGGAAATGGGGATGTGGTAAAACTTTCTTTGTTGACCGTTGGCTGGTTGAATACCAACAGCCAGAGGTGGAGGCAGGAGAGAATGACATCGTGCTACAACCCATTAAGGTGTCGCTTTATGGGCTAACAAGGACGGAACAGATAACGAAAGCTATCGACCGGGCCTTGCATCCCATCTTGTATTCTAAGGGGATGCAGGTGGCAAAGAACGTGTTGAAGGTAGCAGGGAAAATTGTATTCAAGACCAGTTTTGATTCGGATGGGGATGGAAATAACGACGGTTCGTTTAGTGCCTCGTTAGACTCTCTTTCACTTTTCGATACTAATGATGACAGCATCAAGGGCGTACGTTTTCTGATATTCGATGATTTGGAGCGTTGCCTGATAGACATGAAGCAGCTACTGGGCTACATCAATTATTTTGTGGAACACTGTGGCTGTCATGTCGTGATAATCGGCGATGAGATGCATGCTACAGAAGACGCAAAGGAGGTGCTGAAAGAGTTTAAGGAGAAGACCGTAGGACGTGAATTTGAAGTGCAGGCTGACATCAATGCAGCTGTAGACTATTTCCTAGGTGAAGACCTGCCGCGAGTGGACTGGTTGCAAACACAACGAGATAATATCATTAGAATTTTCAGTGCTACGGGTTGTGACAACTTGAGAATACTCAGACAGTGCCTATATGACTTCAAAGTGCAGTATCAGCTATTGAATGAGGATCTTGTAGCACAAGACCATGTGATATTGCCTGGACTATTGGGTAGTTTCATTGCGGTGTATTGTGAGTTTAAGGGCGATCATCGTGATCTGATGAAAAATTGGAACACGACCTATGGCTGGGGGGGGGATGGACGAGAGGACTCACCAGAGCGCACTGCTATCAGGGGGTTGCAGCAGAAATACACTCCGGAAAAGACTGGCGGTATCAATGTGCTGAACTCTAACTATATCGCCGTTATTAGCAAACATCTGGAAAGTGGCGAGCATATTACAGACTTCTTAGAGGGGCAACTCAGACAGGACCAAGCTCCATTGAGTGCAGTGGGACGGTTAGAGCAGTACTATCAGATGGAGAACGACGAGTTCGTAGCGCTCTGCCAAGAGGTGGAGACCATGATACTTAACAATGCCATGCCCAACCAGTATGTATTGGGAAGGGCTCTGAGCTATTTGGCCTATTACCACGAGGAACGGCTCTTCTGGTTTACGCAAGCTCTGATAGCGAGGGTGAAATACTATTTGAGGGAGGCGATAGCAACGATAATGGATAAGGATGAACTGTACAAGATACGGGGCAACTATTTTGCGGGGCTGCATTCGACGCAGGCGGATAAACCGCTGACCGTACTACAGGACATTAACGATTGGTTTGAGAAGGTGTTTATGCAAAAGGCGGAGAGTCTGTATAGCAGGATGGAACTGGCCTTGATGAATGTGACAAACGAGACCGCGGAAGGACTGGAGGAAATTCATAATAGTTCTGCTCCTGACGGACGTAGTAAGTATGAAATGAAAGCTATTTTCTATAGGCTTGATGCAGGAGTTTTGATGGATAGGATAGACATGCTGTCGAATAAGAATATACGGACTTTTGCGACCTTTGTACACAGGCACTTTTTGCTCAACTATGCAACGGAAGCCTCAGAATGGTTCCAGACTGATCATGACGTGATAATGGCACTGAGAGAAATGACCGTGGAGAAGGTGGCGCAAACACTGCATGTAAGGCGATACTCGTATGAATATTTGCTTAAGGTGCTGATGGCGGCAGAACAGAGAAGTAGCGGGAGTAGAGATGCATTGATGTAAGGGTAGGCACAAAAGAAGTGGAATGTAAAAAAATAAAAATGTGGGCTGCATGTGGAGGAAAGCGCGGTCGGACGTAACCATGAATCTATTGAATTAAGGATTAAGAGATTTATTTGAAGAAAGGAAAGGTATTTGAAGATGAGAATACAGATAGCTGCGCCAAAGAATTGGCAGGACTTTGAAGAATTATGCTTGCGCTTGTGGAGAGATATGTGGGGAGACTCTCATGCTCAAAAAAATGGAAGAGGCGGTCAGAATCAGCATGGAGTAGATGTGTTTGGTAAGTCGGCTTACGATGGACAGCTACATGGAGTGCAATGTAAAGGCAAAAATGCCAATTATGGAGCACAATTGACAGACAAGGAAATTTATAAAGAAGCAGATAATGCTGACGGATTTGACGATGCTCTTTCTTCTTTCATCATGGCAACAACAGCACCAAGAGATGAACAACTACAAGCCGTTTGCAGAGATTTGAATGAATCGAATGTTCACAAATTTACAGTAAGTGTATGGTCGTGGGATGATATAGAAGATGAACTCCAGTATCGAACAGATATCATAAAACAATGTGGGTTGGAATACGATGACAGCGAACAGGAATCATTGTCAATTAAGATTAGTAGAATAACGAGTAAGGAACGGCTTCAGGCATTTATAACAAGACCAGTTATTGTTGCTGTGACATCGAAGTCTATGCGTGTGTTGCTACATCATGTGTTTTATGAGATTATGCAGAATGCCTTTATACATGGTAAGGCGACTCACTGTATGCTTTTGTATGATGACTTTAGGTTTACCGTGATGGACGATGGAGATAAGTTTAATCCGAATGTGCTATTACCTAATAAAGGTAGTGGTGGCGCAATTACAATAACACGTTTGTTTAATGAATGTAAAGAGGGGCTGGAATCGAACTATGACTACCGAGAAGTGGATGACAAACTGTTGAATGTGTATACTTTGACCTTTAGTCAGGAAATATTGGGCAAGGAAATAAGCAATAAGGTTGAGTTTATGATTAATCAGGACTTTCAGATACAAACCCGTACAGAAGCAAGCCAGTTGGCTATAGAGCAAATGTCGACACTTTCTCCGACAGATGATGTGTCGGTATTGTTTGGTGATATTGTTAATAATAGCAATATAAAAGCATATGTGAGCAGCGCGGTCAAGATAGTGAATCCAGAGCGGCTGAACGTGTCGTTGCATTCGTCGCAAGCGGGATTGGAGGAACAATTGAAAGAGTTTACACCGAATGTTAATGTGAGGTGAGAATATGATATTATCAAGTTATGTTTAGGCTCATTTCTATGTCACGATTAATATGGGAGTCATAGTATACTATTGTTTTGTAGAGCAACTTTTCAGTAGTAATTGTGGCTCCTTGTTGGTTTAGAAAATGTGGAAGTATGGCGAAGAGTAGAGAAGAACTGTTGGAGGTGCGAAAGCAGATGTTTGCTCAGATGGAGCAGAAACTGCATGAATCGTGGTCATCGGAAGAGGATAGCTTGTTCTATTGCCATCGTTCTGAGGGTTTAAATCCCTGCATTATAGCCATCCATTATCAAGGGATTCTAAATCTGGGTGATATCTGGGACGCTGAAAGGAAAGATTAGGCAGGAGAAGTATTTGCTTCTGCTTCGACAGTATCAGGAGGAGATGCTTGATGCTTATCTTCAGGACACCGAAGACTTCCCTGCGATGCTTCATGATTGTAACATTATCTATGAGTATCTGCCCATGGTGCTGAATGGTTCGCATTTAGGAGGTGAAAAGGGTGCAAGTAAACTTGCCGCTATCGCTGTAGTGGCTGCTGGCTATGGTGGGGTCATGGATGAGGAGTTGGCGAATGAACTTCTGGATGATATGGACTTTGACAGGTATAGTAAGGTGAAGTGTAGGAAGATAGAAGGGATGGTGCCGAAGCTGATGAAGATTGTGGAGGGGGAGATGAAGAGTATTAGATAAACTCAATGGGGAAACCATTGATCACAGGGACTACAAGGAAGGTTGCGATAATGTCGCAATATACAGAAACAAGAGAGACTGGAAAAGTGACAGACATATAAAAATGGTAGTATGAAAGAGAAAGCGACATTTGATATAAACTTTTGGAAATCGTTTAGTTGGTTTCTTTTGCTAGTAATTGTTATCTGCTGTTTGCCATGGCTGTTGGCAAAACATGCCTGGATTGATTTTTCATCAACAGGCGAGATTGGTGATACAATAGGTGGTATTATGGGGCCATTTGTTGCTATTGCTGCAGCAGGTCTAACTTTTATTGCATTCTGGGTGCAATATAAAGCCAATATCCAGCAGAGGCATGATATCGCAATTGAAAGATTTGAGAGTAACCTTTTTGAGATGATTCATGTACAACAAGAGATCACGAATGGACTAAGTGTTGAAGATCAAACGTCTGGTGTTACTAAATTGATAAAAGGTCGTGATGTGTTCAGATACACCTATGAAGAATTACCATTAAGGATTTATGTAGGTAACGGAACGGCCTTGTATCGGTTAAATGATGCATTGAAGAATGACGATGAGGTTAAAATGAGACTTGATTTGACTAAGGGACTGTGGTTTCTTGACCATTATTATAGACATCTTTATAGGATATTCAAATATATAGATGATGCTAACCCTCTAATTATTGCGAGCGAAAAGAAATATGTGTATTCCTCTATTGTCAGAGCAACTCTATCTCCTTATGAACTTGTTATGCTGTACTATAATGGTTTTTCGCATCCTAAATTTAAGGATTTAATTGAGCGATATGCTATATTAAATAACATAAGACATACATGGCTTGCTTCTTTTGATGACCAGAAATTGATAAAGAAAAAAGTTCAGAAAGGGTATCTCCCTTCACTGGATGAAGACAGGGATATGAGCAGAGAATATAAAAAGGGAGCATTTGTGTATACTGCTTGATTAATGTTGAAGATGGTGTAGAGGGAAGAAAAGTTTGGTATATGCATAAGGGTGAATGGATAATAATAGTCTATGATATTAATCAATTATGAAGCAGCGGGTTAAAAAACTATTGTTGAAAGATTTTCTAGAGATAAGAGAGTTGGATTCATGTGTACACCATGGCCTGGAAATGGCACTGGAGAACGTCATGGATGAAAATATTGGTGCATCAGCACTATATCATTTGGATAATCTATGCAATGATGTGTTTCAAAGTATTCCTAAAGTAACGGATGAACGTACTTTGTTCCGGTTCACAGGTTTGACTGCTGCTGGTGAAAAGAACGGTGAAAAATGGGATGGTGAGAAATGCTATGCTTTCAATGACATCAAGAATGGGAGATTGTCTTTCGGTGCCCCTAAACTGTTCAATGACCCGATGGATCCGTTGATTAGGGTATGGGCTAAAAGTAGGTTGAAACATTCAGATGACTTTGATGATAAAAAGCTCTATCAGTTGATTAACGATACACTGGATAAGATTAGAATTAGTTGCTTGATTGACCCGCTGCGATTTAGCGTAATGCAGAAATTTAAGACCCCTACAATAGCCGATTGCAACCAACTGATGTGGGCTCACTATGCTGATAGCCATAGGGGCATCTGCATTCAATACAGGGTAAAGCCTGATAATTTGGTCGATGATAATAATAAGATAGTGAGACTCTTAGAAGTGAACTATGATAAGGGTTTTCCAGTAGATGGTAATATACCCCTTGTAGATTCTCTTTGTGTGAAGGGTGATTACTGGAAATACGAGAAAGAAACGAGGCTGATTATGTACTCACGAAAAGAGTTGAATGACTATTATTCACAAGATGGGTATGAGATTGAGGCGGTATATATGGGTTGCATAATAGAGCATGAAAAGCGTGATTATCTGAAGAAAATGTTGAAGGGTACGGCTATAAAGTTGTTCCAGATGGCATTTAATGAGGGAAATATTGCCAAACTTGAGGCTCATCAAATTTATTGATAAAATATATGGTTTGTATTGACGCATGTATTGAGCTGCTGGAACAAGAGTTTAAGAAAGAGGAGATGATTGCACAGGTAGATATATTTCTGAAACGTGCGTCATATTCTCCCAAATGGATGCTGTATAGTGACTATTGTCTGGATGACAAGAACAAACCTAATGATGTGCTGTCATTCGCTCTTATTCCATTTATCAGTGAGGAGAAATACCAAGAAATAGAACAGAAGATAAAAGAGACGCAGCCTGTGGACATCAAACATACCCGTAGTATTAGCGAGGAGTTTATGGATTATATCAAGACGCAGGTTGTTTTTAGTTTTTCATTTATACTGAATGATCGTCAGCTGTTGTTTGGTTCGGATGAGACGGAACAGGTAAAAACTGTTGAAAAGATTTTAGACAATCTGAAGACCGCTTTTATAAGGTGGAGTGATAATGCAGACAACCATCAACAACGAGAATACTATAAGGAGACCATAACGAAGATAAAAAAGCAACTTAGAGAAATTTTCCTAAAGAAGAAGGTTAAAGATCAGATTGATGTACTGTTGATAACCTTATTGGCAGCATATTATACGGCCTCAATTCTGAAAAGATTGCCAGATATTCAGATATTTGGTTGGTTCCCAGACAGAGATAAAACCAATGAGACCTGTGAAGGGTTGGCTGTACCTATATTCAATGCTTTGCAGTATGAATATATTGGTGCCAGACAATATCAGTTCTGTACAGCTAAACCTGATTCGCAAACAGTTCCGTTCTATGACAACGAGAATAGAATCGCTGATGTGATTTGCGGTACGTTGGCAGATTATAATTTTAAGGATAATCTTATTTCCAAGGATAAGTTTGACGAGGTGCTGCAAGGTCTGATGGCTGACAATATGTTCGTAAAAGTATATCGCTTCTTCGTGGAGGAAGATAAAACGCATTTGGGAATCATTAAGATAATGTCAAAGGAACCATAAATATGATTAAAAAGGTTGAGATAAAGAATTTCCGTTCATTTGCCGATGACACCGTTGAATTGCATCCAGAAGGTGTTTCATTACTAGTAGGCGGGAATAACTCAGGTAAATCAACATTCCTGTATGCCCTTTCCACATGGTCATATTGTTGTAACGTGTTGGTTAATGAAAAACGTTCAGATGCATTGCTGGCTGGCATTCATGGGGATGGTTACGGAGTTTCTTTGTCAGATTTTACTCCTTTGAATATTCCTTCATTCAAGCACTTGTGGACTAACTTGAAAGTAGGTGCCCCATATTCACTATCCATTACATGTTATTGGGATATTGCTGGTGTTGAACGTTACCTGACAATCACTCTTAATGAGGTACAAGATAAATTGTTCATCAAGAATGGAGGTTCAAATCTTGTAGTGGGTGATAAAGTTCCTACAGTGGCATATCTTCCTTCATTCGCAGGTTTGACAGCAAAGGAAGAATGGTATTCACAAGCCAGTCGCAGTAAGTATCTGGGACAGGGTAATGCAGGCGCAATACTTAGAAATCAACTGATGGAGTTGTACAAGGCAAGTACTGCTAAGAAAATGGAGTTGAGGGCTGGTGCACCAAGACTGAAAGGGTCTCAGGTAAAGTGGATGTTGGAGAATGATCCGTTCGAGAAATTGAATGAAGTTATATATGGTATTTTTAAAGGAATTATTATCCCCGAAAAGTTCAACGAAGCATTCAATACCTACGTTAATATTAATTTTGCGAAGGTTACAAAGACAGGTTTGACTTACAAACTACTACCTGGATACCAGAAAAGAGATATAATGTCGGAAGGCAGTGGATTCTTACAGTGGCTGAGTGTTTATGCTTTTGTATTGTCTCCTTCAATAGATGTTATATTGTTGGATGAGCCAGATGCCCATTTGCATTCTACATTGCAAAGTGTCTTGATGGAGGACTTGTGTGAGTTGGCAGACAAGTTTCATAAACAGGTCTTATTAGCTTCTCATTCATGTGAACTTATCAGGATGTTTGACTATTCCTCTATTCTGCATTTACGTGGTAAACACCATAAATATCTGGGTAGTGAGCAAGGAAAAACAAGAGTCCTGTCAGGAATTGGTTCTGAATATTTTCCTCGGTTAGAAGCAGTACAGAAGAATAAACGTGTGCTTTTTGTTGAGAACGAAAGTGATGTTAACTTCCTAAAGTATTGGTGCAGTAAATTTGAAACATGGCCGTCAAATCTTGTAGTATGGCCCTATGCCAATAAACATAAAGAACGTACACATCTTTTCCTATATCTGAGGGATGAGATACATGGAATCAAATGCATGAGTTTATCAGATCGAGATACTTGTCCGAAGAGTCTTGTTGATGCAGCATTACATTTACAGGGATTGAACGATAATATCAATCCCAATGGCGAGTTGTACTACAGGACTTGGCGGAGAATGGAAATAGAAAGCTATCTCTTTTGTGTAGATGCGATAGCTAGAGCAGTAGATGAAAAAAAAGGAGGTGGCTTTGCTGTGAGGAAAACAGAAGTTGAGACATATTTAAACGGGACTTTTGGCTTGGTAATACCTGCAAATATAAAAGACACAGCATCAGATGCTGCTACTGATCCTTTTTTTGATTTGGATCCCAAATCTGTAATAGGACCATTATGCAGACATTATGGAATAAAGAAATTCGATATTGCTAAGCAGATGCAAGACGCAGAGATATTTGATGATGTGAAGACATTGATTAATGAAATTGTGGCCATGTGCAGATAAATATTGGATTACGGTATGACGGGAATAGATGACATATTCGTAGGCTTTGTGATTTCCTATATAGCAGGCTCTTTGCCCTCCTTGAAGGATGTTTTCTTTAAGAAGAGTAAAAGGCCAATGAAGGAACTTGTGGAGAGCTGTTATAATGAGGCCTTGAAGAAGTGGATGGCAGATAGTGCCGTCAGGAAGGGTATTGCCCAGCACGAACTTATCAAATCGGGAAATTTGCAAGAACTATGCGACTATCCAGAAAAGGAGAATTATATCGCAGCTATTAATGACCTGTTGAAATTCTGGGCAGATGAAATACGAAAGAATGAAGAATTGACCAATTACATACAAACTCAAGAAATAAAGGCAGTTGGAGATAAAGTAGATAAGCTTGTTGAAGTACTTATGAAACTGGGTTGGGCGGAAGAACCACACCTTATCCGTAGGGGATTGATAGACCATAAACCTGTAGAGGGTTATATTCGTAGGTATTGCGCATCAGATAATAATGAAAGTAACTATTTGTCCTACTTGTTAGGCACCAAGGAGCGACATACATTGGCTGACTATGTGGTGGGAATAGAGTCTGTTGGAGCAAATAAGTTTATTCTCTACAGCAGTGCGCAAACAGGAAAAACAACAGAATTAAAGCAATTGTGCTGGGAACTCCAGCAAAGTGGTTTGTTCCTGCCTGTCAGCTTTGAAGTGAGGAATAACACTCGTCTGAAAAGAGAGGATTTGCCAGACTTTCAGTATTCTGGTACTAGGGAAATTGTTGTGGTGATTGATGCACTGGATGAAGTGAATGGCCAAAAGTATGAAGACTTGCTAGAAGAGATCGGTGGTTATGCTTATGACCATCCCGAAATCAAAATTGTACTATCCTGTCGCAGCAACTATCGAAGAGAAAGTCAACTGAGCCTCTTTAAAGAACTGTTTTTAGAGGAATTGAGTACTGGTGATGCTATCGCCCATATAGACCAGGTGTTAGGAAAAGGTAATGGACTATTTGGTGTTATAAGGGATAATGAGCTAGGCGATTTCATAAAAAATCCTTTCTTCTTGAATGTCCTAATTGATGCATATAAAGAGAATCCTCTGAAGATGCCCAAGACAAAGGCCAATATCTATCGTTTGTTTATAGAAAGGAGTTATAATAACGAAAGAACTGGAAAAACTGTACCACTCAAGGCTAAACATAGTTTTGAAGAGTCTTTGCAATTGCTGGAAAGGGTTGCGCTGGGTTTATCGTTGACAAATGCTCAAACTCTCAACGCAGATGAACTACGGGAATGTCTGTTTAATGATGATAACGTAGAAGAATGTTTGCGTTATGACCTCATACGATGTGAAGATGGATTATACTCTTTTAAGCATAATGCATTCAGGGAATGGCTGGTAGCAAACTACCTGAGTCGTAGTGGGTTGAAAAAGGCAAAACAATTAGCCACACATCCGAATGGACGCATTAAACCCGAATGGTATAATATTATTATGCTATGGGTGTCGATGTATGGCAAAGACCGTCAAGGAGAAATTTATGCTATACTTGGATGGTTAAAGGAGGCAAGTTTAGATCTTGTCATTTATATAGACAAGGGAATGTTAGATGATCAGATACGCAACGAAATATTTAAGGGTCTGTTGTTAGAATATAAGGCTCTTGGCATCCGTATGGCGAATGTCATGACACGTGACTATCAGGACTTACTTGCATTTGGTCAATCTGAGGAAACTGTAAGATTCATGGCAGAGGAAATAAATGATGCAGTTACGGGAACAGCATATTATTCAGACCTAATGTATTTGTGCTATTTCCTCAATTGGAACAAACTCGATTTGCAGAATAGGAAGTTGACGGAAACTCTTTTCTGTGCATTGGAGAAGAAAACTACTGAAGTTTTAGCTGAAGAAGGCTCTCATGATTTATCATTTCTATATTTTAACAATATCTTTTTTGCCAAGAAAGAATACGTTGAAAGAATATATGGTGTATTAGGTAAATCGAATCATTATGAGGCTATCAAGTCAATGATACGCCTTATTAATGAAGCTGGCTGTGTGGATGAGTACATAGATTACATTCTGGAAAAGGAACAGTATGTGCATAATCAGCACGAAGGATACACAACACATATCGTATCAAGGGATGTTATCTATGTGACACTTTCTAAAACAAAATCTTTAGACGGGGTTAGAAAACTTCTTCAGCATCAGTTTAAAAGTACCCATACGCTTTATCATGACGAGCAGGATGCGTATAGGAATATGATGGTGGAAGTTCTTAACCGTGTGTGTGACTACATAAGATCTGGTAATGAGGAACTGGCAGATGTCTTAGAAAACTACTATATAACGCTTTTCAAAGAATACCATTATCATTTTGACCATAGCAAGGAGTCTGCAGAATTGTTGCAGATTCTAAGGAATTGTTACATTGAGTCCGGACTACGTGAGAGAGGACGAAAAGCGTTTTATGAAAAGCTGAATACCATCTTTACCCCACACAAGGAAGAGAACACTAACTGGGAAACTACAAGGTTGGTGTTCACTATGGCTGCATTATGGATAACTGTTGAGGATGTGGAAAATGATTTCTGTAAATTCTCTCCGTCTAATGAGTTTGATTGGGCTAAGGCTAGTTGGTATAGAGAGATACCTGTTGCAGAAGTTGCAGAATGTGCAAACAGACTGTATCAGCAGATATTCCCGCAGCCTACATCATTCACCAAAGGTCGTGAAAGAAGGCAGAAAGCATTTAATGATTTCGCTGATTACCCGGTTTTCAAACAACTTGTCCTTGAGATGGTGGCAGGCTTGAATGAACATACCACCAGAAGAGAACATGGCAGGAAATTGCGTGATTTGGATGAAGGATATAATACGTATGCATTCAGTTTTATCCTGCAATTTGTAAAACCAGATGATACATACGATGTTAACGGTATCATAAAGGGCGTAAAAAACAAGTCTCTGTATGATGCCTTCTTTATGAAGGAAATAGAAGGGAAAATGACCTCTTCCAATAATGAGCTAACAATAACGGAAGAGATGAAAACCCGTTGTCTTGATTGTGCGAAGGAAATTGTTTTGAACATTTGTACAGGAGGTGAATACTTCTATGGCAAAGATGCGCTGTCGCTTTTGATGAGGGGCTATTTTGATATAACTCCTGAATTGATGCCAAAGTTGTTGGATTATGGTTATATCAGTATTTCAAGAAAGGACGAGGATGGCTTCTTCAATCGAGAGTATTCTTTGTTTGAATATATCACCGAGAGAATCGAGTTGGTAGAGTTAGCTCCTTTAGTCATAGAAAAACTGAAAAATAATGTTGATAACGAGAACTTCAGGCTTTCTTACGATTTTGCAAACTATCTGTTAAAGAATCACGTTGAAGAAGGGTATGATCTAGTTTTACGTTTTGCTCTGTCTGGATATAGTATGTCTTCAAACATTCTGGAAGAGTTGATTAAGACTGGAAAAAAAACAGATGAGATCAAAGCGGCCTCAAAAAATATGGAGGAGTCTGACAGAGTGTTTTGTTACTCGTCTCTTGTTAGAAATGCTGGTGAAGAAAAATGGGTAAAAGAGAGGCTGGAACAAGAGTACAAGACATTTAGCGGGTATGCCTTGAAGAGGGCTTTGCAATTGTTGCTGAGTATAGGAAGCATGGATGCATTGGATTATCTGCATATGAATCCTGAGATTATTAGGGATGGGGATGATTATCATTTCCTTTATGATAATCCCAATGCGGTTCCTTCACTTTGCTATTTCATTGCCTACATTGATGAGCATAAGATAGATTCTCATTTTATCCTAAACAGCATATTAACTTCACTTGAAAGAATTGCTGTTAAGAGTATGGATGCCTTGTTGGAGGTGAAGAGCTATCTGCGTCAGCTGACACAAAAAGGACAGCGATTTAAGTATCTGAACAGGTCGATTTTATCATATGAGGATAAATATTATGCTGCAGGATATGGAGTTACAACTATAAAGGAAGCTATGGTGAAGGTTGATTCTGATGAAGATACAAAAACGGGAAAGAAAGTGGAAGAAAATAGAGTTTGGGATGAAAACGATGGCGTTTATATCTCGTATAATTGGGAAGGTCACTCTTCACATATAGTTGATTTCCTATGCTTTGTATTGGAGAATAAAGGCATTCCATATTTGAGGGACAAAAAAGATTGCAACTATTTGGACAACATTAAAGAGTTTATGAATGCAATCAGAGCAGGCAAGACAGTGATAGTTGTTTTCAGCAGACCTTATCTCAAGTCAAAGAACTGCATGTATGAATTGTCGGGTATTATGAAGGATCCGTGTTATAAAGATAGAATATTGCCTGTTGTGGTTGACGATACCATTCGCGAGTCTCAGTTCTATGTGGATTTAGTAAAATATTGGAAGGAAGAGAAGGACAAACAAGAGGATATTGTCAAACAGTTGATCGAGATAGATGAGGAAATGGCTGAGCCGCAGCAGACGAAGCTGAACGAGATAAAGGATGTGTATGCATTGCTGAAGGGCATAACGGAGTACATAGACTGGGTTAATGCTGAGAATTTGGATGCGATGTGTGCGACAAGGTTTAAGACGATAATTGATAAAATTGTTGAGAAGAGACCAACGGCTAGTAAGAGAAAGTAAACGATGAGTAGCTTTATTTCTTTAAGTAACGCATTGCATTGGCACAAATTGAAGAGTCATGATGATGAAGATTTGCCGCAAGAGGATGTGATGAAATTGTGGGGGTTCTATAACATGATGAAGTGGACAAGAGGGTGTTCCTTCGTCATGCGGGGAGAGTCGAATGAGAATCTGATGGAACAATTTGAGACTAATGCTAATAATCCGGCTCTATTGGCCAAGTATCTCTTTATGACAGGAGAGAAGGGCAGAGTATGTTGGGAGAATAGAAAATACTTGGATCCTGATGATACAGGGAAAGAGAATTTTGAGGCTATTTGCAAGGCATTGGCCCGATATATTAGGGGAGGTTGTCGTGGAAATAGTGGCCGGGCGCAGAGAATGCGTGATTTCTACAATCGAAATGAGGCGTTCTGTCGTGCGTTTGAATGTATTGATGATATCGTATCAAGATATGATAAGTTGAAGGAAAAAGATAAAAGGAGGGTGAATCTGTATTATTTGGCTGTTGCTCATACCGTCAATAGTTACGATTATAAGAAAACCTCGAGTTATGTGTCAACTACCACGGATCGGGATGTTGCCCAAAATTTTACAGCAGACGTGTGTATTTATGGCTGGGTGCCTAAAATGGAAATAAGCCATGCTCAGGTGAAGACTATAGACTTTGTGGATATCGAGAATAACGAGTTTGTAAAGCGGAAAGGTTTGCCATATTGCAATACACCAGTGTACCCCGATCAAAAGGGGGTGGCATTGAGGTGTGGCTTTTTGCCTCATTTTATTATTGGATTTATGGTGGGGAGTAAGTTCTATGTGAATCCTGCTATATCACGAAGCATGGATAAAATGCAAGAAATGAAATCATTTAAAGAACTGAATGCATTTAAGCATCGTCTGATAATGTATGGGTTGGATGTTGATCAAAATAACTTTGAGGATTTTTGTAGGATGACGAAATTCAAACGGTATTATACGTTTGACGGGAATATTTATGAGATACACTGCCTCGATACAGAGCGGTAGTAAAATGAAAAAGTTTTAGTTGGGATTAAAGAATATGACGCAGGAAGAGCGGTGGTTAATTCGATATGAGGAGGTGAAGGACTTCATTGAGGCCAACAAATGCAATCCGTCGAAGCACCGGATTGAGGAGCATGATATGCTCAACTGGCTGAAGGCTAACCGTAAAGCCTTGAATGCAGGAAAAATGAAGCAAGAGAGGGTAGAGAAGTTTAGAAAACTTCTGGAAATGACGGAACAATATAAGCGGAAAAATCAATATGAGTAAGATTATGACCCGGAAACAAATATGTACGATCCTTTCGTTAACTGGATATTTGTTTGTTTTTGCAATATCTATTATCACTGCCTTAAGTATAGAGCAGTTTTTATGGCGGGTTTTACTAATCGCTTCCGCTATAATTACTTTAGTGCTTGCTATTACTCGTCTTTTATCTGCGAAGAAGATGGGAGAGCGGGTTAAGTATCTTGAAGATAACCATCTGTCGTTGAGTTATGATAAAGAAGAAGAGTGTATAGCCGTTAAAAAGGGAATACAATGAAAAAGATTGGATCATGGCTTTTGAAATACAGTGATTATTATGTTGGCGCTAATGCACTGATATGCCTGTATGCCATCTTTCAAATCAAATTTGACTTTGCATTCTGGTTGGGGCGTTCGGAAATTGCCGACAAGTGGAATGAGATTATCACGAATGTCTCCTATAGTTATTTAGCTGGTTTTTTCTTTTATCTTCTTACAGTAACATTACCGCATTGGAAAATGAAGGCGAAAGTTAAGAAGGCGTTGGAAGGAAAGGTGAACCAAATTGCTACTAACTATTGGGCCTGTATTGAAAGTGTGGTGCCTTTTCCGAAGGGACTGACTAGAAACCAGACGAAGGAGGATGTTGTAATGATGTTTAAAGAGGCTTCATCTCTGCAACTTTGTAGACTCAGTAGTGTTGGGATCAATGTTTCTGTTGCAGAATACATCAAAGCGAAACATAAGGAAAATAAGGAACTCGCAACGGAGCTTTTGGAATACAAATCGTGGTTATCGTCTGAAACGATTGCTCAGATTGAGAAAATAAGGAATGCGAATCTAATGAGTGTCGTGATTAGCATGACGAACCCCGTACTACAGGAATCGCTCGACAACGAAGGTAGTAGAGGTGTGTTGGCTAGCGAGGTGTATGATATGTGGGAAGTGGCTAAGGGGATAAAGGTGTAGAAATGATGTGGGTTTGAAGATTTTTCAGTATATTCGCAAAAAAATGGATTTCCTAGATGAGTGAGCGTTTGTATATTATAGGTAACGGGTTTGACAGGTATCATGGAGCGCCGTCGTCCTATTATGACTTCAGGACATATCTGACTCATCATAATGTGGATATCATCAAGACGTTTGATTTATACTTTGGACCGAGGTCGCTGGGGTGGACTTTGGCACATCCGATACTTATCGATTGGTATTTAGGGGATTTTCCTTATTTTCATCTTCCCGTACCTAAGAATGAGTGGTCGATGAAATGGCTGTGGAGCGACTTTGAGAGGTGTCTATCGATGTTGAACCGCGAGAAACTGATGGATATTCTGGATGTGAAACTGCCCAATCTGTTTGAGGATGATGAGGATTTTAACTACGGTGACTATTTTATAACTCTCGATGATATCAGTGAAAGGGTGAGGCTGTGCAGCTTCGAGATGCGGTATCAGTTTCATAAATGGATTAAGACGTTGCAATATGCCAAGGGGTATAAGCGAAGAATGATAGAACTGGACCGAGATGCTTTGTTCTTGAATTTTAATTATACGGAGTTCCTTGAAAGCGTATATGGTGTAGCGCATGAGAATATCTGTTATATCCATGGGTCGAAGAGAGACAAATATGGTTCTCTGGTGTTGGGACATCATTTGGAGGAGGAAAGGGAATATGAGATGTGGATACATAAGAATAGGAATCGCAAACGCAACAGGCCTAATCTGAAAGGCAAGAACGGGAGGTATTTTGCCAATGACAAGTTGTGTTATCTGGCTTATTTCCTTGATAATCCGAAGAAGGGTAACTGGCGTAATCCGATACGTTATTATGCAGTGGAGGGTGCAAAGGAACGATTTGAGGGCTACTATTATGAGAGTTATAAGGATACTGAGACTGTAATACTGCAACATGAGGGATTTTTTAGGAACTTGGCAGGGATAAAAGAGATAACGGTGATAGGTCACTCGCTGAGTGATGTGGATATGGCTTATTTTGAGAAGATAGTTGCATCGATAGCTGATGTCGGACAGGTGAGATGGCGGTTCAGCGTGTATTCGAAGCGGGATGAACAAAATGTGAAAGGACTGGTGAAAAGGCTAAATCTCCCTGTAGTGGAAAATGTCCAGACGTTTAGCCTACAGCCCAAAACGTGAGTCTGGACTCGCATCCATTCGCCGGAATAAAGGGTGCTGTGAAGAGCAGATTCTCCGGGGACTTGTTAACCTCGCAAGTAGGGGTTCTATAGCATGGATGTCGTATTGTAACATCCTTTGAGGTGTTGATGTAAACCAGGTCGTTAAGTAAAGGTCGAAGGACTAGAAAAACAGACTGCGAATGGTTATGGAGGTAATGGTTTCGGCCGTTGTCTCCTTTTTTTTGTGGGGGGATTTGATGGTTTTGATATGTTAAAAAGGTTGTAATGTTATAACCGTTTGAATAATATTTTGTATCTTTGCAACCGAAACGATGAGTTCGGAAATGGACGTTTCGATAGTTAAGTTGCAATAATTCAAAGGTTTATATAATGAGATTCTATGGCAGAGAACAAGAAATTGCCTTCTTGAAAGAGATTCGGAATACGGCTGAACGGGTGGCCCGCTTTACTGTGGTGACTGGCCGGAGGCGTATCGGCAAGACAACACTGATTAGGGAGGCGTACAAGGATGAGCCCTTCGTGTATTTCTTTGTAGCCAGGAAGGCGGAATCGGACCTGTGCGAGGTGTATCTGGAGGAAATCAGCGAGAAATTGGGCATCCCCACGCTGGGCAGCAGCAGGCACTTCAGCGAGATATTCCGCTACCTGATGCAACTGTCGCAGACCCGGAGCTTCACACTGGTGATTGACGAGTTTCAGGATTTCTTCCGAGTGAACAAGGCAGTGTATAGCGAGATGCAGGATATTTGGGATGAGTTTGAGAAGACATCGAAGATCAATTTGGTGGTGTGCGGCAGTATTTATTCGCTGATGCAGAAGATTTTCAAGAACAAAAAGGAGCCTTTGTATGGAAGGAACACCGCAGAACTGAGGGTGAAGCCCTTCAAACCCTCGGTGCTGAAGCAGATCATGGCGGACGCAAAGCCTGATTACACGAAAGAAGACCTGTTGGCAATGTTCACCTTTACCGGTGGTGTGGCTAAATATGTGAGCCAACTAGTGGATGGAGATGCGTTGGACAAGGATGCCATGATAAGGTACATTGTGAGCCCCAACTCGACCTTTCTGAACGAGGGAAAGAACAATCTGATAGAGGAGTTCGGCAAGGACTACGGCATCTATTTCTCCATCCTCTCGTGCATTGCCCGGGGGAAGAACACCCGTAGCGAGATCGAGGACGTGATTGGCAAGGAGGTGGGTGGATATCTGACCAACCTGGCTGAGGAATATGAGCTAATCAGTAAGCGACAGCCCCTGTTTGAGAAAAGCGCCAACAAGAACGTGCGCTACGAGCTGGACGACGTGTTCTACAGCTTCTGGTTCCGCTTTATCTTCAAGTACAGCTATATCATTGAAATTGAGAACTATGCGAAGCTGCAGGAGATCATCGGGCGCGACTACAGCACATTCAGTGGACTGATGCTGGAGCGTTATTTCCACCGTGTGGCCATGGAGTCGGGCGAGTTCACCCGTATTGGCCGCTGGTGGGACCGTCGGTGGAAGAACGAAATTAACTGCGTTGATTTTCGTCGCGACTCGGCCAAACGTGCAAGCACGATGGCGCTCGCTGCTCCGAAAATTGACATGATTGCGGAGGACGAGCTCTCGGACAAGGTAACATTCTGCGAGATCAAGCGCCAGGCAGATGAAATCAGTATAGGTGTGCTGAAGCAGCGGGCAGAGGTGATGCTGCAGGCAACGCACGAGTTCAAAAAGTACGACATCTCGTACAAGGGACTGTCGATGGAGGATATGTAGGTTTGTATATTTGCAATAGTTATGGGACCGGGGGGACAGGTACCCCGTCCCGGTGTTCCCGTTTTTTTCATTGAAACAGCCTGTTTTGGTAAAAAATAGTGAAAATATATCGTTTTTTGCGTGACTATTAATCGTGTTTTATAGAAAATACGTAATTTTGTAAACCAAACCTAATAAATATGCCTCTAGGTTAGGATATGAAACGATATTGTCAGACGTTAAAGCTTGTAGATGACGAGCAATTGATAGCTCAATATGTAGAGGCTCATGCACATGTATGGCCTGAGGTGATTGAAGGACAGCGGCAGGTAGGCATTCTGGATATGCAAATCTTTCGTAAAGGTCGTCAGCTCTTTATGATCTGCGACACGGTGGATGGTTTTGACTGGGAGCGAGACATGGCCCGCTTGGCAGCACTACCCAGGCAGGCAGAATGGGAGGCGTATGTGGCTCAGTTCCAAGGATGTGACCCTGATGCCCCAAGCAGTGCCAAATGGCAACTGATGGAACGGATTTTCTAGCCTGATGAAAGTTATTATAGCAATAGATTCATTCAAGGGTTGCATGACCTCTGTGGAGGCTAATCGGGCAGCGGCAGAGGGTATCAGGTGCGTTTGTCCTGATGCTGTGATTGTGCAGGTGCCTGTCAGCGATGGTGGTGAGGGCTTCTTGGAGGCTTTTCATGCGGCTATCGGTGGAGAACTGGTAGAGGTAACGGCGAGGGATCCGCTGATGCGGCCTATCACGGCTAAGTATCTGCTACATGGCGATGAGGCTGTGATAGAAATCGCACAGGCCAGTGGACTGACACTATTGACAGCTGAAGAGCGCAATCCGATGGTGGCTACTAGTTATGGCACAGGACAATTGGTGGCTGATGCTATACGTCGAGGGGCGAAGCATATCATGGTAGGACTTGGTGGTAGTGCTACCAGTGATGCGGGCATCGGGATGCTCAAAGCATTAATCGATGCCTTTGCGAAGCATGGTACCTTTGATGAAATCCAAGAACTCAAAAACGTGACATTCACGATAGCTACCGATGTCAAGAATCCGCTGTGTGGTGAGAATGGGGCGGCTCACGTATTTGGGCCACAAAAGGGGGCAACACCAGAAATGGTGCAACAACTGGATGAACGGGCCCGGAAGTTCGCAGAGGTTTCTGCTAAGCACTTTGGTTATGACCGCTCTGAAATGGCTGGTGCTGGAGCTGCTGGTGGACTGGGCTATGCCTTTCTGCAATATATGGATGCTGAGTGTAGGGCGGGTATTGAACTGTTGCTAGACACCATCCACTTCAGTGAAATCGTCAAAGATGCCGACCTCGTGATTACTGGCGAGGGTTCTGCTGACCGTCAGACACTGATGGGTAAGTTGCCTATGGGCATCCTCAAGCAATCGGGTGGGGCCCCTGTCTGTCTGATAGCAGGCCGGATTAGTGACCGCGAGCAACTCATGAAGGCAGGTTTCGCCCGTGTGGAGTGTATCAATCCGCCGGACATTACCCTCGAGGAAGCCATGCGCAAGGAGGTGGCCATACAGCATGTCAAGGATACTGTTATGTATCAATTATCGGGCACTCTTTGTTTAAGTGATGCAGCAATAAAATGGACATAAGATGAAAATAAATTGCATAAATTTTGCTTATGTCATAAAATATGCCTAATTTTGTAGCCCAAATACTATAGATTAGAAATATATGATGAACGCGATAAGTAAGATTATCAACTGGTATTTCTCGAAGAATGCACTACCTTACTGGTGTCTATTCCTGTTCGACTGTGCCATAGTGGTTGTGAGCGGATTGATGACTTTCTGGGTGTTTAACCGGACGGTGATGCTGTTTATGGAGCGCTTTGACGTGCTGTTTACGGTGCTGGCATTTGCGGTGCTGAGTGCGATTAGCGCACGCGTGTTCCGGACTTACTCCGGTATCGTGAGATATTCGTCGTTCGTCGACTTGCTGAATGTGGCATATGCCAATGGACTATCGATGATCATGGCACTGGCAATGACGTGGACGGCAGAGTGGTATAGGGTTCCTCAGCTGTCGGCACTGAACCAGACACAGACGGTAATCACGTTTGTGGTGGCTACACTGGCCATGTGGGGCGTGAGGGTGCTGGTGAAGACCCTGTACGACATGGCAGCGACAGACAAGCATGCCCAGAAGGTGCTCATCTATGGTGCGATGAGTGGTGGCGTAGGACTGGCGAAGAATATCCGGAGCCAGAAGCCCAAGCGTTTCGTGCTGGCAGGATTCATCTCACACGACCCCAGAGCCAAGCACCTGCTGCTGATGGGTAAGCCCGTATACAACGTGTCGGACGACTTGATAAACATCATTAAGAAAGAGGGTATTACCGCCGTGCTGGTGAGCCCCATGCGTACACGAGAGTTCCGTAACAACCAGGCCGTACAGGATATGCTGATCAGTGCGGGTTGTAAGATCTATATGGCGCAGCATGCCAAGGAGGCTAAGATAGAAGATGGCCAGCTGACGGAAGAGCAAATCGAGGGCATGCAGATGCAAATGCAGGAGGTACAGGTGGAAGACCTGCTGCCTCGCGATGAGATCACGGTAGACATGGAATCGGTGGGTAAGGAACTGACGGGAAAGCGTGTGCTGATTACTGGCTCGGCAGGTTCCATCGGTTCAGAGATTGTGCGCCAGGTGGCCCTATACCGTCCGGCCCAGCTGATCCTGATAGACCAGGCAGAGACACCTCAGCATGACATCCGACTGATGATGGCCAAGGAGTTCCCCTATGTGAAGGCTGAGACCATCGTCACCTCGATAGACCGCAAGACCAGAATGGATACTGTGTTCAGCATGTACAGGCCTGACTACGTGTTCCATGCCGCTGCCTATAAGCATGTGCCGATGATGGAGGACAACCCCTCAGAGGCTATTCTGAACAATGTCTATGGCACAAAGGTGATTGCCGATATGGCCGTGAAATACGGGGTGAAGAAATTTGTCATGATCTCTACCGACAAGGCTGTGAACCCCACCAATGTGATGGGCTGTTCGAAGCGTATCTGTGAGATCTATGTGCAGGCGCTGGACAAGAAGGTAGAGACCCAGTTTGTGACCACGCGATTCGGTAATGTGCTGGGTTCGAATGGTTCGGTGATTCCTCTGTTCCGTGAACAGATCAAGAATGGAGGACCGCTGACCGTGACTCATCCGGATATCATCCGATTCTTCATGCTGATACCAGAGGCTTGTAAACTGGTGCTGGAGGCTGGTACCAAGGGCCATGGCGGTGAGATTTTCGTCTTCGACATGGGTAAACCGGTGAAGATTGCTGACCTGGCCCAGCGTATGATTAACTTGTCGGGGGCCAAGAACGTAGAGATTAAGTTTACGGGACTGCGTCCAGGTGAGAAGCTCTACGAGGAGGTGCTGAATGAGCTGGAAGGCACCAAGCCCACGTTCCATGAGAAAATCCGTATTGCTACCGTTCGCGAGTATGACTATGATGAGGTGTCGAAGGAAATCGATGACCTGATTGACATCGCGAAGAAATATGATAAGATGGAAACGGTACGGAAGATGAAGGAAATCGTGCCGGAGTACGTGAGCAAGAATTCGGAGTACGAAGTGCTGGATAAAATTAAGAATTAAGAATTAAAAAAGGGAACCGAGCGGTTCCCTTTTTTGTTTGTGTTGTCTTAGAAGCTGAAGGCGATGACGTAGCGCATGCCCCATTTCGGACTGGTGGGGAGTTCGTTGTAACTGAGGCGGCGGACGTACTCGACATGGAAGAACTTGAAGATGTTATGGATGCCGAGAACCAGCTCTGCATAGGGTCGGTTGGGCTCCATGATGTTCACACCCTTGGGGAAGTGCATGAGGCGTGTGCTGCCCCGGTTCTCCTCAGCAAAGGGGTTGTTCTTGTCGGAGAGAGCACCCCACAGCATACGTACACCAATGACCTCGCGCCAGTGGAGCTTCTTGACTAATGGGATGCGGTTGAGAATCTTACCATTAAGGTCCCACGTCATCATGAGCGAGAAGTATCGGTCGTTGAGGAACTCCATCGTGTTGATGAGGTTGAACGTCTCAGGCAAGATGATATACGACTGGTTGGCAGCAGGATGGATGAGCAAGGGGTAGGGTACCTGGCTCCACTGGATGCCACCCTTCATGGCGAGGTCGAACTTACCCCAGCTGTTGCCAAGCCAGAAGCGCTTGTAAAGGCCTACCTCGGTGAAACTGTAGTTATACTCACCACCCAGGACGCCATCGAAGCCCATGGTATGCGAGATGCTGAACACGGGAGCATCGAGATTGATGGTACGACGACGCAGCTTGTTGTTGATATAGGTCTCGCCAGGAGCATAGCGCAACTTGGCGGTAATCTCCGTGGTGCGGATATGATCGCCATTGCCAGTCTTGATGAACTCCTTAGGCAGCGGCTGGTCGAGGGTGCGGAACGTCATCTCGCCACAGCTCTCATTCTCCTCAACCTTACCATTGAAGGTCGCTCTCAAACCCCAGTCGGTCTCATATTCGAAGGTGAACTGCTGACGGTTGTAATGCATCATCTTATTGGTCTCGGCCCACTTCAGTGCGACCATGAAGTTATCCTTATCGGTATCCATGAAACGGTCACCAGGAGAGCCTACATCCTTGGTAGACTGGATGGTGATGGTGCGACGCGGGTACTCATGAGGCAGGTACTTCTTCGGGTTGATGGAGTAGGTGAACTCGGCATTGTAATAGTTGTTCTTGGAGCCCCAGCCATGACCGTAGTATCCGGAGATGAAGAAATGTTTCCAGAGGTTAGCGGTGGTCTTGAGCGAGAGACGTGAGCGCCAGCCATCGACATAGTTATGGGTGAGGATGGTGTTCACCGGACAGATATCGATATAGTTAGGCGTGCTGGTCTCGATGGAGTTCTCGAAGAGGGCCCTCAAACCGAAAAGCACATACTTGATGCCCTTGATGTTCTCGATGCGATGGATGAACTTATCCATAGAACCCTCGCTCTTGGTGAGCTCCACCTGTCGGTACTGGGCCCAGAACTCATCATCGCGCATCTGGGCATCAGCCTCGGTGACTTCCTTGGCAGGCCCTCGGAAGAGTTTCTTCGGAATGGGGTTGAAGGCATACTCGTTCATACGAGTAGTTCGCGTACACGTGAGGCTGCGCACAAAGCTGAGCAGCTCGAGTTCAGTGGTCATATCGTCCTTGGTGAGCACCCACTGGCCATCAGGCAGCTTGTCATACTCCTGCAGAATACTGACATTATTGACGAAATTGACATTCGACTGCTTGGGGATGGTCATCTCACAACGACGCACATGGAGCGTGGAGTCCTTCAGGATATACAGGTCGCCACGGAAACCCATGTCGTTCTGGTTGTTAGGCAGGAAATGCAGGTGGAAACACGAGTCGCGATCAATCTTGACGGTGTCCTCGATATAATAACGGTAGAAACCGATGCCCTCTTTGGAGATGGGGGATACGAAAGGATACTGCAACAGACGGATATGGTCCTGATAGAGGTCGACATTGGTGAAGACATCCTTCAGCACGGTGTTGATGATATCGCCCGTCTGGAACAGGTCGTTGACACCCTTCGAGGTCTGACCGGTGATGATGGTCTTCTCGGAGTGGGGATCACGGCGGTAGATCTTCTGAGACACCGTCTCGTCGACACTGACGGGCAGAATCATCTTACCCGTGGTGGGGTTGACCTCTACCTGCTCGACCAGCCAGGGGTGACGCTTGAAGGGACCTTGCTCCAGCTGCTCGGGTTTCAGGTCGTTGAGCGAGAGGGTAATCTTCTCGTATTTGTTATACTGATAATAGTCGTTGAGCGACAGGTCGGTCTTCTTCTTGGCAGCAACCACGCGTTTCATGAGCTCAACGGCAGGATTGTTCTTGCGGCTATAGTGACCTCGCTTCGACTTCACCGTTACTTCAGCCAGCATCTGTTTATCAGGCTTCAGCTTGACATTCAGACGAGCACGCGTCTTGGCTGTGACAGCAATGATGCGTGACTTATAGCCTACGGCACTGAACGTGATGTTCCATCCCTCATGGCGGTCAATCTTATACTGACCATTGTAGTCGGAGATGGCAGCGATGTGATGGCCTTTATAGACCACACTGGCAAAGGCGATGGTATCGCCAGTCTCAGCATCAGTGATGGTGCCGTGGATTTGTTGGGCGAAGCTGATGCCATGCATCAGCGTACATAACAAAACTATGAGTAGTTTTTTCATTTAAAGGTATATTCTGTGTAATCGTCGTTGCGTCCATTCATACGGAGCGTATGGAAAGCCGATGTCTTGGCATCGACCACAAGTACGAACGAGGTGAACAGCTGGCGCTTCTTCTTGCCTGCCGGATTGATGGTGATGGTCTTCTGCGCACCACGGGTGGTGACGGTCAGCTCCTCACTCGCAGGGATGGGCTGGTTGTTGATGACAGCATGAAGCACTGACTGGAAGGTGGCAAACTGCGGGTTCTTCCGGCTATCAGTAGTATGCTTACGCTTGCCCATGGTCATCGTGAACTTGGTGCCATCCATGATGAGCTGATCGGCATCGTTATCTGTCGAGATACAGATGTAGTCGGGCTTGCGGATGGTCATCGTACCCGTTGTCACAGCATCGGTCTTTACGGCCTTCTTATGCGTCAACTTCGTGACTTGCTGGGCTGGGCTGGCGAGATACGCCAGCGTACAGAACAAAATTATGATAAATCTTTTCATATAGCTTAATTTTTCACTTATCACTTATCACTTTTCACTTAAGTATAAAGTCCTCCATTGATGGAAATGACATTACCCGTAATATAGCCGGCATCAGGCGAGATGAGGAAAGCCACGGCATGGGCAATCTCCTCGGGTGTGCCGAAACGATTGGCAGGGATGGTCTTCTTCAGGGTAGCCTCGTCGAGTCCTTCGGTCATGTCGGTCTTGATGAAACCGGGAGCCAGGGCATTGACGGTGATACCACGACGGGCAACCTCCTGAGCCAGGGCCTTGGTAGCAGCAATGATGCCACCCTTGGCAGCAGAGTAGTTGGTCTGACCAGGCAGTCCCTTCAGACCGCTGACACTCGCCATATTGATGATGCGTCCGAATTTATGGAGCTGCATGGCAGGGAGCAGGGGCTGTGTGATGTTGAAGAAACCAGAGAGCGTGATGTCGAGCACACGATGCCAGTCGTCTTCAGGCATGAGGGCCATCACATTGTCGCGACGGATGCCTGCATTGTTGACCACGACCTCGATATACTCGCCATCGTGTTGCTGCTGCCACTGCGTCAGGGCAGCACGCGTCTCTTCACTGTTGCTGACATCGAAGCGCATGAGCTCGCCCTGACCACCAATGAGGTCGAGGGTCTTCTGGGCTTCAGCGTCGTTGCTGGTATAATTGATGATGACATGATAGCCCTCCTGGGCCAGTCTTTGGCAGATGGCGCGACCAATGCCGCGGCTGCCTCCTGTTACGATTGCGTATTTCATTTAAATTAGGAATGTTGAATGTTGAATGTTGAATTGTTTTTAACCATATCAACGGTTTGTTGAGCAGTCATGACGACACCCTCAAGACCATGAAGCACGAGGTTCTGACCCGTGAGCAACAGGTTGGGGATGGGTGACTGAGGTGAGAGTATGGTCATCAGCGGCTGGCGACTGTCCTTACGGATGCCATAGGCTGAGCCATGAGGAGTATGGGTAAAGCGCTCCCACGTCTGGGGAGTGCTGACATATTGTTCGCTGATCATATCGCGAAGATGCGGAATGACGGTCTCTGCCAAAGGAATAGGATCGGTGGCATGAGGCGTCAACAGGTCGAGCAGGGTAGCATAGGAAGAACCGTCTTCGGGTACCCTGCAGCTGAGCATGACACGCTCTGTAGCGGGCTCCCACACACTGCCACCGCGATAGACGAACTTGTTGTGGTTGAAGTAGGGCAGGGCCTCGGGTTTCAACACCAACGACCAGGTGTACATGCCATAGGTGTTCTCCAGCATATCGAGGCGTCTGCGGAAGATGCTCTTCTGGATGCGCTCGTTCTGCACCATAGCCATGGCCTGTGCTGGATGGATATCGCTGATAAAGGTATCGGCCTCATAGGTCTCGCCATTGCTGCAACGGGCAGCCGCGATGCGACCATCCTGTTCGAGGAGTTGTTGCACCTCGGCACGACAGATGACCTCGCCACCCATCTGACGGATGTCATTGACCAAAGAACGAACAATGAGACTACTGTCGCCTTGCAGACGCCAGCTGCTCTGGATAAAGCCTTTCTGGCTGTGGGCAAAGGCAAAGAGAGGGAGAGACTCGCGACACAGCTCGGTCTTCAGACAGGAACCCGCGAGCACATCAATCAACAAAGGATCGGTGAAGGTCTCGTTGAGCCATTGCCATGCATTGACTGAGGGGTCAGCGTCAGGACCTTGCAGCATGTCAACATACTGCTGGAGGGCCTCGCGCTGATGGGGAAAATCGGCTGTCAGGGTATCGACAAAACGGTCGAAGCCTTCAGCAAAGCGGAAAGTTCGTCCATCAATGGTGATACGGTCGAAACCTTCACGGTCCAAGCGATACCAAGGCAACTTCAACAAGCCCAGCTGCTGGAACACCTCATGAAGCGTCTGGCCTTCATCGAGACCGCCGAGATAGTGCATACCGGTGTCAAAGGCATGGCCCTTGCGCTTATAGCTCTGCAGACAACCTCCGGGTTGCCAGTGAGACTCGAGCACTACGACACCGCGACCCGACTTGGCCAGCATGTGAGCACATGCCAGTCCGCCAAATCCGCTGCCTATGATCACTACATCCTGTTTCATGCCTTACTTCTTTCGGTTAAGCCATCGGTAGACAGCAGGTTGCAGGACATAGGAGAGCACCACGGCAGAGAGCATGCCCACGAGCGTAGAGAAACCTACCGACTTGATGGCAGGGTGCTGGGCTATCAGCATGCTGCTGACCGTGACAATGAGGGTGACGGCAGACAGGAGAATGGCCGTCTTATGATAGCTGAGCTTACGCGTATCAGTGCCTGTGAGACCATCCATCACAAAGATGCTATAGTCGACACCGATACCGAAGATAAATGTCGAGATGATGATGCTGATGAGATTGAAACGCACATCGGCCAGCACCATGGCTCCTAACACGATGAGCCAGCTGAGCAGGATGGGCATGAATCCCAACAGGGTATGGCGAATATTGAAATGGAACGAGATGAGCAGTACCACGAAGACGAAGAGCATGGAGAGCCATTGCAACACGTCGAAGTCGGAACTCATCTGCAAGAGGGTGTCTGTAGTATAATAATAGGTGTCGAGCACCAACAGGTTAGGATTGCTGGCAATGGCATCGCAGATGCGGATATAGTCGCTCTCGCTGCTGCGGATGGAGTCGTTCTGACAACGGACACTGGTGAAACAGAGGAAGTTGCCATCGTAAGACTGCTCCATGAGGGTAGACTGATAACCCTGAGGGATGAGACCTGCTGCATAGAGTGAGTCGGGCTCGTAATCGCGTGTGGCAGCCTCGAAGAAGGTGCTGAAAGCCTCGGCATTAAGACCCGCCTGTGGGGCAGTCTGCTGGATGAGCTGGCGCACCAGAGTCAAACGCTCGGGTGTCCAATAGTGATGCCAGGCCTCAATGCGACGCTGCTGTTCAGACAGCGGCACGAAAATCTGGTTGGTATGGGTATACGACTTCACCAGTCCGAGCAGGGACAGGGAGTCGAGCTTATGGTCAAGAATGGCAAAGTGCTCGATGGCTTCCTCCATCGTGCGACCTTTCGAGGCGAAATATTTCTGTTTGTCGCCTGTATAGGTTTTCTCACGAAGCAACTGTTCGGAGTGCTCCGTCATGTCCTCCAGATAACCCAGGTTGTGCATATCGGCATCGAAGCGGGTACCTTCCTTCAGATAGGCACCTATGCACACCAGCGAGAGGATGGTGATAACAATAATGAGTATGCGGTTGCGGTCAAACGGATAGCGGTTGACCTGGTCGATAAAAGCAGGAAAAGCTTTTGATGGTTGATGGTTGATGGTTGATGGTTGAAGTTTAGACTTCGAACTTAACAAAGGGGGAAGATACGCTAATGAGAATAGTGTCGTGCCCAGGATGGCAAAGGCTGCAAAGAGTCCGAAGTCTTGCAACAATGCCGTGTTGATGAAGATAAGACCAGCAAAGGAGCCTATGGTGGTGAGACAGCCCAGGAAGACGGGCTTCACCTGGTCGTGTAACAGTTGGATGCCATCGGCAACATACTGATGATGGGTCAGCACATGGAGCACATAGCTCAGGGCTACGCCCAGTACGACACCTCCGATGCCGAGGGCCAACAGCGAGAACTCGCCCTTGATCCAATACATCATGCTCAAACCGAACAAGGTACCAAAGACAACTGGCAGGAGGAGTAGGGGAATGGTCTTCCAGCGACGGAAGCAGACCAGCAGGAAGAGGAGTACCAATACCAATGCTCCGGCAATGGTAGTCGTTAAGTCGTGCTTGATCTGTGAGGAGTTGTAATAGCCACTGGCGGGTGTGCCATGGTAGCTGATATCGATGTCAGGATGGCTCTGGGCAAAGGAAGCGCGCAAGGTATTCAGACGCTCAAAGAGCGCAGAGCCCTGACCAGTATTGGTGGATGAGAAACGGGGCGTCAGGAAAGCGATGCATACCGTAGAGTCGGGCACGAAGAAATGACCTTCAATGGTCTGGTAGCTGCCTGCACTGAGCAGGGGCTTCAGCTGTTGGGCCAACACGGTGCGCATGCCTATGGGGTCGAGTTGGATCAGGTCAGGGAACATCTCGCCAAACTCGCTCTCCAGGTCTTCCCGGTTCTGCAGCATCTGCGCCTTCATGTGCTCAGCAGTGAGCAGGGTATCAAAGGCTGCATAGGCAGCGGGCTGGATATAGGATGGGAGATGCTCCGTCAGGTAGTCGATACCCTCGGGCATCAGGTCTTCATCCAGCTGGTAGAAAATGTCCTCGATGAGCGTTGAGTCCTTTTGCAAGGAGTCTGCGAACTGGTCGCAGATTTCGTTGAGCGCAGAGGGTTTAGTGTTTAGAGACTTGGCTTCGAAAAGCAAGAAGACCTTGTCCTTGATTTTCAAGTCGGCAAAGGCCAACTTGGTAGTGCCATCCTCATTCTTCGACGACGGCATCAGCTTGTCGATATCCTCCTCCAGATGAATCTGCATGGCAAAATAACCAAAGAACAGAAACAGGGCAGCCATCGACAACCAGTAGATGGGGCGATGGTCGCGGAAGAAGGTGAACAGTCTGATGAAAAACGTCGTCATAAGCAGGTTCTATTGCATAAAGATTTTTAAGTCGACCTCTGCTATCGTCTCACCCTTGGAGGTACAGGTGCAGTGAGCCAGTGTCATCTGTCCGAAGGTCATATTGAAAGACACCTCGGTCTGCAGCGTCTCTTCAGCCTCGGGGCGACGGGAGCACAGGAAATGCTTGACTTCAGCAATCATCCCGACAGGGGCCGCACTACCGTCAGAGCGGCTGCCAGCCAATGCAGAACACGACTGGGCCATATGCTCTATCAGTCCGGTAGTAGCCATCGTACCGTCTGTCAGCATGAAGTAATTGTCCTTCGTGATGGTCAGTCGGGTGACGGCATGACTGTCGTCACCTGACTCAAACTCGTCGACCATCATGAATGGAGCGCGTTGCGGGATGAGCCGTTTGATATCTTCGCCTTGAATATGCATTAGGCCTGATGCTGCTCAATGTAATCGTACAGATCGCTGAAGGTCTGGATCTGCTTCAGGTCACCTACGGGGATGGTAATCTTGTAGGTCATCTGCACCAGGGCGATGAGGTCTACCAGATTGATGCTGTCGAGCTGAAGGGTGTCCTTCAGGTTGGCATCGGGGGTGAATTCACTCTGTTCTACTTCAAACTCGTCGGCGAGCATGCTGTTTACCTGCTCAATGATTTCTTCTCTTGTCATAGTTTTTTAATTATTATTAATTATTTCGTTATATCGTTATATCGAGATTTCGAATTATAGGTTCTTGACAATCAACGTCGAATTGGTACCTCCAAAGCCGAAGGAATTGCTGAGGAAGATGTCGAAGTGGGCCTCCTTGGTCTCGGGGAGCACATTGACACAGGCCGTCTCCTCATCAGGATTCTCGAAATTGATATTACCGGCAATGAAGTCGTTCTTCATCATCAGCATGGAGTAGATGATTTCTGAGGCACCTGCCATCCACATCTCATGACCCGTCTGGCTCTTGGTAGAGGTAACAGGCACACGATAGTCGCCAAAGATGCGGGCAATAGCCTGAGCCTCACGGCTGTCGCCAATCTTGGTGGAAGTGGCGTGAGCATTGACATAGCCAATCTCGCGGATGTTGATGCCACTCTTCTCCAGACAGAGCTCCAAAGAGCGGGCAGGACCCTCTACGTTAGGCGTAGAGATATGGTCGCCATTGCCAGAGAAACCCCAGCTGACAATCTCGGCCAGAATCGGAGCACCGCGCTTCACAGCACTCTCGTAGCTCTCTACCACGAGGGTTGCAGCACCACCGCCAGGAACAAGACCATTGCGCTGGCTATCGAAAGGACGGCTAGCCTTAGAGGGGTCATTGTCATCACGCAGGGCAAACGACTGGATGCCATCGAATGAAGCCACACCAAACATGTTGGCTTCCTGGGCACCACCACATACCACACAGTCCTGCAGGCCATTCTTGATGAGCAGCCAAGCCAGACCAATAGACTGTGAGCCTGAGGCACAGGCTGCAGATGCAGTCAGGTTGATACCCTTCAGGTGGAACAGACAAGCCAGATTCATGGTCACCGTCGAGTTCATCGACTGGAAGATGGCACCACTGCCACAGGCTGCTGTAGAGCCAAACTGGCGGAACTTGTCGAGGGCTATCATCGTAGCTTCGGCTACTGAGTCGTTACCATAGATGATACCCACCTCATGGCTGTCGATATAGTCCTGCTCCAGCTTAGCGGCTGCCAGGGCGTCCTTCGTAGCCATATAGGCATACTGAGCCTCCTCGGGCATGAACTGGCGGAAGTTACGGTTTACAAACGGTTTCAAATCGGCTTTTGGCACATTGGCACAAAACGGTGAACGGAAACCAGCGTCCATGCGTTCCTGGCTATAGATAATGCCACTCTTGCCGTCGTACAAAGACTGGCGCACCTCGTCGAGGGTCACACCTAAGCATGACCAGATGCCCATTCCTGTGATTACTACTCTCTTTTCCATTTCTTGATATATATATCTTACTTCTTAATTCCTAATTCTTAATTCCTAATTCTTAATTCCTAATTCCTTATAATAGCATCTCCTGCGTTTGACGAACTCGGGATGCAGAGGCTTCCATTGCGACAGTTCACGCACATTGTCCTCCAGCTGTGGACCCGTTTCAGCCCAGTGGAACCCACACCTATTATATATAGGTATGAGATCATCGAAGAACAAAGCATTCACCCCATAGCCCTGATAGTCGGGGCGTACGGCAATGAGCAACATCTCGGTATGATCCTCGGTTTTCAGTTTTAGCGACTTGAGCATGTGCCACCAGCCCATGGGCCACATCCTGCCGTGTGCCTTCTGCATGCCACCGGCTATACTGCCCATCGTCACTGCTACCCCTACCAGCTCATCGCGGTCGTTGAGGATGAAAGGTATCAGCTTCAGGTCAATCAGCGGCACATATTCGTGAAGGAAGTCGTCGATCTGTGCGTGTGACAGTTCCGAATAGCCGAAGATGGGCTTGTATGCCTCGTTCAGCAGTTGGAACACCTTGTGGCCGAAACCGCCCTCTATGAGCTCGTGGGCAGTCTTCTTCACCACGCGCAGCCCAATCTGTTCGCGGCAATACTGAGCCACACGGGCGTACTTGGCGGGTACCTCCTCGGGGATGTTGATGCGGATATGCAGCCAGTCGGCCTCTTTCTGTAAGCCCAACTGTTCCATGTGGCGCGGATAGTATTCCAGATTGTAGTAGGAACTGAGTGCCCCCGTCAGGTGGAAATCTTCAACCAGCATGCCTTCCTTGTCGAAGTCGGTGATGCCCATCGGACCTTGCAACTTCTGCATGCCCTGCTCGCGTCCCCACTGCTCTACAGCGGCTATCAAGGCACGCGATACTGCGAGATCATCGATGAACTCAATCATCGAGAAACGGACGTTTTTGACCTGCCAGCGCTCGTTAGCCCTGCGGTTGATAATGCCCACAATGCGACCTACGGCCTCCTCGTGACGATAGGCTACAAAGGCCTGGACATCAGAGAACTCCAAACCGGGATTTTTCGTGGGGTTGAAGAAATTGATGATGTCGGACTGCCAATCGGGCACATACTGCGGACATCCGCGGTATATGCCTTCAGGCACACGCAGGAAATCACGCATACTGCGCTTGTCGCATACGGGGCTGATGGTTATGTCGCTGCTTGTAGTCACAACTGCATGGCTATTTGTTACACTTTTTAAACCTATTTATTTTAAATCGGGTGCAAAATTAAGAAAAATTTTTGAAACGACAAAGTTTTTTCGTCGTGTATTGTGTTCTTTTTGGGGTGTAACAAAGATTAAAACAAGTTTTATTTTGTTTTTTGCTCACTTATTCGTACCTTTGCAGCGTTTTTGGACATATTAAAATCAAGAAGATAATGAAAGCATTTGTTTTTCCCGGACAGGGAGCACAGTTTGTAGGTATGGGCAAGGACCTGTACGACAACAATGAGAAGGCAAAAGAATTGTTTGAGAAGGCTAACGAGATTCTGGGTTATCGCATTACCGATATCATGTTTGAGGGTACTGACGATGATCTGAAACAGACCAAGGTGACACAACCCGCCGTATTCCTGCACAGCGTCATCAGCGCGATCTGCATGGGCGAGGCTTTCGATCCTAAGATGACCGCTGGACACTCACTGGGTGAGTTCTCGGCACTGACTGCTGCTGGTGCACTCTCCTTTGAGGATGGTCTGAAACTGGTTTATGCACGTGCTATGGCTATGCAGAAGGCTTGCGAGGCACAGCCCTCAACAATGGCTGCCATCATTGGTCTGCCCGACGAGAAAGTAGAAGAGATCTGCGCAGGTATCAACCGCGAGGGTAATGTCGTGGTTTGCGCTAACTATAACAACCCCGGCCAGCTGGTCATCAGCGGTAACGTAGAGGCTATCAATGAGGCCTGCGAACAGCTGAAGGCTGCTGGTGCCAAGCGTGCACTGCCTCTGAAGGTGGGTGGTGCTTTCCACTCTCCACTGATGCAGCCTGCCAAGGATGAGCTGCAGGCCGCTATCGAGAAGACAGAGATTAAGGCTCCCAAGTGTCCTGTATACCAGAATGTAGATGGTAAGCCTCATACTGATCCTGCTGAGATCAAGCAGAACTTGATTGCTCAGCTGACCAGTTCGGTACGCTGGACACAGTGTGTGCAGAACATGATTCAGGATGGTGCTGACGACTTCACAGAGTGTGGTCCTGGCAAGGCGCTGCAGGGCATGATTGCTAAGATCAATCGTGAGGTGGCAGCTCATGGAATAGAATAAAGATAAAATTGAAGCTGATGGAAAAAGTAATTGTCTATCAGATTTTTACCCGTCTTTTCGGCAATCGCAACCTTTCTCGCAAAGAGAACGGCACGATTGCCGAAAATGGTTGTGGTAAGATGGTTGACTTCACCCCTCAGGTGTTGAAGGATATCCAGAAGATGGGTATCAGTCATGTGTGGTACACGGGTATCATCCGTCATGCTACCCAGACGGATTATACCGAGTATGGGATACCCCGCCAGCATCCGGCCATTGTGAAGGGTAGGGCTGGATCGCCTTATGCCATCACTGACTACTATGATGTAGACCCCGATCTGGCTGTGGATGTGAAGCAGCGTATGAAGGAGTTTGAACAGCTGGTACAGCGCACGCATGAGGCTGGTCTGAAGGTCATCATCGACTTCGTACCCAACCATGTGGCACGTCAGTATCACTCTGTCTGCAAGCCTAAGAAGGTGAAGGACCTGGGTGAGACGGATGACAGCATGATGGGCTTTGACCCTCAGAACAACTTCTACTACTGTCCAGGACAGCGTTTCGACCCCTATTTCGACCTCTACCAAGGAGAACAGGAGCCTTATCTGGAGATGCCCGCCAAGGCAACGGGTAACGACCACTTTGACAATGCGCCGGGTAAGAACGACTGGTATGAGACGGTGAAGTTGAACTATGGTGTAGACTACTATGCCGGGCGTATTGGGCATTTTGACCCGATTCCTGATACCTGGCTGAAGATGACGGATATCCTGCTGTTCTGGGCTAAGAAAGGCATCGACGGATTCCGCTGTGATATGGCAGAGATGGTGCCTGCTGAGTTCTGGCAATATGCTACCACCATCGTCAAGAAGAAATACAAGCACATCGTCTTTGTAGGAGAGGTGTATAACCCCCATGAGTATCGTCACTACCTGGCCTCGGGCTTCGACTGGCTCTACGACAAGGTGGGTATGTATGACACCATGCGCAGCGTCATCTGCGGACAGGCTCCTGCCTGTGCGATTAGTCATGCCTGGCAGCAGACGGATGATATCCGTGACCACATGCTCTATTTCCTGGAAAATCATGATGAACAGCGTATTGCCAGCGACTTCTTTGCAGCCGATGCCCAGAAGGGTGTGCCTGCCATGATGGCTTCGCTGCTGATGCAGCAGAACCCCTTCATGCTGTATGCTGGTGAGGAATATGGCGAACGGGGCATGGATCGCGAGGGTTTCAGTGGGAATGACGGCCGTACCACCATCTTCGACTATTGGAGCGTTGACACCTTGTGTCGTGCTGCCAGTGGTCAGTTGACGGAACAAGAGAAAGCACTGCATGACATCCATGTGAAAACCATGCATATTGCCCGTCAGGAGAAGACTGTGGCTGAGGGGGTGTTCTTCGACCTCATGTATGTCAACAGTCACCTGCAGCGCCAATATGCGTTCCTGCGTCGTGCTGAAGGTGAACTGCTGCTCGTAGTGGTCAACTTTGACGGCAGTGATGTCACCATCAATGTCAACGTGCCTTCACATGCTTTCGACTTCCTCACCATGAAGGAGAAGAAGGTCATTGCCACAGACCTGCTGACAAAAGAGAAGCTGGCCATGAGTATGAAGCGCGATGGAGCCGTTCGTATGGAGGTAGGTGCCTATAGTGGACGTGTCTGGAAAATCAAGCTATAACACGATATGGATGAATACATTTTGAACGACCATAACAAGGAGGAGTTTCCGCCAGCGCATACCGCTGAGCATCTGCTCAACCAGGTGATGATCCGCCTCTTCGGCTGTGAGCGCTCTCACAATGCGCATATCGAGCGTAAGAAGAGTAAGATGAGTTTTCTGCTGGACCATAAGCCCTCGCGCCAGGAAGAGAAGGAGATAGAACGTGAGATGCAGCGTCTGATAGAAGAGGACCTGCCTGTCAACTTCGAGTTCTGCCAGCGAGAGGAGCTGCCTGAGGAGATTCGTCAGGACCGTTTGCCTGCTGATGCCTCAGACACCATCAGACTGGTGCGTATCGGTGATTTCGATGTGTGTCCTTGTATCGGGAAACACGTGCGCTCTACGGGTCAGATTGGCCGTTTTGAGATGTTAGGTACCAACTGGGATGAGCATGAACACTCGTTCCGCGTCCGGTTTAAGATTGTACAATAGTTTTTGAGGTTAAGACAGCTCTACGAGTCCATCGTGTTGCTGGATGTATTCTTCGCTGATCAGCTCAGCTACTGCTGCGTTGATGGCATCCTGCGGGTAAGGTAGTGTGGCTAACTCACTGACAGGATGTGCTTTGCGGTCGGAGAGCAGCTGGAGGATATGATGGGTTGCCGATGGTGCCTCCTCGGCAGTTGACCGGCATACGTCACACTGGCCGCAGTTGTGGTCGCTATGTTCACCGAAGTATGCCAAGAGTTGACGTGAGCGACAAGGGTGGTCTGACTGGGCATAATGAATCATGGCATGAATACGCTCCTTATACTGGGCCAGACGCTCCTCGTAGACAGCAGGTGGCAACTGCACGTTTTCGCTGTCCTCACGACGCTGCATGTAACGGATGTAAGGCATGTTGCGCTGTGGGATAAAGTGTAGCAGATGGCGCTGGGAGAGTGCTTTCAGTATCTCATAAGTCTGTGGAGGGGTGAGTCCTGCCTGCTGGGCCACGATGCTCTCGTCTATGAAGCCGTAGTCGGCAAAAAGACCGCCATAGCTGCGCAACAGGGCCACGATGACACGTTCCTCTTGGTCTGACACCTGGTTGAGGCGATACAGGTCGTCGCGACTGACCAGGAATCTGACACGAGCCTGATGGTCGGCTTCCTCATCGTATTCGATATAGCCTGCTCGCTCCAGCAACTGCAGCGCAGCATGTACGCGAATGGGGAAGTGATGAAAACGCTGACAGAACAGTTCGATGTTAAACTCACGACTGACACCATAGCCGTCGCCTGTGGCTATCTGGAAGAAGTAGGCTAGGTGTTCGTATACCTGACGGATATAGTCTTTCTCGGGGAAGGCCTCGCTGATGCGACGCTCCAGTTTCGCCCGGTCACCATGGTTATAGAGCAGAATGGCTTGTGCGGGGAGTCCATCGCGTCCGGCACGTCCGGCCTCCTGGAAATAGGCCTCGATGGAGTCAGGACAGTCGTAATGGACAACCAGCCGCACGTCAGGCTTGTCAATACCCATTCCGAAGGCATTGGTGGCTACCATGATACGTGTGCGGTCCTGCTGCCAATCCTCTTGACGCTTGTCTTTCTCGGCATGGTCCAGTCCGGCATGATAGAAGGTGGCACTGAGACCGGCTTCCATGAGGTATTCGGCAACCTCACGGGCACGACGACGACTGCGCACATAGACAATGGCAGCCCCTTGGTAGAGTTGGAACAGGTGTACCAGTTCTTCGGGCTTGTCGTGCGTCTGGCTGACCAGATAAGTCAGGTTCTTGCGCTCAAACGACATGCGGAAGACATGGAAAGACGTCTCTTCCTGTTTATCGCGGGCTTTTAATTTCAGAATAATATCGTCAACCACAGCGGGAGTAGCCGTAGCCGTCAAGGCCAGCACCGGAGCTTCGGGATGGATGTCGCGAATCTTGGCAATCTCCAGGTATGAGGGACGGAAATCATAGCCCCATTGGGAGATGCAGTGAGCCTCGTCAACCGTGATGAAGGAGATGCGCATGTGACGCAACTTGGTCTGGAAGAGCGGTGAGGACAGACGTTCGGGCGATACATAGAGCAATTTGACACCACCGAAAATGCAGTTCTCCAGGATGCGCAGGATATCGTTCTGTTGTAAACCGCTGTAGATGGCCTCCGCACGTATGCCCAGCCGTTGGAGGTGTTGCACCTGGTCCTTCATCAGTGCGATCAGTGGGGTGACCACGAGACATACCCCTTCCATAGACAGTGCTGGCACCTGAAAGGTGATGGACTTACCACCACCAGTAGGCATCAGTCCCAGTGTGTCGTGACCACTGCCTATAGACTCGATGATTTGCTGCTGAATGCCGCGAAAGTCATCGTAGCCCCAATATCGGTTCAGAATCTGCCTATAGCTGCTCTTCATCCTCGGTAGGACGGATGTCTTCTATCTGTAGCTGTATCTCACCGCGCTTGTAGGTGTTCTCCTCGATGGTGTATACGATATCGAACGAGCCCTTACTCTTGATGTAGCGAGCGGCAGCCGACTGTCCAAAGGCGATGCCGTTCATGACAACAGCCGACTTGGAGTCGACCAGCTCGAGTTTGATATGCTCCTGATGGCGACCTACCACCTTGGACGTGCCGTAGTCATAGACACGACGCGTCAGGAACAGGGGCTTGGCATTGCCTGGTCCATGGGGGGCGAGTCGCTTCAACTCGTTGAGCAGGCGCTTGGAGATGTCCTGGAAGTTAAGCTCCATGTCGATATCCATGGTCTGTTGCGTCTGTTCGGGCAGGATGTGGTTGTTGACATATTCCTGAAAACGGCGTCGGAACTCAGGGATATTCTCCTGACGAAGTGTCAGACCTACTGCATAGGTGTGGCCTCCGAAGTTCTCCAGCAGGTCACGGCATGACTTCACCGCATCGTAGATATCGAAGCCTGCCACTGAACGGGCAGAGCCAGAGGCAATGCCATCGATGATGGTCAGTACTACCGTAGGACGGAAATACAGTTCCGTCAGTCGGGAAGCTACGATGCCCACCACGCCTTTCTTCCAGCCTTCGTCGTAGAGCACGATACTCTGCATGTGCTGCTGGCTCTCCAGACGGGCTACAATCTCGTTGGCCTCTTCGGTCATCTGCTTGTCGACATCCTTGCGTTGTTCGTTCAGCTCATTGATGCGCGTAGCATCGGTCAGCGCCTTCTGCAAGTCGCGTTCTACCAGCAACTCGACCGCTTCACGGCCGTTCTGCATGCGTCCTGAGGCGTTGATGCGCGGACCAATCTTGAACATGATCTCTGTCATGGTCAGTTCACGGTTGGTGAGACCGCAGATCTCGATGATCGCTTTCAGTCCCGTGCTGGGGTTCTGGTTGAGCTGTTTCAGACCATGGAAGGCTAGGATGCGGTTCTCACTCTCCACCGGCACCAGGTCGGCAGCAATAGATACTGCACAAAAATCGAGTAGGGGGATGAGGCGTGCGAAGGGGATGCCATTGTTCTTGGCAAAGGCCTGCATCAGTTTAAAGCCTACCCCACATCCACACAGGTGTTTGAAGGGATAGGTGGAATCGACGCGCTTAGGATTGAGAATGGCTACTGCTGGTGGCAATTCGTCATCAGGCACGTGATGATCGCAGATGATGAAATCGATGCCCCGCTGTTTGGCATAGGCAATCTCCTCGATGGCCTTGATGCCGCAGTCGAGCACAATGATGAGTTTTACTCCTGTCTCTGCTGCATAGTCTACTCCCTGTCGGCTTACCCCATAGCCCTCGCCTTCGCGGTTGGGAATGTAATAGTCGATGTTCGAATAGAACTGTTGCAGAAACTTATAGACCAATGCAACCGCCGTACAGCCGTCAACATCGTAGTCACCATAGACCATGATGCGCTCCTTGCGCCCCATTGCGTCGTTCAGACGGTCTACTGCTACGTCCATGTCGTTCATCAGGAACGGGTCTATCAGTTCGCTGAGCATCGGGCGGAAGAATCGCTTCGCTGCGCTCTCCGTCTTGATGCCGCGCTGAATGAGTAAACCGGCCAGAACGGGACTCATCCCGATCTTCTCGGCCAGTTCCTTAGCCGCCTGCTGTCTTTCCGGTGTAGGAGGTTCGTAATTCCATTTAAATTGCATTTATGTTTGTATTTTCTTGTCGGTATGGAAATCGGCAAGACTACTCCACATAGTCCATCTTGACCACGATGACACGAATCTGCTGGTTCTTCTTCTTGGTCTGAACCTTGGCGATGTGCCAATCGGAGGGGAAGAAAATGACAAATTGACCGCCTTTGACATTGAAGAAATGCGTCTTCTCGCGCACGTAGTGATAGCGCATGACATCCTTCTTCTCGTCATAAGGCTGACTGACGGTGCTTGACTCATGATCAAGCAAGGCAAAGCCCTCAGTACCTCGAACCACCAACTGGAAGTCTATCTTGCGGCGATGACTCTCGGTGTTTCGCTTCTCCAATGGACTGTTCTCCGAATCCTCAACACTGGCAACAAGTGTAGAATTGGGGATAGGATGCTTGCCCTTGGGGATGGTCTCCAGATCGGTGTCACGCAACCACTGAAAGAGAGTCTCCCATTGCTTTGTATTCTTTTTGTACTGAGAATAGAACTCGCTGGTGTTTAGTGTTTTATGCGGTTTTGCTTTAGTAAATCCGCAGCGCCAATCACCTTGTTTTAACCATTGGCGGGCATCGTCTTGTGCTGAGGTGGCCAGCACCATCAGACACACGGTCAGTAAGACGGTCAACCGTTTCATAGCTTACCTTTGTTTACACTTACAATCCTAACTTCTTGCGGATCTCAGCAGGGATGGCGTTCTTGTTGACGAGGAAGTCCATCGTGTTGGCAGCTATGAAGGTCTTGGTCATATACCAAATACCCTTGTAATCACCAGTCTCACCCCATGAGTTCTGTACCATATAGTACTCCTTGCCGTTCTGATCCTTGGCTACACCAAAGATATGCATGCCGTGATCGTCAGTCAGCTGCCAGTTGTCGAAACGCTCCTGGCGCATCTCCTGAGTAGGAACAATCTCGGGAACAGTGCAGCCCAGGGAGTCGATGATATCGCGCTTCTTGGTAGCGGTCATCTTCAGCCATTTGGCCATATCGCTGCCTTGCAGGCTCTGCGTCTTCTTGTCGTCAACGGCATAGGCCAAACCCTTACGGGTGAAACCGGGTTCGCTGACATCACCGCCCCAAGCGATGGTGTAGCCCTGCTCGATGGCATTGTCGATAATCTGCATCATCTCGTCCATTGGCACGTTATAGCTCAGTGGGAAGCGCCAGTTGTCCTGTACCTCTACGGCAAAGGCAGTGTAGAAAGGATGGTGGGTATAGCTGGTGATGCTCACATAATCGTCGAGGTTGATGCCCAGAGAGGCCATGAAGCTCTTCGGAGTATACTCCTTGCCCTCGAAGGTGAACTTCTCAGGACATTTGCCCAGATAAGCATCGAGAATACCCTGCATACCCTTCTTCCAGGCGTTGCTGAGCTTTTTGGCGTCGCTCTTGGCAACAGCGTTTACGTAGGGAGAGAGTACTGTGAAGAACTCGTTGAAGTTGTTCAGAGAGTCACCATAAAGTGATCCGGGGAAAGGCATGGCATCAATGGGGCAGATACCGTGATTCTTCAGGGTTGAGAGCACGTCCTCGGCACTTCCGCCCTGTGCAAACTGGCAGTCACCATGATAGCGAACCACCTGGATGGCACGTTCCAGATACGTCTTGTTGGCTACGAAAGCCTCGCAGAGGGTGTACTTCTTGCCTGTAGCCTTCAGAATCTCGGCCTCGAAATACGACAAGGTAGAGTAGTCCCAACACGTGCCCGAGCGGTTTTGGTCCTTAATGGAAGTGATAGGATTCTCCTTGATAACTGTGAACACAGGTTTGTTCTGGTTCTTTGCGGGAGCCTTCTTCTTGGCTGCCGATGCACTGACGGCGATCAAAGCCACGAGTGCGAATGTGATTAGTCTTCTCATTGTCTTTTTCTTTTTTTATTATTGATTATTTTTCATAAATTCTTCCAGTTCCGCAGGATGGTACGGAATGCGCTTGCTGCCTAAGAAGCGACAGCCGTCCTGCGTGATTAATACATCGTCCTCAATGCGGATACCGCCGAAGTCTTTGTAGGTCTCGAGCTTGTCGAAGTTCAAGAACTCTTTGCAATGTCCTGATGCGCGCCACTCGTCAATCAGAGCGGGGATAAAGTAGATACCGGGTTCGTCAGTCACCACAAAGCCCTCCTGTAGGCGACGGCCCATGCGCAGGCAGTTGGTACCGAACTGTTCCAGGTTAGGACGGGTCTCCTCGTCGAAACCGACGTATATCTGTCCCAGTCCCTCCATGTCGTGAACGTCCATGCCCATCATGTGACCCAATCCGTGGGGCAGGAACATGGCGTGAGCACCAGCACGTACGGCTTCTTCGGTGTCACCGCGCATCAGACCGAGTTCCTTCAGCCGGTCGGTCATCATACGACAGACGGCAAAGTGGACATCCATATAGCGTACACCGGGCTTAGCCACCTCAAGCACGTAGTCATGGCAAGCTTCAACGATGGAGTATATTTCCAACTGGCGTTGGGTAAACTTACCTGTGACAGGCATCGTGCGCGTGTGGTCGGAACAGTAGTCGTCCAATTCGCATCCGGCATCGCAGAGGGCTAAGCGTCCTGCCTCTAATTTTGCTTCTGAAGGATTGCCGTGCATAATCTCGCCATGCTGGGAGAAGATGGTCGCAAAACTCACCTGGTTAGCCAATGAACGGGCAATGCCATCCACTTGACCTCCAATAAAGCGTTCGGTGACACCTGGTCGGATCAGCAATTGAGCTGTGGTATGCATCGCATAACCTACGTCGCAAGCCCGGTCAATAGCTTCAATCTCTTGTGCTTCTTTGGTTGAACGCATCTTTACAACTGCTTGAATAAGAGTGAGTGATGCGGCCTCCTTTTGCTTTGAAGGATGGATGCCCAGCAAGTCCATGATCTGTATTTTCGTGTCGAAACGATATGGGGGGAGGAAGTGGATGTTTTCGCGCAGGGACTGACGGTTTCCTGACTTCTTGCAGATTGCATTCTTAATTGCAGATAGCGGGGCTGTGTGTGCAACACCAACCTCAAAAGCAAGCATCTTGACTGATGGCGTGAATCCCATCCATACAATATCCTCTACATCAATATCATCGCCAAATAGCCATTCCTCATCGTTGTCGATGTCAATGACACCTACCAGTCCATTGCGGTGCTGACCGAAATAGTAGATGAACGATGAGTCCTGACGCATGGGTGCGTAGCAGTTTGCGGGATAGTTGGCGGGTGCATCATTATTGCCAAAGAGGATAATCACCCCTTTGCCCACCAGTTTCTTCAGTTCTGAGCGTCTCCGAATATACGTTTCTTGACTAAACATTTCCTAAAAAGCGGTTAGTTTGTTCATTTTGTTCGCAAAGTTACACATTATTTATTTATTTGCACTATCTTTGCACCTAAAAAGTATTAAAATGCAGATAACATCCAACACAGGACTGGTTCTCGAAGGGGGTGGAATGCGTGGAGTTTTCACTTCTGGGGTGCTCGATGCGCTGATGAAGCATGAGGTGTATTTCCCTTATGTAGTGGCAGTTTCAGCGGGTGCATGCAATGGTTTGTCGTATATGAGTCGACAGCCCAGACGTGCCCGTTGGTCGAATATCGACATGCTGCAGAAATACGACTATATTTCGCTGAAGAGTCTGATTGTGAATGGCAGCATCTTCGATCCCAATATTCTATACGAGCGTTTTCCGGAGGAGTTTATCCCCTTTGACTATGAGACCTACGAGCAGAATAAGGCCGTCTTTGAGATGGTGACAACCAACTGTAGGACAGGCCGAGCCATGTATCTGTCGGAGCGACACGACCATCACCGGCTGACGCAGATTGCGAAGGCAAGCAGTTCGCTGCCTTTTGTCGCACAAATCACTGAAGTGGATGGCATCCCGATGTTGGATGGGGGCATTGTGGACAGCATTCCTATCGTACGTAGCATTGATACGGGCCATCAGGAGAATGTGGTGGTGCTGACGCGAAACCGTGGGTATCGCTCGTCGGCGCCTGACATCAAGATGCCTCGCTTTGTCTATAAGGAGTATCCGCGTCTGCGTGTCGCTTTGAGTCGGCGTACTGAGGAATACAACAAGCAACTGGAGCTGATAGAACGTATGGAGGATTGGGGCGAGGTCATCGTGATTCGTCCCGAACGTCCCATGGAAGTAGGGCGTATCTGTCAAGATGTGGAGAAACTGGAACGCCTCTACGAAGAAGGGTTTCGGTTGGGTGAGCAGTTTATTCTTTCAGCAAATCTGGCCTGAGTCTGCGGGTACGTTCCATAGCCTGCTCCAATTCCCAGTTGCGAATCTTGGCTTCATTGCCGGAGAGCAGGATCTCTGGCACCTTCCATCCTTTATAGTCGGCAGGACGTGTGTAGATAGGAGCCGCCAACAGGTCATCCTGGAAACAGTCAGAGAGGGCAGACTGTTCGTCGCCTATCACGCCAGGCACCACGCGTACAATAGCATCGGCAATCATTGCTGCCACCAGTTCGCCTCCCGTCAATACGAAGTCGCCAATTGATATCTCCTTGGTAATCAGATGGTCACGAACACGCTGGTCGATGCCCTTATAGTGACCGGCCAGGATAATCAAGTTACCTTTCAGTGACAGTTCGTTGGCCATGTGCTGGTCGAAACGCTCCCCGTCGGGTGAGGTAAAGATGACCTCATCATAGTCGCGCTCGGCCTTCAGTGCCGTGATGCAACGGTCAATGGGCTCGCATTGCATGACCATGCCTGCTGAACCGCCATAGGGATAGTCGTCAACGCGACGCCACTTGTCGAGTGTGTAGTCGCGTAGGTTATGCAGACGGATTTCTGCTAATCCTTTTTTCTCGGCACGTGCCAGGATGCTCTCATGGACGAATCCTTCGAGCATCTCTGGTAATACCGTGATGATATCTATACGCATTCAGAATAATTCTTCATTCTTCACTCTTCACTTAACTATTGTATTCCTGCCAAGACTTGATCTTGATGTCTTCCTGCTTCAGGGCAGTGAAGGCTTCAATATAGGCCTTGGCCAGACGCACGTTGGTCATCAGCGGGGTGTTATGGTCGATGGCACCACGACGGATGCGATAGCCATTGGTCAGCTCACGCTTGGTGTGGTTCTTAGGCACGTTGACAATCAGCGCAAACTGATGCTGGGCAATCATGTCCATCACATTGTTCTCGCCTTCTTCGTCGGGCCAGCAGACAGCAGTAGCTGCTACACCATTGTCATTGAAGAACTTGGCGGTACCACCTGTGGCATATACCTTGTAACCCTTCTTGACCAATTGCTGAGCGGGCTCCAGCAGCGATACTTTACCCTTGGCTGCACCTGATGAGATCAGGATATTGCTACCAGTCTCAGGCAACTTGTAGCCTGTAGCGATGAGGGCATTAAGTAGCGCTTCGTTCAGGTCGTCGCCTAAGCAGCCTACCTCACCGGTTGACGACATGTCGACACCCAATACAGGGTCTGCATTCTGTAGACGGGCAAATGAGAACTGGCTGGCCTTGACACCAATGCGGTCGATGTCGAACTCAGAGCGGTCTGGGCGAGAGTAGGGGGCGTCGAGCATGATCTTGGTTGCCGTCTCAATGAAGTTACGCTTCAGAATCTTCGATACGAAGGGGAATGAGCGAGAGGCACGCAGGTTGCACTCAATGACCTTCACCTCGCGGTTCTTGGCGAGGAACTGGATGTTGAACGGTCCAGAGATGTTCAGCTCCTTGGCAATCTTACGGGCTATCTTCTTGATCTGACGAACGGTAGAGAAGTAGATGTGTTGAGCGGGGAACACCATCGTGGCATCGCCAGAGTGTACACCGGCATATTCTACGTGTTCAGAGATGGCATATTCAACAACCTCGCCCTTGTCGGCCACAGCGTCGAACTCAATCTCCTTGGTCTCCTGCATGAACTGTGAAACCACTACGGGGAACTCCTTAGAAACCTCTGTAGCCATGTTGAGGAAGCGATGCAGCTCCTCGTCGTCATAGCAGACATTCATGGCAGCACCGGAAAGTACGTAAGAAGGACGTACCAATACGGGATAGCCTACCTCGGAGACAAACTCCTTGATATCGTCGAACGAAGTCAATGCGCGCCATGCAGGCTGGTCGATACCCAGTTTGTCAAGCATAGCCGAGAACTTGTCGCGGTTCTCAGCACGATCGATGTCTACAGGTGATGTGCCTAATACGGGAACACCCTGACGATGCAGTTTCATGGCCAGGTTGTTAGGAATCTGACCACCTACCGATACGATGACACCACGAGGCTGTTCGAGGTCGATAACGTCGAGCACGCGCTCCAGTGACAACTCGTCGAAGTAAAGACGGTCACACATGTCGTAGTCGGTAGATACCGTCTCGGGGTTGTAGTTGATCATAATTGACTTGTAACCCAGTTTGCGAGCGGTATTGATGGCATTCACCGAACACCAGTCGAACTCGACCGACGAACCAATGCGGTAAGCACCGGAACCCAGTACGATGACCGATTTCTCGTTCTTGTAATAGGAGATGTCGTGACCTTCTACAGCATAAGTGAAATACAGGTAGTTGGTCAGTTCAGGATGCTCTGAGGCTACTGTAGGAATGCGCTTTACAGCAGGCACGATACCCTTCTGTTTGCGATATTCGCGAACAGCCAGGTTCTCTTTCTCCATATTGCCGTTCTGGGGCTTCAGCACGAAGCGGGCAATCTGGAAGTCGGAGAATCCGCAAACCTTCACCTCTTTTAATAAGGCATCAGGCAGTTCCTCCATCTTGTTGTACTTCATCAACTCGTGCTTCAAGTCAACGATATGCTTCAGGCGCTCCAGGAACCAGATGTCAATCTTGGTCAGCTGTTCGATGCGCTCAACGGTATAACCTTCCTCCAAAGCCTGTGCAATGGCAAAGATACGCAGGTCGGTGGGATTCTGCAATTCGTCGTCCAGATTCTCGAACTTGGTGTGGTCGTTGCCCACGAATCCGTGCATGCCCTGTCCGATCATACGCAGTCCCTTCTGGATCATCTCCTCGAAAGAACGTCCGATGGACATGATCTCACCTACTGACTTCATCGATGAACCGATGTGACGGCTGACACCAGCAAACTTGGTCAGGTCCCAACGAGGAATCTTACAGATCATATAGTCGAGGCTCGGGGCCACATAGGCTGATGAGGTGGTACCCATCTCACCGATCTGGTCGAGCGTATAGCCCAGTGCAATCTTGGCAGCGACGAAGGCGAGGGGATAGCCCGTAGCCTTAGAAGCCAGCGCTGAAGAACGCGACAGACGGGCATTGATCTCAATGATACGATAGTCGTTGGTCTGGGCGTTGAAGGCAAACTGGATGTTACATTCGCCCACAATGTTCAGATGACGTACGCAACGAATCGTGATGTCTTGCAGCATCTTCACTTGGTTCTCAGTCAGCGAGCAGGTAGGTGCTACAACGATAGACTCACCAGTATGGATGCCCAGCGGGTCGAAATTCTCCATCGAAGCTACGGTGAAGCAATGATCGTTGGCGTCGCGGATGCACTCAAACTCAATCTCCTTCCAGCCCTTCAGCGACTCCTCGACCAGAATCTGTGGAGCAAACGTGAAGGCGCTTTCTGCCAACTCGCGGAAAGCTTTCTCGTCGGGACAGATACCTGAACCCAAACCACCCAGGGCGTATGCCGAACGAATCATGATGGGGAAACCTATCTCATGGGCAGCCTTCAGGGCGTCGTCCATGTTCTCAACGGCATGAGAGACGGGTACCTTCAGCGAGATCTCTCCCAGCTTCTTCACGAACAGGTCGCGGTCCTCAGTGTTCATGATGGCTTCAACAGAAGTGCCCAGCACCTCTACGCCATACTCCTTCAGTACACCCGTCTGGTACAGTTCTGTACCGCAGTTCAGCGCTGTCTGACCACCAAAAGCCAGCAGGATGCCGTCGGGGCGCTCCTTCTTGATAATCTCCGTCACGAAATGCGTGGTGACAGGTTGGAAGTACACCTTATCAGCAATACCTTCCGAAGTCTGGATGGTTGCGATGTTTGGGTTTACCAGCACAGAGGAGATGCCCTCCTCGCGCAATGCCTTCAGCGCTTGCGAGCCAGAGTAGTCAAACTCGCCTGCCTGTCCGATTTTCAGGGCACCCGAGCCGAGCACGAGCACCTTCTTCAGTTTCTTCTTCATATCGTTGATGTTAAGTTTGATTGCATTCTAATCTGCAAAGGTACGAAAAAAATAGGAGACACCAAAGCGTCTCCTATTTAAAATTTGCTAACGTGCATGAAACACGTATGATTATGAGCAATTACTCGCCCTTCTCCATCTTAGCCTTCAGCTCAGCGAGTACGTCGATGTCGCCCAGTGTGGTGCTGGCAGCAACGTTCTCAATCTTCGGAGCATCGCTCTTCGGAGCACGAGCCTTCTTGGCAGCAGCCTTCTTCTCCTCACGCTGAGGATCCTCGAAGGTGCGGCTGTGAGAGAGGATGATGCGCTTAGAGTCCTTGTTGAACTCAATCACCTTGAAGGGCAGTGTCTCACCCTGAACGGCCTGTGAACCGTCTTCCTTCACGAGGTGCTTAGGAGTAGCGAAGCCCTCAACATCCTTGTCGAGTGATACAACAGCGCCCTTCTCGAGCAGCTCGGTAATCTTACCCTCGTGGATAGAACCGACAGTGTACTTCTCCTCGAATACATCCCAAGGATTCTCCTCGAGCTGCTTGTGACCGAGTGAGAGACGACGGTTCTCCTTGTCGATATCCAGTACGATGACGTCGATCTGGGCACCAACCTGAGTGAACTCTGAAGGATGCTTAACCTTCTTAGTCCAAGAGAGGTCGCTGATGTGAATCAGGCCGTCAACACCCTCCTCGAGCTCAACAAATACACCGAAGTTGGTGAAGTTGCGAACCTTGGCGGTGTGCTTTGAGCCAACAGGATACTTAACCTCGATAGCCTCCCAGGGGTCTTCCTTCAGCTGCTTGATACCCAGCGACATCTTGCGCTCGTCGCGGTCCAGGGTCAGGATGACTGCCTCAATCTCGTCGCCTACCTTCAGGAACTCCTGGGCAGAACGCAGGTGCTGGCTCCATGACATCTCTGAAACGTGGATGAGTCCTTCAACACCGGGCTGAATCTCAACGAATGCACCGTAGTCAGCGATAACGACTACCTTACCCTTTACGTGGTCGCCCACCTTGAGGTTAGCATCCAGAGCATCCCAGGGATGAGGAGTGAGCTGCTTCAGACCGAGAGCAATGCGGCGCTTCTCGTCATCGAAGTCGAGGATAACCACGTTGATCTTCTGGTCGAGCTCAACCACCTTGTGGGGATCGTCTACGCGGCCCCAGCTGAGATCGGTGATGTGGATGAGTCCGTCAACACCGCCCAGGTCAACGAATACACCGTAAGACGTGATGTTCTTAACGATACCTTCCAGAATCTGACCCTTCTCCAGCTTGCCGATGATCTCCTTCTTCTGGGCCTCGAGCTCCTGCTCGATGAGAGCCTTGTGAGATACTACAACATTGCGGAACTCCTGGTTGATCTTAACAACCTTGAACTCCATGGTCTTGCCTACGAACTGGTCGTAGTCGCGTATGGGATGAACGTCGATCTGTGAACCGGGCAGGAAAGCCTCGATACCAAATACGTCTACAATCATACCACCCTTTGTGCGGCACTTGATGTAACCTGTGATCACTTCCTGAGCCTCGAGTGCAGCGTTCACACGCTCCCAGCTCTTTGACATGCGAGCCTTCTTGTGCGACAGCACGAGCTGACCCTTCTTGTCCTCAGCGTTCTCTACATAAACCTCTACAACATCGCCTGCCTTCAGGTCGGGGTTGTAACGGAACTCAGAAGCGGGGATGATACCGTCGCTCTTGTAGCCGATGTTTACGACAACCTCTTTCTTGTCCACGCTGATGACTGTTCCGTCAACAACCTGATGCTCGCTTACTTTGTTCAGCGTCTCATCATAAGCCTTGTCAAGCTCTTCCTTGCTGACGTTAGCCACTGTGCCATTCTCATACTCTTCCCAGTTGAAGTCCTGTAATGGCTGGACGTTCTTAGTTAATTCTGACATAATAATAAATTTGTTTGTGCCCCTCGTTTTGTGTGTCGGGGCGGGGTCTGAACAGACGTTTACCAGACCATCTTTAAAGGGTTAATTGTTGATAGGAGCGGCGCCTGTTCCAGCTCCTATTTCCCCGTTTGGGGTAAAAAGCGGGTGCAAAGGTACTAAAATTAGTTGAGAGATGAGAGATGAGAGATGAGAGATGATCGGGAATTATGGTTTTTTAACTTTTTTAGGTTTATTTGTGAGCTTTTTCTTGATGCCAAAGAGGTCACGAATACCGTCGAAGTCTTTTTTCAGGATAATACCCAGTCCTTGTGTGTTCAGCGATGACTTGGTGAAATAGCGGTCGTTGGTCTGGTTGTACACCTTCAGTGCCATATTGCCGTTGGGGAACAGCAGGTAGCGGATGTCGAAGTCGCCGATGAACGACGGGTTGGCCGTCTTCGCATTGTCGCGATAGCCGAACTGTCCGTTGACGAGCAGGCGGTTGTTCAACAGTCGTCCGCTGATCAGTCCCTCGTATTCAGCATTGTTCCAACCCTCGTCACCTGTCGATATGTTGGCTCCGAAGTTCCAGTTGTTGCTCTTGATGACACGTCCCAACATATTGTTGATCTGACCGCTGAGGGTTCCTGACAACAGGCTTTGCATAGCCAGCGACGTCTTGCTGCGCCCTGTGTCGTCCTCGCCGGCATTGTTGGCTCCCTGTGGATAGAATCGTCCTACAGCAAGCAGGTAGATGACCTGTTGGTTCATCTCCTCCTGTCCGTTGATGATTGAGCGCACCATCTGTTTCTCGTCCGTATTGACATTGGGGATGTCCAAGTCAAATTCGATGATGGGGGCACGCGGCTGGCCTGTGATGTTCATCAGACAGTTGACGCGTACGGTATTCGAGAAGCTGTTTCCTACGTTCAGATCCGACAGACTGACACCATTCACCGTATGCTGGGCCTGCATGTTCAGCGAGGCGTCATAGGGGTCGCCGCCAAAGACCACAGTACCTCCCTCATTGAAGATAAAGTTCTTTTTGATGATATTTTGAATGGTCAGCCCATAGGTGCCCTCGGTTACACGGTAGGTTCCAAACATCTGGAAGCCACCTTTATTATAATAGGTGGTCGACAGCTCACCATCGCCTCTGAGGGTGATGTAGTCGTTGGTACGTGGGTCCATCAGCAGTCGGATGGTGGCATTCGGAGAGGCGTTGATTTTCAGCCTCATGGTCAGGTCGGAACGGAAGTCGTCCTCTTCCTCCTCGGTGTTTTTCTTGCTTTGTTCGCTTTGCGCGTCGCCTTTGTTCCATTGGATGAACTCCTGGCTGTTCACTGCGTCGGGAGATGCGGCATTATAGACGAATACCGAGTTCTTCAGCGGGGTGACATCCGCACTGATGGTCACACCGCTTTCCCTGCCTTGAATGCTGACGTTGCCATTGGCATAGACCGTTCCGTAGAACGTGTCGTTACCAAATTCCTTGAAGTCGTAGGCCAGCAGTTCCTGCGCCTTGACATCGATGTCGTAGGTCATCTGGGTCAGCTCCTTGTGGTGGATGCCTCCTGTGAGTATGGCCTCATGGTTGTTGATGTCGTAGATGTGGCAGTTGACGAACTCGATCTCGTTAGGTACCATGCGTATTGTGTCATTGCGCAGTTCGTAGTCGCATCCCAGTGTACTGACATGAACCTGTCCGTTCAGCGCCAGTTCTCCGGTCAGGTTGATGGCGTCCAGCGGTCCTGCCAGCTTGACGGCTCCGTTGCCGTGTCCCGTTACGCTGCTGAGGAAACTGCTGGTGAACGACTGGGCAAAGTCCAGGTGAGTGCCCTCCGCACGAATGTCCAGATCGATGTAGTTGTGCTTGGGTGAGACGTATCCGTCGATATAGGTCATTGCGTCCTTTCCATCATCTGCAATGGCTTGTATATCAATCTGTTCTTTCTCTTTATTCCAGTTTACATTTGCGTCTAGCGTACCCATGCGGCCGTGTTCAAACTTGAAGTCTCTGACCTTCAGTTTAGCGTCTGCTTCCAGGTTGCCGAAGACACCCTTTACGACACCTCCGCCCGTAGCATAACCATCGAATTCGACCGCGTGGAAGTTCACCAGGTCGAGCACATAGTCAATGTCTATGTCGCGCATCTGTATGGCCAGCGAGTCGTCTGTCAGTTCGGAGGCGACACCGTGAATGGTCAGGAATTGCTTATCGTTGCGTATGGCGAAATTGTTGATGCCCACATGGTTCTTCGAGTAGCTGATAAACGCGGGTTCGATGTCCCATAGCTGGTTGCGCACGTTCATCTGCGACGGTTCTATGCTGATGTATGCCGTCTGCTTGTTGTCGTTTGATGTGTTGAAGCTCACCGTTGCATTCAGCTCTCCGCTCATGCGTTCTTCGCTGTGGTTGTCCCACATGAACGATGTGAACAGGTTGTTGTTCATCGCGTTGCCAACGGCTTTCAAGTCGAAGTGGTCGCCGTCGTCCATTAGTTTGGTGACGCTCAGGTTGTATTGCAGCGAGTCGCCTGGTGATGTGATGTTGATCAGTCCGTTGGCATAGCCGCTCTCCTTATAGACGATGCGCGGAATCTCGCACTCCAGTTCGATGCTGTTCATGGGGTCGTTCACCATGCCTTGCAGGTGCAACGGTTGCTCCAGGTAGACCGGAACCTGCAACAGGTGTCGCAGCCAGTCCGACTTGTTGATGGTCGCTGCTATGACGAAGTTGTTCTTCGTGTTAGGATTCAGCTTGGGGATTCCGGGCAGGGTGGGTAGCTTGGCGGCTATGAAGTTGGTGAAGCTCTGCGGCAGCGTCTGATAGTCGAAGTCACCTGTGATTTCTATATTTCCGAAGTCGCTGTCCAGTGTGATGTGGTGAATTTCCTCCGTGAAGTTCGACTCTATGCTGACTTTGTCCAGCTCGTAGTATTCCGATGACGAAGTCATGAAGAAGTCGCTTACCTCGATGGTTCCCACGATGTCGTTCACGCTGCTGGCCATGAAGTTGGCGTTCAGCAGTCCCGAGAACCGTGCTTCGTCCCATTTGTCCGTCAGGTTGATGAGCTTAGGCGACAGGTTGCCGACCTGTGCTGTCAGCTGTACGTTGTTGGTGCGGCCCTCCTTCAGCACCTGTCCTTCCACGTTTAGCGTCACGTTGGGGTCGTCGATGTTCAGTGTGCCGTGTATGTCGTTTTTGCTGTAGTGGCCGTTCACCTCGATGTTCTTGTACTGATAGCCCTGATATTCGAACGTGTTCAGGATACCGTCTGCATCCACCTGTACATTACCATTCTCGGGCAGCTGTCCGCTCAGCGCTATCTGGGTAGCTAGCCGTCCGAAGTGCGCATTGTCAAGCAGGCGTTTCAGATTGATCCCGTCGGTCTTCACGTCGCCCTTGAATTTCCGCTGGCTGTCCATTTTCAGACTGATGCTGATGTTGCCGGCATCCGTGTCCAGCTGGTTGTTCGTCGTGATGTTGCTCAGTCCTACGCCCGACGTAGCTCCTTTGAGATGGATGCTACCCATGCGGTTGATGATGTCAGGCACTTTGGCCTGTTCGCCTTTGAGGTTCTCGGAGATGAAGTTGATGGTCTTACCCGACAGATCCAGATGCTGGATGTCTACAAGCCATGCGGGTTCTTTCTGGCGGATGTCCTTCACCCATCCCGTCATGTTCAGTCCGATGTCGCCCGTTGTCGAGCTGATCAACAGCTTGGGAATGTTCAGTGTCTCGCCTTGTCCGTTGAAATCGGCATGGACAGACAGTGTGCTGTTGAACGTCTTGAGCGAGGGTAGGAGACATGCCAGGTCTGATAGCCTTATGGTTGATGGTTTGATACCACCCTTGTACTGCAGCGATGGTATCACAAAGTGGTCGCCCCGGAATCGGTATGTCGCCTCAACGTCGTCCAGCTGCAGGTTGGTGCCGGGCATGCGTAGCAGGAAATCGGTCAGTCGGCTCTGGCTCCTGCCTCCCTGAAAGCGGAATGACAGTCGGTTGATGGCCAGTCCTGACTGTTCTTCCATCGAGAGTCTTTTCACTTTGATGTTCAGCGAGTCTTCCGTCAGCGTCTTCAGCACCATGTGCGTACTGATGTCCTTCAGCCACAGGTGTTTAGGATTCAGCTTGCCTGGCGTCTTGGGTGCGTCCCAACAGTCATAACTGACGCTGGTGTGTCTCAGAATCAGCGAGTTAATGCGTAAGTCGAGTGGGGTGGTGCTGGTGGTGTCCTTCGATGCCAGCGAGTCCAGCACAAATTGGCAGTTCAGCTTGTCGTTGGCCGTTTTCTGGTACAGTCTGGCATGAGCTCCAAACAGCTGCGCTTTGGCCAGTACGATCTTGCCTTCCGTCAGCGGCAGCAGTTCCATGCGTGCCGATAGTCTGCTGCACCACAGCATATCCTTGCTCTCCTGGTCCTTGATGTGCAGGTTGTCCAGCGTCAGGTGGTTCAGCAGTCCGATGTCCATGCGCGCTATGCTGACACTCGTCCCCAGCTTCTGCGACAGGAATCTGGCCATTCGCGAGCCCATATATTCCTGGACGAAGGTCAGCCGAGAGGCGCCAAACACCAAGATGTATAGCCCCAGAACGGTCCATACGATGATATTTGATATGCGCTTTAGAATCTTCAAAACTGACAGATGGAGATAGCAATTTATTTTGCTTTACTCTAATTTTGCCACAAAATTACATGAAAAAGTTGGGAAGAGGGAACTTTTTCGTACTTTTTTGTGTCCGATATGGCTAAATTTTATTAATTTTGCAAACAATAGGGTTAAACTATTCACATATTCATTTCAATAATGGCAAATGTTATTAAGCTAAAGAAAGGCTTGGACATCCACCTGCAAGGCAAGGCAGAGGAGAAGAAGATCCAGCTGAAATCGAATGGCAAGTATGCACTTGTGCCTGATGATTTCGAAGGAATCACTCCGAAGGTCGTTGTCAAGGAGGGGGATAAGGTCAAGGCCGGGGATGCGCTGTTTGTCAACAAGCAGTATCCCGAAGTGAAGTTTGCCTCACCAGTGAGCGGAACCGTCCGCGAGGTGGTACGTGGCGAACGAAGGAAAGTGCTTTGCGTGAAGGTTGACGCTGACGCCCAGCAGGAGTTTGTAGACTTCGGCAAGAAGGATGTCACGAAACTGTCAGGCGAGCAAGTCGTTAATGCATTGTTGGAAGCAGGTCTCTTCGGTTACATCAACCAGTTGCCTTATGCTGTATCGACCAATCCGTCGGTCATGCCTAAGGCCATTTTTGTATCGGCCCTGCGCGACAAGCCGCTGGCTGCCGACTTCCAGTACGAGGTGAAGGGGCAGGAGCAGGACTTCGTGACGGGTATCCAGGCGCTGTCGAAAATCGCCAAGACGTATCTCGGACTTGGTATTCAGCCCGACTTCCAGACGGTCATCCGCCAGTTGGGTATCGACAAGTATGCGGAGCTGAACATCTTCGACGGTCCCTGTCCTGCGGGTAACGTAGGCGTTCAGGTGAACAACGTCGACCCTGTGAACAAGGGCGAGGTGGTCTGGACGATTGGCGACCCGACGGTGGTGCTCTTCATCGGACGCCTGTTCAATACGGGTAAGGTGAACCTGACACGTACCGTAGCCCTCTGCGGTAGCGAGGTCAAGAGTCCTGCCTACGTGGACATGCTTGTGGGTGAGGAATTGTCGACGCTTCTCTCGAACAGCTATGATGCTTCGAAGAGCGTGCGCATCATCAACGGCAACGTGCTGACTGGCAAGCCGACCACGAAGGAAGGTTATCTGGGGGCTCACACCTCTGAGATCACTGTTATCCCCGAAGGCGACCAGGCTGATGAGTTCCTCGGCTGGATTCTGCCGCGCTTCAAGCAGTTCTCCGTGAACCGCAGCTACTTTTCATGGTTGCAGAATCCCTGGTTCGTCAGTAAGAAGAAGCAGTATGCGCTCGATGCCCGTATCAAGGGTGGTGAGCGTCACATGATTATGAGTGGTGAGTACGACAAGGTGCTGCCGATGGATATCTATGGTGAATACCTCATCAAGGCCATCATCGCTGGCGATATCGACCGCCAGGAGGCCCTGGGTATCTACGAGGTAAGTCCTGAGGATTTTGCTCTCGCGGAGTTCGTGGACAGCTCGAAGCTAGAGCTGCAACGTATTGTTCGTGAGGGACTTAATATTTTACGTAAAGAAAACGCATAACGAATATGAAAGCATTACGAAATTATCTCAATAAGGTAAAGCCGAACTTCGAGGAGGGTGGCAAGCTGCATGCTTTCCGTTCGGTGTTCGACGGCTTCGAGACCTTCCTTTATGTGCCTAACGACACGGCAAAGGCTGGTGGCGTGAACATTCACGACGCTATCGACTCGAAGCGTATTATGAGTATGGTGGTTATCGCCCTGATGCCAGCCATGCTGTTTGGTATGTATAACATCGGCTATCAGAACTATTTGGCAGCAGGAACACTGGCTACGGCCTCATTCTTCGAGATTTTCTGCTATGGTTTCCTGGCCGTACTTCCTAAGATTCTCGTCAGCTACATCGTAGGTCTGGGCATCGAGTTTGCGTGGGCCCAGTGGAAGGGTGAGGAGATCCAGGAGGGCTATCTCGTATCGGGTATCATCATCCCGCTCATCATCCCTATCGGCTGTCCGCTGTGGATGCTCGCTCTGGCTTGCGCATTCTCAGTAATCTTCTGTAAGGAGATTTTCGGCGGTACGGGTATGAACATCTTCAATCCGGCTATTGCAGCCCGTATGTTCCTGTTCTTCGCCTATCCTTCCAAGATGACTGGTGATACAGTCTGGGTGGCTCAGGATTCTATCTTCGGACTGGGTAACACGCTGCCCGACGGATTCACCGCTGCTACACCTCTCGGACAGATGGCACAGGGCATCGATCCCAGCGCTTCTATCTGCGATATGATCTGCGGCTTTATCCCCGGATCTATCGGTGAGACATCGCTCATCGCTATCGCTCTTGGTGGCTGCCTCCTGCTCTTGACGGGCATCGCCTCTTGGCGCACCATGCTGAGCGTATTCGTGGGTGGCGCTATCATGGCATGCATCTTCGAGCAGACCGGTCAGTCGATGACTTGGTGGCATCACTTCGTTCTTGGTGGCTTCGCCTTCGGTGCTGTCTTCATGGCTACCGATCCCGTTACCTCTTGCCGCACCACTACAGGCCAGTACATCTACGGTTTCCTCATCGGTGCTATGGCCATCATCATCCGTGTGATGAATGCCGGTTATCCTGAGGGTATGATGCTCGCCATCTTCTTTGGTAATATGTTTGCTCCCACCATCGACCATTTCATCGTGGAGCGCAATATCTCGAAACGCCAGAAAAGATTGAAGAATTGAAAAATTGAAGAATTGAAATTATGGCTAAGTTAAATACGAATTCCAACGCGTACATTATTATATATAGCGCGATACTCGTGGTCATCGTGGCCTTCTTGCTGGCTTTCGTCTATCAGGCGCTGAAGCCTATGCAGGATGCTAACGTGGCCCTCGATGTAAAGAAACAGATTCTCTACTCGCTCAACATCCGCGACCTCGACGGTGCTGAGGCTGAGGCTAAGTATGCTGAAGTAGTGAAAACACGGACAGATATTAACGGTAGAATATGTTATACTTGTAAAATTGGTGATAAAGAGATAACTGTGGTTTCGCTGAAAGGTATGGGCCTTTGGGGTGGCATCAGCGGTTATCTTGCTGTTGATGAGGATTTAAAAGTGTTTGGTGCCTATTTCAACCACGAAAGTGAGACAGCTGGTCTGGGTGCTGAAATCAAGGATTCTCAAGCCTGGCAAGAGAAGTTCATCGGTAAGAAAATCTTCGATGAGAAAGGCAATATTATTCTCTCCGTTGTGAAGAAGGTAGAAGATCCTGAGTCGCAGGTTGACTGTGTGACAGGAGCAACTCTTACATCGAATGGTGTAGATGCCATGATTAAGGAATGTTTAAAAGATGTTCCTTTCATGAAAGAAGTAGATTGTAGATTTCCAACAAAGTCAGCAAAGGAGGAATAGACTATGGCATTATTCAGTAAACAAAATAAGGAGGTTTTTACTAACCCGTTGAACCTCGATCACCCGATTCTCGGACAGGTATTGGGTATCTGCTCGGCCTTGGCTGTGACTTCACAGTTGAAGCCTGCCATCGTGATGGGATTGGCTGTAACAGTAATCACTGCTTTTGCGAATGTGATTATCTCCATCATCCGCAACACCATTCCTAACCGCATCCGTATCGTGGTGCAGCTGGTGGTGGTTGCTGCTCTCGTGACTATCGTATCTCAGATTCTGAAGGCTTTCGCCTACGACGTCAGTGTTCAGCTCTCTGTGTATGTCGGTCTGATCATCACCAACTGTATCCTCATGGGTCGCCTCGAGGCGTTTGCCATGCAGAACAAGCCTTGGCCTTCGTTCCTCGATGGTGTGGGCAATGGTCTCGGTTACGCTATGATTCTGGTCATTGTGGGTGCCGTTCGTGAGTTGCTCGGACGCGGTTCGCTGCTGGGCTTCCAGATTATCCCTGATGCCTGCTACGACTTCGGCTATGTCAACAATGGTATGATGACGATGCCTGCTATGGCGCTCATCCTCGTTGGCTGTGTGATTTGGGTACATCGTGCATATTTTTATAAGGAGAAGTAAGATATGGAACACGCAATAAGTCTTTTATTCAGGTCGATATTCGTCGACAATATGATCTTCGCCTTCTTCCTCGGCATGTGTTCCTACCTTGCTGTGTCGAAGACCGTGAAGACCTCTATGGGATTGGGACTCGCTGTGACCTTTGTGTTGACGGTGACCGTTCCCGTGAACTATCTGTTGCAGACCAAGGTGCTGGGTCCTGACTGCCTTGTCGAGGGCGTCGACCTGAGCTACCTGTCGTTTATCCTCTTTATCGCTGTCATCGCAGGTATGGTGCAGCTGGTGGAGATGACGGTCGAGAAATACTCGCCATCGCTCTACGCCGCCCTGGGTATCTTCCTGCCTCTGATTGCCGTAAACTGCGCCATCATGGGTGCTTCGCTCTTCATGCAGCAGCGCATCCTCATGGATCCCTCTAACTCGCAGGCCATCACCTCTATCTTCGATGCCGTTGTCTATGGCTTCGGCTCTGGTCTTGGTTGGACGCTGGCCATCGTGGCTATGGGTGCTATCCGTGAAAAGATGCAGTACTCTGACGTTCCCAAGCCCCTGCAGGGGCTTGGCATTGTGTTTATCACCGTTGGTCTGATGGCAATGGCGATGATGTGTTTCTCTGGACTGAACATATAAAATTGAAGAATTGAAAAATTGAAGAATTGAAATGATGGCTCAGTTTATAGCATATAGTATCGGAGTATTCCTCATCGTAATCCTCCTGTTAGTGATTATCCTGCTGGTAGCAAAGAAATATCTGAGTCCCAGCGGAAATGTGAATATCGTGATTAATGGCGACCGTACCATCTCCGTAGCTCAGGGTAACAGCCTGATGTCTACGCTCAACGAGAATGGTGTCTTCCTGCCTTCTGCCTGTGGTGGTAAGGCCTCTTGCGGACAGTGTAAGGTACAGGTGCTCGAGGGTGGGGGCGAGATCCTCGACTCTGAGAAACCTCACTTCACCCGTAAGGAGATCAAGGCCGGCTGGCGTCTCGGTTGTCAGTGTAAGGTGAAGGGCGACCTCAGCATCCATGTCGACGAGTCTATCCTCGGTGTCAAGGAGTACGAGTGTACCGTGATCTCCAACAAGAACGTGGCTACGTTCATCAAGGAGTTCAAGGTGCAGCTGCCTGCTGGAGCCCACATGGACTTTCTGCCTGGCTCTTACGCCCAGATTAAGATTCCTGCTTTCGATTGTATCGACTATGATAAGGACTTCGACAAGAGCCTTATTGGCGACGAGTATCTGCCTTCTTGGGAGAAGTTCGGACTGTTCCCACTGAAGTGTAAGAACCCCGAGCCCACCATCCGTGCTTATTCGATGGCCAACTATCCTGCTGAGGGCGACGTCTTCATGCTGACGGTGCGTATCGCTACGCCTCCGTTCAAGCCCGACCGCTCAGGCTTCATGGATGTCAATCCGGGTATCGCCTCGTCGTATATCTTCTCGCTGAAGCCCGGCGACAAGGTGATTATGTCGGGTCCTTATGGCGACTTCCACCCACACTTCGACTCGAAGCGCGAGATGATATGGGTTGGTGGTGGTGCCGGTATGGCTCCGCTGCGCGCTCAGATCATGCACATGACGAAGACGCTCCACACTACCGATCGCCAGATGCACTACTTCTATGGTGCACGCGCCTTGAACGAGGTGTTCTATCTCGACGACTTCCTCGGTCTGGAGAAGGAGTATCCCAACTTCCACTTCCACTTGGCACTCGACCGTCCCGATCCCGCTGCCGATGCTGCTGGCGTGAAGTATACTCCGGGCTTCGTTCATCAGGTGATGCTGAATACCTATCTGAAGGACCACGAGGCTCCCGAGGATGTCGAATACTACATGTGCGGTCCTGGACCCATGTCGGCTGCCGTCGTTTCGATGCTCGACTCGCTCGGCGTAGAGCCCGAGTCTATCATGTACGATAACTTCGGAGGTTAAATACAAAGAAAGAAGGCTGAGAAATTTCTCAGCCTTCTTCTTTTGCTTCGAGGTGCCTGGCGGATTCGAACCGCCGTAGACGGTTTTGCAGACCGTTGACTAAGCCACTCATCCAAGGCACCGAGTAAGCGAGCAAAGAGCGAAGCTTGCTTCGGCTCTTTCGAGCACGAGGTGACACGACCGAAGGTCAAGGCACCATTAAGCGAGCAAAGAGCGAAACTCTTGTAAGCGGATGCAAAGGTACAATAATTATTTTTTATGACCAAATTTTTGGCAGTTTTTTTTCAGTTGGCACCCCTTACACGGGTCTCCATCCGGTTTTAGCGCCTCATAAATGCGCCATGAGGCATAGCCCATAGCCAAAAATACGATGATGACAGTTGCCCAGAATTGCATTAGTTTCTCAATTTCCTGAGTAGCACTTTGTTGATAGCCTGAATTCTGCGTCCGCTCTTTTCCAGGTTATCCTGTATGTCCTCGCGTACATTATTTATATTATTAAAGAAGTCGCTGAAGGCATTCAGCACCTGGTTTGGCTGCGCCATATCCTCCTGGATGTCAGGATTGGTGACGATGCGTATACCCAGATGTTCTATGCTCACATCGATGTCCGTTCCCGTCATGATGGGGTCGCCGTCGTAGTGGATGGCTCCAGGCTGCGAGCGTTTGATGTGGATGCTCTTCGTGCGGAAAGTCTTGATTTTCGAGTTGTTGCCCAGCGTCTTCATAAACAGGTCTGCCGCTATCTGGGGCGCCTCCAGTGCGTCGAAGGGTTCCATGATGATGACGTCCATCAGTCCGTCCTTCATCGTCGCTCCCGGTGCGATGTAGGCATTGTTGCCATACTGCGACGCATTGGCGCAGGCTATCAGGAACGCCTTGTATCGTGCGCTCCCGTTGTCGTCTATGATCTCATACTGTTCCGGTCGGTATCTCAGTCCCTCCTTCAGCACATTCTCTATATAGGTGACGGGACCGCGCTTGCCTGCCTCAGCAAATTTCAGCGATATGAACGCATCGAACCCCATGCCACACGTGCAGAAGAAGGGTAGGTCGTTGATGACCCCGTAGTCGAAGGCCTCTATGCGGCAGTTGTTGATGACCTGCAGCGCCTTGCGCATATCGATGGGCAGACACAGGTGCCGCGCCAGTCCGTTGCCCGATCCGCAGGGAATGATGCCCAGGGCAGTCTCCGTGTGCACCAGCGACCGCGCCACCTCATTCACCGTACCATCGCCACCCACGGCCACCACGACGTCCGTGCCCTCCGTCGCAAACTGGCGGGCCAGCTCGGCAGCATGTCCGGCATATTCCGTCGTGCGCAGCTCTACGTCGAACTGTTCGTGGTCTATCATCTCGTTGATCAGTTGCGGCAGATGATCTTTCTTCTGCGTTCCCGAAATCGGATTGATGATGAATGTGATGCGTTTTTTCTCGGTCGTCATGTTGCAAAATTACAAAAAAACGTTGAAATTGGGCTCTAAAAGCGAATAAATTTCTCATAAATGGCGAAATATATATTTTTTTTTGCACGAATTGATAAAAATTGTGTAACTTTGCACTCAAATTTAAACATACTATTGGGTATACCTATATCAAAAAATGGGACAACTACAAGAAAAGTACAAGCATTATCGTGAGCCGCAGAAGTTTATGGAGGCTGACGTTTATCCCTATTTCCGCGCTATTGAGGGCAAACAAGGCACCGAAGTGGAAATGGGTGGCCACAAGGTTCTGATGTTCGGTTCGAACGCATATACCGGTCTTACGGGCGACCAGCGCATCATCGATGCCGCCAAGGCTGCGCTCGATAAGTATGGTTCCGGATGTGCCGGTAGCCGTTTCCTCAACGGAACGCTCGATCTGCATGTTCAGTTAGAGAAGGAAATCTCTGAGTTCATTGGTAAAGACGACTGTCTGTGTTTCTCTACCGGCTTCTCTGTCAATCAGGGTGTTCTGGCTATGGTAGTCGGCAAGGACGACTATATCATCTGCGACGATCGTGACCACGCCTCTATTGTGGACGGTCGTCGTCTTTCGTTTGCCAAGCAGCTGCACTATAAGCACAACGATATGGATGACCTGGAGCGTGTGCTTCAGAAGCTCCCTCACGAGGCTATCAAGCTCATCGTTGTCGATGGTGTGTTCTCTATGGAGGGCGATTTGGCCAAGCTCCCCGAAATTGTCGAGCTGAAGCATAAGTACAACTGCTCCATCATGGTCGACGAGGCTCATGGTATCGGTGTCTTCGGTCGTCAGGGACGTGGTGTCTGCGACCATTTCGGACTGACTGACGAGGTAGACCTCATCATGGGTACCTTCTCGAAGTCGCTGGCTTCTATCGGTGGTTTCATCGCTTCCGACTGGGATACCATCAACTTCCTGCGTCACACCTGCCGCACCTACATCTTCTCGGCATCCAACACACCCGCAGCCACTGCAGCTGCTATGGAGGCTCTTCACATCATCCAGAAAGAGCCCGAGCGCATCCAGGCCCTGTGGGATGTCACCAACTACGCCCTGAAGCGTTTCCGCGAGGAAGGCTTCGAAATTGGCGATACCGAGAGCCCCATCATCCCGCTCTATGTGCGCGATGTGGACAAGACCTTCCTGGTGACAGCTCTTGCCTTCAAGGCTGGCGTGTTCATTAATCCTGTTATTCCTCCCGCCTGTGCACCTCAGGACACGCTCGTTCGCTATGCCCTGATGGCCACCCACACCAAGGAGCAGGTTGACCGCTCAGTCGTTGCCCTGAAGAAAATCTTCGTCGAGCAAGGCATTATAAAGTAAGATTGAAGAATGGAAAGATTGAAGAATTGAAGTCCAGCTGTTAAAAAAGGCTAATTATGACGATTTCAATTCTTCAATTTTTTAATTTTACAATTTTTCTTAGTACCTTTGCACCCGCTTTCTGAAACATCGGGGCGTAGCGCAGTTGGTAGCGTTCCTGGTTTGGGACCAGGCTGTCGCAGGTTCGAGTCCTGTCGCCCCGACACGATTTAAGTGAAGACCGTTAATTTCCTGTCCGGATTTAATGGTCTTTTTTTTTTTAAAAAAAAGAAAAATGATGAAGAAGACTATTATTTTTGTGATGGCCCTCATGTCGGTCGTCAGCGCTGTGGCTCAGACCGATGAGCCCCGCAATGAAATCGGCATCAGCTATGGTGTAGGTGTATCTCTCATAGGCGATGGTATTGGAAATTCCATTGGTGCAGGTATCTTCGACAGTGTGCTTGGCCGTAAGTGGACCAACGACAAGCAGTTTGGTACGCTCGCTATCGAGTATTTCCGTCATCTCGACAATCCTAAGGTTGCCTTTGGTGCTATTTTGACCTACGCACAGTATAGCAACGACCTTGAGTCCAACAACCAGAAAGTGGGCGAACGCACCCGTAAATACATCACCGCCATGCCTGCTTTTAAGTATATGTATGTCAACAAGCCTAGCTTTGGCCTTTACTCCAAGCTCGGACTCGGTCTTATGTTCATGAATCTGAAGGAGAAAGACACTCAGTCAGGCAGCAAGAGCGAGAGCAAAAGCAAGCTTTATCTGGGCTATCAGGTATCGCTCTTAGGCTTGGAGGCCGGCAGCCAGCATGTTCGCGCCTTTGTCGAGGCTGGTTTTGGAGAACAAGGTATTGTCCTCGCTGGTCTGAAGTACAGATTCTGATTCCAGAGGCATGGCAGGCCTACAACGCTACCTTCATGAATACGGGATAGTGGTCGGAGTAGGTCATCTCGGACATGTAGTAGGTGAGGCCCTTGAGCGAGGCGTCGTGGAAGATGTAGTCGATGCGGACGGCCTTCTTGCCTCGGAAGGTGCGCATCCAACCGCTGCCACACTCCTTGAAACCGTCGACCATATTGCCTAACATGGTGTTGTAGACGTAGGAGTAGGGGACGTCGTTGAAGTCGCCACAGAGGATGGCTGGATGTGGGGACTGGCGCTTGTCGGTAGCTACGATGTTGGCTTGCGAGGCGCGGAACATCATGCCCATGGTGTAGTTGCCGAAAATGGCGTTGAGCAGACGGCTGCCGCTGACGTCGTAGTCCTGAGCCATGAGCTTGCCGGCCTGATGGAGCGTGCGGTTGATGCCTGTAGTCTGCAGGTGGACATTATAGACGCGGATGACATCGCCCTTGATGTCAATGTCGGCCCACATGGCGCTGTTGTTGGTATAGTCGAAAAGGATCTTGTCGGACTTCTTGATGGGATAGCGGCTGTAGATGACCATATCCTCGCGACCCACAGCCATATAGGGGAAGTATTCCTTGTAGGAAACGGAATTGAGCTTGTCGCCGCTGACGTCGCTATACTCTTGGATGCACAGCACGTCGACTTTCTGACGGCGCATCTCGGCCAGAATGTCCTGAGCCATGAATCCTGAGGTCTCGCGGCTGAACATGGCGACGTTGTAGGTGGCTATCTTCAGTCCGGCCTTGGCATCGGCTCCTTTCTCGAGCGAGCGGAACTGATAGAGGGTGCCCATATAGGGGATGCAACAGGCAATGGTGACGATGGGCATGAGCAGGAAGAGCCAGCGACGGCGGATGAGCCAGTAGACGGTCAGCAAGGCATTGATGGCAATGAGCAGGGGCAGGACGTAGACCAGCATGGCTCGAGCCGAATGGCCAATAGGGCTGACATCACCTCCGTAGAGGGCTACGATGGTGAAGACGGTGGCGATAATCTGTGCCACGAGGAACATCATGGAAAAGTACTTGTATACAGCGAGTTTACCCATAGGTGTCTGGAGGATATAGGGGGATTAGTTATTCTGTTTCTTTCACGTATTTATGTACGGTGTCGAGCAGGTCTTCCACACGGAAGGGCTTGGCCAGGAACTCGTCGCAGCCGGCATCGCGGGCCTCGCGGATATTCTCCTCGAAGGCATAGGCGCTGAGGGCGACAATGGGGATGTCGCTGTTCACCTCCTTGATGATGCGCGTGGCGTCGAGTCCGTTCATATCGGGCATGCGGATGTCCATGAGAACGAGCGCGGGGTGCTCCTCTTCGCACATGGTGACAGCCTCGATGCCGTTCCTGGCACGCATCAGACGGTAACGCTTGCTGAGCACGATGCGCACGAGCTCGTAGTTGCTGTCTTCATCCTCGGCGACGAGAATGAGCGGAGCATTGGCGACATCGGTCTTGGTGCTGACGCGGATGGTGCGTGAATTGGTGGTGATACGGCTGTTCTTCGACATGCCGCCAATGGTACCCTCGAAGGGCAGCACGAAGCGGAAGGTGGAACCTTCGCCAAGCTTTGACGCTACGGAAATGCGGCCTCCGAGCTTCTCAACGATAATCTTACAGAGGGCCAGACCGAGACCATAGCCGCTCTGAGTCTCCGCATCGCGCGACATATAGGCTTCGAAGATGTGCTTCTGGTCTTCATCGGCAATGCCTGAACCAGTATCGCTGACGTAGAATTCGACCTCCTGACCGTCGTTGATCAACCGGTAGCCATAGGAGATGCTGCCCCTGGTGGTGTGCTTCAGCGCATTGCTGATGAGATTGGAGAACACCTGGGTGAGGCGGTTGGCATCGGTATTGAGCGTCACGTTCATGTTGGGCTTGCTCCACACGAAATCGATGGTCTCGGGGCAGCGGAACTTGAAGATGAGCCGCATGTTGCGGCATATCTCGTTGAGGTCGGTCATGCTGCGCTTGATAGACAGCTCGCCAGCCTCTACACGGGAGAGGTCTAGAATCTCATTGATGAGCGACAGCAGACGGCTGTTGTTGCCCTCAATAATCTCCATGTACTTCATGCGTTCTTCGGCGGAGTCGGTCTCGGCCATGATGCGCGAGAAACCTTCGATGGCATTAAGTGGTGTGCGAATCTCATGACTCATGTTGGCCAAGAACAGTGACTTCATGTTGCTGGCTCTCTCGGTTTTCTCCATCTTCTCCTCATACTCGGCAAGCTTCTTCCGAGCGATGAAAAGTTCCTGCTCAGCGGCACTGCGCTTAGCATTGGCTTCTGCTATTTTCTGAATGAGTATTTCCCTTTCGTCTTGATTCATCTTGACTATAAATCTAATTTACCTTACGATTCTACGTATATAAATCGTTGCAAAATTAGTAAAATTATTCCGAAAAAAGAAATTTTGAAGAAAAATTTTTCACGCGCGACGTGCTTTCTCCCATGCGCCCCCCCCCTGATGAGTGCGCAGATAGTGCATCCCACGGAAAACGTTAAAGTTCATGAAAAGGAAATAATAGGCTACATAGAGCAGCTTGTTCTTGCGTCCGTGCTGCGACAGCCACCAACCCAGAAATGCTGCCACATAGAACAGCAGCTGGAGCAGCCAGCAGACGGTGTAGACGGTGCCGGCATTCATAAAGACCAGCAACACGTTGAGCGGAATGAGGGCCATGAGGGCACAGGGGGTGACGGTCCAGCGGAGCACACGGTGCGACAGCAGCTGGAAGGCCACCACAAAGCGGCGGAAGGGGTTGAGCATAGCGCGCAGCCACCAGGTGGACTGGAGTCCGCCAGCAGCGATGCGCCGCTTGCGCTTCGACTCCTCAGCGAGGTCGGCAGAACCGTATTCCATCGCGTAGGCGACAGGGGTGTAGGCGATGCGATAGCCCGCGTCGACCATGCGCATAGACATGACGTAATCGTCGAGCAAGGCATTTTCGGGCATGGGTTGGTAGAGGGCAGTGCGGATGGCGTTCAGTTCGCCTGCAGCACCCATAGCGGAGTAGAGCTCGCTGTCAAGCTTTTTTAGCGTACTTTCATAGCGCCAGTAGAGTCCTTCGCCCTGGGCTGCCGTCTGGCTCTCATGGCGCGCGATGACGCGTTTCTCGCCAGCCACACAGGCTACCTTCGGATCCTGGAAACAGCGCACGATATGGCGGATGGCTTCCGCGTTGACCATCGTGTTGGCGTCGGTCATCACGGTGATGGGGGTAGTGACCAGGCTAAGCCCGTGGTTGAGGGCTGCCGTCTTGCCGCGACGCTCAGGCGTAAAGACCACCTGGACGTCAGGATACTGAGCCAGGCGCTGGTTGGTATCGTCGGTAGAGCCGTCGGTGACCCACATCAGATGGAGCTTTTCGCGCGGGTAGTCCAACAGGCGGGTGTTCTCGATTTTCTGGTCGACCACGTCTTGCTCGTTGAAGGCGCAGACCAGGAAGGTGACGTCGGGTAGGGCATCGTCGGCAGGTAGGTCGGGCAGGGTAGGACGCCCTCGCACGATGCGCTTGATTTTAACGAGCAGCCATAACAGCACGCCGTATCCCAGATAGGTGTAGAACACCAGGAAGATACACATCCAAAAGAGGACTTTGAGTGTTGTCATGACTGCTCCGTTTTGTCAGGAATTTGTCTCAATCTCTTCCTGCATGTCGATGAACTGACGGTTCTGGTCGTAGAACTCGTATTGCAGGAAAGCCAGTTTCTGTGACGGTACGATGCGCAGGCCCATACCGTATTTCATCTGCCATTTGCGCTTCAGCGATACGAGGCCCTGATTGATATAGGCGGCGACGTAGGGATGAACGTGCAAATAGAACTTGCGGATGCCTATCTTGTTGACCAGGCGGTCAATCTTGCTCTCCAGTTGGTCGGTAAACAGGATAGACGACTTGATTTTGCCCTTGCCGAAGCAGGTGGGGCAGGTTTCCTCTACATTGACATCCATTGCCGGACGGACGCGCTGACGCGTAATCTGCATCAGGCCGAACTTCGACAGCGGCAGGATGTTATGGCGTGCTCTGTCTTTCTGCATGTTCTTACACATGCGCTCATAGAGCAGTTGGCGGTCTTCAGCCAGATTCATGTCGATGAAGTCGACCACGATGATGCCGCCCATATCGCGAAGTCGCAGCTGGCGAGCCAGCTCGTCGGCAGCACCGAGGTTCACCTCCAGTGCGTTGGCCTCCTGACCATTCTCTGCGCGAGTACGATTACCCGAGTTGACATCGACCACATGCATGGCCTCGGTGTGCTGGATGATGAGGTAGGCTCCGCGCTTGTAGTTCACCGTGCGTCCGAACGAAGACTTGATCTGCTTCGTCACGCTGAAATTGTCGAAAATAGGCACCGTGCCGTTGTACAGCTTGACGATGTCCTTCTTCTCGGGTGCTATCAGGGCTACATAGTCGCGAACCTGCTGGTAGATGTCGGGATCGTTGACGTGGATGCCGTCATAGGTGGGGTCGAACAGGTCGCGCAGCATCGCTACGGCGCGTCCGGTCTCCTCGAAGGCCAACAGTGGTGTCTTCGTGGCTATCTGTACCTTCGTGATGGTGTCTTCCCAGCGCTTTACCAGCACCTTCATCTCGCTGTCGAGCTCGGCCACACGCTTGCCTTCGGCTGACGTACGGACAATGACGCCGAAGTTCTTGGGGCGGATGCTCTGCACGAGCTGTTTCAGTCGGGTGCGTTCCTCGCCTTTCTTGATTTTAGATGAAACCGAAACTTTATCGCCAAAGGGTATCAGCACCATATAGCGGCCGGCCAGACTGATATCACACGTCAGTCGGGGACCCTTGGTGTTGATGGGCTCCTTGACCACCTGAACCAGGATTTCCTGTCCCTGTTTCAGCGTGTTCTGCACGCTGCCTTCCTTCGGCAGGTCGGGCAGACGCGAAGCCTTGGCAATGGGGAAAAGTTTCTTCTTGTCGCTTTGTACCTGTTTAAGATACTTCTCAAAAGAGCTGAATTGCGTGCCTAAGTCAAGATAGTGCAAGAAAGCATCGCGCTCAGAACCTACCTCAACGAAGCAGGCATTGAGTCCGGGCATCAGTTTCTTGACCTTGCCCAGATAGATGTTGCCCACGGAGTAACTGGCCTCTTCGCGCTTCTCGTTCTGGTATTCCACCAGATTCTTGTCTTCGAGCAGGGCGATGGAGATCTCCTTGGGCTGTACATCGATGATTACTTCACTTGTCATCTTTTTGACTTTACATTAATAATTCATAAATAGCAAGGGAGTGCTCTGATTGCTCAGATTCACTCCCTTCATTTCTTGTTTTGACGCCTAGAGCTTACTTGCTCTTATGACGATTCTTGCGCAGTCTCTTCTTACGCTTGTGGGTAGCCATCTTGTGGCCCTTCTTTTTCTTTCCGTTTGGCATAATTCTAAAATATTTAAAAAGTTGTTTTACTTCATTCGGGCAAGGAAGGTCTTGCAAGGCTTAAAGGCGGGGATGTCGTGGGCCTCGATGACCATCGTGACATTCTTTGAAATGTTACGTGCCGTCTTCTTGGCGCGACGCTTCACAACAAACGTTCCGAAACCACGGAGGAAGACATCCTCACGATTGTCAGCCATGCTGACACGTACTTCCTCCATAAAAGCCTCGATAACGGCTGCAACATCCTTCTTCTGAAGGCCTGTATCTTCAGTAATCTTACTGATAATATCTGCTTTTGTCATCTCTATAATTTATTATGTGTTCTAATTTCGGACTGCAAAGATACTGTTTTTCAACGAAATAGGAAAATTTTATCTGTTTTTTTTTCTAAAAAAGTAGATTTTTTGTAACTTTGCACCTAAATTTTACGCTTTTAGGATATGAAACAGACCAAAATTGTTGCCTCAGTGAGTGATCGTCGGTGCGATGTTGACTTCATTCGCCAGCTCTATAATGCGGGCGTGAATGTCATTCGTATGAATACGGCCCATGCTTCTGAGGACGGCATAAAGAATATTATAAGGAACGTGCGCGAGGTGAGTCGCCACATCGGCATACTGATAGACACCAAGGGTCCTGAGGTGCGCACGACGGGCTGTGAGGCCCCCATTGAATATAAGACGGGCGACGTGGTGAAGCTGTTCGGACGTCCGGAGATGGACTCGACGCACGACATCGTGAACCTGTCGTATGAGAACTTCGCTGCCGACGTGCAGGAGGGTGACCACGTGCTCTTCGACGACGGTGCGCTGGACATGCTGGTGATTGGCATCAACGGACCTGCCGTCATTGCGCAGGTGACCAACGACGGTGTGCTGGGCGCACATAAGAGTGTCAACGTGCCGGGACGCCATATCGCGCTGCCTGCACTGACCGCCAAGGACCGCAAGAACATCATGCTGGCTATCGACCAAGATATCGACTTCATCGCCCACTCGTTTGTGCGCTCGGCGGCCGACGTGCGTGCCGTGCAGGCTATTCTGGACGCTTTCAACAGCGACATCAAGATCATCTCGAAGATTGAGAACCAGGAGGGTGTCGACAATATCGACGAGATCATCGACGCCTCGTATGGCATCATGATAGCCCGCGGCGACCTGGGTATCGAGGTGCCCATCGAGCAGATTCCCGGCATCCAGCGTCAGATTATCCGCAAGTGTGTGCAGAAGAAGAAACCCGTGATTGTGGCCACGCAGATGCTCCACACGATGATCAACAACCCGCGTCCTACACGTGCTGAGGTGACGGATATCGCCAACGCGATCTATTCGAGTGCCGACGCGCTGATGCTCTCGGGCGAGACCGCCAGCGGAAAATATCCTGTCGAGGCGGTACGCACGATGGCTGCTATTGCCGAACAGGCTGAGCGCGACCGCGCCAGCAACCATATCGACATCCCGCTGTCGCAGAATTGCGACATCCGCGAGTTCATGGCCCATAGTGCCATCGAGGCTACGGAGAAGCTGGGTGTGAAGGGCATCGTGACCGATTCGTCGACGGGAACTACAGCGCGCTCGCTGGCTGCCTTCCGAGGTCCGCACCCCGTGCTGGCCATCTGCTATAAGGACAAGTTGCAGCGCCTACTGAACCTGTCGTATGGCGTGATTCCCGTCTATCAGAAAGGTCATATCTCCAGCGAACAGCTGTTTCTGGCTGCCGTCCGCATGCTACGCCAGAAGGGCTATGTGGAGCTGGACGACAAGATAGCCTATCTGAGCGGCAACATCAGTACCGGCGGAGCTACCAAGTTCCTGGAAATCAATACTGTCAAGGAAGTATTCGATCAGGGATATGAGTTCCACATGCCAAAGGTGTAATAAATACATAAAAAAAGTCAAAGAGCAAGGATTATCGAAAATTTTTTGTTACCTTTGCAGAAAATTGTGCATATAAGACACATGAATCATATTAGAAACTTTTGCATCATCGCACATATTGACCACGGGAAGTCAACGCTGGCCGACCGTCTGCTGGAGTTCACGAAGACTATCCAGGTGACGGAGGGACAGATGTTGGACGATATGGATCTGGAGCGCGAGCGTGGCATCACGATCAAGAGTCACGCCATCCAGATGGAATATGTGAAGGATGGTGAGAAATATATATTGAACCTCATCGACACCCCGGGACACGTAGACTTCTCGTACGAGGTGAGCCGCTCCATCGCTGCCTGCGAGGGTGCGCTGCTGGTGGTCGACGCTACACAGGGCGTGCAGGCGCAGACCATCTCGAACCTCTATATGGCTATCGACAACGACCTGGAGATCATCCCCGTCATCAACAAGATAGACATGCCCTCAGCAATGCCCGATGAGGTGGAAGACGAAATCATCGAACTGATAGGCTGCGACCGCTCTGAGATTATCCGTGCATCGGGTAAGACGGGCGAGGGCGTAGAGGATATCCTGAATGCCGTCGTGGAGCGCATACCGCATCCCGAGGGCGACGAGCAGGCTCCGCTGCAGGCGCTGATCTTCGACTCGGTCTTCAACTCGTTCAGAGGCATCATCGCCTACTTCAAGATCACCAACGGTGTGATTCGTCAGGGCGACAAAGTGAAGTTCTTCAATACCGGTATGGAGTATGTGGCCGACGAGGTGGGCGTGCTCAAGATGGACATGATTCCCCGTAAGGAGCTGCGTACCGGCGAGGTGGGTTACATCATCTCAGGTATCAAGAACGCGAAGGAGGTGAAGGTGGGCGACACCATTACCCACATCCAGAACCCATGCACGAAAGCCATCGAGGGCTTCCAGGAAGTGAAACCGATGGTGTTTGCGGGTGTCTATCCGATAGATCCCGTAGACTACGAGAACCTGCGCGCCTCGCTGGAGAAGCTACAGCTGAACGACGCCTCGCTGACCTTCACCCCTGAGACCTCCATCGCGCTGGGCTTCGGATTCCGTTGCGGATTCCTGGGCTTGCTGCACATGGAGATCGTACAGGAGCGTCTGGACCGTGAGTTCGATATGGACGTCATCACTACGGTGCCCAACGTAACCTATATGTGCTACACCAAGCAGGGTGAGGAGAAAGAGGTGCACAACCCCTCAGGACTGCCCGACCAGACGATGATAGACCACATCGAGGAACCGTATATCAAGGCCTCGATCATCACCGCTGCCGACTTCATCGGACCCATCATGACGCTCTGTCTCGACAAGCGCGGGGAGCTGATTGACCAGCAGTACGTCTCGGGCAATCGTGTAGAACTGCGCTTCATGCTGCCGCTGGGCGAGATTGTCATCGACTTCTACGATAAGCTGAAGAGCATCTCGAAGGGCTATGCCTCGTTCGACTATCATATCGACTCGTTCCGTCCCTCGAAGCTCGCCAAACTGGATATCCTGCTGAACGGTGAGCCCGTCGACGCGCTGTCGACGCTGACGCATCAGGATAATGCCGTCACCTTCGGACGTCGCATGTGCGAGAAGCTGAAAGAGCTCATCCCGCGCCAGCAGTTCGATATCGCCATTCAGGCGGCTATCGGTGCGAAGATTATTGCCCGCGAGACGGTGAAACAGGTACGTAAGGACGTGACTGCCAAGTGTTATGGCGGTGACGTAAGCCGTAAACGCAAACTCTTGGAGAAGCAGAAGCGCGGTAAGAAGCGCATGAAGCAGATAGGTAATGTGGAGGTGCCCCAGAAGGCCTTCCTCGCCGTATTGAAACTCGACTAAACCTCAAAAAAACCTATAAAAAACTATATGACAACAATTGGACTGACAACAAGAGACGTAGCAAGAGAGCTGGCAAGACGCTACAGTACGATGACTCACGACGAGTTGGACGTGCTGGAGAGTATTCTGGTACCGATGAAGTTCCAGAAAGGTGAGGTTATCCTGAAGGAGGGTGATGTCTGCACTAATATCTACTGGGTAGTAAAGGGACTGGTGCGCCAGTACTACTACAAGAACGGCAAGGAGCTGACGGAGTATATGGCTACCGAGAACACCATCTGCATGTGTATCGAGAGCCTCTTCAAGGAGGAACCCAGTCGCCAGCAGATCGTAGCGCTGGAGCCTACCATCATCTATGCGATGCCCAAGGACCGTCTGGAGCGTGAGGCCGTTCGCAACACGAATATCCAGATGCTCTATCGTAAGATCTTGGAGGAGTCGCTCATCATCTCGCAGATTCATGCCGACATGTTGCGCTTCGAGTCAGCACCGGAGCGTTATGCCAAGCTAGTGAAGCGTTCGCCACAGCTGGTGCTTCGTGCTCCGCTGGTCTATATTGCCAGCTATCTGCAGATGACGCCAGAGACGCTGAGTCGCGTACGCACCTCAGCACTACTGGAAGACCGCAACAGAGATTAGACTACAGTCTCGAACAGAACGTAAACATATCGGGGAACTGCCGACTGAGCGTGTCGGGCCGTTCCTTGAAGAGTCCGAATAGGGCGCTACCTGAGCCAGACATGGCGGCATAGGTGGCGCCCATCTTGTATAGTTGCTCCTTGATGGCCCCAATCTCAGGATGCAGGGCAAAGACGCTCTCCTCGAAGTCGTTGACCAGCGTCTCGCGCCACGTTTCTACGGGTTGCATGACTGCCTCTTTGGGACATATCTGAGGATAGTGGGGATGAATGCGTGAAAAAGCCTCTTTCGTGGGTACGGGGATGTCGGGACGCACTACGCCGATATAGCATTCCGACAGGTCGAGGCCGATGGGCTGCATCTTCTCACCGATGCCTTCAGCATAGCAAGGCTCGCTCTTGATGAAGAAAGCGCAGTCGGCTCCGAGTCGTGCCGCATACCGTATCATCTGCTCGTCGCTCAGCTGCAGGTCGAAAAGCGCGTTCAGCAGACGGATCATATAGGCGCAGTCGCTCGAACCGCCGCCCATGCCAGCCTGTGTGGGAATACCTTTCCACAGGTGGGTGTGGATGCGGGGCAGTGTGGGGAAGTCTTGCTTCAGCAACAGGTAGGCGCGCACCACGAGGTTACGCTGCTCGTCGCCTTCAATGGCGATATTGGTCACCTTCAGGTCGCAATCTACGTCAGAGGGGAATCCCTCGTCCATCTGCTGCACCTCCAGCGCGTCCTTGATGGGTACGGGGTAGAACACCGTCTGCAGGTTGTGGTAACCATCAGGTCGCTTCTCGACAACATTCAGTCCCAGATTAATCTTTGCTATCGGAAATACTATCATAACTTCAATTCTTCAATTCTTCAATTCTTCAATTCTTCAATTTCCTCTTAAACTCCAGCGTCTTCGGCAGTTTGCGCCATTTGCCCTGATGCGGCACTTTGAGGGTGCTTCCAGAGCCCTGACGCAGGACGTAGGTCGAATCGTCAACGCAGGTCAGCGTAGCCTTCAGGTCTTCCGAACCGAAGTCGTTGATGAGCTGCAGCTCCGCCTGCTTGTCGCTCTCCAGCTTGCACGACGTGATGACCCAGCAGAACGAGTTCAGCTGCTTGCCCAGAAAGCCCGGCAGATTGCCGTAGAGCTCCTGTCCCGGGATGACGACATCCTGATCGTACAGATTGATGCGCATATATACCTGATACTCACTATTATATATGTACGCGCGGAAAGGACCGTCGGTTTGTGCTTTGACGGCTGTTGCTGCCAGCATACAGCTGATGAGGAGTATGATATTCTTTGCCATTTGTAACCGGTATTTGCGGACAAAGTTAATGAATCTATATCAATAATTAATCGTTTACGTAGAAAAATAATGGGCAAACATAGTAGGATTTAATTTTTTTTAAGTAACTTTGCGGCCACAATACATGTATTAGGAATGGGAAAGAATATGTTAAAACCTGATTACATCTTCGAGTCGAGTTGGGAAGTTTGTAACAAAGTAGGTGGCATTTACACCGTTTTGTCCTCTCGTGCGAAGACGCTACAGGAAGAAATGAAAGACAGGATACTGTTTATCGGTCCTGACTTTTGGAAAGAAGAGGAAAGTCCGTATTTCAAGGAAGACAGTTCGCTTTTTGCCCAGTGGCAGTGGGAAGCCAAGGAGCAAGGCTTGAAGGTTAGGGTAGGTCGATGGACCGTACCCGGTGAGCCTATTGCCATCTTGGTCGATTTTACTCCCTATTTCGCGCAGAAAAACGAGATTTACGGATGGCTCTGGGAGAACTACGGTGTCGACTCGCTGCACGCCTATGGCGACTACGACGAGGCCTCGATGTTCTCATACGCTGCTGCGCTGGTGGTTGAGAGCTTCTACAACACTCAACTCTCACCTCTAACCTCTAACCACTCACCTCTAAGAGTGATCTATCACGCCAACGAGTGGATGTGCGGCTTGGGTGCGTTGTATATCAACGCCCATCTGCCTCAGATTGGTACCGTGTTTACGACGCACGCTACCAGTATCGGTCGTTCGATAGCCGGCAATCAGAAGCCTCTTTACGACTATCTCTTCGCCTATAATGGCGACCAGATGGCGGGCGAGCTGAACATGCAGTCGAAGCACTCTATCGAGAAGCAGACAGCGTTGCATGTCGACTGCTTCACTACCGTAAGTGATATTACAGCCAACGAGTGTAAGGAGCTGTTGGACAAGCCGGTAGACGTCGTGCTGCCCAATGGTTTCGACAATAGTTTCGTGCCCAAGGGTGCCCAGTTCACCAGCAAGCGTAAGGCAGCCCGCAAGCGCCTGTTGGAAGTGGCTAATGCCTTGCTGGGCGAACAGCTCGACGACGATACGCTGATTGTTTCGACATCAGGTCGCTACGAGTTCCGCAACAAGGGTATCGACGTGTTTGTGGAGGCAATGAACCGTCTGCTGCGCGACAAGGAGCTGAAGAAGAAGGTGGTAGCCTTCATCGAGGTTCCCGGTTGGGTAGGAGAGCCCCGCAAGGATTTGCAGGAGCGACTCCAAAAAAACAATAACTGTCAACTGTCAACTGTCAATTGTCAATTCTCGACTCCCCTCGAAGTTCCTCAGGTTACCCATTGGCTCCACAACATGAGTCACGACAACGTGCTGGGTATGATGAAATACTACGATATGCATAACCGTAAGGAAGACAACGTGAAAGTCATCTTCCTGCCTTGCTATCTGGATGGTAAGGACGGTATTCTGAATATGACCTATTATGATATCGTACTGGGCAACGACCTCTGCGTCTATCCTTCTTACTACGAGCCCTGGGGCTATACCCCACTGGAGGCTGTCGCCTTCAAGGTGCCCTGTATCACCACCGACCTCGCCGGATTCGGTCTGTGGGCAAACAAGGTGTTCGGACACTATGGTGAGCTGGAGGATGGTGTGAAGGTGATTCATCGCACAGACTATAACTACTCTGAGGTGGCCGATGCCATCAAGGACACCGTAGCCAAGTTCTCAGCGATGGACAAGAAGCAGATTGATGCCTGTCGAAAGGCTGCCGACAACCTCTCGAAGAAAGCCCTGTGGAGCGAGTTCATCAAGTACTATCACGAAGCGTATGATATTGCCCTGCAGCGCGCTGAAGAGCGTCTTCGCCACCTAAGTTAGGGGGCCATAGGGGTCTGAACAGACAAATAGAAGTAACTAAACATTAATAAAATTATGAAAATTAAAGCTGATTATGCAAATGCTCCTCAGTGGAAAGGGTTGACCGTCAAGTCAAGTCTTCCCGAGCAGTTGAAGTGTTTGGACGAGATTGCCCACAACATGTGGTGGGTATGGAACTTCGAGGCACGTGACCTGTTCCGCGACCTTGACCCTGAGATTTACCATGATGTGAAGCATAATCCCGTGATGCTCCTCGAGCGCCTGAGCTTTGAACGTAAGGAGGTCATCCTGAAGGACAAATCGCTGATGAAGCGCGTCAAGGACGTTTATGCACAGTTCCGTAAGTATATGGATGTGGAGCCCGACAGCTCACGTCCCTCAGTAGCTTACTTCTGTATGGAGTATGGTATCCACTCAGCCCTGAAGATCTACTCGGGCGGTCTGGGAATGCTCGCTGGTGACTATGTGAAGGAGGCTTCCGACTCTAACGTCGACATGTGTGCCGTTGGTTTCCTCTATCGTTTCGGCTACTTCACTCAGAGCCTCTCGATGGACGGACAGCAGATTGCCAACTACGAGGCTCAGAACTTCGGTTCGCTGCCTATCGAGCGTCAGCTTGACAAGGACGGCAATCCTATGGTGATTGACGTACCTTATACCAACTATCAGGTTCACGCCTATGTATGGCGCGTGAATGTAGGTCGCGTGAAGCTCTACCTGCTGGATACTGATAACGAGATGAACTCCGACTTCGACAAACCCATCACTCACAGCCTCTATGGCGGCGACTGGGAGAACCGTCTGAAGCAGGAGATTCTGCTGGGTATCGGTGGTATGCTGCTGCTGAAGAAGCTGGGCATCAAGAAGGATATCTATCATTGCAACGAGGGTCACGCAGCACTCTGCAACCTGCAGCGTCTGTGCGACTATATCGAGGACGGTCTGACATTCAACCAGGCTCTCGAGCTGGTTCGCGCCAGCGGTCTGTATACCGTTCACACTCCCGTACCCGCAGGTCACGACTACTTCGATGAGGGTCTGTTCGGCAAGTATATGGGTGGTTATCCCCAGAAGCTGGGTATCACCTGGGACGAGTTCATCGGTATGGGACGTACCAACCCCGACGACAAGGGCGAGAAGTTCTGTATGTCAACCTTCGCCTGCAACACCTGTCAGGAGGTTAATGGTGTGTCTAGGCTGCACGGATGGGTTTCACAGAAGATGTTCGCTCCCATCTGGAACGGCTACTTCCCCGAGGAGAACCACGTGGGCTATGTGACCAATGGTGTTCACTTCCCCACATGGGCTGCTGCTGAGTGGCGCGCTCTCTACAGCAAGTATTTCGATGCCAAGTTCATGGGCGACCAGTCGAACGAAGACATCTGGCACGGTATCTACAACTGTCCTGATGAGGAGGTTTGGGCTACCCGTAAGAAGCTGAAGGAGAAGCTGTTCGACTATATCGCTGTACAGTTCCAGGAGACTTGGCTGAAGAATCAGGGCGATCCCGCACGTGTGGTGAAGCTCGTTGAGCGCTTCAACCCCAACGCACTGGTCATCGGTTTCTGCCGTCGTTTCGCTACCTATAAGCGTGCTCACCTGCTGTTCACCGATCTGGACCGTCTTTCAAAGATTGTCAACGATCCTGAGCGTCCCGTCATCTTCCTGTTCGCAGGTAAGGCTCACCCCGCTGATGGTGCTGGTCAGGGTCTGATCAAGAAGATCTTCGAGATCAGTCAGCGTGAGGAGTTCCAGGGTAAGATTATCTTCCTCGAGGACTACGACTTCCTGTTGGCTCGCCGCTTGGTATCAGGTGTTGATATCTGGATGAATACGCCTACACGTCCGCTCGAGGCTTCTGGTACATCTGGCGAGAAGGCCGAGATGAACGGTGTTGTCAACCTCAGTGTAAAGGACGGTTGGTGGCTGGAGGGCTATCGCGAGGGTGCCGGTTGGGCGCTCACCGAGAAGCGCACCTATCAGAATCAGGGCTATCAGGATCAGCTCGACGCTGCTACCATCTATAGCTTGCTGGAGAACGAGATCGTTCCTCTCTATTATGATAAGGACAAGAAGACGGGCATCTCGAAGGGCTGGATCAAGGTTGTCAAGAACTCTATCGCCCAGATTGCTCCTCACTACACCATGAAGCGTCAGCTGGACGACTACTACTCTAAGTTCTACGAGAAGCAGGCTAAGCGCTTCAAGGAGCTGTCGAAGAACGACAACAAGCTGGCTAAGGAAATTGCTCTGTGGAAGGAAGCTGTTGCTGAGCGTTGGGATGCCATCAACGTCGTTAGCTGCGAGTGGGACTTCCCCGCAAACGGTTGCGAGGCTGGTAAGAGCTACAAGATCAAGTATGTCATCAACGAGCAGGGTCTCGACGATGCCATTGGTCTGGAGAAGGTGAACCTCTGTGCCGACAAGAACGGCGAGGAGCGCGTATTCTCTGTTGAGCCGCTGAAGATGACCGGTCACGAGGGCAACAACTACACCTTCGAGGCTACGCTGTCTCCCAAGCAGTTCGGACAGTACAATTCGGCCATCCGCATGTATCCGAAGAACAAGAACCTGCCTCACCGTCAGGACTTCTGCTACGTGAAGTGGCTGGAACTTCCTCAGATGTAAAAAGAAGCTGTCTTTTTAGAATCTATACAGTGTTTGGACAACCCTCAGAAATCGGGGGTTGTCCATTCTTTTTCTGACGAATTTTTGTCGATTAACATCTTTTAACCGAAATCGTTTACGTCTTTAGTTGTTTTTTTACTATATTTGCAATCGAAACAAATGATAAACAAAAATATCAATTAATATTTATTACTAACTAAAAAATGTGTAGCTTATGAAAAGATCAAGCTTTTTCCTGGGGGGGGCACTTTTGCTCGTATCCTTGTTCACAACTAGTTGTAAAGAGGTTTTAGGATCTCTTGACAATCCTGTAGGTAGTTATCTGACAGTTAGCTCTACTTCTGTAAAGCTCGAGCCGGGCAAGACTGTTCGCATTGATGGTAGCACCATTTCTACTAATCCTATCACTTGGGAGTCTGCTAATCCGGAAGTGGCCACAGTTCAAGGTTATGTAGAGGGAAATAAGCAGTATGCCATTGTAACGGCTATTGCTGATGGTGAGACAACAATTACGGCTAAGACTGCTGCCAATGAAAACTATTTGGCAGGTGTTTCTGAAATCAAGGTATGGACATGCGACCCCGATATGTTTGAACCATTGACGCTGATTGCTAAGAATAATGGTTGGATTTACATTAACTTCCAAGGTTACAATACTGCAGCTAGTACACTTGCCGAGCCTATCAATTATACAATAAATAGCGGTGCTGTACAGTCTGTATCTCCTTCTATTTCTACGAATACATCTGAGTATTTTCCTATCAGTGTCAATGCCAACGACACGATTCGCTTTACCAGTAAGAATGCGGCATTAGGTGGCAGAGGTTATAATGCTGAATACGATTATTATTTTGATCAGTATGTCAGGATTTATCCTTATGTGGAATGTGCTGCTTATGGCAATGTGATGAGTCTGATTACTCCTGACGGCAATTTCTACAAGAACAGGAGTATCAAGAAGTCGGCTGCATTGGCTTATCTGTTTAATACTTGGTCTAACTATCTTGTCAACCACGAGACCCGTAACATCACGCTGCCCGCTACAGAGGTTGCCGATTCGTGCTATTTCAGCATGTTCAATGGCTGCTATGGCTTGAAGTCCGCACCAGTATTGCCTGCTAAGGAAGTGGGTGTGAGCAGTTATCAATGGATGTTTAATAATTGTACTTCTTTGGAAGCAGCACCGGAACTGCCTGCAACAACCTTAGGCGACTATTGCTATTATGCTATGTTCTACAACTGCGATGCGTTGACTGAGGCTCCTGCTTTGCCAGCTACAGAAATGAAAGACTATTGCTACGCATGGATGTTTGAGGATTGCGACGGTCTGAAGAGTGCACCAGTACTTCCATCTACAACATTAGCTAATCGTTGCTACAATGGCATGTTTGCAAGATGCTATAGTTTGGAAGCCGCTCCTGCTCTGCCGGCAACAAAATTGGCAGATGGTTGCTACTATAGTATGTTCAATAATTGTACCAGCTTGAAAGCAGCTCCTGCATTGCCCGCAACAGAATTAGCTTCGTCTTGCTATAGAAATATGTTCTATGGATGTTCGGCAATAAAGACAGCTCCAGAGTTGCCTGCAACAGAGATTCCTGTAGAGGCTTACGGATGGATGTTTTCTTATACCGGCATTACAGAGGCTCCAGAGTTGCCAGCAACTAAATTGTCCAATTCTTGTTATGCGGCCATGTTTGAGGGAACACCGATTACCAAGGCTCCTAAGTTACCTGCAACGACTCTTGCATCCCGTTGCTATTATGCCATGTTCTGGAACTGTAATGAACTGACTGAAGCACCTGCTCTACCTGCAACAACTCTGGCTCCTCGGTGTTATGAAAGTATGTTTAATTGGTGTACAAACCTGAAGAAAGCTCCTGATTTGAATGCTGCTGAATTGCCAGGTGGCTGCTATTATCAGATGTTTAATAATTGCTCTAAGCTGAGTTCCGTAAAGTGTCTGGCAACCGAAATGACGGATTATAATGCAATATCCGGAATGCTTAATAATGCAGGCACGGATGAATCGGTAACTAAGCGCACCTTTACCCGCTCTACAGATAATAACAATTGGGTAAACAATGATGACTGGGCTTGGGATCTTAATCAGTGGTATGTGCCCACAAGCTGGACGATTGACCCTGCTATCACAGCTGCATCAGCACCTGCTCGCAGAGCTGCTGCTTCTGTTAAGGGTACTCCCATCAAGACTCCTACTTTCGGTACGAAGTCAGAAATGAGGGGAGGAGAGGAAACAGGTGGTGTGAAAGCCCCTGCAAAAACGAATATTTAATCCAGAAAAAGTTAGACATATAGAAAAATGCCAGCCTCCCTGCTCTGCGAAGAACGGGGAGGCTTTATCATATAGTATTAGCAGGAGAAATCAGGCTCACACGGTCTGTCCCCATGTGAGGTCCCTTGGTGGAAGTAATCAATAACCTATGATTATTACCAAATAAGCGTGGGTTATTGCGGAATAAGGGTGGGTTATTGGCAGGCGAAAGACCTGTTTTGGCAAAAAGGGGTGGAGATGGTGAAGATGTTTTCTTAGGGGGGAAAAAAATAAATCCTAAATCACCTTGCAAAATGTACAAGTAGATTTAGGATTTAATTTTCGAATTATATAGAAATCATCTCCACCATCTCCACCCTCAGGCTCACACGGGGGTGAACCCCTGTGATGTTTATTTCCTCGAACAACTGATTTCTAATCAGAAAAAGTTAGACATATAGAAAATGCTAGCCTCCCTGCTCTGCGATAGAACGGGGAGGCTTTAGCATATAGTGTTAGCATGAGATATCATACAGGCCCCCATAATTTTTTCATGAAAATTTGGAAGGAAAGGAAATATTGCTTATCTTTGCAACGAAAAAGCAAAATTCGACAAAAAGAATGGATGTTAAGAAAGTGACATACGAAGAAGCTTTGGCACGTTTTAAGCACTCGTTGGAGGTAAAGCGTGCTGCGGAGAAACGCATCGCGGAAGAGTGGGCTCGTAGAGGTTTAACGGGAACCATAGTCTCTTTATGATACAGCTTTCCCTTGATGCAATTAATGAGCAATCTCATTATTATGTTATGTTGTCGCCAAAGGGTGGTTACATCTTTGAGACAGAAGGTGGAATCCATTATACTATCTCCTTTGAAGAAGACACTCCTATTGGCGGGTGCAACACTTTTCAATTTGTCATTGAAAAGATGGAAAAGGTTCGTTCTGGTTATGATGCAAAAATAGAACAGACCATCCTCGCAATTCTCAATGAGTTTTTTGTTGAGCATCTTGACGTATTGCTCTATATGTGTGACGATAGTGATGGACGCGAGGCCAATCGTAATCGTCTGTTTCTTACGTGGTTCAAAAAACACGCTACGGCTAACAGGTTTACTATTCGTACTGCAAGCGCTGTTGTTGAAGGCAAGGGCTTTTATGCAGCAATTATCGTAGAAAACAGGAACCCGTTGCTTGAAAACATTATTGATGATTTCGAGATGACTGCCCAGGCTCTTACTGCTGGCAAGCCATAAGGCTTACACGGGCCATGTGTGAGGTTTCTTTTATGGAAATAGTTTCTTTTACTTGTTCTAACGTCTTGTTTAACTTAAAGAGATAATTCCTTATACTATATAGGAGATATCCGAACGACTCGAAACAGCTATCGGAACGACTCAAGCAAGATATTTGAATGACCCAAGACGGCTCATCATCAAGTGAGCCTGATGATTTGGTTTTTCTTATGAAAAGGTTTGGATGTTTCGTGGAAAGTTCGTAAATTTGCAGGCAAAAGATAAAAAAAGGAAAGGACACAACATGAGTACAACAGCATTAGCAGGATTACTGGAGTATCTTTATGGGACGCTCTCACCAAGCAATATGCGATGGGTGGGTGAACATCTTATAGAATTCTCCAAACGTGGAGAAAGCGAGCAGGTACGCCCTTATACGATGGAAGAAATTGACGATATGCTCGATGAGGCTGAGGCTGCTTTCGAGGCCGGCGAGTACCTTAGTAACGATGATGTGTTCCACCACAGGCTCACACGGGGACAGACCCCCTGTGAGGTTTAAGAGTAAAACAACTTGTTTTACATGAATACACAGTGAGCTTTATCGTATAGCATCAGCAGGAGAAATCATACTTCGAATATAATTTCCGTTACTTACGGAGTATTCTTCATTACTCTCGGAGTATTGCCGAACAGACAGATTTGTTCGTGAAAATTTGGCCGTTTGCTGAATTATACTTATTTTTGCAACGTGAAAAGTCAGAAATGTTATGCTGGAACTTCAAGAATGCATTAATAAATTAGCAGGTTTCAAGGCTGCGTTCAGCCAAGAATATGGTATCACAAAACTCGGTATCTTTGGTTCCGTTGCAAGAAATGAGAATACAGAGGAGAGTGATATTGATATCGTTGTTGAGGTCGAGAAGCCTTCTCTTCAGTTGATGTATGAGTTGAAGGAAGCGCTGAAACATCTGTTTTCATGCGAGGTAGACCTCGTTAGATTCAGAGATTCCCTCCGTCCTTTGTTTAAGACCAACATTTTAAAAGACGTCATCTATGTATGATAATCAACTGACCATTCGGGATAGACTCGAAGATATTTTAGAGTCTATTAATCTCATTCAAGAGTGGAGTAAAAACAGAACCACAGTAAGTGATTTCATGAGTTCTTCTACAGGTGTGATGGCCTTTAATGCTTGCGTCATGAGATTTCAGGTAATAGGCGAACATGTGGGCAAATTATTGAAGGATGAAAACAAACCCTTAGACGAATATAAAAATATTCCTTGGCAGGCAATATATGGGATGAGAAATGTTATATCACATGAATATGCCAACATTGACGAGGACATTATTGTCTCGGTGATTAATGACGATTTATCACCGCTGAAGTCTGCTATAGAAGATCTACTTCAAAAGTTCTGAAGAATCAAAGGTAAGAGGTTTTTGATGAGTTCTACTCTCGGAGTATTTTTTTTCGTTACTTACGGAGTATTCAACACCATGCAGGCCCAATCGCTGTCGGTCTTGGTGGCTGTGAGTTGTAATCCGAACTGCTGTGCCTTGCTTTCGAGCAGGGCACAGTCGGTTTCGTAGAAGCCGCTGAGGATAAGGGTAGAGTGGGGAGCCATCACGCTGACGAAGCGGGGCATATCTGCCAAGAGGATGTTGCGATTGATATTAGCCATCACGATGTCGAATTCTGCGGTATAACCGCTGAGAACGGAGCTGTCACCACAGAGCGGCTGCAGACGATTGTCCACCTGATTGATGACGGCATTGTGGCGCGTGTTGTCAGCACTCCACTCGTCGATGTCGTAGCCCACACACGAGGCGGCTCCCAGCTTCAGGGCGCAGATGCCCAGAATGCCCGTTCCGCAGCCACAGTCCAGCACACGCTTGCCCCTCAGATTCATACCCAATAGCGTAGCACAGATCATGCGTGTCGTCTCGTGGGTTCCCGTGCCGAAAGCTAGATGAGCATCGATTTCGATACTGATGGCTGATGGCTGAAGGCTGATGGCAGAAGGCAGGTGGCGCCCGTCGTGAATCACCAGTTTGTCGGCAACCACGATGGGTTCAAAGCCTTCCTGTTCCCATTGCTCATTCCAGTCCTTATCCTCAGCCTCGCGTACCTTATAAGTAATAGTGGTCTCGTCGATGGGGAAGCTGCTGATGCTATCGTCTAAAGCCTCACGGTCGAACAGCGCCTGTTGCACATAGGCCATAACGCCCGTCTTTGTATCCTCGAAAGCCTCGCATCCGGCGTCAGCTGCCAATGCCGTCATAATAGCCCTTGTAGCGTCTGTGCAGGGCTTGATGTTGATTTCTATCTCGTAGTATTTCATCGTTTGAGTGTTAAATTTGAGCGCAAAATTACAAAAAATAGGGAAAAACCTACCCGTTCTTAGGGTTTTTCCCTAATTTTGCACTAAAATTAGTTGTATTTTTGCAACGTGAAATAGTAAAAACGTTTAGAGAACTATGAAGAAATTTATCCTACTCACAGCTGTTGCGGCCTTGCCACTCGGTCTGATGGCACAGGACGACGATATGTACTTCGTACCCTCGAAGGAGAATGTGGCTAAGGAGGCCAAGAGCTACGGCATGCCTAAGAATACCTATTATTCTGGTAGCCAGCGCAGCGTTGACGACTATAACCGTCGGGTGTGGTCCAGCGCTACGCCTATCGATTCGGCAGGCAACGACATCATCGACTTCTCTGCCGTGCGTGGCGTATATCCCGATTCTACCTATGTGGAAGCATCGACAGCTGACGACTATAAGTACACCAAGCGCATGAGCCGTTTCGAGGGCTATACATCGCCTGAAGTGGCTTATTGGGAGGGTTATCGCGACGGACGCTACACCTCGCCTTGGTATTACTCCAGCTACTATAGCTGGTACGACCCCTGGTATTGGAATGATCCCTGGTACTACGGACGCTACGGCTGGGTAGGCTACTATGGTGGCTGGTATTCGCCTTGGTATTATGGTGGCTGGTATCGTCCCTACTACTATCGCGGATGGTACGGACCGCGCTATTATGCCCGCAGCTACTATCGTCCCAGCAGAGACTATCAGCGCGTCATGCGCAGCAATCCTCCTGCAGGTCACAGGACCTACAGCAATGGCGGTCGTTCGACCTATAGCCGAGGCTCCTTTGGCAATGGCTCTACGATGAGTCGCGGCTCGTTCGGAGGCGGTTCAACACGCTCCAGTGGCGGAGGCGGTAGCTTCAGCGGTGGTGGCGGTGGTGGACGCTCCAGTGGTGGAGGCGGCGGAGGCGGTGTCTTCGGGCGCGGTAGATAAGTGAAAAATGAAAAGTGAAGAATTAATATAGCTATGAAGAAAATAATGATGATGGCTGCCCTCGTTGTAGGCATAATGCCTGTGGCAGCCCAGGAGACATACGAGAATGTGAAAATTGCTCAGGAGGACCTGAACGGTACCGCCCGCTATGTGGGAATGGGAGGCGCAATGGAGGCGCTGGGTGCTGATATCTCTACGATATCTACCAACCCTGCAGGCATCGGTCTGTTCCGCAAGTCGAATATCAACGTGTCGTTCGGTCTGGTGTCGCAGGCAGACGCTCAGAATGCCGTTGGCGGCAACAAGACCAATGCGTCGTTCGACCAGGCTGGCTTCGTCTACGCTGCTCGCACGGGCAAGACGTCGTTCCTCAATCTGGCTTTCAATTTCCATAAGAGCCGCAACTTCGACATGATACTGTCGGCTGCCGGTCCGCTGTACAATGCATCGCAGAGCAAGCTGACCTATGCGAAGGACCGCAACGGCCTGTGCTATCCCATGAAGAAGGAGACGAAGGATGGCGTGACCGTCGATGTGCCCGATTACAACAATCCTTATGCTTCATGCAACCAGCTGGACGATATCTACTCTCAGGAGCTGAACTTCTTCCAGAATGCCTATTTCAACAGCAGCGACTACCAGTTCGACCGCGCCCACAAGGGCTATATCGGCGAGTACGACTTCAATATCTCGGGTAATATCAACAATCGCGTATACCTAGGCCTGACCGTTGGCTTGCACGATGTTCACTACAAGGGCTATAGCGAGTATCGCGAGACGATTACCCAGATGGTGAAAAACGGAGCGTCTGTCTCGCTGAACGAACCCATCACCGTTGCCGATTCGCGTGAGATTACAGGTACTGGTTTCGATGTGAAGCTGGGTGTCATCTTCCGCCCTGTTGAGGCTTCGCCTTTCCGCATCGGTCTCAGCGTGGCTACCCCGACGTTCTATGATCTGCGCACCAACAATACGACGACCGTTTCCGATGCGAACACGACGTTCAGAACCGATGGCGGCGGCGGTTATAAGTTCAAGCTCTACACCCCTTGGAAGTTCGGTCTGAGCCTGGGTCACACCATCGGCACTCAGGTGGCTCTCGGTGCCAGCTATGAGTATGCTGACTACAGCGCTATGGATACCCGCAATATCACAGGCCGCTACTACGACTCATGGACAGGCACCTATTCAGACAATTCTGCCAGCGATAAGGAGATGAACGACCATGCCGACCATTGGCTGAAGGGTGTTCACACGCTGAAGCTTGGTGCAGAGTTCAAGCCCGACAAGGACATCGCCCTGCGTATTGGCTACAACTATGTCAGCCCCACATTCAAGAAGGATAGCTACAAGGATGGCACGCTCAATTCGAATGGCACATTCTATGCTTCAGCTACCGACTTCACCAACTGGGAAGACACCCATCGTCTGACCGTAGGTGGTGGCTATACCGTCGACCACTTCAACATCTCGCTGGCCTATCAGTACAGCACGACGAAGGGCACCTTCTATCCCTTCATGAGCTATACCGACAAAACTGATGCCCAGTACGACAATATCGCTGATGGCGTCAGCGTGAAGAACAATCGCCACCAGGTGCTACTTACACTCGGATATACTTTCTAAATTAATGATTAATGAGTAATGATTAATGAGTAATTATGATTACCTGACGAGCGCAAATCTAGCGACAAGTCAAATCATAATTACTCATTACTAATTACTAATTTCTAATTGAGAAATCAGTAGCTTCTTGCTATAATCACGCGGCATTTCGCGGGCTTGCCGCTGACCATATCTGTGCCAGGAGTCTGCTCTACGCCGAAGGGCACGCAGCGGATGGTAGCCTGCGTCTCTTCCTTGATCTGAGCCTCCGTCTCGGCTGTGCCGTCCCAGTGGCAGAGGAAGAATCCGCCGTCCTTCACCTTCTCCTTGAACTCGTCGTAGTTGTCGCACTCGTAGATGTGTGCATCGCGGAAAGCCTTTGCCTTCTCGAAAATGTTCTTTTGGATTTCGTCCAAAAGCTGCTCCACATACTGGGCAATGCCGTCGATGGCGCGAGTCTCCTTCTCCAGCGTGTCACGACGCATCACCTCGATGGTACCGTTCTCCAAGTCGCGGGCACCCAGTACCAGACGCACGGGAACACCCTTCAGCTCGTAGTCGGCAAACTTGAATCCAGGACGCTTGTTGTCAACGTTGTCGAACTTCACGCTGATACCCTTCTGGCGCAGCTCGTCGATGATGGGCTGTACGGCCTTGTTCACCTGCTCCTGCTGCTCGGGCTTGTTGGCAATAGGAATGATGACCACCTGGATAGGAGCCACACGTGGAGGCAGCACCAGTCCGTTGTCGTCGCTGTGTGTCATGATGAGCGCACCAATCAGACGCGTCGAAACACCCCATGAGGCGGCCCATACATACTCGGGCTTGTTCTCCTTATTAAGATAGGTCACGTCGAAAGCCTTGGCGAAGTTCTGTCCCAGGAAGTGCGACGTACCGCTCTGCAGCGCCTTACCGTCCTGCATCATCGCCTCGATGGTATAGGTATCCAGCGCACCGGCGAAGCGCTCCGTCTCCGACTTCACACCCTGAATGACGGGGATGGAGAGCCAGTCTTCAGCGAATTTGGCATATACCTTCACCATCTTCTGTGCATCCTGCTCAGCCTCCTCGCGCGTTGCGAAGGCGGTATGACCCTCCTGCCACAAGAACTCAGAGGTACGCAGGAACGGACGGGTGCGCATCTCCCAGCGCATCACGTTACACCACTGGTTACACTTCAGGGGCAGGTCGCGCCACGACTGAATCCAGTTCTTATACGTGTTCCATATAATCGTCTCTGAGGTGGGGCGGATAATCAGCTCTTCCTCCAGCTTGGCAGCGGGGTCTACCACTACGCCACCATCCTGAGCCTTCAGGCGGTAGTGCGTCACTACGGCAGCTTCCTTAGCAAAACCCTCTACGTGCTCGGCCTCGCGGCTCAGGAACGACTTCGGGATCAGCAAGGGGAAGTAGGCGTTCTGCACGTCCTCGGCCTTGAACATCTTGTCCAGCTGCTGCTGCATCTTCTCCCAGATAGCATAGCCGTAGGGCTTGATGACCATACATCCGCGTACGGCACTCTGCTCAGCCAGGTCAGCTTTCACCACCAGGTCGTTATACCACTGACTATAGTTATCAGCTCTTTTCGTTAAATCTTTTAATTCTTTTGCCATATTTCTTGTCTGTTTTCTTAAAATTTGCTGCAAAGGTAATAAATAATTGAGAATTGACAATTGATAATTGATAATTATTTGTAAATTTGCACCAAAGTTACATGTTTCATTAAAAAAATTGAGTTTATGAAGACAAAGATTATTTCATTGGTACTCTGTGTAGGCATGCTTTTCGCTTGCAACAACACACAGAAAGGTGCAGGAATCGGTGCTGGTGGCGGTGCGCTGCTGGGTGGTATCATTGGCGCTATTGCCGGTAACACGATGATTGGTGCTGCCGTTGGTGGTGCTGTAGGTGCTGGTGCTGGTGCCATCATCGGTAAGAAGATGGACAAGGCTAAGGCCGAGGCTGCTAAGGTGAAGAACGCACAGGTGGAGACCGTAAAGGACGCTAATGGTCTGCAGGCCGTTAAGGTGACTTTCGATTCTGGTATCCTGTTTGCTACCGGTAAGGCTGAGCTCTCTCAGAGTGCTAAGAACTCGCTGGTACAGTTTGCTAAGGTGCTCAACAACAACAAGTCGTGTGATATCGCCATCATCGGCCACACCGACTCTACGGGCTCCGACGCTGTCAACCAGCCCTTGTCAGTTAGCCGCGCCAACAGCGTGAACAACTACCTGAAGTCTTGCGGTGTCAGCTCAGCTCAGATCAAGAGCGTTGAGGGTCAGGGTTCTACCAACCCCGTTGCTGACAACTCTACTGAGGCTGGTCGTAAGCAGAACCGTCGTGTCGAGGTTTACATGTACGCTTCTGAGGACATGATCAAGCAGGCCGAAGCAGGAACGCTGCAGTAAATGAAGGCGCTGATTCGCAAAATCAAGAGATTTTTATTATGGATAGTGGTGGCTTTCTTTGCCTCCACTATTCTTTCTGTTGTAGCCCTGCGCTGGATTCCCGTCTATTTCACCCCGCTGATGTTCATCCGTGTCTATCAGCAGTCGAAGGCCGACCAGCCACTCACGCTACATCATCACTGGGTACCGCTCGACGAGATTTCACCCTCGCTACCCGTTGCCGTTATCGCCTCTGAGGATGCCCGTTTTATGGAGCATAACGGCTTCGACTATAAGGCCATCGAACATGCCGCCATCCGCAATCTGAAACATCCTGAGAAGCGTAAGCTGGGTGCCTCGACCATCAGTCAGCAGACCGCCAAGAACGTTTTCCTCTGGCCTGGTCGCTCGTGGGTGCGCAAGGGCTTCGAAGTCTATTTCACAACGCTCATCGAACTGCTTTGGACCAAGGAGCGCATCATCGAGGTCTATCTCAACTCCATCGAGATGGGCGAGGGGATATATGGTGCCGATGCCGTAGCCGAGTATCATTTCCACACCACAGCAGCCCAGCTCACCCGTTCGCAGTGTGCACTCATCGCTGCTTCGCTGCCCAATCCCCGCCGTTTCAACTCCGCGAATCCCACTCCCTACATGTTGAAACGCCAGAACCGTATCCTCCGCGAGATGCGCTTCGTCCGCGATCTGCCTTTCCAAAACTAACTCTTGCTTTTGTTCAGTTTGAGTGAACAAATCGAAATAGAAGGTGTCATTGGTGTCAAGTGTCATTGGTGTCATTAAGGATTTTGAATTCGGGGAGGTGATTTTTCTTCCACTATATATAATAAAAATATATTTTTATTATATATAGTGAGCATTTTCGAACCCGAAAAAGCTTAATGACACTTGACACCAATGACACCAATGACACCATTATGATACAATATTCAACCATTAACATCCGTTAACTAAATGTTTGAAGGAAAAGGCTTTTAAGATACTTGAAATAATTGTACCTTTGCATTGTCAGAAGAAAGATGGAAAATCGCGGTGAGGGCAGCCAAAAATTGTTTTCAGGCCTGGCAAAATTTGCAGCCTGCCCAGAGCGCAAAAATTTGAAGTCTGACGGAAGACAACGAGTTAATCAACCTTGAATCTTCGTTCTTTGAAATATTGTTACAACTACTAAATACACTCGAAAGGCAGCAGGGTGGTAAGCCCAAGCAAGAAGGATTTCATCCACCTCATCATTTCTAGGTATTTATTGCCCAGGTATTGGGAAGATTGCGAAAAAAGTCGTATCTTTGCCGACAAATAGAATCACACACTTATGAAACTCTCAGAACTGAAGACCGGCGAAAGTGCTGTCATCGTGAAGGTGCATGGTCACGGAGGCTTCCGCAAGCGCATCATAGAAATGGGCTTTATCAAGGGTAAGACGGTGGAGGTGTTGCTGAACGCCCCGCTGCAGGATCCCGTGAAATACAAGCTGATGGGCTATGAGGTGAGTCTGCGCCACCAGGAGGCTGAGATGATAGAGGTCATCAGCGAGGGCTTCAGAGGTGAACAGCAGGAGCACCATGTAGAAACCATCACCCCCGAAACTCACCCTGACGACTACTTGCAGCACATGGCGCTGCGCGAGCACCGCACGCTGAACGTGGCGCTGGTGGGCAATCCGAACTGCGGCAAGACGTCGCTGTTCAATTTCGCCTCTGGGGCTCACGGACATGTGGGCAACTACAGCGGTGTGACGGTAGACGCATCGGTGGCCCATGCCCACTACTTCGGCTATGAGTTCAACCTGACCGACCTGCCCGGCACGTATTCGCTGTCGTGCTACTCGCCTGAGGAGCTGTACGTACGCAAGCACCTGACGGAACAGATGCCTGACGTCATCATCAACGTGATAGACTCGTCGAACATAGAGCGTAACCTCTACCTGACCACCCAGCTGATGGACATGGACCTGCCGATAGTGTGTGCGCTGAACATGTATGACGAGTTTGAGAAACGAGGCGACAAGGTAGACCTAAAGGTGCTGGAGACGCTGTTCGGTACGCCGATGGTGCCCACGTCGTTCAAGAGCGGAATGGGTGTGGAACGGCTGTTCAAGACGGTGATCCAGGTGTATGAAGGCACCAGCAAGACGGCACGCCACCTGCACATCAACTACGGACACGAGATAGAGGACGGCATACGCTACATCCAGCAGTACCTGAAGCCTGACCCCGCGATTCATCCGCGCTACTCGACACGCTATGTGGCGCTGAAGCTGCTGGAGCACGATACGGACATCGAGAACTTCATCCACGAGAATGCTCGTGAGCACAGCAAGCTGATTATGGTGGAGCGCGACAAGGCAGCCGCCCGTGTGTTTGAAGAGACGAATACCGACTCGGAGACGGCCATCATGGATGCGAAATACGGTTTCGTGAACGGTGCGCTGACGGAAGCCAACTATACGGCAGGCCACAAGCGCGACACCTACAGGATGACGCATATGATAGACCGCGTGCTGTCGAACCGCTGGCTGGGACTCCCCATCTTCTTCGCCATCCTGTTTCTGATGTTCGAGACGACCTTCGTCTTGGGGCAACACCCGATGGACTGGATAGAGATGGGGGTAGAAAAGCTGGGAGAATGGGTGAGCAGCCACATGACCGACGGTCCGCTGCGCTCGATGCTGGTAGACGGCATCATCGGTGGAGTGGGGGCTGTCATCGTATTCCTGCCGCAAATCCTGATACTCTACTTCTTCATCTCGCTGATGGAGGATTCGGGCTATATGGCACGCGCTGCCTTCATCATGGACAAGCTGATGCACGGCATGGGACTGCACGGCAAGTCGTTCATCCCGCTGGTGATGGGATTCGGCTGTAACGTGCCGGCAGTGATGGCTACACGAACCATCGAGAGCCGACGCTCCAGGCTGATCACGATGCTGATACTGCCCTTCATGTCGTGTTCGGCACGACTGCCCATCTACATCATGATTATCGGGACATTCTTTGCCGTAGAGTATCAGCCGCTGGTGATGCTGTCGCTATATGCCATCGGTATTCTGGTGGCTGTCATTGTCAGCAAGATATTTTCAACGTTAGTGCTGAAAGGCGAAGATACTCCATTCGTGATGGAGCTGCCGCCATACCGCTGGCCCACACCGAAGGCGATAGGACGCCACACGTGGGAGAAGGGTAAGGAGTATCTGAAGAAGATGGGAGGTGTCATTCTGGTGGCTAGCATTATCGTATGGGCACTGGGATACTTCGGTCCTGCGGGTGTGGCCTCGTCGATGGAAACATCGTATATCGGACGGATGGGACAGCTGATTGCTCCGCTGTTTGCACCGCAGGGCTTCACGTGGCAACAGGACGTGAGCCTGATAGCTGGTGTGGGAGCGAAGGAGATTGTGGCATCGACGATCGGTGTGCTAGGTGGGCTGGAGAGCATCACGCCGCTGGTGGCTTACTGCTATCTGTTGTTCGTACTGCTCTACTTCCCCTGTATCGCCACGATAGCAGCCATCAAGCACGAGACGGGTTCATGGCCTTGGGCTATCTTTGCGGCCTGCTACACCACCGTAGTAGCCTGGATCGTCAGTGCGGCTGTATACCAGATTGCCGGATTGTGTTACTCATGATGATAAGGCTCCCCCTTGATAATCGTACAGGCACGATAGATCTGTTCGGTGAAGGTGAGACGTATCATCTGGTGTGAAAAAGTCATCTTGGAGAGCGACAGCTGCTCGTTGGCACGCTGATAGACATCCTTGGAAAAGCCGTAAGGACCACCAATCACGAAGATAAGGCGACGAGCCGTGTTCTGCTTCTGCTGCAGCCAGCGGGCAAACTCGATGCTGCGGTATTCGGCACCGTGTTCGTCGAGCAGCACGACGGTATCAGCGGGTTGCAGTTGCTTGAGAATCAGTTCACCCTCGGCTTGTTTCTGTTGCTCCTCCGAGAGATTCTTGGTGTTTTTGAGTTCGGGTATGGTGACGACGTCGAAGGGCATATAGTGATTGATACGCTCTACGTAGTCGTTGATACCGGCAATGAAGTGCTTATTGACGGTCTTGCCAACCTGAATCAGAATAGTTTTCAATTGTCAATTATCAATTATCAATTGTCAATTATCTTGTCGTGTGGAATCCTTCAAGGTTCTCGTAACGACGCGTCATCATCCGACGGTAGATGTCGCGCATCCAGTATTGCTCGGTCAGTGTGAAAGCCAGTCCGATGACGATAAGCACGATATATGCCGTATTGCTGTCGAAGATGGATTCAAGCGTCATGACCAGTACGACGGGAACGAACATAGCAACCATTGAGAGGATGCCCTGCCACTTGTTTTCCATCTGGTTCTTACCCGTAATCTTATCGTTCAGGGGTAGGGTGTCGCGATTGAAGACAGCCAGCTGGAAGAGCATCCAGTAGACGGGACCTGTAGCGGTGAACAGGAAGGCGAGAATCATCAGGATGGAATATTGGCCCGTGATGACTGGCGGCAACTGCAGGAGTACGGGGATGAGCAGGATGGCGCAGTAATAATAGTATTTGGCGCGCAGCAGCGTGAGGATGTTCTCCTCATGAACCATCAGCAGGTCGATATAGTTGCCTTCGGGACACATCACCTTCGTCAGATTAACGGCTCCGAAGAAGATAAAGGCATAGAAGCCGAGGAAGGTACGTGCGAGGTTGCCTTGGTACATATCGCTAAAGGAGATGGCCAGCGAGAAGAAGCTGATAAAGCAGATGCCCTGAATAAAGCGGCTGCGGATGGCCTTGTTGCGCATGGTGCTCTTGATCTCCAGCTTCAGGTATTCACCAATCTGTCCGAAACGGTTCAGCGCTTGGAACTCGCTGACATGCTTCATCTTGGTGTTCTCCTTCTTCGACACCTCGTTATAGATGAGTCGCATCTGCAACTGACGGTTGATGGCAAAGAGGCAGCAGAAGACGACAGCCAGCACGAGGAAAGTCCACCACGAAAGGGCGTAAGGCTCGAAAATCTCGTCGCCGACGAAGTCGAAAATCTGATCGCTGATGGCATCGGGCAAGAAGATGAGGGGTAATAGGATAGACCCATAAACGGCAGCGGGCAACAGCCACCAGAGGATGTGTTGATTGACGAGGGTGCGCACCAGCAGGTACCACTGGCTGTTGATGACCACCATCAGGTGGAGCAGACAGAGCAGTCCGATGGTAGCCCATCCCGACAAGCCGCCACACCACACGATGAAGACGTAGGGCACGAAAACAACCATCCAGATGAGGTTGCCCAGGTCGAGAACCTGCGAGATGAGGAAACACTCGATGGCGGTGTACTTGCTGATGGGTGTCAGCAGGTAGGGTTTGACGAGCATCAACGGCGTCTGCTGTGTGGCAAAACGTCCGCCAAAGTCAAAAATCAACAGGAAGAACATCACCATAAAAATCATCTCAGGAACATCCTCCTTGGCGGCAATCCATCCGAGGAAGGTACCCAGGGCGATGAACTCGACGGCCATGAAGCCTACGACAATATATCCGAAGAGTTTGCCCCATTGGTTGGCTTCGAACATGGGGTGACGCTTCTCGCTGAGCTTGGTATTCTTGCGGAGAAGCCAGAAAAGCTGTAATTTGTTCATTTATCTCAGGTCGATGACTTCGGCTGTAGGGAAGTCTTTTGCGTTAAAACGGAAAGCGCCGTCAGAGAGGTTGGCTTTCTTGAAATTCTTGATGTCTATGGTTGTCCACGCCTTCTGCTGCTTCAAGCGAATCTGCGAAGGGGTGTAGGTCTTCTGGTTGATGACGATATACATCTCGCTGACGGATTTCTTCTGCTTCGTGGTCAGGTGTATTTCGTAGTTCTGACCCTTCTTCTTCATCGTGTAGTCATAGCCGTTCTTATACATATAGATGAAGTTGTAGGGGTTGATGGCGGCCAGTTCGGCATCCGTTGGGTTGGCCACATTCACCTCGTCGTTCTTCTTCATATACGTCCACTGGGTCTTACCGTCGAACCAGATGGTGGCCTGTTGGGTAGTGGCCTGAAACTTCTTGCCCTTGATAGCGATGGAGCCACTGGTACTGAGGTTGCCACCCTTGATGGTAAACGAAGCTGATGCTCCCGACTTGTTGGAAACAACGCTAGCCGTCTTGTCCAGCACTTGCTGGGCTGTCTGTCCGTAAGATGCTGCTGCGACGAACAGCATCAGCAATAAGGTCTTTATCCTTTCCATTGTGCTAACAGGTTTTCAAGACTATTCTCGTCCATAATCAATACTTCGCGAGGCTTCGAACCATGAGCTGCACCCACGATGCCTGCCTTCTCCAGCTGGTCCATCAGACGACCTGCACGGTTGTAGCCGATAGCGAACTTACGCTGTATCAAGCTGGTAGAACCACTCTGCTCGCGGACTATCAGACGGGCGGCATCCTCGAACATCGGGTCGAGGTGCTGCATGTCGACATCGTGGCTCTCGCCACCTTCGCCCTCGTCAGTATCAGGCTCTGGCAACTCGAAGGCGCTGAGATAGCCCTGCTGGTTGGCAATGAAGTTGTTGATACGCTCCACTTCGGGGGTATCAACGAAGGCACACTGTACGCGAACAGGCTCGCCGCCATTGAGATAGAGCATATCGCCTCGTCCAATCAGCTGTTGTGCTCCTGGGCGGTCCAGAATGGTACGTGAGTCGATCATTGCACCCACACGGAAGGCAATACGACTAGGGAAGTTGGCCTTGATGGTACCCGTGATGATGTTGGTGGTAGGACGCTGAGTAGCGATAATCATGTGGATACCTACGGCACGTGCCAGCTGGGCAATACGTGCGATAGGCAACTCTACCTCCTTGCCTGCCGTCATAATCAGGTCGCCAAACTCGTCGATAACCACTACGATGTAGGGCATGTACTTATGTCCGTGTTCGGGATTCAGTTGACGTTCGATGAACTTCTTGTTGTACTCCTTGATGTTTCGGGCCTGAGCCATCTTCAGCAGGTCGTAACGGGTATCCATCTCTTTACAGAGTGAGTTCAGCGTGCGAACAACCTTGGTGACGTCGGTGATGATGGGATCGGCCTCCTCGTCAGGTATCTTAGCCAGGAAGTGCTTCTCGATATTACTATAGACGCTGAACTCCACCTTCTTCGGGTCGACGAGCACAATCTTCAGCTCTGCAGGGTGCTTCTTATATAATAAGGAAGTGATGATGGCGTTCAGACCTACAGACTTACCCTGACCGGTAGCACCGGCAACGAGCAAGTGGGGAGCCTTAGCCAGATCGAACATAAACACTTCGTTGGTGATGGTTTTACCAACGGCACAGGGCAGCTCCATTGTAGACTCCTGGAACTTCTTCGAGTTCAGCACCGACTCCATCGAGACGGTAGTGGGCTTGGCATTCGGTACCTCAATACCGATAGTTCCCTTGCCGGGAATAGGCGCGATGATACGGATACCCAAAGCCGAGAGGCTCAGGGCGATATCGTCCTCCAGGTTGCGGATACGAGAGATACGCACACCAGGGGCTGGGGTAATCTCATACAGCGTGATGGTAGGACCTACGGTAGCCTTGATGCTTGAAATCTCGACACCGAAGTTGCGCAGCACGTCAACGATGCGGTTCTTGTTGGCGGTCTGCTCAGCCATATCGATATAGGGCTTGCCGTCACTCTCGTATTTGGCCAGCAGGTCGAGGGTGGGATAGTGGTAGTTCTCCAAATCGCGCTTGGGGTCGTAGGGCGTCGAGATGTCACCATAGTTGCCAACGAGGTCTTTTCCCTTGGCGGCTTCCTCTTCTTCCACTTCGTCAATCTGCATCTCAATCTCATCGTTGGGATCGTCAGTATCGTCGGCAGCAGGAACCTCCTCGGTGTCGACGGATTCTTCGGGTTCGGTGAATTCAGGCACAGCAGGCTCTTCGGTCGGCGTTGTGGTGTCTAAATCGGTGAATTCAACGGTCTGCGCCTCTGGGTCGTCGAAAACATCAGGATCTTCCACGATATTCGAACTTTCTGGACAGTCTTCAGCATCTCCCTTGCCGATATGGATCTCCATAGGTATCTTCTTCAGGTAGCGCAAGGGGTTGAACAGCTTACGGATGAAGATGATGGTCTCCATGCTGACATAAGCCAGGAAGGCAACGGCAGTCAGCGCCAGGAAAGCTACCAAGCCGGGAACACCCACCAGTCCTTCGATATACTGCGACATCGCTAAACCGTGATCTCCACCAGGATTAAAGCAGGCATCTTCGAAGAAGGGTACCAGGATCTTAGCCATAGCAATGGAACCCCATATCATGATTAAGCCCAGGCTCATAAACCACTTCAGCAGTTTTACCTTATAGGCGCGCATCATCGTGACAGCGCACATCAGCATATAGATAGGTATGATGAAAGCTGCCAATCCGAAGCAGCGTTTGATGAAAAACCAAGAGATATATGCGCCTAGGGAACCGCATGAATTCTGGAACTCCTGGTTCTGATTCAGTATCTCGCCATCGTGGGGCGTCTCTATCATGCTCTGGTCGGCTGCTCCCGTGAAGAAATAGGAAATAAAGGCCCACGTAAAGTAGCCTGCCAGGAAAAGCAGGAAGAAACCGATGATGAAAATGATGCGCTCGCTTAAGAATGGTTTCTCTATGCCGATGGCTTCGGTAAAGGATGCTGATTTACCTGTTGCCTTAGATGATTTCTTTTTTGCCATACCTTATTAGTTATTTGACGTGCAAAATTACAAAGAAAATCTTAGATTTCATCATAAAGTAGAGGTTTTTTTTGAATAATTATCAATTGTCAATTATCAATTATCAATTTTTCTTCGTACCTTTGTTGCCCAAATGAAGAAAATTATCTGGAACAAGTACGATAAGACAAAGATTTCAGGCTTGCCACGAGTGTTGTTTGAAGGACGTGTTGTAGTGGTTCTGACAGAATCGGAGGCTCAAAAAGCCGTCGACTATCTGCTCGCACAACCTATTATGGGCGTTGATACGGAGACACGTCCGTCGTTCAAGAAGGGACACGTCAACAAGGTTGCTCTGCTACAGGTGTCGAGTCACGAGGTGTGTTTTCTCTTCCGACTGAACCAGCTGGGCATCTCGCCATCAGTAAAACGACTCCTCGAAGATACCTCTGTGCCGAAGATTGGGTTGTCGCTACGTGATGATCTGCATGGCTTGCATGCTGTGGGCGACTTCGAGAGTGGCTATTTTATTGATCTTCAGGATCATGTGCGTGAGATTGGAGTGGAGGATCTGAGTCTTCAGAAGCTCTATGCCAACTTTTTCGGACAGCGCATCTCGAAACGGGAGCGGCTGACCAATTGGGAGGCTGATGTGCTGACGGATAAACAGAAAGGATATGCTGCTACCGATGCCTGGACGTGTATCATGCTCTACGAGGAGCTGATGCGACTGGAGCAGACGGGCGACTATGAACTGATAAAAGTGACAGAAGATGTACAAGAAGATTTGGCTACGCAAGGGTAAGGAAGAGAGTCTGCGCCGATTCCATCCATGGGTGTTCTCGGGTGCCATCCAGCGTATGGATGAGGGCATCGAGGAGGGTGAGTTGGTGCGTGTAATGACCATTTCGGGCGATTTTATCGCTGTTGGCCACTATCAGCAGGGATCTATTGCCGTGCGTGTGCTGACGTTCTCGGATGTTCTGATTGACGATGAATTCTGGCATTCCCGCCTGTCGTCGGCTCTCCAGATGCGTCAGGCTATAGGCATTGCCGATAATCCTGAGAATAACACCTACCGACTGGTACATGGTGAGGGTGATAACCTGCCGGGTCTGATTATCGACGTGTATGGGCAGACGGCTGTCATGCAGGCTCATAGCATTGGAATGCACCTGTGTCGTAAACAGGTAGCTCGCGTGCTGGCTGAGGTGATGGAATCGCGCATTCTGCATATTTACTATAAGAGTGAGACGACGCTGCCTTTCATGACAGCTGACGATATGAACGGATTCCTGTTGGGTGGCAGCGACGATAATATCGCACTGGAAAATGGGTTGAAATTCCGAGTTGACTGGCTGAAAGGTCAGAAAACGGGCTTTTTCGTTGACCAGCGCGAGAACCGCTCACTTTTGGAGCAATATGCCCGAGACAAGCGGGTGCTGAATATGTTCTGCTATACGGGAGGCTTCTCGTTCTATGCGATGCGTGGCGGTGCGGAGCTGGTGCATTCTGTAGACAGTAGTGCCAAAGCCATCGAACTGACGAAGCAAAACGTAGAGCTGAACTTTCCTGACGACCCCCGCCACGAGGCCTTCTGCGAGGATGCCTTTAAGTTCCTGGATGGTTCTGTAGGCGGAGGAAATACCTCCGCCAACGGAACAGGCTATAACCTCATTATTCTCGACCCGCCGGCCTTTGCTAAACATCGTGGAGCGCTGCATAATGCGCTGAAGGGCTACACCCGTTTGAACCAAAAAGCCTTCGAGAAAATCGAGAAGGGTGGTATCCTCTTTACATTCTCTTGTTCGCAGGTGGTCACCAAGGACCATTTCCGCAATGCGGTATTCACCGCTGCTGCTTTGGCTAAGCGTAAGGTTCGTATCCTGCACCAGCTGCATCAGCCTGCCGATCATCCTATTAATATCTATCATCCGGAGGGTGAGTACCTGAAGGGCTTGGTGCTCTATGTGGAGTGAGGTTTGTCGATATGTTGAGAAATATAAGCTGCTTAATACTAACGAGTTATATATTGTTGCTTTAAGTGGTGGTGCAGATAGTGTGGCATTGCTTTTGTTGTTGCAGGAAGCGGGCTATCACATCGAGGCAGCCCACTGTAATTTTCATCTTCGAGGTGAGGAGTCGGATCGTGATGAGACGTTCTGCGAACAGCTTTGTCGGAATCGAAATGTCCCATTTCATCGTGCCCATTTTGATACTCAGACGTATGCTGAATTGCATAAGGTGAGCATCGAGATGGCTGCTCGCGAGTTGCGCTACTGGTGGTTCGAACAGTTACGAAATGATCTTGGAGCGGCTGGCATTTGTGTGGCTCATCATCGTGATGATGCTGTAGAAACGGTGCTCCTGAACCTGGTCAGGGGTACGGGTTTGCGTGGGTTATGTGGTATTCAGCCCAGAAACGGTTATATCCTGCGTCCGCTTTTGTGTGTCTCGAGAGCTGAAATCGAAACATTTCTGAAGGAGAGGGGACAGGAATATGTCACCGACAGCACCAATTTGGAGGCTGACGTGCAGCGCAATAAAGTACGACTGCAGGTGCTTCCTTTGCTAAAAACGCTCAACCCTGCGGTAGTTGAAAATATCCATCGGACTGCGGAGAATTTGATGGGTGCTCAGGCCGCTTTAGATGCTGTGTTTTTACACAATAAAAATTGTAACGTATTGAACCTTAGTGTTTATAAAGACTGTACTTCAAGAGAATATGTAGCCTACGAGTGGGCTAAATCTTTCGGTTTCAACGGTAGTCAGATTCGTCAGATTTTGGAAGCGGAGACGGGTAAATTAATCACATCTTCCTCGGGTTATGATATCTTGCGAGATCGCGATCAGTTGCTGGTTGAACCCTCGCTGAAACCGATGAAACCGCTTCGAATACCTGAGGAAGGTACTTATGTTTTTAACGAAAACAGTAGGTTTAGTGTTAAGAAACAACCCGTTTTTATCTCGAAAACTGCCGATGTGGCTACTGTCGATGCAGCACAAGTGGCATTCCCATTGACTGTTCGTCGGGTAGAAGAGGGTGATTGGATGATCCCTTACGGCATGAAAGGTCGTAAATTGTTGAGTGACTTGATGACCGACCGCAAGATGAGTGTTTTTGAGAAGCGTCGCCAATTGGTTATTGTTGATACTCAAGGGATTATCGTTTGGCTGGCTGGCCTTCGTGTGGATGCTCGTGTAGCAGTAGGGAATACAACCACAGAAGTACTGGTGTTGCGTTTCGACGCCAACGAAGCGTAAATGAAATGTAAAAATTTGGCGGTATCAAAAAAAATGATTACCTTTGCACGTCAATAAGAAATAAGTACGTACAAAAGATAAATTATGAGTAAAAGATTTGCCGAGCATAACGGCTTGAATTTGACGCAGGTAAACAATGATATCCTGCAGATGTGGAAGGAGAAAAATGTCTTTTGGCGCTCTGTAGAAGAGCGTGAGGGCTGTCCCCAGTTCGTATTCTTTGAGGGTCCCCCCTCAGCGAATGGCCACCCGGGAATTCACCATGTGCTGGCGCGAAGCATCAAGGATACCTTCAATCGCTATAAGACTATGCGTGGCTTCCAGGTGAAGCGTAAGGCTGGTTGGGATACCCACGGTCTGCCCGTAGAGCTGGGTGTGGAAAAGGAACTGGGTATCACGAAGGCTGATATTGACAATAAGGAGAGTGCTAAATACATCTCTACGGAGGATTACAACAAGAAGTGTCGTGAGAATGTGATGATGTACACCGCCGAGTGGCGTGAACTGACGGAGAAAATGGGCTACTTTGTAGACCTTGACCATCCCTATATCACCTACGACAACAAATATATCGAGACGCTGTGGTGGCTGCTGAAGCAGTTCTATGAGAAGGACTTGCTCTATAAAGGTTACACCATCCAGCCGTATTCGCCAGCTGCAGGAACGGGTTTGTCGAGTCACGAGCTGAACCAGCCTGGTTGCTATCGCGACGTGAAGGACACCACCTGTACTGCTCAGTTTAAGATGAAGAATCCGAAACCTGAGATGGCAAAGTGGGGTACTCCTTACTTCCTGGCTTGGACGACTACCCCTTGGACACTGGCTGCCAACTCAGCACTCTGTGTAGGTCCTAAGATTGACTATGTAGCTGTTGAGACCTACAATCCCTATACTGCCGACAAGGTGACACTGGTGCTGGCAGAGGCCCGTCTGAATGCTTATCTGCCTGCTGAGGGTGCTATCACCGATGGCGGTGAGATGCCCGAATACCAGCGTGGCGAGAAGCTGATTCCCTATCGTATCGTTGCCCGTTACAAGGGTACCGACCTCGTTGGAATGGAGTATGAGCAGCTGATGCCTGCCATCAAACCGATGGGTGATGCCTTCAAGGTGATTCCTGGTGACTACGTAACAACGGAAGATGGTGCAGGTATCGTACATATAGCTCCTAACTTTGGTGCTGACGATGCTTTCGTAGCGAAGAAAGCAGGTATTTGTCCCATTGTGTTGATCGACAAGAAGGGTGCTGAGCGTCCTGTCGTCGACCTGCAGGGTAAGTACTTCGTCATTGAGGACTTGGATCCGGAGTTTGTGAAGAACTACGTCAACGTAGACGAGTGGAACAAGTTTGCTGGTCGCTACGTGAAGAATGCCTACGACGACACGCTGACCGATAAGGATGAGACGCTGGATATCTCTATCTGCATGGACCTGAAGGCTCAGAATAAGGTGTTCAAGATAGAGAAGCACGTTCACAACTATCCTCACTGCTGGCGTACGGACAAGCCCGTGCTCTACTATCCGTTGGATTCGTGGTTTATCAAGTCGACGGCTAAGAAAGAGCGCATGTCGGAGTTGAACAAGACCATCAACTGGCAGCCTGAGTCAACGGGTACGGGACGTTTTGGCAACTGGCTTGACAACCTGAACGACTGGAACCTTTCACGTAGCCGTTTCTGGGGTACTCCGCTGCCTATCTGGCGTTCAGAAGAGGGTGAGGAGATCTGTATCGGTTCTGTAGAGGAACTGTACGATGAAATCGAGAAATCTGTCAAGGCAGGCTTCATGACGTCGAACCCGCTGAAGGATAATGGTTTCGTGCCTGGCGATATGTCGCAGGAGAACTACGACAAGATTGACCTGCATCGTCCCTATGTGGACTACATCTTCCTCTGCTCGAAGACGGGCAAGAAGATGAAGCGCGAGAGCGACTTGATTGACGTGTGGTTCGATTCTGGTTCGATGCCTTACGCTCAGATTCACTATCCGTTCGAAAACCGCGATCTCATCGACAAGGGCATCGCTTTCCCCTGCGACTTCATCAACGAGGGTGTGGACCAGACACGAGGCTGGTTCTTCACGCTACACGCTATTGCTACGATGATTTTCGACAGCGTAGCCTTCAAGAACGTTATTTCTAGCGGTCTGGTGCTTGATGCTAAGGGCAATAAGATGTCGAAGCACGTAGGCAACGTAGTGAATCCATTTGATATGATTGAGAAGTATGGCTCTGATGCCGTACGCCTCTATATGATGACGAACAGCGAGCCTTGGGACAACCTGAAGTTTGATCCGGAGGGTGTTGACGAGATTCGCCGTAAGTTCTTCGGCACCTTATATAATACGTATAGCTTCTTTGCGCTGTATGCCAATGTCGACGGCTTCGCTCCGAGCGCAGAGGCAGTGTCTCTGCAAACAAGACCGGAGATCGACCGCTGGATACTCAGCTCGCTGAATACTCTCGTTCAGAAGGTAACGGCTGAACTGGACAGCTATGATCCCACACGAGCAGGCCGACTGATTGACACCTTCGTCAATGACGACCTCTCTAACTGGTATGTCCGTCTGAACCGCAAACGTTTCTGGGGTAAGGAAATGAGCGACGACAAGCGTTCTGCTTACGATACGCTCTATACTTGCCTGATGACGGTAGCTAAGCTGCTGGCTCCGTTTGCTCCGTTCTATGCCGACCAGCTGTATAAGGATCTGGGTGGTGAGAAGGACTCTGTTCATCTGGATAGCTTCCCCGTAGCTGACGAGAGTCTGATCGACAAGGACCTCGAGGCTCGTATGGAGATGGCCCAGAAGATTACCTCTATGGTGCTGGCGCTGCGTCGTAAGGTGAACATCAAGGTGCGTCAGCCGCTGCAGGCCATCATGATTCCTGCTACCGACGAGCAGAAAAAGCATATCGAGGCTGTGAAAGACCTGATTATGAACGAGGTCAACGTGAAGGAGCTTCGTTTCGTAGAGGGTGCAGGTATCTTGGTGAAGAAGGTGAAGTGTAACTTCCGTACGATGGGTAAGAAGTTTGGTAAGCTGATGAAGGGCGTAGCCGCTCAGGTTGATGTGCTCACTCAGGAGCAGATTGCCGAGTTGGAAACCAACGGAACCATCGGTATCACCGTTGAGGGTCAGCAGCTGACTGTCGAGGTGGCTGACGTGGAGATTATCAGCGAGGATATTCCAGGATGGCTGGTATCTAACGAGGGCTCTCTGACCGTTGCCTTGGAGGTAGAACTCACTGACGAGTTAAAGCAGGAGGGTATGGCCCGTGAAATCATCAACCGCGTTCAGAACATCCGTAAGGACAGTGGCTTGGAGATTACCGACCGCATCCAGATTACGCTGGCTCCGAATGCTGAGATTGAAGCTGCAGTGAATGGCTTTGGCGACTATATCAAGACTCAGGTGCTGGCCGACAGCATTGCTATTGCTGCCAACAATGGTACTGAGGTCGATTTTGACGAATTCAAATTGAATATTCAAATAACTAAATCTTAATGGATTATGGCAGAAAAAACACGTTACACGGATGAAGAACTCGAGGAGTTCCGTGAGATTATTAACGAGAAACTAACCCTGGCCAAGCGTGATTATGACCAGATGATGCGTGTGCTGATGAACCAAGACTCTAACGATGTAGACGATACGTCGCCTACCTACAAGGCATTGGAGGAAGGTAGTGCTACTCAGTCGAAAGAAGAGATTATCTCGTTGGCAGCTCGCCAGCAGAAGTTTATTCAGGGGCTGAAGGCTGCCCTGCAGCGTATTGAAAACAAAACTTACGGCATTGACCGTATCACAGGCAAACTGATTCCCAAGGAACGTCTGCGTGCCGTACCTCATGCTACGCTGAGCGTAGAGTCGAAATTGGCAGGCAAGAAATAAATGGCGAAAAAGAGCATATCCCAAAGAGGATGGCTGGCCATAGCTATTGTGTCCGCCGTCCTCGTTATTGACCAGATAATCAAGATTTGGGTGAAGACCCACATGACGCTACACGAGCAGATAGAAATCTTTTCGTGGTTTAAGATCGTTTTCATCGAGAACAACGGGATGGCGTATGGTATGGAAATCGGGTCTAAGCTGGTGCTCTCTTTGTTCCGTATCATTGCCGTTGGAATCTTAGGATATTACATTTTCCAACAGGTCAAGAAACAGGCCCGCTGGGGCTACATCGTCTGCTTGTCGATGGTGCTGGCAGGTGCTGCTGGCAACATCTTTGACTCGATGTTCTACGGGTTGATATTTAACTCAAGTTCAGAGTATTACACTAGTTACTTCGTGCCTTTCGGGAGCGGCTATGCACCCTTCTTGATGGGTAAGGTTGTCGACATGTTCTACTTCCCGTTGATTGTCACAACATGGCCTGATTGGGTGCCTATGGTGGGTGGCGATCCTTATGTGTTCTTCAGCCCCATCTTCAATTTTGCTGACTCCAGTATCAGTGTGGGTGTTGTCCTGTTGCTGCTGTTTTATCGTAAGGAGATTAGCGAGATATCCTTTAGTAAAAGAAAAACTGCTGCTGATGAAGCATAGTCTGCCTTACATATTCGTCATGATGCTGATTCTGGCCTGTACACCAACAGTGCCAGATGAGTACATTCAGCCTGACGATATGGAGGATATTCTCTTCGACTATCATGTGGCTCAGGCGATGTCGAACAATCCGGGCATTGGCAATGGAGACGTCAGAAAGCAGGTGTATATCAATGCGGTGTTGCAAAAACATGGAGTGAGCGAGGCTGATTTTGACTCGTCGCTGGTATATTACTATTCCAGAGCTGACAAGTTGAAGGATATCTATGCACACGTCAGCGAGCGTCTGAACATAGAGGCCAAGAATATTGGTGCTGCCGTTGGTGATATTAACCGCTATTCGCAGTATAGTGCTACTGGCGATACGGCAAATATCTGGAACCAGCAATCGGATGTATTACTGATACCACGCTCCACGCAGAACCGCTTCGATTTCAAGGTTCCCGTAGATTCGTCGTTCTATCTGGGCGATTCTTTTATGTTCCAGTTTGTGTCAGAATATCTCTATCAGAGTGGGGCGAAGGATGCTGTTGTATGTCTCGTGACCAAATATGAAGGCGACAGCATCATCCAGACGGTCAATCATATCTCTATATCGGGTACAGCACAGATTCGTGTACCAGCCAACAAGGAGAACAAGCTGAAGGAGATGCGTGGTTTCATCTATCTGAGTGATGGCGGTGACCCTTCTGAGACTCGCAAACTGATGTATATCAGTCAGATGCAACTCATAAGATTCCATAACAAACAATTACAGAATGCCGATGGAACAGCTAAGAAAGACTCCGTACAGGCGGATAGCCTGCAACGAGTTGATAACGCTGAGCGGGCAATGCCAGACACTCTGCGTCGTAGAATTGTCGGAAGACGGCAAGGTGGTACGCCACTACGCCCTCAAACAGGAACAGCCCCAGACCGAGTGGATGCAGGGCCAGTTGGTATTAAAAAGAGACAATGACGGTGTGGTACGTGCATTTTATAAAGGTAAACCAATAACCAATAAATAAGGAGAAACGACTATGAATATGAAAGTACGTTTGTCAATCATGAACTTCTTGGAGTTCGCAGTGTGGGGCGCTTACCTCACGTGTATGGGAAACTATCTCGGAGTAGCTGGACTAGGCGATAAGATCAGCTGGTTCTATGCTATACAGGGTATTGTCAGCATCTTCATGCCTACGTTGATGGGTATTGTGGCCGATAAGTATATTCAGCCACAGCGTCTGCTGGGGCTTTGTCATTTGTTTGCAGGCGGTTTTATGCTGGGATGCTGGTGGATGGGAATAGAGGCAGGCTTCGGCAACGAGCTGGAAGACAAGTCGTTGTTCGTTGCACTCTACACGCTGAGTGTAGCTTTCTTCATGCCTACCATCGCGCTGACGAATACGACGGCATTTACCATTCTGAAGAAGAACGGGATGGATACCGTCAAGGATTTCCCGCCTATCCGTGTGTTGGGAACCGTAGGCTTCATTGCTACCATGTGGTTTGTCAATTGTGCCGTTTGGGATGATGGCAGCTTCATGATTACGCTGGCCGACAATCCCCATAAGTTCCAGTATACCTATATGCAGTTCTTTGTTTCAGGCCTGCTGAGCATTGTGCTGTTCCTCTATTGCAACACCTTGCCGGAATGTAAACTGGAGAAAAAGGAGGGTAAGGTGTCGCTGGTCGAGAGTCTCGGCCTGAATGCCTTCAAGCTGTTCAAGCGCAAGCAGATGGCTTTGTTCTTTATCTTCTCAGCATTGTTGGGCATGTGTCTGCAGGTGACCAATGGCTTCGCTGGTCCTTTCCTGACCAGTTTCAATGCCAGTCCTGATCCGGCTATTGCCGACTCGTTTGCTGCCGATAATGCTACGCTGCTCACCTCAATCTCTCAGATCAGCGAGGCGTTCTGCATCCTGCTCATTCCCTTCTTCCTGAAGCGTTACGGCATCAAGATTGTCATGTTGATGTCGATGTTTGCATGGGTGTTCCGATTCGGATTCTTCGGCATCGGTCATCCCACTATGCCTGGTGTGATTTTCTTCATCCTCTCTTGTGTCGTTTATGGTGTGGCCTTCGACTTCTTCAATGTCTCGGGTGGCATCTTCGTCGATCAGGAGTGTGAACCCAGCATCAAAGCTTCGGCTCAGGGGCTGTTTATGATGATGACCAATGGTATAGGTGCTACGATAGGTACACTCTCGGCAGGTGAGGTCGTCAATGCCTTCTGCTCATGGGAAGGTGGTTATCTGGTAGGCGAATGGCAGACCTGCTGGTACTGCTTTGCTGCTTTCGCATTGGTGGTAGGCGTCTCCTTTGCTCTGGTCTTCAAACCAGAGAAGAAACCTATTGAGAATATCACTCACTAATACCTAAAGATGAAAGAGGTTCGATTCTTCTATGCGCCAGATGCTGCTACCAGCACCGAACTGCCTCAGGAAGAGGCTATGCATGCCTTGCGTGTGCTTCGGTTGAAGTCTGGCGATGAGATGATGCTCATGGACGGCAAGGGTAGCTTCTATCGTGCTGAAGTGACGTTGGCTCATACGCATCATTGCTTTTATGAGATCAAGGAAAGTCTGCCTCAACAGCCTCAGTGGAAGGGTAGGGTGCACTTGGCGATTGCTCCCACCAAACTGATGGACCGCATCGAGTGGATGACGGAGAAAGCGGTGGAGATAGGCATCGATGAACTGTCGTTCCTGAACTGTCAGTTCTCCGAGCGTCGTGTCGTCAAGGTGCCTCGTGTCGATAAGATTGTGGTTTCGGCAGTCAAACAGAGCCGTAAGGCTTGGAAGCCGACAGTCAACGAGATTGTCTCGTTCGCCGATTTCATTGCCCAGCCTCGTGAAGGCCGCAAATATATTGCCCATTGCTATGACGAGATTCCTCGTACCTATTTATATGAAGAGCTGCAGAAGCCATCGGATTCCGATGATGCGCTGGTGTTGATAGGTCCTGAAGGCGATTTCTCTATCGATGAAGTCAGGAAGGCAGTGGCTAATGGCTATCAGTCCGTACATCTGGGCGAGAGCCGTTTAAGAACGGAGACGGCAGGACTTGCTGCCGTTATGATGATGCAATTAACAAAAACTAAATAATTATGTTGAACAAAGAAGAGTACTGGCAACCAGAATTGGAAACCATGCCTCGTGAGGCATTGGAGAAATTACAAGTAGAGAAACTACGCAAGACCATTGAGGTGGCTCTGAAGTCGCCTTTCTATGGCAAGCGCCTGAAGGAGTGTGGCATTACGCCTGACAGCATTCAGACCATTAGCGACATCCGTAAGATTCCCTTTACCACCAAGCAGGACCTGCGCGACAACTATCCCTTCGGATTGGTTGGTGGCGATATGAAGGATGCAATCCGTATTCACTCTACTAGTGGAACTACGGGCCATCCTGCCGTAGTGGCCTATTCGCGTCACGACATCGACTCCTGGGCCAATATGATTGCCCGCGACATGTATATGGTAGGTTGCCGCGATACTGATGTGTTCCAGAACTCAAGCGGTTATGGTATGTTCACTGGCGGACTCGGATTCCAGTATGGTGCTGAGAAGCTGGGTGCTACCACCGTTCCTGCTGCTGCTGGTAACTCGAAGCGTCAGATTATGTTTATCCGCGACTTCGGCACAACATGTCTGCACGCTATTCCTTCGTATGCTATTCGTCTGGCTGAGGTGTTCCAAGAGGAGGGTGTTGACCCCAAGACCACCAAGTTGCGCACCCTGTTTATCGGTGCCGAGCCTCATACCGAAGAGCAGCGTCGTCGTATCGAGCGTTTGTTGGGTGTTAAGGCCTACAACTCATTTGGTATGACGGAGATGAATGGTCCTGGTGTGGCTTTCGAGTGTAAGGAGCAGGCTGGTATGCACCTCTGGGAAGACAACTACATCCTCGAGATTGTTGATCCAGACACTTTGGAGCCTGTGCCCGATGGTGAGATGGGTGAAATGGTACTCACCACACTTGACCGTACCATGATGCCTGTGTTGCGCTATCGCACCCGCGACCTGACACGTATCATTCCAGGCGAGTGTAAGTGTGGACGCACGCACCGTCGTATCGATCGCATCAAGGGCCGTACTGACGATATGTTTATCATCAAGGGTGTCAACGTATTCCCCATGCAGGTGGAGAAGATCCTTGTGCAGTTCCCAGGTTTGGGCAGCAATTATCTCATCACCCTCGATACCGAGAACGACAACGATATCATGACTGTTGAGGTAGAACTCGATGGTTTGAACACCGATGTATATCCCGAGTTGCAGAAGATGACGAGGGATATCCAGCGTGCGTTGAAGGACGAGATTCTGCTGACACCACGTGTAAAACTCGTCAAGAAAGGCTCTCTGCCCGTCAGCGAAGGCAAGGCCGTACGTGTTCATGACCTCCGTCCAGGCAGAGGATAACCCTTTGAACAGATGAGAGTTACGCTGATTATCGTATCATTGTTTATAGCACTTGGCTCTTCGGCACAAACCAAGATGAGCCAAGTGCTTAAACTCATGCCTGACACCATTGTGCCGTATCTGTCGGAGAACAATAAACTCGACCTGATAGACTTCATGGATTCTAACATGAAGGCTGAGGTTCGCAACCAGTTCGAAGGCAAGACCGAGCTGACGCTACTTACTGACGATTTTGCCTCGCTGACGCTGAATGAGGCAACTCAGTTGGATATGCGCTTGCTGACCGTCAGTGAACCAGTTGACAGTGCTTCGCAGATCATTTGTCTGGTCAGCACCTATGGCTCTGATGCACGTGACAGTGAGATTGACTTCTACTCGCTGAAGTGGAGAAAGCTGGATGCTACAAAATATATTCAGCATCCGGCTCAGATGTTCACGGCGCAGCTCGACAGCCAACAAGCCCAAATGGTGTTGACGATATCTAACTTCACTGAACGTCCAGCTAATGAGGAGCAGAAGGAGACGGAAAAAATGTCTTTTTCTCTTAATTGGGACGGTAAAAGATTTAAATAACGTTAAATTCTGAGGTAAATTCGTGAGAAATGCTTGCATGATTTGAATTATTTCGTATCTTTGCAATGTGTTTTTCATGGTATTAGATTATTAAGGTTAATTTTAAAGATTGATTGTCGTGAGACAATCAATTTTTTTGTGCCTATTTCTGGGCAAGAAGAAAGGGAATCCACAAGTGGACTCCCTTCTTTGTTTGTTTGGAATAAATTATTTGTTGTTTTTTCGCTTCGGCTTTAAGCTTCAGGAATTACTGAAACATAGCTCTTGTCGCGCTTGCCCTTGTGGAACTGAACAGTTCCATCAACGAGAGCGTACAGGGTGTCGTCTTTACCCATGGCTACGTTCTCACCTGCACTATGCTTAGAACCACGCTGGCGAACAATGATGTTACCTGCAATAACCTTCTGACCGCCGAAAATCTTAACGCCAAGTCGCTGAGCTGCTGACTCGCGTCCGTTCTTAGAACTACCTACACCTTTCTTATGTGCCATAATGTTGTTCCTCCTAAATTTTAAGCGATTACTGATTTAACTTCTACCTGGGTGTACTGCTGACGGTGACCGTTGCGCTTGCGAGAGTCCTTACGACGCTTCATCTTGAACACGATGACCTTCTCACCCTTTACCAGTGGGTTAACCACCTCACATACTACTTTTGCGCCACTTACGGTGGGAGCGCCTACCTGTACTGAGCCTTCTTTGTCGACAAGCAGTACCTTGTCGAATTCAACAGTTTTGCCTGCTTCCACATCCTTCATGTGGTTAACGAAGAGCTTTTTGCCCTCCTCAGCCTTGAACTGCTGACCGTTGATTTCTACAATTGCGTACATTGTTTATTATTAATTGTTTAACGGGTTTTTCCGCATGGCGTGCAGCTTCGTGCTACAACTTTCTTGAGCCACCACGGACTAAATCGGGCGCAAAGGTACGAAATTTCTGTGAATCTACCAAATAAATAAGGAAAAAAATAAAGCGATGACCCTCACAGGCAATCGCTCCATATCTTCAATAGGTATTAGTCCTTTTTTAAGGTAAAAAGATTGTTTTCAGGATAACGATTGCAAAGGTATAACATTTTTTTAATACTGGCAAACTTTTCTAAAGGTTTTTTATCAAAAAAATGTTGTGTACCCACACAACTTCCCGTTTGTAAAGTGGGTTTTACAATTTGTCGATAAAAAACGGGTGTAAAAGAAAATACTCTGTAAGTTCAGAACCTACAGAGTATTTGTTTTTTTTGTAGTCGATAGGGGAATCGAACCCCTATGCCAAGATTGAGAATCTTGTATCCTAACCATTAGATGAATCGA
>SUYH01000030.1 GCA_015060535.1 Prevotella sp.
GTCGTGGCTGGAGATTCCGCAGATGGAGGGCAAGACGGCAAAATTAGTCCGCATGACTATTAGTTGCGGATTTTAGGATTTTCAATCTTTTTGATTTCCATATCGTTTACATTTAGTTAATGAAAGAAATATCTTCTTAACTCGCATCTTTTTACCACCGCTGCCAACGATTCTGTTCTTTGAACTGGTTCTTCGACGAGCGAAGCGCCAAGGCCGGTTGGTGGGCTTTATGCCACTCTTGATGCTAAATCTGGTGCACCGTGAATTTCAAGACTTCCCTTCTGCCTCGTTGGGCTGGATGATGTATATCGGCATGGCTGTGGCAAAGATGTGGGACACAGAATGGGAGATTTACTCGAAGGTTGATGACCTCTATACCTATATGCGCGATAAGCGAGACTATGACCATTTGGACGAATACATTCGTGAAGTGGTCCTACAACTGCAGGGCGTTGACTATACCGCGCTGGAAAAAATTACTGGCGAGTGTGCATCCCGTGTCTATAATGCCTTGATGCACCAGCATATCGAGCCAGGCACGAAGGAGGCTTTCGATGCCTACGTCTCTTGCCTTCACCAGCTCTACCTCTTTGGAGCAGCCATGCAGTTGAAAAGGATGGGCTATCACATGACTAATATGAACTGACATGCCCGTAGGCTCGTTCTTTGAGGAAGATTGAAATCTCTTCGAATCCCACTCCCACTTTACATATATCCTTCTTCGCCTATCTTGGCGAAAGAAAGGGCTTGTCGGTGATGCCGCCATAGCTCTTGGCGGCACGCTGCAAGGCTTCGTCGGTCATGTACTGTTGGTAGAGCGTGCAGCGGGTCTGGATAGTCTGCGACGAGCAGCGGTCGCCAATGACACGTACCAGTGCCCAGCCTTTCGTAGAGTCGGCAAACTCATCGCTCACCAGTGCGAGTCGTCCGTCTACGGCGGTCATCTCTTGTCTCGACACCATGTGACGAGTGAAGCGCACGCTGGGAATGACGTCTTCTCCGCGCTGCTCTGCCGTGTAGAGCCATAACTGTTCGCCCCATTGACGATTGCCCACACCGAGGTCGGTCAGCAGGGCTGGCTTGCCGTCCACCGTGCCAAGGTGCTGCTCGACGGTGGGCAGTTTTCCGTTGCTCACTGGTATACCGGGCATCAAGAACGAGGCTTCCGTCATCTGTATTTTCTCGACATACACCGGCGGCAGACCGTTGGCCAGCGACGCAAAGTCCTGGTAGGCATTGGCCCGCTCGGTGAACATCGGTTCTGCATAGCGCAGCATCTTCCACAGTGCCGTCGTATGGCGCAGCTTCTGCCGCTGGATAAACTGCGCCAGCGTTTTGCTGCGCTTCTCCCGCGACTCTGACACGCGTCCAATCACCTGACTACCACGCTGATAGAATGTCACGCCCCCGATGCGGAGCGTTTTGGGAATCACCAGTCCCAAGCCTGATTTCTTCATTTTCACCATCTTCGTATCCTATTTGTTTCGTCGTTTCTTTGTTACTGCTTCGGTGCTCCTTCGTTACTGCATCGATATAGCCTCTATACACCTTCAGTCGTTCTTCGGTACTTGTCCGCTACTTGGTCGCTATTTGTTCGCTACTTGTCCGGTTCTGAACCGGACATATACCGCAGAAGTATCGCAGTACTACCGCACATCAATGCCGACTAATTGCCTACTAATTGCCGACTGTTCGCTGAGTGCAGCAAGGCTATGCTGGGCAAAATTACGAATTTTCCTCTAATTCTGAGCGTATGAAAGAAGAATAATAAACTTATTCATCACTTTTTGTGTAATTTTTGTTGTTTTATGCCACTTGGCTCGTCCAAGAACATGCTTGCATGATTGGCCGAGTCGTGACGAGAATCAACTTTTGTTAAATATGGCTGCAAATATACGAAAAAATGGGGAATAATGAGTACCTTTGCAAATAATTATGGACATACAAGGTTTCTTTACATCACTTTTGAACGTGGTTTGCGAGATGGCTCCCTACTTGCTGTTGGGATTCCTGATTGCAGGGGTACTGCATGTGTTTGTGCCGCAGAAGTTCTATGCCAACTATCTGTCGCGCAAAAACAGACTGTCGGTGCTATGGGCAGCATTGTTGGGCGTACCACTTCCGTTGTGTTCGTGCGGTGTGATTCCCACGGCTATCGGCCTGAAGAACGAGAAGGCATCGAAGGGGGCAATCGCCTCGTTTCTCATTGCTACCCCGCAGACGGGCATCGACTCCATCCTGGCCACTTTCTCGCTGATGGGACTGGGCTTTGCCATTATCCGACCCGTGGCGGCACTCATTACGGGTGTCTGCGGCGGACTGCTGGTAAATAGGCTGGTTCATGAGGATGACTTGACGGAAGAATCCAATGTCTCATGCCAAATGGAACGTGGTAACAGGTTGTGGCGTGTCGTGAAGTATGCCTACTATGACATGATTCGCGACATTGGTCTGCGACTGCTCATCGGACTTGTTGTGGCGGCATTGATTCAGGTTGCGGTGCCCGACGAATTTTTCCTCTTCTTCGGCAGTCAGCCGTTGTTACAGATGGTGGTCATCCTAGCCATTGCCGTGCCGATGTATATCTGTTCTACGGGCAGCATCCCCGTGGCTGCAGCCCTGATGATGAAGGGACTCTCGCCAGGAGCGGCACTGGTGATGCTGATGGCGGGGCCTGCGGTCAATCTGGCCTCCATCCTCGTGGTTCATAAAGCGATGGGACGGCGTTTCACTTGGATTTATCTGACAACCATCGTGGGCTTCGCTGTACTCTTCGGACTGATTTTGAATGCTACAGGCTTAGATTTTTCCCTCGCCAGCCATGATGCGTGCTGCATGAGTGCATCCGCTCTGCCCAGCCCGTTTAAACTCGTTTGCGCCACAGTATTAACCCTATTAATAATATTTGCTCTTATGATGAAACTGTTTAGCAAGTTTACCACCAAGAAATCGTTAGACCCCGATGTTACGGTTTACAGAGTCGAGGATATGCATTGCAGCCATTGCGAGGCAGCCGTAGTCCGTGCCGTTGAGGATCTGCCTGGCGTAGAGAAAGCCAAGGCCAGTGCCTCTGCCAACACCCTCACCATCAAAGGCCCTGCCACGGAAGAAGCCATCCGCAAGGCGGTAGAAGGGGTTGGCTACACGTTTAAGGGACGGATTACTGAATAAGACTATCTTTTCTGCCCGTATTCGTTATAGGATATATTTTCTGGCTTCCACTTATCCTTTGGTTTGGGTTGTTCTGCGGGATAGCCTATGACAATGGTACAAAGGGGAATTACCGTCTCTGGCAGTTTCAATGTCTTGCTTAGTGGCTGAATACGGTCATCCATCGGATAGACACCAGTCCATACTGCTCCTAGTCCCAGGGCATGTGCCGCCAATAGGATGTTCTCTGTAGCAGAGGAACAGTCCTGAATCCAGTATTCCTGACCTTTTCCCTGCAAGGCTTTAGTCATATCACCACACACAACGATAGCCAACGGAGCCGTCAGGAGCATCTTGGCACGAGGATTGGCAGCTGCCAGTCTTAGGCAGTTTGGGCAACTGACGCACAATCTCGCCTGTCACCAAATGAAAGCCTCTCGACTTGGGCTGTAGGGTTATCTCTATTTGTTCAATCATAAACATTCCTAATTTTCGGAGCAGCGAGAGCCATTTGAGCTTGCTCGAAGATGGCCGAGCGACGAAATTCAACAAAAAGTTAAATGTGAGGGCAAAATTACGAAAAATAGAGCAAAAATGAGTACCTTTGCCGATTATTTAATATGTTTTGTGAAATGGACTATCTGCCCAAAGACCCTGCCATATTGGCTTCGAGCGTCAACATGCTTCTGAGAGACGAAGAGTTTGACACTTTAGAATCTTTGTGCTATAACTTCGGGGCAGAGCCAAAAGAGATAAAGAACTACCTGTTCGGGCACGGTTTTGTGTATAGTGAGAAACAGAAGCAATTCCGCCCGATAGGATATGATAAGGTAACAAGATGATAACAAAAGATAGTATCATACCTTTTATTAGATTGTTAAGATGAAGAAAGATACCGTTCAAATCTCAGATAGAACTTGTACCATATACAAGTCTGAACACCCTGAATACCTGCTGATTCAGCCAATTGATGAGCATGACTTGGAGGTATTGGACAATGAGGTGGCAACGATTGAGTCCCTGACCAACAAGCCCTTGGCAACCTCCGTCTATCTCAGTCTCGGTGATAAGGAAGAGAAAACGAAGAACCCCACAATGGCTCAGGTTGGCAACTGTATTCGCAAACAGCAGGAACTGTTGACAGCGCAAGGCATTAACACCATTCTTGAATGGAATCCCGGCAATCACTTCCAGCATTCTGATGAAAGAACGGCCAAGGGATTTGCATGGCTCATCAATCAGGACTGACAAGCAAGACTGTCAATGTTTAACTGAGTTTAAAGAATTGGCAGCAATGTTTACCGTAGTTTAAATTTGGTGCCATAATGACCTCTTCGGAGTGCCACTTTGACAATCGGCATGTACTTTGCTTATCTGTTAGTGAAAGCTGAAGCGAAAGCAGAGGCGATCAAGAACAAACAAGTTAAACTAAAAGTATAATTAGGAGGTATTGATTATGTTGAACGGATTAATG
>SUYH01000017.1 GCA_015060535.1 Prevotella sp.
GAGAGTGAGAACAGCGGTAGCGAGAACCAGGGTGGTTCGACCAACACTGGCGGTAGCACCAATACCGGTGGTGACAACGGTGGTGGCGGCGGTAGCGCTGGCTTCGAGACCGGCGGAGAGTAGTAAAAGGTTAGCGCCTTCGGGCGCAACCTTTTAGAAGTAGGAAGTAAGAAGTAAGAGGTATGAAAAAAGAAACGTGGAAATTGATTGTTCAGATTCTGATTTCGATACTGACTGCACTGGGGACGACGTTGGGAGTGACGTCGTGCATGTAAAATTAAAGAATTAAAAAATTAAAGAATTAAAGGTAGCTCGCACGTGATGTGAGCTACCTTTTTTATAATATAGGTAAAAGCGGGGTTACGCCAGGCAGAAGTCGAGGTCGCGGGTAATCTGCTCCTTGTCGAGGTGCTGGCCGATGAAGACGAGCTTCTGCATGCGGTCGCCATACTGGTCGTCCCAATCGCGACGCAGCTGGGGATTCATAGCCATCATGTTGGCGAGCTCGTCCTTGGGCATGGTGGCGTACCACTGGCCGGCATTGCGGAGCGACACCTGACGGCCTGCCTGTTCGAAGACGTAGCAGATGTCGGTCTCGTCCTTGAAGTAGCAGATGCCCTTGGCGCGGATGATGTTCTTAGGCCACTTGCGGGCTACGAACTCGTCGAAGAGGCTGAGGTTCAGCGGACGACGGGCGTAGTAGACGAAGGTGCCTATGCCATACTCCTCGGCCTCGCCTTCATCGTGATGATGATGGTGATGGTCGTGGTCATGGTGATGATGGTGCTCATGTTCATGTTCATGCTCATGTTCATCGTCATCATCATCGTCATCATCGTCATCATCGTCATGATGGTCTCCCTCCAGCTCCTGAATCCAGGCGGCAGAGGTGGCTACCTCGTCGAAGTTGAACTTCTCGGTATGGATGAGGCGGTCGAGGGGCACATTGCCGTAGTCGCACTCGATGATGTCGGCCTTGGGCTGGATGGCACGGATAATCTGGCGCACCTCTGCCAGCTCCTCCTTCGAGACCTCAGAGGCCTTGTTGAGCAGGATGATGTTGCAGAACTCGATCTGCTGGATGACGAGATTCTCAATGTCATCCTCGTCGATGTTCTTACGCAGCAGGTCGTTGCCATTCTTGAACTCGTCGCGCATGCGGAGGGCATCGACTACGGTGACGATGCTGTCGAGCTGCAGATAGCCGTCCTTGACGTATTCAGGACCCAGCGATGGGATGTTGACGATGGTCTGGGCGATGGGTGCGGGCTCGCAGATGCCACTGGCCTCGATGACGATATAGTCGAAGCGGTGCATGGCCATAATGTCCTGCAGCTGCTTGACGAGATCCATCTTCAGGGTACAGCAGATGCAGCCGTTCTGCAGGGCTACGAGCGAGTCGTCCTGCTGGCCTACCACCCCACCCTTCTCGATGAGGTCGGCATCGATATTCACCTCGCCGATATCATTGACGATGACGGCAAACTTGATGCCCTGCTGGTTTTGCAGGATGCGATTCAACAGGGTGGTCTTTCCGCTGCCTAAATAACCCGTAAGCAGCAGGACGGGAATGTTCTTAATCGTCATATCGTATAATCTCCTTTTTTTCTAAAACGGGTGCAAAGTTACGTGATTTCTCCGACTTTTGCAAACTCGGCCTTACATTATTAACCTTACTTAGCAAAAAAGTTTTAAATTATCAATTATCCATTATCAATTATCAATTAATTATTGTACCTTTGTGGTCGTTTTGGGGAAATTCACCAAATCATTCAATGAATAAATAAATTGTAAATTGTAAATAAATAAATTGTAAATGTTATGACTATCAACGAAATGAACTTTGCCGGTAAGAAGGCAATCGTACGTGTAGACTTCAACGTACCCCTGGACGAGAATGGTAAGATCACTGACGACACCCGTATCCGCGGTGCACTGCCCACACTGAAGAAGATTCTGGGCGATGGTGGTGCTGTCATCATCATGAGCCACATGGGCAAGCCCAAGGGTAAGGTAGATATGAAGAAGTCGCTGGGTCAGATCCGCGAGGCTGTAGAGAAGGCTCTGGGTGTTCCCGTTGCTTTCGCTCCCGACTGCGCTAAGGCTGCTGATGCTGCTAAGGCTCTGAAAATGGGTGAGGCTCTGCTGCTGGAGAACCTGCGTTTCTATCCTGAGGAAGAGGGTAAGCCAGTAGGTATCGACAAGGCTGATCCTGCATACGACGAGGCTAAGAAGGCTATGAAGGCCAGCCAGAAGGAGTTTGCTAAGACTCTTGCTTCTTACGCTGACTGCTACGTAATGGATGCCTTTGGTACAGCTCACCGCAAGCACGCTTCTACTGCTGTTATCGCTGACTACTTCGACGCTGACAACAAGATGTTGGGTCTGCTGATGGAGAAGGAGGTACAGGCTGTTGACAACGTTCTGTCGAACATCAAGCGTCCGTTCGTTGCCATCATGGGTGGTTCGAAGGTGTCTTCAAAAATCGGTATCATCGAGAACCTGCTCGGCAAGGTGGATAAGCTCATCCTCTGCGGTGGTATGACCTACACATTCGCAAAGGCTCACGGTGGTGAGATTGGCGATTCTATCGTAGAACTCGACAAGCTGGACGTTGCTCTGGGCGTTGAGGAGCTGGCCAAGAAGAACGGCGTAGAGCTGGTACTGGGCAGCGACTGCACCGCTACCAATGGTCTCGACTTCGACACCATGAGCGTAAAGCCCGGTGCTGAGATCATCAACTGCCCTGCCAACAAGGTTCCTGCCGGTTTCGAGGGTGTTGACGCTGGTCCTGAGAGCCAGAAGGCATTTGCTGAGGCTATCAAGGGTGCTAAGACTATCCTGTGGAACGGTCCTGCCGGCGTATTCGAGTGCGACGCCTTCACCGCTGGTTCACGTGCCATCGGCGATGCTATCGCTGAGGCAACCAAGAACGGTGCATTCTCTCTGATTGGTGGTGGCGACTCTGTGGCTTGTGTTAACAAGTTCGGTCTGGCCGACCAGGTATCTTACATCTCTACTGGTGGTGGTGCTCTGCTCGAGGCCATCGAGGGTAAGGTGCTTCCTGGTGTTGCAGCTATTAAGGGAGAATAATTTTTAATTGACAATGGATAATTGACAATTGACAATTAAAAGATGAAGAGTCTTTTTATGACTATAGCGATGGCCGCACTGCTTCTGACAGCTTGCGGCCATCGTGCTTCTAACGGGAGCACAACAGACGTGCTGAAGACCGACAGCATCGGCATGCAGCGCGAAGACACTGCCGTCATGGTTAGTGTCAGCGCTGAGTGGCCTATTGCCGGCAATGCAGCACTGGTAGAGAACATCCAGCGCTACATCAGTGAGGAGATGGCTACCAACATTGGCGACGAGAAGCCTAAAGCGATCATTTCGGCAGACGGCCACAAAGTGGTGGAAGCCACCTTCAACCGCTATCAGCAGGCGCTGACCACCATGCGGAACGAGGCACAGCAAGCAGGCTATGCTGACGGCATGCAGTATTCGTACTACCTGCACCTATCAATGATGGAAGCCAACAGCCGCTACGTCACCTATCTGTGTCGTGCGGAAGGCTTTACGGGAGGTGCCCACGGCTTTGCCACCTCGACAGCACAGAGCTTCTCGGCTACAACAGGTCAGCGCATCGGTTACGAAGCCAACTACAACTTCGAGAAGGAAGTACAGGAAATCAAGAACCAGACGCTGTTCAAGGAACCACTATCGCCCCAGCTGTATGCCCTCATCAAAGAAGGTGTGCGCAGCTACTTTCAGGAGTTCGACGAGTCAGTAGCCAGCGACGAACAGCTGAAGGACATGCTCATCGGCGTGAACGACGTGAACCGCATCCCCCTGCCCAGTGCTGCCCCCGCTTTCACCAAGAAAGGGCTGGCGTTCATCTACCAGCAGTACGAGATAGCGCCCTATGCTGCAGGGATGGTCAACTTCGACATCGCCTACGACAAGATTCGCCCCTTCCTGACAGCGGAGGCACAAGCTCTTCTCCCATAGGCTGTAATTTTTTGTGACGATTTATTTGGCTATTTGATTTGAATTCACTATCTTTGCCAACAAATTAACTAATCACTAAAAAGAAGACAATGAAAAAACTGTTTATCGTATTAGGTCTGGCCCTGGCAAGCATGACAGCCTCGGCTCAGGAAGAGGAAGTGGAAGGACTGCCTGATGGCATGTTAGCTGTGGAGTGGAGCTACAATCCTATCAAATATGATGCAAAGCCCTTCACGCTGGCCGAAATCAAGGCACGCCTGCTATTGAACGAGAAGAGTGCTATCCGCCTGAGTGTAGGATTCGGATGGGACAACAACAAGGACGAGAACACGTTCACCAATCCTTCGGAGAAAAGCGTCACCAATAGCACGACCAAAAACTCTGCGATGACCGTCAAGGCAGGACTAGGCTACGAGCTGCACTTCGCCAACATCGGCAAGATGGACTTCTACGGAGGTCTGGAGGGTGGCTATCTGGGACGTTTCTTCTCGGCTACCAAGGAATCGACCAGCACCAAGACGGTAGTAAGCGGTTCGACAACCACTATCACCGTTGACGAAGATAACAGCGACTACAAGAAGCGTAATGCCGATGGCGACAAGCAGAACGAGACCGGATTCTACGGAACGCTGTTTGCCGGCTTCGACTACTACGTCTACAAGAACCTTTATATCGGTGCTGAGCTGGGTGTGACCTTCAACATGGGTAAGCAGAAAGGTGGCAACTATACGCAGATGACGACACAGCGGGTGAACGGCATTTTGATGAACAGCACGTACTATTCGTCGGAAACGGGTATCACCCAGTCGGGCAACACCTCCAGCTACGGCCCCATTGACGAGACCACATCGACATACACCAGAGTAAATATTGAACCTGCCATCCGCATCGGCTGGCTGTTCTAAACATAAAACGTATCATCAATTATGAGCAAGAAATTTATCATTGGAGATCGCACCAAGGATGAGTGGATCTCTGTTCTCGACAGAGCAAACAAGAAACTGGAGTTCACCAACCACATCGCTTCCGCCAAGGAGTTTCACGGTTTTGAGGCTACCAAGGACGAGCTGAAGGCTCTGCAGGAAGAGACGGGTTACTTCCAAGACCTGCAGGTTTACGTGAAGGACGAAGATGGCAAGGCCTATCGTCCCAACGAGAGTGATGCTTTCCAGATGTAAGCCTATGCAATACAGGGATTTAGGAAAGACAGGAATGAAGGTGTCGGAGCTGGGCTTCGGCGCCTCTTCTTTGGGTGGGGTATTCCACTCTTTCGATGAGAACAGAGGCATCGACGCTGTATATGCTGCCGTCGAGGCTGGCATCAACATCATCGACGTGTCGCCCTACTATGGTCACTACAAGGCAGAGACGGTGCTGGGCAAGGCGCTGAAGGACATGCCTCGCGACAAGTACTATCTGTCGACAAAGGTAGGACGCTACGGCAAGGATGGTGTCAACACGTGGGACTATTCTGCCCGCCGTGCCAAGGAGAGCGTCTACGAGAGCTTGGAGCGTCTGAACATCGACTATATCGATATCATTAATGTACACGACATCGAGTTCCAGGGACGTATGGAGGGTGGTCTGCAAAAAGTAGTCGACGAGACGCTGCCTGCCCTGCACGAGTTGAAGCGTGAGGGTGTGGTGAAGCATGTGGGCATCACCGACCTGCAGCTGGAGAATCTGCGTTGGGTCATCGAGCACTGTCCTGAGGGTACGGTAGAGAGCGTGATGAACTTCTGCCACTACTGTCTGTGCGACGATAAGCTCATCGATTTCATGGACTTCTTCGAACAGCGCGGCATTGGTGTGCTGTCGGCATCGCCCTTCTCGATGGGTCTGTTGACGGAGCGTGGCGTGCCCGACTGGCATCCTGCACCCAAAGCGCTGGTAGATGCTTGTAAACGTGCTGCAGAGCATTGCAAGGCCAAGGGCTACCCCATCGAGAAACTCGCCATGCAATTCTCGTGCTCTAATCCACGCATCGCGTCGACGGTTTTCAGCACCACGCGTCCTGAAGCCATCACGACGAATATCGCCTATATCAAGGAACCGATGGACGAGCAACTGGTTCGTGAGGTACGTGACATCATTGGTGATCAACAGCGAGTATCATGGGCCAATACGTAATTGATGCACATGCGCATTTGTGGCTGAATCAGGACACGGTGGTGAATGGACAACCCATTTACCAGCTGGAGCCGAACCGCAGTAGGAGCATGTTCTTCGGTCAGGAGGTGCAGATGCTGCCTCCCTACATGACCGACGGACAGAACACGGCAGAGCGATTCCTGTCGAATATGGACTATGCGCAGGTTTCGGCTGCCGTCGTGACCCAGGAGTTTATCGACGGACTGCAGAACACATACCTCATGCAGGTACAGCAACGCTACCCCAACCGATTCTTCTGTTTCGGTATGCCCGAGTTGCGCAAAAGCGGTTTTGTAAACGAGGGCATTGCCCTCGTCAACCAAGGCTTCCGCGGCATCAAGATTCCTGCAGCCCGAATGCCCCAACAGTTCCTCGACGACGAGATGATGCAGATGCTGCGCTATATGGAGCAGCACGACGTCATACTGGGTATCGAACTGATGGATGGCGATGCACAGGTGGCTCAGATGGAGGAAATCATCCAGGAGTGCCCACGACTGAAAGTAGCCATCGGCCACTTCGGCATGGTGACACGTCCTGACTGGTTGTCACAGATCCGACTGGCACGCCACGAGAATGTCTACGTCGAGAGCGGTGGCATCACCTGGCTATTCAACGACGAGTTCTACCCCTTCCCATCGGCAATCAAGGCCATCAAGGAGGCTGCCGACGAGGTGGGTATGGAGAAACTGATGTGGGGCTCGGACTATCCGCGTACCATCACCGCTATCACCTACAAGATGTCGTACGACTTCGTCACGAAGAGCACGGAGTTGACAGACGACGAGAAGCGCTTGTTCCTATGTGACAATGCCAAGCAGTTCTTCGGCTTTGGTGAACTAATAGAATTACCGTATATCAAAAATATGAGCGAATGAAAGCAATACAGATTACAGAACCTTCGGTGATGAAGGTTGTAGAATTGGAGAAACCCCAGTGTAGTGCCGACGAGGTGCTGCTGAAGATTCATTATGTTGGCTTCTGTGGAAGCGACCTAAACACCTATCGTGGACTGAACCCGATGGTGAAGATGCCAGTGATTCCTGGTCACGAGATTGGAGCAGAAATCGCTGAAGTCGGAGCCGCCGTGCCCAGCCATCTGAAGGCAGGAATGGCAGTCACCGTGAACCCCTATACAAACTGTGGCCACTGTCCTTCTTGCAAGAACCGTCGCTACAATGCATGCCAGCACAACGAGACGCTAGGTGTTCAGCGCAACGGTGCCATGTGCGAATATATCGCCGTACCCTGGCAGAAAGTCATCCCCATCGGCAACATCACCGTAGAGCATGCCGCTATCATTGAACCGATGTCGGTAGGTTTCCACGCCGTGAGTCGTGCACAGGTGGTTGATACCGATACCGTCATGGTGATTGGCTGTGGTATGGTAGGCGTAGGCGCTGTGGTGCGTGCCATCATGCGTGGTGCCAAGGTCATTGCCTGCGATATGGACGACGAGAAGCTGGCCATCGTACGTGGCTTGGGTGCTGAGTACACCATCAATTCGGCTAAGGAGAACGTGCATGAGCGTCTGCAGGAGATTACGCAAGGCGCAGGACCAGATGTGGTTATCGAAGCCGTAGGTGCTCCTGTCACCTATCAGATGGCTGTCAACGAGGTAGCCTTCACAGGTCGCGTGGTCTGCATCGGCTATGCCAAGCAGGACGTACAGTTCACCACCAAGCTCTTCGTGCAGAAGGAGCTCGACATCCGTGGCTCGCGTAATGCACAGCCTGAGGACTTCGAGGGTGTGATCCGCTATCTGGAGAAGAAGGGAGGAGTCCGCGAGATTGATAATCTCGTGGAGGGCACCATCCCCTGGGACATCCTCATCTCGAACGAGGTAACGCCAGAGCACGCCGAAGATGCCATGAAGCAGTGGATGGAGGCACCAGCAAAGGTATTCCGCATCCTAGTAAAATTCGTATAAAAAACAATGAAGAAACAACTATTTATTACCAGTCTGTGCCTTCTCTCCTTCATGGGTCTGATGGCACAGACTGTCAATGTAAGCTCACCCGACGGAAAGTTGCAGGTGAGCATCGTCTGTGAGAAAGGACATGCCAGTTACAGTGTCAACTACGACGGAAAGAGTATGGTGACGCCATCCGCCCTCGGACTGAAGGCCGACATCGGCGACTTCACCAAGGGCCTGACGCTGAAGGACAGCAAGGAGAGCCGTGTGGACCGCACCTACACGATGACACGTACAAAGGCCTCTACGTCGCACTTCGTTGCCAATCAGGTTGACCTGAGCTTCGAAAACAAAGAAGGACTGCCCATGACGGTCACCTTCCTCGTTGCCAACAACGACGTCGCCTTCCGCTACACCCTGCTGAAAGGTAAGGGTGAGTTCTGTGGCAGTGCTGTCATCAAGAAGGAGGCCACCAGTTTCAACTTCCCTGAGCAGGCCACCAGCTTCATCTGTCCGCAGAGCAAGACGATGGTGGGCTTTGCTCAGACCAAGCCTTCCTACGAGGAGGAGTACACCCCTGATGCCCCATTGGCTAAGCTCTCTGCCTTTGGCGAGGGCTACACCTTCCCCTGCTTGTTCCACATTGGTAACGACGGCTGGGTACTCGTCAGCGAGACGGGCACCAACGGCCATTATGTGGGTAGCCATCTGAGCGACTACCAACTGGGCAAGGGCTATACCATCGCTTTCCCCAATGCTGGTGAGATGAAAGGTCAGGGCAGTCATCATCCTGCTGTTGCGCTGCCTGATGGTCACACCCCCTGGCGCACCATTACCGTGGGCAGTAGCCTCAAACCCATTGTCGAAACCACCATCCCCTACGATGTGGTAGAGCCACAATACGAGGCTTCCACCAACTACAAGGCGGGGCGTTACACGTGGGGCTGGATCATCTGGCAGGATGCTTCCACTGTCTACGACGATCAGGTGAAGATGATCGACCTTGCCGCTACGATGGGGTATGAATACACGCTCGTTGATGCCCTGTGGGACACGCAGATAGGGCGCGAACGTATCGAACAGTTGTCTAAGTACGCTCAGAGCAAGGGCGTCAAGCTACTGTTGTGGTACAACTCCAACGGTACTTGGAACGATGCGCCACAAGGTCCGCGTCACGGTATGAGTACTGCCATTGCCCGCGAACGTGAGATGGCATGGATGGAACGCATTGGCATTGCCGGCATCAAGGTCGACTTCTTCGGAAGCGACAAGCAGGAGATGATGCAGCTCTACGAGGACATCCTCGCCGATGCCAACCGTCATAAGATACAGGTCATCTTCCACGGATGTACCCTGCCCCGTGGCTGGGAGCGCATGTATCCCAACTTCATTGCCAGCGAGGCCCTGTTGGCTTCTGAGAATGTCTTCTTCACAGAATACCACGCTAAGAAGGAAGGTTTCGAACTCACCATGCACCCCTTCTGTCGCAATGCTGTAGCTGCTGCCGACTGGGGCGGTGTCCTCATGAACCACCACATGAGCCGTGACAACAAGAGCCGTCACCAACGCTATACCAGCGACATCTTCGAAATGGCCTCAGCCATTGTCATCCAGACCAGTGTCAACTGCGTGGCTATCTATCCCAACAATCTGGAAGAGTTGCCTCAGTTCGAGTTAGATTTCCTGCGTGAGATTCCCACCGAATGGGACGAGACCCGCTTCATCGATGGCTATCCCACACAGTTTGCCGTCATCGCTCGTCGCACTGGCAACAAGTGGTATGTCGGAGGTCTCAACGGCACACAGGAGAAGAAGGTACTTACCCTCTCGCTGCCAATGTTTGCCGGCAAGACCGTTCGCTACTATACCGACAAACCCCAGAAGAAAGGCGAGCTGCTGCCTGCCTCAGAGCTGAAGACGCTGAAGGTAGGTGCTGATGGTCAGGCTAAGGTCACCATCCAGCCTATGGGTGGCATCATTTTGGCAGACAAATAATCTCAGACGATAGTCAGCATATGAAAAGAAAGTGCTCTTCACGGACCGTTACACTATGGTTGCTAGCACTATGCTCTATGGTGTCTTGTGCCCAGCGTCAGGAGGTCAAGACGGAGGGGATAGAAATCCCTGCACCCATAGCGGGTGAGATTATCCTGAAGAGGATGGCCTACACGACATCGTACAACAAAGAGACGAGGTGTCCGAACTGGGTGGCTTGGAAGTTGACGGCAGATCACACTGACGGGAACGTGAAGCGCATCAACGGATACTGGGAGGATGAGGAGGTGCCAAAGCCCAGAGCTACCAGAGCAGACTATAAAAAGAGTGGATGGTCGCACGGACACATGTGTCCCGCTGGCGACAACAAATGGGACGAACAGGCGATGCGTGAGTCGAACCTGCTGACGAATATGTGTCCTCAGGACTCGAAGCTGAACAGCGGACTGTGGAACAGCGTAGAGGCTGATTGCAGAAAGTGGGCCAGGAAATACGGTGAGGTGTACATCGTTTGCGGACCAGTGCTAATGAAGGGCAAACACCAGACGATAGGCAGAAACAAGGTGGTGGTGCCTGAGGCGTTCTTCAAAGTGGTGCTCTGTCTGAAGGGGAAACCTAAGGCATTCGGCATCGTGGTAAGAAACACGGAGGGAACGAAAAAGCGAGACCTCTATTACAACACGGTAGACGAGATAGAGCGCATCACAGGAATGGACTTCTTCCCCAACCTGCCAGACGACTTAGAAAACAAGATAGAGGCCCAACGAAACATGAGGGCCTGGAAATAAGAAAAACAGCTCATCAATACGATGGGCTGTTTTTCTTGGTCTAGTATTGAAGAGGATTACTCCTCGTCCTTCATCTCGGCCTCATGCTCCTTAATCAGAGCCTGCTGGATGTCGTTCGGAACAAGCTCGTAAGAGGCGAACTTGGTGGTGAACGAAGCACGACCACCAGTCAGAGAACTCAATGCGATAGAGTAGCTAGCCAACTCCTTGAGAGGAATCTTAGCGGTAAGCTTCTGGTAGCCGCTCTCAGAGTCCATACCCATAATAATGGCACGACGACCCTGCAGGTCAGACATCACATCACCCATGTAGTCGGCAGGTACGAGTACTTCGAGGTCGTAGATAGGCTCAAGCACCTTAGGACCAGCCTCCTTGAAGGCTGCAGAGAAGGCGTTACGTGCTGCAAGCATGAACGACAACTCGTTAGAGTCAACGGGGTGCATCTTACCATCGTAAACAATGACGCGAACGTCGCGGGCATAAGAACCTGTCAACGGGCCCTGCTCCATACGCTCCATGATACCCTTCAGGATAGCAGGCATGAAACGCATATCGATGGCACCACCAACAACGCTGTTGATGAAGACGAGCTTACCACCCCACTCCAGATCCTTCTCTTCCTTCGACTTGATGTTCATCTTGAACTCCTGGCCATTGATGGTGAAGGAGGTAGGATCGGGCATGCCGTCGGTATAAGGTTCAACTATCAGGTGTACCTCACCAAACTGTCCGGCACCACCCGACTGCTTCTTATGACGATAGTCGGCACGGGCCATCTTCGTGATAGTCTCACGATAAGGAATCTTTGGCTCCTGATATTCAATCTGGATCTTCTCGTTGTTCTCCATACGCCACTTCAAGGTACGCAGGTGGAACTCACCCTGACCATGAACGATAATCTGGCGCAACTCCTTTGACTGCTCGACAACCCATGTGGGGTCTTCCTGACGCATCTTCTGCAGGGCTGCCATCATCTTCTCAGTCTCAGCCTCGTTGACAGCCTTGATGGCACGAGAGAACTTAGAATTAGGATATTTGATGAAGTCGAACTTATTCTCGACATCCTTGCCATTCAGGGTATTGCCCGTCTTGACGTCCTTCAGCTTCACAGTACAGCCGATATCACCCGCACGCAACTCATCAACCTGGATACGGTTGGCACCAGCGCAGGCATAAAGCGTACCCATGCGCTCCTTAGATCCACGATCGGCATTGGTCAGGTCGTCACCACTCTTCACTACACCACTCATCACCTTGAAGTACTGAACCTCACCGATATGGGGCTCAACACCAGTCTTGAAGAAATAGAGTGATGTGGGAGCGCTGGCATCAGCAGGAACATCCTTACCAGCAGCATTCTTGATGACAGGCATCTCGCTGACGAAAGGAACGACATTACCCAGGAACTCCATCAGGCGGCGAACACCCATATCCTTACCTGCACATACGCAGAATACGGGGAAGATAGAACGCGTCACCAGACCCTTGCGGATACCCTCACGCATCTCGTCCTCGCTGAGGTCCTCGCTCTCGAAGAACTTCTCCATCAGTGTGTCGTCACCAGCGGCAGCAGCCTCAACCAATGCGGCTTTCCACTCCTTGGCCTTCTCCAACTGGTCGGCAGGAATATCTTCGATGATAGGAGCACCACCCTCAGGCTTCCAAGAGTACTTCTTCATCAGCAGCACGTCGATAACGCTGTTGAAACCAGCACCTGTAGCGATAGGATACTGTACGGGAACGCAGTTGTTACCATAGACTTCCTTCAGCTGGTTGAGAATCTGGTCGAAATCACAGTTGTCGCGATCGAGTTGGTTCACCAGGAAGATAACGGGCTTCTTCAGTTTCTCCGTGTTACGGAAAGCATTCATTGTACCTACCTCAGGACCATACTGGCCATTGACGAGGATGACAGCCTGGTCGGTCACATTCATGGCTGTGATAGAACCACCCACGAAGTCGTCAGAACCTGGACAGTCGATGATGTTCAGTTTCTTGTTGTTCCACTCTACATGAAAAACAGTAGAGAACACCGAGTAGCCGTATTCCTGCTCAACAGGGAAATAGTCGCTCATGGTGTTCTTACCCTCTACGGTGCCGCGACGCTTAGTGATGCCGGCCTCGTAAACCATTGCTTCGGCAAGAGTAGTCTTGCCGCTACCCGCACTGCCAATGAGTGCGATGTTTTTGATCTCGTTTGTTTGATAAACTTTCATAATAAGTATTGTTTGTAGGTTTATATTCTCAAAGCGACGCTAAAGGTAGGCATTTTCACGCAAAAAACCAAAAAAAACTTTCATTAATTAAACTTTATTAGTATTTTTGCACTCACATGGCTGGTTTATATCTCCATATCCCGTTCTGTAAGAGCCGTTGTATCTACTGTGGATTCTACTCGACAGTAGGCCTTGATTTGCGCCAGAAATATGTCAATGCTGTATGCAAGGAGATGGAGATGAGAAGGACAGAAGACGCCATTAAAACCATCTATCTGGGTGGAGGTACGCCCAGTCAGCTAACTGGCGATCAGCTGCGCCAGCTCTTCTATATTATAAATAAGGTATATGGCGACGAGACTGAGGAAGTCACCATCGAGTGCAATCCGGACGACGTAACTGTTGAGTTTGCCGAGGCTTTGCCTCGGCTTACGGTGAACAGGGTAAGCATGGGGGCGCAGACATTTGACAACAAGCGACTGCAGTTCCTACATCGAAGACATAACGCAGAACAGGTACCCATAGCCGTACAACGACTGCGCGATGCCGGCATCAGCAATATCAGCATAGACTTGATGTATGGTTTCCCTGGCGAGACGCAGGACGACTGGCAACGGGATATAGACGCGGCACTAGCCCTCGACGTGGAGCACCTGTCGGCCTACTGTCTGATGATTGAAGAAGGAACCCCGCTCCACCGCATGGGCATTAAGTCTTGTGACGAGGAAACAGAGCGCACGATGTATTACGCCCTCATTGACCGCCTGACCGCTGCCGGCTACGAGCACTACGAAATCAGCAACTTTGCCAAACCGGGCTATCGCTCACGCCATAACTCGAGCTATTGGCATGATGTGCCGTACATCGGACTGGGTGCTGCTGCACATAGCTACGACGGGAAAAGTCGTAGTTGGAACGTGGCAGATATCAAGGAATATATCGCTGCTATCGAACGGGGCGAACGGCCTGCAGAATGGGAGACTTTTGATGAGGACACTCACTATAACGACAGCATCACCGTTGCCCTGCGCACCAGCGACGGACTAGACTTGAACACACTGTCGGAGCGACATCGCCACTATTGTCTGAAAGAGGCGCAACGATTCATCGATAACGGGTTGCTGCGGATGAAAGGACACCACTTGATACTAACCCGTAAAGGACTATTCGTCAGCGACATGGTGATGAGTGAACTTATCTACGTGGATGATGACATTTAAGCCTGCCTTGCGTCTTACAATAAATAATACACAGACAATGAATACTTGGAAACAAAATCTCGAAGAGACCAAAAAGCATTATATCAACTGGTGGAACCACAAAGGCATTGTGCTGAACATGTGGGAACATTTTCAGGAGGGTGTAAAACCTCATGCAGATATACATGCGCCTAAGCCGTACAGGGACCTGAACCAGCGTTGGTTCGACCCTGAGTGGAGGGCTGAATATCTGGACTGGTATGTGGCTCACTCGTCGCTGATGGCTGACATGCTGCCTGTGGCTAACACACAGTTGGGTCCTGGCTCGCTGGCAGCCATCCTTGGAGGTGTCTTTGAAGGTGGCGAGGATACCATCTGGATTCACCCTGACCCCAACTATACGGACGACATCAAGTTTGATCCACAGCACCCCAACTGGCTGTTACACAAGGAACTGCTGAAGGCATGCAAGGCGAAGGCACAGGGCCACTATTATGTGGGTATGCCTGACCTGATGGAGGGTATGGACGTGCTGGCAGCCATTAAGGGTACAGACAAGGTGTTGCTCGACACGGTGATGCAGCCTGAGGTTCTGGAGCACCAGATGCAACAGATCAACGACATCTACTTCAAGGTATTCGACGAACTGTACGACATCATCCGCGAGGGCGACGAGATGGCGTTCTGCTATTTCTCGTCGTGGGCTCCTGGCAAGATGTCGAAGTTGCAAAGTGATATCTCGACGATGATTAGTGTGGACGACTATCGTCGCTTCGTGCAACCCTTCATCCGCGAACAATGTCAGAAAATTGACTATACGCTCTACCATCTGGACGGTGTGGGTGCTATGCACCACTTGGATGCGCTGTTGGAAATCAAGGAATTGAATGCCATCCAATGGACACCTGGTGTAGGAGAACCACAAGGTGGATCGCCCAAATGGTATGACCTTTATAAAAAGATTTTAGCAGGTGGTAAGAGCATTATGGCTTGCTGGGTAACGCTGGACGAGCTGCGACCCCTACTTGACAACATTGGTGGCGACGGTGTGCATCTGGAGATGGACTTCCACAATGAGCGTGAGGTAGAACAGGCTATGCGTATTATCGAAGAATACCAAAGTCATGATGAAGCTGACGATGAGGTGCTGGAAATCATTCGTCTCATCGAGTCGCCCGAAAAACAAGCGAACACCAATAAGCCCGCACTCCCCCAAGATAGGATTCTAGTCCTCGATGGTGCTATGGGTACCATGATTCAGCAGTACCAATTGCGTGAAGAGGACTTCCGAGGAGCTCGTTTTGCCCAACACGGAGGTGATTTGAAAGGTTGCAATGACCTGCTGTCGATTACCTGTCCTGTCGTTATTCGGGATATCCATCGCAAGTACTTGGCTGCTGGAGCAGACATCATTGAGACCAATACCTTTAATGCCCAGCGCATCTCGATGGGCGACTTCGGTTTGCAGGACTACTGCCGAGACATCAACCTAGCTGCAGTCAAGATTGCCCGCCAGTGCGCCGACGAATTCAGTTCGTCGGAGAAGCCCCGCTTCGTTGCCGGCAGTATTGGACCTACGAGTCGCACGACATCAGTAGCCACCAGTGGTGAACCCCTCGACAGGGAAGTGCTTCGTTTGGCCTATACAGAACAGATACAGGCTCTGGCTGATGGAGGTGTTGATGCGTTGCTAATAGAAACCATCTTTGACGTCGAGAATGCCCGTATAGCCATCGAGGTAGCACAGCAAGTGGCTCCCTCCTTACCTATCATGCTCAGTTTCAATGTGACGACGGCAGACGGACATAACATGCTGGGGCAGGACGTCTGTGCATTTATCAAAACGCTGAACACAAAGCCCTATTCCGTAGGTATCAACTGTGTATCCGATGTAGCCCAGATGACACCATTGGTTTGTCAATTGGCACAGTTCGGCACCAAGGTAAGCCTCTATCCTAACGCAGGTATGCCTGATGGCAACGGACATTACAGCAAGACACCAGAGGGGCTATTGGCAGATGTGTGGCCCTTGCTGGAGAACCATCGTCTGAATATCATCGGAGGCTGCTGCGGAACAACAGACAAGCATATCGCATTGATAGCGAAGGCTATAGAGCCTGTTCCCGGGGTACGTCTGAGTCCTCTGAGCAAAGAGACTGCAGAGATACTTAGCATTTCTTTAGATTCTAGTAAGACTAGTATAACTAGTATGACTAGTAAGACTAGTACCATTAGTACTAAACTAACGAGCCCAGAGGAGCGGCTATTCAACGCCATCCTTAATGGCAAGAGCGATGAGGCAGCAGCAGCTACCAAGGAGGCTATCGCCCAACAGATAGCACCACAAGATCTCATCAACGGACAGATGATACGTGCGATGGGTGAGGTAGGCCAGCGATTCCAAGACGGCAAGGCTTTCGTACCCCAGCTATTGATGGCTGGACGTGCTATGAAAGCAGCATTGGAACTTCTGAAGCCTATGCTTGCTGGCGCCGCTTCGACCTCGTTGGGCAAGGTAGTGATAGGCACCGTGAAGGGCGACTTACACGACATCGGCAAGAATCTCGTAGCTTCGATGCTGGAAGGCTGTGGCTTCGAGGTTGTGAACATTGGTATTGACGTTTCTGCTGACACCTTCATCGAAGAGGTGAAGAAGAATCATCCTGATATCTTGTGTATGTCGGCTCTGCTGACCACCACAATGGGTTATATGAAGGAGGTGATTGACGCTCTGGAGGCTGCCGGTATCCGTGACCAGGTGAAGGTAATGGTGGGTGGTGCTCCCGTCACTCAAGGCTTCGCCGACGAGATAGGTGCCGACGGTTATAGCGACAATGCAAACTCGGCTGTTACCGTTGCCAAACAACTACTTGGCAAGCTTTAGTTTACGCTTATAACACTTCTCGAAATTACAGAGTCCGCAGGTGTAATCCAACTTGCGGATTTCTTTTCCTACACCGATAATGCCGCTTACCGACTTGATGGGTACCATCAGCGACGAGTCCGTTAGTTTGACGCCACAGGTCTGTCCTTTAAACAGGGGGAAGAGCAACTGTTGTTGCGAGACATGCCATCCGCAATAGCCTGGCGAGAAGCGGTTGGTGTGGTGCCAGCTCAACTTATCGATGCTCTCTTGTAGACTCTCTTCCATCCTGTCAGCACTATGCTCTGCAATGACGCTGCCCAAGGAATCGGCAATGAACACACGCACCATGTCGCCTTGCTGCTTGAGACGCTGCTGATAAGCCTCGAATTCAACACCACTCGTGCAGATAAAAAAGGCATAGGCTTCACTACCTCGTAACTGACGGAGAATGATTTTACCCATATCGAAATCTGGCAACTCCCGAACGACAAAGAAGCAAAACTGAGGACGGAGCCACTGGCTGACCTCCAGAATGACAGACTGCGTCTCCTGATACGTAGAATTATCGGGCTCAGCACCATGATAACCCATCTGCTCGTAGATGTCGGCTGGAGTTATCCGAAGGTCTGCATATGTCAGCGTCTTATGTGTCACTGTCGGTTAAAGTCTGCTAAAGATTCGAAGAAAGCATCGACATTCGCTAATGGGGTATGTGGAGGTGTATCGCAACCGCTGGAAAGCACGAAATTAGGGTAAGGGCGCATCTTCTCCAGCAGATCAGTCACCGTCTGACGCATCTGGAAAGGCATGCCATCCTTGAATATGGACACCGGGTCGATGTTACCCATCGCCAAAGCCGTGGGAGGTACATCCTTGATGACTTCTTCCATCTTACACTTATTACCAAAATGGTAGGCTGCCGCACCTGTAGCCACCATCGCCTGCGTGCACTGACCCGTATTGCCACAGTTATGCAGGATGACGATGAAGTTCTCGTCCTGTACCTTATTCACGATATACCTCACGTAAGCTGATGAGAAAGTCTGACAATCATCATTCGACATCAGGCCAGCGGCAGGCTCAGCCATCATCACCCCATTGGCTCCCGTCCGCTTCAGCGCCTGACAATACTTCTCGATAAACTGTGTGCATTTAGCCAACAAGGTATGAGCTGCATTGGGATTCTCGTAGATAAGCATCATAATCTCTGACATATCGTAGAGACGACCTGCCAGGGAGAAAGGACCTATACATCCAGCAAACAGTGGACGATCGGTAATCTCCTTGGCAGCCAACAGGTTAGCCTTCAGATATTGGGGTATACGGCCAGTAGATAGAGAAGGAACTTGGAGCCTGTTGATGCTCTTGACATCAGGCAACAGACGGCTGCTTACTGCTGGCACAGCCTCATCGCTGAACGCAATCTCTGCTCCAAAGGCCTCAGCCTCCGTAGTCAGATCCATGATGGTTGCAGCCGCCACAGCAGGATAGCGACGGGTCAGCGTCATGACCGCCTCATAGTGTACTCGTCCATTGCTGACGGCCTCACGTACCGTATGACCATTCATTTCTATACCAGGATGTGTCATCACGGGCAGCGCCGTTACCTCCTGTTGTCGGATGACATCAGCCACCCATTGCTTCATGTTCAATTTCATCGTGTCGTTTTTTTAATGACGAAAGCATGACGGTTTTGTCACTACTTGGAATGATGACAACCCGACGCTTTCTACGTCTTAAAATAAAATAATCATGTGACATGAAATTATTGCTAACCTTATTATTGTATGTCTCCGCCAGTCTGACGACGTGGGCAGACATCTACCACAATCCAAAAATCATCACCGTCAACCCTGGTGAGAGCATCCACGATGCTGTCAGGAAAGCCCGCGAATGGCGACGTACCAACAACCCGCAATGTGCAGCATACGGTATTGAAATCCATCTGAAAGCTGGTCGCTACTATATGCAGGAGCCTTTGTTTCTGCGCCCCGAGGACAGCGGATGGGAGAAATCCTTCCTGACGATCCGCAGCGAAGAAGGTGCAGTCATCTGTGGCGACCCACGCCAGCAGCACACGCAAGTCTGGCCCAAGGAGGGAATGGAGCGGATGATTGACTTCGATACAACGACACGCACCATCACCATCCCTGCTCCACCTAAAAAAATTCTCTCAACGCTAAACGTTAAACACTCAACTTTAGAGATGGTGGTTCACCAGCGCTGGGCCATCGCCATCCTGCGTGTCAAGGACATCCGTGTTGACAACGGTTTGGCCGTTGTCTCCTTCATGGAACCTGAAAGCCGTCTGGAATTTGAGCACCCATGGCCCCAGCCCGTTATCGGCGGCGAGAAGGGCAACTCGTCTTTCCTGCTTCGCACCACCGAACAGCGCGACGGCATTGAGCAATTGATCATCAATGACGGAGCCAGCTATGTCATTTTGGAAGGTCTCACCTTCGAGAACACCTGCTGGAACCGCCCACTGCATAAAGGCCATGTGACGTTACAGGGCGGATTTCCGCTGATTGATGCCTATAAGCTCAAGGAGCACGAGGGATTGCCTTGGGATGGTGGGTTGGAAAATCAGGCATGGATAGAACGCCCCGTCAGCGCCGTCACAGTCAGAAATGCCAGTCATGTCTACGTACGAGAATGCCGATTCCAACACCTCGGAGCCACCGCCCTTGATTTTCAAGACAATACCGACCAATGTATGGTTATCAACAATCAGTTTGAAGACATCGGCGGTACAGCCATCATGGCAGGTTCGTTTGCTGAGAGTCCGCGTGAGGTACACCGTCCCTACGGCGATTTGGCTGACCGCTGCAAGAACCTATGGATAAGCGACAACGTGATTCACGATGCTGCAAACGAGGACTGGGGAGCCGTAGCTATCAGTTGCGGATACGTTAGCCATACGGACATCAGCCACAACCAGGTAAGCCACGTCAACTACTCCGGCATCTGCATCGGATGGGGTTGGACTCCCTATTATACAGGCATGGAGCACAATCGCATCTTCGGCAATAAGGTGAGCGACTACGCCCGCCAGCTCTACGATGCCGGAGGCATCTACACACTGTCGAACCAGCCCCACTCAAGCATCAACGACAACGAGGTGTCACAGCCCTACCCTGCCCCCTACGCCACCAACGACCGTGGTTTCTGCATCTACCTCGATGCCCGTACTGACGGCTTCACGATAGAAAACAACAAAACCAGTGTGGTCGGAGGTTCTGCCTCCAACACCCGACTCATCCGCCGCGACGAAATCGGCGACAACAACCCTGGTCCTAACCTCATATTCAAACAATGAAACAAACCAACTACCATCTTTTCGACTTTATGGACTTTGACCCTTCTTTAGAGAAGGACGAGAGTCTATGGAAGGCATATGCACCAACAAAGATAGAAGAGCGCAAGGGTGATATCATCGTCACCATTCCCTATCAGAAACAACTGCATCAAGAGGACATGGCAGCTGATGAGAGCACGCCTCAGCAAAGCTACGACCTCATCATCCGTGCCTACGAGCCAAACATCGTCCGTCTGTTTACCACCATGAGTGGCGATGAGATGGTGGAGAGCGACGACATGCTGCAGTTCACGTCAGAAGTGAAGCGTCAGGCACTTCGTCTAGTAGGTTGCGATATCATCGCAGCAAATGGTAAAAAAATAGCAACCATCGACCTCACCGAACCCATCATCGACCATTGGAGCGACCTGCAGCCAGCACCCCAGCCTGCCCCCTTTATCACCTTCTATCCCGATGGTGATGAGAAGAAGGGCGTAGCCTTGAGCGATGACCACTTCTCACCTCCCCGCTACGATGCTCTGCCCCTCGGTTTCGTAAGCCGAGGTAAAGCCTCGGCATACGGGACGGAAAGAGCCACCATCAGCTTTAAATGCGAACACGACGAGTGCTTCGTGGGCACCGGTGAACGCTTTCGTAAGATGGACCTCAGCGGACAGACCTTCCAACTGAAGAACCAAGACGGACAGGGTGTCAACAACCGCCGTTGCTATAAGAATATTCCCTTCTATATGAGCAGTCGCATGTATGGCTGTTTCTATCATACCTCCGACTACTGTAAGCTGTCGTTGGCCGACCATTCTACCCGTTCGGTACAGTTTCTCAACGACCACGCCACGCTGGATGTTTTCCTCATGGGTGGTCAGACACCTGAGGAAATACTGAAGAGCTACCGCATGCTGACAGGTTTCCCGCAGATGCCCCCACTCTGGTCGTTCGGCATCTGGATGAGTCGTATGACCTACTTCTCTGCCGACGAGGTGAATGAGATCTGCGACAGGCTGAGAAACGAGCATTATCCTTGCGATGTCATCCATCTCGACACAGGCTGGTTCCGCACCGACTGGCTCTGCGAGTGGAAGTTCAACCCCGAGCGTTTCCCTGACCCGAAGGCATTCATCAAACGGCTGGCAGACAATGGTTACAAGGTGAGTCTGTGGCAGTTGCCCTATATCGCATCAGGGGCAGAACAGATAGAGGAAGCTAAGACTAATAAATATATCAGTCAGCCCACCAAGAAAGAAGATTCCTCAACGGGTGGTACATCCAACTTCTCTGCCTTGGACTATGCCGGCACCATCGACTTTACCTACGATAAAGCTACCGACTGGTACAAGAATCAACTGCTGAAGCCGTTGCTGGAGATGGGTGTTAAGTGCATCAAGACTGATTTTGGCGAGAACATCCACATGGGCCACAAATACCATGCGATGGAGCCAGAGCGGCTGAACAATATCTACGCCCTGCTTTACCAACGGGCTGCCTATGAGGTCACCCAAGAGGTGACAGGCGATGGCATCGTGTGGGCCCGCTCTGCATGGGCAGGCTGTCAGCGCTATCCTTTGCATTGGGGTGGCGACTCTGAGTCATCATGGGCTGGTATGGCAGGCTCGCTGAAGGGTGGTCTGCACTTCGGACTGTCGGGCTTTGCCTTCTGGAGTCACGACGTGCCAGGTTTCCACTCTACGCCCAATTTCATGAACTCACCTCTCCGCGAGGATGTCTATGTGCGATGGACTCAGTTTGGCGTTTTTTCATCACACATGCGCTATCATGGCTCCTTCAAACGCGAGCCATGGCACTACCCCAACATCGCACCTATCGTCAAGAAGTGGTGGAAATTGCGCTATCAGCTGATGCCTTATATTATTGAACAAGGTGAGTTGAGCTGTAAGAGCGGTTATCCCATGCTGCGCGCTCTCTTGATGCATCATCCACACGACCGGCAATGCTGGCATATTGACGACGAGTATTACTTCGGCTCTGAGTTCCTCGTTTGTCCCGTAATGAACAGCGATAACCATCGTGACATCTACCTACCAGAAGGTCTTTGGGCCAACTTCTTCACAGGCGAGCGCCTGGAAGGTGGTCGCTGGTACTACAACGTGGAAGTACCCCTCGACGAGATGCCCGTCTTCGTACGTCCCGGTGCCCTTATCAAGCTGTATCCTGACGAAGTCGACTCTACAGACGATATGGATATGAGCAAAGTCATTACCATCGAAATAACTAAAGACTACAAAGGAATAAGATAATGGAAAGTCACTACATGCAAGGCCTAGACTGGCTGATTCTGGGAATCTATTTTGCCATACTTATCGCCATTGGCGTATGGGCAAGTACGAAACGTAAGAAGGGAGGAGCCCTATTCTTGGCAGAACACTCGCTGCGCTGGCACCATATCGGATTCTCGATGTGGGGCACCAACGTGGGGCCTTCGATGCTGATAGCCTCCGCCTCGGCAGGTTTCACGACAGGTATCGTCTCGGGCAACTACGCCTGGTATGCCTTCGTGTTTATCGCCCTTTTGGCCTTCGTCTTTGCACCCCGTTATCTAAGTGCCAAGGTACACACCCTGCCTGAGTTCATGGGCTTGCGCTTCGGACAGTCTACACGCAATATCCTGGCGTGGTACACCATTGTGACCATCGTCATCTCGTGGTTGGCGCTGACGCTCTTTGCCGGTGGCATCCTTATCCGTCAGGTCTTTGATATTCCCATGTGGATGTCAGCCTTGGTACTGCTCTTCATCTCGGCGTTCTTCAGCATGCTAGGCGGACTGAAAGCCGTAGCCTATACCAATGTCTATCAGATGATTCTACTCATTGTCGTATCGCTCGTACTGGTCATCGTGGGACTCGACAAGGTGGGAGGCATACAAGCTCTCGTCGATAAGGTCCCTGCCGACTATTGGGTGATGTTCAAGCCAAACTCCGACGAGGCATTCCCATGGTTGCCCATCGTGTTGGGCTATCCCGTGATGGGGGTGTGGTTCTGGTGTACAGATCAAAGTATGGTACAGCCCGTGCTGGCCGCCAAGGACCTGCGTGAGGGACAACTCGGTACTAACTTTACGGGATGGTTGAAGATTCTGGATGTTGCCCTTTATATTCTTCCTGGTATCATTTGCTTCGCCCTCTTCCCGACCTTGGAGAATCCAGACGAAGCTTATCTGACGATGGTGGAGAACCTGTTCCCTGTGGGTATGGTCGGACTGGTATTTGCTGTGCTAACAGCCTGTTTGGTATCAACCGTCGGCTCTGCACTCAACGCCCTCTCCACCGTCTTTACGATGGACATCTACGTCAAGCGTTTCCGTCCTGATGCCTCACAGCGTCGCATCAATTTCGTGGGGCGCATCGTGACCGTTATCGGTGCCACCATTGCCATCGTGCTCACCGTAGCCATCGACAGCATCAAGGGCCTCAACCTCTTTAATGTATTCCAGTCCGTGCTGGGCTTCATTGCTCCCCCGATGGCTGCCGTCTTCGTACTGGGCATCTTCTGGAAGCGTTGCACCACACGAGCCGCCAATTTCGCCCTCACCATCGGCACTGTATTCTGTCTCGTGGTGGGTGTGCTCTACCTCTGGCCGCCCGAGTGGCTACAGTTCCCCTGGCCCCACTTCATGTTGCTATCGTTCGAACTGTTCGTGATACTGGCTGTTTCGATGGCCGTCATCTCTCTTACCGACAAGGACAAAACCGTCTATGAGATTCCCGCTCCCGTTCGCGGGGGATTCTCCAAACTGGCTGTCGGCCTATGGACGGCACTGGCCATTGTCATGATTAGCCTATACGTATTTTTTAACTAAACCTATCGACTTCATATGAAACGAATCAACATCTACGAAGAGGCCAACCGTTGCCTTCTCTGCCAGGATGCGCCCTGCACCAAGGCATGTAAGACGGGTGATCCAGCAAGAGCCATCCGCGCCATCCGTTTCGACAACCACAAGCCCGCCTTGAAATGGGTTGCCGACTGTACCGATGCCGACTTGGAAGCTGCCGAGAAGGCCTGTATCCACTACAACTGGCCTATCCGCATCAAGGAACTGATTCGCTCCATCAGTCCCGACGATGTTCCTTCCGACAACTATCCCGACCTGAACATCGACTTCTGTGGCATCCCTTGCGAGAATCCCTTCTTCCTCGCCTCCTCTGCCGTCTGCACCAACTACGAGATGGTAGCGCGCGCCTTTGAGGCCGGCTGGGGCGGTGTGTTCTATAAGACCATCTGCCTGCAGGACATCAAGGAGGTGTCTCCCCGTTTCGACGCCCTCCACGGCAACGGCACCAAGGGCGACTTCTATGGTTTCCGCAACATGGAGCAGTTGAGCGAGAATCCGGTCGATGTCGATTTCGACATCCTGAGCTGTCTCAAGAAGAACTATCCCACCAAGGGCGTTGTTGCCAGCATCATGGGACAGACCGAGGAGCAGTGGATTGAGCTGGCCCTCATGGCTGAGAAGGCCGGTGTCGATGCCATCGAGCTCAATTTCTCGTGTCCGCAGATGCGCCTTGCCGGCATGGGTAGCGACGTGGGCCAGAACCCCGAGGCCGTCAAGTTCTATACCGCTTATGTGAAGCGCTCGGTGAAGATACCCGTCATTCCCAAGATGACGCCTAACATCACCCACATGGCCAGCCCTGCCAAGGAGGCTTTCTTCGCAGGTGCCGATGCCATTTCCGCCATCAACACCATCAAGTCCGTCACCATGGACCCACTGGCCGAGGTGTCGGGTCGCCGTACCGTCTCGGGCTATTCCGGACGCGCCGTAAAGCCCATTGCCCTGCGCTTCATTCTCGAGATGGCAAAGACCGAGGAGATGAAAGGCATCGAGTTCAGCGGCATTGGCGGCATCGAGACGTGGCGCGACGCCCTGGAGTTCATCCAGTTGGGCTGCAGCAATGTCCAGGTGTGCACCGCTGTCATGCAGTATGGCTATCGCATCATCGACGACCTGAAACTGGGTCTTCAGCGCTATATGGTCAAGCGGGGTGTCCGTCATCTTTCCGACCTGGTTGGCGAGGCTGTCGATACCTTCGTAATGCCCACCGACCTCGACCGTCAGACCATCATCTATCCCAAGATCAATCGTGAGGTTTGTGTGGGCTGCGGACGTTGTGAGACCTCCTGTAGCGATGGTGGTCATCAGGCCATCGTCTTCGACACCGCCACCCGTCAGCCTCGCATCGTAGGCACCAAGTGTGTGGGTTGTCACCTCTGCCGTCTCGTCTGTCCTACGGGCGCTATCGAGGTTACGCGTCGCATCGACAAGAAAGAAGCATAATCACTAAAACATAGAAAACTACCAATGAAGAAACTCCTCTTACTCTGTACGGTCTGTTGCTGTTTCACGGCAACAACCGTATCGGCTCAGGGTCTTACCGACATGAGTCGTAGCAAGCAAGCCAAGATGCAGAACCTGCCCATGGGTGCTACCCAGTGGACGGGAGGCTTCTGGGGCGACCGTTTCCAGATGCTCTCCACAACAGGCATCTGGTCGATGTGGGACACGTGGAACACGCCCTACGAGACCATTGACGCCTTAGGCCTTCATGGCAGTCATGGCTTTGCCAATTTTCAGGTGGCTGCAGGCACGGTGAAGGGAAAGCACCACGGTCCTCCCTTCCACGATGGCGACATGTACAAGTGGCTCGAGGCCTGTGCTGCGGTCTATGCCGTGACCAAGGACCCGAAGATTGACGCCCTCATGGACCAGTTCATCGAGCAGGTAGCCCTTGCCCAGCGTGCCGACGGCTATATTCACACCCCCGTGGTGATTTCAGAGCGCAACGCCGGCATCGACACTCACAGTCTCACAGAGAATGCTGCCGGTATCGAGATTGGCAAGGATCAGAAGCACGCCTTCGCATCGCGCCTGAACTTTGAAACCTATAACTTGGGCCACCTCATGACAGCTGGCATCATCCACAAGCGTGCTACGGGCAAGACCACTCTGTTTGAGTGTGGCAAGAAGGCTGCCGATTTCCTCTACAACTTCCTGACCAACGACGCTGTGGAGCTCTCACGCAACGCCATCTGTCCCAGCCACTACATGGGTGCTGCCGAGATGTATCGCGAGACAGGCGACGATAAATACCTGACGCTAGCCAAAGGCTTGATTGCCATCCGCGACAGCGTGACCAACGGCGAGGACCACAATCAGGACCGCCATAAGTTCCGCGACCAGTACGAGGCTATGGGACATGCTGTGCGTGCCAACTACCTCTACGCGGGTGTTGCCGACCTCTATGCTGAGACGGGCGAGGCCCAACTGATGAAGAACCTCGAAGCCATCTGGGACGACATCGTGAATCATAAGATTTACATCATGGGCGGCTGCGGCGCACTCTACGACGGCGTGTCGCCCGACGGCACCACTTACAACCAGCCCAGCATCCAACAAATTCACCAGGCCTACGGACGTCAGTTCCAGTTACCGCAGGAGGCTGCCCACAATGAGATTTGTGCACAGATTGGCATGATGCTCTATTCGTGGCGCATGTTCCAGACCACCGTCGATCCCAAATATGTCGACAACATCGAGAACGAGCTTTACAATGGTATCCTCAGCGGTATCTCACTCGATGGCAAAGACTTCTTCTATACCGAGGCGCTACGCCGCACCAAGGAGTTCCCCTACACTATGCGCTGGCCCAAACATCGCCAGCGTTACATTACCTGTTTCTGCTGTCCACCCAACACACTACGCACGCTCTGCGAGGCTCAGGAATATGCCTATAGCATCAAGGGCGACACGCTGTGGGTGAACCTCTACGGACAAAACACGCTGAAGACCAAGGACTTGGAGATAGAGCAGGTGACCAACTACCCCTGGGACGGACATATCAAACTAATCGTCAAGAAGGCTAAGACGTTGCGTAGCATCCGCATGCACATTCCCGGATGGGCTACCGACATGTCGCTCAAGCTGAACGGACAGTCCATCCTAGCTGAAGACCTGCGCCAGCCCCGCAAGTGGAAGAAGGGCGACACTATCGAACTCGACCTGCCCATGAAGGCGCGTCTCATCGAGGCCAATCCTCTGGTTGAGGAAGCCAAGAACCAGATTGCCATCATGCGTGGACCTATTGTCTATTGCCTGGAAGGTCAGGACATCGAGGGAGGCCATCGCATCAACGACATAGCCATTCCTGCCGATGTGCAGTTCACCGAGAAAAAAATCACGATGGAAGGTCACGAGATGATAGCCCTCGAAGCCAATGTGCCTTTGGTCAACCAGGACTCCTGGAACAACAACCAGCTCTATCGCGAGCTGCGTCCCGTCAAGAATAAGAAGGTACATATCCGCCTTATCCCTTATTACGCCTGGGACAATCGCGGCATCGACGACATGTCTCTCTGGCTACCCCTCCAGAGATAACAGAAAAAGATGTGCAGAGAGAATATCCTATGAAAAAAATACTCCTTTTCGTCAGTCTGCTGTGCACCATAGGTTTGCAGGCAGCAGAGATTAATATCACCCCCGACTCGTCGCTGACCGATGCCATTCGTAAAGCCCGTGAGATGAGACGACTGGGGAAGTCTACCGAGGTAACTATCAACCTAGGGGCTGGTACGTATTTCTTGTATGAACCCTTGCGGTTGCGTCCTGAGGATAGCGGACTGAAGCTGGTGGGCAAGGATGCCGTCATCAGTGGTGGCATGAAGATAACGGGATGGAAGAAACAGGGCAAACTGCTAGTAGCTGATGTGCCCGACTTCAACGGTCGTCCTGTAGACTTCCGACAGCTGTGGGTGAACGGAGAGAAGGCAGTCAGAGCACGCGACGTGAGCGACTTTGAACAGATGAACCGCATCCGCACCTACGACAAGAAGAACCACATTCTGTGGGTTCCACGCAAGGCGGTGGAGAAAATCATGAAGGCACCCTATGCCGAAATGGTACTGCACGAGATGTGGTGTACCTCCAACCTGCGCATCAAGAGTATCACGCTCCAAGGCGATTCGGCTGCTATCCGCTTTCACAACCCAGAGGCGAAACTCCAGTTTGAGCATCCATGGCCATCGCCCATGACACCCGACACGAAGCATCCGTCGCCCTTCTACCTGACGAATGCAAAGGAGCTGATAGATGAGCCCGGCGAGTGGAATCATGACATCAAGACCCACAAGCTCTATTATCTGCCCAACAAAGGCGAGACTATCAACGAGGCTGTTGTTCCCATTCTCGAGACACTGGTGGAATTTATCGGTAGTGCAGAGCGCCCCGTGCGCAACATCACCATAGAGGGCATTACCTTCAGCCATACCACATGGATGCGCCCTTCGGAGAATGGTCATGTGCCCCTGCAGGCTGGCATGTATCTGACGGAGGCCTATAAGCTACGCCCACAGATAGACCGTCCGAACAACCGCAAGTTGGACAACCAGGGATGGCTGGGACGTGCCGATGCTGCCGTAGAACTGCGCTATACCGAGGATGTCAACTTCAAGGACTGTCGCTTTGAGCATCTGGGTGGTTCTGGGCTCGACTACGTTATTGCCTGTCGTCGTGGCACGACGACAAACTGTACATTTAGGGACATCGCCATGAATGGCTATGTCTGTGGTTCGTTTTCACCCGAAGGTCTGGAGACTCACCTCCCCTATCAGCCTACCGACTTCCGCGAGGTGTGCACTCAGCAGGAGGTGAGCAACTGCGAGTTCTACAACGTGACCAACGAGGACTGGGGCTGTGTGGCCATCTGTGCCGGTTATGTCAGCGGCATCAACATCGAGCATAACACCATTCACGATGTCTCTTATACGGGCATCTCGCTGGGTTGGGGATGGAACCGCGACCTGGTATGCATGAAGGACAACAAGGTGCATGCTAACCTCATTTACAACTATGCTCAGCACATGTACGACTGTGCCGGCATCTACACCTTGGGCAACCAGCCTGGCACTCTTATCTCAGAGAATGTGGTGCGCGACATCGCTAAGCCCAGCTATGTACACGACCCCAACCACTGGTTCTACCTCTATACCGACGAGGGCTCAAGCAACATCACGCTGAAGGACAACTGGACACCCGAAGAGAAATTCCTGAAGAATGCTAACGGACCAGGCAACATCTGGGAGAACAACGGTCCACAAGTCAGCGATGAAATTAAAAACAGAGCAGGAATCAGAAATATCAAGAAATAACTATGGCGGAAGCAAATTCTTCACTTTTCACTATTCACTCTTCACTTCCCACGTGGATATGGTATCCGGGCGACTTCGAGATATGGCTCGGCAACATTTTCAACAATCGCAGAACGGAGCGTGGAGCCATGTTTCCCCCGTTCTGGAAACAGGACTCACACTATGTGACGGTCGAGTTCTCGAAAGCCATCTCACTTCAGAAGGCTGAGACCATCACTATCGCTTGCGAGGGACAGTTCAATCTGGCACTCGATGGCAAGCTGCAGTTCGGGCAGCCCGAAACCTTTGAGGTGCCTGCTGGCGAACACAAACTCAACCTGAAGGTGTGGAACCAGGCCACTCCCCCAGCCCTCTTTATCGATGGCGAGACCATCAAGACCGACTCCACCTGGCTGGCTACCTACGAGGACAAACTGTGGATTGACGAGAATGGTGTGGCACACGGCTCAGGCATCTACGTGCCTGCTGCACATTGGAACTTCGACAGCATAGACACCCCACCCTCCACCTATCAATTAGAGCGCAAGGAACTCCGTCCTGTAAGCTGCGATAACATCGCAGCCAACGGGACCCTTTACGACTTCGGACGAGAAACCTTCGGCTACCTCAAAGTAAAAGGACTGAAGGGCTGCGTTCGCATCTATTATGGCGAGAGTCGTGAGGAAGCCCTGGACAAGGAACATTGCGAGACGCTGGATGTACTCTCTCACCTCTCCGCTCGACCCTCAGGTCGCTTTGCACCTTCAGGTCAAAGACCTCTCACCTCTCACCTCTCTTCTAAGGCTTTCCGCTATGTCTATATAGAAAAGGAGGAAGGAGCCAACTACGACGAGGTGATGATGGACTACGAATTTGCCCCTCACGACATCAACCATAGCGGTTCGTTCCGGTGCTCTGACGAGGAAATCAACCGGATATGGGAAGTGAGTGCCTACACGATGGATCTGACCACCCGCGAGTTCTTCATGGACGGCATCAAGCGCGACCGTTGGACGTGGTCAGGCGACGCTATCCAGTCGTATCTGATGAACTACTACCTGCGCTTCGATACGGAGTGCGTCAAGCGCACCATCCGACAATTGCGCGGCAAAGACCCTGTAACGGCCCATGTGAACACCATCATGGACTACACCTTCTACTGGTTCAAGTCGGTACTGGACTACTACCAGTACACCGGTGATGCAGACTTCGTTCGTGAGATGTGGCCCAGGATGGAAACGCTGATGGACTATGTGCTCTCAAGAACTAATGCTGACGGTATGGCGGAAGGACAGCCAGACGACTGGATTTTCGTTGACTGGGTGGACTTCCCCATGCACAAGCGCGGCACGTTGTGCTTCGAGCAAATCCTGTTCTGCAAGGCGTTGGAAACGATGGCACTCTGTGCCAAAGTGCTGGGCATCAATAAGAGCGACTATCGCGTCAAGGCAGAAGAGCTGCGCAACAAGATATACCAGACCTTCTGGAGCTACGAGGATAAAGCCTATCTGCACGCCATCGAGGACGGGGTGATGAACCGTCAGATTACCAAGTTCCCCAACATGTTTGCCATCATCTACGGCATGGCTTACGAGGAGCAGCGCCGTGAGATTATGAAGAGTGTGATGCTGAATCCGAAGGTAGACCCCATCACCACGCCCTATATGCGATTCTACGAACTGGAAGCCCTCTGCATCGACGGCCTGCACACCCAAGTATTGCAGGAGATGCGCGACTACTGGGGCGGCATGTTGCGCGAGGGAGCGACATCGTTCTGGGAGAAATATGTACCCACGGAAACAGGTACCCAGCATCTGGCCATGTATGGTCGTCCCTATGGCAAGTCGCTGTGCCACGCCTGGGGAGCCTCACCTGTCTATCTCTTAGGCAAGTATTATTTAGGTGTAAAACCTACCAAACCCGGCTACGAGGAATACGAGGTGAGACCTGCCTTGGGCGATCTGGAATGGATGAAGGGCGACGTGCCGACCCCGCATGGCATGATTCATGTGGAGATGGACCAGAAGCAGATAAAAATATGTGCCACGGAAGGCCGAGGCACGCTCTATTACAAAGACCAACAGGTGGACATCGAGCCCAACCAAGAGGTGGTCGTCAGTCTATCGTAGAGAACACATAAGCCGTATGCGAGCGGAACGTCTCGCCAGGACGCAACACGGTAGAAGGGAACTGCGGCTGGTTGGGAGAGTCAGCCAGATGCATGGCCTCGAAGCAGACGGCAGAGCGACGGGGATAGTAGATATTCTGCTTGCCCCGCGTGTTACCCTTCAGACCGTTGCCCGTATAGATATGCAGGACGGGTTCGGTGGTATAGACCGTCATGCGCGTCTTCGTGGCTTCATCCGTAATAATGGCAGCAGCCTTACGGTCGCTGCCTTTTGTTTTCAGCACGAAGCTGTGGTCGTAGCCCTTGGTCACCCGCAACTGGTCGTCATCGTCGTCGATATGCAGGCCAATCCGGGTAGGTTTGCGGAAATCAAAGGGTGTTCCCTTCACCTTCCTCATCCGTCCGTCCAGGTTCTTTTGGGCATCGAAAGTGGCTATCCTGTCACTGTTCACCCACAAGGTCTGGTTGGTTATCTCCTGAGTGAAAAGTCCTGAGATGTTGAAGAACGAGTGGTTCGTCAAATTCAGCACGGTAGGCTTTGTCGTCGTGGCCTCATAGCTGATTTCCAGCCCGTTACGGCTGCTGAGCGCATAAGTCAGATTGACGGTCAACTCGCCCGGGAAACCATTCTCGCCGTCAGCAGAAATATATTGCAGCGTCAGGGTACTGTCCGTCTGGCTTTTCAGCGTCCATATATGGTCGGCAAAGCCAGGGTAGCCTCCATGCGAGGTCACGCCCTTGCCATTCTCCTGCAAAGGGTACTCTACCCCATCCAACGTAAACTTGGCCCCTTTAATACGACCCACATAGCGACCTACCGTAGCCCCATAGTTCTGACGGAACCGCCGGTAGTCGCCCACATTGTCAAATCCCGTCACGCAGTCCCTTCCCTGATACAGTAGTGACACCAGTCGCGCACCATAATTGGTCACACAGGCCTCCATACCCTGTTGGTTCGTAATGGTATAAAGCCCTGTTTTCTTGCCGTCTATGATGCTGTCATAGCGGGCTGGATCCAGTCCTGAACGCGTCAATTGCTGCGCACAAGCAATCCCTGTACACACTATGAGCAGCAATACGATTGCCAGTCTTCTCATTTCTCTTTCGTCTTGTTGATGTAGATGACTACACCGATGACAACCAGCGCTACTACTGCGATAATGTCCAATACTCCCATTGTTTTCTCCTTAATTAATGATTATCGCTGCAAAGATAATAAAAAATGGAGCACGCTCCAAGCTTTTTTTTCCTATTTATTAAAAAAATGAGGTGCCATACCTGACATCTCACTCTCACTAAAAACAATCTTATTACCTCAAAACGACTAACAATTATATTACTCCTGTGAAACCTTGTCAGGGCGCTTTCCATCACGAGGACCACCCTTGGGGCCACGCTTATGCTGTTTCTGCCAGCTCTTATACTGATCAGCGGTGAGGATGGACTTCAGCTTCTGGTCATAAGCCTTGCGCTGCTCCATGTGCTTCTTCATCTCAGCCTTCTGCGCATCGGTCATCTGCGGACGCTCGGGACGCTGCTGATTATCAGTAGCCCCACTCTTGCCGTCGGGCTTGGGACCACGTGGACCACCCATGCCGGGACCTCCCTTGAACATATCCTTATACTCTTTGTTCAGCGCCAGCACCTTGGTCTTCTGCGCGTCAGTCAGGTCGAGGTCCTTGGCCATACGAGAGGTCATCTCCTCAGGTGTCATCTCCTTAGGAGCCTTGCGCTCCTTCGTGTCTGTCTGTGCCGTCACTGCCGTCACAGACAGGAGGGCAAACATAGTCAATACTAATTTTCTCATTGTCGTTGCTTGATTTTAATCGTTGTTCTTGTCCTTTTAGACGGTGCAAAGGTACGGAAAGTTAAACCGGCGGCAAAAAATATTCAGCGAACAGCCATTTTCTCAGCGCCAATCCATCAATAGTTACCAGTTATTTCATCTGGGATAACGAGTCGGAAAAGGGAAAAAAATGTGGAAATACTTTTCCCATTTAAATCTTTTTCGTAACTTTGCGGCATTATTTGAGACAAAACAAATCTTTTTAACGTTTTATATTATGCAAAAAAAACTATGGATGGGGGCCGCCATCCTGTTCTGCGGCCTGACGTTTACATCGTGTGTAGACCATGCAGACAATCCTGCAGACAAGCCTCAGCCCTTCGACCCGAAGGGCAGTGAGAAGTTTATCAACGAAGCCTGGATGGACAAGAATGTCAAACCCGGCGACGACTTCTACAACTATGCCTTAGGCACCTGGCTCAAGACTTCGCCGGAAGACGACGCCGGATTCCAGGAAAATGCAAGCACGAAGCAGGCAAAAGTACTTCGCGAGTACTTCATGGCTTCCAGCAATCCACTGGCACAACACCTGGTCAAGAACTTCAAGGACACGAAACGTAAGAAGAAGGACGAGGTGAAGACTATTCTTGACCAGATGAACATCCAGAAGCCCAAGAATGCTGCTGACGTGCTGAACGAGATTGTCCGCTTGCGCGACAAGGGTTTCTACCCCATTATCGGCAGTGCTGTCGACGGTGAAACAAAAACTCACAGCTTCCGCGCCATCATCACACTCGGCCAGCAGGGAACCCCTGTCAACCAAGCACTTTCGATGGATATGACGTCTGCCGCGAAGAAGATAATTGAAAATATACTGACGGTGATTGACGAGATTGAGAACCCCGACCTGAAGATTACAGACGAATACGTGGAGCAACTGATGACGCGCACCGAAAACATCTTGAAACTTGAGCAGAAACTGTTCGAATATACCGTCAAGCAATCTGAAAGCGACATCGCCGTGCCGGGCCTCTCACCTGCCAGAGAGACTGTTGAAAGCAACCGTATAGCCACCCGCCGTGCCGGAGAGGCCAGCCAGTTCACACTTGAGGGACTGAAAGCCGCCTTCAATCTGGGCGACAAGGCATCGTTCGACAATTCGAAGATTTTCAAAGAATACCTGGAAGGCATCAACGCCCAGCTGGCAGGCAATGACGCCACTGCCCTGCAGACCTTCTATGATTATCTGCGCTACCAGCCCATCTGCGTGTTAGGCACATTCCTGCCTGTCGACAAGAATGCCAGCGGCGACGACTATAGCTATACGGAGGAGGTAGAGACCAATGACGAGACAAAACTCTACTTCTCAGGCTTAACCTCCAGCATTCCGTTGCTGGCCAACCAGCTGACACTTGAGAAGATGAGAGAGTTGAGCACGGGCAAGAAAACTTGCACCACTATGCTGGAAGAGATGCGCAAGCTGTTCGACGAGCGACTCCAGAAACTTGACTGGCTGAGCGACGCCACGCGCCAGGCTGCACGCACAAAACTGCAGAAAATGCAGTTCTTTGTCGGTGTACCCGACCAGGTGTACGACGCCCAGTTCACCTTGGACGAAGGCAACACGCTGATGCAGGACATGCTGCAGCTTTACGCCCAGAACCATGCCATCAAGGAGAAGCTCATTGGCAAGAAACTGGAGGAGAGCCCCCTACTGATGATGGAAATCTCTGGATGGTACGGTGTACACAACGCGTACTACAATCCCGCAACAAACTCGCTGAACATACTGCCCGCATTCTGCGGCGACGACATACTGCCTGCCAACGACGAATACACCCGCTATGCCGTAGGTGTGGTGTTCGGTCATGAGATGACACACGGCTTTGACTCCAGCGGTTCCAACTACGACGAGAACGGATACTACAGGAACTGGTGGACCGATGCCGACAAGACTACGTTTGTAGACAAGCAGAACCAGCTGATAGCCCTCTACAACCGACTGGAGGCCTACCCTGGTCAACCTGCTAACGGCACTCGCACGCTGACTGAGAACATGGCCGACTATGGCGGTATGGAACTGGGCTACGCGCTCTTCCTGAAAGACATGACTGCCAAGGGAATGAGTGGCGAGGAGCTGGACCACGCCTGCCGCGAGTTCTTCCTCCACTATGCCAAGCTGTGGCAGGCCAAACTGTCATTGGCCATGCTGAAGGCTTACTACAACGATGAACACTCCTGTCACGGCAACCGCATCCGTGGCATCGTCACCCTGATGGACGACTGGTATCGCGTGTTCAACGTGAAGGACGGCAAACTGTTTGTTGAACCGGAGAAACGTGTGAAGATCTGGTAAAAACGGAAAAGGGAGCCAATTGGCTCCCTTTTCTGTTTATTTCCTCAGCGCTATGTTATAGTTGTAGTATTGCGGATTGGCGGTGATGTCGCTCACCACCCTGATGAACGGGGGGAAGTTGACATGCTCCTGCTCTGCTATGCCCTTGGTCTGCAGGATGACCAGATTGTCGACGGGCTGGTGGAAGGTGTCAATCTCGAAATACTGGCCTTTCCAGATGAACGAGCGGCGTGTCTTGCGGATAGTGGCACGATAGGGGTCGGCCTGCTGCAAGAGCGACTCGTAGAGGGCGTTGGACACCTGACGCTCCGTCTCGAGCACCTCGGTGGCTGAGAGACGCTTCTTGGTATTATGCACATTGACCACCTCACCACCCCAGTCGCGACGACGCAAACGGATCTCGCAATCAGGATCGGCCACCAGATAAGTCTGGGTTATCTCGCTCTCGATGCATTCAGGCAGCTCGCCTGTCAGTTCGACGAGATAGGTACGCTCGTCCTCGATGGGCTGTGGGATGCCCAGCACATTAGAAATCTCCTTCAGCACGCGATTCAGCTTGGTATCGAAGTCGTCGTGGTTATTGATGACGCGCAGATGGGGATGACCTTTCCAGGCACGATTTACCTTCTTATCCAGGTCGCGCGCCAAGCGGAGTCCTTCTTCATTGGCTTGCTCGTAACGTGTAGAATTGGTGGCTACGGTATAGTACTGTTCTGCACCATCAGCAGCAGAAACCAGATGGAGCACGGCATCATAACGCTGGCGCAGGTCGTTGCTATTGGTGCCACAACGCGAGGTGATGTCCTGCCACATCTCTGGGGCGATGTAAGCAGAGATATCCATCGTACCGCGGTCGCAGACGATAAAGGTTGGTTTGGTGCATGTCTCAGCCAGTCGCATAAATGAGTCTTCCAGCGCAAGCTGCGTCTCGAGGATGGCCAGCTCGCCCTCATAGTAGAGCTTGGGGTTAGGCGTCAGGTAGCTCCAGCCACCCTGACTATACATAGTGGGAACCTCTGGGACGGTAAACACCTTGAAACCCAGGTTAGAGAAATAGTCGACGATGCGCACCAAGGCTGTTGTCTTACCAGCGCAAGGGCCACCTGTCAATACGATTCGCTTGATGTTATTCATCGTGTTTTAAGTTTTTGCACGCTTTCAGAATGCAAATATAATACAAATCATGCGAAACGCAAAACAAAACATTATTTATTTTTATTTTCCGCTAATTGTTTTAGTCCGTCCTTACGGACTGCCAGTCCGAACGTGACGGACTGAGAGTCCGCTCCCTTCGGACTACAAGTTTGTATTAGTCGGACAAGAAAAAAGTATCTAATAGAATAAGGAACCCTTATTGGACAACAACCAACCCTTATTGGACAATAACCAACCAGTATTGTATAATTGCCTGATTTAGGTTGACTTTGAAAATGTCCCTAACATCCTAACATTTTTGCTTCAAGCCCTGATGTACAGGGCGTTTGGGCACGTTAGGGATAATTAGTTCTCCCTCACGTCTCCCTAACGTTTTTCGGACTTGTCCCTCACCTAAGATACCAGCCCTTCCACTCCATGTGGCGTGAGGGTAAAAAGGCAAAAACGTTAGGGAGACGTTACCCCAAAGCGTTTCTCCCTAACGCGCTCCATCCCCTTTCTACAAAGGCATTCCCAGCGAAAACGTTAGGATGTTAGGGATATTTTGAAATTCGTCGTAAAATAGAAAAATTACTTTCGGAGAAAATAAATTTCTATTCGGAGTAATTGAAATTACTTTCGGAGAAATTTTTTCTTATATTATTTGATAATATGAATATTTTTGTTTATCTTTGCAGATGCATTCTGCAAAGAGTGCAAAGACATATTGCTCTATAGCTTCACTATCACCACCGCGTAAGAAAGAGCAACAACTATTATAGGAGCTGCCCCCGTTATGGGCGCAGAATTCCCGTATATAGTTGTGGTTTGTGGTGAACCGTGAAGCGTATGGCGAATGTCTGCGCCTCTTTTTTTTATTAATAACATTATAAACAATAGTAGGTATATGAAGAAATCTGTCTTGTTGTATTCATTGGTGCTCTTGTTCACTTGCGGTTGCTCGAACAATACGAACAAGAACGAAGGGCAAAACGACAGCCTCCTGGAAGAGGTAGAGGCAGTATTTGAAAAGAGTCCCAAGGACATTCAGCCCGAAGGAACTTTTGTCATCCAAGGGAAAGGACTTTATAAGTCTTTGACCTTTAAAGGGAAAAAGACCGTTGTCATTCGTGATGCAGTATTCGGAATGGACTTTCCATCAGAGTATGATAAGGATGAGGAGTTCCTGCGTGTAAAGACCGATAAATCAGACTTACTGTTTGAGATTATCTCAGAAGACACCCTGAAGGGAGAAGGCTTTGCAGAAGGATTATATATTAAAAAAGAAGCGCAATGAGCACAGAATTTATCATCGGAACAATTATTGGATTGATTGGTATCATTCCTGTCATTATCCAAATTTACAAATGGGTTAAGAAACCAAAGCTTAGCGAGTTGATGAAAAAGCTGGTTGATACGAATTTATCGACTAATGCTCACAGGAAAGTCCTTAAGAGGATGAACCTGATACTTTTGCGTTCTGGAAAGCGTATTTCTTCTGAATACATCAACAGTTTCGTTTTGAATAAGCGTGGCAAAGAGGCTGTCTTTACCGACTTGTGCCTGCAAAATGACTGGGAGCCAACCAAGGAACTTTGTGAGATGTTTATGAATGGTGATTATCCTTCAATTAGGAAAAAATATTGGGATAAAAAAAATGTGAATCAGAAGAAAGAAGATATATCGGCTGATGGTGGTGCAAAAGTTGAAACCGTTTATGCACAACCAGAGTGTAAAAAGATTGTTTATTTATCGGAACTGCTTGAAGAACGTTACCCTGAGTCCTTCAAACGGTTAACTTCTATTCTCAAAAAGCATAATGTGGACTATCGCTTGCTAAAAGGCACGAAGGATATTTGGTGCAGGGACTACATGCCAATCCAAACCGAATCGGGCAAGCTCGTACAGTTCCGCTATGAGCCGTCTTATTTGAAAGGCAATAAGGAATGGGAAGAATCACGCTCTGATGTTAGAGAGGTTTGTCAACTGAATGGATTTGAGCCAATATTCTCGAATATAAACCTTGACGGAGGAAATGTTTTGCTATGTTCCGGTCGAGCAATTGTTTCAGACCGAATCTTTAAGGAGAATCCCGAATATACAGACAAAGAGATACTAGTCAAGGAGCTATCTGAATTGCTTGAAGCCGAAGTAATCATCATTCCTGCCCTAAACGGTGATATGACGGGACACGCTGACGGTATGGTTCGCTTTGTAGACTATGATACGATATTGGGAAACAATCGCTCAGATGAATACAAGTATTGGACGTACAGCATAGAAAAAGTCTTGAAGGAAAAGAGCCTAAAGTATATAGACGTACCCTTCTTTGAGCCAAAAGATTCCAAACATCCTCTAAGTGCAATTGGCGTTTACGTGAATTATTTGGAAGTCAACAATCTGATCGTTTTGCCCGTTTTTGGAAGAGAGGAAGACAAGCAAGTCATTAGAATTCTTCAAGAGACATTCCCTAATAAATTGATTGAAACTATCAATTACGACGACGTTGCTTACGAAGGTGGTTTGCTGAATTGCACAACTTGGGTCGTTAACACTAAATTATAGAACTATGAGAAAATCATTGTTTTTAATAGCTATTGCTTTCTTGGGCAACATTAGCGGGATTAAAAGCCAAGATATACTTTCTCGGCAAGCTCCAATGGATAAGCAAACAAGTCCAACTGCTGCTATTCAAAGCGACAAAAAATCAGTAAGTAATACAGAAGCTCGCACTACTGCAACAAAGAAAGAACCACATTTGTTGTTTATGGGAGTTCCTATTGATGGTAGTATTGAAATGTTTGATCAGAAAATTTCAGAAAAAGGTTTTCACAAATCAAGCGCTGGAGGTTATTCTGGCTTCTTTTATGGTCAATTCTGTGTGGCTCATTCTGAAGTAAACAATAATACAGGCAATGTCTGCGAGGTTCTCATCAGATATAATCAACTTATTGCGAAGTATACAGAAAATCAACTTATTAGTTTATACAATAGCATCGTCCGAGATCTAAAAAAGAAATATAAAACAGCAAAACGTAGCGAAACTAGCGGAAGCATTGTATTAAGCATGCCTCTTGGATATATTGAATGTAAGATATACACAACTATATTTGGCAAGATGGGAGGTGGTGTCAATTTGACAATAAGATATGTTGACAAAAAGAACACGCCTGATTATAGTGTCCCAACATTAAAACGTTATGAAGACGATTTATAATTACTAAGCTAGCATTCAAAGAGCCTTGATTTCTGCATCAACGACATATATGTCACCATCGGAATCGACTAGGGCATTGCGAGGAACCACATCCCAAACGAGATATGTACCATTAGAATATCGGCCAACGCTGTTTTCTTTCGTAAAGCCCAAGGCAGACATATAAGTGTCAATCATGATTTGGGTTGCTGGGTGAGCCTCACAGATACGCTCTTGCTCTAGTATTGGCATAATTGTTCTTCCATCGTAACCCGTAAAGCCATAAAATCTATATGCGGTATTGGGGAAGAGCTGGTTATGAAATAGAATCTTGTCGAGCAATTTACAGATACCGCCACTATTCAACAAATTATTTACCTTGTAAATCGTATCTTTAGCAACATAGGTATCGTTTTCATTTCCGCTTGGCCCCGGATCTCCAAGGTCAAACACGTTATCCATAGGAATCCATATACCAGTAGACTTAGCGTATTGCTCAGCAGCACGCTGCTCTACTTCGAAGCGGCTTCCATAGCTTTTGCCGTCTCGAGGTTTCTCCTCATGTAGTCGGCAAAGTCTTTGGAGTTCATTGGAGACTTCTTGAATTCTGCGATTTTCTTCATCGTACGCTCCATAGCCTCTTTGTGAAACTGATTCAAATATGTCATCGTTCATCTTGTTTTTGTTTGTGCAAAGATAAGCATAATTTAGCAAACGACGTTCATTGTGAGCTGTATTTTTTGCAAAAATCGTGCTTTTCTCTCGAATTCCACCATCTCCTATTCATTTTTTATCCATTTTCCTATTTTTCTTTTTATTTCTCTCACTTATTTTGTAACTTTGCAAACAAAAGAACAGAAGATAAACTAATAACACACTAAAACAAATGAGCAACAATACCAAATTTGTCACCATGGGTGAAATTATGCTGCGCATGACACGGCCTGACTATCAGCGTATCATACAAGGCAACAAGATTGATGGATTTTTTGGAGGTAGTGAGGCCAACGTAGCCGTATCGCTAGCCATGATGGGCAACAACGTGGAGTATGTGACCAGACTGCCTAACAACATGCTGGGAGTGGCCTGCCGTAATGAGCTGCGTCGCTATCAGGTGGGTACAAAGCATATCATCTGGGGTGGTTCGCGACTAGGCAAGTATTTTTACGAGCAAGCAGCATCCCTTCGGGGATCAAGCATTGCCTACGATCGTGAACACTCTTCGATGATGACACTACACACCCACATGATTGATTGGCGAGAGATCCTGCGCGGAGCTGACGTATTCCATTGGTCAGGCATCTCTTGCGCCTTGTCTGAAGGTGCCAGCGATGCTACGCTTGACGGTCTGGACGAGGCCATCAGACGAGGCATATACACATCAGTAGACATCAACTACCGCAAGAACTTGTGGAAATACGGACAGGAAGCTCGCGATGTGCTGTTTCCTGCTGTCAAGGCCTGTCATATCGTCTTTGGCGACACAGGCGAATGGGAACTGATTACAGGAATGAAAGTGCCTAAGTTCGAAGCCAGGGATACACATTACAAGATGGACCTAAAAGCTTACAAGGAGTTCTTCGACAAGGCACAGGAGATGCTGCCTAAGGGACGTCATTTCGTGATGGCTATACGCAACGTGCTGTCTGCCAGCCATCACCTGCTGACAGGTCTGTTATATGCTGACGGAGTGCTCTACCACACAGGCATCATAGACATTAACCCCGTACTCGACCCGATGGGTGTAGGCGACGCCTTTATAGCAGCCTATCTGCACGCACACTTCCGCTGGCACGGCCAACACCAGAAACATCTGGACTATGCACTTACAGCATCAGCCATGAAGAATACCATTATGGGCGACTTCAATCTGCTGACAGAACTGGAAGTGCTCGACACCATGAAGGAAGTGTTGCCTGACCACAATCAGTTCATACCTATCAAGACCTACACTTGATAACGATATTTTATGGACGCCACGACTCGCGCTTCATCTTAGCATCAAACAATGCTTTGGTGATGCGCGGGTGTCTTAATACCCAACGGAACAGCTTACGACAAAAGGGTTTATTGGCAAAACGAAACAGTTTGTCCTCCTTCTGCATCTTAGCAAACACCTGACTGTTCACCTCGTTGAAAGACTGCTGTTCAACGATAGCCACCTTAGCATTGTAAGCCGTCTTGAAAGCATCGTAAAGACCCTCGCCAGTAATACGGTTGGGAAATCCTCCTGCATCACCAATGAAGATCATGTGATCATCAGTAGAACGAACGACATCCATAGGGATAAAAGAACCGACTATGCGACCCTCAGACACTCCAAACTTCTTGAGTAACTGCTGGAAACGCTCTCGGTTGGTCCCCTCTGGAGCACGGAAGCCCCACACATCGCGACCTATACCTGGGAACTTATAGAAACAGCCAGGGAAATAATGAGAGGAGAAATGGGCAAAAATCTCGTTGACACCATTCTGCTCAGTATACTGTTCGATGAAGAAGGTATTAGCCTTGTACTCTCCAAACATCTGCTTACGAACACGGCTAAAGGCTCCGTCTGCTGCCACGAGGTAGCGACACATGATCTGTTGACCAGATCTAAGATGGACAAGGATTCGCCCATCTGTCTGTTTCTCGTAGCGGACAAAGGCATCCTGTAGGAATGCCCCACCCTGCTGCTGGTAATGCTTGAGCAACGAGTAGTCAAAGTCCTTGCGATTAGTCATGCGGAGTTCAAACTCAGAGTCAAACTCGCAGAAAGCATCCTCTTCAAACTGCAAGCGCATGCGCTTAACAGGGTTGTAGTCGTATTTTACATCAGGCACCAACTGGTCGAGCAGTCGCCAAGCCTTAGGGGTAAGACCACCACCACAGATTTTATCACGGGGAAAGGTTGCACGGTCGACCACCAGACAGTCGACACCAGCCTTCATCAGCAAATATCCACAAACGGAGCCGGCTGGGCCGGCTCCGATTATCACTACATCTGTTGTTTTCATTTATTCTTTATCTAACAGAATCTTCATCATCTCAACGGCAGCCTTGGCTACGGAGGTTCCTGGGCCGAAGATGGCAGCCACACCAGACTTGTAGAGGAAGTCGTAGTCCTGAGCAGGGATAACACCACCGGCGATAACCATGATGTCCTCGCGACCCAGTTTTTTCAGCTCCTCAATAAGCTGTGGGATGAGCGTCTTGTGACCAGCAGCCAGCGAAGAGGCTCCAACGACATGAACGTCGTTCTCAACAGCCTCGCGAGCGGCCTCGGCAGGCGTCTGGAACAGCGGTCCCATATCCACATCGAAGCCACAGTCTGCGTAGCCCGTTGCTACTACCTTTGCACCACGGTCGTGACCATCCTGACCCATCTTGGCGATGAAGATACGAGGACGGCGACCTTCCTTCTCTGCGAACTCATCGGTCAGCTTGCAAGCCAACTCGAAGTCGCTATCGTTCTTTGATTCTGAACTATACACGCCTGAAATTGTTCTGATTACTGCCTTATAACGGCCTACGATCTCCTCGCAGGCATCTGAAATCTCACCAAGGGTACAACGCAGCTGAGCTGCCTTAACAGCCAGATCGAGCAGGTTGTTCTCGCTCTTGCGGCCCTCCTGGAAGTCGCGCACGCACTCGGTGATGGCCTTCAGGGCAGCCTGGCAGGCAGCCTCGTCGCGTGTGGCACGCACCTGTCTGAGGCTCTCCTCCTGCTGCTTGCGTACAGCGGTATTGTCGACCTCGAGGATATCAATAGGATCCTCATGCTCCAGACGATACTTGTTAGTACCCACGATGGTCTGAACACCCGAGTCGATACGAGCCTGCGTGCGGGCTGCAGCCTCCTCGATACGCATCTTTGGCAGACCGGTCTCGATGGCCTTAGCCATACCGCCCAGCTTCTCAATCTCCTGAATATGCTCCCAAGCCTTGTGAACCAGTTCGTTGGTCAGAGTCTCCACATAGTAAGAACCAGCCCATGGGTCAATCTGCTTGCAGACCTTAGTCTCGTTCTGGATGTAGATCTGAGTATTACGAGCGATACGGGCAGAGAAATCGGTAGGCAGAGCGATAGCCTCGTCGAGGGCGTTGGTGTGCAGAGACTGGGTGTGACCCAGTACGGCAGCCATAGCCTCGATACAGGTACGACCTACGTTGTTGAAGGGATCCTGCTCGGTGAGCGACCAACCAGAGGTCTGAGAGTGTGTACGCAGCGCCAGCGACTTAGGATTCTTAGCGCCAAAGCTCTTAACAATCTTAGCCCACAGCAGACGACCAGCACGCATCTTGGCAATCTCCATGAAGTGGTTCATACCGATAGCCCAGAAGAAGCTGAGTCGTGGAGCGAAAGCATCCACATCGATACCAGCATTCACACCAGTACGCAGGTAGTCCATACCATCGGCCAAGGTGTAAGCCAACTCGATATCAGCCGTAGCTCCAGCCTCCTGCATGTGGTAACCAGAGATAGAGATAGAGTTGAACTTAGGCATCTTCTGTGAGGTATACTCGAAGATATCGGCGATAATCTTCATCGAGAATGCAGGTGGGTAGATATAGGTGTTACGCACCATGAACTCCTTGAGGATATCGTTCTGGATGGTTCCTGCCATCTCCTCGAGCTGAGCGCCCTGTTCCAGACCAGCAACGATGTAGAACGCCAGGATAGGCAGCACGGCACCATTCATGGTCATTGACACAGACATCTTGTTCAAGGGGATACCGCTGAAGAGCACCTTCATGTTCTCCTCGTTACAGATACTCACACCAGCCTTACCTACATCGCCCACCACACGGGGGTTGTCGGGGTCGTAACCACGGTGTGTAGGCAGGTCGAAGGCTACAGAAAGGCCCTTCTGACCAGAAGCGAGGTTACGGCGATAGAATGCATTCGACTCCTCGGCAGTAGAGAATCCGGCATACTGACGGATAGTCCACGGGCGGAACGGATACATCATACTGTACGGACCACGCAAATAGGGAGGGATACCGGCTGTGAAGTCGAGGTGCTCCATACCTTCGAGGTCTTCTTTCGTGTAGACAGGACGAACATCGATGTGCTCGGGGGTCTTCCAGTTTTCTACAATACCATTGTCTTTAATCCACTTGGCACCATCCTGAGCCTTGATGCCTGCATAGATATCAATATCTTTAAACTGTTTACGCATAATTCAAGTCTCCTATTCTTTAAATACCAAGTTTCTGATTATATTCTTTCAAAGTCTCGAGCACATTGCACTTTACGTGGATGTAGTTCTCGATGCCGGCAGCCTTCAGATCCTCCATGCAAGCAGGAGCACCGGCTACGACGAACATCGCACGGCCATTCAAATACTTGAAGGCTGGGATAGCATACTCGGCATACTCATCGTCGCTAGAACAGATGACCACGATATCGGCCTTAGCCTCGAGAGCAGCATCAACACCCTCCTCTACGGTCTTGAAGCCTAGGTTATCAATCACCTTGTAACCAGCACAAGCCAGGAAGTTGCAAGAGAACTGGGCACGAGCCTGGCGCATGGCCAAGTTACCGATGGTAAGCATGAATGCTACGGGCACCTTCTTCTCTTCGGTATGGATGCGGAGATCCTCGAAATCGGCAGCCAGACGGGTGGTCTCGAGCTTCTTGAAGGGAGCCTCGCACTCGCCATCATGACAGCAAGCCTTACCGGCAATAGCACGCTTACCCTCGCTCTTCTCTGTGAAGTTGGGGAACTGGTTGGTACCCAGGATAAACTCCTTGCGCTTAGCAGCATCGCCATGACGCTTCACGTTGGTTGCGTTGATGTCGTCCTGAACAATGCCCTTCTTGCAGGCCTCCAGGAATCCACCCTCCTCTTCTATCTTCAGGAACAGCTTCCAACCCTCTTCTGCCAAAGCTGCTGTGAGGTGCTCAATATAATAAGAACCAGCTGATGGGTCTACGATGCGATCGAAGTGAGCCTCCTCCTTGATGAGTAACTGCTGATTGCGGGCAATACGCTCTGAGAAGTCAGTAGCCTGCTCATAGGGAGCATCAAATGGCGTTACAACCATCGAGTGGATACCACCAAGAGCAGCACTCATAGCCTCTGTCTGCGAACGGAGCAGATTGACATAAGAGTCAAACACCGTCATATTGTATGTTGACGTTGTGGCATTGATGGTCATCTTGCAAGAAGCATCGTCCTTTGGCTCATACTGCTTCACGATCTGAGCCCAGAGCAGACGGGCTGCACGGAACTTGGCGATTTCCATGAAGTAGTTCTCTGAAACGCCCATATAGAACTTCATCTGACGGGCAGCGAGGTCTACATCCACTCCTGCATCAACCAACTGCTGCAGATACTCATTACCCCAAGCAAGGGAGTAACCCAATTCCTGCACGATATAAGCACCAGCATTGTTAAGCGTCTCCGTATGAACTGTCATCACGTGAGCCTTTGGATAAGCCTTCAGCAGCTCGACAATCTTCGGACCCTCAGCCAGCAGTTCTGTCACATCCTTACCCTTGGTGAGGATAGCCTCGATGGGGTCGAAGCCAACGGTGAACGACAGCTTAGCTTTGTCGTAGCCCTTTTTGGTGAAATAAGCGTCGATAATCTGAGCCAATTCAAAGGCGTGACGTGGACAGGTGCGGAAGTTCAGGTCGACAATCTCGCAGAAGATGCCGTCGAGCAACGTCTCGATGAACGCAGCACTCACGTCCTTCCCCTTGATGCGGAAGCCCAGCGAGTCGATACCCTTGTTCAGAATGTCGAGTGCTTTGGCATTGGCCTCTTTAGGATCGCTGACTGCGATGTTCTGACGAACGTACCACTCGTTGTTGTCCTTCTTGTTGCCACGAACGAAGGGGAATTCACCAGGCAAGGCCTCAGGTGTCTTCAGATCCGTCAGGTCTTCACGACGATAGAAAGGCTGTACGTTAAAACCTTCATTTGTTCTCCATACGAGTCGCTTCTGGAAATCGGCACCTTTCAGGTCAACCTCAATCTTGTCCAACCACTCTTGCTTGGTTGGCGCCTGGAACTCGGTGAAGAGTTTTTCTTTGTTTGCCATAAGTTAATAAAAATATTAGTATTATTATATAAGTGTAATCTTTTTAGTTATTACTTCATTCTGCAAAGGTAATCATTTATTCTGAAAATACGAAAATTTTAATAAATATTTCATATTTATGAAAAATAGTTGCACAAAAATTGTTTAGTTGTGCTGTTTTTTAGTAACTTTGCAGCCAATTTCGACAAGATATGTTATGGAATCATTTCAATGGCTAACTAATTTGTTTACGACTACCGATTCGGTAGCCCATATCGCCTTGCTCTACGCTGTGGTGATAGCAGTAGGTGTGTATTTGGGTAAGATCAAGGTGTTCGGCATCTCGCTGGGCGTCACTTTCGTGCTGTTTGCAGGCATCGTGGCGGGCCACATCGGATTTACAGCTCCCACCCCCATTCTGACCTTCGTACAAGATTTCGGACTGATTCTCTTTGTGTTTATGATTGGTATGCAGGTGGGCCCTGGCTTCTTCGAAAGCTTCGGCACACAAGGTATCAAGCTGAACGGGCTGGCTGCCATAGGCATCCTGCTCAACATCCTCGTGATGTTTGCCTGCTACTACATCTTCTTCGACTCGTCGGACAAGATGAATCTGCCCATGATGGTAGGAACGCTGTATGGTGCGGTGACCAACACGCCAGGTCTTGGTGCTGCCAACGAAGCGCTCAACACCGTATTCCCTGATGGTGCACCACAGATTGCATCAGCCTACGCCTGCGCCTACCCACTTGGTGTGTTGGGCATCATCGGAGCTACCATATTAATAAGGTACGCATGCAAAGTAAAACTAGAAAAGGAAGAGGAACGCCTGAAGGCGATGGAAGAGATGGCAGCCAACAAGAAGCCCTACAAGATGCACTTGGAGGTGACCAACAAATACCTGGAAGGCAAGACGCTGTTGCAGGTGCACGACTTCCTGAATCGCGACTTCGTCGTATCTCGTCTGGTTCACGAGGGCGAGGTTTGCATTCCTAACCGCAATACCTTGTTTCATATAGGTGACCAGATGCTGATCGTCTGCGCAGAGGCTGACCATGAAGCTATCACAGCCTTTATCGGACCTAAGATTGACGTTGACTTTGAGCAGCAAGACCAACCGATGATTTCCAAGGGCATTCTGATTACGAATCCGAAGATCAACGGTAAGACGTTGGCTTCGATGCATTTCTCGAGCGTACATGGCGTGAACGTCACCCGTGTCACCCGTCATGGCATCGACCTCTTTGCCTCAGCCGGACTTCCTCTGCAGGTTGGTGACAAGATCCGCGTGGTAGGTCCTGAGGACGCCATTAACCGCGTGACCAACCTGATGGGCAACTCATCAAGCAAGCTGAACGCGCCCAACATTGCCACCATCTTCGTGGGTATCTTCCTGGGACTGATTTTTGGCTCGCTGCCTATTGCTATTCCTGGCATGCCTGTTCCTGTGAAACTGGGTCTGGCTGGTGGTCCGCTGATTATCGCTATCCTGATTGGTCGCTATGGCTATAAGATTCACCTGGTGACCTACACCACCACGTCAGCCAATATGATGCTGCGCGAGATAGGACTGGTGCTCTTCCTGGCATCTGTGGGCATTAAGGCTGGATCGACGTTCTTCTCGACGGTGGTCGAGGGTGATGGTCTGCTCTACGTGTTGACAGGTTTCTTCATCACCATCATCCCCATCCTCATCGTAGGGCCGATAGCCCGTCTGAAGTTCAAGTTCAATTACTTCACCATAGCAGGTATGATAGCTGGTACCTATACCGATCCCCCCGCTCTGGCTTATGCCAACAGCATCTGTTCGAAAGAGGCTCCGGCTCTGGGCTATTCTACCGTCTACCCGCTCTCGATGTTCCTTCGCATCTTCACGGCACAAATCGTAGTGCTGTTCTTCTGCGGATAAAACAAGAATACACGATATAATAATACACAACACAACTACACATGAATAGATTCGGACTACTGTTAGGTGCCATGTTACTGGCAGGAGCCTCAACGATGCGAGCCCAGATGGATGCCAGCATCAAGCTGAACGAGGTGATGACCAGCAACAGCACCAGTCTGCAGGACGAATACGGTCAGCACAAGGCGTGGCTGGAGATTGAGAATATCTCCCACTCCACCTACAATATCCGTGGTATGTACATCACCACGGATCGCTCCGTATTAGACCGCAACATGAGTGTGCCTGAGCGCATCAAGCGAATGAGTATCATCCCCAATGGTGATGAGCGCACCAACTTGAGCGGACGCCAGCACTTGGTTCTCTTCCTCAACAGCAAGCCCCATCTGGGTACGCTGCATCTCAATGTCAATGTAGACGCTACGAAGCCCGTATGGGTAGCCCTCTACAATGGTAATGCCACTCAGCTCATCGACTCTGTCACCATCCCCGTGATGGAAGCCGACCAGTCGTTTGCCCGCATCGCCAACAATGGCAATGCCCAAGACTGGGAAGTGAAGTCAGCCGACCGCGTGACGCCAGGAATCTCGAACGTGACCACAGTCAGCGAGTCGAAGATTGAGAAGTTCAAGCGCGAAGACCCCTACGGCTTTGGCATGGCGCTGATGGCTATGGGCATCGTCTTCTTCTGTCTGGCATTGCTTTGGATTACCTTCACCCTGTTCGGCATGCTGATGCGTCATATGGACACAGCGAAGAAGGTGGCTCAGCATCAGCCTATCAAGCCTATCACCAAGACGGTAGAAAAGACCATCGAGGTAGGTCACAAGACGGGTGTCATCCTGAAAGAAGGTCTTGACACCAAGGGTATCGACCGCGAGGTTTATATGGCTGTCATTGGCCTGGCCCTGCGCCAGTATGAAGACGACATTCACGACGTGGAAAGTGGTGTCATCACCATCAAACCCAAGGATACGGATTGGGACGACGAATACAGTCAGATGACTCATCTGCACGAGGCTTTCATCCCTTCCAGCCACAATGCACCAACCATTCCCACAACTCCCAAACTGCACTAAGAAGTGAAAAGTGAAAAAATAGACAAGAACAATGAAGACATATAAGTATAAAGTACAAGGCGTAGACTACGAAGTAGAGATTACCGATGTAGAAGGTAAGATAGCCAGAGTGAACGTTAACGGCATCCCTTTCGAGATTGAGATGCAGAAACCCATCAATGCTGCCAAGCATCCCGCTCTGGCTGCCACTAAGAAGTCGGCTTCAGTTGCCCCTGCTGCTGCTCCTGCCGCTGCAGCTGCTCCTGCTGCCCCCGTTGCAGCTCCCGCTCAACCTGCACAACCAGCTGCTGCTGGCGCTGGCACTCCTGTCAAGGCTCCTCTGCCTGGCACCATCAACGCCATTAACGTGAAAGTTGGCGACAAGGTGAACGTAGGCGACGTCGTCGTCGTATTGGAGGCCATGAAGATGCAGAACAACATCGAGGCTGAGAATGCAGGCACCGTTACCGCTATCCTCGTTAATCCTGGCGACTCCGTTATGGAAGGCGCTGTCATGCTGACCATTGGATAATTGATAATTGACAATTGACATTATGTGGCAATTTATAGTTGAAAATTTCAATGAGTTCCTGACCTACACGGGCTTTGCCAATGTGACGGCAGGCAACCTCATCATGATAGCAGTAGGCGCCTTCTTCATCTGGCTCGCCATCAAGAAGGACTTCGAACCCCTGCTGCTCGTACCCATCGGACTGGGTATCATACTCGGAAACATTCCTTTCCGTGCAGATGCAGGACTGGAGATTGGCCTTTACGAGGACAACTCCGTGCTGAACATCTTCTATCAGGGTGTACGCCAGGGCTGGTATCCTCCACTCATCTTCCTCGGCATTGGAGCCATGACCGACTTCTCTGCCCTGCTGGCTAATCCCAAGTTGATGCTGATTGGCGCTGCTGCCCAGTTTGGTATCTTTGGCGCCTATATGTTCGCCTTGGCCTTAGGCTTCGAGCCTAATCAGGCTGCTGGTATCGCCATCATTGGTGGCGCTGACGGACCTACGGCTATCTTCCTCTCGTCGAAGCTATCGCCTAACCTGATGGGAGCTATCGCCGTGTGTGCGTATTCGTATATGGCTTTGGTTCCATTGATTCAGCCACCATTGATGCGCCTATTGACCACCAAGAAGGAGCGTCTCATCAAGATGAAGCCAGCTCGCGAGGTATCGCAGACGGAGCGCATCCTCTTCCCTATCATCGGACTGCTGCTCACCACGTTTATCGTACCCTCAGGTCTGCCTCTGCTGGGCATGCTGTTCTTCGGCAACCTGCTGAAGGAGAGCGGTAAGACCACCCGTCTGGCCAAGACCGCAGGTGCTGCCCTCAACGACATCGTGGTCATGCTGCTGGGTTTAACGGTAGGCTGCTCTACGCAGGCCTCCGAGTTCCTGACAATGAACACCATCTATATCTTTGCCATTGGTGCTGGAGCCTTCATCATTGCCACCATGAGTGGTGTACTCTTTGTGAAACTGATGAATGTCTTCCTGCCCAAAGACAAGAAGCTGAACCCGCTGATTGGAAATGCTGGCGTCAGTGCCGTGCCTATGGCAGCACGTATCTCCAACAACCTCGGCTTGGAGTACGATCGCCACAACTTCCTGCTCATGCACGCCATGGGTCCCAATGTAGCAGGTGTTATCGGATCAGCCGTAGCAGCAGGAGCCCTGTTGGGATTCCTCTCGTAACGCGTTTTAGCGATTCTTGTTACGCACAAACCATTGGTGCGTAAACAAGTGATACATCAATAGTGAAACGACAGTCAGCGCCAACGCTACATATAGCAGAAGCGCTGGCTGTTTGTAAAATAGGAGATAGCCCAGTCCTACACCCAGACTCAAACCCGTTTCCCACCCTAAGAAGTAGGTGCTCTGCGATGTTCCTCGCTGGCAGTGGCGACTCAGTTTGATGAAGAACAGCAGGAAACGTGAGCCCACGATACCCACAGCCAGTCCTATCAATACAGGAGCTACTGGCGATGTAGGATAAGCCAACAGGATGAAGAGGGCAGCTATCATGAGAAACAGGCCAGAAACCACCTCACTCTTCAGTTCTGCATTGCGAAACACAAAGCGCTGAGCCAGCAGGGCCAGCAGGAATCCACTCATCATCATGGCATAGAACATCGGCTTGTGAGGCAATGCCAGCAACAAGCCCACCACGATGCTGATCAGTAGCAGATTGACAAACAGCACAAAGCCATGAGGCAGGAAGAAACGATCTAGCGAAGCCATCCGTATGCCCTCCTCAGGAGTACGGAAGGGGAATTTCACCAGTTTGAGGAACAACAATGCAGCTGCAGCCAGTCCCATGTTCGTCAGCAGGACACCATGAAATCCGCAATACGTATAGACCAATATACCCGTCAGCGGACCTAGCGACAGGGCAAAGCGTGCAAACCATGAGGCGCAATGGTTAGCCTCCGTACGCTGAAACGACTCACACGTGTCGATAATCAGCGTCGACGAGAGCACCATCTGAGCCAGTCCGAAAGCCGCACCCAACACCAGTCGCTGAGCCATGATGAAGCCCAGCTCCACAAACTCAGAACGCAGCTCGCAGACATGCCATAGCAAGGCGATAGCCAGTCCTACAGCCAGGATAGCCCACATGCAGACCACGTTACGACGATAGTGCTGCACGAGCCATGAGCAGGGTGCTCCAAAGAGATAAAGTCCTAAGGCGAAGGCCCCCATCGAGAGTCCCGTCTCCTCAGGCGTAAAGTTCTCCGTCTGCATGAGCCATTGGGGCATGATGGGTATCAGCGTATATACTGACATGGTCAGCACCAGCGAGCTCATGGCCATCAGCCAGAACTCACGATGCCATAGTTTGATGTGAACAGGAGTGTTCTGTGTATTCATTCATTAATAAGATTCGTTCTCATTGGGGAAGTCGCCGCTCTTGACGTCTTCCACATAGCGGCCCACAGCATCGGTGATGACACCGTTCAGGTCAGCATAGCGACGCAGGAATCGAGGTGAGAAGCCCTGAGTCATACCCAGCATATCGGCAACGACCAACACCTGTCCGTCGCAACCGTTACCAGCACCAATGCCTATCGTAGGACACTTCACGGCCTTCGTCACCTCAGCAGCCAGCTGGGCAGGCACCTTCTCCAGCGTGATACCAAAGCAGCCCACCTCACTGAGCAGCTGTGCATCACGCATCAGCTTCTCTGCCTCTGCCTGTTCCTTGGCTCTGACAGCATAGGTACCAAACTTATTGATTGACTGGGGAGTGAGTCCGAGGTGTGCCATCACGGGGATACCCGCATCCAGGATACGCTTCACGGTATCCAGGATCTCCTCGCCACCCTCCATCTTCAGGGCGTCGCATCCACTCTCCTTCATGATACGGATGGCGTTAGTCACACCATCAGCAGCATTCACCTGATACGAACCAAACGGCATGTCGCAGACCACCAATGCACGATTTACGGCACGCACTACCGAACGCGCATGATAAATCATGTTATCCACCGTCATAGGCAGCGTTGTGGCATTACCAGCCATCACGTTCGATGCAGAGTCGCCCACCAGGATGGCGTCAATGCCAGCCTTATCGACAATGCCTGCCATCGTATAGTCGTATGATGTCAACATGGAGATTTTCTCACCTTTCTGCTTCATCTCCATAAAACGGTGAGTCGTCACCTTTCTGTTGTCGCTTACTAAATATCCTGCCATAATCTTTCTATATTTACATAATTATCTATTACCATATCACACAGCGGACGGATAGCATCTGCCGCATTGGTGGTCGCCAGTCCTACTACGCGCATGCCTGCTGCCCTACCCGACTTCAGTCCGTTGAAGCTGTCTTCGAGCACCACACATTCGTCGACGCTGGCACCTAGCCGCTTGGCAGCCTTCAGATAGCAGTCGGGATCAGGTTTCGAGCGTTCGAAGTCTTCTGAGGTCAGAATGGCATCGAACATCGCCTTAAACTCTGGTCGACGGCTATATACCGCCTGCATCTTAGGTTGGTTCGAACTGGTCACCACAGCCGTCTTCACGCCCTGTTGGCGCAGCATGCTGATGAACGCCTCGAAGCCCTCCACATAGTCGTAGGCCATCTGCTGTTCAAACTGGTTCAGGCGTTCCGTGATCAGCGCCTGCTTGTCAGCCAGTTCACCTGAAAACCACGCATCGTATATCTGTACCAGCGTCTGTCCCTTGATTTCGTGCTCCAAGCCAGGGTGCTCAGGATGGAATTCCTGACACTGCTTACCCCAGAACACCGTATATTGCGGTTCGGTGTTAAACACCACCCCGTCAAGGTCGAATAATACTGCCTTTATCGTCGTCTTTTTCATTTGCGGGTGCAAAATTACGAAAAATTCTTAACACTCAACGCTATTCTCTAAACTTTTTTGTACCTTTGCACAGAAAACTGATATGAATCATGACTGGAAGACTGGAATTTACGACACAAGAGAAGGAGGAAACTCTTTTACTTTATCAGAAGATACGCGACCAGATAGCCCCCTCGCTAATGCCTGGCGACGAGGGTCAGATGCGCCATCTGATGATGCGTGCCATCGAGACCAATCAGGTGAATCGTAATGTTTTCGGACTGAACCCTATCCTGCTGAGTTTCCAGACTGCCCAGCTGGTGGTCGACGAGATTGGCCTGAAGCGCGATGGTGTGCTGGCCGTCCTGCTTCGCCCCTGCGTGGAACAGGGCTCGCTGACCATTGACGAGGTTCGTAGCCAGTTTGGCGACTCTGTGGCCCGCATCCTGCATGGTCTGCAGCGCATCCAGGAGCTTTACGAGAAGAACCCTGTCGTGGAGTCTGAAAACTTCCGCAACCTGCTCTTGTCGTTTGCGGAGGATATGCGTGTCATCCTCATCATGATAGCCGACCGTGTGAACCTGATGCGTCAGATTCGCGACGTGAAGGACGATGTCATGAAACAGAAGGCTGAGGTCAGCGAGGAAGCAGCCTATCTCTATGCTCCGCTGGCCCATAAGCTGGGCTTGTATAAGATGAAGAGCGAGCTCGAGGACCTCTCGCTGAAATACCTCGAGCCCGATGCCTACTACCATATCAAGGATAAGCTCAGCGAGACCAAGAAGAGCCGCGATGCCTATATCGAGCGCTTCATCAAGCCTGTCAGCGAACGACTGACGGAGGCTGGACTAAAGTTCCATATCAAGGGGCGCACCAAGTCCATCCACAGCATCTGGCAGAAGATGAAGAAGCAGAAGTGCAGCTTCGAGGGTGTCTACGACCTCTTTGCCATCCGCATCATCATCGACACACCCATGGAGAAAGAGAAGATGCAATGCTGGCAGGCCTTCGCACTCGTCACCTCGATGTACCAGCCTAACCCCAAGCGTCTGCGCGACTGGCTCAGCGTACCTAAGTCGAATGGTTACGAGAGTCTGCACATCACCGTTTTAGGTCCTGAGCAGAAATGGGTCGAGGTACAGATTCGTACGGAGCGCATGGACGAGGTGGCTGAGCGTGGTGTGGCAGCCCATTGGCGCTATAAAGGCGTGAAGAGCGATTCTGGATTGGACGACTGGCTGACCAATATCCGTTCCATGCTGGAGACCAGCGATGGTCTGGAGGCTATGGCGCAGTTTAAGATGGACCTGTATGAAGACGAGGTCTTCGTCTTCACCCCCAAGGGCGACCTGTATAAGTTTCCCAAGGGTGCCACCGTGCTCGATTTCGCCTATCATATCCATTCGAAGATAGGCAACAGCTGTGTGGGAGCGCGCATCAACAACAAGGTGGTGACACTTCGTCAGCAGTTGCAGAGTGGCGACCAGGTGGAGATCATGACCGCCACCAACCAGAAGCCCAAGCAAGACTGGCTGAACATCGTCAAGACCTCGCGTGCCAAGTCGAAGATTCGTCTGGCACTGAAGGAGACGCAGGTCAAGGAAGGTCTCTTCGCCAAGGAGATGCTTGAGCGTAAGTTCAAGAACCGCAAGCTGGAGATAGACGACAGCATCATGCAGGTGCTGATCCGCAAGCTGGGATTCAAGGAGGTCAGCGACTTCTACCGTCAGGTGGCATCAGGCGAACAGGATGTCAACCAGGTCATCGATAAATACGTTGAACTGCAACAGGGCGATGGTCCTGTGACAGGCAACAACGTAGCCCATACCGCTGCCGACTTCGTGTTGGACGAGAGTCGTCTGCCCAGCAATCCACGCATGGACGACGACGTGCTGGTCATCGACCGCAACCTGAAGGGTGTCGACTATCAGCTGGCCCGTTGCTGTCAGCCCATCTATGGCGACCAGGTGTTTGGCTTCGTCACCGTCAGCGGAGGCATCAAGATCCATCGCGAGGACTGTCCCAATGCCCCAGAGCTGAAGAAGCGCTTTGGCTATCGCGTCGTCAAGGCCCGCTGGAGTGGCAAGGGCTCATCGCAGTATGCCATCACCCTGCGCATCATTGGCAACGACGATATCGGCATTGTGAACAATCTGACCAGCATCATCTCCAAGGACGAGAAGCTCATCCTGCGCAGCATCAACATCGACTCGCACGACGGACTGTTCAGTGGTAATTTGGAAGTCATGATCGACGACAATACGCGTCTGGAAGGTCTTATCAAGAAGTTGCGCACCGTCAAGGGCGTCAAGCAAGTATCCAGAATCTGATTAAGCCATGAGACAGCCAATCCGCCTATTCCATACGATTAGCCTACTGGGGTGCCTCCTACTGCTTATGGCCTGTCATTCCAGTCGTGAAGGCGAACAGTCGGCCTTTGGTCCTTATGTCGAGGTGCTTGACGACAGCAAGCTACAACAGTCGTTGCGCCAATTGATTGACAGCGACACCTCACGCTGGATGGCTATCAGCACGCTCAAGGAGTACTATGGCGACGTGGATCGCGCTACCGAGCACCCGCTCTGGTACACCCGCATGGGAGTGAGCGAAGATGCCGACCAGCTGCTGGCTCACCTGCGCCAGGCGCTGCCTGCCAACGGCATGGATACCACAGCCTTCTTCGTGCCCCAGATTGCTGCCGACCTCCAGATGGTCCACGAGCTGTCGTTCGACTCGCTAGGTGTCGATATCAACGACGTGCTGCCTCGTCTCGACTATCATCTCTCCAAAGCCTTCATGCTCTATTCCACCCATCAGCGCTATGGTTTTGTGCGTCCTGACAAGTTGCTCAACAACACTTTTATGCGTGACGACAGCACAGGACATGCCCAGCTGTTCGACTACGAGGTGGAAGCCCCCAACTACAAAGTATCACTCGAAGCCCTGCAGTCTGACGAACGCATGTTTTATCTGCAGTCCTCAGAGCCTTCCAACCCCCTCTATGCCACCCTGCAGCGTGAGCTGGCCTCGACGACAGATGCCAAGGCCCGTCGTCGCTTGTTGGTGAATATGGAGCGTTGTCGTTGGCAGATAAAGCAGCCTACAGAGATTCCTCGCGTGGAGGTCAACCTGCCTGCCCAGCAGCTATGGGCCATTGGTCGCGACTCCGTGCTCAACATGCGCATCGTCTGTGGTGCCACAGCCACCAAGACGCCCATGGTGCACAGCGAGATTCGTTACATGCAGATCAATCCTGACTGGCTCATCCCCATGAGCATCATCAAGAAAGATATCACGCGCCATGAGCACGACTCAGCCTATTTTGCGCGCAACCACTACTATATCGTAGACCGCAAATCAGGCGACACGCTGAATCCTGTTCGAGTGTCTGCCGACCAGATGCGCTCTGGTCAGCTGCGTATCGGACAGAGTGGAGGAGCACACAACTCGCTGGGTCGCATCATTTTCCGCTTCCCCAACAAGTTTGACATCTATCTCCACGACACCAACAATCGCGGGGTCTTCAGTCGCGAGCGCCGCACCCTCTCTCATGGCTGCATGCGCGTCCAGAAACCTTTCCAACTGGCTCAGTTCCTGTTGCCAGAAGCTACCGAGTGGGATCTCGACCGTCTGCGCATCTCGATAGACATGCCCCCTGAGTCGCAGCGAGGCCACGACTGGATAGAGGAGCATGCCGACGATCCCAAGCCCCATCGGCTGCTCAGCTATATGAAGGTATCACCTGCCGTCCCTGTCTATGTCCTTTATTACACGGTCTACCCCAATCCTGAGACGGGGGCTCTTGAGACCTACCCAGACATCTACAAGTACGACGAGCTCATCAGTAAGAATCTGCAACACTGGCACTAGCCAGCCTTCCACCGTCAATTCCGTTTGAAGGCTACCACACCCGTCATCTCCTTATCCAGATAGAACGTAGCGCTACACGTATCCTTGTCCAACAGGTATTTCACACGGATATGCATCAGCGTCTTGCCCTGGTAGTTCTGATACTGGATGCTCTTCCCTGCCCTGCTGCGCATCGCCTGGATAATGGAGTCGCTCAGCACATGGGTGGAGTCGACATCAGCGAAATCGAGATAGCTGACGTCTTCATGCAACTGCTCCTGCACGAAGTCTTTGACCACAGATTTAGCGCGCTGTTGCTGTCCGCACGAGGCCAACAGCAACAGGGCTATACCTATTATAATATATTTATGCATGAGGAATATTCTTCAGTACATCAATCAAGTGGTCCCACACCATCTGTACGGTGGGTATGTGCAGACGCTCCTCAGGGGTATGCACGAAGCGCAGCGTGGGTCCGAAGCTGACCATATCCAGGTTGGGATAGCGCTCTGAGAAGAGGCCACACTCCAGTCCGGCATGGATGCCACGTACGATGGGGTCTTTATGGAACAGCTTCTTGTACGACTCGATGACAATCTTCTGCAGTTCGCTGTTCTGACGCATCTTCCAGGCAGGATAGCCGTCAGAGTGTTTCACCTCAGCACCAGCCAGCGTGAAGCAAGCACCAATCGTGGCACACATATTGTCCAGGTTCGACATCACGTTCGAGCGCTGCGACGATACGATGTTGATCTCGGTCTCCTTCGTCTCGATGCTGGCAATATTGCTCGACGTCTCTACCATACCGTTCAAGGCAGGGTCCTGGCAGATGGCGTAGATACCATTGTCGACAGCCTGCAGCGCATAGACGAAGTTGCGAGCCACCTGAGCCTCGATGACGGGCTCTGCCTCCGTCGACTCCATCGTCCATACCATCTGCGTGTCTGTCACGTGGAACTCCTCCTCGACATCCGAGGCGAAGACGTTCCAGTCGGCCTTGATGTTCTCCTTCAGGTCGTTGGGCACGGCTATGACGAACATACCATCACGAGGAATGGCGTTGTGCATCTTGCCTGAGTTGAATTGGGCCAGACGCACTCCCTCATACTTCTGCATCTCGGCAAAGAGGAATCGACCCAGCAGTTTGATGGCGTTGGCACGCTGCTTGTTGATGTCGTCGCCAGAGTGACCACCCACCAGGCCCTTCAGCTGTGCGCGCAGGAAGAAGTAGCCTGCAGGCACCTCCGTACGTTGGAATTTGAACTTAGCCGTCGTGTTACGACCACCAGCACATGATACGAAAATCTCGCCCTCGTCCTCTGAGTCGAGGTTGATCAGGTAGTCGCCCGTCATAAATCCGGCCTTCATACCCTCGGCACCCGTCAGTCCTGTCTCCTCATCACGTGTAAAAACGCACTCGATGGGTCCGTGCTCGATATCGTCCGACTCCAGCAGCGCCAGCTCCATAGCACATCCTATGCCGTCGTCGGCACCCAGCGTGGTACCCTCGGCTGTCAGCCACTCGCCATCGATATAGGTCTTGATGGGGTCATGGTCGAAATCAATCTCATAGTCCACCAGCTTGTCGCACACCATGTCCATGTGGCTCTGGAGGATGACCGTCTTGCGGTTCTCCATACCCTTGGTGGCTGGCTTGCGGATGATGACATTACCCGTCTCGTCAACCTTGGTGTCCAATCCGTGGCTCTCGCCCCATGATTTCAAGTACTCAATCATCTTCTCTTCACGCTTCGAAGGGCGTGGAATCTGGTTAATCTTCGCAAACTGCTCGAAGACAACAGCAGGTTTTAACTCACTTTTATTCATTAATTAATGTTTAATTGATTGGTTTTCACAATTTATTGTTTACCTTTGCACCGCAAAATTAATCATTTATGACGGAAATATTGCTATTAAGCACGTTAATAATTGCTATAGGCATGGCTTTTTTCTGCGTGAAACTGATTTTTCGCAAGAATGGAGCCTTCAGTTCGCAGCATATTCACGACAGCAAAGCCATGAAGGAGCGTGGTATCCATTGCGTCATGGATCAGGACCGCGAGATGCGTCGTAAGAGCCGTTTTGCCGTCAATGAAAAATCGAAATAACAAGAAAATCGAAATATCGAAATAAAATTAGAAATCAAAAAACAATGAAAAAGTACATGTTTATGGCCGCTGCTGCCTTGGTAGCTCTGGCATCGTGCAACAACGCAAGTCCTAAGATGGACGAACAGCCTGCCGCAACAGACAATGCCACAGGTGGAGTGAAAATCGCTTATGTTGAGGTTGACTCGCTGATGACGCAGTATGAGTTCTGCAAGGAGTTCACCCTCATCCTGCAGAAGAAGAGCAACAACGCCCGCAACACCCTGAACCAGAAGGGACAGGCCCTGCAGAGCGCTATGGCTAACTTCCAGCAGAAGCTGAACAACAACGGATTCACCAGTCGTGAGCAGGCTGAGAGCCAGCAGGCTGCCATCCAGCGCCAGCAGCAGAGCTTGCAGGAGCTGCAGGCCCGTCTGGAGAACGAGCTGGGCAACGAGACTGCCAAGTATAACGAAGGCCTGCGCGACTCGCTGCAGCACTTCCTCGCTGCCTACAACAAGGACAAGAAGTACGACCTGATTCTGACCAAGCAGGGCGACAACATCCTCTATGCCAACAAGCGCTACGACATCACCAACGATGTCATCAACGGTCTGAACAAGCACTACAAGTCTACGCTGAAGGTAGAAGCAGAGAAAAAAGAAGAGAAGAAATAAGAATGATGAGAGTTTAGAGGAATGGATATCCAGAAGATTCTGAATAAGCTCCGCATTACCGAACTCAATGAAATGCAGCAACACGCCGCTGAAGCCCTGCTGGGCTCCGACGGTGATGTTGTTTTACTCTCCCCTACCGGATCGGGCAAGACGCTGGCCTATCTGCTCCCCTTGGTTCAGCTCGTCAGCGCTGATAGCGACGAGGTGCAAGCTCTCGTGGTGACTCCGGGTCGCGAGTTGGCGCTCCAGTCAGACACCGTGCTGAAGGACATGGGTTGCGGACTGCGCTCCATGGCCTGCTATGGCGGACGTCCTACGATGGACGAGCACCGTCAGCTGAAGGACGTCAAGCCCCATATCGTGTTTGGCACCCCAGGTCGTCTGAACGACCATTTGGACAAGCAGAACATCTCGCCCTACGCCATCCGTTACCTCATCATCGACGAGTTCGACAAGTGTCTCGAGATGGGCTTCCAGGCCGAGATGCAGAAGCTGCTCAAGTCGCTGCCGGGATTGCAGCGTCGCGTCCTGCTCTCTGCCACCAATGCCGAGGAGATACCCCAGTTCGTCAACATGTCGAAGAAGGGCACGCTCATCGACTTCCTGTCTGAAGAGCAGCAGACCTCTGAGCGCGTCACCCTGTACGAGGTGCACAGCCCTGAGAAGGACAAGTTGTCTACACTACGTCAGTTGCTGTTGGGCTTTGGCGACGAGAGCACCATCGTGTTCCTGAACTATCGCAATGCGGTGGAGCGTGTCAGCGACTATCTGAAGGAGGAAGGGTTCACCATCAGCAGTTTCCATGGCGGACTGGACCAGCGCCAGCGCGAAGACCAGCTCTACCGTTTCTCTAACGGCTCAGCCAACGTACTCGTAGCCACCGACTTAGCTTCGCGTGGCCTCGATATCCCCAACATCCAGAACATCATCCACTACCACCTGCCTGAGAGCCAGGAGGGCTATATCCATCGCGTGGGCCGTACTGCCCGTTGGGACGCCACAGGCCGCACCTTCTTCATCCTCAGCGCAGGCGAGGCCATCCCCTCCTACGTCGAAGGCGAAGCCGTCCCGTACGCTGAGGTATTTCCTCAACCTACGGAACCAGCCCTCCCCAAAATGGCCACCCTCTACCTCGGCAAGGGCAAGAAGGACAAGATATCCAAGGGCGACATCGTGGGATTCCTCTGCAAGAAGGGAGGTCTGACTACCGACGAGATTGGTCGCATCGACGTCAAGGACCGCTATGCCTACGTCGCCATCCGTCGCGAGAAACTGAAACAGGTGCTGCAACTGACTCAGGGCGAGAAAATCAAGGGCATCAAAACGGTGATTGAACCCGTGCGATGATTTTGCAACACCGACTTGACAAAAAGAAAGAAAAACCATCAAAATACTGAATTATTGCACGAATTATTTGCCCAATTCAAATAAAAAGTGTAACTTCGCAGCGTTTTAAACGAACAAGAACATATACACATTATTAAAATAACATCAAAATGAAGAAGTACAACTTTAACGCCGGTCCCTCGATGCTTCCCCGCGAAGTGATTGAGAAGACCGCTCAACAGTGTCTTGATTTCAATGGTTCTGGTCTCTCTCTGATGGAGATCAGCCACCGTGCTAAGGACTTCCAGCCCGTTGTCGACGAGGCTGTAGCACTCGTCAAGGAGTTGCTTTCCATTCCTGAGGGTTACTCTGTTATCTTCCTCGGTGGTGGTGCTTCTCTGGAGTTCTGTATGATTCCCTACAATTTCCTGATCAAGAAGGCTGCCTACCTGAACACTGGTGTTTGGGCTAAGAAAGCCATGAAGGAAGCTAAGTTGTTTGGTGAGGTAGTAGAGGTGGCTTCTTCAGCTGATGCCAACTATACCTTCATCCCCAAGGATTGGAGCGTTCCTGCCGACTGCGACTATCTGCACATCACCACCAACAACACCATCTACGGTACTGAGATCCGCAAGGACCTCGACGTTCCTGTTCGTCTGATTGCCGATATGTCGTCTGACATCTTCTCTCGTCCTATCGACGTTGCTAAGTACGATGCCATCTACGCTGGTGCTCAGAAGAACCTGGCTATGGCTGGTGTGACCATCGTCATCGTGAAGGACGACGCTCTGGGCCGTGCTCCTCGCGAGATTCCTACCATGCTCGACTATCGCACTCACGTCGAGAAGGGCTCGATGTTCAACACACCTCCTGTAGTGCCCATCTACAGTGCTCTTGAGACCCTCCGCTGGATCAAGCGCAATGGTGGCGTAGAGGCTATGGACAAGCTGGCTCAGCAGCGTGCCGAGATCGTTTATGGCGAGATCGACCGCAACAAGATGTTCCGTGGTACTGCCAACGTTGAGGACCGTTCAGTAATGAACCTCTGCTTCGTGATGGCCGACGAGTACAAGGAGCTGGAGAAGGACTTCCTCGACTTCGCTACTTCGAAGGGCATGGTTGGCGTGAAGGGTCACCGTTCAGTAGGTGGTTTCCGCGCTTCCTGCTACAACGCCCAGACCATCGAAGGCTGCAACGCCCTCGTAGCATGCATGAAGGAATTTGAGGCTAATCATTGACCATTGACCATTGAACATTGACCATTATGAAGGCAGACAATCAAGTGCTGATTGACAGTAAAGCTTTCGCTCTTCGGATCATTAGGTTATATAATTATCTGAGAGAAGAAAAACAGGTTTATGTCCTGTCAAAGCAAGTGCTGAGAAGCGGTACAAGTATTGGAGCTAATATTCGTGAAAGTGTCAATGCTCAAAGTCGAATGGATTTTATTAACAAATTAAATATTGCTCTAAAGGAAGCAAATGAAACTGAATATTGGCTGGAGTTGCTCCATGAGTCGGACTATTTGGATGATAAGCAATTTGAATCTATGTACAATGATTGTGGCAAAATCGCAGCAACTCTGACCAAAATTATTAAAACGACTAAGGTTGTCGCAGAGAAATAATGGTCAATGGTCAATGTTCAATGTTCAATGAATAAAATGAAAGTATTAGTTGCAACAGAGAAACCTTTCGCAGCCGCTGCTGTTGAAGGCATTCGCAAGGAAGTAGAGGCAGCCGGCAATGAGCTGGTGCTGCTCGAGAAATATACTGAGAAGGCACAGCTCCTCGACGCAGTGAAGGACGCTGACGCGCTGATCATCCGCAGTGATAAGGTCGACGCTGAGGTACTCGACGCTGCTAAGCAGCTGAAGATTGTGGTTCGCGCAGGTGCTGGTTACGACAACATCGACCTCGCTGCTGCTACCGCCCACAACGTAGTCGCTGAGAACACCCCTGGTCAGAACGCCAATGCCGTAGCCGAGCTCGTATTCGGTCTGCTCGTCATGGCCGTTCGTGGTTTCTACAATGGCAAGAGCGGCTCTGAGCTGCTCGGCAAGAAGCTGGGTATCCTCGCTTTCGGTAATGTAGGCCGCAACGTGGCTCGCATCGCCAAGGGCTTTGGCATGGAGGTTTACGCCTACGATGCATTCTGCCCTGCAGAGGTCATCGAGAAGGCTGGTGTTCATGCCGTAGCCAATCAGGACGCCCTCTTCGAGACCTGCGACATCGTATCACTCCACATCCCCGCTACTCCTGAGACCAAGCAGAGCATCAACTACGCCCTGGTTGGCAAGATGAAGAAGGGTGGCGTGCTGGTGAACACAGCCCGCAAGGAAGTCATCAACGAGCCTGAGCTGATCAAGCTGATGGCAGAGCGCGACGACCTGAAGTTCGTCACCGACATCATGCCCGATGCCAACGACGAGTTCCAGAAGTTCGAAGGTCGCTACTTCTCTACTCCTAAGAAGATGGGTGCTCAGACAGCCGAGGCCAACATCAACGCTGGTATCGCTGCTGCCAAGCAGAT
>SUYH01000018.1 GCA_015060535.1 Prevotella sp.
TAACGTCCTCACCAGAAGCAATCACGTGGTCGAGACCACCGTAACCGATATCGTAAGAAGCACCGTCACCACCGATAATCCACTGGCTGCGCTTTACGAGATAGTGGTCGAGCGTCTGGAGCTCCTTGCAGGTAGGACAGCCCTTTGCAGCGCTCTCAGCGATGCACTTGCGAAGCTTCGGAGCAATCTCCTTGGTCTTCTCAGCGTCGTCCTTGTTGGCAATCCACTCCTGAGCGAGAGCCTTGTACTCGTCGCTGGCGTTGCCGTCGATCATCTCCTGCAGCAGCTTAGCCACGCGCTCCTTCATCTTCTTGTTACCCAGAGCCATACCGAGACCGAACTCGCAGAAGTCCTCGAACAGTGAGTTGTTGAAGCATGGACCCTGACCCTTCTCGTTCTTAGTATAAGGAGTAGAAGGAATAGAAGCAGAGTAGATAGAAGAACAACCTGTAGCGTTGGCAATCATCTGACGGTCACCGAACAACTGAGAAATCAGCTTCACGTATGGAGTCTCACCGCAACCAGAGCAAGCGCCAGAGAACTCGAACAGAGGCTGAGCGAACTGAGAGTTCTTCACGTTGCTCTTGATGTCTACGAGATCCTGCTTGCTGGGAACCTTAACCAGCTTGTCCCAGTCGGCAGCCATCTTCTTCATGTCGGCTGCATCGGGGTTGAACGGAACCATCGTGAGGGCCTTGCCAGTCTTCGGGTTGCCCGGGCAGATGTCGGCGCAGTTGCCGCAACCCAGACAGTCGAGTACAGAAGGCTCGATGACGAAGTGCATGCCCTTCATAGCAGCAGGAGCCTTCATCTCGAGAGTCTCCAGGCCGTCGAAGCCAGCCAGTTCCTCGTCGGTCAGAACGAACGGACGGATAGCTGCGTGAGGACAGATATATGCACACTGGTTACACTGGATACAGTTGTCCTTGTTCCACATAGGAACGAAGGCCTCTACACCACGCTTCTCGTAAGCGGCAGTACCGACCTCCCAAGAACCGTCAACGGTGCCGTGCTTCACGAAGTCAGAAACCTTCAGCAGGTCGCCGGCCTGAGCGTTGATAGGACGAACGAGCTCCTTAACGAATGCGGGAGCGTTGTCAGCCTTCTCAGCATCGTCGGGCAGGTTAGCCCACTCGGGCTTCACCTCAAACTTCTTGTACTCACCACCACGGTCGATAGCAGCGTAGTTCTTGTCAACCACGTCCTGACCCTTGGCACCGTAAGACTTCAAGGCTGCAGCCTTCATCTTCTCAACAGCCAGCTCTACGGGAATCACCTCAGTGATGCGGAAGAAAGCTGACTGCAGGATGGTGTTGGTGCGGTTGCCCAGACCAATCTCCTGTGCAATCTTGGTAGCGTTGATGGTATATACGGTGATGTTGTTCTGAGCGAAGTAGCGCTTTACCTTGTTAGGCATGAACTTCTCCAGCTCAGCATCGTCGAAGATGGTGTTCAGCAGGAATGTACCGTTCTTCTGCAGACCACGTGTAACATCGTACATGTGGAGGTAAGCCTGAACGTGACAAGCCACGAAGTTAGGTGTGGTTACCAGATAGGTAGAGCGGATAGGAGTATCACCGAAACGCAGGTGAGAGCAGGTGAAACCTCCCGACTTCTTAGAGTCGTAAGAGAAGTAAGCCTGGCAGTACTTGTCGGTGTTGTCACCAATAATTTTTACGCTATTCTTGTTAGCACCTACGGTACCATCAGCACCCAGACCATAGAACTTAGCCTGGAACATGCCAGCACCACCGAGAGCAATCTCAGGAACCTCAGGCAGAGAGGTGAAGGTCACGTCGTCTACGATACCAATCGTGAAGTGGTTCTTGGGCTCGGGCATAGCGAGGTTGTTGAACACGCTGATGATCTGGGCTGGGGTAGTGTCGTGAGAACCGAGACCATAGCGGCCACCAACGATGAGTGGACGATTTTCTACCTCGTAGAAGGCGTCCTTCACGTCGAGGTACAGAGGCTCGCCGTTTGCACCGGGCTCCTTCGTACGGTCAAGAACAGCAATCTTCTTAACAGTCTTGGGAACAGCAGCCAGCAGGTGCTTCACTGAGAATGGACGATAGAGGTGTACGCTGATCATACCTACCTTCTGGCCGTTGGCGTTCAGGTAGTCGATAGCCTCGCGGGCAGCATCGGTAGCAGAACCCATCAGGATAATCATGCGGTCAGCATCCTCGGCTCCATAGTATGAGAAGAGGTGATACTCACGACCGGTGATCTTAGAGAGCTCGCCCAGATACTTCTCAACAACCTCGGGAACTGCATCGTAGTAGGGGTTGCAGGCCTCGCGGTGTGTGAAGAATGTCTCGGGGTTCTCAGCGGTACCGCGAGTGATAGGACGCTCAGGAGACATAGCACGATCGCGGAAACGCTTGATGTACTCTTCCTTAACGAGAGGACGAACATCCTCCTGATCCAGGAGCTCAATCTTGTGATACTCGTGAGAGGTGCGGAAACCATCGAAGAAGTTAACGAAGGGAACGCAAGTCTCCAGAGATGCCAGGTGAGCAGCAGCTGTCATATCCATAACCTCCTGTACAGAGCCCTCGCAGAGCATAGCGAAACCAGTCTGACGGCAAGCCATCACGTCCTGGTGATCACCGAAGATACAGAGAGAGTGAGAAGCCAGCGTACGGGCAGAAACGTCGAATACGCATGGGATGAGCTCACCGGCAATCTTGTACATGTTAGGAATCATCAGCAGCAGACCCTGAGAAGCAGTGAAGGTGGTGGTGAGAGCACCAGCCTGCAGTGAACCGTGAACGGCACCGGCAGCACCAGCCTCTGACTGCATTTCCTGAACACTGACGGTCTGACCCCACAGGTTCTTACGACCACGGGCAGCCCACTCGTCAACATGCTCCGCCATAGGCGAAGACGGGGTGATGGGGTAGATAGCAGCTACCTCAGAGAACATGTAGCTCACGTGAGCCGCAGCCTCGTTACCATCACAGGTGATAAATTTCTTTTCTTTAGCCATTTTTTTAATAGATAAAATATTAAATGAATGAAAATATTTGTTTAGTATAAGAATCCTAAAAGCCACAGAGGTATCTGGTTTTCGCGACCGATCTCGGTGTTATACCTTACATATATCGTATCGGGCGCGTACCTTACTTTATTATGTGACATCGCATCGCATACGCGGAACTTCTGATGACCGTCGACCAGATAGAAGGATTCGCGCCCCTGCTGGTTGACCTTATGGTCTTTCCAAAGCGAATTGACGAAGAAAGTCTCCATCGCGTCCTGCTTCTCGACACGCAGCGGATAGATGGCGTAGAGCAGGTTGGAGTTGTGAAGCATGATCTTTGAAGGTTTCTTGGGAAACTCTTCACCCACGGGATAGATCATATTGAGCAGACGGGCATCAGTGAGATACTTGATATAGTTCATCACGGTAGCACGGCTGGTCTCAATATCGTTGGCCAGTTTCGACACGTTGGGTGCCTTGGGACCCTCTGCAGCCAGCATGTAGAAGAGCTTCTTAATCTTGGTGAGATACTTCAGCTCAATCTGCTTGATGAGCAGGATGTCCACCTCGGTCATCATATTCATGGTCTTCAGCAGATTCTCGCTATAGTTGCGATGCTCCTGGAAGAAGGGGTAGAAGCCATGGTGGATGTAATCCTGGAAATAACGGTTGGGCGACACCTTGGGCAGAATCTGCTTGACGATTCGCTCATGGTTGGTCACGATGTCTTCGAGCGTGTAGGGCTGGAAGTCGTTGTCCGTCATCAGATTGATGAACTCGCGGAAAGAGAAGCCACGCAGGTTGTACGACTTGACTATGCCGTTCAGCTCGGGGTTCTCGTCTTTCAGACGCATCACGCTGGATCCTGTGAAAACAATCTTCAGATAAGGGTAACGGTCATAACAGAGACGGAGCTCCTGAGACCAGTCGGGCTGCTTGAACACCTGGTCGATGAGCAGCACACGACCGCCATGACGACAGAACTCGCCAGCAAAATCGGCTATACCGCGACCCTGAAAATAGAAATTGTTCATGTTGACATACAGACACTGGCGGTCGTTGATGTCAAAATGCTCCTTGGCGTACTGCAGGAGGAAAGTGGTCTTTCCGACACCACGAGTACCCTTGATGCCAATCATACGGTCGCTCCAGTCGATCTCATCCATCAGGGTGCGACGTACTGGTGCATTTGTATGCTCGACCAAGTAACGATGTGTACGGAAAAAAGCCTCCATCAGTATCGATTTGTTTTAAAACAGCCACAAAGGTACGAATAAATCCCCAAATTGCAAAGTCTAGATAGCAAAATCTTGCAAAAAACTGCTATTTTTGTGCTATCTAAATAAAAAAAGGAGCTTTTAGGGCTCCTTTTCCTTAAAATTTGTAGGCCACGCTGAAGGTGAACCAGCGCCCTTTCTGCGGTACGCGCTTGGCGTTCATGCCGCTCAGGTTGCCGTGAGTATCGAACAGGTTGTGGATGTCAACACCTAAAGTGATCTTGCCCAACTGATATTCAGCACCCAAGTCGAGTATCGCGCGAGCATCGAGGTCTCGTGCATAAACAATACGACTGTTGGCCATTTCATACAATTCATACCAGCCTTGAGCCTCTTCCATATCACCTATATCCACATAATACAGGTAAGTGTTATAGAACTTGTTAGCGGCAATAATCTGTACGACATCGGTATTATAGGTCTCCTGTTTGCCCATGAAGCCGAGGTGTGAATGCAGTTTGAGCTGTTTGGTGGCCTGCCATCCCAACACGAGATTGGACATCAGTTTAGGGGTGTTATTATTGGTGTTAATATCACGCGCCAAGACGTTGTTTTTCATGGTGTGAATCCATGACATGTTAAAGTCGGCAGTAAAACGGCGTAGACGATAGTTGGCCATCAGTTCGACACCCATAGCCTCGTTGTTTCCTTCGTTAAGGTATTCGATGATATGAGTCATGATGATATTCTTCGCACGGTTGTAGAATCCGTTGACCTCGAAGTTCAGACCTGGAATCCATTCATTGCCGGCAAAAGTGAGCTGATAGGAATGGAGCGACTCTGCCATCAGGTCTTCGTCGATGTTATCTGTGTTTGACTGGAAAGTCATGAGGAAACTGTTGGTCTTGCGGTAGAGATAGGGCGCATCGACAAACGACTTCGAATAGCTCAGCTTTACATTCCACTTGGGCTGTAGGAAAATGAGCGCCACACGAGGCGAGAACTCGTTGATATTGCTGGCGGAGCCTCGATTCTTATGGTCATAGCGCAGACCGGCATTGAAAATCACTGGTCCCCACTGGTGCTTCAGCTGCAGGAAGGCATTGTAGCTGTTCTCATTGCCCTTGCCCAGTTCTGATATCTTATATATTTCAGGGATGGAACTGGTATAGTTGTAGCCCAGCATATAGCGTACGTCGTCGAGCTGGAAGTGACTGAATTCAGCACCGAAGGCGAGTGACCCCTTATGACTTTTGGTGTTGATATAGCTGATATCACCCTTCAGCTGGACGCCGTAGTTCTGTTCCTGTCCGTTGATGTATCGGGAGAGTCCGTCTTGTGCGAAGATAGCCAGAATGGAAGGGTTGTCAGTAAGATAGTGACCGAAATCAGAAAACTCATATTCGGAAATCACCTGATAGTGGGTCAGGTCGCTATTGTCGTATGTCAGACGTCCCGTCAGATTCAGTTTGCCAAAACTACGCTGATAGCTGAGGTCAGCATGATGCGACTTGGTGGCGAAGCTGGGCTTGATGCCGTTGTATGTCTTATAGTCATCGTAGAGATACGGTTTAGCCAAGGTACTCATGGTGAGGGGGGCTACAATCTGTGAGAAATGGGTGTCGTAGAGGAACTGCAAGTCTTTCCATTTCATTTGGATTCCGAAGTCGTAGGATGGTTTTTTGCCAATACGCCCTACTACTACTTCAGTTGTACGATGATTGTAGATGTCTTCTTCCGGCTCAATATTCATCTTTTCGCCAGAGGCATGGTGTATAGTACCCCATACCAAGAGGTCGAGGTCGAAATAACGCTTGCCGAACAACATGTTGCCATGAGCTTGACCGTAGTTGCCGTATGCACCTTTTACCTGGATGCCGTCAACGTCAGCTCCCTGCTTGGTGATGAGGTTGACAACAGCTGTAAGTGCCACACCGCCATAAAGTGACGAAGCCGGTCCGCGCAACACCTCTATCTGCTTCAACTTTTCAAGCGAGATGCTGAAGTCGGGAGCGGCGATATTGGTGGCATAGCTGTTCAGCCTGTGACCGTTGAGCATGATGAGAATCTTCTCCTGACCGTTGCTGTAGATGCCGCGCATGGCGATATTGATGTCATCGTTGCCATCGACGATATGCATGCCAGGCACATAGGCTGCCAACACTTCCTGCAGGTTGCGGCCACCGCAGTTGCGAATCATCTCCTCCGTAATCAATACGGTAGGCACAGGTACCTCGTTCAGCGTCTCAGACTGGCTGGAAGCTGTCGTGATGGTTGCCGTTCGTCCTGACCTGATACGCTCCACCATATCGATGAAGCGGGGCGGGTCGTTGAGTGTGGTACTGTAATAGGGATTCTCGTCCAGCAATTGCTTGACATATCGCTCAGCCTCCGTGTCGTTGTCGGAAGCGATATCGCATAAGGCCAACAGACGGTAGGCGCTTTGCAGGACATTACCCTTGAAATATTGAATATTATTGAGCAGCTGAACACGGGCCGTGTCGATACGTCCGATATCATAGTCATCCTCTGCTTGTTGGTATACGCCAATCTGCTGTCCTTCGGTGTCTTGTGCCGAAGCACTCAGGGCGAGGCCGCAGAAGAGGAGGGAATATATTATCTTTCTCATTTTTTCTTGATAGGTATTTCGATGATGAAACGGGTGCCTTGGCCGGCCTCTGATTCGAAGGTGAGGTGGCCGTCGTGCTTGGTCTCAATAATATCGCGGGTAATGCTCATACCTAGTCCGGTACCTTGTCCGACGGGCTTCGTGGTGAAGAAATTCTCATACAGGCGCTGTTTGACATCATCGGTCATGCCCATGCCGTTGTCGGCAATGATAATAGTAATCGTGCTATCGGTAGCGGTGACGCTGACATCGAGCGTAGGCACATAGTCAGCACCAGCCTGTTGCGACTTCTCCCAAACCGTGTAGCAGGCGTTATTGGTGATGTTCAATACGGCACGGCTCAGGTCCTGAGGAACAGCCATCGTCTGAGGAATAGCGTCCTGATAGTTCTCGCGGATAGTGATATTAAACCCTTTGTGGTTGGCACGCATGGCGTGATACGACAGATGGACATACTCCTTGACCAGCCGGCAGACATCGGTGGGGAGATACTCGTTCTCCTTGCCTCGGGAGACGAGCAGAATGCCCTGAATAATGCTGATAGCACGCTCGCCATGCTCCACGATTTTATTCATGTTCTCCTTTAGATCGCTGACGATGTCGTCAATCTCTTCACGGTCTTCCTGGGGTAGCTTGTCCTCGTTATCCTCCACGATTTCCGTCAGGTCTTTAAGCAGCTTCTCTGACATCTTGCTGAAGTTAATCACGAAGTTCAGCGGGTTCTGTATCTCATGAGCAATACCTGCGCTGAGCAAGCCCAGCGATGCCAGCTTTTCCTGTTGCTTCAGCTGTTGTTGTAATGTCTCTATCTGTTTCTCCATAGCCTTTTCGTGTTAAAGGGTTGGTATAGTAATCGTAAATTCAGTATAGACGCCTTTCTCGGACTGGACGGTGATATCACCGCCGTGATGCTGGGCAATCTCCTTGCTCAGATAGAGTCCGACACCTGAGGCTTCACCGGTGGTCTTCGTGGTGAAGAAGGGATCGAATATCTTGTGCAGAATGTTCTCGCTGATACCTGTGCCGTTGTCGTGAATGTGTATCTCGGCCATACGGCCAACGGTGGTCTGCGTCAGAGCAATCTCGGGTGAGGTGCCTCCTTTCTCGCACTTCTTGATGACGGCATAGACAGCATTGCCCAACAGACTCATGATCGTCTTGCTCAGCTGCTCAGCATTGCCATTGATCATCAGCGGACTTTCGGGCACGTTGAACTTGATGGAGATATGGTATTTGGCAATCTCTTTCTCGAAGTATTTCTCGAGCATCTCCTGGTCTTGTCGGAGCAGGGCGTTCAAGTCCATCTTGACCATTCCGCCGGAGCGATCCTTCAGAATCTCCTCCATAGCCTTCAGCGTACGGGAGGTGTTGGCACCATGTTCGCCAACTTTCTGCAGATTGCCTTCCAACATGTCGAGCACATCCATCGTGTCTTCGTAGTTCTCGGGGTCCATGTTTTCCTTCTCGTCTTCTACATTGGCTTCGATATCCTTGACCAGTCCCTGGGAGAGCTTGGCAAAGTTGTTGATATAGTTCAGCGGATTCAGGATGCGGTCAATCAGTCCCTGGGTAAGCTTGGCAACGGTAGCCACCTTCTCCAGCTTGACGACTTCTGCAGTACGCTCTTTAACCAGATTCTCCAGGCGGTGTTTCTCTCGTTCCAGTTGGTGCAGGCGATACTGTACCAGGAGATAGACAATGCCACCCAGCAGAACGGCATAGAGCAGAATCATATACCACCGTAGATAGAAGGGACGGGCTATGCTGAAGCTGATGGAAGCGATGTTCGACAGACGGCCATAGGCGTCGCGCGACTGGACTTCGAAGGTGTAGTCGCCATGGGGCATATTGTTAAACTCTTCAAATGTCTCCGTATCCCATGCCGTCCAACGGCCTCCGTTCAATCGATAGCGGTATTGCGGAATGAGCAGCATGGACGGATAGTCTACGGCGTAGTGAATGGTAATATGGCGCTCGTCGCTCGACAGTTCGGTTAACCGCTCGGGCTGTTGGCCGTAACCTCCCCAAAGTACGCTGTCGCCAAGCAGGGTAACGGAACGGATATAGACTTTGGCCTTGACATTCTTGATAGGGTCTTTCTGAGCGTAGTCCAACACGTTCAGTCCCATGTCACCTCCCATCCAAAGGTATTTTCCTTCGCGTAACATGGCTCGCACACTATAGTCCATTAAGGGATAGACCATATCGGAGAGCAGTTTTTCGCGGTATCCGTGCTTGAGGGCGTAAAGATATTTTCCCTTGCTATTGGTCAGCCAGGTGTATCCGTCGCTGTCGAGATAGGAGAAAAGCGGGTAGGGGAAAGGTTCCTGAGTGCTGGCTTTTATCGTCAACACTTCATCATCGTATTGAACAAGCGTGGAAATCTCGCTGTCCTCACCTTGTGTCTGTGGGACGAAATGCTGTTGGTCTGTGCTCTTCCAAATGTGTCCATACAGATTCTTCAGCCAGATGGTTCCCATCTTGTCTTTCAATATCATGGTAACACGCTCGGCATCGCATATCTGTTCGCGATGGCCATTGAAATCGTAACGATAGACACCATCCGTCTCACCAGCATAAAAACCTCCGTCAACGATCATAATCGATGTGGTATTGGATGTGGTCAGATGGGTGATACTTGTAGGACGAATCTGAAAGACACCATCGGCTGTCGCAGCCAGCAGACTGCCGTTGTACTGGACGAGTTGCCAGCAGGCTAATGTCATATCGTGTACTTGTACGAACTGGTTGCCCTGCATACGATAGAGTCCGTTGAGGGTGCCTACATACAGATCGCCATCCAGGCGGGCTATCGAGAGCACTTCGCCACGTAATCCCTCGTTGGGCGTGAAGTGGGAGTAGACGGAAGGAATGGCCATAGAAAAGATACCATTGTCGGTTGCTCCCCAAAGTATTCCGTTTCCATTATAAGTAATGTGTGTGACGTTGTTGGAACAAAGTCCGTTAGCCTCAGTAATCTTATAGATGACATCGCCAGACTGATCGGTGATAAAGAGGCCTTCACCTGTGGTAGAAACAGCACTAAGCCCGTTCTCGAGTTGTTGTATCTGGGTGACGTGATGTTCAGTCCCCAGGGTAGTAAAACCAGACTTAGGAAGCGTGCCATCCTTGTTCCATATTACCTTGCGGTCTTTGACATCGTAGATCTTGCCATCGCTGACAAGGAACGATACCTTGCCTTCACGCTCCCATATCCATTGCACCTCACCTTGTATGGTATTGTTCTCGTCGATGGTTTCCAATTGCAGTATTCCATGCTTGTCAGGGGTAACGTAACCCAAGTAGTTGTAGCCTCCTGCCCATACACGTCCTTTGGAATCACGGAAAACGGCGGTGATGCGGGTGATGCCAGGCGTGTGGATAATACGCCATTGGGAATTGTCGAAGTAGATTAGTCCCTCGAAATTAGCGACATATACGGTTCCGTCGGGACCTGTGATAATGTCGAAGTTCTGCTTGTGGGCGTTGTATTTAGCTGCCGGATAGTTGCGGATAAACGGAATACCCTGCGACCACAAAAGAGCAGGAAGGCCCATCAGAACAAGTATCAGGAGTATCTTTTTCATCTTCCGGCCTCCTTTCCAATAAATGTCTCGTAAGGCACATTACGTCCTATATAGTAGTTCCACTCTTCTTTGGTGAGGTTGCGCTTTAGTTTACCCTTAATTCTTTCAACCATGAGGTTGACGGCGATGAACTCTTCCGTTAGGTTGCCTTTCTGGTCGCCACACCAGATGTTATGCTTAGGCGTGTCGAAAGTAAAGCAAGTAATCCAGTTGCCTGTCTTCAGAATGTTCATAGGTTCCACTTTTGCCGTGTTGGTCATCCAGAGGTTCAGCGTGCCGTCATAACTTGATGAATAAAGGAGCCAGCCGTTGATTTTCAGGAATGATATCTGGGAACGATGGCTGATGAGCTCATAGCGTTTTCCCTTGGCGTCGAAGAGATAGATGGTACCATTCTTCATGCCATAGGCTTTCAGTCCGGTGTTCTTACTGCTGGCAAAGGCTGTCACTTGTCCGCTGACAGGCAGTCGGCTGGTCTCTATCTTGTCCATGCTGCGTACGACGTGCATGCGACCTTTGTTGTCGAAGACGACAGGGGCATAGTCGTAGCGGGTAACGAAGACGGGGTTGATAGACCACTTCCGCGTCCTGGTAATCTGCTGGGTTTTCGTATCCAGCTGTGCGATGCCTTGTTCACCGATAATAAACATCTGTTCGCCTGCAGGCTGGATGGCCATCAGCGGACCGATGCCACTGACCTCGTGAATGACGTTCTTGTTATTCTGACGGATGACCAGATGGCCTGTACGGCTAATGCAATAGATGATTTTCTCGCCACGTATAATGTAGATATCGCGGAAGTCGTAGTTGCTATTGGAAATGATGGTGTCCGTCTTTAACTGCTTGCCAACAAGTTTGTGCTTCAACAGTTCACCGTAAGAGCTGCTGGTCACGAAACGGTCTTTACTATCGTCTGTAAAAGCAATATCTGTTACTGTGCCTTTGTGCTTGTGCCATTGACTTCTGCTTTGGCTAGTCATTTCAAGTGCTTGGTAGATGGTAGGATAATAGACGTCGCTATGGTAACGATCGGTATAAAGATAAGCAGCATAGGCCAGCAGATCGGCTATCTCTCGGTTGCCTGCCTGGTGTTGAGTAATAGCTACGTTGCCCAATTGGCGGGCTAGCGTGATGTAACTTAGCGTATCGGCCATCCGCTTGGAATGCTCTGCCTCTGCTCGCTGCTGTTCTGCAATAGCACGTTGGCTCTTCGCAATCTCGGAGGCTTCCAAGGCTCGATGCTCAGCTTCAAGGGCGTTCTGTCGCTCCTCTTCAGCATTGCGACGCATCTGCTCGGCAACCTTGGTCTGTTGCTCGGCTGCATCACGCTGTTCCTCGCTGACGCGACGTTCTTGCAGCGCTATCTCCTCCATTTGGGCGTTGATGCTCTGCATAACGGCTGATTGCTTCTCCTGCTTGGTCAGCATAGCTATTTGGGCTTGCAACTCTTCTACTTCCTGTGACTGGTTGTCATAGGCGATATAGGCCATGATTGCTCCAGTGGCACAGACTGCAGCGAGAATGCTGGCTATCAGTGTGCTTGTCTTTCCGAATATTCTCATGCCTTGCGTTTCAATGCCATCAAGGTAATATCGTCGCTTTGTGGGGCTTCGCCTGCAAAGGCCTTGACGTCAGCCAATTGCTGGTCGATGACTTCCTGACAGGTCTTGTCAGTCAGCCTGCCCAAACATTGTTCCATACGGGCGTCGCCATATTCCTCAAACTGCACATTTGTGGCCTCGTTCACACCATCGGTATACATGACCAACGTGTCGCCAATGCCCAGCTGTGCTTTCTCATTGGTGAAGGTAATACCTTCAATGGCACCTACCATACAATTAGTGCTCACGGGCAACTGCTCAACGCGTCCGTTAGCTCTTAGGATGTAGGGTGAGTTATGGCCGCCGTTACTATACTCCAGCTCACCGGTCTTGATGTTGTAGATGGCGTAGAAAACGGTAACGAACATGCAGTCGACAGACTCCTTGCTCAGCAACTCGTTCGACTTGCCCAGACAGTCGCCTGGCTTTCCGCCTTGCAGTCCGACAGTACGGATTAACGTACGGCTGACGGCCATGAAGATAGCAGCAGGAATACCTTTTCCGCTGACGTCGGCCATCACCACGCCGATGTGGTCATCATCGATGCGGAAGAAGTCGTAGAAGTCGCCACCGACGTCTTTAGCGGGTGTCATCAAAGCTGCCAGGTCTAACTCCTGTTCATTCTCAGGGAATGGGGGGAAGATACGGGGCAGAATGGCTTGTTGAATCTCTGCGGCAACGGCCAGATCGGTCTTCAGCGACTCCAACTGCGTGTGCTCTTCCTGAGCTTTCTGGATATAGTCTATCTGTTCGATGGCTTTCTCGATAGTCACGCTCAAGTCGTCCAAATCAATGGGCTTCGTGGCAAAGTCGAAAGCTCCATTGTTCATGGCAGAGCGGATATTTCCCATATCGCCATAGGCGCTGACCATGATGCACTTCATGGCGGGATTTTGCATCTCGTTGATCTTGGTGAGCAGCGTCAGTCCATCCATCTCAGGCATATTGATATCCGAAAGAATGATGCTGATATCCTTTTGCTGAAGCAGGATGGTTAGGGCCTCAAGGCCGTTGTGGGCGAAGAAGAACTCGTATTCGCCCTTGCGAATCTTTCTGCGGAAATACTGGGTTAGTAGCAGCTCGAGGTCCATTTCGTCGTCGACGCTCAGAATTTTGACGGGTAGTTTCATTTTATGTTATATAATATATGTTTACGTACATTATTTGTTTTTATTCTGCAAAGATAGAAATATTTCCAATATCCTCCAAATATTTTGCTAGATTTTTCTTGGGCTACCCTTCAAGGACGTAGAAAAAAAGAAGTGGCTCATTCGGCCACTTCAATTTGTTTTTTCACCTTATCGACGTAGGCGTCGATGGCAGCTACTGCGACGATGTTGACGACATCGCGGACGTTAGCTCCGAAGTCCACGAAATGGATGGGCTTGTTCAGACCCATCTGGATAGGACCGATAATCTCGACGTCGGCATCGAGCATCTGCAGCATCTTATAGCTGGAACGTGCAGAGGTGAGGTTGGGGAATACGAGCGTGTTGACATCCTTGCCATAAAGACGGGTGAAAGGATACTGCTCGTCGCGCAACTCGCGGTCTAAAGCGAAGCCTATCTGCATCTCACCGTCGATGGGCAGATCGGGATATTGCTCCTGCATATACTCTACGGCGCGCTTCACCTTCTGTGCTCCGTCGCTCTGGTTACTACCGAAATTGGAGTGGCTGACCAAAGAGATGACAGGTTTCTCGTTGAAAAACCTCACGCTCTTGCTGGCCAGTGTGGCGATATCAATGAGCGTCTCGGTGTCGGGGTTCTCGTTGACCAAGGTGTCGGCAATGTAGAGCGTGCCTCTGGCAGAGTTGATGATATGCATCGCACCGAAGTGTTTGTATTGCGGACGGATGCCAATGACCTCCTTGACAACCTTGACGGTGTTCGAATACTTGGTGTAGAGTCCTGTTATAAAGGCATCGGCCTCGCCCGTCTCGACCATCATCATACCGAAATAGTTACGCTCGAACATCTTGTCGTTAGCCTCCTGGAAGGTATAACCCTCGCGCTGGCGCTTCTCTGTCAGAATGTGGGCATAACGCTCACGACGTTCCTGTTCAGAGGGATGACGCAGATTGACAATCTCAATACCCTCGATGTTCAGGTCTAGCTTGTCGGCGAGCTTCAGGATAGCCTCGTCGTTACCCAGCAAGATAGGTTCGCAGATACCTTCTGACTTGGCCTGGACAGCAGCTTTCAGCATGGTGGGGTGGATGGCTTCAGCAAATACCACACGCTGTGGATGTGCAGCAGCAGTGGCATACAGTTTCTGGGTAAGCTTAGTCTCCTGGCCCAGCAGGATAGAAAGCGAGTGTTTATACTCTTCCCAGTTGTCTATCTTTCGGCGAGCCACTCCGCTATCAATAGCTGCTTTGGCTACGGCAGCGCTGACCTCGGTGATGAGTCGTGGATCGACGGGCTTGGGGATGAAGTATTCGCGACCGAAGGTCAGGTTGTTCACCTTATAGACATCGTTCACCACATCAGGAACGGGTTGCTTGGCCAAATCGGCAATAGCGTGAACAGCGGCCAGTTTCATCTCTTCGTTGATGGCTGTGGCATGAACGTCAAGTGCACCACGGAAGATATAGGGGAAGCCGATCACATTGTTGATCTGGTTCGGATAGTCTGTACGGCCGGTGGACATCAAAGTGTCGGGACGAGCCTCCATAGCGTCCTCGTAGCTGATTTCAGGTACGGGGTTAGCCAGCGCGAAGATGACAGGGTCCTTGGCCATTGAACGGACCATATCCTTAGTCAACACGTTGCCCTTCGACAGGCCAACAAACACATCGGCGCCATTGACGGCCTCTTCTAAAGTGTGGATATCTGTGCGACTGGTGGCGAAGAATTTCTTCTGCTCGTTCAGGTCGGTGCGGCTGGTGGAGATAACACCCTTTGAGTCAAGCATGACGATATTTTCCTTCTGGGCACCAATGGCCATATAAAGTTTGGTACATGAGATGGCAGCAGCGCCGGCACCGTTGACTACAATCTTCACTTTCTTGATATCCTTGCCGTTTACTTCCAGCGCATTCTTCAGACCAGCGGCTGAGATAATTGCTGTTCCATGCTGGTCGTCATGCATAACCGGAATGTCGAGTGTGCGCTTCAGACGCTCCTCGATATAGAAACACTCTGGGGCCTTGATGTCCTCCAGATTGATACCGCCAAAGGTAGGCGCAATCTTTTCGACAGCCTCGCAGAACTTCTCAGGATCTTTCTCGTTAACCTCGATATCGAACACGTCGATGCCACCATAGATCTTGAACAACAGACCTTTACCCTCCATGACGGGCTTACCGCTCATCGCACCGATGTCGCCCAGTCCGAGCACAGCAGTTCCGTTTGAGATTACGGCTACCAGATTGCCTTTGTCGGTGTATTTATAAGCGTCGTCAGGATTCTGCTGAATCTCTAGACAAGGATAGGCTACTCCTGGCGAGTAGGCCAGCGAGAGGTCGGTTTGGGTACGATAAGCCTTGGTGGGCTTTACTTCGATTTTACCAGGTCGGCCAGCCTCATGATACTCGAGTGCGGCCTCTTTCGAAATTTTTACCATAGATGTGTATTATTACGTGTTTGATTTCTTTTGCGACGCCAAAATTACAAAAAACTCGTGTAAATCGTGTCGTTTTTTCGTTTTTTTTGTATCTTTGCAACGGAAATCAAATATTTATGCAAGAAATAAGAGAAACGAACAGCTATCGTTTAGCTTTGAAGGATAAAATCCTGAAGAAAGCGATGGAACTTTTCATCCAGCATGGTATCCGTGCTGTCAAGATGGACGATATCGCCCAGGGATTGTCTATTTCTAAGCGCACGCTGTATGAGATATATACGGATAAGGAGGAACTTCTCTTTGAGGGTATCAAGACTTATAACTGTCAGCGTGTGGACCATCTGACGGAATTTGCCTCACAGAAAGGCATTCACGTGATAGACATTATCTTGGAGGCCTATAAGTTGAAGGTAGATGAGGTACGTCAGGTCAATCCTACATTCTATGAAGACATCCTGAAATACCCTAAGGTTGAGGAGTTTATCCGTACGGCGCATGAGAACTCCCGTGAAGAGTTCCTTAACTTTATGCAGCGAGGTGTGAACGAGGGACTCTTCCGCAAAGACATCAACCACGTGCTGATAGCGCAGCAAATGGATGCCATGAGCAAATACATCAATCAGTATAACCTCTGGCAGAAATATTCATTCAGCGAGCTATTTGCCAACTTCTATCTCGTTTCGCTCCGTGGACTTTGCACGGAACGAGGTGTTAAGGTGTTGGACAAAGCGATGGCTAAAATTCAGTAAACGAAAGGGGCATCAATTCCTTAATACCATTGATAACGTAGGTGTGCTTCCGTCCGTACAATAATATTCTTACGGGATGCTTGAAGCGTGTCTCTGTCTCGATGATGACCTGACGACAGGTTCCACATGGACTGGCAGGTTCGTCAATCAGTTCTCCCTTTGTATTTCGTGCAGTGATGGCTAACGTGACTACGGGTTGATCAGGATATTGGGCACCTGCGGCAAAGATAGCCGACCGTTCAGCACAGAGTCCTGCGGGGAAGGCCGCGTTCTCCTGATTGCATCCGATGAACATCTTGCCATTCTGCAGCATCAGAGCAGCACCTACACGGAAATGAGAGTAGGGGGCATATGAACGTGAGGTTCCTTCGATGGCCAAATCAATCAATTGACGGTCGGTCTCTGAGAGTTCAGACAACTGAGCCACCTGTAATGTGCTTTTTAAGGTCATTTCTTCCATAATATTTCGATTTTTGTTGCAAATATAATTATTTTTATTTATTTTTGCATCAAAATTCAGAAGAAAATTCATGAAACGATACATATTTGCAGTTTTTCTGCTGTTTATCACGCTTATTCCTGCTGATGCACAAAGCATAAAATGGAACAAGTCGTATAGTGATTATTTTTCTACGTGGGGTGAAGTAGCCGTACAGCAAATGGTGCAGTATCGCATCCCCGCCAGCATCACGTTGGCACAGGGTGTCCTGGAGTCGGGCGCTGGCAAGAGCGAATTGGCTCGCAAGGCAAATAACCACTTCGGCATCAAGTGTAACGGATGGACGGGGCGTAAGTCGTATCATGATGACGATGAGCGGGGTGAGTGTTTCCGAGCCTACGACAATGCTTATCAGAGCTATGTTGATCACTCGGTGTTTCTGACTAATAGTCCCCGATATCGTAGATTGTTCGACCTGAAGCGTACTGACTATAAGGGATGGGCCAAAGGCTTGAAGGCTTGTGGATATGCCACCAGTCCGACGTATGCTACGCGTCTGATAGAGATTATTGAGACCTATGGACTGCATCGCTACGATGTAGGTAAAGGATTTGACAAACAGCGTATCGAACAGATGCACCAGAGCGCTGATCAACGCCAGGTGTTTACCTTCAACAGCAATTATTATGTCAGGGCTCGTCGGGGAGATACTTTCCGTCGTATCGCTGACGATGTGGATGTATCGTACCGCAGACTGGCCAAATTCAATGAGCGCGATAAGAATGATACTCTCGAGGAGGGTGAGATAATATGGCTACAGAAGAAGCGTCGTAAGGCTCCAAAGGAATTCAAGAACCGTCCACACCGCGTAGAACCCGGTGAGTCGATGTATATCATCTCGCAACGTTATGGTATACGTCTGAAAAACCTATACAAAATGAACAGATTGTCGCCTGACTATGTCATTCAGGCTGGCGACCTGTTGAGAGTGAGATAAACAGGATAGGGGACTGAAGGACGAAAAGCGTTTAGTCCTTCAGCAACTTATCCAGGAAATTATCCAGATCTTTGTCCAAGTCGGCCATCAGTTCGTCATCCAGAATGACGATATCATCATCAACCAGATAAAGCTCTTCAATAGTCTCCTTGTCATCATTTTCCAAGACGAATGAGAAGGGCTTCAGAATAGACATCTTTTCAATGGTGTCCTTCATCTTAGTCAGCACTCTGCGCAGTACGGCAGCTACATCCTGATAGAAAGAGTCGTCCTTGTTGTCAATCCATTGCTCCACGACACAACGGTTGATCTCATTATCGTCATCATCGAAAATGAGAATCTCGCCAGTCTCTTGCAACACGCGTACGTGAATGTCAGTCAACTGAGTAGCTTCCTCGGTCGAAGGAAATTTCTCGGCCACCTTGCGGATGGCGCGTTCTGTTTGTTGAAGTGTTTGTTCTGAAGCTTTCATGGTTGCAAAAGTAAGAAAAAGATATCGAAAAAACAAACGTTTACGGCTTTTTTTCAAAAAAAGTTGCTCTTGTGCGCGATTATTTATAAATTTTGTACTACCTTTGCACATGTTATAACTACTTGACAAACTAATGAGTAACAAAATAAAGCATTCGGGGGTTGTAGAAAATATCGTGGGGGATTGCGTCAGCGTACGCATTGTCCAGACTTCTGCTTGTGCTGCCTGTAAGGTGGCCAGCCACTGCAATGCAGCAGAATCGAAAGAGAAACTGGTGGATGTACGCTGCGCAAATAGCGCAGCCTACAAGAAAGGCCAACAAGTGGTAGTGACTGCTTCTACTGAAGTGGCTGCACGAGCCCTGTTGCTAGGCTTCGGTCTGCCTTTTGTCGTTTTGGTCAGCGTGTTGTTCATCGTTCTGCAAGTGAGTGGCAATGAGGCTCTCGCCGCGCTGAGCGGATTGGCTGCGCTGTTGCCCTACTATGTGGCCCTCTACCTGTTTCGCAACCGCATTCGCGAGCAGTTGTCTTTCGCTATAGAATAGCAAACAAATCATATTAAACTAAAACAAATAAAACGTTAATTTATGGATTTCATTTTGATTGCAGTAGCAGTGTTGGGTGCTATCGGTCTGATAGCGGCCCTGGTGCTGTTCGTCTGCTCCAAGAAGTTTGCAGTCTACGAAGATCCACGCATTGCTCAGGTGACCGAACAGTTACCTGGTGCTAACTGCGGTGGTTGTGGTTTCGCAGGTTGTGGCGGTCTGGCTGATGCTCTAGTAAAAGGAGCCGACGCTGGTAGTATCGAAGGACTGAAATGTCCTGTCGGTGGAGCAGAAGTGATGGGTAAGGTGGCCGACCTGTTAGGTATGGCCATTGCCAACGGTGAACCTATGGTTGCCGTAGTTCGTTGTAACGGAACGTGTGAGAACCGTCCGAAGATTGCCGAGTATAGTGGCTTGCGCACCTGTGCAGCCATGAACTCATGTGGCGCAGGCGAGACGGCTTGCGGTTTCGGCTGCTTGGGTTGTGGCGATTGTGTTGCCGCCTGTCAGTTCGATGCTATTCACATGAACCCCGAAACGGGTCTTCCTGAGGTTGATGAAGACAAGTGTACATCGTGTGGCGCCTGCATCAAGGCATGTCCTCGTCATATCATCGAGCTCCGCAAGAAGGGTCCGAAGGGTAGGAGAGTCTTTGTGTCTTGCGTCAATAAGGACAAGGGTCCCGTAGCCATGAAGGCTTGTAAGGCTGCATGTATCGCTTGTGGCAAGTGTGCTAAGGAGTGTAAGTTCGAGGCCATCACTATCGAAGGCAATGTTTCTTACATCGACTTCAACAAGTGCCGCATCTGTCGTAAGTGCGTAGCCGTATGTCCTACTAAGGCTATCCATGATGTCGGTTTCCCCACACCTCCGCCAGCTCCGAAACCCAAGGAGGAAGCTCCAAAGGAAGAGGCTCCAAAGCCAGTTGAAGCTCCAAAGCCAGTTGAAGCTCCAAAAGCAGAGGCTCCCAAACCTGTGGAAGCTCCCCAGCCCGTAGAGGCTCCTCAAGTAGAAGAGAAACCCGTTGAGAAGCCCGCTCCCGTATCGCGTGGTGCTATGCTCGACGCCGAATCAAGTATATCCATCAAATAAGCTAAGGAGGAAGAAGTTATGAACGTAAGAACATTCCGCATAGGTGGTATACACCCCGAAGAGAATAAGCTGTCGAACGACGCTGTAACCCAGGTGGCAGCGCTTCCCAAGCAGGCCATCTTCCCACTCAGCCAGCATATTGGCGCTCCTGCTAAACCCGTTGTTGCCAAGGGTGATAAGGTGAAGGTAGGTACGCTGATTGCCGAAGCTGGTGGTTTCGTTTCTGCTCCCATCTTCTCGTCAGTCAGTGGTACGGTATTCAAGATTGATACCGCAATAGATGCTACCGGTTATCGCAAGCCCGTTATCATCATCAATGTCGAGGGCGACGAGTGGGAAGAGTCGATTGACCGCTCTGATAAGTTGGAGACCGTGAAGGCTCACCCCGAGCTCACTCCCGAAGAGATTGTGAACCGCATCAAGGCCGCAGGTGTTGTGGGTATGGGCGGTGCCTGTTTCCCCACTTTCATCAAGCTCTGTCCGCCGCCAACGGCTAAGGCTGAGTGTGTGATTATCAATGCCGTAGAGTGCGAGCCCTATATCACTGCCGACTTCCGTCTGATGATGGAACATGCCGACGAGATTCTCGTTGGTCTGGAGCTGTTGATGAAGGGTGCTAAGGTCACTACCGGTTATATCGGTATCGAGACTAATAAGATGCCCGCCATTGAACTATTGACGAAGAAAGCCGCTGAGGTATTTGGCGGAACTGAATACAACGTTGAGGTAGTGCCCTTGAAACAGCGCTATCCTCAGGGTGGTGAGAAGCAGCTCGTTGATGCTGTTATCCGTCGTCAGGTGCCTGCACCTCCCGCTATCCCTGTTAACGTTGGTGCCATCGTCCAGAACGTAGGTACTGCCTACGCTGTCTATGAGGCCGTGATGAAGAACAAACCCTTGTTCGAGCGCTACACCACCGTGACTGGTAAGAAGTTGCAGAAACCCAGCAATTTCCTTGTCCGCATGGGTACACCGATGAAGGATCTCATCGAGGCTTGCGGCGGTATGCCTGAGGGCGACAATAAGCTGCTGGCCGGTGGTCCGATGATGGGTAAGGCACTGACCTCTACTGAGGTGCCTATCTGTAAGGGTACCAACTCGGTCACCATCATTTCTGACGACGAGGCATTCCGTAAGGAGCCTAACCCCTGTATCCGCTGTGCCAAGTGTGTCAGCGCTTGTCCTATGGGCTTGGAGCCTTATCTGTTGGCCAAACTTGCAGCCGTTCAGAATTGGGAGCGCGCTGAGCATGAGGAAGTTGTCAGCTGTATCGAGTGTGGTTCGTGTCAGTTTACCTGTCCTGCCCACCGTCCGCTGCTCGACAATATCCGTCAGGCTAAGTCGACCGTTATGGGAATCATTCGTGCGCGTGCAGCAGCGGCTCAGAAGAAATAGCTCAATTGATAAATAAATTGTAAATTGTAAATTGTCAAATTGTAAATCCTCAATATGGGAAAATTAATTGTATCACTTTCACCTCATGCACACGGAACTGATACGGTGGAGCGTAACATGTATGGCGTCATCATCGCCCTGTTGCCCGCCTTGCTGGTATCGTTCTATTTCTTTGGCCTGGGTTCGGCCATAGTCTGTGCTACGAGTGTTGCGGCCTGCGTACTCTTCGAGTGGGCCATCAATAAGTTCATGCTGAAGAACGAGCGTGCTACCATCTGCGACGGTTCTGCCGTGGTGACGGGTCTGCTGCTTGGCTTCAACCTCCCCAGCAACCTGCCTATCTGGATCATCATCATCGGTGCCCTGTTTGCCATCGGTGTGGGTAAGATGACGTTTGGCGGTCTGGGGCAGAATCTGTTCAATCCTGCATTGGTAGGTCGTGCAGCCCTGTTGGTTGCCTTCCCCGCCCAGATGACCACTTGGCCGAAGGTTGGTCAGCTCGGCAGCTATCTCGATGCTGAGACTGGTGCTACTCCGCTGGCTATCATGAAGCAAGCCATCAAGAGTGGCGACGCCTCGATACTCGACCAGCTGCCCTCATCGCTCGACCTCTTCCTGGGTAATCATCCCGATGGTGCAGGTGCTATGGGTGAGATCTGTGCGCTGGCCCTGCTCTTAGGCTTGGCTTACATGCTCTGGAAGAAGATTATCACATGGCACATCCCCGTTTCAATCATCGCTACGGTGTTCGTCTTTGCAGCCATCTGCCATGCTATCAGTCCCGCCTACGCTGATCCGTTCTCGGTCATCCTGTCGGGTGGTCTGATGCTCGGTGCTATCTTTATGGCTACCGATTATGTCACCTCACCGATGACGGCCAAAGGTCAGATTATCTATGGTGTGGCCATTGGTTTCCTGACTGTTGTCATCCGTAACTGGGGTGCTTATCCCGAGGGTATGTCGTTCGCTATTCTGATTATGAACGCCTTTACACCTCTTATTAATACGTATGTTAAACCCAAGCGCTTCGGTGAAGTGCCTGCCAAACAGTAATACGCTATGAAGAAGTTAGAATCATCATTACTGAATATGGTACTGGTACTCACAGGAGTAGCAGTTATCATGGGTGGTGTCCTCGCTTATGTGAACCATCTCACCGAGGGCCCCATTAATGCACAGAAGGAGAAAGCTCTTGCCGACGGTATCAAGAACGTGATGTGCGTTCAGGACCTGACTGTAGCAAAGACTGACGAGGTACGTCAGAACGATGCCAAGGGCAAGGAAATGGTATTTACCATCTATCAGGTGAAAGACGCTCAGGGCCAGGACCTTGGTGCTGCCGTTGAGTCTACTACTGGTGGTTTCGGTGGCGATCTGAAGGTACTCGTCGGTTTCGATCCTGAGGGAAAGATTCTGGGTTACACCTTGTTGGAACATGCTGAGACCCCAGGCCTGGGTGCCAAGGCTGATAAGTGGTTCCAAAAGGGCGAGAAGGGCGACATCATCGGAAAGGATCCCGCTGAGCCTCTGACCGTATCGAAAGACGGTGGTCAGGTTGATGCCATCACGGCTTCTACCATCACCTCGCGTGCTTTCCTGCTCGCTGTGAATAATGCCTACAAGGCCTATAAGGCCACCCCGGCAGAGTAAGTAGTAAATCGTAAATTGTCAAATTGTAAATTAAATTTATGAATTACATAGATATTATTAAAAATGGTATTGTCAAGGAGAACCCTACGTTCGTCTTGATGCTGGGTATGTGTCCTACGCTGGCCACTACCACTTCTGCCATGAATGGTATGTCGATGGGTCTGGCCACGATGGCAGTGCTCATCTGCACCAACTTTGTGATTTCCTGTTTGAAGAGCATTACTCCCGATAAGGTGCGCATTCCCGTGTTCATCGTGGTTATCGCCGCTTTCGTGACCATCCTGCAGCTCGTCATCAAGGCCTATCTGCCTGACATCGATGCAGCCCTTGGACTCTTCATTCCCCTGATTGTTGTAAACTGCATCATCCTCGGACGTGCGGAAGCTTTTGCTGCCAAGCAGTCGCCCGTTGCCTCGCTGTTCGATGGTATTGGTATCGGACTCGGCTTCACGCTGGGTCTTACCCTGCTAGGTATCTGTCGCGAGATTCTGGGCTCTGGCTCCGTTTTCGGCTTTACCCTGCTGCCCGAGACTTACAACATCCTGCTCTTCGTGCTGCCTCCGGGTGCTTTCATCACCTTAGGCTTCCTTGTAGCTATCGTTAACAAGATACGAGGTTAAAATTGAAAAGTTGAAGAATTGAAAAATTGAAGTTATGGAATATATACTGATTTTCATTAGCGCGATATTCGTCAACAATATCATCCTGTCGCAGTTCCTCGGCATCTGTCCTTTCCTCGGTGTTTCGAAGAAGGTAGACACCTCGCTGGGTATGTCGGCAGCCGTAGCCTTTGTGCTCACACTGGCTACTATCGTGACCTATCTGGTGCAGAAGTTCGTGCTCGATGCTTTCGGACTGCAGTATCTGCAGACCATCGCCTTCATTCTGGTGATTGCCGCATTGGTGCAGATGGTAGAGATCATTCTAAAGAAGGTGTCACCCGCCCTTTATCAGGCGCTGGGCATCTTCCTGCCTCTGATCACCACCAACTGTGCTGTGCTTGGTGTAGCCATTCTGGTCATCCAGAAAGACTATGACCTGCTGCAGTCTATCGTCTATGCTTTCTCTACAGCTATTGGCTTCGGTGTGGCTCTGACGGTATTCGCTGGAATGCGCGAGCAGATGGAGCTCTGCAACATTCCAAAGGGAATGCGTGGTACAGCTATCGTCCTCGTTTCTGCCGGTCTGCTCTCGCTCGCCTTTATGGGCTTCTCGGGAGTCGACGGTGGTCTGCGCGTCCTCTTCGGACTCGATTAAACTCTTAATTGCCAGAAGGCTACGGCAGCGGCTGCTGCTACGTTCAGCGAGTCAACGCCGTGAGCCATGGGAATTTTCACCGTATAGTCGGCCTCTTCTATCGTTTGATAGGGGAGGCCGTCGCCTTCTGTCCCCATGATAATCGCCAGACGCTCCTCCGCTCTCAGCCTCTCGTCATCCAAGGAGATAGAATCGTTGCAAAGTGCCATCGCTGCCGTCTTGAATCCATAATTCTTCAACGTGCTTGCAGGACCGTCTAACCACGTCCAAGGCACCAGGAATACGCTACCCATCGATACGCGCACAGCCCTGCGGTTCAGCGGGTCGCACGAGTCACTGGTCAGCACCACTGCATCGATGCCCAGTGCTGCTGCCGAACGGAATATGGCCCCGATATTGGTCGTGTCGGTTACGGCTTCTATCACCACGATGCGTCTGGCCTCTTTCACCACCTCCGCTACGCTGGGCATTTGTCTTCGCCTCATGGCACAGAGCACGCCTCGTGTCAGCGTATATCCCGTCAGACTGGCCAGCAGTTCTCTGCTTCCTGTATACACGGGCACATCACCCATGCGTTCAATGATGTCACGTGCGTCGCCTTCTATATGTTTCCGTTCGCAGAGTAGGGCAGTGGGCTCCCATCCCTTATCCAGGGCTACCCGTATCACCTTAGGGCTCTCTACGATGCAGAGTCCCTTCTCCTGTTCCAGTTCCATTCTGAGTTGTGCTTCAGTCAGCGTGCTGAACACCTCAATACCAGGTTCCTTCAGCGATGTAATTTCGATAATTGCCATAATTGCTTGCAAAAATACAAAATTTCTCATTTATCTTTTCTCATTTCTCATTTTTTTTGTACCTTTGCACCCCGAAAACGATGGTTCCGTAGCTCAGCTGGATAGAGCAACAGCCTTCTAAGCTGTGGGTCTCGGGTTCGAATCCCGACGGAATCACGACAAAAGAAATGACTGCCCATTTGAGCAGTCATTTTTCTTTTGTTCCATCCTCCCGTTTATTTCCAGGAAGCTCCTTGGCGAAGTATGAAGCGGATGTTCGACTTCTTAGGCAACTGTGGTTTGTCCCACTCACCGCCGAGAATCTGGATGGTCACCTCCGTCTTTTTCGTTGATGCCTTAGCAGCAGCTACGGCATCGTCGAGGGTCAGAAACTGTCCGCGACCGTTGCGATCTACGGTGTAGTCGGCATCGGTGCGGTATTTCTTCAGCACGGGGACTTCCTGACAGAGCGCATCAGCCAACAGACGAGCCACCGTATGGGCACCATAGACGCTGTAGTGTGTATTATCCTGCTTGCCCTTCGGCTCACTGGGTTCGGTGCCGGGCAGGAACCACATATGGAGCTTCTTCGAAGCCTCAGTGCCCATACCCTGTTCCAGGTCATGGGTGATCTGATTGGCATCGACGAAGTGTACATTCATCCGACGGGCTACGTCGCGAGGTGCCACGCGATAGAGTCCGTGGGTGTCGATGAGCGTGTCGCCCTCCACCATCTTCACACCGTCCTTGAAAGTCTGCGTGCGCAGCTTTTCATCGTCGTCAATCTCAGGTGCTTTAACGAAGAAGTTGCGGCGTACCACACAGTTCATCAGCACGGGGATGCCGCCATGCTCGCGCGTCTCGCGGACAAACTTAGCCAGATTGTAGTCGAACGTAGAGCCCGGGTCGGTATGACGCTTGGGGTTGGGCTTCTCGTCGTTATGTCCGAACTGGATGATGACATAGTCGCCAGGCTTCATGCTCTGGAGCACTTTTTCCCAGTGGCCCTCGTTGATGAATGAGAGTGACGAGCGACCATTCAGCGCACGATTATCCACACGGATGTTGTCGTCGAAATAACTCTGCAGCACCATACCCCAGCCACGCTCCTGCTTGCCGCCGGAGATGTCTTTATTGGCAGCGGTAGAGTCGCCTATCACGAAAATCGTTGTCGTCTTGTCGGGTACTGCCGACACGAGCAGCAGCAATGCCGCTGTAGCGAAAAGAAATCTGAATCGTTTCATAGACTTTATTTTTTTTTGAGTTCTATAGATGCTTTTTGAAGAAATCGAGCACGCGCTGTTGTGACCGCTTACCACAGCTATGCGGCATGTCCCACAACTCGGTTTCCAGCTTGTCGCCAGCCCCCTGACTCTGCCACGTGTCGTGCATCGTACGGAAGGCCTTCTCCACACCCGCTACAGGGAAGAGCTTGTCCTGCGAACCGTTGATGAAGAGCATCGCTTTCGGACAGGCCATGCTGGCTATATGCGGATAGTCCATCCAGCGGCGCAGTCCTGGAAAACAGTTGGCAAAGCCGCCATTCTCCGTTCTCTTGTATTTGAATCCCATCTGCTCGTCGGTGGTGACCATCCAGCAGACCGATGCGCCCACTTTTATCCTGTCGCTCAATGCTGCCAGCATCCAGGCGCGATAGGCACCCATCGACCATCCCGTGCAACCGATACGTTGCGCATCCACTTCAGGCATCGTGGCCAGATATTCCGTCGCAGCGATGTCGTCGTAGGTCATCCACGCACTTAAGTCGATGCCATACATCATCATGTTTCCGGCTATCATGTCGTAGCGGTCGCGACGTGGACCTTCCTGCTGTCCGCGTTCGCCCCACATGGGTGCATCGGTCGAGAATACCACGTAGCCGTTCTGCGCCAGATAGTCGCCAAAGAACTGTCCCTCGTAGCCTGCCGACCACGCTTCGGCATCCTTGATGACCGTAGAGTCCTCACACGCCAGCGGCCTTATCATCTTCTCCTTGCCGATAAACAGATGAGCGCCATGGTCGTGCAGCGCATTGATGGCAGGGAATGGTCCTTTGCCGTCGGGAATCAGCACGTAGGCTGGCACGGTGTAGTATTTCGACAGCCGAATCTCAATCTTACGCGCCTTATATCCCTCGCGCTGTTCCTCGAAGAGCACCTTCACCTCATAGCCGTTGGCGGGAGCTGGAGGTGGCATCAGCATGCAGTCGAATACCTTCTGACGAGCCATCTTTCGCCATTCATCAAAGTCCTTGATGTCGCTGTTTCCCCAAGCCAGGGGAAACGTCATGTCGGCTATCAGCGAGTCGGCATAGACGGGCAGATTACGCATGAATTCGTACTTCTCGCGACCCTTCTGTGCCGATGCTGTCATGATGGCCAGCGTTACAACAGCCATCGTCAGTAGTCTTTTCATATCGTTTTGTTTCGTTATTCTCATGCAAAGATATAAAAATATCGGCAAGTACGCACATATTCCCAATATTTTTTTGTATTTTTGCAACGAAAGTGTAAAGTTATGATGACCGACAATAACAACAAGTGGGTGGCCTGCTGGGGTACTGCCACCTCGATTACCGACCGTCGTGAGGCTGTCTATGCCAAGAACCTCACGCTGCGTTATCCCATCCGCATGTGCTTCAGCGGCTCGATGTTGCGCTTCCGTTTCTCCAACCTCACAGGCACCGAACCCGTCACGCTGACCAAACTCTTCGTGGCCCATGTGCCCATCACTTTCGGAGGCCAGCAGCGCGTCACCCTCGAGCCTGGTTGCGAACAGGAGAGCGACGCCATCGCCATCGAGGTGAATCGCGGCGATACCCTCGATGTGAGCTTCTATCTGGCCGACTATACCCAGATGAATAGCGGCACGCTCGTCACCGGTCCGCTCTCCAAGGGCTACTATGCCTATGGCGACTATGCCGATGCCGACGAACTGCCACTCGACCTCTCGCGCCATACGGGCTGGTACTATTTCCTCAACACCATCGATGTGCTGACCGCTGCCGACCATCACGCCATCGTCTGCTTCGGCGACTCTATCACCGCCCAGTCGTGGCCCGACTATATGGCTCGCATGGCCTTTGGCACCAATGCTGCCATCATCCGCCGTGCGGTCAGCGGTACCCGCATCCTGCGTCAGTACGACTGCATCACCTATCAAGCCTATGGTCTGAAGGGCAGCACCCGTTTCCCCATCGAGATGAATGTCGCCGGAGCTACCGATGTCATCATCCAGCACGGCATCAACGATATCATCCACCCCGTAGGCACCGATGTCAATCCCTTCCGTCCTTGGAGCGACCTGCCTACCGTCGACGAGATGGAGCAGGGGATAGAGCAGATCTACGTCCGCCCCGCCAAGGCTATGGGACTGAAGGTGTGGAGCGGCACCCTGCTGCCTATCTATGGCTGGCGTACCTATAACGAAGACCGCGAGCTGATGCGCCAGCAGCTGAACGAGTGGCTGCGCACATCACCCATCTTCGACGGTTGTGTCGACTTCGATGCCGCCGTGCGTAGCGTCACCAATCCCAAGGCCTTCGCTGATGGTTTCGACAGCGGCGACCATCTGCACCCCAGCGAGCGAGCCTACGAAGCGATGGCCCATGCTGCCGTCCATAAACTGGTGCGCCGCATGCCCCGCATCGACCACGAAGAGCTCTTCTAGTCAAACACTCTTGCCCATCGTGACTCCTTCGGGTCGCGGATGTTGGCCGTATGGCGGTTCCACCGCTCCACGTCTATCAGCGTGGCCTTGGGGAATGTAGCGTGCAGTGCCGTCAGCAGGGCCTCTATCGTCGCGCTTTGCTTTTCACTCCCCTCGCCATTTGAAAGGCTACGGGTAGGCGCGTTAGCGGGAATGGAGGGGTCGGGGGTGAGGCTGTTTCCCTTCACCACATATCCCACCACCACCGATTCCGTGTTGTGATAGGTCAGCGCGTCGTCTATGCGCTGCACGATGCGGTCGGCTCGTGGCGTTCCGTCCGCCATCACCAGGAAGTGCAGACCTGAGTCGCCCGTGTTTTCGCGCACCAGTTGCGCTTTGACGGCCTCGAAGTCGTTACCATTCACGTCGTCCGCCACGTAGACGGGCATCACTACTAACTCATTGATTTCCCTACGCATCGTAGGAATGTACTGTCTCTTTGTCTGTGTTGAAGATGTGCATCATATGCGTGGGTTAGTAATTCTATTTGTGCAAAAGTACAAAGAAAATAGGGAAATGCCAAAAAAAATCCCATTTAATTTTTTGAATACCGATTTCAGATTTCAGATTTCAGTTTTTTTTCTGAGGGGTGCATGAGGGTGGGAGAAAATAGAAGAAAATATGTATAAAATATTTATAATAATAATATATATAATATATTATATATATTATTATTAACCATATAAAGGTCGTGCGCGAGGGTATGCATGGGGTGGCAAAAATAAAACTGAAATCTGAAATCTGTAATACATGGTGTCTTTTCCTGAGAGATATGACTCAAAAGAATGTCTCCGAGCCGTCGGAAGAATTTCTTCGAGCGGCTGAAAGAATTTCTTCGGGCGGCTGTGCGTCGGGCGGTGCGCTTTTACACTTTTTAACTAAAAGTTGGGCGTTTTTTACTTGGAACGAGCGTGGATTTTTAGTACCTTTGTAACGTGATTCCAGAGGGAACACGTTACGAAGCAAATGGCCAAATGCTGAGGAAAATGAACAATGTTCTTTGACCTGAAGGTACAAAGCGACCAAAGGTCGAGCGAAACGATTCGAGAAGAAAGGAAAATGTAAGTTATGTCAACGAACACTATTCAGATGTATGTAAACATCAAAAAGAACAATGTATCTACTTCGACGGGCTTCGGCAAGTACTACCTGAATGCCGACACCAACGAGACGCTGTCGAACGATGGTCTGGTGAACCACATCATGCACCACAACTGCGCCGTAGGTCGTGAGGCCATCGCAGCCGTGATCAAGAAGCTGGGCGAGTGTATCCCCGAGCTGGTGGCACAGGGTCAGCCCGTGAAGATCGAAGGTCTGGGTACGTTCTACCCCACGGCAGAGTCGAGCCCCATCCTGCTGAACAAGCTGCTGGACGTGAAGTACAATCCGCTGGACGCCCTGAAGGGTATCCACCTGCGCTTCAAGCCCCAGAGCGACAGCCTGAACGACCTGACTTCGCGCTCATACCTGAAGATGCAGGTATCGCCGGTGATCAACCTCGTGACCGACCGCGTGCAGGACGGCGTGGACGCTGAGGGCAAGAAGAAGTACAAGACGCTGCGCTGCTCGCTGCAGGAGTTCCGCGATGCTGGCGGATTCCCCGTGGCACTGTCGGCAAGCCTCACCCCCAGCCCCTCTCCAACGGGCGAGGGGAGTGGTAACACCGGAGGTGGCGACAACGGTGGCGGTAGCGCTGGCTTCGAGACCGGAGGAGAGTAGTAAAAGGTTAGCGCCTTCGGGCGCAACCTTTTAGAAGTAGGAAGTAAGAAGTATGAAGAAAGAAACTTGGAAACTGATTGTGCAGATTCTGATATCGATACTGACTGCACTGGGGACGACGCTGGGAGTGACGTCGTGTATGTGAAGAGGTAAGTGTAGAGTCTTAAAATCTGCAATTGGAGTTGCAAAATTTACAATCGACTTTCAAAATATGCAAAAAGTGTCGAAAATCGATGTTATGACGTGAAAAAATGGGTTTAAGATGCTCCGTTTCAGATTTTTTAATGTATCTTTGTGACGCTTATCTTAATAATAAAGAATAGGTTCATCATATTCAGCAATTGATGAAAAGCACATCTCCTCGTGCTGTGAAGCACGGGGAGATATTTTTTTCTGTAAGCACTGCGTCAAAGTGAAGTATGGGCTACCGCTTGTCGACGTATTCGCACGAACGGTACTTGTCGCGGGGGAAATGAAAGAGATCGTCGGAGATGCCGCCCACACGGAAATCGCTAATCTTGATGGTGGTGTGGAAAATGCCTATCTTGATGCGGATGCTGGTGGGATAGAGGGTATGGCGGTCTAACATGACGCGAGCCTCCTTGATGCCCTTCACACCCTTCTTGGCCTTCAGCGTGATGGCGAGGCCCTTCTTCTTATTGTCCTTGATGCTGTAGGTGTAGTTGTCGGGCTCGAACTTGAACTTGGTGGCATACTTGTCGCGCTCGTCGGAATGGGCGTCGTAGATGGTCACGCGGTTCTTCTTGCGCTCCAGTCGGTAGTAGGTGACGTCGTCGTTCCAGGCGATGTACTTCTCGTCGATGAACTTGCTCTTCTTCTGCTTCATCCAGATGGTGCCCTCGGTCTTGTAGATGCCGATGATGTTCACCTTATAGTGGAGGGAGGCTCCCTCGTCACCATATACCTTGTTGTAAATGTCCATGAACATGCGACGTGCCTGTTGTGCGTTAGGTGTCTCGTGTTCTTGTGCCAGAATACCAATGGCCATACAGAGAAGGCCAATTATCAATAATGTTTTTCTCATCATGTGTTTAAATAGTAAGCCTGCGGACGTTGAAGAAACGGCAGGTCTTGATAAAATACAACAGAACGCCCACCAGATTGACAATGGCGACAACCCAGAAGGCGAACGAATAGCCCAGCAGCTCGGCCAGCACGCCACCCAGGAGGATGCCCAGTCCCATACCGATGTCCCACGACACGAGGATGGTGGAATTGGCGGTGCCTCGCTCGTTATGATGGGCTACGCAGATCATCATGTTCTGGAAAGCAGGCCACAGGTGGCCGTTACCCAGTCCGATGAGTAGTGCTGAGCCGTAATAGCCCACCAGATTAGGACTGGCGACGAACAGCGTATAGCCTACGAGCGAGATGACCATACCCTCGGCGGCATTATGCGTCATGCGACCTTCGCGCAGCGCCTTGCCTCCCTGCAGACGCGACAGGATGAGTCCGATGGAGCAGAGCATAAACCAGGCTCCCGTGCCGCCCGTCATGCCCAGCACCTGCTTGCCGTAGATGGCGAGATAATTGCTCATCACACCAAAGCAGAAGCCGAAGAACACCATGTTGACGGCGATGAGCCACCCACGCTTGAGGAAAAAACGGTCGAGGGAGAGTTTAGTGTTTAGCGTTGAGCGTTTAGCGAATTTTTCTGGCAGCTTCACGGTGGCATCGGCTATGAGGCCGAGGGTGGCTATGACAAGGGCTGTCCAGAAGAGGAGCTCGAAGTTGTGGGTCTGCGAATAGAGGAAGATGGCGAACGATGGCGAGATGGCCATAGCCAGATTGTTGCTGAGCCCGTAATAGCCTATGGCTTCGTTGCGACGCGAGGAGGGCACCACATCGATGGCTACCGTAGAATTGGCTACCGTCAGTGCGCCAAAGGGTGCTCCGTGGAGCGTACGGACAATGGTGAACAGCAGCAGGGCAGAGGCCGCCAGATAGCCCGCGAAGAAGATGGCAAAGGCGGTATAGGAGACGAGCAGTACCATACGGCGTGGGAACGAGTCGACCAGATAGCCGCTGAACGGACGGGTGAGCAGTGCCACGATGGTATAGCCGGACAAGACAAGACCTATCACATCCTTCGTGGCCCCAAAGGTCTCATGGAGATAGAGGGGCAGTAAGGGCGTGAGCTGATAGAAGGCGAAGAACAGCGCGAAATTGGCGAACATCACCTTGCAATAGTTCTTGTTCCAGAGTCTCTCCATTTAAAACTGACGGAGGGCTGCTATTAATTCATTGTTCTCGGTGTGGGATCCAATGGTGATGCGCAGACAGTTGCTGCAGAGCTGTATCTTGCTGCGGTTGCGCACGATGATGCCTCGGTCGACCAGATAGTCGTAGATGCGCTGGGCATCGGTGACGCGAGCCAGGAAGAAATTGGCATCGGTGGGATAGATCTTCTCGCAGAGCGGCAACTCCTGGAAGGCCTGCATCAAGCGAACGCGCTCGGAGAGCAGCAACTTCACCCACTTGTCGACCTCGAAGGGGTCTTTCAGCATCGCCATAGCTTGCTGCTGGGTGAGCAGATTGACGTTATAGGGATACTTCACCTTATTATAAATGGCGATAATCTCCTTGGAGGCAAAGGCCATGCCCAGACGGATGGCTGCCGATCCCCACGCCTTCGACATGGTCTGCAGGATGATGAGGTTAGGATGGCGCACCAGCTCCTGGCGCATCGACAGCTGACGGGCAAAGTCGATATAGGCCTCGTCGACGATGACGATACCCCCGAAGGCATCGAGCACCTTCAGCATCTCGTCGCGATTGAGCGAGTTGCCTGTGGGGTTGTTGGGCGAGCAGAGCCAGATGATCTTGGTGTTGGCGTCGCAGGCTGCCAGCAGCTTGTCTGCCTGGAAATCAAACTGATCGTCGAGCAATACCGAGCGGTATTCGACACCGTTGATGTCGGCACACACCTGATACATGCCGTAGGTGGGTGCGATGGCCACGACATTATCCTGACCAGGATTGCAGAACACGCGATAGGCCAGGTCGATGGCTTCGTCGCTGCCGTTGCCCAGGAAGATCATATCCTCGGGCACTCCCTTCACCTTCATCAGCTGTGCCTTCAGCTCGCGCTGCAGCGGGTCGGGATAGCGGTTGAAGGGGGCGTTGAAGGGATTCTCGTTGGCATCCATGAAGACATGAGCCTCCTTGCCCGAATATTCATCACGGGCTGAAGAGTAGGGTGCCAAACTCCATATATTGGGTCTTACCAGTTTCTCTAAACTAATCATCATTACTCATTACTAATTACTCTTTACTAATTGAGCGTATTCTCACACTCATCGCATTCTTATGGGCATCGAGCTGTTCGGCTTCTGCCATGAGTTCTACAGCATGACCGATATGGCGGATACCTTCTTCTGTCAGGTGCTGGAACGTAATCTTACGACAGTAGCTGTCGAGATTGACACCATTGTAGGCGGTAGCATAGCCGTGGGTGGGCAGCGTGTGGTTGGTACCGCTGGCATAGTCGCCAGCACTCTCGCAGGCATAGGGGCCCAGGAAGACGCTGCCTGCATTGACCACCCGCTCGGCCAGCGCGTCGTAGTTCTTCACCTGCAGAATCAGGTGCTCAGGAGCATAGGCATTCGACAGGGCTATCATCTCGTCGACACTGCCGACCAGCACGTAGCAGCTGTTATCCAAAGCCTTGGCAGCCATCTCCTTGCGAGGCAACAGTTGCAGCTGGCGATTCACCTCAGCCTGTACCTCGTCGAGCTTTTCACGACTGGTGGTGATGAAGAGCACCTGAGAGTCGACACCATGCTCAGCCTGCGACAACAGGTCGGCAGCCACAAACTCGGCATTGGCTGTCTCGTCAGCCAGCACGCAGACCTCGGAGGGGCCTGCAGGCATGTCGATAGCTACCTCGTCGAGACTGACTTGCTGCTTGGCAGCCATCACATACTGGTTGCCTGGACCGAAGATCTTATAGACCTTGGGCACGCTCTCGGTACCATAGGCCATAGCGCCAATGGCCTGCACACCGCCAGCCTTGAAAATCTTGCTCACGCCAGCAATGCGAGCAGCCACCAAGATGGCGGGATTGACCTTGCCCTCCTTGTTGGGAGGTGTACACAGCACGATTTCCTTACATCCGGCAATCTTGGCTGGGGTGGCCAGCATCAGGACGGTAGAGAAGAGTGGGGCAGTACCGCCAGGAATATAGAGTCCTACGCGCTCGATGGCCACGCTCTTCTGCCAGCAGACCACGCCCTCCTGCGTCTTCACTTTCTGTCCGACGAAGCGCTGTGAGATATGGAACACCTTGATGTTATGGTGAGCCAGGATGATGGCGTCGCGCAGCTCGTTGCTCACCAGCTGCTCGGCCTCTTCCATCTCTTCCTCGGTGACGGCCAGGCTTTCCAGTTCGGCATGGTCAAACTTCAGTTCATACTCACGGACGGCAGCATCGCCACGCTCCTTGACATCGGCCAAGACGGTAGCTACGGTGTCGTTGAGCTTCGTCAGGTCGAGTCGTGGACGGGTCACAATATCAGCCCACTGCCCAGGTTGCGGATATTCGAAAATCTTCATTATAGTATCATTTTTTCGATGGGGGTAACCAAGATGCCCTGTGCACCCATCTCTTTCAGCTTGCCAATGATTTCCCAGAAGCGCTTCTGGTCCAGCACGGTGTGGACGGAGCACCACTCCTCGTCAGCCAACGGGATGATGGTGGGACTCTTCAGACCAGGAAGCACGTCGATGATCTCCTGCAGACGGGCCTTGGGGGCATTCATCCGTACATACTTCTTGTCTTCAGCATCCTTCACGGCCTTGAAGCGGAACAGCATCTCGTCGAGCGTAGCACGCTTGTCGGCACTCAGGTTCTTATTGCCAATGAGCAGGGCTTCGCTCTGCATCACGATCTCGACCTCGCGCAGATTGTTGCTGACCAGCGTAGAACCGCTGCTCACGATATCGAAGATGCCATCAGCCAGGCCGATGCCCGGACTGATCTCTACGCTACCCGTGATGACGTGGATCTCGCAGTTGATGCCCTTCTCGGCCATATACTGACGCAGAATACCAGGATAGGAGGTGGCTATCTTCTTACCGTTGAACCACTCGACACCCTTGTAGTCTATCTCCTTGGGAATGGCCAGCGACAGGCGACACTTCGAGAAGCCCAGACGTGAAATGACGTCAGCTTCCTCGCCTCGCTCGATGAACTCATTCTCGCCAACGACACCGATATCGGCAACGCCAGAGGCTACGGATTGGGGAATATCATCATCACGCAGATAGAGCACTTCCAATGGGAAATTGCTCGACTGGACCAGCAGCGTACGCTTCGATGCACTCACTTTAATGTCTGCTTCTGACAGCAGATTCATCGTGTCGTCAAACAGACGACCTTTCGACTGTACAGCTATTCTTAACATGATTTACCTTCTCTAATTTAGAATTGTGCGTGCAAAGGTACGAAAAAAAAATAATATTTTGTACCTTTGCACCCGTGAAATTGCATTCGGCACTATTTTTAGCCTTTTTTCTGCTCTGCTCGTGCGGTCAGAAGAAGCAGGAACCTCTGGTCACACCATGGGGCGAAATTACTGACACCATACCTACCGACGACAGCTTCGACCTGGACGAAATACAGACGAACGGGGAGCTGATAGCACTCACGCTGACGGGTCCTGAGACCTATTACGACTATCGTGGGCGACACCTGGGAGCGCAATACCTGATGGCTCAGCGCTTTGCTGACAAGCTGGGGGTGAGTCTGCGCATGGAGGTGTGTCGCGATACGGCTGAGATGAAAAAACGCCTGGCTGACGGCGAGGCTGACCTCATCTGCTTTCCGCTGACCAAGAAGGGCACAGGATGGATAGTCGGTGACGACAAGGAGGACCTGAAGCAGGAACTGGAGGCATGGTACAAGCCGGGAATGCTGGAGGAGGTGAAGAAGGAGGAGGAGTTCCTGTTGTCTTCGCGTTCCGTCAAACGTCGTGTCTTCGCTCCGATGCTGAACCGTGCAGGGGGGGTCATCTCGCATTACGACGGCTATTTCCAGCACTATGCAGCCACCATCCGTTGGGACTGGCGACTGCTGGCTGCCCAGTGTTATCAGGAGTCGACGTTCGACCCCAAGGCCCGCTCGTGGGCTGGGGCCTGTGGTCTGATGCAGATCATGCCCTCGACAGCCGACCATCTGGGACTGTCGCGTGCTGATATCTTCAATCCTGAACAGAACATCGATGCTGCCGTGAGATACATTGCAGAACTGGAGCGTAGTTTCTCGGACATCAGAGAACGCTCAGAGCGCACCAGATTTGTGTTGGCAGCCTATAACGGCGGACACTTCCATATTCGTGATGCGATGAGACTGGCTCAGAAGAACGGGCGCAATCCTAACCATTGGCATGAGGTGGAGCCTTTCGTACTCGGACTCAGCAGACCAGAATATTACAACGATCCGGTGGTTAAGAATGGCTATATGCGTGGTTCGGAAACCGTAGATTATGTTCGTAAAATTCAAGAGCGATGGAATGGCTATCGTGGTGTGAAGACCGTTCGCTCGTCAGTTGGTCCTACGGGCGTTCCACAAAAGGCTAAACGCGAGAGAAAGAAGAAATATCAGCTGAGCGAATAGACAGAAAAAGAAAAGAGAGAAGGTCAGGAAAAATAACCTTCTCTCTTCTGTTTGTAACAGGGTAGCGTTTAGCAGAGCTTGCGAGAGCCGTCGCCAATCACTACGTCGTATACCTTAGGCTCGTGGCCGTACTTCTCGTTGAAGCGCTTCTTAGCATCAGCAATGAACTGACGATAGAGGTCGTTGCGAACGAGGTTGATGGTGCAACCACCAAAGCCACCACCCATGATGCGAGAACCGGTGACACCATTGTCCTTGGCTATCTGGTTGAGGAAGTCGAGCTCTTCGCAAGATACCTCATAATCCTTAGACAGACCTTCGTGAGTCTGGTACATCAGCTCACCAACCTTCTCGTAGTCGCCTTCGTTCAGGGCATCGCAGACGGCCAGTACGCGGTCTTTCTCGCCCAGCACGAACTTAGCGCGCTTGTAGTCCTCTTCGCCAACCTCGGCACGAACCTCGTCAAGCTGCTCCCAGGTGCAGTCGCGCAGGGTCTCGAACTTGCCCTCGGGGTGCTTGGCCTGGATGTGCTTCACCACATTCTCGCAAGAGTTGCGACGATCGTTGTAGGGTGAGCCTGCGAGCTGGTGCTTCACTACAGAGTCGAGCAACACGAGACGGTAGCCATCGGGCTTGAAGGGGAAGTATTCGAACTCGCGAGAACGGCAGTCGAGACGCATCAGACAGCCTGCCTTGCCGAAGACAGAGGCAAACTGGTCCATGATACCACAGTTGACACCGCAGTAGTTATGCTCAGTAGCCTGACCAGCGAGAACCATATCCCACTGACTGACCTTATTGTCGCCAAAGATGTCGTTCAGACCATAGGCGAAGCAGCTCTCCATAGCAGCTGAAGAAGACATGCCTGCACCCAGAGGAACATCACCAGCAAAGGCGATATTAAAACCTTTAACGGGAACGCCTAACTTCTTCATCTCAAGGGAAATACCATAGATATATCGAGCCCATGAGGCCTTCGGACCCTTGGGGTCAGAGAGCTTGAAGTCAACACGATCCTTCAGGTCGATGGCATAGGCCATCACGGTGTCTTCGGTACCATTGGCACGCATCTCAGCCATCACGCCCTTGTCAACAGCGCCAGGGAATACGAAACCTCCATTATAGTCGGTGTGCTCACCAATCAAGTTAATACGGCCAGGTGATGCGTAAACATGACCGGTCTTACCATCGAAATGCTTGATGAAGCGACTTCTTACAAATTCAATTTCCATCATAATCTTAATGTTTATTAGGTTATAGAGTTTAATAGTTTAATCCACGGGAATGTCCTTGTTGACGTTCTTGCAACCGATGAGGGCGTAGTAGAACATGTAAGCCATAGCGAGCAGATAAACGAAATAGCTCGGCATGTAGCCCATGAAGTTGGAGAACCAGCCCTGAATCAGAGGCAGCACACCACCACCAACGACCATCATCATGAAGATGCCTGAAGCCTGAGCAGTATACTTGCCAAGACCCTCGGTGGCCAGATTGAAGATAGAGGCCCACATGATGGAGGTGCACAGACCACAGAGCACGAGCAGCAGAGCGCTGACAGGAACTACGGCTGAAGTGAACGAGAAGGTCATGATGGAGAACAGCGGCATCGTAACCGTAGTGGTCTTGGGCATGAACATAGCAGCCAGGATGAGCACCATGCCTACGAAGGTAGTACACAGCATGAGCTGACGGGAGCTGACCTTACCGGCAATGAAGCCAGACACCAGACGACCGCAGAGCATCAACAGCCAGTACATAGCAGCAACGGCACCACCAATGGTAGCAGCGTTGGCCAGCAGACCAGCACCTTTCTCCGTAGTATCAGAGAGGTAGAAGTTGAGGGCTCCAGGAATGCCGACCTCGACACCTACATAGACGAAGATGGCGATGACACCCAAGGTGCAGTGACGGAACGACCAAGGAGAATGCTCGAACTTGGTATCAGCAGTAACCTTACCCAGCTCAGGATCCTGGATGGGGATAAAGGTCAGGATGCAGAAGGCTGCAGCAAAGACGGCCATAGCGATGTAAAGCACCAAGTTGACGTCGGCCATCTGGGTTGACTTGGTCACCTCGCCAATGAGGGCTCCAACGAGCATGGGGGTGAGTGTACCCGTCAGCGAGTTCAGCGTGCCACCAATGAGGTTGAGCTGGTTACCACGATTGCCACCACCACCCAACAGGTTGAGCATGGGGTTCACCACCGTGTTCAGGATACATACTGAGAAACCAGAAATGAAGGCTCCAAGCAGATAGACACAGAAACCTGTGATACCTGATGGAAAACTGGAAAGGAACTGGATGAGCACACCGAAGAAACCTACAGCAATACCTATCAGCGCTGATTTCTTGTAGCCAATCTTGGTCAGCATCTTACCAGCGGGAATACCCATGAACAAATATGCGAAGAAGTTCATGAAGTTACCCATCATGCCCAGCATGTTGTTACCATCGATGCCTGGCTGACTCTTCCAGATGACACCGATAGGAGCGCCCAGATTGGTGACGAACGCAATCATGGCGTAGAGGAAGAACATCGTGACAATGGCGATGATGCTTCCGTTTTGTTTTTGATTACTCATATTGAAGTTTAGCGTTTAGAGAATTATTCTGCCACACCGAAACGATAAATGGTCTTCTGCTTGTACTGCTGTCCTGGATTCAGGATGACTGAGGGGAAGTAGGGACGGTTGGGCGAATCGGGGAAGTGCTGTGTCTCGAGGCAGACTGCGCTGCGACGTGGGAAGGTAGCACCATTGGCGCCCTTGTAGCCCGTAGCAAAGTTAGCCGTATAGAGCTGCATGCCAGGCTCTGTGGTGTAGCACTCCAAGGTACGTCCGCTCTTGGGGTCGGTAACCTTAGCAGCAAAGCTGAGCTCACCCTCTTCGCGCTTGTTCAATACATAATTATGGTCGAAACCGTGACCGAACTTAATCTGCTCGTGGTCAGCGTCGATATCCTGTCCGAAGGGCTTAGCCTTGCGGAAGTCGAACGGTGTGCCCTCAACTTTCAGAATCTCACCGGTAGGAATAGCGGTGGCATCGGTAGGAAGGTAGAAGTCTGCGTTGATTTCGCAAATCTGATCCTCGATAGTGGGAGTGGGATCGGCTGTACCAGTCAAGCTGAAGAAAGCATGATGGGTCAGGTTGACAATAGTCTTCTTGTTGGTGGTGGCGAGATACTCAATCACCAGCTCATTCTGGTCGGTGAAGGTATACTCTACGGTAACATCAAGTTCGCCAGTGAAGCCTTCCTCACCATAGGATGACTTTCTGTGGAGAGCCAAAGAGCGAGGACCCATCTGGCGAGCATCCCATACCTTGCAGTTGAAACCTTTCAGACCACCGTGCAGATGGTTAGGACCATCGTTGATAGCCAGCTGGTAGTCCTTGCCGTTCAGCGTAAACTGACCCTTGCAGATACGGTTGCCCCATCGACCGATGAGGGTAGAGAGGTAAGGCTCGTTACCGCTGGTGAGTTGTTCGATACTTGCATGTCCCTGAATGACATTGCCGACGTTACCGTCCTTGTCAGGTACCATAATAGCTACGATAGCACCACCATAGTTAGATACTGCCACTTCGTAACCTTTGCGGTTCTTAAGGATGTATAAATCTGTCTTTTTCCCATTGATAGTGGTTTGAAAATCCTTGCGGTCCAAACCACACAAATACGCGTTTTCTGTAGTGTTTGCCATATTGTTAATGTTTTAAGTTACTAAATCTATCTGCAAAGTAACCTAAAAAAAATGAGAATGACGAAAGAAACGTGGAAAAAAACGTTTACGGGAGTGTTAAAAACACCTAAAGACATTTCTTCAGGAAGTCGCCAACGACATAGGAACTGCCTCCGATGAACACAAAACTGTTGCGCGAAGCAGCTCGCATGGCAGCGCTATATGCTTCATGCACAGTGGGGTAGGAGTCTCCCTGCAGTCCGTGTTTGGCAGCTAAAGTCTTGACAACATCCTCGCTGAGGGCACGATGGCTGTCAGCCTTGGTGAAATAGTAAATGGCTTGCTTGGGAAGCAGTTGCATGACGCCTTCGACGTCTTTATCGTCGACCATTCCGAAGACGATGTGCATCTGCTGACAGTCGACCATCGACAGCTGACGACTGAGATACTGCCATCCTCCGACGTTATGAGCGGTATCGCATACCACCCTGGGATTTTTATTGATGACTTGCCAGCGGCCCATTAGGCCTGTGTTCTCCTTGACGTGGGCAATACCTTCCTGTAGCTCGTAGAGATTCTTGGCCTTGCTCATCTCGCTGATACTCTCGTAGAGATAACCCTGGCGAGCCAATTCATGCAAGACAAAGAGAACGGTATTGAGGTTCTTCTGCTGGTAGATACCTCCCAAATCGCCTGTCAAATCGCCAAAGGTGGTGGTATGATAGAGGAGTCCGCCCTCGGGTTGAAGCTCGATACCCATGACCTGAGGAGCATCCTCGGCAAAGACGATGGGGGCTTCGAGTTCACGAGCCTTGGCTTCGAAAACGGGACGAGTCTCGTCGTTGTTCTCGCCAATGACTACTGGTACACCTCTTTTAATAATACCAGCCTTCTCAGCTGCTATCTTCGCTAAGGTGTCGCCCAGAAACTGGGTGTGGTCGAAACTGATATTGGTGATAACAGAGACGAGTGGGGTGATGATGTTGGTACAGTCAAGACGACCACCCAGGCCCACCTCAACAACAGCAATGTCGACACGACGATCCTTGAAGTATTTGAAGGCCATTGCGGTGGTTACCTCGAAGAAAGAGGGATGCAGGGGTTCGAAGAAAGAACGCTCCTGCTGGACGAAATTGACCACATAATCCTCACTCAGTGGTTTCCCGTTTACACGGATGCGTTCGCGGAAATCCACCAGATGAGGTGATGTATAGAGACCTACACGATAGCCACATTCCTGAAGGATGGAGGCCAGAGTATGTGACACACTGCCCTTGCCATTGGTTCCTGCCACGTGGATAGTGGCAAACGACTGGTGGGGATGGCCGAAATGCTCGTCCAATGCCAGCGTATTGCCAAGCCCCTCCTTATAACCGTCAGCTCCCTGTCGCTCGAACATGGGCATCTGGTTGAACAGGTAGTCACAGGTCTCTTGATAGTTCATTTAACTGAAATAGTTCTTGAATTTTTGGAAAATGCTACGCTTCGTGGCAGCATCGCCCTTGAAATTGTCGCTCTGACGGAACTGCTCGATGGCTGCCTTCTCATCGCGTGAGAGGGTCTTCGGAACGTAAACGCTCACATTGACCACCAGGTCGCCATTGCCGCGTCCATAGCCTTGTACGGCAGGCAGACCTTTGCCTCGCAGACGCAGGGTCTTGCCGGGCTGGGTGCCAGGCTCCATCTTCACCTTCAGCTTATTGCCTTCGAGTGTGGGGATCTCCACATCGCCACCAAGTGCTGCCGTTGGGAAGTCGAGCAGCAGGTTGTAGATCAGGTCGTTCTCGTCGCGGATAAAGGTGTCGTTCTCTTCCTCCTCGATAAACACCTGGATGTCACCATTGATACCCTTGCGCTTACCAGCGTTACCCTTACCAGGAACGTTGACCACCATACCCTCGGCTACGCCTGCGGGAATCTTGATCTCGACCACTTCCTCGCCTTTCTCGATACCTGTGCCACCACAATGCTTACATTTGTTCTTGATGACAGTACCTTCACCATTACAGGTAGGACAAACGCCCTGCGTCTGCATCATACCGAAGATGCTCTGAGTGGTATGGGTGATGACACCTGAACCATGACACGTAGGACACTGCTCGCTGGTGCTGCCAGCCTCTGCACCCGTACCATGACAATGAGAACAGGTGATGTCCTTGCGTACCTTAAACTTCTTGGTGACACCAGTAGCAATCTCGTTGAGCGAGAGGCGAACCTTCAGACGGAGGTCAGAACCACGATGCTGCTGACGTCCGCGAGAGCCTCCTCCGCCAAAACCTCCGAATCCGGCACGACCTCCGAAGATATCGCCGAACATCGAGAAGATATCGTCCATATTCATCGAGGCGCCCTCGAAAGGATTGAAACCGCCCGCACCGCCAGGACCGTTGAATCCGAACGTGTCGTACTGCTGACGCTTCTGGGGGTCATGCAATACGTCGTAGGCTTCAGCAGCTTCTTTGAACTTCTCTTCTGCCTCCTTATTGCCAGGATTACGGTCAGGGTGGTATTTGATGGCTATCGTGCGATAGGCCTTTTTGATCTGGTCTTCGGTAGCGTTCTTGTCGACGCCAAGTACCTCATAATAGTCTCTCTTTGCCATTGCTTATTGTCCTACGGCCACCTTAGCGTGGCGGATTACTTTATCGTTCAACTGATAGCCTGCCTGCAGACAGTCGATGACCTTGCCTTTCTTATCATCGCCCATACCAGGAACCATAGCTACAGCCTCATGCAGGTCGGTATTGAAATCGGCATCCTCAGTCTCTATCTTCTTCACGCCAAGACCTTCGAGGGCCTTCATCATCTTGTGATAGATGAGTTCCATACCCTCACGCAGCACTGCGGGATCGTCAGTCTTCTGACCATTCTCGATGGCACGCTCCATATCGTCGATGATAGGCAGAACGGCACTGACAGCCTTCTCGCCACCATTGAGAATCAGCTCTGCTTTCTCCTTCAGGGTGCGCTTGCGGTAGTTGTCAAACTCAGCTGTCTTGTAGAGCATCTGTGTCTTCAGCTCCTCTATTTCTGCCTGTGCTGCCTCCAAGGGGTCTTTCTCCTCGAATTCTTGAGTTGCAGGTTCTTCTGCATTCTCAGTGTTCTCCGTATTCTCTTCGGGAGCTGATGTCTGCTCCTCGTCTTCGATGTTGATCTTTTCTTCTTCTTTCATAGCTCTTTGATGATTTTTTAGCGTCTATTGCAAAAATCGTGCCACTTTTATTCGTACATCTTAGCCTTTTGCTCCTTGATAGCCTCATCATAGATGTAGTCATCATAGGTCATCAACTTGTCGATAGTTCCCTTGGGTGTCAGCTCGATGATGCGGTCAGCCACAGTATTGATGAACTCATGGTCATGCGAAGCAAACAGGATGTTGCCCTTGAACGAGATGAGATTGTTGTTGAAGGCCTGAATAGACTCCAAATCCAAATGATTGGTCGGTGTGTCGAGAATCAGGCAGTTGGCATTCTTCAGCTGCATGCGGGCTATCATACAACGCATCTTCTCACCTCCGGAGAGCACGTTGACATGCTTCAGCACATCCTCTTCCTTGAACAGCATGCGACCCAGGAACGACTTCATCATCACCTCGTTGCCCGTACCATACTGTGAGAGCCAGTCGACGAGATTAAGTTCCGACTGGAAGAAGTTGGTATTGTCGAGTGGGAGATAGGCAGTCGTGATGGTGACACCCCATTTGTAGGTACCAGCATCAGCCTCACGATTACCATTGATAATCTCAAACAGAGCCGTCATGGCCTTAGGATTGTGAGAGAGGAATACGGTCTTCTGTCCCTTCTCAATGGTGAAGTTGACATTGTCGAAGAGTACAGTACCATCGCTGTCGACAGCCTTCAGACCCTCGACTTCAAGAATCTGGGTGCCAGGCTCACGCTCCATGGAGAAGATGATACCAGGATATTTACGGGTAGAGGGTGTGATTTCTTCCACATTCAGCTTCTCCAACATCTTCTTACGTGACGTGGTCTGCTTCGATTTTGCCACATTGGCAGAGAAACGACGGATGAACTCCTCCAGTTGCTTGCGCTTCTCCTCAGCCTTCATCTTCTGGTTCTGAGCCTGACGCAAAGCCAGCTGACTGGACTCATACCAGAACGAATAGTTACCCGAGAAGAGGGTTACCTTGCCGAAGTCGATATCGACAGTCTGGGTTGACACCGCATCGAGGAAGTGACGGTCGTGGCTGACAACCAGCACACATTGCTCCAGATTAGACAGGTATTCTTCAAGCCATTGTACGGTATCGAGGTCGAGGTCGTTGGTAGGCTCGTCGAGCAACAGATTGTCAGGATGTCCGAACAATGCCTTGGCCAGCATGACACGCACTTTCTCGTTGTTCGATATCTCGGACATCTGCTTGTAGTGCTCGGTCTCCTTCACACCCAGGTTCTGCAACAACTGGGCAGCCTCACTCTCAGCTTCCCATCCGTTCATCTCGGCAAAGGCCATTTCCAGGTCGGCAGCTCTTACTCCGTCTTCTTCTGTCATTTCCTCCTTTGCATACAGAGCCTCGCGCTCCTTCATGTTCTGCCACAAGGGCTGATGGCCCATGAGCACGGTATTCATTACAGAATACTCATCATATTTAAAGTGGTCCTGTTCCAAAACGCTCAGGCGCTCGCCAGGCTGCATCTCGATAGTACCCTTGTTGGGTTCCAACTCACCACTGATGGCGCGGAGCAGCGTTGACTTACCTGCACCGTTGGCACCAATGATACCATAGATGTTACCACTCGTAAACTTCATGTTGACGTCCTTGTAGAGCGTCTTCTTACCAAACTGGATAGCCAGATTCGTGACTGTTATCATGCTTTCTTATACCTTATTATTTGTTTTGAGAGTGCAAAGGTAGTGTAAAATAGGGGAAAAACCAAATTTATTTAGGCTTTTTACAGGTATAGAAGTCGATGAGCCGTTGCAGCGCTTGCTGACAAACAGGACAAAAGTCAGGGTGCTCGTTGGTACGCATACGACAATTCTCCTGTCCGCGCCACACGCCTTTCGACAGATAACCGCCACCTTCTATGACTCCAGCCCGACCCGCATCAATCAGCGACTGCCACTTAGGATGGTCAGGATGGGTAGTGAGATTGGGCTCCCAGGGCTCAGTATCAGCAAAATACATAGGATCGCTGTCGCCATAGGGATACTCGTCGCCCAAACCTCCGAAGCTATGTCCGAACTCATGGACCACAACAGGCAGGAAGTTCTTGCCACGCGTATAGGACAGATTATAGGAGTTGTAGATGCCTCCGCCGCCGTAATGACTCGTATTGGCCAAAACGATGATATGCTCATAGGGCGTTCCGTTGAGCAAGTTATGCAGTTGTTTGAGATGCAGCGTCGTGAGATAGCGCTCCGTGTAGAAGGTATCGAAATGGGAGTCGAGGGCGGTATTTCGCCAGATGCCCTTTCCGGGTTGGCTGACATCGGTATCGGCAGAGGGTGACATCAGGGCAATGATGTTAAACCGCTCGCGCATCGCACGGAAAGGCTCATGACGGAAAAGTGCTTCATTGGCATCGCGACAGTCCTGCAGATATTGCTCCATCTGGTCTTGGGTATAGCCCTCTGCCACATAGGCGATATGGATGCATGACGTTGTGTCAGCAGCTTGCTGGAGCGTGAGGTATGGTGTGCGCTGGGGATACTGTCGTATCAGACAATCCTTCGGGTCAACCCGATGAGTCAGCGATGCTACCACCTGGTCATGATAGTCGAACAGCTGAACATTGACGTTGACGGGATGTTTCGGAAAGGGGATGAGGAACACGTTCTCAAACGACTTCGCCACCTGTTTAGCTTCGGCTGTGGCTAACCACTCCTGGAATAGGGTAGAGAAAGAGTGACGATAGAGCGTATCACCAGTAGCAGGAGCAGTGACGGTAATCTGACCATTGCCCTTGAGAGGCAGTTCACTCAGTCGATGGCGGCGCCCATACCAACGAGGGGTTACGGAGAGCTCGTCGACAAAGATCTGCTGTCGTGCAACATCGCCCGCAAAGACATAGTCAAGTCGTAATGTCGAGTCAGCGAAATGCTTGGAGAAATGCTGGGCTGACAGGGGTAGGCTCATGAAAAGACCAAAGAGGAAAAGTGCTACGTGTTTCATAAGACATCATCGATAAGTTGTTGGATATAGGGGCGAGGCCAGTCGCGCAGATGGAACCGCTCGTCGTCGTAGAGCATCAGATCCAGATCGATAGTGACCTGCTGGTGGTTGCGACCTGTGGCTGTTTCTGACGCTTTCAGCGCTTGTTCCAAATCAACTGCAGACAACGTGGTGGTGCCCAAGGCCAGCTGGTTCATATACATCAGTCCACTGCCCTTGACGTCTGGTGTCCAAAGGGTACGACTCAAGTGCAGGTCGGTGACAAACTGAGACAACCGTTGTACGGCCCATTGCAGATGAGCAGCCTGCTGATAATTAGAGCCCAGGGCTATCAGAACGCGATGGGTCATGGTCAGATTTTATTCTTCTCCTTCAGGATACCGTGACGGTAGGCGTAGAGCAGTTGGCGCAAATCCTCAATCTGGGAACGCAGCTCAACGCCTTTGTCCGTATCAGCTACCAGCTGGCGATGAGCAGAGAGCTCAACCAGCTGAGTGGTCGACTTGATGTCAAGACCCCGCTCGATGGCATCCCTTGCACTCATAAAAGGCTCATGCTGAACCAATTGGAATCCGCGACTGTGATATACTAGCGTATAACCGGCAATACCCGTCTCCTTATGGTAAGCCTCAGAGAATCCACCATCAATCACCATCAGTTTGCCTTTAGCCTTGATGGGATTCTCACCCTTCGAGGCATGAACGGGCACATGACCGTTGATGATATGGCGATTCGCTCCCTTGACACCAAAGGCATCGAGAATACGGTCGCAGATCTCCTCATTGTCACGCAACTGGAAATAATAGCCTTTCTCTTCTTTGTAGGTCTCCTTGTCTAAGAGGAAATAGCGTTCGAAGGTTGCCATCTTCGATTTGTCGAAGAGTGGGGAGTCCTTGCCACACCACAGATACAGGAAATAGTCGCGTGCATAGAGTCGCTGTTCCTGATCGGAATCGGTGTTGAAAGCGGTGCGTACCATCATACCGATATTGTGCATCAGTTCCATACCGCTATATCGCTCGCCTTCAAAGAGCTCGACCTCCTTCAAGCTACCATCTGCATTGAGCGGACAAGAGGCATGAAAGAGTAGGTTCTGATTGCAGATATTATACATACAACCATGCGAGAGCAGCATCTTGATATGCTTGCGCAGCTTTTCGCACACACGGAACGAGTGGTGCAGCTTATCCATCAACAACTGCTCCTCAGGTGTAAGCTGGCAGGGGTCTTTGGGGTCAACGGTGGGGAAGTGGCATGACTTCATGTCATACTCCTTACCCTCAATTGTGCAGACGCCTCGCTCGTAGTCAATGTGGTCGAGCAGACAGCGGTCTTCCATCTGCCAAGACGGGCGACGCTTGAAGATCTGCGCCTCTGTCTTGAACTGAATAACCGCAATGGCTTTATGCATCTGAGCTGTCAGGCGCATCGTCTTCTCGTCCAGCTCGTTGCCCGTCAGCAATTTGGGTATGAACTCTTCGCAGGGGTCGTCGCCATAGGTCTCCATGGCAAAGGTTGCCAGGGGTACGAGATTGATGCCATAACCTTCTTCGATCGTTGTCAGATTGGCATAGCGCAAAGAGAGTCGCAGCACATTACAGATACAGGCGTCGTTGCCTGCTGCAGCACCCATCCAGAGCATATCGTGGTTGCCCCACTGGATATCCCAGGAGTGATACTGTCGCAGCGTGTCGAGAATGATATGTGCACCAGGACCGCGATCAAAGATATCGCCAAGGATATGCAGCTGGTCGATAGACAGACGCTGGATGACATTACAGAGCGCGACGATGAAGTCGTCAGCACGCCCAGTAGAAATAATGGTGTCGACAATCACCTTGACATAGTCAGCCTTGTCAATATCGTCAGTACGCTCATGGAGCAGTTCTTCGATGATATAGGCAAACTCTTCGGGCAGCGACTTACGCACCTTTGAACGTGTATATTTGGACGAGACATCACGGCAGACGCTCACCAGCCGATGGATCGTGATATGATACCAGTCGTCGATATCATCTTCCGAAGCCTTGATGAGTTCCAGTTTCTGTTCAGGATAATAAATCAGGGTGCAGAGCTCACGACGCTCCGTCTCACGAATGTCGCCCTTGAAGAGTTCGCTGACCTTACGACGTATGTTACCCGATGCATTTTTCAGAACATGCTGGAAAGCCTGACTCTCTCCGTGCAGATCAGCCAGAAAGTGTTCTGTACCCTTTGGCAGATTGAGTATGGCTTCAAGATTGATAATCTCCGTAGCTGCCGTCGCAATGGTCGGAAACGACGTGGAAAGCAGCTGCAGATAGTGCATGTCGTGATTAATAGCGTTTTTATTCATAGCTTTATATCTTTAGGTGGTTTTCTACTTGAGTGAGTATTTGCTGACTGGTACGGTCAGCGAGTGGGGCGACGGGCATGAAACCTTCCGTCAGTCCCGTGACCTCTTGGGTGACAAAGAGGATACGTGCTGCCTGTTTATAGTGACGCTGGTCTTTCAGCTTCTCAGCGAGCAAGTCTTCGTCGCACTCGTGTTCGCGCAGCTCTCTGTCCAGCTCAGCCAGATGCGAAACGGCCAGCTGGTGCTTCCCGGCCAGCTTTTGTAAATAGCGGAAAATAGCCAGCAGACGATCAACCTCAGAAATGAAGTTGAAGCCAATGGCGTCAGCAATAGATACGGGTTCGGCATAATGGTCGGGATAGAAACAGGGCATCTGGTCGACATCCATATCTGGGGCCACATAGCCCATGACGCTCAATCCATGTAGAATGACGTCGTCGATATGCTCTAAACGGGCATAGCTGAGCAAGTGTTTCCATTGGTCCAGCGTGTCGGGTTGCTGCATGGGTTTCACGTCGAGCCATCGCTTGTCACCTGTAATGCCTACGATAATCAGCTGTTGGAGCAGCGTGCGCATGTCGTCGTCCATCAGCTCCAAGGGGTTCGAGTTCATCACCTTGCAGTAGGTTTGGAACACCTGGTTGGCAGCCGATTTTCGGGAAATGGCATGCGTAATCTGTGGATTCTTGATGACGACCAGCCGTTGGTTCCATCCGAGTTTCTTTACGCACGATTCTTCCATCTTGCCTTGCACGATCACAGCATACGACTTCTCGATAATCCACTTCTGATAGAGCAGTCGTTTGGGCAGTTTCTCCGTCCAATAACGATTGGATATTACCCAAGGAGCGAGTTGTCCATTAGGCGAAAGGATGATACGTGTTCCGTTTTTAACTGCCTGTTTCCCAACAAAATAAGACGATGCATTCCAGCATCCATGCAGATGCAAGATGTCGTAGTGGGAAGCATTGAGACGCTGTTGGGCAAGCGCCTTTTCGGTCACCAATTCGTTGCTGCATTCCAATCCCATATTCTCGCTGAGCATCGTCACATAATCAGAGATCATGTGATCGTCGCCGGGATAGAAATGCAGTATTCGAATCATAGGCTATCGATTTGTCAGGTTACTCCACATCACCTTGAAACGCAAGCCTTCCAGACGAAGACCGCCAACCTTCTGGTCGAAGAGTTTCAGCAGTTCGTGAATCATAGACTTCTTAACCAAAACATCGCTGTAGAGTCCACGCAGAAACAGGAAGAAACGTCCACGATGGCCACGTTTCGACTTCCGTTCAGCCTTCAGCACATAGGGGGCCGCTTCGTCTAAACTGTCCCACGTCTGGAAGATGTTCGACTTGTCGTGATAGATCAGCGTCACGTCAGCACTTTCGTCGATGTTGCTGAGCAAAGTGGCAAGCCATTGGTCCGACAAGGGTGGGCGAGTGATGTCCGATATCAATATCAGCTTACCGTGAGCAGCCTTGGCACCAACGGTCAATGCCAAACGCAGGCGCGAGGGGTAGGGCACTTTCGATTTGGGTAAGAATGTCGTGTACAACTGTGGATAGTCAGCCTTGAAACGCTTCAGGATGTCTGGCGTTTCATCGGTAGAAGAGTCGTCAACCACAATGACCTCGTAGGGAATATCTCCCTGAGGAGTCAAAAACTGCGACAGATTCTGCTCCAAGGACTGTGATTGATCGTGCACAGCCAAGATGACGGATATCTTTGGACTTTCTGTTGTCATTTCGTTTAAATTTCATCACTCGCATACCCCTGAGGCAGTTTGCGACAGTTGTATTGCGAAGCCATAACCTCACCATAAGCGCCTGCAGAGCGAATGGCAATCAAATCACCACGATGGGCACCGTTCAAGTCAATCTGTTTGGCAAACACATCGCTCGACTCGCAGATAGGACCAACGACATCGTAAGCCTCCATAGGCAACTCGCTGGAGATGTTCTCTATCTTATGATAGGCCTGATACAAGGCCGGACGGATCAAGTCTGTCATGCCTGCATCGACGATACAGAACTTCTTATGTGCACCCTCTTTTATATATAAGGTACGCGTGATGAGCGAACCACACTGGGCCACAACGGCGCGGCCCAATTCGAAATGAAGGGTCTGACCAGGACGTAGCTTCAACTTTTTGGCATAGGTGTCGAAGTAAGCCTTGAAATCGGGTATGGACACTCGGTTAGGATGCTGGTAGTCTATACCCAGACCACCGCCGACGTTGATATTCTCCACACGGATGCGATGGTTCTCGAGCTGTGTCTGCAGTTCGTTGACGCGATTACAAAGTGCTTCGAAATCGCTCATGTCGAGAATCTGCGAACCGATGTGGAAATGCAGACCAACGAATTTGACATGCTGCATCTCAGCAGCGCGCTCGATGACCGTCTCCATATCGCTCATGGCGATACCAAACTTGTTTTCTGCCAGTCCTGTCGTGATATTGGCATGCGTATGGGCTCCGACGTCAGGATTGATGCGGAAGGCGATGCGGGCTGTCTTGCCTTTCTGACCGGCCAGCTCGTTGATGACCTCCAACTCAGGAATACTCTCCACATTGAATGCGAAGATGTCGTTGTCCAATCCCAGCTCAATCTCCCAATCGCTCTTGCCGACACCTGCATATACAATCTTGTTGGCAGCGAAACCGGCTTTCAGAGCTGCCTCGATCTCACCACCGCTGACGCAATCGGCACCCAATCCAGCTTCACGGATGACGCGCAGCACCTTGGGGTTGGCATTCGCCTTGACGGCATAGTGAACCACGAAGCCTTCGTGTTTCGATACCTCTGTATTGATGGCATGGAGCGTTGCTCTCAACAACTCCGTGTCATAATAGTAGAACGGTGTCTGTATCCGTTCAAATTTGTCTATAGGAAATATACCCTTCATGTCTTAGTTTTGTGTTTGTGTGTTGTGTTAGTTGTTGAACAGATGGTCGCTCAATGACTGCAATGCGCGCTTCTTATCCTCTTCCTTGACGAGGAAGGAGATGTTATAGTTAGAACCACCATACGAAATCATGCGTACGGGAATGTTCTTCATAGCGTCCATCACCATCGTCTCGAAACCGATGTTCGACCAGTCAAGGTCACCAACGACACAGATGACACACATGCCGGTATCAACCGTCACCGTACCATACTTCTTCAACTCGTCAACAATCTCGCCCAGGTGTGCTGAGTTGTCGATGCTCATCGAAACGCCGACCTCTGAGGTACATACCATATCGATAGGCGTCTGGTACGACTCGAAGATCTCGAATACCTTACGCAGGAAACCGGTGGCCAGCAGCATACGGCTCGACTTGATCTTGATGGCGATGATATTGTCTTTGGCAGCTACGGCCTTGATCTTGCCATACTCGGTCTTGTTGGAGATGGTAGTACCCTCAGCATCGGGCTGCATCGTATTCAGCAGACGAACGGGAATGCCAGCATACTTGGCAGGCTGAACACAGGTAGGGTGCAGGATCTTGGCTCCGAAATAAGCCAGCTCAGCAGCCTCCTCGAAGTGAAGCTGATGTACGGGGGCTGTCTTGTCAACGACACGCGGATCGTTGTTGTGCATGCCATCGATGTCCGTCCAGATCTGAATCTCCTCAGCATTCAGCGCAGCACCAATCAGCGAAGCGGTATAGTCGCTGCCGCCACGCTGCAGATTATCAACCTCGCCATAGGCATTGCGACAGATGAAGCCCTGAGTGATATACACCTGATAGCCTTCGTTCTGTTCCATCAGAGCGGTCAGCTTCTCCTTGATATATACGGGGTCGGGCTCTGAGTTCTTATCCGTACGCATGAAGTCTAGGGCATTCAGCAGCACAGCCTTGATACCTTGTTCCTGCATGTAGTTGACAACCATATTGGTCGACATCATCTCACCTTGGGCAACGATGCTCTTCTCCTCAAACGAGGTGAACAGCTCCTTGGTAAACGAACGCAGGAAGTTCATCTCCTGACCGAGGAACTCGCGGGTCTGAGCCTTCATATCGTCAGTAGAGTAAAGCTCGTCGACGTGCTTCATGTACTTACGCTCCAACTGGTTGATGACCTCGTTGGCTCCGTCCGGGTTCTTCTTGTAGAGATAGTCGGAGATCTCAACGAGCGAATTGGTCGTGCCAGACATCGCTGAAAGCACCACGAAGACTGGTTCGCCAGACTTGGTTACTAACTTTGTTACGTCCTTCATGCGGGCCGGTGTACCTACCGACGTACCGCCAAATTTCATTACTTTCATACGCAATATATCTTTTAACTTTTATCTTTTATTTTTTATTTTTTATTTAGGCCGCAGGCCGCTTTATTTTTTATCTAGGCCGCAGGCCGCACGCCTCACATCGACAGGTCTTCACGTGTCGAATACTCAACCCGACGAATCTCCTCAGCATCAGCTTCTTCCTGATAGCTGGCTATCTTGTTGTAGTCGTTGGTGATCTCCTCCAAATGGTGGTCGGCACAACGATAGACGATACCGGGATACTGGGTGAGCAAGGGGATGTTATGTGTCGTCATGACGACAGCCGTCCCCGTATGGGTCACCTGACGAAGCAGTTGCAGAATGCTGGCTGCTGTCTCAGGGTCCAGATTACCGGTTGGCTCGTCGGCAATGATAATCTTCGGTTTGTTCAGGATTGCACGAGCAATGGCTATGCGTTGCTGTTCACCGCCAGAGAGCTCGTGTGGATAGCGGTCAGCAAAATCTTCCATCTCGACATCCTCCAGTACATCCTTGATGCGTTCTTCTATCTCGTCCTTCTTACGCCAGCCCGTAGCTCGAAGCACGAACTTCAGGTTGTCGTGAACGGTGCGGTCGCTCAGCAGTTGGAAATCCTGGAAGATAACACCCATCTGACGACGCAGAGCAGGGATATATTTACGTTTCATCCCGACAACATTGTGGTTCAGTACGACAGCGGTCTCGGCTTCATCGACATCCAGTTCAAAGTAGAGCGTCTTCAGCAGCGAGCTCTTACCTGCGCCAACACGTCCGATGACATAGATGAACTCGCCCTCGTCAACGTGGAAGTCAACATCTTCGAGCACCAGCACGCCATCGTTCTGATAAATCTTCGCCTTTTTATAATCTATAAGCATAATACTTTGTTATTAAATGCGGAAGCAAATTTTTCACTTTTTATTTTTCACTTCATCTCGCCCTTGGCCTTCGCTTCGCGTCGCTTCTTGTCCCAGTTGGGATCGTGGCGCTTCTGCAATTCAGCAGCGACATCTTCTATTCGCAGTCCTTTCTCGGTCAGCATGACCAACAGGTGGTATAACAGGTCGGAAGCCTCATACACCAGATGGTCGTTCGTACCATTGGTCGCTTCGATGACGGTCTCCAGGGCTTCTTCACCTACCTTTTGGGCTATCTTGTTGATGCCTTTGTTAAACAGGCTGGTGGTATACGAGCCCTCGGGCATCTCCTCTTTGCGCTTGTTGATGAAGTCCTGCAGCTCCGTCAGGAAGAGTAGGGGATTGGCATCGTTCTCTTCGCCCCAGCAGGTGTCCGTTCCGGTATGACAGGTAGGACCGTCGGGATTGGCCTGTACGAGCAGCGTGTCGTTGTCGCAGTCTATCTTGATGTCTACCAGGTTCAGGAAGTTGCCTGATGTCTCACCCTTGGTCCAAAGTGTGTTGCGCGAACGGCTCCAAAAGGTGACATGCTTCGTGTCCAGCGTCTTCTGATAGGCTTCTTCGTTCATGAATCCTAACATCAGCACCTTTCGGGTCACTGCATCTTGTATGATAGCAGGCACGAGGCCGCCCATTTTTTCAAAATCTATCGTCATAACTTCAATTCTTCAATTCTTCAATTCTTCAATCCTTACGTTTATTCCTTCGTTGTGTAAATATTGTTTCAGTTCGGGTACGGGAATCTCGCCAAAATGGAATACTGAGGCGGCAAGTGCGGCATCAGCATGACCTTCCAGAAAGACATCACGGAAGTGCTCCTTACACCCAGCGCCACCACTGGCGATAATGGGAATGCGCAGCGAGTCGGAGAGTTGGCGTAGGGCCTCGTTGGCAAAGCCTTGCTTCGTACCGTCGTGATTCATCGAGGTAAAGAGTATTTCGCCAGCACCTCGCTCTTGGGCTTCGTGGGCCCATTCGAACAGGTCTAGCTCCGTACGCTCACGACCACCTTTCAGATAGCAGTGCCATCCGTCCTCATCATGACGGGCATCGATGGCTACCACACAGACCTGCGAACCGAAACGGTTGGTAATCTCGCTGATCAGCTCTGGGCGACGGATAGCTGCCGAGTTGACACTGACCTTGTCGGCACCAGCGTACAGCAGTCGCTCGACATCAGCCAGCTCGTTGATACCTCCGCCCACAGTAAATGGGATATTCAGCGTCTCTGCCACTCGGGTCACCATATCGGTAAACGTCTTGCGACCTTCGAACGATGCGGTGATGTCAAGGAACACCAGTTCGTCGGCTCCTTGTTCAGAATAGGCCTTGCCCAGTTCTACAGGATCGCCTGCAGAGCGCAGATTGACGAAGTTAGTACCTTTCACGGTCTCTCCGTCCTTCACATCCAGACAAGGTATTATGCGTTTTGCCAGTCCCATAGTTCTTTCAGATTAATTTTACCTTCATAGATGGCCTTGCCGAAGACGACAGCAGGAATGCCCGCCGCATCGAGCGCCTTGATATCGTCGATGGACGAGACACCACCGCTGGCTATCAAGTGCAGCTGCGGATATTCAGCCATAATGGCCTTGTAGAGCTCAATGGCTGGACCTTGCAGCGTACCGTCCTTCGAAATCTCCGTGCAGAGCACATTGCGGATACCTGCATCCACAAAGCGACGCAGGAAGGGCAGCAGCTCTTCGCTGGAGTCTTCTTTCCATCCGTTGATGCTGATCTTGCCGTTGCGCACGTCAGCACCCAGTATCAGTCGCTCTGCACCATACTGCTCAGCCCATGCCAGGAAACGCTCAGGCTCGGTGATGGCAATCGAACCGACGGTCACCAGCGCAGCTCCGTTTTCGAATGCGATACGGATATCATCGTCCGTCTTGATACCTCCGCCAAAGTCTACTTTCAGCGCTGTTTTTTCTGTGATTTGTCGCAGCACCTGGTCATTGACGATATGGCGCGACTTCGCACCGTCCAGATCGACCACATGCAGACGTTGGAAACCTATCTTCTCGAAATCGCTTGCCACTTCAGCAGGCGAACTGGAATAGACGGTCTTCTGTGCATAGTCGCCTTTCGTCAAGCGAACGCACTGTCCATCAATGATATCTATGGCAGGAATCAGTTCTATCATAGTTCGAGAAAATTCTTAATGATACGCTCACCGGCCTTTCCGCTCTTCTCGGGGTGGAATTGGCAGGCATAGAAATTGTCTTTATGCATAGCGGCAGAGTAGGGCAGTATATAGTCAGCCACCGCCACCGTCTCTTCGCAGATGGGAACATAGTAGGAATGCACGAAATAAACATAGGGATCGCAGAGCCCTTCGAATAATTTCTCATTTTGCGCGAAGCGCAACACGTTCCAACCCATACAAGGCACCTTGTCCTCATGACGGATAGGGGAGAATCGCTTCACTTCTGCGTCGAAGATGCCAATACAATCGACATCGCCTTCCTCGGAATGCTTGCACAGCAGTTGCTGTCCCACGCAAATACCAAAAACGGGTTGCCGGAGCGAACGGATCACCTCGTCAAGCCTATGAGCCTTCAGATATTCCATAGCGCCACGGGCTTCGCCCTGACCAGGAAACAGCACGCGGTCAGCCTTCTGCAACTGCTCGGGATCGTCCGTCAATAGGGGGTCAACACCCAGTCGTTTCAGGGCATTAACCACCGAATAGATGTTTCCTGCGTTATATTTTACGATAGCTACCTGCATTTAGCTGAAAATAATCGTTTTGTTCTTATAAGTCAGAATCTTGCGCTGGATATGCTTGCTGACAGCATGCGACAGCACGATCTTCTCCAAATCCTTGCCTTTCAGCACCAGACTCTCAGGGGTGTCCTTATGCGAGATGCGCGTCACGTCTTGTTCGATGATAGGACCGGCATCCAGCTCAGCCGTCACGTAATGGCTAGTAGCTCCGATAATCTTCACACCGCGTTCCCAAGCCTGATGATAGGGCTTCGCACCGACGAAAGCAGGCAGGAACGAGTGGTGGATATTGATGATATGGTTCGGATAGGCGGCAATCATCTCGTCTGAGATAATCTGCATGTATCGAGCCAGTACGATAAACGTAACTCGCTCTTTTTTAAGCAGTTCCATTTCAGCCTGTTCAACTTCTTCCTTGTTGGAATGGTCTTTCTTGATGCTCCATACATAATATGGAATACCGAATTGCTCGGCTACATAGCGCAAATCCTCATGATTGCTGACAATACACGGAATGTCGATGTCCCATTCGCCAGCTTTCCAGCGTGCCAGCAGGTCGTACAGACAATGGCTCATTTTCGACACGAAAATCGCCATTCTTGGACGCCTGTCGCTGAAATACAGCTTACAGGTCATCTGGTAACGCTGGGCATAAAGCGTATTGATGTATTCCTGGATTTTTTCACGCGGAATGAGAAAATTCTCCAATTCCCATTCAATACGCATGAAAAACATGCCGTCTTGTTTGTCCACATATTGGTCAAGGTAAACGATATTTCCTTGGTTATCCGTGATAAATCTAGTGACTTCTGAAATGATGCCTTGCTGATCAGGACAATGCAGAAGTAAAATTGCTGTTGGTTTCATTTTTTATTCTTATTTACGCGTAAGTGTGTACATCTTTTATTTAAGACGTGCAAAGATACTCATTTTTTGCAGATTATCCAAATTTTCTCCTGAAAATTACAAAATAAGCGCCTTTTTTACGTTTTCCACAGATTTTCATAAATTCTAAAATAATCGGCATTATGATAAATAGCATTTTTTTAAATGTAACCGTCCACAGAACCCGTTGGAAATAGTGTATAAAGGGGTTCTGAGAGATTTTAGTCCCCTATTTC
>SUYH01000002.1 GCA_015060535.1 Prevotella sp.
TGAACGGGAATGTACAGGTCGGGACGCATCACGAACTTCTTCACGCCAGGATTCTTGCCGATTTTAAGCACTCGGCGTTGTGCAATCACTTTAATAGCCATAATTGAAAAAATTAAAAGTTGATAATAAGTTAATTCTGTCGGTGTGAGGGGTCGTGGTGGCGGTCTGAAACAGCCGGTTTAGCTGCTATTAATTCCCGCAATCGCTACTATTAATCTCCGCAATTGCTACTATTAATGCTAGCAATCCGTACTATTAAAGGCTGCCGCTGCTACCTCTCGTCCGACAATGCAAAGGTATGAAAAAACGGAAGGACACTTTCTGTTTCCTTCCGTTTGATCATACGTTCTTCCCACTGTTTCCCGGTACTCCTGTTTTTTGATTGAATCATCCAAACAATTATCCAAAAAAGATTATCCAAATCGGATAAAAGGATAATACTCGACGGATATGCCACCATGGAAGAAACGTCACTCCCCCACGTCAATGCAGAACTTTTCGACGATGAAGCGAACGATGTGGGGCGGCAACACCTTCATGTGGGGCTGCATGCCCATCGTTTCCAATTCTTTCATGAAGGGTGCGCACCAGCTCATCAGTGTCTTCGTGGTGACACCCGCAGAGTCCGCCAACTGTTGTTTTGTCATTGCTTTCATAAAATCTCTAAACTCTACGCTCGACCTTTGGTCGCTTTGTACCTTTAGGTCAAAGAACTCTCCTTTGGTGACAGGGTGACAGCAAAATAGTAGAAAAAATGGAATTCTATTGCGTACCGCATGCGCGCAGTACGCACGAGGCTTTCCTCTCTGCTGCCGTCACCCGTCACCTGTCACCTGACCAATGGGGAACTGCCCTGCCAGCATCTGCAGGCGCGCCTTAATCTCATCGCCCGACCGCTGTATCACGATGTATCCACGCGAGTGCTTCGTGCGCATCGACTGAAAGCCCTGCTTCGTGAAGGCAGAGCCTAAGACCGATGCCGACAGCTTGACCGTCACGTAGCCACCGATGACCTGTAAGGCACGGCTGACGGGCATGAACTCGCCCTGCGTGGGATCAGCAGGCGGATAGAAGAACACCTCGACCAGCTCCTGCTCCAGGTTCGGAGCCTCAAACTGCTCGTTATGCTGGCGCTGCCACTCCTCGTCACTCTCCGACAGCCAGTACTGGAAGCCGCGCTTGTAGAGCCCGTAGGCCTGCGCATAGATGGCTGCGTAGTCGAAAGGTATCTCACGCGGCGACGTGATCCACTCCACCTCGAAGGGCATCCAGCGGCGGTTGCCCGACGGGTCGCTGAGAAACTGGATATTGTTGCCCGTCCCGCAGAAGGTGGCAATATGCTTACGGTTCTCCGCATGGCGCGCATAGGCGGCACGCTCGTTGATGCTCGTCATGGTGACGGCACCTTTGAGCTGGTTCAGCTCGCGCGGTGTCATCGTGTCCAGCTCCTCACAGCACACCAGACCGTACTGCGACAGGGCCAGCAAGTCGTCCTTCGACAGCCGCTGGGCATTGGTACGCGTGTAGAAATACTGACGCAGCTCGGGAGGCAGCAGATAGTTAAACCACGTCGTCTTATAGATGCCCTGCTGGCCTACGAAAATTAGGATGAGGTGGTTCACCACCTCAGCGTCGAGCCAACCCGCCACCATACCCACCAGCCATTTCTTCAGGTATCGGCTGAAGGTCAGCTGTTCTTCCGCATCGCCCTTCACATGCACCGTCACCGAGAGACCTAGTATGGCATCACTCTCGCCGTCCCACGGAGGCAGATGCTCCAGGTAGTCACGGAACGGGTGGTAGTCGGGGGCATGGTCGCTCTCGATCAGCCGACACATCTTGTCGAACCGCACCTCCTTGCCTGTCGTCTCCAGCATCTCGCGATACAGCGAGTTCTCCAGCCGGTCGTTGACAGGTTGCCAGGGATGTGTCACCCCCTTCTCGTCACTCCACAGGTGGTACTCGGTGCGGTGGGTCACCACATTGTAGCGCAGTGCCACGCGGTCGTCGATGAACCGCTCTATCTCCTCCATCGTGGCATACGTCTCCTGCCACGGCTTCTTATGTTCCTTGTCGGCAGCCGCTTTCTTCCGCTTCTTCTTATTGTCGTCCATATAGCATTTTCTTTTTTCAACAGCAAAATTATTGAATTAAGTCCAATGTTGTATCAAGAACTTGTAAACTCTTGTAAACTCAAAGGTTGCTATACAGCTTATAACGATAGAACAGGGTCTTGATGCTCGCCTCACTTCCCAGATTGGTATGTCGTGCCAGGAATGTGATGAGCTCCTGATTGGTATTCTCAATACCACCATGAGCATAGATGTGAAGAAAGGCCTGGTAAACCTCCTTTTTATGGATGCGTCTGAAATTGAAACGCAACTTTCTTACATTTTTCTTTTGCATAATATGTTTACTTTTTTTGATTTAACATGAATGCATGACCGGTTATGCGGAGGCAAAGTTAAGGCTCTTTAGTGAAGCTACAAAACTTATTTACCCACATAAAACCCACTTTTTACCCACTCTCATCGTCTGGCGGGGCGAAGACCCTCTTTCACCTTGCTGACGGTATCACCAAGATTGCATTTTTCCAGAATAAAACGGTAGAACCAATCATCATGGGCATCGAATAGGCATACCCTCTTGATTTCGTGAAGTTGTTGATAACAAATCTTCTTAGGATGCTTCTCCAGATTGAACTCCAGATCATATTGACCACTAGGCTGCTTGACGAGATAGTGGTCCAACACGATACATAACGGTATAAGTTTATCGTAAAGCATGGGGTTCACTTCGGGGTAAAATACACGGAATGAGGTAGATGATTTTCCCCTACCCAACAGGCGACAAATCGTTTCACATAGAAACACCAGTTTTTTGTAGGCGGACTCCAGGGCGCACACTATTTCCTGGAGTCCGCCAACGTTTTCTGGCAGATCTTTGTCGCTGTTCATTTGATGTTAGTAGTTTGACGAATTGCAAAATTACTGAATTTTTACAACATACCAAAAAATCTTTGATTTTTCTTTATGTATACCAAAAGAAATGACAGTATTTTCCCCACTTTTTGCTCTATTTTCGCCCAAAAGTCAACATTTGTTCGCATTTTGTTTTGTATTATCTCTACTTTTTCGTATCTTTGCAATCAAGTATCGCCAATCGTTGTAGACAACGCAAGCTTTGGCTGGGTGCTCTGAGTGCAGAGTGGCGGTGCGATTTTGAGGAATAATCATAGCGTTAGTGCTATATTCGGTGATGTCCCTGAACCTAGGAAATTCAATCGACATCAATACCGCTAAATAAGACTAACGTCTACGCGATAGCGTGGACGAACTTATGGGTATTGATGGGTTTTCCTAGGACCTTGGGACATCGATAAGGGCGGTTCACGCTTCTTTCGTGTCCTGAGGTTCTATGTTGATGAACCCATTTTCATCCGAATAGATAGTCCTTTCGCTCCTGAAACTATAGCGTAGATATGGCAGACATACCTATTTCCTCCCATTTCTTCACTAACAGGGATGGGAACACATTGATGAAAGAGTTTGAGGGCATTCTGTTGAATAACCCTCAAGTGAAGAATCTTGATGCCGTTGTGGGCTTTCTTCGAGCATCAGGCTATTTTTCCTTGCGTCCTTTCCTCGATGGCATCAACAAAGTGCGAATTCTGATAGGCATCGATGTAGACAAGTATATCGCCCGTGCCCACCAGAAGGGAGAACTCTTCTTTGGTGCAGAAGAGGAAGTGAAGGAAGAATGCCTGAGACTGTTGAAAGAGGACATCGAACAGTCTCACTATACCAAGAAGGTTGAGGATGGTATGCTCCAAATGGTTCAGGACTTGATTGACGGCAAACTGGAACTTCGCGCCCATCCCTCCAAGAAGATTCATGCCAAAATCTACATCCTATATCCCGATAATTACAACCAGCATTGCTTTGGCGCTGCCATTACCGGCAGTAGCAATCTGAGCGGCAACGGCCTGGGTATCACAGAAGAAAGACAATATGAGTTCAACGTCAAACTGACGCAGTACGACGATGTACAGTTTGCCAAAAACGAGTTTGAACTGCTGTGGGAAGAGGCCAAGAATGTACCCATTAACGCAGAAGACTATCAAGCCACACTCGATAAGACTTACTTGAAAGGCGACGTCACCCCCTACGAGCTATACATTAAGATGCTGATGGAATACTTCAGCGACCGTGTATTGGCCATCGACCAGGAAGACCCCTTCGATATGCCAGAGGGTTATAGCAAGTTTGACTATCAGGCAGATGCGGTAGTAGAGGGTTATCAGAAACTGATACGTTATGACGGATTCTTCCTCGCTGATGTAGTGGGTCTCGGTAAGACAGTTATCGCCACGATGATTGCCAAGAAGTTCCTGATTGAGAACGGCCCAGAACATACGAAGATTCTGGTGGTCTACCCGCCTGCAGTTGAGCAGAACTGGAAGACTACATTTAAGGATTTTGGTTTGGATAAGTACGCCCGCTTTGTTAGTAATGGTAGTCTTGGGAAGGTGTTGGATGAAGACAATTATGATTACTGGAATGCAGAAGAATACGACTTGGTGTTGGTTGACGAGGCCCACAAGTTCCGTAATCATACAACAGGTGCTTTCCAACAACTACAGGAAATCTGTAAGATGCCTCGCCTTGAATCAGGCTATATTCCGGGTTACAAGAAGAAGGTAATGCTGATTTCAGCAACGCCGATGAATAATACGCCAGCGGACATCTACTACCAGATACTGATGTTTCAAGATCCGCGTCATTGTACCATCGATGGTGTGCCCAACCTGACAGCCTTCTTCTCACCATTGGTCGTGGAGTTCCGTAAGTTCCGCAAACAGGAGGATTTCGACCTGAAGGAGTTTAAGAAACTGGCCGAGAAAGTGCGCGACAGGGTGATCAAGCCTCTGACCGTTCGACGTACCAGAACCGACATCGAGAATATCGCGCGATATAATAAGGATGTCAACGGATTCCCCAAAGTGGATAAGCCCATCAAGAAAGAATACGAGTTGAATGACCACTTGGCCAACCTCTTTGAGAGGGCTATGCATGTGCTCGACAAAGAACTGACCTACGCTCGCTATCAGGCCATTGCCTATCTGAAGCCCGATGCTGCCCCAGGTCTCTACGATAATGCGGAGGTTATCAGCCGCAGTTTGGCAGGCATCCGCAAGAACGGCCTCGTAAAGCGTCTGGAGAGTAGCTTCTATGCCTTCTGTAAATCCCTGAAAGCCTTCCGTCAGGCCAACGAGAATATGATAGACATGTGGGAGAACGACAAGATATTCATCGCTCCCGACTTGGATATCAATGCGCTGATAGAGGCTGGCTACAGCGAGGAGGAGATTGAGCAGAAGATGAACGAGAAGGCTGAGGTGAATCCCAAGAATGCCTCCTTCCAGCGAAAAGACTTCGACGAGCAATACATTGAGCAATTAAGGCACGACCAGGCGTTGCTCGACGATATGTGGTTAGAGTGGGAATACATCGATGATGATGATGACTCGAAGTTTGCCAAGTTCGAAGACTTGTTGAAGCACGAACTGTTCAAGAAGGAACGCAACCCAGAGGGAAAGATTGTGGTATTCTCTGAATCCGTAGATACAGTAGAATATCTGCAACGTCGCATCAATCGTCAAGACGTATTGGTGATTTCTTCCCAGAATCGCAGTCAGTTGTTCAAGACCATCCGCGAGAATTTCGATGCCAACTGGAAACAGAGGAAGGATGAGTATAACATCATCCTCACTACAGACGTATTGGCTGAGGGCGTCAACCTGCACCGCTCAAACATTATCATCAACTACGATACGCCTTGGAACGCCACTCGCCTGATGCAGCGCATAGGTCGTGTGAATCGTATCGGCTCTAAGGCTGGCATCATCTACAACTATGTGTTCTATCCGTCGCGACAAGGTAACAAGGAAATCAAGCTCAACCAGATTGCGCTGAGTAAGATTCAGACCTTCCACACCACGTTTGGCGAGGATAATCAAATCTATTCGACGGAAGAAATTATCGATCGCGACCTTGACAAGCTCTTCAAGGAAAGCATCAAACGAGAACAGGAAGACCGCAACCTTGAACTGCCGTTCTATGAAGAACTGCGAGCACTTTATCAGCAGAACCGAAAGGAGTATAAGCGCATCGAAAGGCTGTCACTACGTAGTCGAACTGGTCGCGAGCCGCGTGAATTGGATGGTGTTACCCTTTCTGGCGATTCTTTGGTATTCCTCAAAACCAACTTCCGCAAACTGTTCTATCTGGTGAACGATCAGCAGACACGCGAATTGTCTGTGCTCGATGCCCTCAACTACTTCAAAGCTAAACCAGAAGAGAAGGCCGTACCTCGTATCCCACAGCATCATGAGCATGTGGAGAAAGCCCTGAAGGAATTCAATAAAACCAAGGAACAGGAACTGCACGAAGAAGAGTCGAACCAGAACCAGCGCAGCAATCTTGGTGCTCAGGTCACTACGGCTGTCAGCCTGCTTAACAGTATGCTGCCGCATATCGATGATGGCGATACCCGCTTGAAGATTATCCAGCTGAAGGAATTGGCAGAGCGAGGTACCATTACCTATATCGCCAAACGTCTGCAACGTATTCAGAAAGACCTTCAGCGCCAGGGAGGCAGCAAGGCAAAACTGACCTTCGAGGATGCACTAAAACAAGTGCTCGAAATGGCCAACAAGTACAACACCTATTACCGAGAGAGCCAGCACGCAGAGGAAGAATCTGCTGCTGTCATTATTTTGTCCGAATCATTTAAAAATAGCTAAGCCCTATGGATTATAAAAGCGTCATTGAATCGAGATATAATCGCCAGAACTGGCAGTTGCTGTTGCACGACATTTTTGGCAACAAGATAAAGTTTTGGAATACGCCATCAACGATTCCAACCAGTAGTCAATTTGCCAAGCAGGCATTATGGCTGGGTACTATTACGTTGAGCGATAACCAGACCATCAGCATCTACGAGGTGGAACTCTCTGATAGCGTCGATATAGAACGCAACCGCAGAGGCATTCGCGATATGCTGCTGACCGACTGGCGAAACAACGGCAATGCAGGTGCCTTTATGTTCTGCTATCGCAAGAACGAGAGTGTGCTTCGATTCTCGTATGTCAGCGAGGCCTGGACGTTTGCCGATGATGGCAGTTATCAGAAAGAGTCAACTGATGCCAAACGCTTTACTTATCTGCTGGGTGAAGGTCATCGCAGTCGTACCGCCATTCAGCAGTTTGAGAAACTGCGTGACAGTAGCCTCACGCTGAAAGACCTGACCAAAGCGTTCTCTGTGGATGCCGTCAGCGATATGTTCTTTGATGGCTACAAAAAACAATACGAGGACATCATCCAATATATCACGGGTAAGCGGATGGTCAAGGTGGCCAACAAGTGGGAGGAGCAAATCAAAAACGACCCCTGCGAGGAAATCATGCAGGAGTTTACCCACTTCCAGAATCCTGAAAAGGCTGTCCGTGACTATGTGAAGAAACTGATGGGCCGACTCGTGTTCCTTCAGTTCCTACAGAAGAAAGGTTGGCTGGGTGTGCCCGCTGGTGAACCTTGGGGTAAAGGCGATACGGAATTTATACAGACGTTATTTGCTCAATGTAATGACAAAGACCACTTCATAGATAATGTGTTGGAACCTCTATTCAACGACCTGAACACAGAGCGCAAAGGAGATAATTCTCAATTGTCAATTCTCAATTATCAATTCAAGTTGCCTTATTTGAATGGTGGATTGTTTGAGCGTGATGCAACTGATGAGACCGAGTTCCCGCTGCCAGCCAAATATATGCAGAGCTTGCTCGACTTCTTTGCTTCCTATAACTTCACTATCGATGAGAACGACCCTGACGATGCAGAAGTGGGTGTTGACCCAGAGATGCTTGGCCGTATCTTCGAGAACCTGCTGGAGGACAACAAAGACAAGGGAGCCTTTTATACACCCAAAGAAATCGTCAGCTACATGTGCCGTGAAAGTCTCATCGCCTATCTCCAGACAGATATCGAGGACGAAACCACCAAAGAAGCCATCCGTCAGTTTGTGACCACACATGATGTTAATGCTCTTGGCGCTAACGATAGATTCCGTCAACAGGTGGATGAAGCACTTTGCAACGTCAAAATCTGCGACCCTGCTATTGGCTCAGGTGCTTTCCCAATGGGCTTGCTGAAAGAACTCTTCCAATGCCGTACAGCCCTCGAAGGCATTACACAAAGCAAGGCCGCAGAAATCAAGAAACATATCATCCAGCAGAACATCTATGGTGTAGATATCGAGCGTGGTGCCGTTGACATAGCTCGCCTCCGTTTCTGGCTCTCCTTGATTGTTGATGAAGAAACGCCACAGGCTCTGCCTAACCTCGACTACAAGATTGTAGAAGGTAACTCGTTGATAACTACTTTCGACGGCCAGTACATAGATCTGTCTACAAATATTGGAACGAGCAGATTACGTTCAAGCCTTGTCAGAATAAGACCAGAGAAGAAAGCATTACAGGCAGAACAAAGACGATTCTTTACTTTATCTGGTGATGAGAAGTATCGTTCAGAAATAGCTATCAAGAATCATATTCTCAATATTATTTGGTATCAGCTTGATTATGAAAAGCATTCTTGGGAAGATGCAACCATAGAACAAGCAGGATTGTTTGGTTCTACTACAACAAAAGGCCGCAAGAAAAATGCAGCACAAGTTATAGAGTTTACACAAGAACGTCAAACAGTACTTGATAAGTGTGAGAAATTGATGGCTGATTTGAATGACGAAAGTAAATCGCTCCAGGAAAGAGCAAATATCACTATTCCATTTTTTGAGTGGGTAACAATTTTTTCAGATATTTTTGAAGATGAAAACAAGAAAGGCTTTGATATTGTAATAGCCAATCCGCCATACGTTGACTCAGAAACTATGACTAAAAATATGCCAGAATTACGCAGTCGATATAGTAATCTTTATCAAACGGCGCGAGGAAATTGGGATATGTTCATAGTATTCATTGAGTTGGGAATGACTTTATTAAAGACCAATGGAGTTCTATGTAAGATTATTCCAAACAAATTGATTGCTGCAAAATATGGACAAGAATTAAGAAATTATATTGCTGAAAAAGAAGTTATTGAGGTTAGAGATTATAGCAGAATTGATGTTTTTACAAATGCAGCAGTCTATCCGATAACAATAATTCTAAGAAATAGTGATAGCGAAATTGCTAGTCTTTTCTCTATTATGGATGATATAAATAGAGTTCGACAAACAAATGAAACACCTTCTAGTTCACTAAAAGAATACGAGAATTGGGACTTGTTCTTCACAGACACTAAGATATTCAACTTAATAAACAAAATTAATAGTCATCCAAGGCTTTTTAATTTGGATGTTGATATTTTGGGAGCAGCAACTGTAGCAGATGCTTACGAAATAAAGAAATTTGTAAAGGAGGAAGATGGCACTCATGAGGTTTTCAGACTTATTAATTCTGGAACAATAGATCCATATCAACCTTTATGGGGTATAAGAACTTGCAGATATATCAAAGGTAGCTACCTAAAACCTGTAGTGCCTAAAGATAAATTACAACAATATAGTAAGACTCGGTATCAACAGTCGAATTCTTCCAAAATTGTTGTTGCAAGTATGACTACTCGTTATGAAGCATGTTTGGATATTGGTGGTAATTACATTGCGGGTAAATCAACAACAATAATACTGGGACCATTAGATAAATTATACTATTGCATTGGAATTATTAATAGTAAATTGGCATCTTTTTGGCTAAATATCACTTTCAATTCTCTCAAAATGTCTGGAGAAGCGATAAATGTAGGAAGGAATGAATTGGGAATGTTGCCAATCCCTGTGAATCAAGTTGATTTCATGCATATTATAAATAAGATTATAGAAGAAAGGAAAGACAATCTTTCATCAGACACTTCTAAGTTAGAATCTGAAATCGACCGTCTCGTCTATCAGCTCTATGGTCTGACGGAAGAAGAAATCAAAATAGTAGAAGAATCATAAAATACAGGCAATATGAAGAAACTTCCAGAGATGACTCACTCTTCATCCTCCTTAGGCTGTATAAAGCCAATGGGTCTACGATTCTTCAAGGTCGCATCTTGCGACCTTGAAGCCTGTAGCTCTGCAAGAGCTGTACTGATAGCATCGAGTTGGGCACGAGTGCTTTCATTGATGTCGTTTTGGTCGGCAAGAATCTCGTTTACCTCTTCTTTGAGTTTGTATAGTTCCTGGGCCAAAGTAACCACTTTCTCAGGAAGGGTGGAGAATGTAAGCATTTGTCGCATAGCAACAAACGCTCTGGTAATCTTGATGCTTGTTTCATCGGCAACGGGACTGCGAAGTACACTTGATAGCATCAAGGCTCCAAGTTCCGTGAAAGCGTATGGAAGAGATTTCTTGGGGCGTTTCATTCTTGATGTCATCACAAATTGTGATGAGATAAGGCTCCATTCCTGTTCGGTCAATTGGAACATAAAATCATTGGGAAATCTTCTGGCATTGCGTTTGACTTTTTCATTTAGACGTTTTGTCTCTACCCCATAAAATGCCGCAATATCACGGTCAAGCATCACACGCTGTCCGAACGCACACCGTACCTGGCACGGTGTGACGGAAATTTTGATGTCTACAGCATGACCACCTGTTCACACAGCTTGCCGACAGCGATAAGTCAGGCAACAAAGAATCCAAGCGCCACTATCTGAAAGACTACTGGATACCCGCTGCCAACAACCTGAAGACCTTCGGACAATGGGATTTGCTGGAAATAAGGGATATAGACCAGTTAAAAGAGGCTATTAACCAATGGGTGGCAGAATGATAATGGAATATGGCCTATGGCTTCTCGCCTGTGAGCGACTCCGCCGTTTGCTTGAAATCACCGACAATGGCTTCGAGCATGGGATTAGTATTCTCAACTATAATCGCAGCATAGAAACCTTGTCCCTCAATGGTAGCGTTTGCAGTTTTCATCGTGAAGCGATCAGGAGTGGCAAACTCTTCAAACCATCTGACAAACAAACGGTTTCGTTTCTCTTCACGTCCATCACTGGTATCACAAATATACAGCAAGACATTAGCATTCTCAGCAAAGAATTGTTCTATGATGGCAATCAAAGTGTCTTTTACATGTGCATCGTAACCAGAATGACTATCCTCGCGCTTTCGAAAACCAAACTGATAAGTATCGCACCCACCCAGTGGTACATCTTCGAGGAAACTCACACTATATCTTGTGCCAGAATCAGTGGTAAAATCAAAGTCGCCATTGTTGAGAGAAACCTCGTATGGCGACTTCCGATTGATATCTTCAAGGGTAATTTTTATCATACCAAAGCCATTTCCTGTTTGTCTTCATTAGCCCAGCGCTCAGCAACTTTACGTTCCCATTCGCGTTTGATTTCAAGCGAATGTTTCCATCGGCGTAAAGCCTCCTCATGCGTAATCTTTTTGATATCCATAGTAATAATCCATTTGATTTCCGCTGCAAAGATAAGCATATTTTCTGAATAAACAAATAAAAACAAGATAAAATGAACAAAGATAACCTAAGACCCGTTACGAGCATCAAGCACGACGACAAGCGTGCTGCCATACCCGACAGTGCCCATCAGAGTAGATCAGGGGACGGTTCTCTGATCTGTTCTCAAAGATGTCTTGCCGGTTAATACCACGAAGCATTACGTGGTAGATACCCGTTCCACTTACCTTTCGTGCTTGTCTGGGCATTTCAGTCTCTATTAGTCTGCACAAAGGTACATAATTATTTGAACACCGTAGCATCTTTCCTTACTTTTTTCAATTGGAACAGATCACAGTAATCGACAAAGTCGCTTGCCAAAGCAAGAACCGTCCCCTGATCTACAATACCATAATTGTCTATTAGCGGGAGCAAAATTAGTGATTTTGAAAGGAAATTCCAATTCTTTTTCCTTCTATTTTTGGAAATTCCATCCTTTCGATCAGGATAGACAAAAGACAGCGACGCATCAGGGATGTGTCGCTGTCTTTATAGTTGGAGAAAATAATACTATACCTTAATCTCAACCTCAACACCGCTGGGGAGCTCGAGCTTCATCAGGGCGTCTACAGTCTTAGCTGTAGAGCTGTAGATGTCGATCAGACGCTTGTAGTCTGACAGCTGGAACTGCTCACGAGCCTTCTTGTTAACGAAGGTCGAACGGTTCACGGTGTAAATACGCTTGTGGGTGGGAAGGGGGATAGGACCGCTGATGATAGCACCAGTAGCCTTGACGGCCTTCACAATCTTCTCTGCTGACTTGTCTACGAGTTTGTGGTCGTAGCTCTTCAGCTTGATACGAATTTTCTGACTCATAATTTTACTTTTTTACCTTTTTACTTTTGTATTTTTAAATTGGAGGCCGCTAAAGAGTCATTTGCTCAGCGGCACTCCGTTATAATTTCTAGTTATACTAGTAGGACTAGTCAGACTAATTCTCCTAGATTATACTAAGTCTGCACGGCCCTTAACTTCCTCGAGCACGGCCTTAGCCAATGCTGAAGACAGAGGAGCGTGATGGCTGTACTCCATTGAGCTGGTAGCACGACCAGAGGTAATGGTACGCAGAGCGGTTACATAACCGAACATCTCTGACAGGGGCACCTTAGCCTTAACGACACGGGCACCAGAGCGAGCCTCTTCCATACCCTCTACCTGACCACGACGCTTGTTGAGGTCACCGATAACGTCACCCATGTTCTCCTCAGGTGTTACCACCTCGAGCTTCATGATGGGCTCCATCAGTACGGGCTTAGCCTGAGCGCAGACTGCCTTGTAAGCCATCTGGGCAGCAATCTCGAACGAGAGCTGGTCAGAGTCAACGGGGTGGAACGAACCATCGACAACAGTCACCTTGAGCGAATCCATGGGATAGCCACCGAGAATACCATTCTTCATGGCTGCCTCGAAGCCCTTCTGGATAGAAGGAATGAACTCCTTGGGGATGTTACCACCCTTCACCTCGTTGATGAACTGCAGGCCACCGTTCTCCTTGATATCCCAGTCGTCGTCCACAGGACCAACGTTGACGATGATGTCAGCGAACTTACCGCGACCACCCGACTGCTTCTTGTACACCTCACGGTAGTTCATCACAGTCTTGGTGATAGCCTCCTTGTAGTTCACCTGGGGCTTACCCTGGTTACACTCAACCTTGAACTCGCGCTTCAGACGGTCGATGATGATGTCGAGGTGGAGCTCACCCATACCCGAGATGATGGTCTGACCACTCTGCTCGTCGGTACGTACGGTGAATGTGGGGTCTTCCTCAGCCAACTTAGCCAGACCGTTGTCAAGCTTGGCAACGTCAGCCTGAGACTTAGGCTCAACAGCGATAGAGATCACGGTGTCGGGGAAGGTCATAGACTCCAGTACGATGGGCTTCTCCTCATCGCAGAGGGTATCACCAGTACGAATATCCTTGAAACCTACACCTGCGCCGATATCACCAGCGTCGATAGAGTCCATAGGAATTTCCTTGTTGGAGTTCATCTGGAACAGACGGCTGATACGCTCCTTCTTGCCCGAACGGGGATTGTAAACGTAAGAACCGGCCTTCACGCTACCAGAATAGACGCGGAAGAATACCAGACGACCCATATAGGGATCGGTTGCAATCTTGAAGGCAAGAGCAGCTGTTGGCTCGTCCTCACTGGGCTTGCGACCCTCTTCCTCATCGGTATTGGGGTTCGTACCCATTACCATCTCCACGTCAACGGGAGCAGGCAGGAAGGCACAAACGTAGTCGAGCAGAGGCTGAACACCCTTGTTCTTATAAGACGAACCGAGCAGCATAGGCGTGCAAGCCATTGAGATACAACCCTTACGGATAGCAGCGATGATCTCGTCCTCAGTGATAGAGTTAGGATCGTCGAAGTACTTCTCCATCAGGGCCTCGTCATACTCAGCGGCAGCCTCGAGCAGCTTGTTGCGCCACTCGTCGCACTCTGCCTGCAGGTCAGCGGGGATATCCTCTACGTCATACTCAGCACCCATGGTCTCGTCGTGCCACAGGATAGCCTTCATCTTAATGAGGTCTACCAGACCCTTGAAGTTCTCCTCAGCACCGATGGGCACCTGGATAACAACGGGGTTAGCACCCAGAATGTCCTTCATCTGCTGAACAGTCTCGAAGAAGTCAGCACCTGAACGGTCCATCTTGTTTACGTAACCGATACGGGGTACATTGTACTTATCGGCCTGACGCCATACTGTCTCTGACTGAGGCTGAACACCATCAGCAGCAGAGTATGTAGCAACAGCTCCATCGAGTACGCGCAGTGAACGTTCTACCTCAGCGGTAAAGTCAACGTGTCCCGGAGTGTCAATCAGGTTAATTTTGTACTCCTTACCATTCCACTTCCAGTTACAGGTTGTAGCAGCAGAGGTAATGGTGATACCACGCTCCTGCTCCTGGGCCATCCAGTCCATGGTAGCAGCACCATCGTGCACCTCACCAATCTTGTGCGTCTTACCCGTATAGAACAGGATACGCTCTGAAGTGGTGGTCTTACCGGCATCGATGTGGGCCATAATACCGATATTGCGGGTCAAATGTAAATCGCGATTTGCCATTTTGTATTATCCTTTACTTTTTACCTGTGATTAGAAACGGAAGTGAGCGAATGCGCGGTTAGCCTCAGCCATGCGGTGCATATCCTCCTTACGTTTGAAGGCACCACCCTGATTGTTGAAGGCATCCATAATCTCAGCAGCCAGCTTGTCAGCCATAGACTTACCGCTACGCTTGCGGGCAAAGGCAATCATGTTCTTCATTGAGATACTCTCCTTACGGTCAGGACGGATCTCAGTAGGAACCTGGAAAGTAGCACCACCGATACGGCGGCTCTTTACCTCCACCTGAGGAGTGATGTTATCGAGAGCCTGCTTCCAGATTTCCAGAGCTGACTTCTCCTCGTTCTGCATCTTGGCCTTAACGGTCTCAAGGGCATTGTAGAAAATCTCATAAGAGATAGACTTCTTACCATCATACATCAGATGGTTCACAAACTTCGACACTTTCTTGTCGTTGAAGACTGGATCGGGAAGGATCACTCTCTTCTTTGGTTTTGCTTTTCTCATTTTTTGTTTTTGAATTAATGTCTGCTTGGGGTTGTCTTTTCTCGTTCTTCAACGCTCTCACATGAGCATTTACTCAACCTGTCTTTAACAATTCTCCAGCAAAACGGATTTTTCGATTCTTTTTCTTTAGTCCTCTCGGCTTTCTAATCTTCTCCGATTATTACTTCTTAGCCTTAGGACGCTTAGCTCCGTACTTTGAGCGACGCTGTGTACGGCTGGCAACACCAGCGGTATCAAGCGTACCACGTACGATGTGATAACGTACACCGGGAAGGTCCTTAACACGACCGCCACGAACCAGCACGATGCTGTGCTCCTGCAAGTTGTGTCCCTCTCCGGGGATGTACGAGTTAACTTCCTTCTGATTAGTCAGACGAACACGGGCTACCTTACGCATAGCCGAATTAGGCTTCTTAGGAGTCGTTGTGTAGACACGAACACAAACGCCACGACGCTGAGGACATGAGTCCAGCGCGGGCGACTTGCTCTTGTCAACGAGCACCTTTCTGCCTTTTCTTACCAATTGTGAAATTGTAGGCATAATTGTTTGTTTTTTAATTAATTACTTATATATTTGTTATATTCAAATTCAACTTGACATAATGCACCCATGTACTCACTAAGCGCATTTGGGCTGCAAAGGTACGAACTTTTCCCCAAACCACCTAATATATAAGAAACAAAAAAGCGCTTACCTTGCGTTTTTTAACACAAAATAAGCGTTTTAGCGATTTTTAACCATTCGTTAAGCCTCTCCTTTGCCCGTTGGGAACGGAGCGATGGTTCGTGGCTCCTGGTTTGGAATCTTGATTTGCCCAAACTCACGCTCATAGCGAACGATATTTTCCTGCAGTGCACCTAACAACCGCTTAGCATGCTCAGGAGCCAGGATGACACGACTTTTCACCTGAGCCTTGGGGACACCGGGAAGCACGCGTGCGAAGTCAATGACAAAATCGCTACTGGAGTGTGTGATGATGGCAAAATTGGCATATTCACCCTGAGCCACTTCCTGTGGCAGTTCTATCTGCAGCTGTCCCGGCTGATTTTTCTCGTTCTCGTTCATGATTTCTTTCTCCTTATTAATATTTAGTACGTGCAAAGGTAATACTTTTTATCGAGACTTCAACCATTTTACATTTTTTTTCGTAACTTTGCATCAAAATTCAAAGAAACAAATCAATGGAACTGATAAAAAACAAGGAGTTAGGAGGCGAGAGACCACTCTTCGGAATAGAAGACACAAGGCTTGAGAACATCATTATTACGGATGGTGAGTCGGGCATCAAGCAATGTCGCAACATAGAAGCCAAGGACTGCCGATTTTATGGCAAATATCCCTGGTGGCACGTTGACGGAGCACTCATCGAGGACTGTTACTTTGCAGAAGGCTCGCGCTCCGCAATCTGGTATACCGATAATCTGGTGATGCGTCGTTGTCGCATCGATGGTCCCAAGTTCTTCCGCGAGATGAAAAACGTAACGCTGGAAGACGTGAAAATCTGCGATGCCGATGAAACCTTCTGGAAGGTTGACGGACTGAAGTTAAAAGACGTCTGCCTGCATGGGGGTACCTACCCTTTCATGTTCTCGCAGAACATCTATGTCGACGGGTTGAAGAGTGATGCCAAATACGTGTTTCAATACTGTAAGAACGTAGAGGTACACCATGCCGACATCCTGACAAAAGACTCTTTCTGGGAGTGTGAGAACGTCACGGTCTACGACTCCACCCTTGATGGTGAGTATCTGGCTTGGCACTCAAAGAACGTCCGTCTGGTGAACTGCCACCTGGCCGGTGAGCAGCTGTTGTGTTATACTGATAATCTGGTGTTAGAAAACTGCACCATTGACAAGGCCTGTGACCGTATGTTCGAATACTCTACCGTCGAGGCCGATATCCGTGGACACATAGAAAATATTAAAAATCCCACATCTGGTCATATCGTGGCTGACAGCATTGGTTCCATCACCATCGACGAATATGTCCGTCAACCGAACGACTGTGTGATAGAGGTTCGGAGCAAGAGGGTAGCAAGACAGTAGCGTTAGGGAAGCAAGAAGGTAGTTAGAAGGAACAGCAATATGAAATACAATTTTGATGAAATCATAGAGAGGCGAAACACGGGTTGCGTGAAATGGGATGAAAAACCCGACAGCAATATCATTCCCCTTTGGGTTGCCGATATGGACTTTGCCGTAGCCCCTGCCATCCAGGAGGCCATCAAGCGTCGCGCCCAGCATCCGGTGTTTGGCTATACCCATGTCGGAGAGGACTATTATGTGGCTGTCATCTCCTGGTTCCAGCGTCGCCACCAGTGGAGGATCAAGCGCGAGTGGATGCTCTACACCATTGGTGTCGTGCCCGCCATGTCTGTGGCCATCAAGGCCCTCACCATGCCTGGTGAGAAGGTGTTGATCCTCTCGCCCGACTATAACTGTTTCTTCTCCAGCATCAAGAATAATGGTTGTGAGGTCGTTGAGAGCGTGTTGACACCACTCACTCCCCACTCCCCACTCCACACTCCACATTTTGAAGTCGATTGGGATGATTTCGAGGCTCAGTGTGCAGATGAGAAGACGACCGTATTCCTACTATGCAACCCTCATAACCCCACAGGTCGTGTCTGGACCCGGGAGGAATTGCAACGCATGGCCGACATCTGTCATCAGCATCATGTACGCGTCATTTCTGATGAGATCCACTGCGAGCTAGTGATGCCCGGTCACACCTATGTTCCCATGGGTACAGTCGATTCCGATGCCATCATCCTCAACTCTCCCTCCAAATCGTTTAATATCGCCGGTCTGATGATGGCCAACATCATCTGTCAGGATGCTGAGACTCGTCGCCGATTGGACCGCGCCATCAATATCAACGAGGTTTGCGACGTCAATCCCTTTGCTCCTGAGGCCGTGAAAGCCGCCTATAACGAAAGTGAAGACTGGATTGATGCCCTCAACCTGTATTTATGGGATAACTACCTGGCACTCTGTGATTTCTGCGAACAGCACCTACCCCAGTGGAGGGTGATGCCTATGGAGGGTACATACCTGGTATGGGTGGATGTTTCGGCTTGCTGCGACAATGTCGCTGCCTACTGTGACCAGATACTCCAGCAAACCGGAGTATGGCTAAATCCCGGCACGATGTACGGTCCCCAGTCGGGCGAAGGCTATCTCCGCATCAATATCGCCTGTCCACGAAGTATACTTCTGAAGGCCCTTGGAAGAATTCATTAGTCCTCTTCTTTTTTCGTTCGACCAAAAAGCATATTACGCGGATGGTGGTAGAGAATCTCCTCGCGCAGGGTAGACATGTCGATATGCGTGTAAATCTCTGTCGTTCCGATGGTCTCATGCCCCAACATGGCCTGTATAGCACGCAGGTCTGCTCCACCCTCCAATAATGCGGTAGCAAAGGAATGGCGAAGGGTGTGGGGCGAGATGGTTTTCTGGATACCAGCCTCCAGCGCCTGCTGTTTGATCATGATGAGGATCATGGTGCGCGTCAGATGCGCCCCCCGGCGGTTCAAAAAGACATAATCTTCTTCTCCTGGCTTGATTTTCATGAGGTTACGATCGACGAACCAGCTGTCAAGTTCACGAATAGCCTTCGGTGAGATGGGCACCAGTCGTTCCTTAGAGCCTTTACCAAACACGCGCACGTACCTTTCTTTTATATAAAGATCTGAAAGTTTCAGGTGAACCAGTTCTGAGACACGCAGCCCACACGAGAACAGCACCTCGATGATGGCCCGGTTGCGATGGCCCTCCCACTTGGAAAGGTCAATGGAGTTCTCCAACAGGTCTACCTCATCTGCCGACAATACTTCAGGCAGATGTTCACCCAGAACCGGCGACTCCAACAGTTCTGTGGGGTCATCCTCCCGATACCCGTCCAGATGTAGAAAGCGGAAGAAGGAACGCACTCCGCTTAATATTCGACATTGCGAGCGCGCATGAATACCAATATCATGCAAGCCTGCGGCAAAATGCTGCAGATCTTCCAGTTGTACGTCAAGCACGTGCTTTTCCTCTTTCTCCATGTAGTTCAGCAACTTCTCCAAATCGCGGATATAGGCATCTAGCGTATTGGCAGAATAGCCTCGTTGCAACTTCAGATAACGCTGATAAGCACGTACAATATCTTTCTGTTCCTTCATTTCTTGCGCAAAGATACTGATTATTTGGAAAAAATCCGTATCTTTGCACACAGAATTTAACACCAAACGTATGAAAATTCAGATTATCAACGGTCCAAACCTGAACCTGCTAGGCACACGTGAACCCGGTATCTACGGCTCGTCGTCATTCGAGAAATACCTGCCTGAGTTGCAGGCTAAGTATCCCGATATTGAAATCAGCTATTACCAAAGCAATGTTGAGGGCGAGCTGATCAATAAGATGCAGGAAGTGGGCTTCAGCTATGATGGCATCGTGCTCAATGCCGGAGCCTACACCCATACCTCGGTAGCCCTCCACGACTGCATCCGTTCGCTCAAGTGTCCCGTCATCGAGGTACACATTTCAAACGTACACCAGCGTGAGGAGTTCCGCCATCATTCGTTCATCTCATCAGCCTGCAAGGGTGTCATCTGCGGCTTCGGGCTTGATTCCTACCGCTTGGCTATTGAAGCGCTGAAATGACACTTGACGACTACATCCTCCGGCATATTGAGCCAGAGCCCGACTATCTGTATCAGCTCTGGCGTGCCACCAATATCCATATGCTCCATGGACGTATGGCTTCAGGTCATCTGCAAGGACGATTGCTGAAGATGCTGGTGCAGATGATCCGTCCAAAGAACATCCTTGAGGTCGGCACCTTCAGCGGTTACTCAGCACTCTGCATGGCTGAAGGACTAGACGAAGGAGGCATGGTATATACCTTTGAGATCAACGATGAGCAGGAAGACTTCACCCGTCCGTGGATAGCCCAGTCACCCGTCAGCGACAAGATTCGTTTCATCATAGGCGATGCCGTCACGGAGGCCCCTAAGTTAGGCATCACCTTTGATATGGCTTTTATCGACGGTGACAAACGCACCTACCGCGAGACCTACGAGATGGCACTTTCCGTGCTTCGCGAAGGAGGCTTTATCCTGGCCGACAATACCCTATGGGACGGCCACGTAGTAGACCATGCTTACGACCGCGACCCACAGACACGTGGTATTGAGGATTTCAATGACTTCCTGATGCACGACACCCGTGTAGAACAAGTCATCTTACCCCTTCGCGATGGTCTGACGCTCATCAGAAAGCGTTAAAAAATGAGAAATTGTTGCTTATTTCAATAAAATATCGTACTTTTGCTTACAAATTGTAAAGTAACAATCCCAAAAACAATCTAAAATCTATGGATAAGATTGACAATCTCGACAAAAAGATACTGAATATCCTGTCGAAAAATGCCCGTATTCCTTTTAAGGACGTGGCTGCTGAGTGTAATGTTTCGCGTGCTGCCATCCACCAACGTGTACAACATCTCATTGAGGGTGGTGTCATTATGGGCAGCGGCTTTGACGTCAACCCCAAGAGCCTGGGCTACAGCACATGCACCTATGTGGGCATCACCCTGGAGCGTGGCTCAATGTATAAGGATGTCGTGGAATTCCTGCGTCATATCCCTGAGATTGTGGAGTGCCACTTCACCACCGGTCCATACACCATGTTGGTCAAGCTATATGCACGCGACAACGAACAGTTGATGCATCTGCTGAACGGACGTCTGCAGGACATTCCTGGCGTGGTAGCCACGGAGACGCTCATCTCGCTGGAGCAGAGTATCAAGCGTGAAATTCCAGTAACCTTAGACGAATAGACCGTGCTATGAGTAATCGTTTCGACTGGCAGTCGCAGTTGACAAAGGCGTACACCACATTCCCCGAGGCACCATACAAACCCGTCATTGGCATTACGGGCAACTATGGAGAGTTGACCTGTAAGCTAGGAGAAGGCTACTACAAATCCATTTTGAAAGCAGGTGGTGTGCCTGTCATCATCCCTCCTTTGGGTGATACGGACTGCATCATCAATACCCTGGAACATATCGACGGTCTGCTGCTCAGCGGTGGTGCTGACTTCAACCCTTTGTATGCCGGTGAGGAGCCGCAGTCCAAGCTCAGTAGTATTAACAGCGAGCGCGACCTGCCGGAACTGCTGATTACCCAGTTGGCGTATAATCGTCAGATTCCGATCCTTGGCATCTGCCGTGGGATTCAGACCATAGCGATGACGCTGGGTGGTCAGGTGATGCAGGACATCAGCGAAACGGCTCATATCAAACATTCACAAGATGCAGACCGTTCTGAGCCTACACATAGCGTTAATATCGTAGAAGGCTCGATACTTTCATGTCTGTATGAGGAGCAACATATCTATGTCAACTCGTTCCACCATCAGGCTGTAGGTGATACCGGACAGCGCTTCCGTGTGACTGCGCGTTCGGCTGATGGCATCATTGAGGCGATGGAGAGCACAGAGCATAAGAGCATCATGGGTGTGCAGTGGCATCCCGAATGCATGGACGAAGGACTGCCCATCTTCCTGTGGCTGGTCCAGGAGGCTGCACAGTATCGCGAGGTGTGCCAGGTGCATCAGCGCATACTGACCCTCGACACCCATTGCGACACACCGATGTTCTTTGACCAAAACATCCAGTTCACCCACCGCGACCCGAAGATTCTGGTCGACATGCATAAGATGACCGAAGGCCATCAGGACGCTACCATCATGGTAGCCTACCTGCCCCAGCCTACCGACCATCCTAAGGAGTATGCCGACAATATCTTCGACCAGATAGAACAGATGGTAGCCACCAGCAGCCAGTATGTAGGCATTGCCCGAACCCCTGACGACCTGTGGATAAACAAACACCTGGGCAAGAAGAGCATCATGCTCGGCATTGAGAATGGTCATGCGTTAGATGGCCAGATAGAGAACCTGCGCCATTTCGCTAAACGAGGTATCGTCTATATGACGCTCTGTCACAATGGCGACAACGACATCTGTGACTCCGCACGAGGCAGTCAGACATGGGGTGGTGTGAGTGCATTCGGCAAGCAAGTTATCCAAGAAATGAACCACCTGGGCATCTTGGTCGATTTGAGTCATGCCCATGAGAAGAGTTTCTACGATGCTTTGGAACTGAGCCAGACGCCTATCGTGTGCAGCCATAGTAGTTGCCGCGCCCTATGCGACCATCCCCGCAACCTGACTGACGACCAGATGCGTGCCTTGGCAGCTAAGGGGGGCGTAATGCAGGTCACCCTGTATAACGGATTCCTCGTCAAGGACGGTCAGGCCACGATAGAAGATGCCATGCGCCACTTGGAGCATGCCATTGACATCATGGGTATCGACCATGTCGGACTGGGCACTGATTTTGATGGCGACGGTGGTATCATCGGATTGGCCAGCTCATCGGAGCTCACCAACTTTACCCGTCAGCTGTTGAAACGCCAGTTCAGCGAGCAGGATATTCAGAAAATCTGGGGAGGCAACATCCTCCGCGTCATGAAACAAGTTCAAGAAGCAAGGAAACAATAATGAGAAATATCCTTTTTTTAGCTGCAGCCTTCTGTCTGCTGGCTTGTGGGACGACCAAGAAACAAGCGAACGAACAACCCGTGGTCAATATCCAGTTTAATGCCGACTCAGCCTATGCTTTCTGTACAGCTCAGTGTAGCTTTGGTCCTCGCACCATGAATAGCGAGGCGCATGAGCAGTGCGGCCAATGGATAGCCAATAAGTTCGAGCAATACGGCTACCAGGTAGAATTGCAGAAAGCCGACCTGAAAGGCTATGATGGCACCATTCTAAAAAGCACCAATATCATTGCCAAGAACAGAAAGCAGGCTGACACCCGCCTGATGATTTGTGCTCATTGGGACGCACGCCCTTGGGCTGACAACGATCCCGACTCCACCAACTGGAAAAAGCCTGTGATGGCCGCCAATGATGGCGCATCAGGAGTAGCTGTCATGCTCGAATTGGCCCGTTTGTTACAGCAGCACGACTCTGCACGTATCGCCGTTGACTTTATATGCTTCGATGCCGAAGACTGGGGTGTACCCCAATGGAGCGACGAGGTGGATGGTGACTCTTGGGCACTTGGCTCACATTATTGGGCTACCAACTACACGGGTAAGGAGTACCAATATGCCATTTTGCTCGATATGGTAGGTGGACAAGGAGCAAAATTCTATCGCGAGCACTTCTCCATGCAATATGCCCGTAGTATTGTCGAGAAAGTATGGAGTGCCGCTAATGCTGCCGGCTATGGCAGCATCTTCCCCAACAAAGACGGTGGAGGTGTTACCGATGATCATTTGCCCGTGAACGAAAAAGCCAACATTCCCTGCATCGACATCATCAATCACTATCCCGACTGTCAGCAGAGTTCATTCGGTCCGACATGGCATACCATTAACGATGATATGCAGCATATTGACAAGAATACCCTTCAGGCTGTAGGTCAGACGTTGGTGCAATTAATCTATTCGGAGTAAGAAATCATCATTTCTCATTCCTCATTCCTCATTTCTCATTTAGAGCTGTCCCGCTTCCACCATCAGCACGACACGCTCGGTCAGGCGGTCAACACCTTCGGGATCATACTGTTTCTTTAACGAGGCACCGAAGGCCCAGGCAAAGGCCTGATAGAAGCCGGCACGTACGGGTCCCAAGAAGGCCTGTATCAGTTCATAGCCCGATGAGTTGCTTTCACGGTAAATCAATTTGATGAGCAACTTACCCTGTGAGTAGGTCAACTTCTTCATGCGGGGCTTATACTCCTTCATGATACTCTTTTCCACCCTGTTCATATGCTCCTGGCGAGCCTCCTTGGTGGGTAGTGTTTCCAGATACTCGGCAGTCTCCATCATGATCATACGCGCCTCCTTGGCGATAGGCAACACCGTCTTCACGTTCTTCACCAGTCGCATATAGGCATTTTGCTGACGCTTGCTGCTGAAGGTGACGGGCGGAAACACGTAGACATTGTTCATCTCCATATACTGGATGCTGTCTCCATCTTCCAGTACCTTACCTACCTTCACAGTGGGAACGAAGGTGGGACTGTCCATGTCCACCTCTTGCTGCTTTTTATCCTGTGCTGCAGAACCCAGAGTAAGAAGCCAAAGGCCAAAAGCCAAGCATATCTTTCGTTTCACGGTGCAAAAATACGAAAAAGTTAAGAGTAAACAGCGTGCTGTTATGATTATTTTTTATACCTTTGTACTATGAAACGTTTTTTGTTACTCTTTTTAGCCTTTCATACCCTCTTTTCTGTCGCTCAGACCCCAGACGAATGGCAAGAGGATATGCAGGAATGGAGCACTGCGGAGGACATGGTGGATATCACCAACATGGAACTGTTGGAGGACCTATCCGTCAACAAGCTCAACCTGAACCAAGTCACTCGTGAGCAACTAGAGCAGCTACCCTTTCTTTCGGCACAGCAGGTGGAGGCTATCATGGAGTACCTCTACCGATATGGCCCCATGCGCTCGCTGAGCGAGTTGCAGATGATTACCCAGTTAGACTACCAGACGCGCCAGCAACTCGCCCACTATGTCATGGTTGGCGAAGAACGTCCACGCAGCGTATGGCCTAAGATGAACGACATCACGAAATATGGGAAACACCTGTTCATGGCTACGCTCAAGGTTCCGTTCTACGATCGCCATGGTGATCTCGACGGTTATCTGGGTTACAAATACCGTCACGACTTCCGATACCAGTTCAACTACAACAATCGCATTAAACTGGGTATCACTGCCGCACAGGATGCCGGAGAACCCTTCTTCTCCAACCGCAACAATCTGGGCTACGACCATTACAGCTACTACTTCCAACTGCGCGACATGGGATGGCTGGAAGCCCTGAACCTGGGTATGTACCGCGTACAACTGGGTATGGGACTCATCATGAATACCGGTTACCACCTGGGAAAACTTGCCACCTTGCAGAACCTAGGGCGCAGTACCCACAACCTGACAGCCCACACCTCCCGTTCGGTAGCAGGATACATGCAGGGCGCTGCCGCCACCCTTCGCCTGTCGAAGCAGCTGACAGTGACCGCCTTTGTCTCCTACCGCCCTCTGGACGCCACCCTGAATAATGACGGCTCAGCCCGCACACTGATAACCAGCGGCTACCACCGTTCGACCAGCGAGATGGACAAGAAGCACAACACACACGAAACCGACCTGAGCTTTAGCTTGGGATGGCGGAAAGGCACGCTCTACGTCAATGCCAATGGGCTGTACACCCATATGGACCGCCAACTGACACCCCAGAGTGAGAACCTCCCCTATCGTCTCTATGCCGCCGAAGGCAGCGACTTCGCTAATTTCAGCCTCGACTATGGCTACAACAACGCTCGCATGAGCTTTGCCGGAGAGACCGCTCTCAACCGCAATGGAGCCATCGCGACCATCCACTCGCTGAGCTATATTGTGACTCCTCAGGTCAGGTTGACCGCCATTCATCGTTATTTCGACAAGCGCTACACGGCGCTCCACGCCTATAGTTTCAGCGAAGGCGGCAGCGTACAGAACGAGCATGGTATCTATCTGGGTGTCAACTGGCAACCCGCCAAGGCATGGCTCATTCAGGGCTATGCCGACTATGCCCATTTCGGTTGGCAGCGTTATCGCGTCAGCGCACCAAGCGACGCCTTCGATGCGATGCTCACCACCAAATACAGTCAGGAGAAATGGAGTCTGGAAGGACGTTACCGCATGCATCTGCGGCAACAGGACAACAGCGACAAGACAAGACTAGTGAATCGTCCCGAGCACCAACTACGACTGACCTGGAGCTACACGCCCCTATCCAAGTTGACATTACGCACACAGGGTAACGCCATCAGCCGAACTACAGAACTCGGTAACAGCAAGGGTGTGATGCTCAGCGAGGAAGCCACATGGAAATACCGTTGGCTACAAATCAACGCTAACGTGGGCTGGTTCCATACCGATGATTACAACAGCCGTATCTATCTGTATGAGAAGTCCGTTCTTTACGACAACACAACGAGCATGTATTACGGACAGGGCATACGCTATGCCCTCATGGCACGTGGTGAGATCGGCAAACGCCTTACCCTCTCTGCCAAGATGGGGGTCACCAACTACTTCGACCGCAGCATCATCAGCAGCGGACTGCAGCAGGTTGATGCGTCTTCCATGGCCGACCTGTTGCTACAGCTTCGCGTACAATTATAATAAGGTGTGATACAGACGTGCCACCTGACTCGCCACGTCGTTTCCCTCAAACCTACGGATATACTCCCTACTCTTACGGATGCGTTCTGTACGTCCGCGGGCTCCCCGCAGTGACATCTTCAGTGCCTCCGTCATTTCTATCACATTGTCAGGTCCCACATACATACTATACGGCCCACCAGCCTCTTCCAGACAGGAGCCAGTACAAGCCACTACCGGCAGACCGGCAGCAATTGCCTCAATAATAGGAATACCAAATCCCTCATAACGTGAAGGATAGACAAAGGCCTCAGCCATCGCATAGATAGCAGCCAGGTCATTGTCCGGCACCCCGCTAAGCAGATGGATACGATCGCTATGAGGTATCCGCTTGGCATATTCCGTCTGTCTGCCCACCGCCACCAGATGAATGTCTTGCGGCAACAGTTCCACCGCCTCGGCGGCCAATGCCAGGTTCTTCCGTTCCTCGATCGTACCCACGTTCAGCACAAAGCGCTGAGGCAGCTTATAATGTTCACGGACCTGTGCCTTGCGCTCCGCACTCACCTCGCTGGAAAAACGGGGTGCAAAACTTTGGTATATCAGTTCGATGCGGTCGGCATACTCCTCTCCTCCCAGTTCTATGATATCCTGTCGGGTACGTTCGCTGATGGCTATGATGCGGTCAGCTTCACGCAGTGCCTGTCGGAACTTCCATTCGTAGATTCGCGTGTCTATCCAATGGTAGTATTCCGGGTGGCGCATGAAAATCAGGTCGTGGATGGTCACTACACTGCGGATGCCCTTCTTACGCAATCCGACAGGCAGTTCACCCGACAGGCCGTGATACACCTCAACACCGTCGCGCTGCAGGTCACTCAGCACACCACGCGAGCGCCACCAAGCCTTCCTGAGTGCCGACGGGTGCCCATTGGGATAGCAGAACTGCACATTTCCATCACCGATAATCTGTCCGCGCAGGTCGTCACGCCCCTCATCAGGTGCATACAGGCGCAGCTGCATGTCACTGTCGCCCATGCGTATGAGGTCGTTCACCAGTGTACGTCCGTAGCTGCCCAGTCCCGTACCGTTTCTGACTATGCGTTTCGCATCAATACCAACAATCATCTCTCTAAACGAAATCGTCACCGTATTTCATCTGTACCTCATTGACATACTTGCGCACCATCGCCGACGAGTCGCCCTTTTTGCAGATCAGCAGTACGTTGCCCTCCTCGGCTACGATATATCCGTCCAGTCCGTTGATGACACCCACCTTGCCCTTAGGCAACTTGACGACGTTGTTGTGCGAGTCCTCCATCATCACTTCCGAGTTAATCACTACGTTGTCGCCATCGCCCTTGCTCATACACTCGTAGATAGCATGCCACGTGCCCAGGTCAGCCCATCCGAAGTCGCATTTCATCACGAACACATTCTGGCTATGCTCCAGGATGGCATAGTCGATGGATAGATTCGGATAGCGCGGATAGTTCTGGTTCACATATTCCAGCTCCTCCTCATAGGTGTAGTTGGGATTTTCAAACTTCAGGTTACGCAACACGCTGGGGAAGATCTCCTCGAAGCTTTGAGTCAGATACCGGCTGTTAGCAATAAATACACCCGTGTTCCAGTAGAACTCACCACTCTCCATGAACATCTTGGCAAATTCGCGTTCGGGTTTCTCGGTGAACGACTTGACACGGAACACCTCGGGCTTGCAGCTCAGGTCTCCCAACTGGATATAGCCATAGCCTGGCTCCGCACGAGTAGGTTTCACCCCCATCACTAGCAACACGTTGTTTTCCGACACATAGCTCAGACCCACCTCGAGACTGTTCACAAACGATTCCTCGTTCATCACCATATGGTCTGAGGGCGACACAATGATGTTAGCGTCAGGGTCTATCCGCTTGATGCGCATATTAGCCCAAGCCACACTGGGTGCCGTATTACGGTTCAGCGGCTCCACCAGTATCTTATGCTCATCGAAGTCAGGCAGCTGTTCCTTGACTATCGACTTGTACTCCTTACACGTACAGATATAAATGTTCTCCTGGGGCAGAATTTTCACAAAGCGGTCGTAAGTAGTCTGCAACTGGGTGCGCCCCGTTCCGAAGAAGTCAATAAACTGTTTCGGATACTGTTCACGGCTACAGGGCCATAGTCTTCGGCCACGTCCTCCGGCCAATATCACACAATAATTCTTTTTATTTATTTCCATAGTATGGTATTCAGTTATTCTTCTATTTTCGTCCACTAAGGTACTACTTATTTTGTTATAAAACAAGAAAAAGTCCATCTTTTATGTTATTTTCATAAAAAAGCGTGATTTTTTTTGGTTTTTTGCTCGCTTATTCGTACCTTTGCACCGTTTTCTGAGGAGAGCATTGCTTTTTCGAGCCCAGATGGCGGAATCGGTAGACGCGCTGGTCTCAAACACCAGTGGGGCAACCCATCCCGGTTCGAGCCCGGGTCTGGGTACAAGGTTCAAAAAGCAAAGGGATGCATTCACATCTGTGAGTGCATCCCTCTTTTTTTATTTTGTTCTCTTTTCCTCCAAACTAAAGCTTGCCGGCTTTATTTCTTAATCATTGAAATAGCCTTTGTGGCAAGCGAAACTACTACATAATTAAAAATAATCATAACTAAACCACTTTAAATTGTTAATCCTAAATTACTATCTTTTGTCTTTTGACTTTTGTCTTTTGACGATGCAAAGGTACGAATGTGTTCGCACACAACAAAGAAATTGCAAGGTTTTTGCAGAAAATATACAATGTTCTTGACGTAGGTCAAACACAATGAGTGTCAAAACGACACATAAGGCCTCAAACGTTCAATTTCCTCGGGTGGGAAATCCTTAGAGAGACGAAGGTCATCGAGACTCCTCAGAGGGCCGTGCAGGCGCCGATAGTCCATGATGGCCTTAGCCTGATAGAAATTGATATAAGGATGCTTTCGCAGTTGTTGCAGCGTCATTTGGTTCACGTTCAGCTGCTGGGGGTGTGCATCCTGTATGACGAAATACTTCTTCGCCTCCTGTGGGAAGTCCTCTATCTCGTCCAACTGGTCTACGCTGACATAGCCGCCCAGTCGTTGTCCGTAGCGAATGATTCGTGCAGCATAGTAAGCCCCGATACCAGGCACCTTACGCAACTCCGTGGTGTCCGCCGTATTCAGCACTATCTGTTCGCTTTCATGAATCTTGACGGGATAGCGCAGGGTGTCACGCTCCGTACGATACACCGTATCCCGACGGAACAAGGTAGAGGCAGGCTGGTAGTCACGCCCTATACGGATATAAGGTTCCAGACGGCGATAGTCCTTGATGGTGAGTCCATAAAGTCGGGCAAAGTCCTCCTTCTTACGAAAAACTCCCCCTTTTGCCCTATAGCGATACAGGCTACGTACCTGCCAAGGTTGCAGCCCGAGTCGCAGCAATTGGGTGCTATCAGCAGTATTGGGGTCAAAGGGAAACTGCTCGACCGTTCTCGTCGAGGCTACTGCATACGGCTGATAGCGACGGTTGGACTTAGACGAGAGGCTGTCGCCCGCAGATGACCGAACGGTAGCACGCTCATTGCCCCCCACTATCCAGAAAGCGACGAGGGCAAACAAAGCTGTCGTGAGAGCTGCCAAGGCTATACGCCGGTCATTGCGATTCATACCACCCCTATTTGATGAAGGAAGACCAGACCGATAGCTATGGGACACACAAAGCGCACGGCAAAGAGATAGAGACTAAAGAATAGCGTGTTGTGGCGACCGCCATTGGTAAACTCATCATAGGCCAACTGGCGTGGGATATACCATCCCACAAAGAGACACGTCAGCATGCCACCCAATGGCAACATGAAATTGGCAGTCAGCTGATCACAAAAATCCATCAGCGAAAGGCCCATCAGACTGATGTCAAAGGCACCTACCGACCACGAACAGAACAGACAGAGCACAGAGGCCGTCAGCGTGAGAATCCATGCCGACCTGCGACGCGGCAGGTGAAACTCCTCGGTAAAGAAGGCCGTGCCTATCTCATGCATCGAGATGGTCGATGTCAAAGCTGCAAACACCAGTAAGGCATAGAACATGATGCTGACAATATGACCCACGGCGGGCACAGCGATGAAGGCTTGCTGGAAGACGTTGGGCAGGGTAATAAAGATGAGCGAAGGACCACTATCAGGATTGACACCTACGGAGAAAGCTGCAGGGAATATCATCAGTCCTGAGAGAATGGCGACAAACGTATCGAGCAGTGCTATCTGACCTGCGGAACGCAACAGATTGGTGTCCTTGGCGAAGTAACTGGCATAGGTGCACAGACAAGCCGTTCCCAACGAGAGCGAGAAGAAAGCCTGCCCCAGTGCTTCAAGAAAGACACTGCTGGACAACTTTGAGAAGTCGGGTTGCAGCAAGAACCGCACACCCTCTATAGAACCGGGCAACACACACGAAGCACCTACCAACACCAACAGCAATAAGAGTAAGATGGGCATGAGCCATTTCGAGGCACGCTCAATACCACGACGCACGCCCAACACGATGACCACATGGGTAATCAGCACAAAGGCGACACCCCATACAACGGGCTTCAGGGGATGAGTAGAAAAGGTGACGAAATAGTCTTTGACATACTGCGCATCACCCTGTACCTGTCCTAAGACAGAGGCATAGAGATACTGCAGACACCATCCTGCCACCACGGCATAGAAACCGAGAATGATGGTGGATGTCAGGATACCCAGATAGCCAACCAGTTTCCACGGACGTCCACTGGACAGTTTGTCATAGGCACGAGCAGCATTGGTCTGTGCATGGCGACCTACGATGAACTCGCTGATCATACCAGGCAGTCCGAGCAGCAGGATGCACCCTATATATATAAGGATAAAGGCGGCGCCACCATTCTCACCCGCCATATAGGGGAAGCGCCACACATTGCCCAGCCCTACTGCCGAGCCCGCTGTGGCAAGCACAATGCCTATCTTACTGCCGAAATGACCACGTTCGCTCATAACCTAGTTCAACAGGTTTAACTGATGAAGGAAGATAAAGAGGATAGCCAGCGGACAGACATACTTGATCAGGAACAGGTAGAAGTGGAAGAACTTGCCTGGCAGCTCGCCCCAGTTGGTAAACTGGTCACGCACCACCTTATGAGGCACAAACCAGCCTAAGAAGATACACGTCAGGAAGCCCACGATAGGCAGGAATATCTGGCCTGTGATGAAGTCGAACCAGTCGAACAGCGTCTTGCCAAAGAACGACAACCCATCGAAATCGCCCAATGACAACGAGCAGATAGCACCAGTGATCGAGGTACATACCGTCACCAGGATGGCAGCCTTCTTACGTGTCATGACAAACTCCTCATGGAAGAAAGCGGTGCTTACCTCATGTAATGAGATGAGCGAGGTCAGTGCTGCCAGCGTCAACAGGATGAAGAAGAGCAGCGAGATGACATATCCGAGTACAGGCATCGAGGCAAAAGCCTGTGCAAAGACGTTAGGCAAGGTTATGAAGATGAGCGAGGGTCCACTATCAGGGTTGACCCCTACGGAGAAAGCTGCAGGGAAGATCATCAGTCCCGCCAGGATGGCTACCAGACAGTCGATGACACCAATCTGAATGGCGGACTGCGTGAGGTTGGTATCCTTCGAGAAATAGCTGGCGTAAGTACACAGACATCCCATCGCTATGCTCAGCGAATAGAACGACTGACCTAAGGCCGCCAGGAACACATCGCTATTGATTTTCGAGAAATCGGGCTTGAAGAGGAACTCGATACCCTTCTCGGCATTGGGTAACATGCAGGCAGCTCCCACGATGACCAACAGCAGGATAAAGAGCGTGGGCATCATCATCTTCGAGGCTCGCTCTATGCCGTCACGCACGCCGTGTTCAATGACCAAGTAGGTCACCACCAAAATAATGACCGTCCACAACACAGGCCTTATGGGGTCGGTAGACAGCTCTACGAAATACTGTCGGAAGAACTCAGGACTCCCCTGCATATACCCTAGCAGCGAAGCCCAGATATACTGCATACACCAACCAGCTACTACAGCATAATAGCCCGTAATGAGGAAACCCGTCAGCACACCCATGAATCCGATGAGCGTCCAGGCACGACCTTCCGACAACTTGCTGTAGGCACGCGCCGTGTTAGCACGCCCATGACGACCAATGATAAACTCGCTAATCATACAGGGGATACCCAACAGCAGCACACACACCACATAAATCATGATGAACACGGCACCACCATTCTCGCCCGTCATATACGGGAAGCGCCACACGTTACCCAGTCCTACGGCCGATCCCGCAGTAGCCAGGATAACACCTAATTTGCTCCCGAAATTAGCTCTTTCTAAATTTGCCAAATTTGTTTTTCCCATAAACTGCTTGCAAAAGTATAAAATATTTCTTACTTTTGCACCACTTTAGTTAATAAATATGCAAGATATGACGATTTTTGTAAGAAAATACCCCTTTTCGCTGTTGTGTATACTCCTCATTTGGACACTTTCACTGCTGCCCTTCTTCCCTGAAACACCATTTGATGATGTCGCATTCATTGATAAGTGGACACACCTGGTGATGTATGGTGGCACGTGTTGTGTGATTTGGTGGGAGTATCTGCATAGCCACCAAAAAGTCAACTATAACCGCCTGTTCCTCTTTGCCTGGCTGGCTCCCATCCTGATGAGCGGACTGTTGGAACTGCTCCAGGAGTATTGTACCACCACGCGCAGCGGTGAGTGGATTGACCTGCTGGCTAATACTACAGGGGTGACGTTAGCAGCCCTCATTGGACTGATATACATGAAGTTCAAGTAGCCGATATGGGGAAAAAAGTGGAAAGAAGATTTGGCTATTCAGGAAGTATATTGTAATTTTGCACTCAAAAATAAAATAGGTGTATGTTAGAAGTAAGAAACCTACACGCCAAGATTGGCGAAAAAGAGATATTACGCGGTATCAATCTGACCATCAACGATGGTGAGACACATGCCATCATGGGGCCTAACGGCTCGGGAAAATCGACGCTGAGCGCCGTCCTTGTTGGCAATCCGCTCTACGAGGTGACCGCGGGCGAGGCCTATTTCAATGGCAAGGACCTGCTCCAGATGAAGCCCGAGGACAGAGCTCATGAAGGTCTCTTCCTGAGTTTCCAGTACCCTGTAGAGATCCCTGGCGTTTCGATGACCAACTTCATGAAGGCCGCCATCAACGAGAAACGTAAGTATCAGGGGTTAGAGCCGATGAATGCCGCCGAATTCCTGAAGTTGCAGCGCGAGAAGCGCAAGATTGTAGAGCTGGACTCCAAGTTGGCCAACCGTTCCGTGAACGAAGGTTTCAGCGGTGGTGAGAAGAAGCGCAACGAGATTTTCCAGATGGCGATGCTCGAGCCGAAACTGAGTATCCTCGACGAGACTGACTCAGGCCTAGACGTTGATGCCATGCGTATCGTGGCCGAGGGTGTCAACAAGTTGCAGACCCCCGAAACCTCATGCATTGTGATCACCCACTACGACCGCCTGCTGGAGATGATTCGTCCGCAGTTTGTCCATGTGTTATACAAAGGCCGTATCGTCAAGACTGGTGGCCCGGAGCTGGCCAAGCAGATTCAGGAGCACGGCTACGACTGGATCAAAGAGGAGATTGGAGAGGAATGAGCAGCGAACAACAATATATTGAACTCTACGAGCAGGCTCGGCAGATGATTTTCAATCATGCGCCGGAGGAGATGAATGCTGTAAGGGATGAGGCTTTCGAGGACTTTAAGAGGCAGGGATTCCCCTCTCGTAAGGTCGAGCGCTATAAGTATACGGACATCGACAAGCTCTTTGCCCCTGACTATGGCGTCAATCTGAACCGTCTTGAGATTCCCGTAGATCCCTATCAGGCATTCCGTTGCGATGTCCCTAACCTCTCGACGAGTCTCTATTTCGTGGTCAACGACACCTTTTATAATAAGGCTTTGCCACAGGCGTCACTACCCGCAGGTGTCATCATCGGTTCGCTGAGAGACCATTTCTCTCACCGCTCACCGCTCACCGCTCACCTCTCAAAGTACTATGCCAAGTTGGCTAAGACCAGCGACGATGCCATTACAGCTCTCAACACGATGCTGGCACAGGATGGCATGTTGGTCTATGTTCCGAAGAACGTGAAGGTTGACCGCGCCATTCAGGTCATCAATATCCTGAAGGCCACACCGCAGAATGCCCAGCGCGTGGTACCCGACCTAATGGTGAACCGCCGCGTACTCATCATTCTTGAGGAAGGTGCTGAACTGAAAATGCTCTTCTGCGACCATGCAGCTGATGACAGGAACTTCCTCGCTACGCAGGTCATTGAGGCCTATGTAGGTGCAAACGCCTCACTCGACCTCTATTGTCTTGAGGAGACCCATTATAAGAATGTACGACTGAGCAATGTCTATATTGACCAACAACGTGACAGTCGGGTGAACCACAACGTAATCACCCTGCACAACGGTACCACGCGCAACAAACTCGACCTCACCTTCTCTGGCGAGGGAGCGGAGTGTGGCTGCTACGGCTGTGTCATTGCCGACAAGCAGCAGCATGTGGACAACAACACGCTGATCACCCATAAGGTGGCGCACTGCACCAGCAACGAGCTATATAAGTATGTGCTCGATGACAAGTCGACAGGTGCTTTTGCCGGGCGTGTACTCGTGGAACATGGGGCTCAGAAGACCACCTCGCAGATGACTAACCAGAACCTGACGGCCACCAAAGAGGCCCGTATGTTCACCCAGCCCATGTTGGAGATCTATGCCGACGACGTGAAGTGTGCCCATGGTTCTACCGTCGGACAGCTCAATAATGCCGCCCTTTTCTATATGCGCCAGCGTGGCATCTCGCTCAAGGAAGCCAAGCTACTGCTCCAGAATGCCTTCATCAACGAGGTGATTGACAAGATGCAACTGGAACCCCTGCGCGACCGCCTTCACTATCTGGTGGAGAAGCGTTTCCGGGGCGAGCTGAACAAATGTGACGGCTGTAAACTCTGTAAATAAGAAGATGATGTACAATATAAATAAGGTACGCGAGGATTTCCCCATCCTTTCACGCGAGGTCTACGGCCGTCCGCTGGTCTACCTGGACAATGCAGCGACGACCCAGAAGCCCCTCTGCGTGCTGGATGCCATGCGCGAAGAGTATCTGAATGTCAATGCCAATGTGCACCGAGGTGTTCACTACCTCTCACAACAGGCTACCGACCTACATGAAGCAGCCCGCGAGAAGGTTCGTCAGTTCATCAACGCGGCAAAGACGGAGGAAATCATATTTACCCGTGGCACCACAGAGGCCATCAACCTGGTGGCATCTTCGTTTTGCGAATCGCAAATGAAGGAGGGCGACGAGGTATTGGTCAGTGATATGGAGCATCACTCCAACATCGTTCCCTGGCAACTGCAGGCTCAACGCCGTGGTATCGTGGTGCGCCACCTGCCGATAACCGATAAGGGCGAACTCGATCTCTCTGCTCTTACCGCTCATCTCTCCTCTCGTACCAAGCTCATCAGCATCGCCCATGTGAGCAATGTGCTGGGCACCATCAACGACGTGCGCCATATCGTTGAAATGGCACATTCTCGCGACATTCCCGTCCTCGTAGACGGAGCACAGAGTGCACCCCACATGCAGATTGATGTCAGACAACTGGACTGCGACTTCTATGCTTTCAGCGGCCATAAGATGTATGGACCTACAGGCATTGGCGTGCTCTACGGCAAAGAAGAGTGGCTGGAAAAGCTGCCACCCTACCAAGGAGGTGGTGAGATGATTGACAAGGTGTCATGGGAACGGACAACCTTTGAACGGCTGCCCTTCAAATTCGAAGCCGGCACGCCCGACTATATAGCCACCCACGGCTTAGCTACCGCCATCGACTACCTCTGTTCTATAGGCCTCGATAATATCGAGGCGCACGAGCAGGAACTCACCCGCTACTGCATGGAACAGCTGAGAACTATCGATGGAATGAGGATTTTTGGTGAGTCAGACCACAAAGATGCTGTCGTGTCATTCCTCGTAGGCGATATTCACCATCTGGACATGGGCACCCTGCTCGACCGACTAGGTATTGCCGTCAGGACAGGTCATCACTGTGCCCAACCCCTCATGGACCGACTGGGTATCAGCGGTACAGTGCGTGCATCGTTTGCCTTATATAATACAAAGGAGGAGATTGATGCCTTGGTAGCAGGCATCCGTCGTGTCAGCCAGATGTTTTAGTTCAGCGTGTGATTCGTAGATTGCATGATACGCAGTTTCAAACGTTCAGCTTCGTCAGGCGACAACAGGTCAACATCATCTAAATGATTGAGGATATAGCAGGCTCTCAGATATGCCGAACGAATCTGAGGGGCTGCTTTAAGATAGGAAGCCCAGTAGGATTCCTTCTCCGAACAGGCATCAATGACGTAGCGGATGAAATCATCATCACGCAGGAAATCGTCTACTTTGGTGTAAATTGCTTGTTTCAAGGGCTCCGTCTTTACTTAAAAGACGAAAAAGCTTCAATCATGTCATCAAACCATGACGAAAATTACATGGCTGCCTCACGAAGTTTCAGCATTCCCCGGTGCATCAGGTTGCGAACGGAATGATAGTTCATATCCATAATCTTACAAATCTCCTCGTACTTCCGCTGTTCCAAATAATATAAGGTGATGGCCTGACGCTGACGGCGTGTTAAGTGATTCATCAGACGAGCTACCTGAGCCGACTGCAAAGCATCACGCTCTATATGCAGGTAGTCATTCTCTACATCGGTAGTGGAGAAACAGAACTCATAATCTTCTGCAGCATCTTCGGTGGCAAAGTTCAATCTGCGGAACTCGTCGAACAGACGGTTCTTCAAAGATATAATAAGGTAAGATGCGAAATTATTAATCACACTTTTCTCTGCGCGCTTGTTATAGATCTTCACGAAGACGTCATGAATACAATCCTTCAACAGCTCCTGGTCCTGTGTAATCTTCATGCCATAGTTGAACAGCATCTGTACATACAGATCATATAACTCTGCAAAAGCATGATCGTTGCCAGCACAGAACTCATTCACAAGCTCACGGGTGCGTTCTTTGAGATGATTTGCCATACGTTAGAGATTAGTGTTCGTTTTAAGTAGTTTGTTTTCATCTGCAAAGATATGGAAAATTTGAGTAACCCGTGAGAAAAATCAGTTAAAAAAATGGGAAAAATTGGTATTTACCCGATTTTCCCCATTAAAACCTTATTTTTTCTTGATCCAGAAGACGCCTTTTTCCGTGAGCGTTACCGTCTTCTTGACACTTCGTAATCGACGGATTTCGCCCGTCGATTCGTCTATTTCGTATAAAATATAGGTTTGACCGACAGGCAAGTTAACATTTAAGACACCTTTATTTATCCGATACAGCACCATGCCATCGGTACCCTCCAAAGCATAGGCATCACCAATTTTCGTCGGTTTCATCGAAGAAATACTGGTCAGGAACAACGAATCGCATACAGGGATGGCAGCACAAGAGCCACCAGCCATCAACGAAGCCCAGCACATCTCAGGATGCTTCTGAGCCGAGTAGATGACGGCCTTGCCATATTGCGTACGGTATTCGCTAACCGCCCGATATACATCCTCGAAGCGTGCGCTGCCTGTACGAATCTTACGCAGATACTGACGAGGAGCCATGTTCACACCACCTTGAGGCGCATATTCGCCTTTGCTGTTGTAGAACCACTGTTCAATATCAATGATATCCACCACTTTTGAACGTACGGGATCCTTCAGAATCGCATCCTGCACGTCTTTGTTGACAGCCAGGTCGACCAGTACCTTTCCATTCTCCTGCTCCCATTCAGCAATGACGTCCAGCCAGAACTGTACGAAATGCAGTGGACCGGTAAACTCTTCACCTATAGAATGAATGACATTCGGCTGACCTTTAAAAGCATCCAAAGACTGGCGGATATACTGCCGATGCAGCGAGCGCATCGTCGGATTCGTAATATCATAAAATACGGTGGCGGTAAAGATACGCTTATCGCCGGTGAAATTGACCGGCTCCAGGAATGCCGTACCATTGATATTGTTGGCCGTGCGCCACGGGCAGTCTACCCAGTGAGCACCAGCCTCCAGGATATTATGTTGGAAATAGTGCTGGTTTTTCAGCAATATTCCGATGGATTCGGTCTTTTTAGTAAACTGCTGAAGTCTCCAGAAGTACCATTTGTTCAATGTTGTCAAGTCATACTTCGACATACCATCCCAAGCCAGTTCTTTGCCAGTACGTGCAAAAGGCTGCTCGTAGAAAGGAGCCCACGCATCGCCATTCTTACGGCGGATGCGTTCGTGGTCGTCACGTCGGCGATCCGTCCAAAGGCCGTAGTTCTGGCTGAACAGCAGCACGTGATGACGTTGCATCTCAGCGACCACCGAGTCGATACGGTCAGTGCCCCCAAGTCCTTCCTGTCCGGGCACGAAACGCGTCAGCGCATACTTGGCCTTAGCCATTGCCGCATCGGTAGTCCGTCCGTTCCACCAGGGCGTCTGGTGCTTACCACCAACCAACACCGCCCCGTCTTTGGTGAGCCATGCGTTGGAGATGGTGTAGCTGGTATTTCTAGTAGGACTAGTATGACTAGTATAACTAGAGATACTAGAGATACTAGAAAGACTAGAGATCCTAGAGAACCTAGAACAACCAGCAGTCTTGATATCCCCTTCAAACCGGGCAGAATCAATCCACATCTGCAAGGTGATACGTGGTTGCAGGGCTTCCTCCGCTAATTGGACAGCCTCTTCGATGGTGGGCGAACTGCTGGCATTGACAGGACGATGATAGATACGACATTGGGCATCGACATCACGACCCAGGCGCTTCTCCAGCTGGGAGGCAAAGAGCGAATAAGGCTGAACATGCTCGTTCATCTGTCCATATTCTCCATTACCCTGAATCTGTCCCCAGCAACCATAGGAATGATTACGGTTCAGCGAATCAGGCGAGTAACAGAACAGACCTGCGGCCGTCGACTGCCACATCATACTGTTGGCCGTGCTCCATCCCGCACCAAACTTCTCCAGTTCCCAGTTCTTAAAAACGATGTCATTACCGTCAATGTTGACAATATCAAACAAGATGCCTGGAGCCCACGACGAGATGGCTCCGCTGGGACCGAAGGACTCATAGCTCTCACACTGTACGAAGGCGTTAGGACCAGGAGCCGTATGGCCAACGGCAAAGTCGTTGATACCATGTTCAGAGTAGCAACGCTGGAAAAGCACCATTTCACCGAAGGTCAAGAAGGTACGACGACGGAAACCGCCAATCTCGGAGATAGGGTCTAACGACTTGCAATCCTCAACGGTAATCTGGCTGGCCGACTTCTGTACGACGACGGCTGAGCCGGCAAAGTGGCGGAAATTCACCATGCGCACCCAGCAATCCTCCGCATCAGCCAGATAGACACCATCCCAGCAATGGTCTTCATCCAACGGCAGGGCATGGTTGTAGTCCGATTCAAGCGACAGATTCTCGACACCACAGTCAGCGATTACCCCTTGTTGCTCATAGATGATGGCCTTGGCCCCACCCCATCGACTCTCTATGCTCGACGTGATGGGCGCATTCAGCGTCAGTTCATGGCCGTTAACAGCCATAATTTGGCGATTCCAACGCAAGTCAATGTCACCAGGATGCCATGCCCAATAGCCCATTCGCTGACCTCCGCCAAACGACTGGCAACCGAGAGACTCTATCCATTCTTTGGTAGAAGGGCGGATGATGGCAAGACGTTGGCCTGGTTTTAAGGCGGAACTAGCGCCTTGTACGGAACAAACTATAGCGCCAGGATTCGTATCGGATACGGTTAGCGTGTCCTTAACGGAGATGACGCGCGTACCTTCTATATATAAGAGTGCACCGCGATCATAGCCTGTCTTGCGGAGGATGGTTTTGTCACGTCCGCTACCGCGCAGGACGACGCCACTGGTGCGGATGCGCAGCGGTTCACTCAGCGTAAAAGTGCCTTCACCGAGTAACACTGCTCCACGCAGTCCCGTCTGCTTGTCGGGCTTCTGACGGCTCACCCAGTCGATGGCCGCCTGTATGTTTGCAGCATCTTCAGCGCCCGATGGCTGTACGTAAGTTGCCACCTTTACCGATGGAATGGCCTGTTCTGAACGATGATAGCCACAATATGAGTAATCCATCGGCACCTCTTGCGCCCTTACAGGGCTAAATAAGAAATAAAAAATAAAAAATAATAATACCGTCGGGCTTATGTTTCGATACCAAATCATGATAATCCTCTATTGTAAGTTTTTTCTTATTTTTTATTTCTTATTTCTTATTTAGGCGAAGCCGCCGTGCGCTTCATCCAGTTATCGCGTTCTTTCTTCAGATCGTAGCCACGGGCGGAGAGCCAGTTGTTGGTACGGCCACGATATTTGTCGAACCAGAAGTGCTTGCCTTTGGAGTCGGCAGCATCCATCGCATACTCGCGAGCCTCCTTCAGCCAGATAAGCACCTGCTTTTTCTCGTATTCGGAGAGCGAGGGTATCATATCCTGTGTGGCCTGATAGTCGCGCTTCAGCCGACCGAAAGTCATACCGTCCTTGACAGCCTCTATCTGCTCTTCCGTCAGATATTGTGCCAGAGCCGATGCCAGTTCGAAGTGGTGCTTATAGAGATCAGCCTGCAGGGCATCCTGCTGTGTCTTCTTGTCATACTTCGAGTGGATATCGTTCAGCAGGAAATAGCGGTTAGCGATGATGTTGCGCACATTCTCTGCCACCTGGGCATCGTTAAGCCCAAGGGTATTGACAATCTTCTGTGCGCGTCCCTTGATGGTCTCCACATACTGGGGGTCCTGTCCTTCGGTCTTGAGGGCTACCTGTGCGCTTGCTGTCAGGGTAAACAGCGAAAGTATCGCTGTGTACAGAACTTTTCTCATAAGCTTACATCAGTTTCCCCTTGGCTGCCAGCGTGTCGTAGTTGTTATTCAGGTTGCGCCAGTCAGTCTTGGTCTTAGGATTGATACCATTGATATATTTCTCGATATTGGTATAGCCATCACCATTGCAGTCTTTTACTGCATCAGAGGCGTCGTTGGGATTCAGACCGTACTGCTTCTCCCACTCATCAGGCATACCGTCACCATCCGTATCGACATAAGGTTCCCAAGCCCCGTACTCAGGATAGCCGCCCATCTGACGAGGATCGGTGATGATACCCTGCTTATAGGAATCCTTGGGCAGACGACGATATTTGAACAGTCCGTCAGGACCCATCGACTTCTGAGGATGCAGGCCCCACATGTCGCCATAAGGATTCTGCTTCACACCCGTCTTCTTCTCAATCTTTGCCAAGTTCTTCTCGTAGTCCTTGACATAGTAAGCCTGGCCCGTGCGGACCTCTTCGCAGATACGCTGGTCAACGATATCGCGACAGGGGATGGTAGCACCAGCATTAGCCAAGACCCACTCATAGGCCTGTTCTGTACCCATGATCTTCAGATAAGGCATGTCAAACGGCTCGTCTGAGCGCATCAGAGCCAGCTCCGTAGCGTCCATCTCACCATCTTTGTCAGCCGTCTGGATACCACCATTCCAGTTGTCCTTGGTAACCTCAGGATAACCCTCCATGATGTTACCGTTAGCATAGATACGACCAAACTGCTTGAAGGGGAAGAGGTTCTTTGAACGGCTCTCGCTCTTCGTGATACGATGGCCTACAGGAGAATCCTTCGGTGTGAGGGGACCTGGCTTATAGTAGTTGTTGATGAAGTTGAACATCGATTTGTACTCACCGCCGTCAGCCACGCGATGTACCCAGTTATAAGTGACATTGTTGACAAAGTTGAACACGCCAGCCCATCCGATGCTGGGGTTACGACCGGTATTGTCGGCCCATAGGTTACGCATGAATGTCGTATTCTCGCCACCGATTGTCGATCCGAAGGCGTGGTTCCACGTGTCGAGTGCCTTGGCAGATATGGTGTTCTGAATGGTTACGTTCACCGTAGGCTTCTTCTCCATGGGTTTAGGCTTGCCATCCTTGTCGAGCTCGTTCATGCTGTACATGTGGCGATAGAACGAGATATTCTCATCCAAGCCCCATTCGCATGAACAATGGTCAATCATGATGTTACCTATAGGATTACCACCAAACGAGTCCTCGCGGTTGGTGACCAGCGTCTCGCCACGACGGAAACGCATGTGGCGCACAATCACGTCATGGGTGTCAACCTGGAATGACTCACCCGCAATGCAGACACCATCACCAGGAGCCGTCTGTCCTGCAATCGTAATATAAGGAGCGCGCACATAGATAGGCGACTTCAGTCGGATGATACCAGAGACGTTGAACACCACGATACGCGCACCACCCTGTTCACAAGCCCAGCGGAACGAGCCAGGACCATCGTCATTGAGGTTCGTCACGGTCAGCACCTTGCCACCACGTCCGCCAAAGGTATACATACCACCGCCCTCAGCACCTGGGAATGCAGGAATCTTGGCCTGTTTCAAGTCGTAAGGCATACCAGCCCAGGGCACATAAGGTCTGCCTGCTTTTGCTTCTTCTACTACAATAGGGAATGCCACAGCCCATGCAGAGTCAGCATGAGCCTTCCATTGTGCTTTCTGTTGAGCAACAAGCTGCTTGGCCTCGTCAGTCATGTCAGGATACTGTGCGCTGACAGATAGGCTCAAAGAAGCAGCCATCGCCATGAGAATCATTTTCTTCATATCGATATGTTTTTAATGTTTAATTTATTATTATGACGTTATAGGATTATATTTGTCGCCAATTAATTTGGTTTTTTCCTTGCTTAATATTACCTTTGCAGCCATGAAAAGGAAGACGATACTTTGGGTAATGATGCTGTGCAGCCTGGTGCTGACAGGATGTGACAAGCTTGACGATAGCAACGACGGGCTGGTGAGTGAGGTGCTGCCTGGCGAGTGGGCGTTCTCATACGTGATTCGTAGTGAGGTAGATCCTGGCTTGGAGTTTCACTATAAGCAGGTGATATTCAATACCGATGGAACATGTGCCATTACCTATGTAGACCACGAAGACGATGAGGGCAATCCCGTGATGGGAGCGCTACATGGCACCTATGTGGCCAACAGTGCCATGATACGTATCGTGAGCCACGACTTCGGTAGCGAGGAACAAGTGTTGCTGTGGCGCGTCGTCACGCTGTCAGCCAAGCAGATCGTAGCGGAATATGACTTCTCGACAGACGGTACAACCAGCATGACGGCAGTGGTCACGCTGGACAAGCAGAAGAGTTACTAACTACGGTTATTCGTTTTCTTCCGGAACTTCGCTGCGGTTGAAGGTGAAGTTCCTCGTAATCACATGATATGCTGAGAAATAACCCAGGCATCCGCCCGTGAAATTGGCAATGGGATTGGTGCCCGCATTGTCCATCACCTGCATGGAGTACAGATAGTCATAGGAGAGCTTGTCTATGGCTCGTATCTCCAGGCGGATTTGATCACCATCGCGCAGTGCATCGGAATCGCCTTTGTCCATATCACGCTCGGTGGTGCACTGGAACAGCTGTTGCAACTCGCCATTCTTATTGTTGTCGTCTTTCATGACAGCCCAGCGATAACCCACACCATTGCGATAGATGTGCATGAAGTAATAGCTATTCTCATCGGGCGTATCCTGTATGCGCAGGTCGGCAAAGAGGAATCGCTCTGTCAGCATCTTCTTCCACACGAAGCGGAAGGAATTCATGATGGGCTCTTGCTGCATGGTGGACGATGAGGTGAAATGTTTTCCGTTGACTTCGATGTCTATGTTGTAGGTGTAGCCCACCTGACCCTTCAAAGAGGAGGTATAGTAACCATTACCTTCGTCGACCAGCGTTTCCTTGTCCTCTGGGTCCCATTTGTTGCAACCCAGAGTCACCGTGGCACCTACGACGTTATGGGCTTGACGCGAGTTGTCGGTAACGTCCTGCGTCATGCTCAGCCGTACCGTTGTTCCTTCCTGTGTAATCGATGCCTCAGCGACATAGAGCGGACTGACCTGACGGTAGTCGATGGGTATCTCCTTCTCGCAGGAGAAGAACAAGGAAACGAGTATAGTTAAAAGGAATATGTTCTTTTTCATCTTTTCACTTAGAATTTCAGGTTGAACGATACGGAGGGTACAATGCCGAAGAGACTGTACTGCTTTGCCTTGGTGCCACGACCGTACTGGCTGTCCTCAAAGCGGATGAGGAAGGGGTTGTAGCGGTTGTACAGGTTGTAGATGCCGAAGCTCCATTCGCGTGTCAGCTTGCCGCTCTTCAGTTTCTTGCTCCATGTGGCACTCACGTCGAGACGATGATAGTCGGGGGCGCGGTAGCCATTGCGCTCAGCGTAATAGTAGATGAAGTTGTCGACAATCTGATACTTGGCACTGGGGGCGGTGAAGGCCTGTCCGGAGTTGTAGACCCACGTGGCATTCAGCGTCCAGGCATCGTTGAGCTGATAGGTGGCTACGATGTTGATATCGTGGCGACGGTCGTTGTTGGCATCGTACCACTGGCCCTGACTGATGCCGTCGATGCGGGTCTGCGACCACGATAACGTATAGCTGAGCCATCCCGTCAGCCGTCCGGTATTCTTGCGGGCACAGAATTCAGCACCATAGCCTCTGCCCTCGCCTGCCAGGACGAGTCGCTCTATCTCGATAGCCGAGGCGAAGCTGACACCATCGCGATAGTCAAGCACATTGTCGACATGGCGGTAATAGCCCTCCAGCGAGAAGTCGTAATCCTGCGAAGGCGTCATATAGAACAGACCCAGACTCACCTGGTCGGACAACTCAGGCTTGACCAGGTTGGAGCTGATGGTATAACGGTCGAAGGGGGTCGACGTGTTCTGGTTGCGCAGGGCGTGGATGTTCTGCGAGATGCGACTGTAGCCGGCCTTGATGCTCCACTGCTCTGAGGGCTGGTAGACCATGCTCACACGGGGCTCGATGGTCAGGTGGGTCTTGACGGGCTTGTTCTTGCTGCGCTGATAAATCCACGTGATGTTGCCTTTATCGTCAATCTCGTAATAGTAAGGACCACCTAAGGCCGAGAAGGCTGTGAAGCGGACACCGGCAGAGAGCGTGAACTGCTTGACGGGAGTGTACTGCCAGTTCAGCCAGGCGCTGTTATCCCACGCCTTACGCTGCTCCTTCTCATGGTTTTTCCAGCGGGTCCACTCAGCTGACTTGACATCGGTCAGCATAGACTGCAGACCGGTGTTCAGCTCATGCTTGCCGAACACCAAGCGGAAGTTCTGGCGCAGACCAGCATGGCGGATATGTCCGAGATAGGCAATGTTCAGACCTAAGAAGCTGATACCATTGTCTGTATCGTAGGATGAAGCGAAGAGGGTCGTCTGCGAGGTAGACTGTCCGCGGAACTGGTGCAGCCATGACAGGCTGCCCGCCATGTTGGTCCATTGCATATCCGCCGTTTCGGAAAGTGCCGTCTTGTCGTGACTGGCAAAGAAAGAGAGGAACAGACGGTTGCGATCGTTGAACTTATAATCCAGCTTCAGATTGGTATCGAAGAAGTAGAGCGAATTGTCGCGGTAGTCGGTCATCTTAAGGAAGAGGTCGGCATAAGAGCGGCGGATATTGAACAGCAGTCCTAGCTTATCCTTCACCACGGGACCCTCGATAGAGCCCTTGGCCGAGAGCAGACCGATGCTGACATTGCCTCCCCAGCGGTCGGTACGGCCCGTGCGACCAACGATGTCGAACACAGAGGCGGTAGCACTGCCATACTGAGCGGGTACCAAGCCTTTGTAAAGGGTGGCACCAGCCAGCGCATTGTCGTTGAAAGCGGAAAAAAGGCCAGCCAGATGGCCTACGCTATAGACGGGAGCCTCGTCATAGAGGATGCCATTCTGGGCTGATCGGCCACCACGCACCTGGAAACTGCTGGAGGCATCGCTCTCGGACTTGACGCCCGGTAACAACTGGATGGAGCGCATCACGTCGACCTCGCCAAAGAGGGCGGGTGCAGAGGTCAGCTCCTTCATCTGTATCTGTTCGGCACCAATCTGGACGGACCCCAGTCGGCGCTGTGCATTGTTGGCATTGACTATCACTTCCTGCAGCTGTTCACCCTTCACCGTCGTGGTATCTTGGGCCGCAGCTGCCATAGGCAGTAGTGCTATCAGCAGTATGCTAAGTCTTTTCATGGCTACAAAGGTAGTGCAAATCGAGAGAAATGCAAAATAAATCACGATTTATTTTCATTTCCGAGATGCAGCCTACCTAAGAGACGAAGTCTCAAAGGTACGAATAAGTAAGTGAAATGCCAAATTTATTTGAGCATTTCCGCACGTGAGTACCTAAGAGACGCAGTCTCAGAGGTACGTAACCGACTTGTCGCTTTGTACCTTTAGGTCAAAGAATAAGTATACCCCTCTCGGGCTATTCGACGATTTGGCTCGAGCCAGATTATCGATTAGCTCGAGCCAAATCATGAATTGGCTCGAGTGCCGTTTTTTGGGGTCTCTTTATCACTCCCTTCTCGTTCCGAATCTTTTCCGACAAAAGGATTGTTAAAGGAGGGTTATTCGCCCTCCTTCTTTCCTATGGTAACATTCGTGCTTCCCGTCACATCAGCTTTATTACCACCGCCATAGACGTTGCCCACAATATTGGCACCCTTGACAAGGGCGTAATAATCTTTATTCGCTGCTGTGGTTTCTGTAGCCTTCGTATAGGTGTAAGGACTTTCTGCCGTACCCTCACCACTACGAGTATAGTAATTCTTATCGGTTAAATCGTCACCTGCTGTAATGGTGTTTATAAGCACATACTTTTCTGTACCGATGCTCACCTTAGTATTACCTTCCACTCTGGCCTCGTTTCCACCACCATAGACATTATTAATACCACCTATCTCACCTGCGGCATGTGGTGGAAGATACAAGTTAATGTCTTTCGTTTCTGTCAGTCTGGTAGTATGTTCCGTATCCAAAGGATCATAGACAAAGGAACCATAATCATTACGCTGGAACTGCTGGAATGTTATCGTTTTATTTCCTGTCAGCTCTTCATCCGTATCCTGGTTCACGAAATCGCCTTCAGCCACATTAATGTTGACATGAGTGTCGCCCGTAACAATAGCCGTCTTACCATAGCCACCACCAAAGATGTCACCAATGCTGGTGAACGAGCGGACATTGATGGTTGGCCCCGTCTTGCCTGCGGCAGCTCTATAAGGTGCTTGGTTGCCACCACCATACAACTGTCCGATGATGATAGGACGACAGCCTGTCTCCTCAATGTTTACCGTAATAGTTCCGGTAATGGTACCTTGCACATTGTTACCTCCAAACACTCGGTCGAAGGTTCCGTTGGTGATATTCAGCGTCACGTCGTTATGGATTTCCGCTTCCTCAGCACCACCGTATGCCGCTTTCAGGCCCGGGATACAAGCCATCTCCAATTTGGCTGCACCGTCCATTGGCGCACTCTTACCACCTCCGTAGGCCTCGTCCACACTGAAGTCACAATCTTCCTGACCATCCAACAGTGTCAAGGCGATGTTACGTACATTACCCAGTGTGTTCGATCCACCAAACACACGGTGAATCTTACCGCCGTAAATTCTCACATTGGCCTCACCTGAGCCATATTGATAATGTTCTCTTCTGTCGTCTGGTGTCTTAGCGTCGTCTTTTTCCTGTACAGCACCATCTGTTACCACGACAACACCACTATCATCTCTCTTGGAGTAATCATAGTAACCCACATTAGCACCAGGATTGGGTTTACCTTCACCAATAGGATCCTTACCATTACCGCCTCCGAACACCTCGCCAATCTCATAGGTACCATTTACCTCCACGAATGTTGCCGGAGTCGAAGCCGCATTACCACCACCATACACCTGCTTGATACTCGTCATATCACAACCGTCAATGATGACGTGGGTTGTTGCGGTCGAAGTCTCAGACTTATCAGTTGGTTCAAATGCTGCCAGATTACCACCACCATAAACTGCCTGTAAATGATAATGATGTTTGCTTTCAACAATGTCATCCAAATCCTCCTTAGGAGTCCTTGAAGCACCAGCAGTCTTATATATATGCACAGTAGCATTGCCAAGTGGCGTACCACTTACATCGTTACATCCAAATATCCTACCATTTACCACACAATTGTGGGGATAAGTTACCTCTTTGTTATCGCCCTCACCTTCCTCTACTGGTTCATTCAGTTTTACCTCAGTCTCACCTACCGTTGGAGCGTGAGTATCGTCACCTCTTCCACCGCCAAAAACATCACCACTAACAATTCCGTCTTTCAAATTAACTGTTGTCTTACCACCGACATCAGCTTTATTGCCGCCACCATAGACGTTAAGAATCGTACGAGTGCCTTCATTTTCAATATTCACTGTTGTTGTCTCATTTACAGCAGACTCATCACCGCCGCCAAACACACCACCGATAGACGAACCTTCAACTATCTTTCCTTGAACAAAAGTGTTATTACGTATGGTAAGATTGGTGTGAGCAACCTGGCCAAGACCTGTCAAGTTTTGAGTAGTATAAACATACTTATGTTTGTCAGATTCCTCTATGCCAGATTGATTGTCCGTTAGAGTCTTTTCATCATCTGAAGCCGCTCTCCATGTAAATGTTTCTTCATCAGAAAATTCTCCTGGCTCAAACATACCAGAATTACTATTAAAGTTAGGGAAATAATAGGTATCTTTATTATTTGAATCCTTCCCTTTATACTTAAAACCTGCTTTACGTACTTTTATTTCGGGTAAACTTGCTGAGAAACCTCCTCCAAAGACATTGCCATATACTGTACAACTATCGATTATAGATGTTGCAGTCCCCACAACTTTACCAAGACTACCACCACCATAATAATCTCCATTGATGGTACAACCCTTTAATGTTGACTTTACGTCATTACATTGTGCCAAAGAGAATGAGGCAAACTTGACAAACAATCGAGCACCTGTCGTTCCAGAACTCCAGACAAAGAACTCGTAGTCGAAATCAGTAGCCACACCAGGACCTTTCTTTCCATAGTCTTTACCAGATATCTGTGATGATCCTGTAGAAGTTCCATTAAAATACTTTCCTCGATCCCCTCCATTTTCTGTATAGTAATAGCCTTGAAGTGTAGCCCAATTCTGGTCTCCGTCTTTATCGTAGTATTTCTTTTTTGCTATAGAAGTACCACCATATCCTGCACCGAAGAATTTTCCAAATGTACATCCTTCTGCATTGGTAGTGACCTTTTTGTTATTAGCAGGATTCTTTGTGTCCAAAGTCATATTGCCAAACTTCGGACCTCCACAGAAAAGTGTTACGTGACTATTGTAAATATCTGTAGTGATATTACCTTTGATTGGCTTTGCATCGTTGATTCCACCACCAAAGAAGTTGTCGATGTCGGCATCATATATTTGCCAATGGACATCGCCGTCGATTTGTTCCAGTGATGCTCCAGCTGCCTCATGGAAATAACCGCCGCTGATGTAACATTCAGCATTGTCAGTTCTTACTGCGGCATTGGCATTATACGTTCCCGTGAGGTAGAAACCAGGGAACTCACCGCCTGTTACCGACACAGGCACATGGGGCGTGGACTGGCTTCCATCGCTGTGGGTACCCATGCCGAACTCCTTAATCCACACGTTGCCACCCACATGGATGTAGATGGTTTTACCAGTTACAGCCTTGCTCTGTGTCGACACAAACTGGTCGACCACGCCACCAAGCAGGATGAGAGGAGCGTCGGTCTTGGTGTTGCTATCCAAATTCTCATACTCCAACTGAGAGGTGTAGAAAAGTGCTGTATTGGTAACCTCGAACCAGCCTCTGGTCTTGAAGATGGTGAAGTTGCAGATGAGGCTGGCGCCATTGGGCTTCTGCGCTTGGGCTGTGCCAGGGATGTTCAGGAAATCATAGCGTATAGGGGTTATGCTCGATCTTCCTGTATGGTGATAGATGAGGCTGTAGTCAGGCTCATGGTCGTTGTCCTCGTCCACCGACATCATGGTGAAAGGTGTGGTTCCGTTTTGCGGCACAGTGTTCAAATGAAGATTACCCACGAGCACGAGGGCGTTGTCGTAGACGGTAGGCCCCCAGCCACCCATGTTGTTGTTTATGTTGTTTAAAGCACGCTCAATACTCGTTTCGACATTCTGTCCATTAAACTCCGTTGTAGTGTAGGAAGTGTCTCCCTCTTTCTTCACGGTCACCTGTGTGCCAGTTTGGCTCACGCCCTGTTTTGTATTATAATTAGCCGAATAGACCACATCGTAGTATTGGTCGGCGATATAGTATGCCTTCCCCCAGTAGGGCTCGATGGTAATTGAGGTGACGCCATAGGGCACGTCGAAATAAGCTCCCTGCGAGAACACACGGCCACTCACCGAATAAAGGTCTTTGTTAGAACTCTTGCGGTCAGCGTAGTTATGGTTTGGAAAATCGGTAACTCCGGTAGTGGGATAGTTCTCGGCTTTGTAAGGGTCATTCTTTACGGGGGTGATAGCAGTAATCTTCCAACCAGTCACCACGCGGTTCCCAGTATAGTTACCAGTACCAACATCGTTGTAATAGGGCAACTGTACCTTATCGTAGTTAAAGTTGAAGCGATCAAAGTCCTTGTCAGTACGTTGCAAGGTAAGGGTGCTGGTCGTAATGCTCGCACCATCCGGAGCATTAGAGCCCACGCCACTGATACTCACAGATAAAGTTCCTAAGAGTCCCCCCTTGTTGCGATCAGCTTCTGGTCTGGCACTTTCGGCATCAATATTGATGATAGAAGGATAGTATCCCTGTCTCTTTAACACAGGATAGGGTTTGGGATTTTCGATATTCCTGTCTGCAGTTTCCAATACCCATTTTGCCATTTGATTGGCATTCTCAACAGATCCTGTAGCATAAAAGGCCGCCAGCTTCTTGTTGCTGTTCAACAACAGGCGATAGAACTCATGACGGTTCAGGTATTTCTTCTCCACAGCTAACGCACTATTATACTTGTTGTTACTGATTGCCTTTGTCTTCAACTCGTCATAAGCATAGTAGTTGAAGGTGTTCAAACCACCTTGCAGGTTGGCGATATTGGTTCCGCCAAAGACTGGCGATACAGTTTCGCCGCCAATGATATCACCGTAGAACATGCAGTTCATCACCATGGTACGAATATCGGTAGCTGTAGAGGCAAATGTATTGTTACCAACAATACCACCAACATTATTTCCACCAGTAATCTTCGCATAGCTAAAACAATTGATAACACGAGCTCCTTCTTTGGGATTCGATGTATTATTTAACTTTCCTACAAGACCTCCAACATCGCCCGTACCTCCGACACTACCGCTAAGTATTCCACAATTATAGATACGAGTAGCACCTGTAGCCTCGTTGGCAATAGCACCAACATTTGTACCAGATGAAATGTTGACACCGTCGAGCATAACATTCTTGACCGTACCGCCATCAATTTTATTAAACAAGGCATGTGAAAGCCCTGATATGGTGTACATATCTCCATCAAGGGTTCCAGTGAACGGGTTTGTTGCATCATACAAGTTTTCAAACACGGAGGCGGAGACATTCTCTGTTAAGATATAGTGTCCATTTAAATCCGTTACTGATGTAGCTGAACTCACAAGTGTAACTGTGTTCGCTACAATCTGGAATGTAGCTTTAACCTCTCCCTCATAGTTGCCTGTACCGGTAACTGTAGCTTGATAGCTGCCTACAGCCGTCTGTTTATTACCTGATACGGTATAACCTTCGGTAGGAACAATTAGTTCACCTGCCTTCACTTCACTGACACCAAATGTAAGTTCAGTACCATCATGTTTCTGTGCAGTCTTTGTAAGCGTTACCTTTGTCAGCTTGGCGGGTTTTATCTTCACTTCGACAAAGTCCGTTTCTGCATTAAACTCAGGAGCAGAGAAACCTGTATTAGGTACTATCTTATAATAGACTTTATATGCCACTACTGCATTATCTGTCCCCCCTCTCTTTACATTTGTCTTCGTAGGGATAGCCTCCGCAAAACCATCAGTTGCGGTAGCATCTACCTGATAGAGAACTGTACCACCCTCAACTGTTGTTGTGACAAGCTCTTGTGCCTCTGTATTATACACCAGGTCGTTGGCTTTAACCTTTGCCGATGCTGTCGTTTTCTCTGTAAATGTAGCGGTAACTAATGCGCCGGTATAATCTGCTGGCACGATGAATGTATAGTCAGCATCAACAGCAGTCTCAGAAGGACCACCATCTTCGAGATTGATGGGCTCTGTAATGGAAGTGGCACGACGAGGAGCCAAAGCTGGGTCTATCAGCTTTTCTACCTTTATATCAGACTTCCTGATAAAGTAGTTGCCTTTAGGCTTAACGGTAATGGTAACCAGTCGTGTAGTGGCATTAACCGACTTCACGTCCACATCACAATTAGCTGTTGCAGCAGCCTCGGGCAATATCTTTTTTTTGATATTGTCTGTTGACAATTGTGCCCACGCCTCTCCTACTCCGCTCATTATAAGCACAGCCAGTAGCGTGATGATTCTTATCGTATATTTCATATCTCGTTTCATATCGTTCTATTCGTATAATTCGTGGTCTTACCTAATCACGACCTTGCGGCCGTTCTTGATGTACAGTCCCTTCTGAGTAGGTTTGCCTTGCAACATTCTGCCATCCAGTGTGAACCAGCGCTCGTTTTGTGCATCTTCCTTATTATATCTTACATCTTCTATTTCAGTGGTGTTGCTATCTCCACCTACAATGTAAAGGCGTGGAGCTGGTGTTGGATCCGGAGTAGTACGCAGGTCCAGATAGACCTTACCCACTGGCAGTATCCCTGCTGCATTCAGCACAAACTCGCCTTTGTAGAATAGGTAGACCTGAGCGGCAGTTAACGTCCTTGCCGTTTCATCGCCCGTTGCTACCTTCAGCTTGTTCTTCGTATTGATTGCTGAGAGTTCATCTGCTGTATAAGTATCACTGGTCTTTAGAACTTTACCGAATCCATCAGCACGCTTACCCGACAGCAACAGTACGGGAACATCCTTTGGGATATAAGTCACCTCTTCCAGTATCACCCTGTCCTTATTGGTGACTCCAGTCACGATGTTGGCGGTCATACCTAATGGCGTAGTCAAGTCGGAAGAAGCAGCGTATAGAGCCGCATATTCAGCTGTGCTGTTTTCTGGTCGCACAAACGGCAGGTCGATAAACTCGTATGTTCTCTTATCAGCCTCTAAACTGCTATAGTTGCCCTTACCTGTAAAGGTTAGTATAATGCCATTGGTGGTATCTACCGTATAGGTGTAGTCTTTATCCTCTATCAACGTTACACTACCGTCCTTCACGGTAGGCACATAAGTCACGGTATTGCCACTAACTTCCTTCTTTACAGTAATGTAGATATCGTCAGAATTCAGCGACTTGGCTTTAATCGTGAATGCCTTATCCACATAACCTGTGAAGTTAGTTCCTTCCTTGGCTTCCACCCTGAGGGTGTATTCTCCGGCAGAAACCTGTAAGTTGTCTGTTACCGTATAATAGGCATCAAAACCGAGCAATTCTATATCACCACTTCCTCCTGTCGCCTTGATGCTTGTAATTTCAGGACCTTGGGCACGGTAATTATAGGTAAACTCTGCCGGGTCTGTCACCTTTATAGAAGAGATGGGAGCCTTATTGATTACAAAGTTACCAATGCCATAGAGCTTAATAGGAGCTTCTGGTGTAGCCTTGATGATGATTTTGCCCGTTCCTGCTTCCGTATTGTCTCTATAGCCCGTCACATGGTAATCGGTGGTAGCTATGGGGTGTTCCTCGCCCTCCACCTGCACCTTGGTTATCACAGGCTCGATGGCTTGGCTTACAATTTTAGAGTCCGTAATGGTAGCAGAATAGGTGTATGACTCCTGTTGGAACGTGATGGACGGCATATAAACAACATCCATCGTATATGGCTCAGATTTCCTCATACCGTTCTTGGCTGCAACAGCCCAGACTTTCGATCTGGAGTTGTAACGGAACACTATTTCAGGCTCCACGCCATGGGCTGTCGTCTCTACCAACACAGGGTCGGTGCCGTCGATGGTATAATAGATGTCGGCATAGACATCATGCTCATCATCACCCTCACCGACTGTCCCTACCTTTACCTTCGGAATAGTCAAGCTACCCTGAGCATCGTGGAAGTTCTCATCTGTCGGGTTTGGTGTCCCACATTGTTCCAGGTTAATCAGTTGGACAGACGACTTCACATTATGGTCGTTCTTCAACACAGCCACCGCCCTCACCTGTGTAGCATCCAAGCTAAGCAGGAAGTCGGTACTATAAAGACGCGTTGGCAAGGTCGGCTTTTTTCCTGACTCTGCGGGTACTTCTGGGTTCGTTGCCGGATTTACACCATTTACATCCGTATAGTCACCATCTATGCGGTAGAAAATCTCTGAACCGCTGGTAGCACAGGTCATTGTGATAATGCCTTCAGCATCCATTGTCAGCACAGGGTCAAGAACGAAACCTGGAGCTGCGGTGATGGAATAGGTAGAGAAGCTAATCAGACTTGACTTAGCGGCATTAACCTGAGTTCTGGGAATCAGATAATAGGTATCCGTCGCCGTTGAACGAGCCCATGTAAAGCGATACTTGTCTTCCTGACCCTCCGTCACAGTGGCACTGACAGCAAAACCAGGTGTTCCCCCGTCATTATAATACAGATAGTCGTTCGTCATTGCATTCCTGATATTGTAATAGGTGAACTCATCACCCACAGATATCTCGGTATCAGGAACAAGCATCATCATCCAGCTGCCTGTCTTTACCACCTCAGCATCGGTAGAGGCCGTGGTGGTGACTGCCGTTTCAGACTGGATGATGTATTGATCACCACTGCCTATCTTATAGAAGTAGCTCTGGTTATCATTGGAAACCGTGAAGGGAGCCGTGTGATCAAATGCACTAGGAAGGATAAACTTCCAACGGGCATTCCCATCGCTATTGGAACTGCCCAGTGCGATAACAGCAGCAGTGCCATTCCCACCCGGTTTTGTGACGTACATATTGCCTTCGGTAAGTTCATAAGGCACGATGTTATAGTCTGTCGTCGGACCCGTCTCTGGATATGCTACCAGTCGGAACTTAAACTGGTTAGCGTTTTCTGAACCAAAAGTCTTAAGTTTGACGTTGCCTTCATCATAACATAAGCGTTTATCGTCATGAACGAGATAATAATACTGGTCTCCTGCGTTCTCTCCTGCATTCAGGAAATACCACTGAATGTCAGAAAGGAACAGGCTCGTTGTACTCAGGTTATCCTCACTAGTCGGCCTCATATAGAAATGACCGCCCAGATGTTCATCACAGGTCCATGCATTGCCCTGATTCTGAATCAGTCGGATATGGTTTGAGCCAAGCAGAACGGGTGGGATAAACGTAGTGACAAGGCTCGTTTCACCGTCTGGAGCAATGACTATCGCCTTGATTTCTGTCACATCGTCAGCAGGATCAAACGGATTCTGGTAACGTCTACCGTTAATTACTGAAGGAACAGTTCCGTCTGTCGTATAGTAGATGGAAGCACCGTCCAATTCCGTTGCCATCTCTATCAGATTGCTGGTGTTGTAAGTGATGGTGGGCATTGGAACCACGCTAAACGCCTTTTCTGCCACCGTTGTCAGTACTATACCATAACGTTCCACAACCACCTTGAGGGTACCGGATGTTGTAATAAGAATCTCATTATCAGAACCGTCATTTTCTATATAAGTAGTAGTCGTTGCCGTAGGGTCATCTTGTGAGCCATCACCAAAAGTATAGCGAATTTTGTAACCATCTGGTAACCCATTGTTTTCGGTTATTGTTACCTTATTATTCGCATCCAAAACGCTGATGGATGGGGCGTCAAGGAGATCTGACTCGAAAGACCACAATGGCTTTCCTTTTTTATCTGGCGCATCTTTGTTATAGAACTGGATTAAGCCTGCCCTACCCTCGCCTGACCTAGAGTAATCTTTACCTCCTTCAGACCAAGTCAACCAAGCTCTATCATCACCTGATGCACTATTAAATGTATATGCATCAGTCGCTTGAACGTTATTTAATCCTGGGAAAGGAGATATTCTATATGGGGGGGTATTCAAATTAATTACGAAATAAGTATAAGAGATGTCTGCTTGGGCAGGCTTATCTGCCAACCACACATCACGATCACCATATGAGTCTTTTTGACGAACAACGACATACTTGTTCAACTTAGGATTAATCAATTGAATTGTTGATTCTTCTCCTTCAACGTTATTCACAATCCAGTGTGAGTAGGTTTTATTAAACGGTCCATACCCAACCCCATTGTTGTTTACACCTTGAACAACGGCCTCATCCAATGATGTAACATTGGAAGTTGTTAGATAAGCATTCCCCGTAGAACTATTGGTTGTCACAGAAGGCCAAAGATACCAAATCCCCTTATCACCCGCATCGTGTTTGATATAATAGATACCATCAGCAACTTTCTGCGCCTTCGTCACACAAGGGAACAGTCCGCCTGTGATAAGTAAAAGGAGGGTAAGTAGTAACTCTTTGCTATGTGCCCACACACTGGAGCGAAGTGTTTCTCCGAGGGAAACACAGTGTCTCTCTCGGAGAAACGGAGTGTTTCTCCTAGAGAAACATGTGTGAGAAGCTATTATATGTCGTGCAATGCTTTGTTTCATACGCTGTAAGGGGCTTATTTCAATGCAAATTTCTTGGTGTAACGGCCGTTAGCGGCACGGATAATATAGACACCGGCGATTGGAATGTCGGTCTCGATGGTTTCGCCGGGCTGGATGGTGAACGCAGCGATAGACTGGCCGCTTACGCCGTAGATGCGGACATCGGCTGGCTGACGCAACGACGAGGTAGTAACCAGCTTGCGAGGCTTCGTAGAGAAGGTTAACTCACCAGCTAACTCATCCGACGGGTCTTCATCGCCGATAGCAAATGACGATCCGGCACTGTCGAAGACAATGTACTTAGCCTCAGAGCGACGTGGAGCACTATTTTGGGTAGTAGCCACGAAGTACGGACGGAACGGTATGGTGGCAGTCGCTTCACTTGTTATTTCGAAGCAGTTGCCGACAGTATTCATCATGTAGCCCGTCATCTCCTTGCTCAGATAGTTGGACTTGAAGGTATAATTATCCTTGGTGACTCCGGTTTTCTCGTCATCACTGACGCCAATTGATGCAGCCCCAGCAGAAGCAAACGTAATGGTCTGTCTGTCGAGCTTGGCAGGAGTTGTCGCTGCGGTATTCTGTGGAATCCAGTTACCGCTAAGGTCAAACTCACGGTAGGTCGTACCAGGGAATCCGATGATGTATGGTGTACCATTAGCCAGCAACGGATACTGTAGCAGGTCACGACCTGACTCGTAATACGTCTGATAGATGTCAGCATTGGCATCCTTCTGCGTATTCTTACTATAATAATAATCCCAAAGGAAGGTGTTGTCAGCATCTTTCTTTTCACCAGTAGCGTCGGGATAGTTGAAGGTCGTCTTGAAGACTGTTTCATCATTAGTATCCACAGCACCACCCTTATATTCACGCAGCCAATACTCATGGCCTATCTTGGTCTTCGTTTCTTCATCGACCCAAGCACTACCACTATAGAAGTGAGTTATCTCACCCTTCTGCTGCGTAGTAACCAGTTCGGCAGTGAACGGCAGGCTGACAGTTTCCCAGCCCGTCGAAGTGTTGACGTAGCGCTCAGGCAGACGCTGATACCACATACGCTTACCATCACCCATTTGGTAATCGATAGGACAGTCGAAGTCCTTCTTGTCTACCAACAGATGGTTGGAGAGTGTACGCTTATCGGATGTTACCATGTGGCCAACTATAGCATCAGTGCTTGCAGTTGCCACACAACGATAGCCCGTATTACCTGTCTCTGCATAGGCAGGCTCCTTGTCGTTGAAGTAGGTCTTCAAAACCGTATAGGTCTTGCTGTTAACATCCTCGGCAGGTGCATAAACCAGCAGGTTAGGTGTCTCGTCACGATTGACGATGCTTGTCAGTCCGTCGTCGTCGAGCAGCGGCAGATAGAATCCCTTGGCATTCTCATTACCCTTCGAGTAATCCGTATCGTTATGACCGCAGAAGTCGATAGCCGTCATGTTCGGATAAGCCGGATGCTCCTGCTCATCATCGCCATGAGCATAAGCTACTAAGTTGACACTTGGGTTGAAATGAGCCACACCCATCGTGCTCGACTGATAATAAGCCGGTGCACGATATACTCGGTTGTTCTTGTCGTTAATAGCCAGGCGACCGTCTTCCTTATAGATGCACGACGGAGTTTCCTCATGCGGACGCAAGTCGTTCCAGCCATAGGTCAGCATCTGTCCGAAGTAGAGGTAGTCGTCAGGCCAGATAGGATAGTACTCCGTCTTCGTCGTTGTAGCGTGGGCACGCTTCTCACCCGGGTCTGGAATGATACCTTCCGAATAGCGGAAGTCACCATCGCCGTAGCGGTCTTCCACATAACCATTGTACTCATAGGCTGTAGCGTTACCAGCCGAACTGAGCGTAGGATCGCTGCCATACCAACCATCACTATGAAGTTCCAGACTATTGTCGCTCTTCACCGTGTAGTAGCTGTAAGACGATCCGGATGTCACCTTCTCATCACTATAGCGCTTATAGAGGTAGAAGCCGTTGAGGTTATAGGCAACAGTTCCGTTGTGGAAGGCTGTGGCAGGCATGGCCTTGGCATTGCCACGAGGATGATTGGTGGTGCTATATCTATTGGTCTCAGGATAATAGCAGTTCACTACTTGAACGCCACTGGTACCAGACGGGCTGCCAAAGACTGCCTTGACATTAGAGCTGACATTACTCTTACTGCTTACCCAACAGTTCTCTACATAGCCCAAGCCTCTATCGGCAACGCCCGCAGAGCTGAATGTACCAGTGACACCCAGGTTGTAGACATTACCACAAAGTGTTCCAAACAGAGATTCGGTAAGACCACTGATAGTATGACCGTCACCATGCAGGTTACCAGCAAAGCATTGGTTGTCATCACCGATAGCCGTCCAATACTCATCCGTCTGGTTGATGTCGGTGTGCAGAATAAACTCTAAGTCGGCTCCACCCTTCACATGACTATCCAGCAGTTCATGACCTGCAAGTCTTCCCTCCGTCGGTTTAGTATTAAGGACACTCAGGTCGAAGAAATCCTTCAACTGGTGCAGGCCTTCTGTCGCATCGTTGATATATATCTTGCTGTTACGTTTCACAGTGGGTTCATCCACATAGTAGTGGTGAGACTTATCTTCCATCACCTTCTTCAGATCGTGGTAGTTGGCCACGCTGATAGGCAGGTGGTTCGAATAGGTCTTGCCCAGATAGGTCTTTGCATAGTAGGCCAGGAAGTAGCCATCCTGATACCAATAGAGCGGATCGTTGCCCGGCGTATAGTCGATACCGTTGATGTGGCTTTCGGCATCGCTTTCGTTCTCGAACAGCTCCCAGCCACCGCCCGTTACCTCATAGGCTCCAGGAGTCACCTCTGGTTCACGCAAACCGAGGAAGTCACCAGGAATAACCGTCTGTGGCTGTCGGATATCCTCCACAGCAGGAATACCGCTCTTGAACTGGAGATGGATATTCACCACATGGCGCTCGCTGACAGGTGTCACATTGTCGCCATCGCTTTCCTCATAGTCGTACTGATAGATGACGGTGATAATCTTCTCGGCAGAGAGGTCGTAGATATCCGACTCACGACTGACGAAGAACGTACTGGTCTCCGTAGGAGCAATACCGTGGATGGTGAAGCCTCTCTGCAGGTTGGTCAGACTCATATAGGTGCCTGTATCGGTAGAACTAGTGCCCTTTGCGATGATGTAGCCTAAAGGAACTGTCTGACCGCCAGAATAAGAAGCTGCTGATGTAATACCTGAAACTTCAACAGCACGCGTAACAGACATACCGCCTCCAAGTTCTCCAATCGTATAGCTCTCACGGCAGAAATAATACGTATTCGTATGATCGGGCAAAGTAACCTCAATGACTTCGTTACCCTTACCTTCTCCATGATGAGCGTCATATATTTCCTTGGTCGTTGTAGAACCTACAGCGTAGGGCGTATTTCCCACAACAAGCGGACTAACCACCACGTAACACTTGTTCCCATTTTCGGCATCGCCCTTAATTGGTGCATAATAGCGCTGCTCGTTGGCAATCTTCTCGTATTCCGTACGGCTCAGTTCGTCACCATTGGCAATTTCAGATACTGGAACGGGCTCTGCATCTACTGGATCATTTTTATGCTTAACATTCACTGTTTTGCCCGTTGGCAAGGAGAATCCATTACCGCTATACGATGCTGTATAGTCCACAGACTGTTCTATGGAGTAGCCTGCAGGATTAGCATTGGCAGCAGCCAAGGTGGCAGCCTTCGAATCATATTGATATTTCTGACCCACAGTACCACTATAGTCTTTATCAACCAATACGTCGAGGGCATCGTAGTTGAACTCAAAATAAGCGCGGTCTTCTTTCGACATTGAACACCAAGTTGCCAAGCCACGATAGTTCACATCCTTCTCGTAATAGTCACCACCATAGTAGCCTGCTGATGTACAATAATAGGCAGGAACAACATGGGCTAGGATTTCATCGTGCAACGGATCACTCTCAGCAAAGCGACTGAGATAGGCTGCCCGCTCTTCCTGCGTCATCTTTGTATTCAGATAGATAAATTCTGTAGAACTAATCTGGATGGTACTGTTACAGATGAATGCAGGAGAAGTCTTGTCAGGCATGGCATTCGCGATTGTGGCAGAGACTGCAGTACCAGGATTGAGGTGGATAGTGCCCTCGTTTCCATCAGATATCTCTGCTGCCTTAGTCATCAGATAAGCAGCCTCAAAATGAGCCTGTGTTCTGCCGGCCTCAACTACAGCATCAATAGCAGTTTTCTTTGTATTATCGTTCGCAATGGCCTGATAAGTGTTATAGATGTCCTCAGAAATGACGTTGCTCACTTCGTATTGACGTTGGCCGAACAAGCCATTATTCTTATTAATAAGGTGATAGGTAGGACCATTATAATAGCTTGCGTCATTCTTGCTTGTCTGGTTCTTCTCATGTGTACTACTCTCTATCTTGGTATACCAAGAATCCCAGAGTTCCGGATTATTCACCTTGTACGTCAGGATATAACCCGTCTCATGACTAATGTTGTTAGATGGACGGAATACGAAGTCGAAAGGAACATCTTCCTGTCTCGCTTCATGGTAAACAGCAGGAACATCCTTACCATCAATGTTCTTAATTTCTGCAGAATTCCTAAGTGCGGTATAATCGTCGGGCAACATAACATAACCGGACTCATAGGTTGTTACCGTCGGTGTTTCGCCTTGCGTTGTCAGCGTACATTTTGCAGTAGTCACATAAGTCTCGTCTACAAAGAGCTCCTGTGAGGCTGGAGACAACTGTTGCCACTCCCAATAGCTGATGGGGTCGTTCTGATAATATGTAGCGTCGTTAATCAGCAACTTGCCATCATTAAGCTTTTCGTGATTACGATAGTTCTTCCAATAAGCATATTTATTGGGTTTGATGTCCAACAGTTTCATAGCACCCTGGGAAGCGGCTGTAATGGTCAATGGGATATCCACCGTCTCACTATAAGCATTCGGTGCACCTGTGTAGGCCGAGATATACTGGTCGTAAACGTATATCTGACCCTTGATGTACCAATAGTGGGCAGGTACAGCATCAGCACCTTTATACTTTCCACTGATGTTATAGCAGTCGTCAATGATGGTCTGGGTACTATGAACGAAGTTACCTGAGGTTTCCCACTCCACTTCTGTATTATCTTGATAATCAAAGTCTTTTCTGGTAACAGCATCTTTATTCAAAGCTGTCAGCGTGGTATGATGCTTCTTGTTGTACGTCCAAGTACGGTGTTCGTTCTTGGCATATACGAAACCACCACCGATACCCTGCTGCACGTTAATCAGGTCAAGCTCAACGATACCCGTAATGTATCCCCAGTCTTTTTCATTGAGTTCCTTACCTGTACTCTTCTCGGTTGTCAGTTCCAGATAGACACCTGATGCCAGTGCCACCTTGTTATGGCTACGGCCGTTATTACGCTTATTGTCATTTTTGTGAGCCTGCTTCCATTTGAGGTACGATGCATTGTCTTCTACATCGTCTGTAGACATTCCTGCTCCATAGTTGTAGGTCGTCTCTCCTAAGGTAAACGGTTGCTTATAAGTGGTATTACTCGTGTTTTCAGTCACACGTACATCGGTGAAATTCTCGTCACTGGTCAAGCCACCAAGGAAGTTCACGATGTTGTAAATACCGAAGTAATTGCCATGAATGGCTTTGTTGATATCAACAAAACCTTCGTTAAGGATATAATCATCCTTATCTTTGTCTGATGCTCCCTCCCCTGGCACAGCACGTGTGGCCTTATCAGAGGTAATAACAGAGTGTTGCTGGTTGAGTGATACCTCACGGACACGGTTAATGGTATAGTTGGTATGATCCACGATTTCTGGTACACGGTCCTGAGCCCCCTGCATCACCATACGCGAACCAAACACACCGCAGAAGTCAGCACGCTGGATGGTGTTCATAGGACGACCGGCATAGATGGTACAGACACCGTTCTCCTTCCAATACAGAGGATTAGGTATTCGTTGACCCTCACTATCAAGCGTGGTCATCGGATCTCCATTGTAAATAACCGGATTACCATTATCATCGGTAAACAGTGCCAAGAGGTCGTCAGCATTCATTACAGAAGGCTTGGTCTTATCACCATCACCCTTGGTGTAATCTGTTCCCTCCTTGTCTCGACAATCCTTAATACAAATATATCTCAATTCATAGTAAGCTGCCTCACGGGCATCAAGATCGTGATACTGTTCGATGGTTATTTCACGGTTGTCTGAAATAGTATAATAGTCGGTACCATAGTTGGTAATGTTCAGACCACGATAACCATCCACAAAGGTCAGGTTACCGTCACCATAAAGGCCTCCGGTATGACCCGTACCGACGGTAATCAGGTCGCGGTGATAAACATCATGGATAGATGCCGTGGCATTGCCAAACACGGTCGTGGCATTGGCATAGACCTTAGCAGAACCGGACGACGTATTACCTCCGGCAAACACGGCATTATGGATGATGATACCTTTCGTATCCAGACATTCCCATTTTGCCGCGTCAGTCGTCTTGTTCTGCAAAGTATTAAGTGCGTCAGTTGGCACGTATCTACCCACTGCATATTCTTTATTATCAATAGTGACAGCAGTCTTTACCTTACAATGTGGTTCTACCAGCACCTTGCAGTCCTCTGAAAGCACGTACTCGCCTTGGTCCGTTACCCAGTTCGGGTCGCTATCAGCAGGCTTGGTACCGGGAGTGTATGCATCATCTCCTTTCTTATAAGCATAATAGTAACCCTCCCAGGTATTATCGTAGCGATCACCATCCTTGATACCGACATAGAGCTTGCCATCTTTCTCGTAAGCACTATAAACATAACCGATATCACCACCACCGAAAACATTGCCATAACCTTTGGTAACACCCTCGGCAGTACCTACTTCACCGCCATAGATGTCCACCTCAGTCTTTCCGAAGACGAAACCATCGGAATAGAGCGTACCGCCATCACCCACATTATTATAGCCGCGGCCTCCACCGAACACATTACGGTGAACATGGCCGTCGTATAGTTCTACATCCGTCTTACCTGCCTTATAGATACCTTCCAGCGTACGTTCAGAATTATCCACGCCACCTACGGAAATACTTCCACGTCCGACGGCAGCAATCTCGCCACCACCAAAGAGAGCATTACGCACATGACCGCCATACATCCTGACATTGGCAATGTCAACATTACTATTATCGACATAGCCACCTCCGAAGATACAGCCACTATCGTTCAGACGGTTGGTACCATCACCCTTCCAGGTCTCGTCGTGGAGTTTCTCCAGATAATACTCTATATTGTCACCAGTGCCTTCAGTCAGATAAGCACTCTTGTTGTCCTCTGCCTGAAGATCTGTCAGGTTCTTGAAATAACGGTAACCGATATACCCCTTGTTCAAAGTAATAGTAGCAGTACCATAGACAGGACCACCCTCGCCGCCACCATAGGCATTACGCTCAATGGCAGGAATGCCGTCAATAAAGGTTGTACCATTCAGTTTACCAATAACAACATTGGTGGCACCATAGACATCACCAGCGTATGATTCAGAGAGTTCCCCTTCGTGATAACCTACACTGCCCTGCCATCCGCCACCATAGACATTACGGCACGTACCGCCCTCGATATAAGCATTGGCTGTGGCCACAAAGGGAGTTGGAGTATCAGAGGTATCATCATCAGCACCAGCCTTATATCTGTTGTTCACAGAGCCAATGGTTCCGGCTGCATAAACGTCCTTGACAACCTTACCGCCAAACAATCCGATGAAGGTGGTACCATAAACATCACCAGCACCCTCGACACCATCTTTGCCAAGACCACCTCCATAGGCATAGGCTCCACTACGTTCACCATTATACATGTAGCCACAAACCTCGGCGCCTGTATTGATGCGTACATTGGTATTATACTTATACTGGGCTAAACTGTTAACCAGTCCGTTATCAGTATAGCCTTCCTCCAACGTAAGCGGAATAGTAATACTATTTGCTGCACCCTCAGCTGCAGCCCATTTTGCTGCAGCCTTGGCACTCATTACCTTTCCAAGCTGGCCGCCACCATAGACCTCATATAATCTTGCACCATCCTTCGTTGGGTCTGCATTGGCGTTCAGGTTTACTTCGGTATATTGTGACCAAGTATCCTTACCATAACCAGCACCATAGACGGTTGCGAAATATTCATTGTCCTTATCATAGTAAACGGGAGCATTGATGTTCACCTTACCGTAGAGCGTACGACGGCTGTTGTTATTGCCTCCATAGATACCCGAACGGTAGCCACCTACCAAAGCATTTTCACTACTCCAGTTGACATTGGCTTCATAAACATCACAAGCCACATCGTTCTTAATACCATAAGCTCCACCGAAGATATTCTCAAGTTTGACTGTAGAGCCTACAGGCACATTGACCACCGTGCGACGGGTGATACCCTCCTCATAGCTACCGCCATAGACAGCCTTCAACTGGCCGCGGGTAAGGTCAATGATGGCAGAGGCCTTGTCAGCAGTGGCAGCCGCATCAGCTGTCGCCTTTTCTACACCCATGCCGACACCACCACACTCACCGGCACCGAAGACTTCCAAGCCCTGATAGGTTGCTAAATCTTGTGGAATATCGATGAGCACATAGCTACGGTTCTGCATCAGGTTCTCTTCTTTCTCACCCATGTAGCCCTGACCGGCACCGTAAATCTGAGCAACGGAATTACCTTGGGTGTCAACGGGTCGGAAGTTAACAAAGGCGTTATCCAAGAAAGGCTTGGTATAGCCTGAGCCTGAACGAGCTTTACCTATATTCTTGCCTTCGCCCTCTTCTACTGTATCGTTAGCGCCCTTGGCATAAAAATATTCGCCATAATACGGATCTGTATAGTCATATACACCATAACAGCCACCAAAGATATTTGCCACACGTCCTTTCTGATACTCAATGTAGGCAGAAGCATTCAGTACATCAGGATTCGGATTGTTTGTGGCATCATAGCCATGCACCTTCTGAAGCGTTTCATTTACATTCTCGGTAGTCGGGTTACTATCGCGGACGTGAGTTTGGAAATTGGCGGTACCCAGAATTCTTCCACCCAAGTCGTTACCACCATAGATATGGTCGCGGACATAGGGGAAGCCGTTCACACCGACATAGGTCTCGGTGTGTCCGTAGATATCGGCATTACAGCTACCTGCAAAGGAGTTGAAGATACGTCCGTTATCCAGGTTAATGGTCGTGTTACCACAAACCGGAGCCAAGAAGCCACCGCCATAGATAAACTCAGCCTCAGCCATAAGAGGATTGTCGTTTTTGCTACGCTTGGCACCTGTTACAGATGGGTTGTTCAGGTTGACAGTAGTGCTATATTTAGCGTCAGCCTGGCCGTAGTAACTGGAGTACTCCAACTTACCTGTCGTGCTATTGCGTACACCCTTACCGATAGCACCTTTCTCACCACCACCGAATATCTGGAAGGTATAGCCAGCATTCAGGTTGATGGTGGTAGAACCCCAAATCTCGGAATCCTCACCATAACCACCGCCAAACACGTTGAGCGCCTTACCCAGCACATCCATACCCTGCTGGTCAAGAATGACACCCGAGTTACGCTTTGTGATGACAAAACTCTCGTGGCCATAAAGCACAGCCTCACCGGTCTCGTCGTCCGTCTCTACCTCATCGAAAATATTGTTAACACCTGTACGGTCGACAAGCGATGAATTGATGTTAATGATGACATTACCATTCACATGTCCGCTCTCGAAACAACCTCCATAGATGTTTCCACCATCGAAACGGCGATGCAGGTCATCGGGCGTAAAGGCAGAATTCTCCATCACAGGTGGTACAGGGTCACCATCCGTATTGACCGTGTTCCAAATGAGCTCGGTCTTCTCCACATCTTTCCAGCGCTTGGGTTGGATTTTCAATCCGGAGAGGTTTATCTCCAGTTTGTCTTTGTTACCGTCGTTATTGACTTCTGGACTACCAATGAGTCCACCAAAGAATTCGGCATTATAATCGGACTTGGCGACATAGGCTTTGTTACAGCCTCCCACCAATTTTTCGTAGATAATAACCTGATTATCAAAAGGAATGGTAATCTTACCCTCGTTAAGGACACTTCCCACGTTACCCCCACAGTAGAACGAGCCGATCTGAGCAGTATAGGGTATATAAGTAGCGGGGTCAGGGGATGGTGTTCTATGCTCATCGTCGAAAGTAACATTGGGCTCCAAGGTCATGCCACAGCCATCCATGTATTGTCTGAACTCGTTGTCGGGGGATTCAGTAGAAGTATCTTTCAGTTTAATCTGACTGAATTTCTTTCCATCAACCTCACTATTCATCAACTCCAAGAGTTCTGGCTTCACCATATTGGCACCATTGTTGCCGAGGAACACCTCACTGATGATGACGTGAGAGCCTAACTTCAGCTCAGGACGGGTAACCAGTCCAAAATTTTCCGATGAGGATGTTGGCGCACTGGAACCCGTCAGTGTTGCACTGTTACCACCGACATAGACAGCACCACGAATGATGGTAGGATGGTCTGCATCCTTTCCTGCCACACGGAGCGACACCATCTCTGCGTTAGGACGGAAATCATTAAGGGCAGCTACTGATGACGTATAGTTGTTATCAGTCATGAAGTCACCATAGTAGAAGTCACCATAAATCAAATCGCCCTTCAGATTTGAGTTATCAGTATAAGGATAGGAGCCGTTACCGCCACCATAGACATCGCCATGGACACTGGTGTAGATACCCACAGCATTTCCACCTCTCACGTTTCCCGTAATATCATTACCTCCATAGACATTGTTGATGTCACCGCCTCGTACCAAGACACGAGCAGAAAGACCTGGAGGGAAGTGGTAACCTTCCGATGCTGGCAACTGAATATCTTTTAACTCCGGTTCATCTAAAGTAGCGTCAGTCAGCGAACCTGAGAGCAAAGGATGTACGTCTGCCTTTCGACAGCCACCATAGACATTGTTGACCATGATATTAGATTCCTCTGGGATCTCCAACAAAAGTCCAACAGGACTGGTCATAGGACCTGCATTACCTCCACTGTAGAGATTATCGATATTGCCCTTATACAAGTGCCACTTAGGACGGATACTCATCTCTGCCTGGTTGTTACCGCCGAAGACACGAGAGAAATGGTAGGTATCTCGCAGAACAATGTCCTCACCCAAAGCAGAGAGTCCCATAGCCTTTAGTCGGCCTTCAGAAAGCAACAGGTTGGGAGAATTTTCTCCCCCGTCGGTAATAGAAGTAGTAACCTCGCTGCTATTGTCAATACAAATATCAGTAGCCTCCGTCACCGTAGCATTATTACCACCACCATAGACAAAAGCCACTGTACCGCCCCTAATTTCAAGATAGGCTTTAGAGATATCAGGTTTGTGTTCATTTTCACCATAAGTATAGTCACCGTTACCGCCACCAAACAAGCTGCCAATAAAGATATTGTACAACTGAGTGGTAACAGCATTTTCTCCCTCTCCCGTCGTTTTTGTGGCCTCCGGACTGACGCGAACAAAGGTGTTGTATTCCTTATAATTCTTTCCTGCGTTATCGCCAGTAGCATCAGTAATGCCATTAATTGCGGCCTCGTCCAACTCTGTTGGCACATCATCCGTCTCCTCAATCTCGGAACCAATGGTTCCGGAAATATCATTACCACCATAGACGGCCTTGATGAGTACGTCATGATGATCAGCACCAATGTTGACAAAAGTGTGTTTTTTGACATCGGCCTGACGTGCACCACCATACACATTGCCACCAATAACAATCTGTGCCTGCACAAACGATGCAGACAAGCCAAGAAGCAATATGACGGTTAATATCTTTCGCATATCTTTACTTTCAATTAACGGTTATCGTCGGATTATCCAAGTCTGGATCTGACAATACATATAAATAAGTGGGGTTGACGGTGAGGTTGAAGGTGTACTTCTGCCCACGCGTCAAGCCACCAGTAGGAAGATTGAGAACATTCTCTGCCGTACAGTCCTTGCGAATAAGGTTACCATTACGGTCATAGACATTGTAAGTGGCACTCATCACAAACTGCGTATTCGTAGAAATCGGGGCCGTACAAGCCAGGAACACAAGGTCGTCGGTTTCCTCCAAAATAAGTTCTTCACCTTTGTATATCTCAACTGTTTTGGCATCCGTTGTCGTTTGACTCAATGCCGGAGCTGTAAATGGCAAAGTATTCGTTGTATTAGGCGTCAGTTCAACTGACATATTTACTGTCTTCGCCACCGAGTTGCTCTTCAAAGTGAGCTTGGTCAGCTTAATGGTACGAAGTGCATTGTATTCAGGACTGATAGTCATGTTCAGTTGAAGGGCAGCATAGAGATGATCGATAAGCAGGTAGATAAACGTGCCGTGGTTCTGGGCATCATAGGCAAATACGCCCTGCTTGATATCTACATTGGCAAAGCCAGCAGCAGTGGTTGAACCTTTAACACCCACTATCGTGCAGACATCCGAGTTGGTCACAGGATTTAACCCTTGGATTTCCATAGTGGCACCATTTGCAAAATCACTGGATTTTGGAGTCAGTTTAACCTTACCGGCCTCACTGCCTGGCATCAGTCCATAAACATAATATACACCTTCATCAAGAGGGATTTTAGAAACCCATGAACCCGAATTGTAGGTGACATTACCATTAAACTTCACCTCTGTGTCTTTTGTCATGAAACATCTCAGAGAAGCTCCATCAAGTGGTATTTTGGGTGTTAGTTCGCTATAGAGAACATAGCCTGCAGGCAAGGCACGTCGGTTTGCCTCTGGTGTAACATCCTGATAGTTGTAAGAACCCAGCATAAAGTGCAACTCACGCATCGGGGTCTCAACAGGCTCTTGCGTGCTATCATCGGAAGAGCAGCCCCCTAAAAAAAGGACTGTCGCTATGCCGAAGGCTATATTGATGATATGTAAACACTTATGTTTCATTTCTTTTTTTATTACCAGTTATATAATTCATGATTCTGAGAACCGCCGTCGCTCCAGGGTGTAACGGCTACATTATCCACCTTGATAGAATAGGCGGCCGTCTTTAAGTCGGGAATCACGTTATAAGCATGTTTCAGACTCTGAATATTCAGCTTTACTTTCGTTCTATAGTCCTTGGTGAATACACGTTTGTAAAAATCCCCCTGAGACACTTTCTCCGGTTCTGGCCATATCTGACCTACCAGATAGAACTTAGTGTTATGATGAACAATACCACCCTCACCAGTGAATGCTGCCCCATTGTTCATAAACTCCAACACAATGTCGACAGGCTTTTCGTCTGTTGACTGGAAAGCCAAGGTATAAACAGGTGTCGTAGTCCAACTGGTGGTGAGATTAATGCCCGATGGAACCTCCTTGTCGTAAATAATTTTCTCGTCAGTATTCGATGTCGGTGGAATTGCCGTAAACTGATAGTTCTGCTTATACTGACCACCCAGAATAATGCCCGTCAGGTTGAAGTTAAGAGCAACATCTGCATCAGCATTGTCCAACAGCACCGCAGAATTTGCCATCAGATAGACTTCCAGACAACCCACAGCATAGTCAAGGGCGTTCTTAACGGCAACAGAGCGGGTGGTGGAAGATACCGTAGCATCATCCTGCGTATACTTTGCCAGCACATTACTCCAAGTCGCATCTGTGTATTCACTCTCCAAAGAGGATGTTGCAGTCTTGATAGGACTGTCGATATAATAATAAAGCTCTGGCGGGTAGATGAAACGAGTATGGTCACTCAAAGGTGTTCCGGAATTAAATGATGTAACCGCAACAAACTTAGAGCCATCCCACTCCAATGCGGCAGACCCGTCTGGCAAACCGATACTGGCAGGATAAGGATCGGAGAGAGACAATTTGGTATTGATCTTCTCATCATTGCCTATCACGCCCAGCACAGTGTTATGTATAGTTGTAGGGTTGGCTACTAACTTTGCTTTCAAGTCTATTATCAAAGCATACAGATTGGCAGAAGAACCAGCAATATGTCCTCCTACTGTTGAAGGAACTATAGATCGATAAAGCGCATCATTAATCCAATCATTTTCAGAACTTGCCGTAACAATAGTGGTAAGATACTCCGCCATTGTATTGGCTGTGGCATAACTGGGATTAGAAGAGATAATCTGTACTGGTTCAAACGTATTCTGGCTATAGTCAGTGCTAACAAAATGTGGTGTGATGGCTCCATTTGTTGAATTGGAACTTCCACTCCCTGGAACGGCCTTGGCATAACAGAGGAAATGATTAGTGCCGATGGAAAGATCTATCTGGTTGGTATAGAAATGTCGCGTCCCAGAAACAGGAGTCAGGTTATTGTAGTAACCTAACTGTGTATTTTCACTATTTAAAGCATACGCCTTCAAATCTTGGATACCACGATATGGATTCCCTTCTGCCTGTACCGTTGAAGCCGCCATACGTGTTGTCGCACTGCTGTTGCCAGTAGTAGTAGACACGCTTAACGCCAAGTCGACAGCAACGCGACCATCGGTTACCTGAGGAGGCTGTGGGTCGGCAGTGCTATCACTCGTCGTGCATCCTTGCCAGCAACAAAGTGCCAGCAAAGTCATTGCTACGCGCGTTCCTATTATATATATATAGCGGTTACTCAAATCTTATCTCCTTACATTTACAAATCAGGTTTAAAATGCCAGCCTTCACTCCAGTCGGTGGTCACACTGACACCTATCGTAGGATCGAAGGTTATCGGTGAACCGTTGGGTTCCAGCTTGACATGAGTCACCAACACTTGCTCAGCAAGTAGCGGACGATGCGATTGTAGCACGCTCCGTGTCACACTGCCCGAGGCTGTAGTGATGTAGATATGATACTCCCACAGGGGTTTGATACTGACCTCATCGGCTCTATGAGGAGCACCAATGGGAATGGTAGGCATATCACGCGAGGGGAAATTCACCGTGTTGAAACATGCATATTGCTTATCCGGCTGGTCAATGGGATTAGCCAGCACAATGGGGGACTGTTCATCAAAAACATAGGTGCTGTCTGCCATTTGGAAACCGTTAGCAAAACCGGTGGCATAGACCTTGATGTCACGAACATGGCTGTCCAAGGTGTCAATCACCAAAACGGTAGCTGAGTTGGCCATATAGAGGTGGACATCAAACGTCTGATTGATGCTATCCTTGATATCCATGTCGTAACGGGCTGAGAACAGTCCGGTAGTGTGAGACGGAACGGTATCGAGGTCTGTCTGTGTCAGTCGGGCCTTGTGGCATCTGTCAGCATCGAAAGTCTCAACACTCTCCTCCTGTCCCACATTGGCGGTGGCCAGATGGAGATAGCGGCGACGTGGTATGTTCAGCGTGTACTGCTCCTCCTTACCATTCATTTCGTGCTGGTTATGTTCCAGACGAACGGAGTCGCCACTCACATCATAGAAGGAGAGGTCGACATCATCGGCATGATCGCGGAAGATGGTGCCTAGATGAGTGCGCAGCGCAGTAGTCAGCTCGACGTTGGTCTGTAACGACAGGTCTGTCTGCAGCTGGGTCTGGAGCTTCGTCTGGATGTTGGTCACCAGTTTCAGTTCGTAGTTCACCTCAAATCCGCAGTCCGACATGTCTTCGTCGATGGTACTGCAGGCGCATAAATTAGTAATGAGCAACGAGCAATTAGTAATTATGATGAACTGTTTGGCAAGCGTTGCCAAGCGCATGTGTTTACATGCTACAGTTTTAACAACCATAGCCAGTAAGTTTTTGATATAGGCATGCACGGTAATCATAACTACTAATTGCTATTTACTCATTATTTTTAGTTTCCTCCGAGGATTACATCACCAAAGTTCAGACCTGTAGACCACTTGATATCAACCGACAGACCCAGAGTCAGGGCGCTGTAGCGCAGGTCGGGCGTGGTGAGGTAAGCATGCTTCAGTGAATTCTCGCCAATCACAAAGTTTACTGAGGTCATGTAGTCCTGCATGAACACACGAGGTGTCTGAATAGACGAACCGTCAGCATTATAAGGAGGCAGCGGATGGAATGTAGGCCAAGTGGGAGCAGTCTTTCCTGTGGGATCGAGCTGACCAATCAGATAGAATGTAGCACCATCGCGAACCAGTCCGTGCTCGCCATAGAATTCGGTACCAGAGTTATTTTCCAGCTCAAGGGCAACATATACTGCATCCTGACCGGTGGCGGCAGTGGTATAGTTGTCGAATACCAGTGTATAGTTCGGTGTAGAACTACCCTCAACAGGGATGGCTCCTGAACCAGTAATGGTACAGTCATAGATATAGCCCTGAGGATTTTTATCCGCATCAGTAGATGCCTTGGGGAGGAAGTTCCAACCGACCTTCTTCGACTGTCCGCCAATGAGGACACCTATCAGCTTGAAGCTGGAGTTGCCAACAGTAATCACCTTGTCTGGCTCATCAGTATCGCTAATGGTGGGATCCTTATATTTCTGGATGGCGTGGTTGTTGTCCTTCAAATTGGTTGCACCATAGCTCACTGTAGTTTTCAACAATGCAGTACCATAATTGATGTTGTTCATCATGGCAACACTCTGGGTTGTAGATACTACATGGCTGTTCTTCGTCCAGCCGGCATCCCACTTGCTGTCGTCCTGCCAGTTGACTACTGTCTGAGGATAATCCAAGGTCTTGTGCTCAATGTTAGATACGCGGATGGGACTATTGCCAAAATAGAGCAGTTCAGCAGGGTAGTAATAGCTCTCAACCGTGAATTCACTATTACCTACCGCACTGGTATTATAATTCTGCTGATAGAAGAACTGCTTCTTGGTTGCGTCAAACAGATAGTGAGTAGAACCAGAGGGAACATGATAGATAATCTGTGGGAAGTTGGCGAGGACAATGCTTTGGACAGAGCTGAAATAGTCACTGGTTGGCTTAGCATCTGCCGTAGTAGGCCAAGAAGTATCTGCTACAAAGTTCTCAATCATCACCGATGTCAACTTATAACCTACCTCTGTCACGTTACCACCTGTGCCAGGTACTGTACCGTTGAAATATTTCTCGATACGGTCGTGGATGCGTGCTGCCAATACTTTGGCTACAGCCTCTTCCTTACATAAAGGAGTAGCACAGCGTACCTCGTTGACAACAGACCACAGGTCCTCCATAGTCTTCAGAATAGCGATACCACTACCGGCACGCAACTCACCTTCTGTATCGCGGATGCTTACCATCTCACGATAGGCATCAGCCAGCTTAACCTCCAAGGCATAAAGCGCATGTGTAGAGGTCACCGGGCTCTTCTTATCATTGTTGGCATAGTCTGCCCAATAGATATCGCCGTAGGTAACATCTGCACCTTGGTATTCAACGGTCTCATGGTGTGTGCCTGCCAAGTTGGTGTTCATAATCAGAGTCAGCACACCGGCCAACAAGTCCTGAATCTTCTTGAAGTTTTCCTTGTTACCATTAATACGAGAGCTCAGTTCGAAAGTAGTGTTGGCAAGATTCACGCCTTCACCTGTACCAGCCACCTCGTATTTGTCGAGATGACCAAACATATCATAAGCAGTAATGCCCGCTTCTGACTCAGACTGAGAGACTGTGCCGGGAATGGCCCTGCCATAAAACAACAGCGTGTTAGAATTCAAGGGCAGCGAAGTCTCAATCACGCGACTGGACTTGTCTTCACTAACGCCTCCTGCTGCGATGATACGTGACAGGTCATAGCGCTTGTCTGCTGTACTGGCTGTGGCGATTGTCTTACCATCAGAACCCTGCTTAAAAGAGAAAAGCACGGCATTATCGATACCACGGAAAGTCTCGCTGACGGCTGCCTGTGTGGCTGCTGATGTCTGGCGAGTTGTGCTATTACCCGTCGATACATTAAAGACGAACTTTGCCAAAACCTCATTCGTCTTGGGGTTGAAATTGGGGTTCGTCACTTCCTGCGTTATCTCATCGTTGGACGATGAGCACGCTGTGAAGCCCGTTGCTCCTGTCAGTGCTATCGCACTCATCAGGGCTAATTGGTTAATCTTCTTCATATATCTTGATTTTAATTTCTATTACGTTATTCAATATCTAATGTTTGGATGATACCTTGTTTCCAGTCAACATCAACAGAGAGACCCATCTCTAATCGGGGAAGACCAAGGTCTGGCAGCACATTATAAGCTTTTGTTAAATCGGATACAGCCAGAGTCACCACTGTATTATAATCTTGCATGAAAGCCTTTGTAATTAATGTAGTATTTGTATTGTCTGTATAATATGATGTGTGTCCTTCTGCCGATGTACCATCATTTTTGGATGGGTCTAATGTTCCTATTAGATAGAACTTTGTTCCCGGATAAATCAAACCACCATCACGACCAACAAGCGTTTGAGCAGAATTATTTTCAAATTCAACGGCAATACGTACTTTAGCAGCCTCTTTAGTAGCGGCTGTTGTACCATATTCTGGTGTTTCCAATACTAAGGTATAGAAAGCATTAGACTCGGAAGTTGTCATATAAATATCACTTCCATTTGAATCCTTTATCACATTGTCATATAAGGTATATGCTGGTTCTGTGGAAAGTTGATTAAACTTGTAGTCTACTGCTTTCTGACCGTTTACCAACAATCCCGTTACCTTGAATGTATTGGAGCCAATAGTAACAGACGCTCCCGCGTTATCATTCAATGAAGTCATAGCAGCTCTAACTTTTACATCTAAGCGACCTACTGCATACTGTACTTGCTTGACAATAGCAATAGAACGGGTAGAACTTGTAACGGTTCCTCCAGCTGTATAATTTGTATTTACTAAATTATTCCAATTCGTAAAAGCTGTTGTACCAGTAGTATTTAGACCAGAATTACCCGTATAATGGCTTGACTCAGATTTCTCTGAAGTTTTAATATCACTAATAACATGATAATAGAGCTCAGCCGGATATGCATATTTTTCAAAATTAGCCATATTCCAACCTGTAGATCCATTACTTTTCAGTTCTTTAAAGGCTGACCCAGTCCACTGGATATATGCAGCACCGTCGGGCAGACCAAGGTCTTTAGGATAACCTCCAAACGCAGTTGTTGTGAAAGAAAGTCCTCCGTTAGTTCCCTCGCTAACATTGGTATTAGCTAAAATAGCATTCTTAATAGCTGTTTTCAAGGCCACTGTCTTTTCATTGTCTGAAGAAAGAGCAGTTTTTACTCCATTGTAAATTTCACTTACTACGGCCATTGCATTCGTCCACGAGCCAGCCTTCATCGTGATAAACTTCTCATATAACGATTTCAGTGGTACGTTTAGAGTAGTTGCCCATACATTATCATTAGCAGCCTGTGCAGTAGCAATGCTGGTCAGATAAGTAGCTAATTGTCCTCCATTTGAGGTATCTGTTAAATATCCATTAGCATCAACGGGAGGATTCTCGCAGATGGGAGATGGCGAAAACTTAATTACACTTAAATTCTGCCCCACAGTTGCCTTTGTTGGTATTAATGCTCCAACAGCAGATGCAGATTCATTTGTCTTAGAAGCTACACCATAGAACATAAACGTCTTCGTTCCCAAGGGTATGTCTACATCTTGATACAAATGGGAATTCGTTGAGAAATAAAACGAATTGCTTCCCGAAAGAGCATTTAACGTGCTGCCATCATATAAATTGATGTGCGTAAACTCAAGTGGAATATCCCCACTAATACTTGCAGCTCTAAAAGGATATAGCTCCATACTGGAGATTCCACGGAATTGAGAAGGTTGAAATTGAACATTACTAGCAGCCATACGTGTACCTTGAACTGCTTTTTGAGGAAAAGCAATGGTAAACTCTGTCTTCACCACGCCACGTTCTTCTGCTTGTTCTTCACTAGACAGGTCGCCCTCACTGCTGCAAGCGGTAAAGCCTACTGTTGTAACAACAAGCGCTGCAAACATCATTAAATACTTTTTCATCTTATCCATAATTGTAATTATTTAATTTTCATTCGTTAATGCATTCAAATTCTTTACGGCATCGGCATTGCCATTGGCGGCAGCACGGCGGAAGCAGTCGAGGGCTTCTTCCTTATGACCACAGAGCCAGAGGGCAGTACCTAAGGCGTTCTGGGCTCGCTCGTCATTGCGGACCGTCTGCAACAGGCGGAGAGCCTCGCGGTGACAGTCACCACAGTCGGTAGTGAGCAGCTCGCTGGCCTCGTTGATGGTGGCTGCTGCCTTGTCAGGAACATAGTCGTAGTAGATGCGGATATAACCGGAATTACGCTGGTCTTTCAGGATATGGTCCCTGATATAAGCCCAAGTACGGCCATTATTCAACTGCTTGATGCGACGTTCGCGCACCTTGTCATCGCTCTCCTGGTCGATGATTTCGATGACTTTATTCAAATCGGCATGCTCATTGGTACCTTCCTTCACGATATCGTTCAACTGGTCGCGGAACTCGGACCAGGCCTCGCCGCCTCCAACGGTCTCGAACATCGAGTCGGGTACGCTGACCTGCTGCTGAATGTAACGCTGCAGGGAGAGGGCGCGATTCTGGGCCAGGCGCTCATTGGTGGCTGGATTGCCATCAACAGAAGCCAAGCCGACAAGCTGTATCTTCTTCACACTGCTGGTGGAATCAGCCATAATCTGACGGGTAATATCTACAATGCGGTCGAGAACCTGCTTATTCTCACGATAATCGGTAGAGAGCTGTGACTTGCCTAAGTCGAAATGAACAAAGAGGGCACCCTTCTCTTTGCGGAGGATGCGGGTACGGTCGTAAGGACGATATTCGGAGATATGGGCAATCACAGCATTATCCTTCTGGAGCTGACCTGCAAGTCCGGTATTATCTGCAACGGGAGAGAGGGCAGGCACAAAAGGTTTGACAGCAACTGCTGCAGTGACAGGAGCCTCAACAACAGGCAGAGCCTCCATCACTGGCTCTTCCACCTTACGAGGACGGCCCGGGATGTTATAGACAATGCTCACTCCGGCTTGGGGCATGACGAAAACCTTCTTCTCGGTGCCTATCTTCGTACCGCAATGACCACACTGGTAACGGTCGAACTTGGTATAACCGACAGCTGCTCCGATGTGGGTCTCGAGATTCCAATAGCGACCTAAAGGCCAGGAATAACCATAGAAAAGACCGATTGCACCGAGATCTCCCTGACGGCGCTCATCACGTACTGCCTTCCAAAGTCCGAAGGGGAACTTGACATCGGCCACATTGTAATGGCTGTAAATCAGATTGACGCCAAAGAAATGATGTACACCGACAGAGTCCGTCCAATAGCGGAGGTCGGGAGAAAGGAGCAAATGTTTCCATTTGCGAGAAGTATTGTCATCGGTGGGCCAAGGACGATAGCCTGCCGTCAGCCCCATTGACCAATGAGGTGACAGGCGGAGCCCGACGCGTAGGTTGGGAGTCAGCCAGGTATCATAGAGCAGATTGTTACTAATAGTCACCTTCTGCGCCCAAGTGAGCGAGGAGACAGCCAGTAACAGCATTAAAGTCCAATTGCGATAATTTAGTTTCATGCACATACCCTTTCTGACAATCTAGTCTTAATTTCACTTAATATTCGTTGCAAAGGTACAAAAATTAACAACACACACCATATAAAATAAGGTACGTGTTGTTATTATTTTGTCCTTAAGACTTTTCAATTTGTCCAAAATTCCGTTAAATTGTTAACTTATTTGTCTTTTTGACCGTTAGGGGGGGTAATTTTTCGAGGGATTTGCGAAACTCCGACGGCGTCATATCGTAAGCATTTTTAAAGTTACGGATGAACGTCGCGGCATTGTTAATGCCACAGGCTTCAGCAATGGCAAGGAGCGAATATTCCGGGTGTTCCTTCATCAGCGACACCGCATAATCCATGCGTTTGCTGTTCACATATCCCGTCACATTCGTGCCAGTATAACGGTTGATGATGGTAGCCAGCGTATTCTTGTCGACACCCATGAGGCGCATCAGTTCATCGCGACCGAAATTAGCATTGCGGAACAACTCTTCCTGAGACACTTGCCGATCCATCTCGACGAAACGGCGTTGGTCAGCGTCATCCTCACTTTCTTGCTCATTTTTGGCGATTTCATCGGGGTCTTTCCGCTGCTGCTTCATCACCAAATCGCGATAATACATCAAACGACGAATGGTAATCGTCATCGCTTTATTTCTGCGAGTCTGCAGACGGGCATGGAAGAGAAAGCCGCCTGCTATGAGCAGCAAAAAGACAATCAGGGCAATCATGATAGACAGGGACAGATTGCGATGCGAGAGTTGTTGCTCCTTAGCTATCGTATCGCGTACGGAAGCAGCCAACAGTTGCAGATTGACACGACGCATCGATACCAGAACTTTCTCCATCTGTTCGTAGGATTGGGCAGCCTCCTGATAACGGCCCAGTCCGTAAAGGGCCTTGCCTTGTTCTTTAAGCATATAGAACATCAGGATGCCCAATGTATCACCGTCAGCAGACAGGCGTTCCTTGGCATCTTGGAGAATCTCCAGCATTTCATTATACCTTTTTTTCTCTCGGAGATATGGAACCAAATCATGATCGGCCACCAGATCGGTGATGCCAAGCTGCTGAGAGACAGCGTAACAGCTATCCGCTTCGTCTTGGCGTCCCGCCTCGCTCAGCAAACGCGTCCGGATGGTATAAACACGATAAAGTGAACAAACCAAGTTGTCACATGTATCACGCCGTGCCACCTGCTCGTGCTTTTTTGACATCTCCATGGCTTCGTCAAAATGCTTGTCATGCATGTACATTCTGGTTAACGCAGCATAAAATCCACACAGCTCAACATCCTTCTGAGTATAAGAAGACTGTTCCATCTGCTTCAAAGCGGGCAGACAAAGCGCATAACCTTCCTCATAGCGGCCTTGGTAGTGAACATGCTTACCATTCATGAAATCGGACATCGCAACATAAGCCGGTTCATCATTCTCTTCAGCCAGGGTACGCAATTGGTATGCTGTTTCTATCAAGTCGAACTCATTGCCCGTCACATCGTAACTATACATCATACTCTTGAGCAGGTGCAACTTGATATTCACACTATCTTTAACAGACGGATCGGCATAGGCTTTTTGATAACAGGCAAGGGCATGCTGCATCATTCGGGCATTGAAGTACTGGTCTCCCTTGCTGATGAGCTGATGGAGTCCGTCGGCTGCTATTCCCGTCAATGCTGTTAAGCACATCAACAACGCCAATATAAACCTTTTCCTTGCCATACTTATTATTAGTAAAAAGTACGACAAAGATAAGAAAAATACCGATTACTTGAATCGATAATGCTGATTATTTAACTTTATTTTACCCTATGGTATCAGTCATACCACAATTTAAAAGGATGCTGGCGGAGCTGGCTGTTATAGTAACGACGGTCGCCAGTGACCTCTTTTCCGATGAAATGGGGGATTTCTACCACATCGGTGGCATCGCGGAGCTCGACTTCAGCAACGATAAGGCCATCGTTTTCGCCATGAAACTCATCGACTTCGAAGGTGTGGTCGCCACTCTTGACGAGCCAGCGGGTCTTGTCGATTATGCCGGGTTCACAGAGCTGCATGAGCTGCTCAGCATCAACAAGCGGAATCTCCTGCTCGAACTCATAGCGGGTGAGTCCGTTGTCTGTACTGGGCCCTTTAATAGTAATGTACGCGCGCGCATCTCGAATTCTGACGCGAACAGTACGGCCACGCTCACTGCAGATATAGCCCTGCATGATGTGGCTATGGGCGTAGGACAACGACTTGTAGGAGTCGTCCAGGACCAAGAATTTTCGTTCGATTTCAGTCATGATAATTAGTAATGAGTAATGAGTAATGAGTAATTATGATTACCTATGAACACAGACTTTTCGCTGAGAAATAATCGGCATGCAATCAAATCATAATTACTAATTATTCATTACTAATTACTCATTAAAATAGTTACTACATCATGAAGCTGGCCCAGATAGCGTAGATCACACCCAGTGCAATGAGCACTCCGATAATCCACATAATGAGATTTCTGCCTTTTTCTTCTTGTTTCTTAGCGTAAGCTTCACGCTTTGCATTACTCTTTTTCATAATGTTGAATTTTGAATGTTGATTGTTGAATGGTCGGCAAAGCCGATTACTCAATGTAAAATTATTAATTATTGTTATTGCTGTCCAAATTTATCTTTGATGTTTTTGTTATTGAAACCATCAGATATCTTGTGCTCATGCTTTTCGTCAATCAGGAAACGGCATAAATTCGTTATACGTATAGCGAAATTCATACACTTATCTTCCATTATCTTGCCAAAATCACTCATCACTCTTCATTAAAACATTGCGCTTGCGCAAACATTCAACATTCCACATTCTCCATTCCAAACTCCATCAGGTATGCCTTGATGAAATCGTCGATTTTTCCATCCATGACGCCATCGACATCGGAGGTCTGGTAATTAGTACGGTGATCCTTGACACGGCGGTCGTCGAAGACGTAGGAGCGGATCTGAGAGCCCCACTCTATCTTCTTCTTGCCAGCCTCAATCTTAGCCTGGGCCTCCAGACGCTTCTGCATGGCACGGTCGTAGAGCTGTGAACGGAGCAGAGCCATAGCGCGCTCCTTGTTCTTAGGCTGGTCGCGCGTCTCGGTATTCTCGATGAGGATTTCCTCCTCCTCACCCGTATCGGGGTCGGTATACCAATAGCGCAGGCGAACACCCGACTCCACTTTGTTGACATTCTGACCACCAGCTCCCGAGCTGCGGAACGTGTCCCACGACAGTTTGGCGGGGTCGACATAGACTTCGATGGTGTCGTCAACCAGCGGAGAGACAAAGACAGAGGCAAACGAGGTCATGCGCTTACCCTGAGCATTATAGGGGGAAACGCGTACCAGGCGGTGGACGCCATTCTCGCTCTTCAGATAGCCGTAGGCATACTCGCCACCCTCAATCTGCATGGTGACGCTCTTGATGCCAGCCTCGTCGCCATCCTGCAGGTTGGCAATGCTGACCTTATAGTCGTGGGCCTCGGCCCAGCGCTGATACATACGCATGAGCATCTGTGCCCAGTCTTGTGCCTCAGTGCCACCAGCACCGGAGTTGATCTTCAGCACGCACTCCATGGGGTCTTCCTTCTGGCGGAGCATGTTTTTGAGTTCTAGTCCTTCTAGTAGGTCTAGTGCAACTAGGTAATCTCTATCGACTTCGTCTTCGGTGACCATATCCTCCTTATAGAAATCGAAGGCGAGCTGTAGCTCATCAGCAGCGGTGCGGACGGCCTGGTAGCCGTCGAGCCACTTCTTGATGCCCTTTACTTTCTTCATCTGCTCCTCAGCTCGTTTCTGGTCTTCCCAGAAATCGGGAGCCTGGGTACGAAGCTCTTCCTCTTCGTACTCCATCTTCTTCTCTTCTATCTTCAAGTACTTGTACAGCGCATCTGCACGGTCAAGTACATCTTTCAATTGGTCGGTTGTGATCATAATCTTAAATGAGAAATGAGAAGTGAGAAATGAGAAATGCAAATGAAAAATGAGAAATGATATCCCCAGATTTTTACATTACCATTTTCCTCCATTCTTTAAATTCTCCTTGGTTGTTTTGGTAATTATTGTCAATATACTTATGAGTTCTTCGCTATCTTTAATGATGGATTCATACTCTTTTTCACTGAGTGATCCGAATGCATATAGTCGTTTGAGCCAGAAACGAGTTTCGTTTGCCTCTTTCAGAGCAATTGTCATTTTGGTGAGAAAATCGGCCTTCGTTTGAGCATATTGTCCCTCGGACACGTTCGCGCCAACACTGGTTCCGCTACGGACAATTTGCTTGAGCATATCCTTATCACCCTGTCTCTTCTCTGAGAGATATCTATACATCTTGGCAATCCTGTCGGCGAACCTTTCAGATTTTTCTACAATAATGTTATCTCGCGAATCGGACATTTCTCATTTTTCATTTACATTCCTCATTTCTCACTTCTCATTTCTCATTTGGAACTAATCGAGATACATTTTCTCGATTTGTTCCTTATAGTTTTCATTCAGCACGCGGCGACGGATTTTCAGCGTGTTGGTCAGTTCGCCCTTCTCCATGGACAGGTGGTGAGGCAACAGGGTGAAGCGCTTGATTTGCTCGTAGTGGGCCAGCTGCTGCTGCAGGGTGTCGATGCGCTCCTTCATCATCTGCATGATCTGGGGATGGCAGCAGAGCTCCTCACGCGTCTGGAACTGGATGTCGTGTTCGCGGGCATACTCCTCCAGCAGCGTATAGACGGGGATGATGAGGGCAGAGACGAACTTACGCTGGTCGGCAATGACGGCAATCTGGTCAATATACTTGTCAACGAGCAATTTCGACTCAATCATCTGCGGTGCGATATACTTACCATTGGAGGTCTTGAAGAGGTCCTTGATGCGCTCCTTCAGGAACAGCTCGCCATCCTTCAGATAGCCGGCATCGCCCGTACGGAAATAGCCATCCTCAGTGAAGGCGGCCTTCGTCAGGTCTTCGCGGTTGTAATAGCCTCGCGTAATGGTGGGACCTTTCAGCAGCACCTCGTCGTTCTCGCCGATGCGTATGCTGATGCCCTCAATGGGGATACCCACGGAACCAACAGTCCAGGGCTTGCCCAGATGGTTACAGCTGACGGTGGCCAGCGACTCGGTGAGTCCGTAGCCTACCACCATGTTGATGCCGATAGAATGGACGAATTCCTCGACAAACGCTGATACGGCAGCACCTGCGGTGGGGAAGAAATGGGCATTCTCCAGACCCAGTTCCTTGCGGACCAGCGAGAAGATGGTGCGGTTGATCATCTCATACTCCAGATGCAGGGCTACAGGGGGCTTCTTGCCGCGGCTGAGGTATTCGATGTTATGCTTACGACCAACGGCCAGCGCATGGCGGAACAGCTTACGCTGAACGGCACTGGAGTGATCGATCTTATCCATGACACCCATATACACCTTCTCCCAGAAACGGGGAACAGCCGACATACAGGTGGGGTGTGTCTCACGCATAGACTGCTGCACCTCCTGCGGGTGGGTATTGACAATCATGGTTGCTCCCTCGGTCAGTGAGAGGATGGCCCATCCACGCTCGAAGATGTGGGTGTAGGGCAGGAAGTTCATCACGCGGTCCTGCTCGCCCACCGGCACACACTTGTTGTTGGCCTCGAAGGCAGCATGGAACTGTCCATGCGTCAGGATGACGCCCTTCGAATCGCCCGTAGTACCACTGGTATAGAGGATGTTGGCGATATCGTCGTAAGAGGCCTCCTGCTGTAACTTCTCCACCTCGGTCTGACGGGGCAGGTTCTCGCCCAGTTTCAGGAAGTCGGAGAAATAGATGGCGTTAGGGTCGTGTGAGGAGATATGCACCAAGGGGTCGTAGACGATGATGCGCTCCAGGGTAGGACAGAGTGAGAAGGCGCGACGTGCCTTGTCATACTGGTCCTGCTCACCGACAAAGAGGAAACGCACCTTGGCATCGTTGACCATGAACTGGATCTGCTGCTCAGAGCTGGTGGCATAGAAGGGGATAGTGACGGCACGGATGCCCCATGCACCGAAGTCGCACTCGATGTACTGCACTGAGTTCTGCGAGAAGATTCCCACATTCTCCTGTGGTTTCACACCCAGGTTCAACAGGGCATTGCTGACCTGCTTGACGGTGGCAGAAACCTGATTCCACGACAGCGATTTCCACTCTTTCCCTCCGAAATCCTGATAGATCAGCATTTCACGGTCTCCATACTTCTTAGCTTGCTCGTGCAGCAGCACTGACATGTGGCAATTTGTCTGCATATTCTCTCCTTTATTTATTAAATTAGGTGCAAAGGTACGAATAAGTGAGCGAAAATGCAAATTTATTTGCGATTTTCCGCCCACTTGCCACTATTGGGATGCCAGAATGTGAGGACCCGGTTTTATCTCTAATGCTTCACTTTAGGAATATAGGTAAAGAGATAGATGACACCGATAGCCATCACAACGACAGCACCAGCCTGTCCAACGGCATCGCTGGCAAAGCCCATCAGCAGGGGGAAGATGGTACCGCCAAAGAGTCCCATAATCATCAGACCTGAGACCTCGTTCTGCTTGTCGGGCACGCTGAGCAGAGCCTCGCTGAAGGCCATCGAGAAGATGTTGGAGTTGCCGTAGCCCACGAGTGCGATAGCCGTATAGAGCACCATTTTCGACTCGCCGCTGAACATCAGCACCATCGAGGCTGCCATCAGACAGACGCTGATGATGAAGAACCAGCGTGTCTTCATCACACGCAGGAAGAACGAGCCCGTCAGGGCACCTATGGTGCGGAAGATGAAGTAGAGCGAGGTGGCGAAGGCAGCTTCGTTGAGCGACATGCCCACACGCTCCATCAGTAGCTTCGGAGCGGTGGTGTTGGTACCTACATCGATGCCCACATGACACATGATGCCCAAGAACGACAGCAGCACGATGGGCTTGCCCAACAGACGGATGCAGTCCATAAACGACGATGACTTACCCTCCAGAATATCTTCCTGGATAGGTGTCACCCAGAGCAGGAGCGAAGCCAGGATGCCCACCACTAAGTAGACGAGGAACAGCACGCGCCAGTCGTAGCCAAACGACGGCATGGCCTGTGTGGCGCCCCACATGGCCAGATAAGGAGCCAGGAACGAGGCGATAGCCTTGACAAACTGTCCGAAGGTGAGTGTCGATGCCAGGTTTTTGTCACCGATAATCAACATGGCCAATGGATTGATGCTGGTCTGCATCAGGGCGTTGCCGATGCCCAACAGCGAGAAAGCTGCCAGCATCACGCCAAACGAATAGCCCAACAGGGGGATGAACAGCGACACAACCGTCACAATCAGCGAGAGCAACACGGTCTTCTTGCGTCCTATCTTGTTCATCAGCATACCCGTGGGAATGCTGAAGATAAGGAACCAGAAGAACACCAATGAGGGGAACACGTTGGCCACCGAGTCAGACAGTCCCAGGTCGGCCTTCACATAGTTGGAGGCAATGCCCACCAAGTCCACGAAGCCCATGCAGAAGAAGCAGAGCATCACGGGGATTAAGTAAATCGATTTGTTTTGATTACCCATAATTATCAATTGTCAATTATCAATTATCAATTTGAAAGATTGTTGCCTTGCCGCCTTTTACCTTTATGGTGTTGTAGGGCTCGTTGGGGAACACCAGGTTGGTCATCGACATACGACCCTCTGCATCGAAAGCCTCTATCGAGCTGTGGTCGATGAAAATGCGCAACTGCTTGATGTCGCCATAGACGGGACACGTCGTCACACAAGGGAAGGCCTCGCTGAAACTGGCATAGCTGCGGGTGCGGTCCATCGAGAAAGTACGCTTCTCCGCGTCATATTTCATCACCACCTGTTCGCCCAGCGTGTTCGACAGCGTCACCTCCGTAGTGCCCTTTACGTCAACCACGATTTCTGCGGCCTTTGGCAGCTTGCTCGTCGTCTTGCCACGTAGTGCCAGCAGCTCTTTAGAGGGTGTCACACCACAGTAGGTCTGCCCTTCATACTCGAAGAGGTCGAGGTCGCGGGGCACACTGTTGGCCGAGCGGAATTGCTTGGTAGGCACCTGGTTAGCATACTGCCAGTTCGACATCCATGCCAGAGCTATCTTACGGCCGTCAGGCGCATTGTCGAAGGTCACGGTGGCATAGTGGTCCTTGCCATAGTCCATCCAGCGCGTGTCCTTGTGTTCGCAAGTAAACTGATGACCGTCGAAGTCACCGATGAAATACTGCGTAGCACTGCCTCCAAAGGGGCCTCCGGGGTTGATGTTGCAGATGAGCATCCACTTCTGTTTGTCGGTGCCGCGCACCTGTAGCTTCATCAGGTCAGGACACTCCCACACACCGTCATGACAGCCATAGCCTTTGCCGAAGCTGCTCTCAAAGGTCCAGTCCTTCAGGTTCTTCGACGAGTAGATGTGCATCTCCTGACCCACGGCCAGCACCAGGTTCCACTTCTGTATTTCAGGGTTCCAGAAAGCCTTGGGGTCGCGGAAATCCTCCTCAGTACTGACGAGTACGGGATTACCTTCATATTTCTTGAACGTCATACCGTTGTCCTTCGAGACGGCCATCGACTGCACCTGACTCGTACCTGCAGAGGTGTAGAAAGCCACCACCTGGTCGTTCCGCTTATCAACCACACACGACCCGCTGAAGATAGCACCCAGCGCGTCAGGAGCAATAGCCGTAGGCTGTGACTCCCAGTGAATCAGGTCTTTCGATGTAGAGTGTCCCCATGTCATATTCTCCCACATCGAGCCGTAGGGGTTCCATTGGTAATACAGGTGATACACACCATCCTTATAAAACATGCCATTAGGGTCGTTCATCCATCCGTATGCGGGCGTATGATGATAGGTGGGGCGGAACTTCTCACGATTTGTCGTGTCAAACTCGTCGGCCTGCTTCATCTCCTTCCAGCACAGGAAATCCTTCATGGCACCCGTAAAGCGCCGGTCGCCATAGAAGGTGATGTCCAGCAAGAGCTTCGAGCCCTGAGCAGAAAGCCGAGAGAGGTCCAGGGGCACGTAGTAGTCCACCTTGTCGACAGCCAGTCTTACATTGAACGACTGCACCTGTTGGTTGTCTGCCAACACCTTAATATTGGCTATCTCCTCCCGTTCCTGTATGGGCAGCAGCAGATAACGGTTCTTCACATCCACGCGCAGCATGGCATGGCTCTTGCCTAACACCTGTGGCTTGTCCGCTGCCATTGCTCCTATGAGCACCAGCGTCATGACCACCATTGTCATAAACAGTCTTTTCATTTCCATAGTCTTTAGTTATACTGATTTATGCTGCAAAAGTAATGCAATTCCCCGTATCATGATATAAATTATGATGCAAATACTAACAAAAAACGTTCATTGCACGCAAATTTACAAGCAATGAACGATTTCTTTATGCAGTGAACCATTGTTTTTCCCACCTTGGGAACGTTTTATTCCCAGGGTGGGAATATTTTGTTCCCAGGGTGGGAATAATTTGCGGGCTGGCGGGTGAGCATGCCTTTCATCAAGGGCATGTTATTGGAATATTGGTGGCATTGGCTGCAAGACCTAACACGGTTTTCAGGAAAAGTGCCTGTATAAAGGCTTTTTCAGGCGGTTGGGATGCCATTAAGAGGTAACATCAGAGGTAACAAAGACCTAACATAGAGGTAACATGACACCTCACATCAATTTCGTTTTAACAATTGCAGATTTTTACAGAATTCTACTTGTAAAATTTGGAGATGACGGTATTTTTTTGTAATTTTGTAGCGTCTAAGAAGAATGCTGTGAAAAACACAAAACAGCAAGGAATAGGCATCAAGGACAAAGTTAAACTTTTTAATCTATTTATTACATGGAACAAAAATCATCCATTACAGGGTGTGCTATGAATGCAGCCCTCGAGACAACGCTCGCAGTCGAGCTGTTTCTCAATGAAAATTACTGTTTCCGTCGCAATGTGCTGAACGGGAAGGTAGAGTTCTTCGACAAGCTAAGCGGCCAAGCCGAGCATGCAACAAAGCCTGATGAGGACTGGCGACCGCTTACTCAGGAGGCGCTTAACAGCATCATCCGCAGGGCCAAAAAGGAGCAGGTTTGTAAAAAAGGCAGTCCCAAGACGGAGATTATGGAGTTCGTACATTCTGAGGATGTACCCGTACATAATCCTATCGGCGAGTATCTGAACCAGTTGCCTGAATGGGACGGTAAGAACCACATCGGCCAGATGTTCAGCCGTTTGCCTGGCATCACCTCTGAGCAACAGGGTTATCTGGCTACGTGGCTATTGTCGGCTGTGGCCCACTGGCTCCAGATGGACACCCTTCACGGCAACGAATGTGTACCAACGCTGATTGGTGCTCAGGGCTGTGGCAAGACCACCTTTTTCCACCGCCTGCTGCCAATGGAGTTGCGCCAGTATTATCTCGACCACCTGAACCTGTCGAACAAGTTCGATAAGGAGATGGCCCTGACGAACAATCTGCTGGTGAACCTCGACGAGCTGGATGCCATCCGTCCCAGCCAACATTCGGCTTTGAAGCAGACACTCTCGAAGAGTAAGGTAAACGGGCGACCCATCTACGGCTGCGCACAAGAAGACCGCCTGCGTTTTGCCTCGTTTGTGGCCACGACGAACAATCCGCACCCGCTGACCGATCCCACTGGTTCGCGTCGTTATATCTGTCTGCAGATTCCTGACGGGCAGTATATCGACAATTCGGGTGACATCGACTATGGACAGCTCTATGCGCAGGTGAAGTACGAACTTGAGGTGGCCAAGACACCCTATTGGTTCTCGAACGACGAGGTGACCCGTATCCAGCAGCTGAACCAGAACTATCTGGTAGAGAAGGACATTGCTGAAATGGTGGAAGCCTGCTTCCGTAAACCCAAGAAGGGTGAAGCTGCCAAACTGATGAACTCGAAGATGCTGCTGAGCCACATCCAGCATTACTATCCTTCGGTCGACACCAGTCACAGCAACAAGGTTCGTGTGGGACAAGCGATGACCACCCTTGGCTATGAGTCGGCTGACCACAGCAATGTGCCCTTCTACAAAGTCATACCTTTAAATGCGGCGTAAGACAATGATGTTACCTCTGTGTTACCTCTATGTTAGGTGTGCCGAACACGCTTTGTACACCTAACTCCTTAAAAACAAGATAATTACAATTTACAAATGTTAGGTGTTATGGAAAAACAATTAGAATCCCAAGATATTCCTTACGGATACGCACTGTGTTTCAACGAAGAATGCCAGCTTCGCGACACATGCCTGCACTATCAGGCCTACCTGCTGAAGTCTGCCGACCGGCTTGGCGGTCCGGCCATCTATCCAGATGCATGGAAGAGCGGTCAATGTCAGCGCTACAATGAAGCCCGGCTGGCGAAGAAGGCGTGGGGCTTCACGCATATTTATAATAATGTGCCTCACTATCATCGGGCTGAGGCCCGCCAACGGGTACAGAACTACTTCAGCCGCGGCTGCGGCCCTTACTACCGCTACAATCGCGGCGACAACAAGCTCTCGCCCCGTCAGCAGAAGGACATCATGGACATCCTGGCCCAGTACGGCCCTACCGACGGCCTCACCTTCGACCATTACGAAACGGTCTGGGACTTCGACTGACAAGCGGCGTGCTCCACTCTCCAATTCAAAATGCCCGAGGCTTTCCGCAAGTCTCGGGCATCTCCATGAAATCGTTCAATGTAACATTTTTGTTAAGCATTGAACGATTTTTCTTAATTTTGGCGGACATCCCCTGGCAACATGCCGTATTCGTCTTTGAAACATTTAGTGAAGTAGCTGGGTGCCGTAAAGCCTACCTCGTAGGCCACCTCGCTGACACTCTTGTCGCTGGTGAGCAGCAACTGGTAGCCTCGTTTCAGTCGTGCTGTCCGCAATAGTTCGACAGGCGACGAGCCGCTGATGGCTTTAACCTTGCGATAGAGTTGTACGCGGCTCAGATTCATGTCAGCGGCCAAATCCTCTACGCTGACATCGCTGTCGGCCAACCTTGCCTCGACGACCTCCTTGAAGCGGGTGATGAAGATGGAGGTCTCTGGCGTATCGTTTGTCTCTACAGGTTCTATTTCCCAGATAGTGTTGATAACACGCTCCCGCTGCATGGCCACCCTCTTCATGTGATAGAGATAGAACAGCACGATGGTCACTACCAACAGGATGATGACGCCAAGAGCCATCCAGTTGATGACGTGCTGTGTGCCCAACTGTTCGAGATAGTTGTCGGCCCGGCGGTGCAGCTGGTCGAGATAGTCCGACTGGCGTAATATTTCTTCGTTCTGCATCAGGAGCACACGGGCATTGTCGCGGGTGACGAGAGCCGACATCATGAGGGTTTCTTTCTCGTAGGGATACCCTTTGAGGATTTCGACAGCCAACTGTATCAGCTGGTCGCCATGTGTAGGATAGATGTAGGAGGCATCGAGGATGCTGTCGCGTACCAACTGGATTCCACCGTTCTTACCAGGCAAGCCATCAATGCCACAGAATTTGGTGAGGAGTGGGGAGTGGGGAGTGAGAAGCGAGAGAGCCTTACGGGCACCGATAGCCATACGGTCGTTCTGGCCGAAGACAAAGTCAACGTTACTCAAGTTGCCGTGATAATTCTGAATGGCCTTGACGGCACTTTCCTCCGTCCAGTCGCCTTGCAGAGTAGCAATAATCTCAATGTCTGGAAAATTCTTCAGGGCATCGGCAAAGCCATTGTGACGTTCGATGGCTGGTGACGAGCCTTCAAGTCCCATGATTTCCATTACACGACCTTTCCCTTGTAACTGCGAGGCGATGTATTCGCCCATCACGTGTCCCATCTCGTAGTTGTCGGCGGAGATGAATGCGGTGTACTTTTGTGAGTTGGTCTTGCGCTCGAACACGATGACTGGGATGCCCTTGTCGAAGGCACGGTCGATAGCCGGCGAGATGGTCGCCACCTGGTTAGGTGCTACAATCAGCAAGTCGATACCTGCATTGACGAGACTGTCAATCTGCTGCACCTGCCGCTCGTCGCTGTCATAAGCAGCAGCAAAACGCAGTTCCACATCACCTTGTAAGTAGGCTCCCATCCTTAGTTCCGCATTCTGCTTCTCCCGCCAGATGTCTGCCGAACATTGCGACACTCCTATTTTATACCGTTTCCCACCGGGTGAGCAGGAAGCCAGTACAAGCAGTATTAAAATAATAACGCACCAGTTCAGTTTCTGCATAGCTTATCATTTTTACGGCTACAAAGTTACTTCTTTTTTTCCTTTCATCATACTTCTTCACGAAAAAATTTATTCAATAATCATGTAAAATCAGCATTATTTCGTATCTTTGCAGGGATTATGGACATCAAACAATATACCAACGACGCTGTAGAACTGCTTAGCAAGCTCATCAGCACCCCATCGGTCAGCCGAGAAGAGGCTGCTGCTGCGGATGTTTTAACCGATTTCATCGGGAAGTGGGGAATGCCATATCGACGTATCGGCAACAATGTGCTCATTCTGGAGGAGCTCGATCCTGCGAAGGAGACCTTGCTGCTGAATGCACACATCGACACGGTGAAACCTGTGGCTACCTGGACGCGCGATCCGTTTACCCCTACTCTTGAGGGCGACCGCCTCTATGGTCTGGGGGCCAACGACTGCGGTGGCGGGCTGGTCAGCCTGTTGCAGGTATACAGGATATTACGAGGCGATGCCTCGCAACACAAGACATATAACCTGGTGTACCTGGCATCGTGTGAAGAGGAGGTGAGCGGTGACAATGGTTTCCGTCTGGCACTTCCCGAACTGCCTGAGATTGATGTGGCCATCGTGGGTGAGCCGACAGGCATGCGCCCTGCCATTGCCGAGAAAGGTCTGATGGTGATTGACGGCATAGCACGAGGAAAGAGTGGGCATGCCGCACGCAACGAGGGTGTCAATGCCATCTATGAAGCGCTGGACGACCTGATATGGCTGCGCGACTACCGTTTCAAGAAAGAGAGCCCGCTGCTGGGTGCCACCAAGATGACGGTGACCGTGCTGAACAGCGGTACACAACATAACGTAGTGCCTGACGAGTGCCACTTCGTCATTGACGTACGTCCTAATGAATACTATCAGAACGAATACCTGTTCGCCTTCCTACAGAAACACATGAAGAAATGTGAGCTGAAAGCGCGTTCGTTCCGTCTGTCGTCATCGCATATCCCTGTGGGTAACCCCTTGGTACAGCGATGCATCAAGATGGGAATGAATCCCTTCGGATCGCCCACCCTCAGCGATCAGGCACTGATGCCCTTCAAGTCGCTGAAGCTCGGGCCTGGAGAAAGCAGCCGTAGCCACAGCGCTGATGAATTCATCTGCATCAGCGAGATAGAGAAGGCGATATCAATGTATGTGGAGTTAATTAGTAATTGATCATTAAAAATTACCTGCCTAGCCACGATTCAGGATTGAGCTTGGCCGTCTCGCGACGTAGCTGGAATTGCAGGATATTGTCCTGACCGATGCGTCCTAAGGCCTGGCGGGTGCTGACCTTCTGACCTCGGCGTACACTGACACTGGCCAAGTTACAATAGACGGAGATATAGCTGCCGTGACGCACCATGACAACCATCGTGCCACCAAAGCTAAAGACACCACTCACCTCACCATCGAAGATGCTGCGAGCTTGGGCACCAGCCTCACCACGAATATTGATACCCTTGTTGTCGAGCGTCACATTCTTCAGCCCTTCCACATTATACTGTCCGAAGTGGCTGACGATGCGATAGGCACCGGTGATGGGAATAGGCAGACGACCCCGATTGCTCTCGAAACTGCCACTAATACGCATATCCTCAGTAGGTACGTATAGTGACTCCTCAGCCTTACGGGCATTCTCTTCCTCACGGGCCAATTCACGGGCACGGCGACGTGCCTCCTCACGAGCCTCCTTAGTCTTGGCGGCCAAGGCTTCCTGTTCCGCACGCTTACGTGCCTCCTCTGCCTTCTTGCGGGCCAGTTCGGCAGCTCGCTTCTTGGCTGCCTCAGCCTCTGCACGACGCTTTGCCTCAGCAGCGGCACGTGCTTTCTGACGAGCCACCTCCTCGGCTATCAAACGGTCAATCTGGGCATTCAGCGCAGCATCCTTTTTCTTCTGCTGGGCGATGATGCCCTGAATGGTCTTCTGCTCTCGCTGCAGACTCTTCACCACATTCTGCTGTTCTTCCTGCTTGCCTTCCAGCGAGCGACGCTCCTGTTCATCGCGGGCCAGCAACGTGGTCTTCTGGCGTCGCGCCAGACTGATCTCCTGCAGTTTCTGATCGACTGACTCCTGCTGGGCTTTCACCTTATCGCCCTGCACATGCTGATAGGCTGCATATTCACGCATAAAACGGATGCGACGGAACATCTGCGACAGGTTGTCGGCACTGAAGATGAACATGAGCTGACTCTGGTCTGACCTATTGCGGTGCAGATAGCGCATCGACTTGATGTAGCGCTGCTTGCACTTGTTCAACTCCTCCTGCAGGTCGTCGAGCTGCACACAGAGGCGCTCTATCGCCACGTCGATGGTATCGATGTTACGACGAATGGTATCGATGGTGCGACGCTTGTCTGCTATCTCATGATTGATAACCATGAGGTTCTGCAGACGCTTCTTCACGTCTACCTGATTGGTGCGCAAGCGGTTCTCCTGCTCCTTGATCTGCTGCTGAATCTGCTGACGCTGGTTCTGCAAAGCTTGTACCGTGGGCGTCTTGACCGTAGGCTTCGTCGTCGTTTTCCGCTTGGTAGTCGTCTTACGTTTATGCACGACGGTCTTCTTCGCCGCCTGCTTCCTATTGCGATTTTGCTGCGCATAGGGAGCCAGCGTGAAGGCCAGCATGAGACATATAATGATGATTCGCTTCATCCTAACGGTTTAGAGTGCCATGAAGCGACGCAGGATCTCGTCGACCTCCACCTGGCGATACTTACCTGACAGCGTGGTGCGTGTCTCCCAGTTATCCTCGCTACCCATGTAGTTGAGAATCATATCAAACTTGATATCCTTCTTCGGCGTATTGAATGTCACCTTGTGGGTCATCGGGAAGACCTTGGAGGTATGACGTTTGAAGTCCTCATAGTCCCAGTTCAGCTGGTAGTCACCACGATACTTGTCCGAATACTTGATGTTAGCCATCTTCACCTGTGCAGCGGTGCGGTCAGCCAGCCAGCGATACGACAGTTTGCCATCCTCCATGGCTATCACCACATCATCATCGGCACCATCCTCGGCGCTGAACGTATTCAGGTGGCTGTCGGCCAGACGGGCCTTACCCGGCTGGAACAGTTCGTTCCAGAAGAGCGACTGCAGTACGTAGAAGTCGATATTGCTGTTACGCAGGAAATCCAGGTGCGAATAGGGCACCTTCAGGTACTGCTTGTTGATACGGTCGATGATCATCACGTATTCCGGGGTGAATTCCAGGCGTCCAGCTTCTACGAAACCGAAGGCCATGAGCTGCAGGCGAATCACATCGTCGCGCTTCATCTTCAGGTTACCCGTCAGCGTCATCTGCTGGTTGCCCACCTCGACGGAGAACTTGATCTTCGACGTGATGAAACGGGCATGCTGGGCATTGTCGGTCACCTGCTGCAAGAAAGCCTTCCGCTGTACGGGGTCAGACAGGCTGGCAGAGCCTGCTGGGGCCTCAGCGTCAACCGCTTGTTTTGTCGTCTTCGACGCTATGGCAGTTTTTACATTCTTCTGTCCGCCACTCCTTCGACCTAAGCCTTTCGTCGAGCTACACGATGTTGCAAAGACCAGTGCTGCCAGGCACGTGGTTGCTGTCAAGAAACGTAATGTTTTCATTCTTTCAGATATTTTTTGAGTTTTATTTTTCTAATCAGTACTTGCTTGCGGGGGCCCGTGATCTCCTTGTCGTCAGTGGCTCGTTCCAGTGCCTGTTGCCATAGCGCGAGGGCCTTCTCGGCATCACCAGCATGATAGTAGATATCACCGGCATGTTCCAGGAGTACGGCTGCCGAGTCGCTATCGTTCTGCAGCGTCTGGTCGATGTAGATGCGTGCCTCACTATAGCGCTTCTGCATAAACAGGATCCACGCATAGGTGTCCAGATAGGTGGCATTCTTCGGTTCCGCCTTGATGGTGCGGTACGACATCTGCTCCGCCTTATCGAGTTGCTGTCCCTTGATGCTCAGGTAGTAGGCATAGTTGTTCAGACAGCCAATGTTATCGTCTTTCCACTGCAGACAGGAGTCATAAGCCGCAAAGGCCTCACGGTCCATGCCTTTCTGGTGCATGATATCGCCCATCACCGCATAGAAGTCACTGACAATGGCGGGGTCGCTCTGCTGGGTAATCACACCAATACCATTCTGGAAGGCATCGAGGGCCTCGTCGAGTTGGTTCTTCTGGTAATAGGCAATGCCTTGATAGTAGTAGAAAGCCATCTCGTCAGGGTTATACTGGCGGGCATCGCTGCAGAGCGCTATCACCTTGTCTTTATCCTCAGCCTGCCAGGCATAGCTCACCAGCTGCAGACGCGCAGCAGCATTGTCGGGCGCTATCTTCAAGGCGCGCTCCAACACTTGTCCAATACTGTCCTTGGGCATCTTCTTCAGACTCATATAGGTCGCACAGAACAGGGCTAGGTCGGCATCGCTCTGGGGCAGGTCGAGCATCTGGTGGAACAGCTGCAACACACGGGTAGAGTCTCCCCCAGCCTGCTCGCTCTCGCCGATGACCTGACGCATCAGCGTGACGCGGTCTTCCGTCGATGTCGACTTATTCAGCAGGATGCGCTCTATCATCCTATGGGCTGACAGCGAATCGTGTTGGTCGTTATAGTGGGCCAGCATAGCCATCAGCGCATTGCGGTTGTCGGGGTCTTCCTTCAGTATCTGGTCGAAGATGGCCAGCGCTTTCTTCTTCTGCCCGTTGACATAGAGCGTGTTGCCATACAGGCAGCGGTAGTTGTTGTCATTGGGATACTGGTCGGCCAACAGCTTCATCTCGCTGATAGCCGCCTTCTTGTCGCCCTTCTGGGTGTAGAGTCCGCTCTTGCCTATCGACAGGCGCTCCGTCTTGCCCTCATGGGTCTCCAGACGGTTCAGCGTATAGATGGCTTTATCATAGTCCTGCTGTTGTTCGTAGAGCTGTACCAACATGCCGAGCACATCATCGCGGTCACGGCTCTTGTCATAAAGACGCTCCAGCACCTCGATACCCTCAGCATACTGTCGCTGGGTGATGTAGATATTAGCTAAGGTCTCCAGATAGGTCGTGTTCGAGGGCTCCAGCTCCACACACTTCTTGATGTAGCGGAGCATGGTGTCCTTCTGTTTCAGCATACCGTAGTAATGTGCCAGATAGAAATAGGCTTCCGAGCGTGTGGAGTCAATCTCCACACAATGTCTGAGCAGGTCGAAAGCCGCATCGCTGTTGCCCTTCTCACGCTGGCAAAGTGCATCCAGGAACGTCGCATCGTACTTCTGCCTGGTTTGGGCAGAAGAAATGAGGAATGAGGAATGAGGAATGAGAAATATAAATGCAGAAATGAGAAATGTTCTCATTCCTATCCTTTGGCAATATGTCATCACTGGGCGTCTCATTTTTACATTTTTCATTGAGGGCGAAGCCCGTCATTTCTCATTTCTCATTTCTCATTTCTCATTTCTCATTTAACACCCGTGTGCCCATAGCCTCCTTCGCCACGCTCCGTCTGGTCGAGTTCCTCGACAACGACGAGGTCACCCTGCTCATAACGGGCAATGACCATCTGGGCAATGCGCTCGCCATCATTGATGACGAAGTCTTCCTGCGACAGGTTAATCAGCACCACACCAATCTCACCACGGTAGTCGGCATCAATGGTTCCTGGTGTGTTAAGCACCGTTAGCCCATGTTTCAATGCCAATCCGCTACGAGGGCGCACCTGTGCCTCATAGCCTTCAGGCAGTGCGATATGCAGGCCAGTAGGAATGAGCCTGCGCTCCATAGGATGCAACGTGACGGGTGCATCCAGATTAGCCCTCAAGTCCATCCCTGCACTCTGGGGCGTAGCATAAGCAGGCAACTGTTGATGCCCACGATTAACCACTTTAATCTTAATCATTTCGAAACGTTTCGTACTTTATCATGTGCAAAGGTAGGCATTTCTCCCCAAACTACCATCATTTTCGCTCGAATTTTAACTTTTTAATATGATTATGTATAATACGCCCGAGGCTTTCTGCAAGTCCCGGGCGTATTCCTAATACCATCTTTGGCTGATTGAACTTATACTAACTATTAATACTGGCTGACCTTGACGTCGCTAACGGTGACCGAACCCCCATAGTTATTGATGCTCCAACAATTCTTTTGGATACCGTAGATGCGCTGGGTGTAGCATACGGTATCGTTGATATACATCACTAGCACGGAGTTGTCGGTATAGATGTCGATGTGGTAGACATTGTCAGCAGGACGATAGAATCCGTAACCATCGGCTGCCTCTACGAATCCGATACCCTCTGATCCCTCCTGTTCGAAGTTCACTTTGCGGTCGTTCTCATTCTCTGGGTTCACCACCATAGTGTAGTATTTCTTCGAGTCAGTGCCTCTTACCATAGATATGCCGAACTTATCCCAGTTGTTAGAGGTCGTGACGGTGAACGAGATGTGATTGTGGGCACCCAGACGATTGTAGAGCACATAGGCGTCGTCGCCACTGAGCACACCATTGTTATAGCCATTGGATGTCATCACCTTCACTTCCTGCTGCTGATTGTATTTGGCGGCCATAGCAGGCACAGCACCCATCGTCAGCGTACCGTCGCTATGCTGGATAATTTTATGACAAACCAATGCACCACTCCAGTTAGGCTCATTGCCATCGCCAGCACCTTGGTTGAGGTTCTTCTCGTGAATGTTTGATCCAGAGCGGAACGGACTCCAACCCCAGATGTAGCGGTCGGTACCGTTAGAAGCTGTCTTGGCTGCATAGAAGGCACGCGTATCAAGTGTTCCCTCGCGCCACAGAGGACCATCGGCAGGCCACTTAGGACCATTATTGAAACAGTCTTTCAGTCCTTCGTAGCTAGTAGCCATCATGTACTTCACCTTACGGCTCCACGAAGCACGATTGCTCTGACTGTATACCATATACCAATAGTCACCCATCTTGAAGATGTCAGGACACTCCAGCATACGGTCCCAGATCATTTTAATACGGCCAACATGTTCCCAGTTCTTCAGATCGCTCGACTTGAACTCCGCGAAGACAGGGTCGCCACCCGTCTCGGGATAAGTGGAAATCACCATGTGGTAGAGGTTATCGTCAGCGACGAAGATCTGCGGGTCGCGGAAGTCGTTGCCAGAATAGCCATAGTCAGGACCATTGAGTGCCCAAAGAACATCCTTGGTCCAGGTCTTGAAGTCGGTAGAGGTAGCACGCATCACCACCTCACGATTCTTGCAATTGCCGTTGTGGCCCGTATAATAGATATAGTAGGTACCATCCTTCTCATAGGCACAGCCCGTGCCCAAGGCAGCATCCTGCTCGTAATCGTTGGCTCCTACAGGCAACAACTCGCCCATTGACTCATAGTTAGCACCATCCCTGGTAGACACGGCCCAGATGGGGTGGAAGCGGTGTGACGGATTGTTGATGTACTCCTGCAGATAGAGCACCTTGAACTCCTGAGTCTTCTGATCGTAGAACGGCATGGGGTCTCCCACACGTCCGATAGCAGGGGTGTAATAAGTGCCAAAGCCCTGTTCATCGTCAGAAATAAACTGCCCAGTGGTGCCTGCCCAGTCACGTGCGGGGTCGCCTGTCACCTCATCGCTGGAGCAGGAGGTGGTTGCTGCGCAGATAGCGCAGCATACCAGACCTGTTAACAGCATATTGAATTTATTTTTCATAATCGTTCCTGTTTAAAGTTATTTTGTTAGGTAATCGAACGCGTTGAGCATGATGGTGCCCATGTTGTCGTGATAGTTGCTGGTGTAAGGTGTGGGCGAATTCCAGTCGAAGAGACCAGTGCCGAAGCAGATCACGCCACCCTTTCCGAAGTTGCCGTCATGAGCCTTCAGTTCCCATACAGAAACCTTACCATCGCCACCCTTGCCGAGTGCATGGCCACCTGTGGTAGCATCCCAGGCTTCCTTGCCTTTATAACGTGCATCCCAGTCACCAAACTGCAAGGTTGTGTTGCAGATAGTATAGCCATTATCGAGCGTGTAGACAGCATCCTCAGGAGCACCTGGATAGGTCTTCAGGCCCTTCCACAATGCGTGGTTAACATCGAATGCGAAGAAGTGCCAGGGATCGTCGCCCATAAGGTCGGCACCTTCGCCTCCACCGCCACCCCAACAGTTGTCGGGAGCGCACTCTTCAGGCATAGCGCCCAGGGCATTGGCATAGTTGACGGCAGAGCGTCCCAATACGAAGCCTACACCACGCTGCCAGAGTTCCTTCATCTTAGCCTGAGCTAACATGGCCTCGGGCTCCTTGGTCTTAAACTCGTTGTAGCTGCCAGAGGTAGCACTGTTCATGTGGATGAATACAAACTTCACATCGTCGAGTGCTACATTGCCATTGGCGATATCGCCCCAGGAAGCGTATGCCGATCCCTCGATGTTACCCGTCAGCCACTTAGCAGCAGCTTTCTCCTCGACATTGAGCATCTCGGCATTCTCTGCCTTGCCTACGAAGAGGGCCTTAGGACGGTCGATGAGCGTCACATAGACCGTATAGGTATTTGTGGCCGTATTGTCGGTCAGTGTAATCTGGAAAGGCTCCGTGAAGTCACCCTTCGTACCGCTGGCGGGAGTGCATATAGCATCCTCGCTGCATTCCACAAAGAAAGTAGCGTTGCTCAGATCGATACCGCTATTCGATGTCACAGACACGGTGATTGTCTTATCAGCCTGGTTGATAGCTCCCTTCACGCCTTCGAGCAGGAAGAGGGTCATCAGGGCCTCGTCATTGCGTACGCTAATCTGATAGTCCATCACCAGACTGCCATTGCTGACATGCAGGCTCTTGGCAGACTCCAGGTTGATGTGATCGCCCACCTTGAGATTGGTGGTAGCACCATCAGCCACCTTCAGACTAGTAATCTGCATATCTGCCTTCTGGTTGAAGGTCTCAGGAACCTTAACCTTGATGAGTCGACTCTCCGTATTGATTGTAGCAGCGTATTGGCCGTTGAGCACCAGCTCTTCGACAAGACAGGAGCCGCTGACATTCATACCACTCGTATGGTCTTCGTTACAAGCACTGAGCACTGCGGTCAGCCCACAGAACAGCAAGCCTGCGATGAATAGATTTTTTATCTTGGTCATCATAATTTCTTAACTCTTAACTTTTATCTCTAAACTATTAATTCTTACCACTGTCCGATGTTCTGCTCATAGTTTCCATTAGAAGCAGCTACCTGCTCGTAGGGAATAGGCAGATACTCGTTCTTTTCGGCAGTGAACTGAGAACCAGCGAGGAAGTTCATCTTCTGACTTTCATCGGTATAGAACTTGTTGATCACCGTAGCAGCGTCACCCCAACGAACGAGGTCGAAGAAGCGCTCAGACTCCATAGCGAGCTCCAAGCGGCGCTCCATCTTGATAATCTTCATGGCGTCGTCCTTGCTATACGAGCCATTGTACTTGCCAACAGCGTAGTGTACGCCATACTTGGTGGGATAGCCAGCAACAACACTGTTGATCGCCATCTTGGCAGCACGGTCGCGCACCTGATTGACCAGCTGGATAGCCTCAGGGGTATTACCCAGCTGAGCCTGAGCCTCAGCACGCATCAGCAGCACGTCAGCATAACGGAACACGATACGATTCATAGAAGAAGCCCACTGGTTGTCGCAATTGAAGAGATAGATGTCAGACTGCGAGGGGTCTACGTTCTGCTTCAGCGATACGAAGTAGCCATAAGTGCCACCACTGCGGCTCCATACGTTGGTCTCGTCCATCATGAAGCTGGTGTTATACATATAAGGTGTGCCAGGCATACCCACGGTGATGAACAGACGGGGGTCGACGGTCTCATTGGAGCCAACAGCATAGTCGACATCGTTGAAGTTATCAAGGAGAGGCAAGCCATTGGAGTTGGTGCGATAAGCATTTACTAGATTGTGAGAGGGCTTGTAGAAGTCGTTACCAGAGTCGTGAACCTTAGGGATACAAGGCACGATCAGACGGTTGGAGAAATTCAGGTTACCCCATGTAGTACCATCGTTCTTCGAGTACTGGATACTCCAGATGGCCTCCTTACCGTTCTCGTACTGTTCCTCAGGACGGAAGTTATTGTGCATATCGACCTCCAGGCCATAGCCTGCCGATGTGTACAGGGCTAGATTGGTGTACTCTACCACTTTCTGCAAGTCGTCAGCATTAATACTGGTCACCTTATGGCTCTTGGCATCGTCCTGATGATAAGCCTTATAGAGGTAGACCTTAGCCAGGAAAGCGGCAGCGGCAGCCTTGGTGGGGCGTCCCTTATCAGTCTGAGTAGCAGGCAATACGGCATAGGCCTCTTCCAGGTCATTGATAATCTGCTGCCATCCCTCGTCGTTGGTATACTCTGTATTCGTGATGTTATTATAGTCTTCCTCTGTCATATTGGGTTTGTTGACGAAAGGTATCTTCTTGAACAGACGCTTCAGTTGGAAATGTCCGTAGGCACGCAGGAACTTCATCTCAGCAGTACGCTGTTGGATGGTCGCATTGCCCTGGTCAGCAGCAGCCAACACATCAAGAGACAGACTGACACGCGACAGGTAGTTGTATAACTTGCCCCAGATAGAGCCAAAGTTCCAGTCGGTGGTCAGGATACCCGTACCTTTCTCCAGACGGTGGAAAGGCTCACCATCCGAGAACTCTGCACCTCCTACGTAAGCATCGTCAGAACGCGTATCGTAGTTCCAGAGCGAGAACGAGGCATTCATATCCTCAATGGCCACCAGACCAGCATAGGCAGAGATGAGCACATTGTCAATATATTTAGGTTCTTTCACCTCATCTTGCGTCAGTGTGGCCTGAGGCACTTGCTCTTCCAAAAAGTGGCTGCAGGAAGCAAATAAAGGTAAAAGGGCAGAAAGGAAAAATATTTTTGTCTTCATAATCTTCAATTAACAATTAAAATCCTACATTCAGTCCGAAAGTTAAGTTAAGAGGAATAGGATAGTTGAATCCAGGATTCTCAGGATCTGCACCAGAGAACTTACCACTCTTGATGGTTATCAGGTTCTGAGCAGAGAGGTAGAGGCGCAGACGGTCTAGGTGAATCTTTTCCGTGAAAGACTTCGGCAGATTATAACCCAGCTGAACAGTACGCAGCTTGGCATAGGAGCCGTTCTCGATATAATAAGAAGAAACGCGACCTTCGTTGTTGTTGTCAGCAGTGGTCAGTGCAGGAATATTGCTACCAGGATTGGCAGGACTCCAGGCGTCAAGTGTGCGGACACCCTTATTCAGGTAAGGCACGTTGATATTGGAGTTGGCCCAGAAGTCGGTCTGTGACTTAAAACCACGACAGTCGACATCAACACCCTGAACACCCTGCCAGAACATCGTAAAGTCGAAGTCCTTATACTGCAGGTAGACATTCAGCCCCCAGGTGAAGTCGGGTGTCGGATCGTAAATCCAGTCTTGGTCGGCCTCTGTGATCATACCATCGCCATTGAGGTCCTTCCAACGGATACGTCCCAGTCCGGCACCTTGTTGCGTGGCATGATTGTCGATTTCTTCCTGGCTCTTGAAGATACCATCGGCGATATAGCCCACCTGTGAATACATAGGGTGACCAATAACGCTCTTCACACCATTACCACCGAATCGGCCATTGGCAGCCACCGTCTCAGGCAGCTTGGTGATCTCGTTGGTATAGCGGCTGATGTTACCATTGATATCCCATGAGAAGCCGTTGGCCAGCTTATGGCGATAGCCCAATGAGAACTCCCAACCGACGTTCTTTACCTCACCAGCATTGATCCACTGCGAAGCACCCTCACCCATCGAGGCAATACCATCCATGAAGAGCAGAATGTCAGTGGTCTTCTTATGGAACCAGTCGAAGCTACCATAAATCTCGTTTCTGAGCAGAGCAAAGTCAACACCAATGTTATGCTGGCTGGTGGTTTCCCACTTGATGTCATCGTTGCCACGCTGGTCGCGAACATAACCATTCGGCAGGATGTAGCCACCGTTGGTTCCTGCGATATCGTAGGTAGAACCTGCTGCACCACTCTCCCAAAGTCCTGTAGATACAACGGCACGATAGAGCGTATAGCGAGCAGTATTGGATATCTCCTGATTACCCGTCTGACCCCATGAGTAGCGCAACTTCAGGTCGTCGAGCCACGAGCTGGTCTTTTTCATGAAGCCCTCCTGAGTGATACGCCAACCAACGCTGACTGAGGGGAACGTACCATATTGGTTGTTGGTACCGAAACGGCTCGAACCGTCACGACGGATGGTGAACGAAGCCATATACTTATCGGCGTAGGTATAGTTAGCCTTACCGAAGAAAGACACCAGTGAGAAGCCATCGCCAGAGCCTTCTGCCAACTGCTTGCCTGTACCTGCTGAAGGCCACATATAGTCGGTGTTGAGAATGCTCAGCTCATAGCGTTTGGCACTGCTCCAGTTGTAGTTCTGGCGGTTAACCTCCATACCTATCATCGCATCAGCACGATGCAGGCCAATCTCAAAGTTATAGGTGGCAATAGCGTTCCACATCCAGCGCATCCAGTGTTCCTGCTTGCTCTCAGCAGCAGTATCGGTGCGCTTCACCTTACCATTAGCTATTGGGTAGGTGAAGAAGCGCTGCTGCTTTTGGGTGTAGTCCATACCTAAAGTGGTACGAATGGTGAAGTTCTTGAACGGGGTGACGCTGATATGGGCATCGCCGAACATACGCCACTGGGTGTACTCGTTATCCTTATTATTATATATAAGGCTCAGCGGATTCTCACGCTCTGAGTAAGCACCAAGAGCCTGAGCGAATTCGCCATTCTCAGCATAAATGGGGAAGTTGGAGTTGAACTCCAGCGCGTTCTCCAAGATACCGCCAGGAGCATCAGTGCCCTTCGTACGGTTGACGGAGAAGTTCTCGCCTATCACCACCTTACCGTCGAACAGCTTATAGTCGGCATTGGCACGAGCCGAAAGGCGACTGAACTGGCTGTCCTTGATAGTACCTTTGTTGTCATAATAGCCTACTGAGAAGAAAGTGCTACTCTTCTCGGAACCACCGCTGACTGAGAGGTTGTACTGCTGAACGATACCCGTACGCGTGATTTCCTTGAACCAGTCGGTATCGGAAGAGCGCACGCTGGCATTGTCGTCGAGGAACATGTTCATGGTCAGACCATTCAGATAGGGGTTGCCATTCTTGTCGTAGGTCCAGTCGAAATTGTAGCCCACATTGTTATTATTAGGATTCAGTCCGTCGTTGACGTTAGCCTGCCAGAAGGCACGGCCCCACTGCTCAGCATTCATCGTCTCAATCTTATTGGCATAGAAAGAAGCAGAGACGCTGGCATCGAAGTTAACTTTCACTTTACCATCCTTACCCTTCTTAGTGGTGATGATGATGACACCATTGGCGGCGCGACTACCATAGATAGAAGCAGAAGCGGCATCCTTCAACACCTGGATAGACTCGATGTCGTTACCGTTCAACTCATGCATACCAGCCTTGGTGGGCACACCGTCAATGATGTACAGCGGGTCGTTGTCGTTCAGCGTTCCGATACCACGGATACGAACGGTAGCAGCACCAGCCAGGTTACCATCAGCCGAGATGTTCATGCCCGGCACACGACCTTGCAGGGCCTTCATCGGGTTGTTCTCGTTCTGCTTGGCCAGCTCGCTCACGCTGACTACCGAGACGGCACCCGTCAGGTCGGCCTTGCGCTGGGTAGTATAACCCGTCACCACGACCTCGTTCAGCGAGAGAGCATCGTCCTGCATCGTCACCTTCATGCCGTTCTGGGCAGGCAGCTCCTGCGTCTGATAACCGATGTAGGAGAAGACCAGCGTCTTGCCTGCCTCTACCTTCAGCGTAAAATTACCGTCGAAGTCGGTTACCGTACCGTTCGACGCACCTTTCTCCATCACCGTAGCGCCGATGACGGGTTCTCCCGTCTGGTCGACCACGTTACCAGTGATCGCTTGTTGCGCGTACATTATAGTACACGTCAGCAGCGTCAGGAAACTTAAAATGAATCTTTTTTGTTTCATTTGCTCTTAGGTTTTTTTGTTAGTACTTGTTTAAGTGAATAAAAATCTGCCGCAAAGATACTAACACATGCGCTGAACGATTATCAATTTTCGTTCAGCGACTAAAAAAATTGTTTCATGGAATAATCGTTGACTATTATGTCACTTTTGTTGAGAGTTTAGCGTTTAGAGTTTAGAGATTTATCATTTTTCACGCAGGTCCATCGGGTATTTGCCGTACTCTTGTTTGAAACATTTCGAGAAATAGCCCGGAGTACCAAAACCCACCTCATAGGCTATCTCTTGAACGGTCTTTGTCGTGTTACAAAGCAGCACATAACCTTCCTGCAGGCGCATCTTACGGAGCAGTTCTACAGGCGTCAGACCCGTGATGGCCTTTACGCGACGATACAGCTGTACACGACTCAGCCCCATCGACTCGCCAAGGTCGTCCATCTTTAGCGATGGATTCGACATTTTTTGACGTATTGCCTCTTTCAATTGCTCAGCAAAGAGCTCATCCTGCGAACGAGAGACGGGCAGCTGATCAGGTGTCACCTCGAACAACTGACGTTGCGGCTGTGGAGCGACATGGGTGTAGAGCAGCGTCTCCTCCTCGTTCAATGCCTGGCGTTTCCGGATAGCTCTGCGCGTCTGCAGATATGCCACCAGAATACCGACCACTGCTACCATTAACAGTACAATAGTTACAATGCTGCCTATGATGACCTTGCGCTGTGTGTTATAAAGTCCGAAATACTCCTCCAGCTTGTCTTGTATCGTCACCAAGTTATGGTTCTGGTTGATGAGTTCCACCGATTCCATCGTCACCAGGTCTACATTCTCTGGCGTGACGACGAAGCCCAACAAGGGGTTCTCGCGTTCATAGGGCTTTCCCGTCAGGATATCAAGTGCCAGCCGGATAATTTTCTCGCCATGCGTAGGATATACATAGGTGCCCACCTGATGGCCGAAGTGTACATACTCCAGTCCCTCACCAGGCATACCGTCGATACCCAGAATCTTGATCTGCCCTTCGACGTTCTGCTCCACCACAGCCTTATAGACACCGGTCGCCATACCGTCGTTGTGACAGAAGATGATATCGGGCATCCTACCCGACTTGATCTGCTCCGTAGCTATCCGACAGGCCTCATCGCTCGACCAGTCGCTCTGGATGCATTGGTAGTCAACATGTTGCAGTCCCTCCATCGCTTGGGCAAAACCCTGATGACGCTCCTGGGCTGGTGTGCTGCTCATATCGCCCGTAATCTCGACGACCAGCGGATTCTCATCTCTCCCTTCTAGCTTCTCACCTCTTAGAATAGAAGCCACATACTGCCCTACTATCAAGCCTGCCTCCACATTGTTTCCACCAATGGAGGCCGTATAGTCGGCATGTATCTTACGGTCGAAACAGATGACGGGGATGCCAGCCTTCTCCGTACGCTCTATAGCCTGGATGATAGGCTCGGTATCTACGTTGGGGGCTACTACTAACAGGTCGATGCCCGTCTGCGCCAGACTGTCTATCTGGCGAGCCTGCAGCTCGGTATCGTCATATGCATTGGCAATGCTCACCTCGACATCGCACTCATACAGGTGCTGGGCGGCCAACATCTCCTGGTTCACCTTGTCACGCCAGCAGCCCTTCGAGCACTGCGACACCCCGATCTTGTAACTTTGAGAACCATTGCCACAAGAAGAAAACAGAGCTAAAAATAGGATAATATAAATAGGTATATAACGCATGTGGATTTCTCTTTTGGCTACAAAATTAACTAAAAAATTGAATATTCAAGCTCATCTTTCAAGATATTTCGTAGAATATTGTAACTTTGCAGAAAATTTTCAATATCAACTATGAATATACTAAGATTATTAGCCGTATGTCTTATGATAGGAGCTACGGCAGAGACGAAGGCGCAGTTCGGTCCCCAGAAGGACATGGACTCCAAGTATGCCACCGAACTAATTCAACCAGGTACTGTAGCACCAGACTTTAAGATGCAGACCCCTGACGGCAAGAAGTTCCAGTTCTCAAAATGGGCCAAGGGTAAGACTGTAGTACTCGACTTTTGGGCATCGTGGTGTCCTGACTGCCGGAAAGACGCACCTGAGGTAGTCAGAATGTATCAAACCTACCACCAGCAGGGCATTGAGTTCCTGGGTGTTTCGATGGATACCGATGTGGAGGCGTGGAAGAAATCCATCGGTCAATATGGTATTAAGTACCCTCAGGTCAGCGAACTCAAGAAATTCAAGGAGACAGACATTGCCAAAGCATACGGAGTGAAGTGGATTCCCTCAATGGTTGTCATCGGTCCTGACGGCAAGGTGGCACTCTCTACGGTATTGACTTATAAGGTAGATAAATACCTGAAGGAAAAAACGACAGGAAGCTATACCCCTTCCAAAGGCGGTGAGCGCATCAGCATTGACGGACATCACGGAAAACTGCAGGCCATCCTGGTGAAGCCAGAACTGCAGGCAGGTCAGCAATGTCCGATGGTGGTCTTCTGTCATGGTTTTAGTGGCAGAAAGGACGGGCCGCTCTTTGAGCTCATCTGCGATACCCTTCAGGCACACGGCATTGCCAGCATCCGCTTCGACTTCAACGGACATGGCGAGAGTGAGGGAGAATTCAAGGACATGACTGTTCCCAACGAGATAGAGGATGCCAAGAAGGTAGTAGCCTATGTCCGCGACCTGCGCTATGTCAGCGACATCGCTATCGTTGGACATTCTCAAGGTGGTGTGGTAGCAGCCATGACAGCAGGTCAGATGAGTCAAGAGGCGGGTCAGGATGCCTTCAAGGCTGTGGCGCTGATGGCTCCGGCAGCCGTTCTCCGCGATGATGCCATTCGTGGCAACACCATGGGAAAGATGTACGACCCGTTTGACCCAGGCGAATACGTGGAACTCTTTGGAGGACTGAAACTGGGTGGCGACTATATCCGCACGGCTTTCTCGCTGCCTATCTACGAGACGGCAGCCTACTATCAGGGGTCGGCACTCATCGTTCATGGAAATGCCGACAGGGTAGTACCTTACACCTATGGTGAGTGTTTCCATAAGATATGGCCCAAGAGTGAGTTCGTCCTTCAGGAATACTACGACCACGGTTTCTCACAAAACATATACCGCACTACTGATATCGTAGCACGGTATCTGATTAGACAGTTGAAGAACTGATAATCTTTGGGGAAATATCTCTTAGTTGTTCATCAGTTCCAACGCCCGTCGGACGGTATCGTTCAGTTCGTTCATGATAGCATAATACTCATCCATATCCCACAGGTCGCGAGCGATGAGTGCTTTCAGCTGAGTGCGTAGGTAGGGCAGCGTAGCCTGTAGCTCTGCATCGTCTTTAGGCTTCACGTTCTGCTTCTCGCCCTCAGCCACGATATGGTCAATCAGCGTCTGGGGCACTTCAAAGCGCTGGCGGAAGTCGGCAAAGCTGGTGTATTGCTGGCGAAGCTGCTTACGATGCTCGTCGACATAGCGCAGGTTAGCAGTAATGATAATGGTCTTGGCAGCCAACTGACGATGGTACTTCGTGTACTTCAGCGTGTCAAGAGGTACGAACTCATCGGGCATGATACCACCTCCGCCATAGACCACACGATGTTTCTTCAGGGTATAGCACTTCAGCGAGTCGGCAAAGTGGACACTATCTGCCGACATCAGCTCGCCACTCTTCAGGCGATGGAGCATGTCCTCCGCATAATCTTTCTGGTTGCCTTTCTCATAAGGTTTCTGGATGCAGCGGCCCGAGGGTGTGTAGTAGTGGGCTATGGTGAGACGAATCATCGAACCGTCAGGCAGGTCGATAGGGCGCTGTACCAAACCTTTGCCGAAGGTGCGACGTCCAACGACGATGCCTCGGTCATGGTCTTGAATAGCACCAGAGACAATCTCGGCAGCTGAGGCCGTATAGCTGTCAACCAGCACGATGACCTTTCCGTTCTCGAAGAGTCCCCCACCCTGTGCCTTATAATCCATTCGGCGTATCTGGCGTCCCTGAGTATAGACTATCAGATCGTTATACTGCAAGAACTCGCCTGCTATCTTCACAGCAGCCTGCAGATAGCCACCGCCATTCTCCTGCAAGTCAAGGATGAGCGAACGCATGCCTTGCTTCTTCAGCTTCTTGAGACTGGCGCAGAACTCATCATGGGTAGTGGCACCAAAACTGCCAATGCGGATATATCCCACCCCAGGGCGAATCATATAGGAAGCATCGACAGACTTGACGGGTATCTTGTCGCGCGTGATGACGAAACGCAGGGTATCGGCAATACCTCGACGCACAATGCCGAGGTTGACCTTCGTACCCTTGGGCCCACGCAGACGACGCATTATCTCCTCCTTGGCCATCTTCACACCAGCAATGGCGGTATCGTTGACACTGACAATGCGGTCGCCAGCTACGATACCCATCTTCTCTGAGGGGCCTCCGCTGACAGGCTGGATGACGAGCAGGGTGTCTTCCACCATATTAAACTGCACGCCAATGCCTTCGAAGTTGCCTTGCAGGGGTTCGTTGGCTGCCTTCACCTCCTTGGCTGTCAGATAGCTGCTATGAGGGTCGAGCTTCTCGAGCATACCACGAATGCCATCCTCGACCAGTTTCTGCTCATCGACACTGTCGACATAAAGGTTGTTAACAGCCATTTCGGCTATCTGCAGCTTCCGTAGCGGAGCATCGGGTCCTAAGCGGACGGACATCTGGGCAGAGGCTGACAGGAGATGCAGCGACAGAATCGCTGCACACAATATTTTTTTAGTCATAGGCTTCCTCCTCTGGGCGGTCTTCCTCAATGACGAGGTTGTCGATGATGAAGTTCTGGCGCTCCATCGTGTTCTTACCCATATAGTATTCCAACAGTTTCTGTACCTGGTCGTTCTTATGGAGGGTCACCTGCTCCAAGCGGATATCAGGGCCGATGAAACCAGCAAACTCCTCAGGAGAAATCTCGCCAAGTCCCTTGAATCGGGTGATTTCAGGGTCTGGGCCTAAGTCAGCGATGGCCGTCTGACGTTCTTCGTCGCTATAGCAGTAACGGGTGACGAAGTCGCCCTTCTTGCCATCCTCGCGCATCTCCTTGTTCTTGATCTTCGTGCGCCTGTTACGCACGCGGAACAAGGGGGTCTGCAGCACATAGACGTGCCCTTTCTTGACGAGTTCTGGGAAGAACTGCAGGAAGAAGGTGATGATCAAAAGACGGATATGCATACCGTCGACATCTGCATCAGTGGCTACTATCACCTTATTATATCTAAGGGTGTCGAGCCCTTCCTCGATGTCGAGTGCGGCCTGCAAGAGGTTAAACTCCTCGTTCTCATAGACCACCTTCTTGGTGAGGCCGAACGAATTGAGGGGCTTTCCACGAAGTGAGAAGACGGCCTGTGTGTTGACATCACGGCTCTTGGTGATGCTTCCGCTGGCTGAGTCACCCTCAGTGATGAAGATGCATGACTCCTCCTTACGCTCGTTCTTGACATCAGAGAGATGAATGCGACAGTCGCGTAGCTTACGATTATGCAGGTTGGCTTTCTTGGCACGTTCACGAGCCAACTTCGTCACACCAGCCATCGCCTTACGCTCGCGCTCGCTCTCTTTGATCTTAGCCTCAAGAACCTCAACGACATCCTGATGGATGTGCAGGTAGTTATCCACCTGCTGCTTGATAAAGTCGCCTACATATTTATTAATAGTCTCCCCGTCAGGAGCCATCTGCGTAGAACCCAGCTTGATTTTCGTCTGACTCTCGAAGACGGGTTCCTCGACATTGATGGCAATAGCGGCCACCATACCCGTCCGGATGTCGCCATACTCATATTTGCCAAAGAACTCCTTGATGGTCTTGGCAATATGTTCCTTGAAGGCACTCTGGTGCGTGCCGCCCTGAGTAGTGTTCTGTCCATTGACAAAGGAGTAGTACTCCTCGCCATACTGGTTGGCATGCGTAAAGGCCACCTCGATATCGTCACCTTTCAGATGAATGATGGGATAGAGTGAGTCGTTGGTCATGCGGTCTTTCAGCAGGTCTTCCAGTCCGTGACGCGAGAGAATGCGGCGATTGTTGTACATGATGGCTAGACCTGTGTTCAGATAGGTGTAATTGCGCAACATGTTCTCCACAATGTCGTCCTGGAACTTATAGTCCTTGAACAGCGTGTTGTCGGGTTCAAAGTAGATGTACGTGCCGTTCTCGTCCTGCGACTCCTCTGTCGTGTCTGATTGCAAGATGCCACGCTCAAAGACTGCATTGCGCACCTTACCTTCGCGATAGCTGGCCACCTCGAAATGGGCGCTCAAGGCATTGACAGCCTTCACACCAACGCCATTCAAACCTACCGACTTCTTGAAAGCCTTCGAGTCGTACTTACCACCTGTATTGAGTACGCTGACAGCCTCGATGAGCTTGCCCTGAGGGATGCCTCGACCATAGTCGCGAACGGAGACGCGCAGATTTTCATCGATATTGATTTCAATCCGCTCGCCAGCCTTCATCTTGAACTCGTCGATGGAGTTATCAATGACCTCCTTCAGCAAAACATAGATACCATCCTCAGGAAGTGAGCCGTCGCCCAGACGTCCGATATACATACCCGGACGGGTACGGACATGTTCCATATCCGACAAGTGGCGGATATTGTCGTCGGTGTACTGTACTTGTTGTCCTTCGTTTATATTGTTTTCTTCGTTCATAAGCTTTTCTTATAGCACCTGCGACGCTTGTGCTGTACGTGTTCCAGATACTGCCATTGCGACTGTACCTTCTCGTTGGTCTCCATCTCCACATTGGTCTCACCCCACTTGAAGCCATACTTCTGGTAGATAGGGATGAGATCGTAGAACAGCAGAGCATTGGCTCCTTTCTGCTGATATTCGGGCAGAATGCCGATGAGCATCAGGTCGAGACACTCAGCCTTGTGGAACTTCAAGGCTTTCAGACAGTGCCACCAGCCAAAGGGCCACAGGCGTCCGTTGCGACATTTCTGCAAGGCACGCGTCATATTCGTGATGCTGATGCCCACACCTATCAGCTTGTGGTCGGGTGTGTTCCAGTCTTCTATCAGACAGAGCATCGACATATCGAGCATGGGGAACCACATCTTCAGGTACTCGTCAATCTGCGCCTCCGTCATCTGCGAATAGCCATAGAGATGGCCAAACGACTTGTTGACCACATCGAGCACCTTGCGGCCATACTGCTCCTTACCAAAGACCTGGCTGCGTTTGGGATGGAACGTGTGCAGGTTATAGCGTTTCTGCACCATCTGCGCCACCTTCTGGTATTTCTCGGGCATGCCGTCCTTAGGCACAATGAGCTTGTACTCCACATAGTCATTGTCTTTCTGCCAACCGCCCATCTGCTCCATGTGCTGGGGGTAGTAGGGATAGTTGTAGATGGTAGCCATCGTTCCCAACTGGTCGAAGCCCTCAATCAGCATACCCTCAGGGTCCATATCGGTAAAGCCAAGAGGGCCTACCATCTCCGTCATCCCCTTGGAGCGTCCCCAGGCTGCAACGGCATCGAAGAGGGCACGCGACACCTCCATATCGTCGATGAAATCGACCCAACTGAAGCGCACACTCTGGCGATTCCACCGTTCGTTGGCGCGATGGTTGATGATGCCGGCAATACGACCTACCACCTTATCGTCGCGATAAGCCATGAAATATTCGGCCTCGCAGAACTCAAAAGCGGCATTCTTGTCCTTGCGCAGCGTATGTAGTTCGTCGCTGTACAGGTTTGGGGCATCATATTCGTTGCCCCGATACAAGTCGTAATGAAATTGGATGAAGGCATCAAGCTCCTTCCTGTTGGTGACTTTCCGAATCTCTATTGCAGACATCTTATCTCGTAGAATGTATAATAATCCATGCAAAGATAAGAAAAAAGTGGGAAACACCCAAAAATTTAACCTATTTTACGGCAAATATAGAGCTGATGGGCTCCATCTTGCCCTGTTGTGGCGAAAATATAGACGTTACCACCCTCTTTTAGTTTCAATTTCTGGCGTAGCTGTTGGACGGACATCGGAAAGTTACGAATTGTAATATTAGCCTGTGTAATACCTGCCAACGACTGTTTCAATTCTTTCTTATTCATTGACGTGACAGTGGAAATCTGGAATCTACGACCTGGGAAATCGTTGATTTCATCGGGGCTGACAAAGAGGTGGGAATTGGCAGAAAGCTGACGAACAGGGAAACTTTGCTCCAACTGGGCAAAGCAACCTGCCTTCATGATACTGGCATTGGGCTCGTAGAGGTAGGTATTGACTGTTGGCTGTTCTCCCAGCGAGAGTGTGGCTTTCTCTCTTTGAGGGTGTGGCGTTGCAATGTGAGGGCTGTTGGTTGTGGGCTGTGAGCTGGTCACTTCGAAGATACTGTCGTTGTTGATGCAAACGAGAAGCAAGGGCGCCTTTACGGACTCAAGCACCAAGAGAAGTTCCTTACACTCGTTATCCACACTGACAATATGTACCTCGGTGACGCATTTGAGGTCGCCGACGGCTTTACGCCAGTCGAACATGGGCGAGAGTTTGAGGACGACCTTGGTGGCTTTCTTCCTCAGTGTGGGCAGCAGTTCCAGAATGTTGGGTGTGCAGTCCTTGATGTCGTAGGTACGACCACCATGCTCGTTACGACGGGCAGGATCCAGGAAAGCTACATCGACGTGGGGCATGTCTGCCAAGTATGTTGCTGTGTCACAGCAATATACAGAAGTAGGATGGTTCAGTACGTGGAAGTTGTGCTCAGCCAGCGTGCAGAGCTCGGCATTCTGCTCAATGTAGACACGCTGTTTGAACTGTTGAGACATCCAGTAGAAGTCGACACCAAAGCCTCCTGTCAAATCCACAAAGCTATCACCACTCCCAGCCAGCACGGCCTTGTAGCGGGCTGTCTGTTCGCTAGAGCACTGCTCCATATTGAGATGTGGCGGATAGAGAACGTCGTCTATCGCAGCCCATGAAGGTAACTTCTTCCTTGCAGTTTGTCTGCCTGCTATCTGTTGCAGGGCCATAGTGAGGTCTACCTCAAGGTTTTTGCTACCCTGCAGTGCCAGCTGACGCACGTCGTCGTGCTGGTGCTGACGGATGAAGTCGCGCGTGTGGTGATTGATAGCGTCAGTCATGGGTTACCTTTATACACAGCATGGTCAGGTCATCGTTAGGATCATTACCGGCACGATGCCGTTCTACCTCGGCGGCCAGCCGTTCGATGACGTCGCGACTATCGTTGAAATCGCTATTTCTGAGGAATGTGAGCATGCGATCGTTGCCAAACTGTTCTAGCTCGTTGTTCTCTGCCTCATTGAGGCCATCAGTATAGAGGAAGAGAGTGCGATTCGTGATGCTATCAATTTCCTCGCCCACAAACTGGAGACCAGGCCACAAGCCAATAGGTGCATTCGACTCCATCTCCAGGAAGTCGCCACGATGGTCGCCACCTCCGATGACAGGGGGATTATGACCTGCATTACAGAAGGTAAGATGGCCTGTCTTCAGATTGACGAGTCCTAAGAAGAAGGTGACGAACATACCACTGACATTATCCTCGCCCGACAGCGCATCATTCATCTGTGTACAGATGTCTGCAGGCATCATACCCTGTGAGGCCAGCGTGCGGAACAGGCGGGTAGCCTGAGCCATAAACAGCGAGGCAGGAACGCTCTTGCCACTGACGTCGCCCACACAAAAATATAGGTTGTCGCCTTGCAGGATATAACCATAGAGGTCGCCACCTACCTCCTTGGCAGGCATCATCGAGCCATACATGTCGAGGCCTTTGAGTTGTGGGAATTCGTGGGGTACCATCGACATCTGGATGTCGCGAGCAATACGCAACTCACTCTGGATGCGCTCTTTGACAGCTGTTGTCTCTTCCAACTGGTCGTAGGCCACCTTTAGCTCCTCATGGGCTACCTCCAGACGTTTGGCAGCACGATGGCGGAAGAAGATGAAGATGGCGAGAGCCAGCACGATGATGGCGAAGAAGACGGCTGCTGCACCATAGCGTTGCTTAGAGAGTGCAACTTCCTGTTCAGCAATCTGGCGGTCCTTCTCCTGTGTCTCGTAGATGGTGGCCAACTCTGCGGCATCGTCTTGTTTCTGCCAGACGATGGCTGAGTCGAGGTAGTCGAAGATGCGCAGGCCTACTGCCAAGGCACTGTCTTTATAGCCTGCACCAGCATTGGCACGGTATTTGGGGAAGAGATACTGCTGGATGATGTCAAGTGAGGGCTTTCCTACCCGCTGGCGTATCTGCTCCTCGATGTCAGCATAGGCCTCGGTAGCCTCTGCATAGCGATGGGCAGCCATCAGAAACTCACCAGGGGCGTGTTCCCTTCCACTTTGATAGCTCTCTGATGAGCGATATATCTCGAACATCTTATTGGCTTCCTCCTTCTGGCCTAATCCCAACAGTGTACGCGACTTGAAGCTGCAACGGCGGGCGTATTGGTCGTCATAGTATTGTTCCCTGCACAACGGACTGGCCTTATACATGGCCAACATGGAATCCAAGTGATTGAGCCAGTAGTCAGCATCATGGTAGCGCTGCGCATCCAAATAGAAAAGAATGGTATTGTTGGTACATGCCAACGTGTTCTCGTAACTCAGGAAGGTGGTATCAGTGGCAATACCCTTCCGGAAATAGGTCGTCGACTCTTCAAAACTCTTGGCTGCGTCGTCGTAACGGCGCATCTTCAGCTGGCATATACCAATGTCAACCAATTGTACACCAATCAGTCGGGGCATCACTAGGTCCGACTGCTTCATCCTGTTCAGCGTCTTAATAGACTGTCTGAGGGCAGCCTCAAAGTTGTGGTTTACCTGATAAAGATTGGCCAGCATGGCCGATGCAAGGAAAAAGACACGTTCTTCTGTACGACTGCGAATCTCGGCATTGACAGCCTTTTTCCAATATTGCTCACTCTGCCTACCCTGTCTGAGGAAATTGTAAACAGAGCCTCGCTCGTAGTTGGCGCGTATCTCACCCATCAGGCCGACCTTCTCGATACTATCAATCAGGGCCAGCTTTACCTTATAGTCTTGACGCGCTTTCTGCTGATTGAGCAGACTGTCAACTATAAGCTTGTTGAGGGAGTCTTTGACGCTATCAGAACGGGTGGTCTTCTGATGACAGGAAGTCAGTGGGGACAGTACTCCGATAACGAGCAAAAACGCCAGAAAGGCTACGGGAAAGAGTCGGGTAAAAGGCTTGTTCATGTCGCATCTTTTCTGATTTGTGTGCAAAGATACAAAAAATTCTTAATTCTTTGCGAGCAAAGCGAGAAAATCTCGATAACTTAATTCATAATTCTTAATTAATTATTACCTTTGCAGCGTATTAATACATAAAGGACATGAAAATAGCTTTAATCGGCTACGGCAAGATGGGTAAGATGATAGAGCAGATAGCCATCAGCCGTGGTCATGAGATTGTGAGTATTATCGACATCGATAATCAGCAGGACTTCGACTCGGAAGCCTTTAAGAGTGCTGATGTGGCGATAGAGTTTACAGCTCCACAGGCTGCCTATAACAACTACCTAAAGGCCTTCAAGCACGGCGTTAAGGTGGTCAGCGGTTCTACAGGATGGATGAAGGAGCATGGCGACGACGTGAAACGCATGTGTTCGGAGGAAGGACAGACGCTATTCTGGGCTTCTAACTTTTCAATAGGTGTGGCCATCTTCTCTGCCGTCAACAAATATCTGGCTAAAATCATGAACCAGTTCCCCCAGTACGACGTAGAGATGGAGGAGACGCATCATGTGCATAAGCTGGATCACCCCTCAGGCACAGCCATCACGCTGGCAGAAGGCATCCTGGAGAACATCGACCGCAAGGAGGCTTGGGCAGAGGATACCACCGACCCCAAGATGCTGCGTATCGACCACATCCGTCGTGGTGAGGTGGCTGGCATCCATACTGTGCGCTACGACTCGGAGGCAGATATCATCACCATCACCCATGATGCCCACTCGCGTCAGGGCTTTGCCTTAGGAGCTGTGCTGGCTGCAGAGTACACCAAAGAGCATCAGGGTCTGCTGACCATCAGCGATATGTTTTCTTTTTAGTTTAACGTTTAGAGTTTAGCGATTAGAGAAATCATATGGAGAAAAAGAAAAAACTGAATATGAAAGTGCAGTGGGCAAAGTTCATCGCTGTGCTGGTATGTTACTTGCTATTCCTCTACTGGGTAGAGTCATGGTGGGGCTTGCTGGTCATTCCTTTCATCTATGACGTCTACATCACCAAGAAAATCAGATGGCAGTGGTGGAAGGATGCCGAAGGTCCTGTACGCTGGGTAATGTCGTGGGTCGACGCATTAGTGTTTGCACTCGTAGCCGTCTACTTCATCAATCTGTTCTTCTTCCAGAACTACGTCATCCCATCGAGCTCGCTGGAGAAATCCCTGCTGACGGGCGACTACCTCTTCGTCTCGAAAGTATCATATGGGCCTCGCATCCCTGAGACGCCATTGACGATGCCTTTGACACAGCATACCCTGCCCTTATTCGAATGTAAGTCGTACATCGAGTGGCCCCATTGGGACTATCGTCGTGTGAAGGGCTTGGGTAAGATACACCTGAATGACATCGTGGTATTCAACTATCCCGCTGGCGATACGATTTGTTCGGATCCTCGCTATCAAGCCTACGACTTCTATCAGATGTGCTACCAGATGGGTTATCAGATTTATCCTGAGCGTCCCAATCCTGACTCGTTGACACAAGAGCAGTTGCCCCTATATTTCAATACCATCTATCAGGCTGGACGTCAGGCTATTGTACAGAACCAACAGGAGTATGGCATGATAGACACCCGTCCTACAGATCGTCGTGAAAACTATGTAAAGCGCTGTGTCGGTCTGCCTGGTCAGACGTTGCAGATCAAGGATCGTGTCATCTATATTGACGGTAAGGCCAACAAGGAGCCCGACAACGTGCAGTATACCTATCACGTGAAGCTGAAGCAGCGCTTGGACGACGACACCATGAAGGAACTGGGCATCACGATGGAAGACCTGACCAGTCTGAATACGCAGGGCTACATGCCGCTGACCAACTTCGCAGCACAGGAACTTAAGAGACGTGAGATCGCTGAGAAAGTGGAACTGAATACAGAGGCCAGTGACCTAGATACCTACCCGCTGAACGGCAACCTGCACTGGACGCGTGACAACTACGGTCCCATTTGGATTCCCGCCAAGGGCAAGAGCATCGACCTGACACTGAAGAACCTGCCCATCTACGAACGTCCTATCCGCACCTACGAAGGTAATAAGCTGGAGGTCAAGGATGGTAAGATATACATCAACGACAAGGAGACGACGAAGTACACCTTCCAGATGGACTACTACTGGATGCAGGGTGACAATCGCCACAACTCGCTCGACTCCCGCTATTGGGGCTTCGTACCTGAAGACCACATTGTGGGCAAGCCCATCTTCATCTGGTGGAGTTCAGACCCTGACCGTAGTGGTTTCGGTGGCATCCGCTGGAATCGGCTATTCCGTTTTGTCGACAACATTAAATAGTTTAGAACTTAGAGAGGATGGCTAAATGGCTAAAGTACGTGATATCGTTCGCATCAGCATTCGCACTGATGCTAATAGTACGTACCTTAGTCGTTTCGACACACAGCGTCAATGGTAATGGGTTGTCGCCACTCTTCAGGAACGGCGATTGTCTGCTCATCAATCGCTGTAGCTATGGGATGCGTATTGAAGGTAAAGGACTGCTACCCTACAGTCGACTGATGCGCCAACCTGTTGAAAAGGGCGACATCGTAGCCTTTACGATTCCTGAAAATGCTCCATCAGGCTTGATGATAGCACGTTGTACTGCCACGCCTGGCGACACTATCCTCACACAGAATGGACCATTGCTGGTGCCAGGACTCGTCAACTGCGCCAAAAGCGACTATTACTGGCTGGAGGCCATCAACCCCAATAACCCTGCAGACTCTCGACATTTGGGATTTATCCCCGAGCGTAATATCATTGGACGTGTTGTCACGGTATTGTATAATCGCAAAAACATCCGACTGCAATGACAACAGCTCTGCTTCAGACTACCTATTTCGGTCCCATACAGTGGTATCAGAAACTTTGCAGCTTTGACCGTTGTCTCGTTGAGCAACATGACTCCTACCAGAAACAGACCTACCGCAATCGCTGTATCATTGCTACAGCTAACGGACAGCAGGCACTGACAGTACCTGTTGAGCATACTGACGAAAAGACGTTGGTAAAAGACCTGCGCATCAGCGACCACAACCAGTGGCGACGCATCCATTGGAATGCGCTGCAGAGCGCCTATAGCGAGAGTCCTTTTTTTGACTATTACGCTGACGACATCCGTCCTTTCTTCGAAAAGAAATACACCTTCTTGATCGAATTCAATGAGGAGATTCGACAAACAATATGCCAGCTCATCGATATCCATCCAGAGGTGGAATACAGTAAGGAATATGTACAAGAGCACCCTAACGACTACCGTAACGTTATCAATGCCAAACACCCTCAGCCAGACCCCGACTTCAAGTCAAAGGAATATTGGCAGGTCTTCAGTCGCAAACATGGTTTCCAACCCAATCTGAGCATCCTTGACCTGCTGTTCTGCATGGGACCAGAATCTATTTTTTATTTAAACATAAAACCATTAAACAATTAAACAGTTATGAAAAAAATCAGTTTGAAAGTGGCAGTATGCCTCCTCGCAGGAAGTTTCCTGTTCAGTTCATGTTTCGTTGGCCAATACGGTCTATGGAATAAGTATATTAGCTGGCAGAATCACATGACAGACAACAAGTATGTCAATGCCATTGCTGGCCTTATCCTCGTTCCCATCGCAGGTACACTTTGCACGTTGGCCGATGTCTTGGTGCTGAACAGCATCGAGTTCTGGTCTGGTAACAACCCTGTTGCAGCCAATAACATCGGCAAGACCCAGCAGGTAATGGGTCAGGATGGTCGCTACTATGCAGTAACCACCCTGAAGAATGGTTATGAAATCAAAGCTCCTACTGGCGAGATTACCTACTTCATCCACAACGTAGAGAACGACTCATGGTCAATGGAGCAGGATGGCGTTCAGAAGGAGATCTTCCGCTTCAACAGCGATGGTACCATCCAGGCTAGAATCAATGGCGAGACCAAGAACTTCACCCTCAACGAGGCTGGCGTTGCCGAGGCTCGCATGGCAGCCAACGATGGTTTGTTCTTCGCTATGAACTAAACAACATCATCATAGCAAAAAGGGGGATGTGCCTATAGATTGACACATCCCCCTCATTATTTGGGATAGACCTAATTAATATCTGATAACCAGCACGCGTGTCACGCTCCAGAACTGAGCCGGATCGGTAATAATCAACTCTGAGGAATCGTCACCAGTCTTCGTAATCTTATACGAATCGGCAGGCATCTGAGTCAGCACCTCTGCATCGTCGTCAGGAATAGTGAACTTCGTAGATTTGCGGATGTCAATCTTCTGGAACAACTTCTTATCTACATTCGAAGCGTCGAACTTCAGCTTCTTAAACAAGGTACCGCCCTGAGCCAGGCCAGCAGCCTTCAACTCCTTCTTAGAGCCAATGAATACGTATGCCTCATTGAGCTGTGCGTCCTGCTTGTCGATAGAGTCAGACTTAGCTCTTGTATCCTCTACAAGATCAGCCACCTCAATATTCAGTCTCTGTACATTCTCTTTCAGCGCTGCAATGTCGAAGTTACGCTGCTCCAGTTCGGTAGTCAGATTGACAATAGCCTGATCCTTCTCCTCCAGTTGCTTCTTCAGGGCAGCTATCGTCTTCTGCATCTTACCAGCATAAGCATTGCTGTCCTTCAGCTTCTTCTCCAGAACGTCCAGACGCTCATGCTGCTGTTGCAAAATAAGTTTGTATGACTCGATATTCTGCTTGATCTGCTCCTTCTGCGAAAGAGGACTCTCGCCAGAGGTACGCAGGATTCCACCTTCCATGCCAATCACACTATCCATGCTCACATTGACAGCATCCAGGAAGAGACTCATCTCGTCCATAGCCTCCATCTGGGCTCTCAGTTCAGAACGCAGCGAGTCAGCCTCGGGATTACTCTTAGTCTTTCCATCACAGCCTACCAGTGTACACATCAGTACAAAAAGGCCTCCAAAAACACAAATTTTCTTCATAACAACTTTATTGATTTTTAAATGTTAAACGTTATTTCATCATTGATTTAATCTCCTTTTCGCCTGCAAAGATACGAATAAGCGGGAATTAAACAAAGAATTTCATATCTTTTTAACAACGATAAGGACATTTTTCAAACAAAAACTTTTAAAAATTTGGTTAATTCAAGGATAATATTTAAATTTGCACCGCATAATACACGCAAACAACTTCTAAAACATAATTTTTAATTTAAAACAAAATCATGATGAAAAAAAGTTTTATTTTCGGCGCAGCCCTCATGCTGGTAAGCGCTTTCGGACTTCAGTCCTGCTCAAAGGAAGACAATGCAGGTGATGCAACTGTAGATGCCCTTGCATATGACATTGCCAACAAAGCCGACCTGAGCGTTCTCATTGACAAATATGCAGAAAACGGTGTATTGACTCTGCCTGCAAGTGCTGAGATCACAATGGCCGAGGAAATTCAGCTGAATGAGCCTCTCAAAATTCGCACTGCTGAGGGAGCTAAACCTGCAGGAATTATAGCTAAGGCAGGCTTCGTTACCACTTCAAGTCTGATTTTGGAAAATGTAGCCTTTGAAGTTTCTGGGGTTTCCACTCCGTTCATCAAGATGAATACCCTTCCCACTGAAGGCTTGAATGATGCTGGAGCTTATGAGGTAGATGAGATTTCTCTTATTAATTCCTCTATCATAGGTCTGAAGAATTCGTTGTTCTATGCCAACAAGCAGAAGTATCTGATTAATGAGTTCAATATCGACCACTGTGTCATCGACTTTGGCGGCACTACTGGCAAGACCATTATTGACTTCAATGGTGGTGGTCTGCCTCTGAATGTTACTATCGATCAGAGCATGATTGGTGCATCCAAAGAAACATCATGGTCAAATGGCGGTCTGTTCAGCACACAGTCAGGTAGCAATCTTGCTCAGGTGACAACTGATGCTGATGCTAAACACACCTTTACTGTTACACAATCCGTTCTTACCTGCATTTCAAATGGTAAGACCCTCTGCACACTGAGACAGAACAACCAGGCTTGGCAGTACTACGTAGTAAAGGACAACGTTGTTAACAACTGCGGTAAGAAGAACGAGTTCCTCGTAGGTTTCTGCGCTGGCAGAATCAACAAGAAAGAGAACTGGACAGCCTCTGGCAACCTCGTTTCCTTCGACGACGAGAACACTGGTGCTGGTGAGATTGAGAAGTCAGGTCTTGAGAATGCTTGTATCGTTCCTGAGACTCCCGCTGCCGAGTAATCACACATTATTTATTTCAATTAATTGCAGGCACCTGTATAGATGCCTGCAATTTTTTCCTTTAAGGACTTAAGAAATAATTATCTAACTGATCATATCAATGAAAAAGATTCTTTCCATCGCCTTATGCGCCATTTGCGCTGTTTCGGCAGTAGCACAGGAGAAACTCTTCCAGGGTGCCAACGTACAATCACCAGTAGTCAATGCCGATGGCACTGTCACATTCAACCTCTTTGCCCCCAAAGCTATAAAGGTGGAGGTGACTGGTGACTTCCTGCCAACCACGAAGATAGAAGTGCCTGGCTTCGGCACCGTTGAACAGCCTGGCGTGGCGCAGCTCACAGAAGGTAAAGATGGTATTTGGAGCTATACCACCAGTAAACTAGCCCCAGAGCTCTACAGCTACACCTTTAACATTGACGGCATGACGGGCGTGAAGGACCCTGCCAATATCTATGTGAACCGCGACATCGTATCGTTCTCGAATATCTTTATCGTCAGTGAGAAGCAGGGAGACAAGGGTGACACCTATCGCGTTAACGAGGTGAAGCACGGCAATCTGGCCAAGGTGTGGTACGATAGCCCTACGCTGAAGATGCACCGTCGCATGACCATCTATACACCTGCTGGTTACGATAAAGGCTCTAACTATCCCGTACTGTATCTGATGCATGGTGCCGGAGGCGACGAAAATGCCTGGAGCGAGTTAGGCCGTGCCGCTCAGATTCTTGACAATCTGATTGCGAAGGGTAAGGCCAAGCCCATGATTGTCGTGATGCCGAATGGCAATACCGACTGTCAGGCTGCTCCTGGTGAATGGTCACGCGGCATGTATCAGCCTACGTTTATGGGCAGCGTCAACCAGAAAGCTATTGCCACTATGGATGAGAGCTTTATGGATATCGTGAAGTATGTGGAGAGTCATTATAAGGTGGCTAAAAACAAGAAGAACCGTGCCATCTGTGGACTGTCGATGGGTGGCGGGCATACCTTCGCCACATCGAAGCGCTATCCTGACACCTTCAATTATATCGGTCTTTTCTCCGCTGGCCTGCATATCTCCGGTGATCGCACGAAGTCGTTCTACCAGCTGCTGCAAGAGAATACAGAGGTGCAAAAACAGCTAGCCCGACTCTTTGCCAGCAAGCCTGCCCTCTACTGGATTGCCATCGGTAAGACTGATTTCCTTTACCAGCAAAATTCCGACCTCCGCAAATATCTCGACGAGAAGGGTTATCCCTACGAGTATCTGGAGACCGATGGAGGTCATATCTGGCGCAACTGGCGTATCTATCTGACCGAGTTTGCTCAGAAGATTTTCAAATAGAACTAGTTTTATTGCGCTACTATGAAATGGGGGGCTGTGTCTACAGAGATAAGCCCTCCATTACGTTTAGCCTCTTCAGTAAGGACACGTACGGCATTCTCGTTGTCGACGGAGTCCTTACTTTTTAGTCGTGGAGTATTATTCCACTTCACCAGGGGATTGTGCAATCCTGTCGCCTTGTCGACACGGTCGCCTGTAGCTACAAACTGGCTGACAGCCACACGTATGGTTCGGTCGGTCCATCCCTCAGCCCATTGACCATCAGCATAGATGGTGGTGCCATCCTTGACCAATGAGCGCAGCGTATAGCTCTCATCATCATTGACGGTGAGGTAACAGTCGATGCCTACCATACGCGACAATAGCATGGCTCCACTCTTAGTCATCGAATACTCCATGAGCTTGAGGAAATCGGCATAGGTCAGTTCATAGACGTAGATAAGATTGTCGAAGGGAAACATCTCGTAGACGTTCGAGACGGTGATGTTACGCGTAGGTGCTCCATCGAGAGGGAACGATGTGCGGACACCTCCGTTGTTGACAAAGCCTATCTCGGCATCGCCTATCCGTCGTACCAGGTCACTCATCCAGTTGCCCATCGTAGAGGCTCGTCCACCACTATGTGGAAGTGCCAGACTGTCGTCAATGTTATTATAGTTGCGCACCAAGTCAACATTGATGTGTCCGATGACTTTCTCGAGCATGGGTTTAACATGCAGGATAGCACTATCGGACAAAGCCAGGATGTCTGCTTCCAGATCGTCAGCATTCTCGCCGGCAACATTGCGCGTATCTTTCTTGCCATCAACCTCCAGATTACGACAGTTGCCCACATGAGCAAACGTAAGCTTACCCATAGCATCAACTTGGAACGTCAGTTCGGCATAGGAATAGGACATGCCATACGCCTTACCCTGCAGATAAGGCAGTCCCCATGCTGTGGAGTCACACATATTCTTATGACTATGACCACCCAGCACCAGATCGATGACAGACTGCTGACCCAACGCCTCGGCAGCCTCATCAGCCTGACCATGAACCAGCAGCACCGTAGCATCACAACTGCCACTGCGTTCCAGCGAGTCGGCTATCGCGTTAATCCGTGAATAGTCAATAGGGATTTCGTAGCCCTTATCGACAAACTGATGGACAAACATGCTCTTGGCTTGGTAATGAGCCATTCCTATGACTCCTACCCTGACCTTGACACGATGACCATCGGCACTGGTGGCCTGCTTATCCAAAACGATATAATCGCGTGTTGTATGGGTTCGCTTACCATGACGGTAAAGATTGGCACACAGGACGGGAACAGTATTGTCACTCCGTTTACCGTCAAACTCGTAGCCAAGCAACGTTGCATCGTTGTCAACCATCGTCTCGAAACCCCAGTCGAACTCATGGTTACCCAATGCTACGGCATCGTAATCCATCTTGTCAAACGCCACATACATGGGCTGACCACGACGGATATTCGACAAGACGGTACCTTGATAGATGTCACCACCATCAAGCAACAAAAGCTTCTGGGTATCATAGTCTGCGCCTCGTCCACGTATATCGTTGGCCTTATCAGCAATATAAGCCAAGCGATAGTGGTTCGTACCCGTCGAGGTATTCACCAGTGTTCCATGAACGTCAGTCGTCTCCATAACGGGCAGTGAATAAGTGCCTTGGGGCACCACCTGGCTGCGCTGGATATGACGACTAGATGAGCAACCCGCCACGAGAAAGAGAGCTGATGCACAGCAAACAAGCTGTCTAAGAATGATGCGTTTCATAGAGGCTTCTATTTGATTTTAACGTCTGAAGAACGGAATGTTACTATTTGCTTGATGCCATCCTCCGTAGGAGCATCCAAATCTTGGATAGTGACCCGTCTTACATCGTCAAGCACAACAGGTGGTCGATAATCGGGGCGTTCATATCGGAATGTGACATCATTAACATGAAGATCTTCCGCATGACGAGCATATAGTCCATAGGCTGGTGTCCATCCTGCGAACTTAGGTTCTGGATAGTGGGTAGCCTGTTCGCGATAGTCTTTATTCACCAAATCACGTGTTCCACCACCCTTAAAGTATAATCGGATGTTGTTCAGCCAAACACCCCTAATGGGTTCGGTCTTCATTCCTGTTACAATAATAGAGCAGAGTGAGTCACAATCGTCAGCCACAACATTAGATATCTGGATGTCACGGGCCGAGCTCATGCGGGTCACCTCCTTGGGCCCTCTGTTACGACAGCCTGTCGTGATGTAAATAGGGTAATGATGAACATGGCTCATCGTAATATTGCTGACAACAATATTCTCCATCCGCCCTTGGTCAACCTCTTCGAAAGCCAGACCGCTGGAATACATGAATGTACAATTAGTGAGCGAAATATTACGATAACCGCCATTCGACTCCGTTCCAAGCTTAAAACGCCCACAAACCCAGCCTACAGGCTCTGGCTGATATGTGCCATCAAGCAGCGTACCACACTTAAAACCTGTGATATTACAGTTGCTAATAGCAATATGCTCGCAAAGAACAGGCTGCTTCAAAGCATAGCTTGACTTCAGCACCAGTGCATCGTCGTGGGGCGTATTGATGCGACAGTTGGTGATAGTCATATATTTACAGCAGTCAATATCGAATCCATCACGATTGGTATCTATAGTGACATTGTCAATCGTAGAAAGGTCACACCCAGTCATGATGATGCCAAAATGACCTCCTCGGTAGATCGTAATATCGCGGATGGTTACTTGTCGACATCGTTTCAAGGCAACAGCCTTGTCGCCTGTTCCTATAGAGCCTCCTTGCACATTGCCAGCCTTCTCCGTATCCTTCCGTGTCAACCCCTTGCCATCAATCATTCCATGACCTGTTATGGAGATATTTTTCTCCCCCTCAGCCCAGATAAGAGAGTTATGAAAATAGGTATGCCCACCATCTTGGTATTCTGGGAATCCACCAAACGATTCACTCTCATCGTAGGCTTTCATAGAGGCCGGAGCAGCCAGTAACGTACAGCCTGCTGAGAGGTGCAAATCAATATTAGACTTCAGACGAATGCTGCCACTGAGATAAGTACCAGCAGGCAACAGCACCTGTCCTCCACCCGCTATCACCGCAGCTTCTATTGCAGCATTAATAGCTGGCGAGTCAAGTGTGTGTCCATCACCCTTAGCACCATAGTCCTTGACGTTGAAGACGCCTGTTGCTAGCATTACCGCCTGCCAGCAAATCGCACAGAGCAATACCAATAGCTTTTTCATATATCAGAATTATCCTACAGTTCCTTCAAGCGATACGCTGAGGAGTTTCTGAGCCTCAACAGCGAATTCCATAGGCAACTTCTGAATAACCTCCTTGGCATAGCCATTGACGATGAGGCCTACAGCCTGCTCAGTGGGAATACCACGCTGGTTACAATAGAAGAGCTGGTCTTCAGAGATTTTCGAAGTAGTAGCCTCATGTTCAAAGATTGCCGAGTCGTTATGCACATCCATATAAGGGAAGGTATGTGCACCACACTCAGACCCCAGCAACAGCGAGTCGCAAGAACTATAGTTACGAGCATTCTCTGCTGTAGCTGCAGCACGTACCAGTCCGCGGTACGAGTTCTGCGAGTGTCCTGCCGAGATACCCTTCGAGATGATGGTCGACTTGGTATTCCTGCCAATATGAATCATCTTGGTACCTGTATCGGCCTCCTGATAATTATTCGTCACAGCTACAGAATAAAACTCAGCTTGCGAATTGTCACCTCGCAGGACGCAAGAGGGATATTTCCACGTGATAGCCGATCCCGTCTCCACCTGAGTCCAGGAGAGTTTAGAGTCCACACCACGCAAGTCGCCACGTTTCGTCACCAGGTTCAGCACACCACCCTTGCCGTTCTCATCGCCAGGATACCAGTTCTGTACGGTAGAATACTTCACCTCCGCACGATCCATCACGATAATCTCAACGATAGCAGCATGCAGCTGGTTCTCGTCGCGCATGGGTGCTGTACAGCCTTCGAGATAGCTCACGTATGAGTCGTCATCGGCAATAATCAGCGTGCGCTCAAACTGACCTGTATTCCTAGCATTGATGCGGAAATAAGAGCTAAGCTCCATCGGACAGCGCACCCCCTTGGGGATATATACAAAAGAACCATCGCTGAACACAGCCGAGTTCAGGGCAGCATAGAAATTGTCGCGATAAGGCACTACAGAGCCCAGATACTGGCGCACCAAGTCAGGGTGCTCCTTGATGGCATCACCAATGGAGCAGAAGATGACACCTTTTTCGCGAAGCTTCTCCTTGAAGGTCGTCTTCACGGAGACACTATCCATAATAGCATCTACAGCCGTATTGCCACTCAGTGCCAGACGCTCCTCGAGGGGGATGCCCAACTTGTCGAAGGTCTTCTCGAGCTCAGGGTCAATGACCGACGGAGAACCGTCGGGAACTGTGGCTTTCTTGGCGGTAGGGTCGGCATAATAGCTGATGGACTGATAATCTACTGGCGGCACATGCACATGTCCCCATTTAGGTTCCTGTTGCTGCTGCCAATAGCGAAAAGCTTTCAGGCGGAACTCGAGCATCCACTCGGGCTCCCCCTTTTTGGCAGAGATGAGCCTGACGACATCCTCGTTCAGGCCCTTCTCGATGATTTCTGTATGTACATCGGTGGTAAAGCCAAACTCATATTTTTGCTCAGCCACCTGCTTGACAAACTCGTTGCTCATTACAGTTTCTGCTCTACCTCAATCTCCGTGAAGGTCTCGATGATATCACCGACCTGGATATCGTTGAAGTTAACCAATGAGATACCGCACTCCAAACCGGTTGCCACTTCCTTGGCATCATCCTTGTAGCGCTTCAAGGCATCGATAGGAGCAGTGTGTACGACGATACCGTCGCGAACCACACGGGCCTTATCCTTGTTGTGCACCTTGCCGTCGATCACCAGACCACCGGCAACGGTACCCACCTTCGATATCTTGAACACCTGCTTCACCTCAATTTCACCAGTGACGATTTCCTTCTTCACCTTGTCGAGCATACCCTCCATCGTCGACTTCACCTCGTCGATAGCATCGTAGATGATCGAGTAGGTGTTGATTTCCACACCCTCGCGTTCAGCCAGTCGACGGGCATCAGCAGAAGGACGTACCTGGAAGCCGACGATGATAGCCTGCGAAGCACTGGCCAGCATGACGTCGTTCTCAGAAATCTGACCTACAGCCTTCGAGATGACGTTGACCTGTACCTTTTCCGTAGAGAGCTTGATGAATGAGTCAGAGAGTGCCTCGATAGAACCGTCGGTATCACCCTTCACGATGATGTTCAATTCGTGGAACTCACCCAGAGCAATACGATGTGACAACTCGTCGAGACCCAGCTTAGTGGTGGTACGCAGACTCTGCTCACGCTGCAACTGGATACGCTTATTGGCGATTTCACGGGCCTCCTGCTCCGACTCCATCACGTGGAACGAGTCACCAGCAGTAGGAGCACCATTCAGACCCAGGATGATAGCAGGTTCAGCAGGACCAGCTTTCTCGATACGCTGGTTGCGCTCGTTAAACATCGCCTTCACCTTACCCCAGGCCGTACCGGCAATCACGACGTCGCCCACCTTCAGCGTACCATTCGATACGAGGACGGTAGACACGTAGCCGCGACCCTTGTCGAGTGAGCTCTCGATGATAGAACCTGTAGCCTTGCGGTTGGGGTTGGCCTTCAGGTCGAGCATCTCAGCCTCCAACAGTACTTTCTCCAACAGCTCATAGACGCCCTGTCCCTTCTTGGCAGAAATCTCCTGGCACTGGTACTTACCACCCCAGTCTTCCACCAACAGGTTCATGTTGGCCAAGTCCTCACGAATCTTATCAGGGTTAGCACCTGGCTTATCAATCTTATTGATAGCGAACACCATTGGCACGTTGGCGGCCTGAGCATGAGCGATAGCCTCCTTGGTGGTAGGCATCACAGAGTCGTCGGCAGCGATGATGATAATGGCAATATCCGTCACCTGAGCACCACGGGCACGCATAGCCGTGAAGGCCTCGTGACCAGGGGTGTCGAGGAAGGTAATGCTGTGGCCGTCCTTCAATGTCACATTATAAGCACCAATGTGCTGTGTGATACCACCCGCCTCACCAGCAATCACATTGGTATTGCGGATGTGGTCGAGCAGCGACGTCTTACCATGATCGACGTGACCCATCACCGTAACGATAGGTGCGCGGCTAATCAGGTCGTTCTCATCGTCTTCCTCCTCTGTGATGGCGTTCTGTACTTCTGCGCTGACATACTCAGTAGAGAATCCGAACTCATCAGCCACGATATTGATGGTCTCTGCATCCAGGCGCTGGTTGATAGATACCATGATGCCGATAGACATACACGTTCCGATGACCTGGTTGACACCCACGTTCATCATCGTGGCGAGCTCGGAAACGGTCACAAACTCGGTCAGCTTCAGCACCTTCGACTCAGCTGCCTCGGCTGCCATCTCCTCGTTCATGCGCTCAGCAACGGCATCACGCTTCTCCTTACGATACTTGGCACCCTTCTTGTTCTGGTTGGTCTTCGAAGTCAGGCGGGCCAGCGTCTCCTTAACCTGGCGTGCTACTGCCTCATCGTCCACCTCCAGCGGCTTCACAGGACGGTTCTTCTTGTTCTTCTTACCACCCTGCTGCTGTTGCTGCTGATTAGACTGCTTGTTCTGATTTTTCTTATTCTGCTGGTTAGCCTGCTTGGCTGCTGCTTCGATATCCACCTTGTCAGTACGGATACGCTCGCGCTTCTTGCGCTCTCCAGCGGCCTTCTCCTCACGCTCCTTACGACGCTCCTCCTTCGATTTCTTCTTCGGACGAGTGCTCTGGTTCAGCGAGTCCAGGTCTATCTTACCCAGCACGTTGAGCTGTGGGGTATTCTGAGCCACCTTGGCATCACCAGGAGTCTTAGCCAGACTAGGCTTCTCAAGCTCCTCTGCAGGCTCTTCTGCAACAGCGGGTTCCTGAGGTTCCTCTACTACGGGTTCTTCTACTTCAACCATGGGCTGTGGGGTCTCGGCAGCTTCCTCCACAACAGGTTCGGGCTTCTCTTCTACAACAGGCTCCTGCGCAGCTGGCTTTGTCTCAGGAGCGGCAGCCTTAGGCTTACCCACTTCGTTGAGATCAATCTTGCCCAGCGTCTTCAGCTGTGGGCGCTGTCCCAACATTTCCTCGGTTTTGGTCACAGCCATCTCAGGCTGTTTCTCGACCTTTTCCACCTTTTTCTCCTTGATTTTCTTGGTGAACATCATCTCAGCCTGTGACTTCAAGGTCTTGTCACCGTTGAACTCATTGACCAAAGCCTGATATTGCTCATCCGAAATCTTGGTGTTAGGGGTCATTTCGTCCTTGACCTCGCCAAGCTCTTTCTTGTTCTTTAGGAAATCAACTGCCGTTTGAAGTCCTATATTCAGTTCAGATAATACTTTATTTAATCTTACTCCCATCTATTCAAATTGATAATTGATAATTAATAATTACTCAAACTCTGCATTGAGTACTTCCAGTACATGGTCGACAGTTTCTTCCTCCAAGTCAGCCTTCTCAATGAGCATCTCACGCGGAGCATTGAGTACCTGCTTGGCAGTATCCAGACCAATAGCCTTGATAGAGTCGATAATCCACTGGTCAATCTCGTCAGCAAACTCATCGAGGTAGATATCCTCGTCGGCTTCGTTCTCGTTGACCACACGGAATACGTCGATAGTATATTCTGTCAGCATGGAGGCCAGCTTGATGTTCAGACCACCCTTACCGATAGCCAGTGAAACCTCCTCGGGCTGCAGGTAAACCTCAGCCTTATGCTCCTCGGGATTCAGAGTGATGCTGGTTACCTTAGCAGGTGACAATGCACGCTGGATGAAGAGCTGCATATTGCTGGAGTAATTGATCACGTCGATGTTCTCATTGCACATCTCACGAACGATGCCATGCACACGGCTTCCCTTTACACCTACACAGGCTCCTACGGGATCGATACGGTCGTCGTAGCTCTCGACAGCCACCTTGGCACGCTCACCAGGCATGCGGGCAATGCGGCGAATGGTGATCAGACCATCCTGAATTTCAGGAACCTCGGCCTCCAGCATGCGCTCCAAGAACAGAGGACTGGTACGCGAAAGAATGATGCGGGGATTGTTGTTCTCGTTCTGTACCTCCTTGACGATAGCACGAACGGTCTCACCCTTGTGATAGTTGTCGGCAGGAATCTGCTCTGCCTTAGGCAAGTGCAGTTCATTACCCTCATCATCGATGAGCAGCACCTCACGCTTCCACATCTGGTAAACCTCAGCAGAAACTATCTGTCCGACCTTGTCCTTATATTTATTATACAAGGAGTCGTGCTCCAGTTCCAGAATCTTCGAAGCCAGAGTCTGACGCAGGTTCAGAATGGCACGACGGCCAAACTTCTGGAAGTCCACCTCCTCAGAAACTTCCTCGCCAATCTCGTAGTCGGGCTCAATCTTCTGAGCCTCTGACAGGCTGATCTCCTTGTTCTGGTCAACCACCTCTCCATCGGCTACCACGATACGGTTACGGTGAATCTCGAAGTCACCCTTGTCTGGGTTGACAATCACGTCGTAGTTCTCGTCAGAACCGAACATCTTGGCAATCACATTGCGGAAGCTCTCTTCCAGCACGCTAACCAGAGTTGTACGGTCAATGTTCTTTGTCTCTTTAAATTCCTGAAAGGTCTCAATCATTGAGGGGGCTTTCTCTTTCTTTGTTGCCATAATTATATTTAGTATTTTTTGTTTTTACGAAGTTATTTAAAGTTCAACTGATATTTGCAATACTTTATCTCGCTGATGGCGAAAACCTTGTCGACATCCACCAGCACAGGACGCTTCTTGCCTTCCACATGCTGCTTCTCTTTCGTTGTTACTACAAACTGGCAGCCGTCTTCGCTAACCTCCTTCAGGAGTCCTTGCACTTTCTGGCCGTCCTTTTGCAACACTTCTACTTCCTTGCCTATATGATTGCGATATTGTTGTATCACCTTAAAGGGCTGTCCGATACCAGCAGAACCTACTTCCATCTCATAATCGCCAAGCTCCTCGCCCAACTTCTCCTGAAGGAAGCGGCTCAAGTCGGCACAATCCTCAATCCATACTCCATCAGCATGGTCAATCTCAATTACAATACGATCGTCGGGAGTCATCTCTACGTCTACCAGATAGTAGTCGTTCTGCTCCAACCATTCTTCAACTGTTGTCTTAATGACGTTCTTGTCTATCATAAATTGTTTGTTAATTAAAACAAGAATGAGAGGCTTCGTAAAGCCCCTCATTCCTCTGAACGCTGCAAAATTACACATTTTCCGTGAATCCTGCAAATTTTTTGCATCTTTTTTCGTGTTATTGGGCATTTAAGCCGTTCATATACTGCTGAATAGCCGCCACCAGGGTATCATTCTCTTCTGGAAGTTGGGTGGACACACGGAACAGGCGATTGGTCAATCCATCAAAATTCTGGCAGTCGCGAATCAAGATGCCATGCTGATGAATCAAGTAATCTTTCAGTCCTGTTGATGTTCCTGCCATCAGCTCACAAAGCATATAGCTGGTCTTGGTTTCGAACACCCTGACGCCAGCTACTTTCCGTAAAGCCGTGCGCAAGCGTTCCGTCTCCTGCAGATAGCCATCCAGATCGGTTATGGCTGGCTGTCCCTTGCTGATCAGGAATTTTCCGGCCTCAGCAGCCAAGACGTTGATAGGCCAGGGGCTCTGCAACTGGCGTAACAACTGAATGGTGCTGGGGTGGGCCGTGATGTAACCCAATCGTAGTCCAGGCACCCCATAGGTCTTGCCTATCGAGTGAAGCACTATCAGGTTGGATAATGTCTGCACTTCGCTTGGCACCAACAGCGGTTCCCTCGTATAGGCCTCCAATGACTGGTCTACCACAAAGGTATAGCGTGGCGAGCGTCTGACCACATAATCGACGAATCCCTTCATCAGCACATTACCTGAGGGCGTATTAGGATTGCAAATCCAGTAGACGCGGTCCTTGGGCATTTCCAACAGTTCCTCGCTGCTCTCGCTGGAAATGATATGCTTGTTGATACGACAGGCATTGGCATACTCCGAATAGGTGGGCTGTGGAATGATGGAGGCACTGTGATGAAACAGACGGGCTATCAGATGAATGGCTTCCGTAGCCCCATTGGTCACCATCACGGCATTGGGCGAAATACCCAGTTTGCTGGCTATCAGACGCTCCAATTGCTGCGGCTGTGGCTCAGGGTAGTTATTGACGAGCTGGAAACGCTCCATCAGATGCTCTTTCAGCGCCGAATGGTCAGCATGCTGCCAAGTCGTGGAGCTGAAGTTCATCTTCACCAGATTGTCATAGCGGTATATGTCGTCTCCGTGCCAGTTCGTCATTTCGTTACATGAATGGTTAATGTTGCTCTGTCGAACGTGATACCGTCATGTTCTATGAATCGGCTCAACGCACCAGTCTCAGCCAACTGATGAGGTGTTCCTACATTCAGCCTGTCTGGCTCCATCAGCCAGATGCAGTCGGCCAACTGCAACGACAGTTCGACATCGTGGGTGGAGAGGAAGATAATCTTCTGTTCCTCCGAGGCCAGACGGCGTAGCAGCTGCATCATCTCCACCTTGCTGGGGAAGTCGAGGAAAGCCGTCGGCTCGTCCAGATAGATAATCGGTGTCTGCTGAGCCAATGCCTTGGCAATCATGACTTTCTGGCGCTCACCATCGCTTAGTGTGTGGATCATGCGACCTTTCAGCGACTCGACACCCACCAGACGGATGGCCTCGTCGACGATCGCCTTGTCGTCGCTATCCAGCGTTCCCCAGAAACCGGTATAGGGCGAACGGCCCATACCCACCAGTTCCTCGATGGTCATGTTCTGCACGTCGGGCTTCTCCGTCAGCACGATGCCGATAAGTCGGCTTCGCTCCTTATCGGTCAGCGTGGTTAGCGGTGTCGTGTCCATCATGACTTCACCATCCAACGCAGGCTGGAAGGCCGACAGGGTTCGCAACAGGGTTGACTTACCAATACCATTGCGACCCAACAAACAAGTCAGCTCACCACGATTAATGGTGGCGTTCAGTCCGTTGGCAACGACCTTTTCATTGCCCTTGATCTGGTATCCTATGCTGAGGTTATGTAGTACTACGCTTTCCATAGTTGGCGACAAAGGTACATATTTTAGATGGAATAACGATGAATTAACTCCTTAAAAATGCTATTTTGCTGTAAAACATCTGCCTTTCCCGTCATCAGCAGCTGCTTACGGGCCCTCGTCATCGCCACATTCAGCTTACGGTCGATGGTGCGCGAATCCTCAACGAAACAGTTGGCGGTGAGGAAGTCGAGCTGGTAGGGACGACGGATGGTGAACGAATAGATGATAACATCACGCTGCGAACCCTGATAGCGTTCTACGGTATCGATGCTGATATCGAGCAATTGGGGAATGTCCAGCTTCGCGATTTCACGACGAATCATAGCTATCTGGTTGCGATAGGGCACGATGACACCCACCGTCTTCGCGGCATCGAAGCGCTCACCATACTGTCGATGGATGCGACGGAGAAGGTCTGCCACCAGCGTAGCCTCAGCAGGGTTGACCTTATCTGAAGTGAGGAATGAGGAATGAGGAATGTGGAGTGTGGAATGTGGAATGTGGAATGAGGAATCGAAGAAGAGGACACGATGTTGCTTCAGGAGGTCGTCGAGATGGTCTTCTGAGGGTTGACGATAGTCGAGTTCTGTCTCTTCCTGATGAGGCAGAGGCACGGGCCGCAATTGTTCGCGAGCATAGAAGAACTCGTTGGGGAAGGCTGCAATGTCCGGATGCATGCGTCCCTGACGACGCAGGATGGCGGTAAATGCCTCGCGACCTGCCTCATGCTCTTGTCGCAGCAAGCGTTCGAAGAGCGACAGACGACAGTCGTGCAACGAGGGGTCGTCATCGGGTTGCTGTACTACAGCAGGCAACTGCTTATGATCACCAATGAGGATGAAGCGATCGATGCTATCTGATGTTAACAGTCCGATGATGTTGGGCTCCAGGATTTGCGAGGCCTCATCTACAATGCAGACCGAGAAGTGCTTCATCTCCAAAAGGAACGAGCGCGACTGGAGCATCGACGTGGTGCTGACAATGACTCGTGTGTCTTGTATCTGCTGGCGGATATCGTCTAGTCGTGGATTACGCGCTATCACCCTATCGATGAGCCTGTCTGCAAAACGGGGGTCGCACGAGGCCTCGTAGCCCACACGCAGATAGTCGATGCCTGCATCTTCCAACATGCTGCATATCTCGTCGACAGCACGATTGGTGTAGGCGGTCAATAACAGTTGAGAGTTGACAGTTGACAGTTGACAGTTGAGCTCTTCTTCCACCAGGAAACGAAGAGCCATAGAGGTCTTGCCGGTGCCTGGAGGACCTTGCAGCAGGAAATAGTCTTGGGCCTGATGGGCCTTAAGCACAATGTCGTCGTAATGCGGATTGTAGCTGCGCGACAGGGTTATCGACGTGTCTCTGCGTGGTTCGCGCAGCCCCAACAGCAGTTGTCGCTTGTCCTCAGAGGCACGACAGAACGAGAGGATGCTACGCAGGGCAGATGTGGTGCCAACGTCGGACGAGGCATGCTCTACGGCATAGTGGCCCTCGCTGAAGACGTGCTGATTCTGCTGTCGCTCGTTCAGACGGAGCGTGAGCCGTGTGTCCGTCAGCTGCTCGATGACACCTTTATATAATATACTGCTGCACACATCGGGTTGGTCGTCATAACGATAGACATACACCATATCGCCACGACGGAAGTTGGGCAATACCTGACTGGTATCGATGCTCAGCGTCACATGCTCGCTGTCGTGCTCCACGATAGGTCCCATCAGGATGCTACCCGTCTCCAGCTTTTCGTCCAAAGGCATGTTCCACAGGTCAGCCTGTGCCCCACTCTGCCCTTCTTGTACACCCGTCTTCTGGGCCAGCTGTTCACGATAGACGAAGGTCAGCATGCGCTCGACGTATTGCCGTTCCTGCTCTGAAAGATGGTGTAGAGGAGCCACAGCTGCTTCTCGCTCGTCACGAATATATTTATTGAAGAAATCGGCCTTCGTCTGATTTTCAAGCAAGATGTCAGCATGCAGTTGGGGAAGTATGGTGGCAAAGCCCTCACGAGCCATGCGAATCTCCTGAGCCACAATCTGGTTACGAATGGCAATAGCCTCGCGGAACAGCTGCTGGTAGTAGTTGACCACCAACAAACCCTGACGGGCAGGATATTTGGAGTAGAGCAGGCGGATATCCACCTTGTCTGCTGACAGCTGGAAATTGTAGCGCAACACGCCGTAGTAGAGCAACAACTGTACATAATGGTCTTCCTTGTAAGGATAGGGACTGACGGGTGGCAACTGCTGCATCAGTCGTTCGATGTTCCAGTTCTTGCCCGCTTTCTGCTCCACCAGCAGGCGCATATCGTCAGTCATCAGGTCGACACGTCCCTGCAGTCCCAAGCATTCGCAGACAAACGAGGGCTCCACCAGTGCCCGCTGTCGCTGACTGTCGTCTTCAAACAAGATATCTACAGCCTCACGGATATTCGCTACTTGCTGTTGGGCATCGACCTTGAAACGTGTACCGTCGAAGCCACTACACGTACAGAACTGAAGAGCCTGTTCGCTGAACGACTTGCGCAGGGTGTCAGCAAAAGGTGTCTGAGGACTGTTGATGAGGTCGTCGAGTGCTGAACCGGCGAAGTTACCCAACAGGATGGGTTGCGTATTAGGTCGTGCATTCAGCCGATTGAACAGATAACTCATGGGGTGATGGCCATAGTCCTGGAAACAGGCTGCTATCGACGAGATATCGACCAGGAAGTCGGGCTCTACAACGATCAGACCTGGTGTTATCGTCGTGCCCTCACGATGGCAGTCCAACAGGTTCAGCTGAAGGCCAGAAGAGAGGTCTGAGGTCTGAAGTAAGAGGGAAGAGGTTATTTCAACGCAAATAGGCCCGTCTGCTGTAGAGGCATAGATATACTGGTCGTCCCAACTATCGACGATACACCTGACATAGCGCAGATTAACCTGTGCGTGATGCTCGTATTCTCTACCCGTTGCTGGCAAACGCGTCAGCAGCTGGTGGGGAATATACTCATGGAAAATGGCAGAGATGAAAAGGGCGAGGGCTCGGATGTCATAGCGCCAATCTTCCTGCGAAAGGAGCTTAGAATCTTTTGCACCATTGGAGTGGCGACGCATCTGCTGGATAGCAATACGCTCAGGCATCGCGATGCCATGCTGTTTGCACAGATAATCGACCTGTGCAAAGACATTGCCAAAGCCTTGACGACTACCCCGCAAGGCCTCTGCGCACGCCAGCACCAGCGTCTCGTGCAGATAGCGCACAGCACCTGCCGACGGTTCTACACCCGCCAGCTCCACACAGCGTTCAAAAAGTTCTGAAACTTTCATAGTGCAAATCGGAAGTCAAAATGGCTCAATAACTCCTTATACATATCCTGTGCGGTAAGACAGGTATCAGTCAGGTAACCGTTAATATGTCCCCATTCACGTAAACCTCTGTAATAGAACATCTTCAAATCGTCTGTAATGATGAAAGGGACGATACCGTTTGCCAAACATTCTTTGAACATGATAAGACGTCCCACTCGCCCATTGCCATCTTGGAAGGGATGGATGCTTTCGAAGCGTACGTGAAAATCCAGAATATCTTCGAACGCCTTACGTTTCATCCCATTGTATTCAGCCAATAGTGCCTTCATCCGCTGATGAACTTCCTTTGGCGGACACGTATCCATTCCTCCAACCTCGTTGGCCAACCGTTTATAGTCGCCTACCGCAAACCAGTCCTTCTTACTGTCCGAAGTGCCAGTTTTCAGCATCTGGTGCAGCTGCTTGAGCATGTTCTCCGACAGCTTGTCTTCAGCATGGTCAATGATGTAATCGATACATCTAAAGTGATTCACCGTCTCTACGATATCATCTACGCTGATAGCCTCGTCGGTTATCCCGATGGTATTGGTTTCAAAGATATATCGCGTCTGGTCGTGAGTCAGTCTACTGCCCTCGATATGGTTCGAGTTGTAAGTCAGGTCTATCTGTGTCCGATGATAGATACTGCCTTTCAGTTTCATCTCTTTCTGCTCTTTCAGTATGGCCAAAAGGGGAGAAATCCGAACCCTTGCCGTTTTGCGTTGGGGCAATCCTGCATCAGCGGGAATGTTCCAGGTCTTTCCCGTCAAAAACGCTCCCTCTATCTTACCACTCGCACAATAATTTCGAGCCGTACGCTCTGAGATACCATACTTCTCGGCAAATGCTCCTACAGATATATATTCCATAATTTCCACCTATCGGCAAGCTTTTTTGCTGATTTCAGCTGCAAATATACTAATTTTTGCCGATACCGGCAAGTTTCTTGCGGTTTTTCTGATAATCACGATATTCTGAAAGTATCAAAAATTACTCCGAAAGTAATTTGATTTTCTTACGGAGCAATTTTCACTATCTCTTCTAACCTATTTTCATCAGCAAGATGATAGTGGAGAATTTACCTAGAAGTTAATGATGTTTACTTGATAGTGAAGAAATAGACACCTTGTGTTAAAATCGAAATATCAACGTTCTTAACAAATTTCCGTTCCTTCTCGTCCTTAATGTCATCTCCTATGTGCTTGAGATCCTCTTCAACTTCTGGCTTTCGGATGAAAAAAGCGTATTCTCCAGGTTCTGCATCAATACATATATCAAGAGCCGTGACGTGCCCACCGACCTTACGGACATTGGATGTCATCTTTACATTTTTAGCCTCGGGAATGACATTAGCATACATGAACTTATCATTATTCTGAAAAATCTGCTTAAATTTCTTTGCTTTAAACTGATATTCTGATGTATCGATAGCCTTAAACAATTCTTCATCGGAGAGTTTTTGGTCTTCATACGCTTTAAGATAGCCATTCGAAGAAAGGCACTCTAACTGATAATCAATCAACTCACTTTGCTTATAACTGATTTTGGTGTACATATACTCCATATACCTACAAGCAATTCCTTTATGTACCTTGAAGACAAATATATTCTGAGGATTAATAGGTTCCATGAAATGATTAGATTTGCGTAAATCATTGACGGTCATTCCTTCTTTAAAAGTGTGTTCATTTGAATAAATAGTAAATTTTGCTTTACCATTGAACTGTTCATCTGCATGACGATGATTGTACACCGTATAGTTTTGAACACTGTCAACGATTTCTCTATCTGCAAGGGGCTTTTTAATGAAAGTGATATAATCCTTTACATATTTTTTTAGCTCGTCTAATTCTAAATCAATTGCAGGACGCTCATCCGTAATAGCTCCTAAAAGGGTAACACTCAATGGTTTCATCAGTCCATCTATGTGTGCAAACACCCCTATAGAGTCTTTGTATGCTTCTATACCTTCAGATTCAATGCTTGTACCATATTTCTCGTTGAGATAGGTTGCTTCCTGCATCGTTGGCTGCCGTCCTTCTTCCATTATTTTTTTTAATACAGGATCATCTTGTAAACCGGACATCTTTTGTACTTCTCCATAAGCATCTTGGACATCCTTGCTGTCAAAGTTGTAACCTGCATCTTCAAGGGTTTTTCTTGTCATTTTCTCTTGCGACATCCCACCATACTGTTCTTCCATATATTTCCTCAGAGCTTCAGGGTTATCTTTCAACTCCATTATTTTTCTGAGTTGTGGGTTGTCTTTATACAGATTCTGTTCAAATTCTGCTTTCGATTTCTTGAACTCCCCACTGGTTGTGTCGATTGGCGAAACGGACGGGGCATTCTTCCCTATGTCCTTAACTTTTGTATTATACAAGCTGTCTCGAATCTGTTTCAATTCTTTTGCTTTCTTAGCTGTCTTGACACTTTTGGATATTTTACCCAAGAGACCAAATTGTGCCTGACATGGTGCTGTGCACAATGTCAATGCGAATAATAACGTTAGTAATTGTTTCATATTAAACTTTCATTTTACCATTCTGACGCATCTGAATTTAAATCTTGAATCTCTTTCCATGTCAATTCTGTCTTGAGAATGCTTTTGGAAGTCCCTCCCTTGATAAACACTCTAAATGTTAAACCAACTTCATCGCCCATTGTTTTGGTGATGTTATTTAGTTCTTCTTTTACTGTTTTGTTGGTCAGACACATGAAAACTGCTTGGCATTTGAAATTCATACTGTTTTCAGCTTTCTCTTTCTGCTCTGGAGTGAATGAGCTAAAGAATACGTCATTCTCTTCTTCTGTCACGTAGAAACAAATGGCATTATTCCTGTATTCTACTTTTTTCAAAACATCGCTTTTCCCCAATCTGATAGGGCATCTCTCATTCAGGTTTTCAACCCTGCTTTCTATGCTTGATTGTACTATTTGCTTGCATGAGTACAGAAAAAAGAGAGCAATAAACGAAAGTACCAAATTTGTAGTTTTCATCATAAACTAATTATTTAAATGTTATAGTATATCGTCAACCTTGGCTCTCCAACGCTCAATGGCAGTAGAATCTCCAATGTCGTCGAACAGTCGTTGCATCATTTCCTCATAGTCTTTGATAGTAGATTGGAACAATATCCGCCTAACTAAAACACTAAATATGTACCAAAGAATGAACCATACTATCATAAAGAAGACAAACCCTAACCATTCAGGTTTCAGGTTAATTCTTAGACCCATGTATTCTACTGCAAAATACTGGATTGCAAGGACTGTAGCTGCTCCAACCCAAGATGTTATATTTTCGATTCTTTTTATTCTTTTGAAGTAGAAAGGATCTTTGTCTCCGCAATTTGGACAGGCATCTGCATCAATACTTAGTGATGCTTTACAATTTTTGCAAAAAATATTATGACGGTCATCACTCACACTTGGATTATTGTGATTTTGAGAAGACAATATGGATTCTTGATGTGAATCTTTAAAATGTGTAAGTTCTTTGCAATAAGGGCAAACTACAACATCAACATCTATCTGCTCCCCACAGACAGGACAGGCTTTCTTCTCCTTTTCAGATTCCTTTGTCTCTAACCACTCACCACAATGCTTGCATTTTTTTGCTACTGCAAGAATTTCTTCCCCACAATAGGGACATCTTTTTGTTTCTTCCATAATCATTCAACTCCCATTATTTTTAATGCCTTAATAGCTTTCTCATATCCTTGTGCAGCAGAACGACGCATCCACATCACTGCCTTTTCTCGATCCTTTTCAACTCCATTGCCGTCCCAATAGCAGAATGCGATGTTATGCTGTGCATATTTGTTCCCTTTTTCTGCAGCCTTCAAATAATAGTTTGCAGCCTTGGTCGTATTCTTTGAGCAACCCTTGCCTTGTGCATACATGTTGCCTAACTTATTGAGTGCGGAAGGATTCCCAGTCTTAGCGGCTTTCTCATAATAGAAAAAAGCTGTCTCATGGTCTTCTTCTACGCCAATACCCTTTTCGTAGCTTTCACCAAGACTCAGAAGTTCTTCCGTGTCATAGTTGTCTGTTGTAACTTCATCCGTTTTCGGTGAAACAATGACCTTGGGTGCAGATTGGGAATGAGACTTGTCTTCATTTTGATATGCAGCATCGTCCTCTTCATCTGGTTCTGCAAAGTTTATCACAGGGTCTGTTTTTTCTACCAACAAGTCTTTGTCTGTCTTGCCCTGATGCTTGGATAACACGACGAACAATCCTATCACAACGGCAAGAATTATGAGAACTGCAATCCACCACTTCTTAAATGCCTGTTTTTTCTCAGGAATGTATTGTGGTTCTATTCGTGTCTCAACATTTTCCTCTTTGTCAAGCCACTCACCGCAGTGCTTACATTTCTTTGCTACGGCAAGGATTTCTTCGCCGCAATAGGGACATAATTTCTTTTCTTCCATAACATTATTCTTTTAAGAAGTTCTTTATCAGATTCATTGGGATTCCAAAATTGAAATCATCATTGAGGGTAGCCTTGGCAAAGTTGACACCTCTCAGACATCCGTCCTCGTCAAGTACAGGACTTCCAGATGACCCTTGCATTGTAGGGATACTATAGAGCAGTCTTTCACCGTCAGGCAACTGTGTTATCTTTCCACTTGTCATCTGAGCTTTGATACCCTCCCTTGTCTGAGCAATTGCTATACCATGATTGTAACCAATCATGTAGAGTTGTTGATCCATCCTCAGTTCATCAGCTTCAACCTCCTCCATTGGAGTCTTTCCAAATACAATCTGATTGAAGTATTCACCGATTGATTTGGACTCTTTTTCCTTCATCACCATTCCTGATATATCAAACACGTGGGCATGCTCTGGCGTCTGTTTCTTTTTTAGCTGAATGATTGCCAGGTCTGCATTCTCTCGTCTCGAAATCTTGCGGACGGTACAGGGGCTCCCTTCCAAAAAGTCATCAAAGTCTTCGACATGAGTATCATTATAAGCGATACCCAGTTTGGAGAACGATTTCACCTTTATAGCCCTCGGATTCGCATTTGCTGAGATAAAATCACACAAATATCGCCATCCATTAAATCGCTCTTCCACTTTGGCCATAATAATGTTTATCTTCTGCAGCAGTTCTTGGTTCGACACATAGACATTACCGAAGAAATCTTGGCTATAACATTCTCTCTTCTTCTCATCCAGCTCAGCATAAGCCTGTCTTGCCATTTCCATGGAGTCAATGTATGTTTGGCGTTCTCTTCTCAGGGATGCAACTATCTTCTCTTGGGCTTCAAATTCGTCCATTTTGACATCAACGACATGTCTGTTCGTCATAATGTCGCCTTTACTGTCGATGAAAAACCCTGTTCCGAACATACGATTGCAATTTCTCTTTATTAGTTCCTCGTCCGTAGTTAAGTTTGCTGCATTACCGTTTTCGTCAAGACCTGTCATGTACAATGTCTGACCTGTTGGTAGAGTTATAGAGTGATAAGACTCACAATAAATCAGCACAACACCCGATGCACATTCCTTAAATAACTCTTCTGGTGTCTTTTTTGTGGGTTCACTACTCTTGCATCCTGCAAGTACAAATAGACCTGCTATCAAGAGATACTTTAAGCTATAAAATTTATCAGAATAATACATATTAGGAGATTTTAAAATGTTCTCTTTATATTTTACCGCCTTGTCCTTTTCGTTACAACTTTCGACTTTTGGGGTCTTGATGTCTTGTTACTTTGTTGATGACGCAAAATATATTCAAAGACGGCAGCAATTTCATTAGCCATTTGCTCATTCTGTCCTGTTGCTAAGTATATAAGTGGTGTTCCCATATTGTCAATTTTGACATTAACGACGTAGCTATGAATGGTCTTATTCGGGGTTGTATATGAGTCCGCACCTCCGATTCCAATACCGAAGATTGAGAAACCAAGTCCGTATGTAGTGGTACGACCGGGAATAAATTTCGGGTCATCAACAATCTCGCAGCTCATAACATCATTAAAGTCGATAGTCTTTCCCATGAAAATAAATTTTTGGGCATTTTCATAAAAACGTAATTCTTTATGGATATCATGGTTCGTTGTCTGTTCTGCTATGACCTTAGTAGGTTCGCCATATTTAGCTCTTAGTGAGTCAACGGAGTACTCATAACTTAATTGTTTCAACATTTTCGTGTCCTTTGTGAAATTTGTATTAAGCTCGTTACGAAGGGCTGAAATGAAATTCCAAAAATACAAATACGTACCTACATATGCTTTAGCATAAGTTATTTTATGTGACGATTTCTCTGCAAATGGGTACACTTCAGAAATCTTGTCTTTTATTAAGCGAATTCGTTTGTTATTACTGTCATAAACACCATTTTCATAAATGTTTGTTGAGAATGAGACAAGTAGTTTGTTGTCGCTTATAAGCTTAATGACAAGATTGGGAGAGACAAAGACTTTGAACGTTTCAATAAAAGCAGCATGACTTGCAACGTGAACACTTGCAGTAGATCTAACAGCCTTTTCCGACAAGTCCATTTCCAGATTCTTTGCCCATTCTTTTTTCTCACTCATTATCCATCTAGAGATGTGACTCAACAAGTTCTTTGAATCAAACAAAGGGTTTTCTATATTAAATATAGCTTGAGTAACGAGATATTTATCCGTAGGCTGCTCTGGATTTGAATACAACTCGATTCTGTACTTAATGTTATTGGCATAAACCTTGTAATCATCATTCCGCTGGGAATATAACATGTTTTGGTATTTATCTACCTTTGGACACACCCATTGCATTGATTGCGCATGCTTTACCTTTTCATAGCTGATGTTCACAGATGTTTGCGCTGACATACTTAACGAAAAGTAGGTCATTACCATCATTACCGAAATTAGTTTTTTCATATATTTTAAGTTTTAAGTTATTATCTTTTGTCTTGGGCACAAAAGAAGCGTGGTTCTGAATGTACCACTCTCTTTCGCTGATGGTCGTAGGAAAAACCAATGATATACAGATAAGTAGCACGAACAGTCCCACGCATAAGCGTGAGATTCGCTACCTCTTCATGTATATCGATGAAAGTTTCCTACGTTTTCAGCGACATGTCGAGTATAACGCCTCTATAAACCCACAATGTTGTAGAACGCACCCTTTACAGGCTAATTCCGTAGCAAAATTAGACATTTTATTCCAACTAGCCAAGCATTTTGAATTTTTTTCAGCAAATTGGAAGCTAACTTCACTCGAGAATGTGACTTTCGTCATCAATTCTGGTGCAAATTTAACTAAAGTAACAAAAAGGAACAACGGAATTTTCCTAATGTTGATTAGGGAAAGCCCTATAAAAAATAGGGGATTGTCTGCATCAGATAAAGTTATTGGTTTTAGTCCGTGCGGACGGACTGCCAGTCCGCTACCGACGGACTGAGAGTCCGAAGCCTTCGGACTGGGCGCCAGGGTTAATCGGACTAGTCGCTAGCCTCCGAAGGAAAAGTGGCGAGCCGGCTTAGGAGTGCGAAAAACAAATGAATTCGAAAATATCCCTAACATCCTAACATTTTGGCATGAAATGCCGATGTACAGGGCGATTGGGCACGTTAGGGTAAATCGCTTTAGGGTAACGTCTCCCTAACATTTTTCAGTTGCGTCACTCACCTTATTATATATGTAGCAGAAATTACACGAAAATGAAGTGTTAAAACGTAGGATTTTGAAGGAAAAATTTGCAAACCGGAAAAATATTTTGTAATTTTGCAACTGGAAAATGGGATCATGGATAACAGAAGAAAAACACCATGAAAAACCCAACCAAAACTATAAATTATTAATTTTCGATCTACTTATTGTCTATGGAAAAAAATTCCTTAGTGGTGGTTGAACAGCCCCAAAATGTTCAAACAGAGAGTGTGCTCATCATCGAGCAGTTTCTTAACGACAACTACCGTCTGCGACGCAACGTGCTCAGCGGAAAGGTAGAATTCAAGAGCCGAGCCGAACTTTCGGCAGAGTACCGTCCGCTGACGCAGGAAGCCCTGAACAGCATCATTATCCGAGCACTCCGCGAGGGCCTGGATGAGGATTGCAACCCCAAGGCCGACATCACCATGTATGTCAACTCAGAGGAGGTTCGATTGTACAACCCTGTGCTAGATTTCCTGAACGACCTGCCCGGGTGGGACGGACAGAACCATGTGGCCCGATTGTTCAGTCGCATTCCTGGCATCAGCTCCGAACAGCTCGCGTACCTTAGTATATGGTTGCGCTCGGCTGTTGCCCACTGGTTGCAGTTGGACACGATGCACGGCAATGAGGTGGTGCCTGTGCTGATTGGTGCTCAGGGATGTGGGAAGACGACCTTCCTGCGTCGATTGCTACCTCGTCAGCTTCGCGGATACTATCTGGATCACCTGAACCTGTCGAACAAGTTCGATAAGGAGATGGCGCTGACGAACAATCTGCTGGTGAACCTGGATGAGTTGGAGGCCATTCGTCCCAGTCAGCATGCAGCCTTGAAGCAGACCTTGTCGAAAAACAAGGTGAACGGACGACCCATCTTTGGCCGAGCTCAGGATGACCGTCCCCGCTATGCCTCGTTCGTATCGACGACGAACAATCCGCACCCGTTGACGGATGCTACCGGCTCGCGTCGCTACATCTGCCTGACTATCCCCAAGGGGCAGTTCATCGACAACGTGGGCGACATTGACTACGAGCAGCTGTATGCCCAGGTGCTGTACGAGATTCGCCAGTTGGAGGCTCCCTACTGGTTTAACAACGAGGAGGTGGCGCGTATTCAACAGCTGAACCTGGCCTACATGCAGCAGAAGGACATTGCGGAGATGGTGAAAGCCTGTTTTCGCAAGCCTCTGGAGGGTGAGAAGGTGAAGTCGCTGAGCACGACGGAGATGCTGGAGTTGATTCGCAACGAGTATCCCAACGTGACTATCACGACGAAGGCGAAGGTGGAACTGGGACGAGCACTCGTCAGCCTCAACTACGAGCAGAAGAGCCACAGCAACGTAGCGTATTACAAAGCCGTTCCACTCCATGCGGCGTGAGGGTAAAAAGGCAAAAACGTTAGGGAGACGTTACCCTAAAGCGTTTCTCCCTAACGTGCCCTATCGCCCTGTACATCGGGGTTTGAGACGAAAATGTTAGGATGTTAGGGATATTTAGTGCACACGGGGTACGTCCCCATGTGCACTTTGGAAAACGGGAAAATCTGGGTAAGCTCAGCATGACAAATTCGTTTGCCTTGCCGAATGTGAAGATGTTCGGCATGCCAAAATTCTACGAATTGTTTGGAGAATCCAAATAATAGTTGTATTTTTGCAATCGGAAACATATCAATATATGCAAATATGACAACTATAGAGCTCAGAACATCCATAGCAACAGATCTCGACCAGATGAGCGTTGAAATGCTGGAGAGTGTGTCGCGCTACGTAAAGCGATTACGCCACCATGCACGAAATAGCAAACCACTGGCTGACGTTTCCCAGCACCGACGCGAGACAGCCATGCTTTTCGTCAAGAACCTATCCGTGCAAGGCGGCACACCAGTGCCAGCTGATGAACGTGGCATTGAAGCCCTTGTCAGCGAGAAATACACCAAATGATGCGAGCATATATTGACACTAACATATTGGTGGACCTGGTATTGGCGCGTCAGGAATTTCTCCCAAATGCTCAGCGAGTCTTCGCCCTTGGTTATGCTGGCGAGGTACAACTCGTCGTTTCAGCTCTGTCCTTTGTCAACACTATATATCTGGGACGAAAATATAAGTATCCGATGGACGAGGTGTATGCGAAGCTTTGTCTTATTGCTGATTTTGTCGACGTTGCAGACCTAAGCGGTCAAAATGTGGTTGACATGCTTAGCAGTGGTTGGAAAGACTATGAGGATGCCACTCAGTACCGCTCAGCTATTGATGAGCAAGCAGACTGCATTGTTACCAGAAACAAGAAAGACTTCAAGTTCAGTTCCATCGCAGTGCTCACCCCTATAGAATTCTTTGACAAAATAGACTCAAAGTAGGTTTTCCTCTACAACCATTACGAAGATTTTTCCGCCGCGACTTTCGACAAGGAGGTTGCGGCGGTTCCGTTGACTTATAGTGCACACAGGGTACATGTGCACTTATCACTCATAAAAGTTTGCAATTTTTTATCGAAATGTCATAATTCGCTCTAACATACAGATTGTTAATACATTAAATGCTATGACATTGAATTTCAAAATGTCATACATGTCGATTACTGCCAGCATAGATGAACAGGCAGTTGTTCAACTTCTGAATATGGGTGCGAAGCAAGGCCTCTACGTTTTTCTCGGGATAATTTGCTATCTGTTGGAATTCATCTATGGCAAAGATACAAGGTTTATCGGCCTGCTCCAGATACAGGAATATCTCTTCCAGAGTCAACTCAGGAGTGTGGATATCACCCAGTTTGATATTGAAAGTAGGCGTATTAAAAGAAAAGCGGGCTTTCCTTTTGTATTTCTCTCAACTTTTCGTATCTTTGACCTGCGGTCTTAGATACTCACGCTCGGAAATAAAAAGAAAAGCGGGCTTTCCTTTTGTATTTCGCTCACTTATTCGTATCTTTGCAAGCAAAAGAAGAAAATAGGAGATAAAGATATGAAGAAGGTTTTTCTGATGGCACTGGCCGTCATGCTATGCGGAACGGTGGGCGACGCAAAGGTAAACGGAACGGACAACGACGATAAGACTCCCGACGGAGTGGAGGCTGTCGACCTGGGGCTGAGTGTGAAATGGGCAAACATGAACGTGGGCGCCAAGAAGTCGACCGGCTACGGCACGTACTTCGCATGGGGCGAGACTCAGCCTAAGGATTTCTACTCGTGGAACACCTATGCCTGGAGCAAGGGAGACAGCCAGTTTCTGACCAAATACTCGACGACAGACAGAAGGACACAGCTGGCGCTGGCTGACGATGCGGCTAATGCCAACTGGGGTGGAAAATGGCGCATGCCGACAGTTGACGAATTCGAGGAACTGATCAGCAAGTGTACTTGGGAATGGACCACGAAGGACGGCATCAACGGCTATAAGATTAGCAGCAAGAAGACGGGCAAGTCGATCTTCATGCCTATCACGGGTTTCCGCTACTATTCCGAAACCCAGTTTCGAGCCATCAATGGTATCTACTGGACATCGACACTCTATACCAGCAACCCCAATAAGGCATGGTGCCTGGAATTCAACTTCACCGATGTTGATGTGCACTACGGCAACCTCTCGAGCAATCGCTTCAGCGGCCGCTGTATCCGTGCGGTACAGTAGTTACTCCACCTTCGACTCCATAGGATTACGCAATCCCTTATAGCCCGTCAGGTAAGCTTTGGCTGAACCGAAGCTAAGGAACATATCGAGGCGCACGGGCAGATGGTTCTTATCGTCAGTGATATAGAATCGAATGAGCTCGTGGTTCTCGCCGTTCTCGCGCTCAATAAACGAGAAGACCAGGCAACGGTATTTCTCGTTGGAGTTTTTCATCTTCAGCGTTGTTTTGCCTCCGAATCGCAGCCAGGAGTTAGCTATCGAACTGGCATCAGCTACCGGAAGGGGTATCTTATCGCCTTCTTTCAGCGAAGAAGCATCGAAATTGCGGGCTCGCAGATAGACGGTCATCATATCATAGATACAGTCCTTATACTCCATCTCTTTCCAGTAGTGCTCACCTCGGCTGTTGATCTCATGTGTCTTCAGATGGCAGTTTCCCTTCGGATAGGTGTACCACAGCTCATCCACATAGTAGCGTTTGCCCTCACGAGCTCCTTTACGATAATAAAGAGGTGAGATGTCAAGGTCAGTATAGCAGAGCAAGGTGTCACGCATCACGAAGACATTATCCAGCTGGTCGTTGCCTCGTGTAATCAGACTGCTGCGGAAGGCGGGCTTGCCGTGATAGCGCGACTGGACGGTCGACATAGAGGCAGTGCCAACCTTGACCCATACGAACTTCCAGTTGAAATAGAGGTCGTAAGCCAGAATTTCGCCTGACTTGAAAGCTGTATTCTCAATGCCACACTGGGCATGCGCCCCTATGGGGCTAAATAAAAAATATAAAATATAAAATACAAAAAGCTTTTTCATCGTTATCATTCTTATTCTTTATTTCTTATTTTATATTTAGGGCGTAGCCCGCTATTATTTTACTGCTTGTTTCTTGACATACTCGATACCCAACTGGCGTGCTCGCTCAGCGTTGCGGTTTTGCTTCTTCTTTTTCTCCTTGTCGGGCTGTTGCTTAGTGATCTTTCCGGGCTTCTGCTGGTTAAGCTTGCGCTCTGTCAGATTCCACTGTAGCGTGAGATCGAACTTGGCCTTGGCCTCAATCTCACGGTTATAGTAGTACACCTCCTCTGGCTGGAGGTCGGCATCATAATTGCCGGTGTCCCACTTGCCGTTGCCATTACGGTCGACGAAGGCCCGACAATAGTAGGTTCCTGGTTTGATGTAGTAGAACTGGGCGGAGCCGTCGCTCTCCATCGGGGCTTCCTGTACCACCTTGTCGCTACCATCGAGCAACTGAGCAACCAGCTGTTTCGAGTCAGTACCACTCATCTTCATTTGCAAGGTGGCATATTCGTCCAGCGACTTCACCTTAATACCCTCCTTATAGGGCTTGGAGGCCAGTCCGTAGATATCTACGAAGGCTGCTGAGTCGATCTCCAGACTATACTCGGTATCCGGATGCCAGTCGACCACCATCTCGTAACGCCGTAATATCGAATCGACCTTATGGAACTCGAAAGGTGCCCGATACCAAAGCGTATCAATCTTAGAGTAGAGGTGAATGGCTGCTGTGTCAAGATGGGCTAAAGGCGTGGGCGTCTCAAAGAACACACTCCGATTAGGATCCATCGACTGCGACACCTCATATTTCATTTCGAGGGGCTTCGCGGGATAGATACTGTCGTAAGGCTCTTCGCGCTTCTTTTTCTTCTCCTGCTCCTTTTGCCATTCCTCGAACTCTTTTTGCTTCTGCTTCAATCGCTTGGCATAGGGTGTCTTGGCCACCAGTTCGAGCGTGTCTATCTGAGTGACGAGTTTGCCCAGCGTATCCGTCATCAGATACTCCATCGACAGTTCCAGCGTGTCCTTATTAACCAGCATGGTGTCACGAAGCCAGTAGGTCAGCGTGTCCTGCTTCGGTGTTGACTCCAAGATGAAAGCAGAGTCGGCATCAAAGTTCAAGCCACGCAGTATCGGCAACTGCTTGTTGCCATAGCTGAAGTAGACACCTATGCGGTCAGGCTCCTTACGTTCCGTCTTCAACAGATAGCGGTCGGTCTGGACTTCCTGGAAAGCCAGCATCACGATATCGTCGGGATAGAAATGGGTGTAAGGCACCTGTAGAATATTGTCGATATGCAGCGAGTCTCGCCAGATGGTGTCCTGACGGATGTCGGGACCTGCCGTAGGCTTGTAGGTCTGGTGTGAGAAGGCTATCATCTCGCTCTTCTGCGAGAACATAAAGTTAGCGTCCATATCTTGCAGGGCATAGACACGATATTCGCCTGGGGCCACACCACGAATACAGAAACGTCCTCTGCCATCAGTACGGGCAATACGCAGCAAGGGCTTGGTGCGGAAAGCAGAGTCAGCCAGGTCGGCATACAGACCAACGCTGATGCCCTTGACAGGCTCCAGGTTAGAAGCATCAAGAACGTAGCCGGCAACCTCGAAGGTGTCTATCTGTTCGCCCGTTGAGAAGGTGTAGGTATAGTTACCCATCGGGTTACCCTCGTTGTTATCGCTGATGGCATCGCTGAAATCCACCGTATATGTGGTGTTGGGAATCAGCGTGTCTTGCAACTCAATCACTATCTTCCTTCCTGTAGCCTTGATTTCTGGCATCTCCAACTGTGGAGGCGACACAATCACGTTCTGTGTGGGGTCTGCCAACTTGATAAACTCATCGAAATAGATGGTCATCTTCTTCTGCTTAACATTGGTAGCTTGCTCGGCAGGAGTGCTATACAACACGCGTGGCGGATCATCGTCATACCAGCCACCATCGGGCGAACCCATTCTGGCACACGAGGCGACAACAACGGCTATCAGGAATATATAGAGGATTTTCTTCATTTGTTCAATGCTAACAATTGGTCAATATGTTCACGCGTATTACTAAGTCGCGGCACCTTATGCTGGCCACCCAGCTTGCCGCGTTGCTTCAACCAGTCGTTGAAGAGTCCCTGACGGGCTTTCACGATTTCCAAAGGTTGCAGCGTGATATCCTTGTATCGCTTGGCCTCGTAGTCGCTGTTGACCTCCTGCAGCTTCTGATCCAACAGACGGGCAAACAGCTGCAAGTCCTCAGGCTCACGCGAGAATTCGATGAGCCACTGATGACGACACTTCGCATTGGCATCCATGAAGACTGGGGCTGCAGTATATTCCATCACCTCGGCACCTGTCTGCTCGCAAGCATAAGCCAGTCCCTGCTCGGCATTGTCAACAATCAGTTCCTCGCCAAAGGCATTGATAAAGCTCTTGGTGCGACCTGAGATGACGAACTTATAAGGATTGGTGGAGGTGAAGCGAACGGTGTCGCCTATCATATAGCGCCATAGTCCGCATGAGGTAGAAATCAACATCGCGTAGTTCTTATCCTTCTCGACACCCCACAACGGAACGATATCGCCACCTTCCATTGGTTGGAACTCGTAGAACACGCCATAGTCAAGCATCAGCAGCATCGCCTTGTCTGCGGGGTCGTCCTGCAAACCGAAGAAGCCCTCGGAGGCATTATAGGTCTCCATATAATGCATGTTAGGCGAGGTTATCAGTTGCTCATACTGCTTACGGTAAGGCGTAAAGGCCACTCCGCCGTGGAAGAATACTTCCAGATTGGGCCATACCTCCTCCAAGTGCGTCTTTCCCGTGATTTCCATCATGCAGTTCAGAACGGAGAGCATCCACGAAGGCACACCGCTGATATTCGTCACGTTCTTGTTCATGGCTTCACGGGCTATGCGCTCACGCTTGATTTCAAAGTCGGACAACAGCGCTGTCTCTTTCTTCGGAACACGCACCAGATTGGCCAACGGGTTGATATTCTCAATCAGGATGGCACTCAGGTCGCCCACCAGAGAACCAGGCAGGTTATAGTTGGGCGCATGACTGCCACCCAGTATCAGAGCGCGTCCGTCGAACAGACGGCTATGGGGGTTGTTGCGAAGATAGAGGGCTACGGAGTCGAAACCACCCGCATAATGAATCTTCTGCAGGCCTTCCTGACTGACGGGAATGAACTTCGACTTGTCATTCGTGGTGCCACTCGACTTGGCATACCACTTTACACGACCTGGCCATAGCACATTCTTCTCACCTTGTCGCATACGGTCTATCTGTACCTTCAGCTCCTCATAGGTGTTGACAGGATTGTATCTCACAAAATCCTCATAACCTTTAGTGGTGGCAAAAGCATGCTCACGTCCATATTCTGTATCCTTGGCGGAATGAATCAAATGTTCCAGCACTGCCCGTTGCAATGCCTCTCCCCCACTCTGATGCTTCTCCAAAGCCTTCTGACGAGGCTCAAAAACCTTTCTTATAATCTGAGTAAAACTCATGTCGTTGCGAAATTTTGCTTGCAAAATTACACAAAACCATCGTAACGGATGAAGAAATTACATTTTTTTATATAATAAGTCTATCAGAAGGCTTGCATGATTACCCTTCTGTCCTCCTATCACTTGCCAGAAAGGTGCAGACGGAGACCAAATTCGATAGAAGGCGCCAAGGGATGTTCTTTATAATAATGCTCGAAAGAGGTGCCGTCGTGAAAATAATAGCCCAACGAGGGTTGCAGGTAAATACCCACCAGAGGCGTAATGGCATATTCTGCACCTGCAGAGGCATTGACAGACCATTGCCAGGGCTTTTCGTTCAGACACTTCTGAAGCATGGCAGAGCCTGAGAGGTAGAAGCTGAAACCACTCGTTTTCCAGAACAGCCACGAGAGACCCACAGGAATTCCCAGATAGTGCAACTTCTGTTCTCTATAGACGTTTGGATAGAGGGGTTTGCTGAACTCTGAATAAAGATAGGTATAGTTGACACCTGTCAGCAATGCCAAGCAGGCATTCAGCTGATAATGCACACTAAGTCCCAAGGTGACAGGCATACGATGTTTTGCCTCAACATCGTATGTCGTAGAGGAGGGAATTGGCTGAGTAGTGCTATTCACACCAGGATCATAATATTCACTATCATACACATAACTGTGCCCCATACTGCTTTTACCAGTAGAAGCCAACAATCCACCCGAGGCGTTCAGTCCGACAGACCATTGGTTGCGAGACTTAGGGGCTGAGAGTTGTTTGGTTGGATGATGGGCTGTATAATGTTGTTCTTCTGAATGCTGTTGACGATGGGTCATTACAGAAGTCTGCTGGGGTGTTTCTGCTGCAACCTGTTGCGCTGCTGTTTCCTCTGTATCCTGTGGAGATGATGTTTTCTCCGTATTTTGATGAGATGATGTTTCCTCTGCAACTTGCGAAGTTGTATCTCCGGCTATCTTCGGAGAAACCTGGGTGTGGTTACGTTGAGGACTGTCTGCAAGCGCCAACGGTTGGTTATCAGTACTTTCTGTTTTCGTCATAGGAACCTCTTGCTCCTGAGGCATTTGAGCAACCTGAGGGAACGATTCGTCCTGAGGAAACTGATAGAGGACAAAGAATCCTACGAGGGCTAAGACCAAGGCAGCAACTATCCAATACCAACGCTTGATGGTAACAGTTTTAGAGACTGGATTCTCCTGAAGACCCATCTCGCTGCTGATGCCTTCCCACAGTCCGGCAGGCGGAGCCATTTTGTGACCCTCCAGCTTTTGCTTCATATCGGTTGTCCAGTTTTCTTTCATTGCTTGTCCTTAGTTAAATCCTTGATTCTCTTTGCCAATAGCTTCTTTGCGTAATAGAGTTGAGAGGCTGAGGTACTTTCCTTGATGCCTAACAGGCTGGCTATCTGCCGATGGGAGTAGTTCTCAAACACGTAGAGGTTTAACACCATTCTATATCCGTCGGGCAGTTCGCTGATAAGCTGGTGTAGCTCGTCGGGTGAAATCCGCTCTGTATCAGGGCTTGCGCTTTCCTCATCTATCTCGTCAGCTGTCTGGTCCTGCTCTACAAACAGCAACTTCTTCCTGTTTCTCAAGAACGCGAGTGCCTCGTTGGCTACCACCTGTTTCATCCACGCCTTGAAGGCACTCTCATTTCTGTATTCGAAGGTTGGTATCGACGTGAATATTTTCACGAAACTGTTCTGTAGCACGTCCTTCGCATCGTCCTCTGAAGGCACATATCGGTAGCAGACCGATGAGAGCTCTTCAACGTATAGCTGATAGAGCTGACTCATCGCCCTTTGGTCACTTTTCCGTATGCGCTCAACGAGTTGTTCGACCATCTTTATTCCTAACGTTCTACTTTAATAATCCAAAAATACGCAAATCTTGTATGGTTTCACTTATTTTTTATATTCTTTAACGTATTATCATACAAGATTATGATTATCTTTGCATTCTAAAGGCAGAAACATCAATGGAAACGAATATGAAAAAAAGTCTTTTATCTGCATTTATCTTAATGGCAACAAGCAGCTTCATGCTGTCGTGCTCCTCATCGTCTGCTACTGAAGAGGAGGATTTGGGAGAATCCAAGAAAATTGTCAACATGCTGTCAGAGCCACAACCCATCCAACTGACGGCAGAACAGAAAGTGTTTGCCAATGACAACAACCAGTTCACGCTGAACTTCCTGAAGACGGTGAACGAGGTGGACCAGAGTGGCAAGAGCTTTATCTACTCACCACTCAGTATCACCTATGTATTAGGGATGGTGAACGATGCTGCCACAGGAGATACTGAGAAGGAACTGGAGCAGACCTTAGGCTTCCACAAAGGTGGCATCAAGGCCGTAAACGAATATTGCAAGAAACTGATAGAGGGTCTGCCAAAAGTAGATAATAAGGTGACGCTGGATATTGCCAATGCCATTTTCCTGAATAAGGACTATACCTTGAAACAACAGTTCCAGCAGGATATGCAGAACTATTACGATGCGAAGGCTGAAGCACTCGACTTCTCATCGCCACAAACGCTTGAGCACATCAACGGATGGTGCAACGACAAGACAAAGGGCATGATTCCAAAGATTCTGAATGATATTAATCCTGAGATGGTGTCATATCTGCTGAATGCCATCTACTTCAAGGCTGACTGGGCTTCGAAGTTCGACCCAAAGAATACGAAGGAAGAAACCTTTACTACTGAGAAAGGTAGCACCACACTCCCCATGATGCACCAGAACGTGCTGATTAGCTATCTGAAAACCAACACTTACTCTGCCGTCATCTTACCTTACGGTTCTGGTCTCTGGAACATGACGGTGCTGTTGCCTGAGGAGGGAAAGACCACAGACGATGTGATTAAGGAGCTTGCAGAGAGTAGTACAGTGAATAATCCAGGCTGGTGCGAAACGGGAGGAAACTATTTCCAGGGATACGAAGTAGACCTGAAGCTGCCTCGCTTTGAAACGGATTCTGACACAGACAAGCTTGGCATCAAGGATGGTCTCGTAGGGCTGATGAAGAACATGGGCATCAACTTGGCTTTCGATTCATACTTAGCTGAGATTCCCAATATGTGTAATGCACCTGTCTATATTGCGATGATGAGACAAAAAGCAAAGATAAAGGTGAATGAGGAAGGCTCTGAGGCAGCGGCTGTCACCGTAGCAGGAATGGATTTATTGTCAGCTGGACCTATGGAATATCCCAAGGCCACGTTCCATGCCAACCGTCCCTTCGTCTATGTTATCAGCGAAGCATCCTCTAGCGTTATCCTCTTTGTAGGAAAGTTTACCGGCATCTGAATAGTTCCTGCATTTAGTATTAAGGGTAACAGGGGAAAAGACCCGAGGGAACAAGGAAAGAATAACGTAGTAGCAGGGAAAAACATAGGATGCAACCTGATTCGGCCGCCCGCCCACATTAATAAGGGCGGGCGCCCTTATATCTTGGAGCACCCGCCCTTATATATTCGAGCGGCTGGCAAAACCCGATTTTTTATCCTTCCAGACCTTTTTTCCAGCTATCAGGCTTCTGCAAAGGCAGCTGCCTCGGCCTCGGCGATGATTTCCTCGCGGGTTTTTGCACGAGGTGTAGCTGTGATATCATCAAGAGAGAAGTCGTCGTCCTGTTCTGTTTTTTCCTCCTTGGTTGGTTGAGGATTTTTCGCAACATACTGAACAGCAGGGACTTCGGGCTCCTGCTCGATGATGCGCTCGACCTCTGGTCGCTTGCTACTGGAAAGACGCAAGAAGTTCTGCTGTTCCTGCTCTGGATCTGGGACACACATCACGGGTTCTTCTTCCATCTTGGTACGATCCGCCTTGGCAGCAAAGACCGCATCGATGAACTGAGGCTCACGACGCAGGCGCTGTAGAGTATCCTTAGAAGCATTCTGCTGACTCTCTTTCTTGGAATAGCCCGTTCCTACACAACCCTCCAGTCCTTCGATGAACACCTGGGTGGTGAAAACAGGACTCTTGTTCTCGTCACGCTCTTGTTTGATCTCGCGGAACTCCATCTTGACGCGGTTCTTCTGGCTCCACTCCAACAGCTTCGACTTGAAGTTAACCTCCTTGTAAGCCACCTTGTCTATATTAATCAGATGAGCCAGAATGCGCTTTTCCATGAATCGCATACAGGCATCATAGCCTCGATCCAGATAGATGGCGCCTACCAATGCCTCAAAGGCATTGCCATTCATATAGCTGTTGTGGGAGGTATTATGACCTGCCGACTTGATGAGTTCGCCAATGCCCATCTCCTTAGCCAGTTTGCCTAAGGTATCACGACTAACGAGTTTTGAACGGGTATTGGTCAAAAAACCTTCGCGTTTGCCCTCAAAATGACGGAACACGATATCACCCACTACAGCATCCAAGATAGCATCGCCAAGGAACTCCAGTCGCTCGTTGTTAACAGGACGTCCTTTCTCGTTGCGCTTGGAAGCACTTTTATGGAGTAGTGCTTGCTTGTAGAAGGTGATATCGTGGGGATAGAACCCCAGGATATCATAGAGAGCAGAAAAAAGCTCCTTCTCCTGGCGGAAAGGGAGCTTTATGCGATCAATGATGTCGTTAACCCACATACTTTTTAAACACTACGCAGGCATTGTGACCACCAAATCCGAAGGTATTGCTGAGACCAGCACGAACCTCACGCTTCTGAGCCTTGTTGAAGGTGAAGTTGAGGTTGTAGTCAATCTCCTCGTCCTTATCGTCGTCCTCGTGGTTGATGGTGGGAGGAACGATATCGTTCTGGACAGCCAGAACGGTAGCCATAGCCTCAACAGCACCAGCAGCACCCAGCAGGTGACCAGTCATTGACTTGGTTGACGAGATGTTCAACTTGAAGGCTGCATCGCCGAACACGTCCTTGATGGCCTTGGCCTCAGAGATGTCACCCACATGGGTAGAAGTACCGTGAACGTTGATATAGTCAATGTCCTCAGGTTTCATGCCTGCATCCTCCAGTGCATTCTGCATCACGAGCTTAGCACCAAGACCCTCGGGGTGAGAAGCGGTAATGTGGTGAGCATCAGCGCTCATACCAGCACCAACCATCTCTGCATAGATCTTAGCACCGCGAGCCTTAGCGTGCTCCAGTTCCTCAAGAATCAGACAGCCTGCGCCCTCGCCCATGATGAAACCATCACGACTAGCGCTGAACGGACGGCTAGCCTTCTCGGGCTCGTCATTGCGGGTAGACAGGGCTTTCATGGCATTGAAACCACCAACACCCGTCTCGCAGACAGCAGCCTCAGCACCACCAGCAACGATAGCGTTGGCCTTACCCAGACGAATCAGATTGAAGGCGTCAGCCAATGCGTTCGATGAAGAAGCACAAGCAGATGCGGTGATGTAGTTGGGGCCGTGGAAACCGTACATGATAGAAATCTGACCTGCTGCGATATCAGCAATCATCTTGGGGATGAAGAAAGGATTGAACTTTGGTCCGTCCTCACGATGAGCACCATAATAGGTGACCTCTTCCTCGAAGGTTTTAATACCACCGATACCTACACCATAGACAACACCAATGCGGTTCTTGTCCTCTGCCTCAAGGTCCATGCCTGAGTCCTGAACGGCCTGCATGGCAGCAATGATGGCCAGCTGAGTGTAGCGGTCCATCTTGCGAGCCTCCTTGCGGTCGATATATGCGTTGACATCCAAGTTCTTCACCTCACAAGCAAATTGGGTCTTGAACTTAGAAGCATCGAAAAGTGTAATAGGCGCAGCACCACTCTTACCTGCCAACATGGCCTCCCAAGTCTCCTTAGGAGTATTTCCAAGTGGCGTAACGGCACCCATGCCTGTTACTACTACTCTTTTTAATTCCATAATTAAAAGAAAAATTGAAGAATTGAAAAATTGAAGAATTGAAAAATTGAAGAAAAATAGCATGAAGCCAGAACTTCAATTTTTCAAACCTTCAATTCTTCAATCCTAACAAATATTATTTTGCGTTCTCCTCGATGTAAGCGATAGCGTCGCCAACAGTACCAATCTTCTCAGCCTTGTCGTCGGGGATAGAGATACCGAACTCCTTCTCGAACTCCATGATGAGCTCTACGGTATCCAGTGAGTCAGCACCGAGATCGTTAGTGAAACTTGCTTCGGGCTTAACCTCTGCTTCATCAACACCGAGTTTGTCTACGATAATAGCCTTTACTTTGCTTTCAATTTCTGACATAATTTCTTTCTTTAAAATGTTAATAATTGATTTCTTTATTCTGAAAACTTCACAATATGTGTCGCTTAGCGGGTGCAAAGTAACACATTTTTATTGACTTACGCAAATTTTATGGGTAAAAAAACACTCTTTCTTGCACAAACACCTATCAGTTGTGCAACTTTTCGCGCCTCAAAGGGTAGTGATTTCGCAAAAATTCAAAGTTTGAAGGATGATCTTTTAACTTTTGACTGTCCTCCATCGGGTTATAATAGTCGAGTGGACTGCCTGTATCCTGAAAAACGGCAGGCAACGATGGGGCAGATATCTTTCCTGGATGAGGAAGACCGAAATGTTGACATAAAGCATCTATCACCATATTGTCTGCATTCACCTTACCATCAGCAGAATAGCCGGCAATATGGGGTGTACCTATGAAAACACGTTGTAACAGTTCCAAATTAAGGTGAGGCTCGTTTTCCCAGACATCAATGACAGCATCCTTCACCCTACCCGACAGTAGTGCTTGAAGCAAAGCCTCGTTGTCGACCACCTCACCTCGACTGGTATTTATTATATAAGGTACGCGCGCCAAACGATGGAAGAAAGACTCATCGCCCAAATGGTAGGTAGCATATTGGCCGTCACGTGTCAAGGGTACATGGAAGGTAATCACATCAGCCTCGCGCTCTATCACATCCATAGCAACGAAATCAGCATGGCCCAAGGGTGGGTCGCAAACCAGAACACGCATGCCCAGTCGCTCACCAACGGCCTTTACCTTAGAACCCACATGACCACAACCCACAATACCCAAGGTAGACTGCCGTAGGTCAAGTCCCTTCAGCTGTTCCAATAACAAAAGGGAACACTCCAGATATTGCGCTACGGAACCCGAGTTGCATCCTGGACAATTGGTCCAGCGGATGCCCGCTTGCTGCATATAATCGACATCGATATGGTCAAAACCAATCGTTGCGGTAGCCACCAACTGCACACGGCTTCCTGCCAACAGCTGCTCATCACAGCGCGTTCGAGTACGGACAACGAGTGCATCAGCATCTTTCACGTCGGCAGCACTGATAGCTCCACCGGGGAGGGCCACCAATTCGTCAGCCAATAAGGCCAGTTTCTCACGAATATAAGGAATCTTATCGTCAATAACTATCTTCATAACCAGTTGCAAAGTTACAAATAATATTTAAATTATGAACGCAGAATGGTGAATTATAAATTATTTATTGTATCTTTGCAGCAAATCAAATTATAACTAGAGAATATGTCATTTACTAAAAAAGCCAATAAGGTATTTGGACAAGCCATTCGTGACTATCATCTGAAAGACGATGTGGACACACCTATCAACAACCCTTATGATCATGATTCTATCGAATATGGACTCTATCAGAAGTGCTGGATTGATACTGTACAATGGCATCTGGAAGACATCATCCGCGATCCGCACATCAACCCTACCGAGGCTTTAGGGCTAAAACGTCGCATTGACCGCTCTAATCAGGACCGTACTGACTTGGTGGAAGAGATTGACAGTTATTTCCGCCATCTATATGCTGGGGTGAAGATTCAGCCTGAGGCTCGTCTGAACACAGAGAGTCCTGCATGGGCCATTGACCGCCTGAGCATTCTGGCCCTGAAGATATGGCATATGAGGGAGCAGACGGAGCGCAAGGATGCCGATGCAGCACATATCGCTAAATGCAAAGACAAGCTGGACGTGCTGATAGAACAGCAGAAAGACCTCTCGACAGCTATCGACCAGCTGTTGGAGGATATTGAAGCAGGTCGTAAATATATGAAGGTATATCGACAGATGAAGATGTACAACGACCCCGCCACCAATCCTATCTTATATAAGAAGTGAGTGGTGAGGAAATAGAGGTATGAGAAAAGAGCACATACTCGTCATCCGTTTTTCCGCTATGGGCGATGTGGCTATGGTAGTACCTGTGGTGTACTCGTTGGCGATGCAGTATCCACATGTCCGTATCACGGTGTTGAGCCGTGCCTTCGCCCGTCCGCTGTTTGAGGATCTGGCTCCTAACGTCAATTTCATGGTAGCCGATCTGAAACATGAGTATCATGGCATCAAGGGACTCAATGCCCTCTACCGTCGTTTGGCTGCCAAGCAGTTTACGGCAGTTGCCGACCTGCATAACGTGCTGCGCTCGGAATATCTGCGCTTCCGATTTAATGTAGGCCATTATAAAGTAGCCCACATCAATAAGCATCGCAAGGGTCGCCGCCGCATCACCAAATCATCCAAGAAGCAGCTGCAGCAACAGCCTACCTCATTCCAGAACTATGCTGAGGTATTCCGTCGATTGGGTTATCCTGTGGACATCAACTTCAAGAGTATCTTCCCTGAGCAGGAAGGAGGCAACTTGAACATGTTACCCAAGGGCATCAATGTCAAAAACTCCTTTGAGCAATGGATTGGCATCGCCCCCTTTGCTGCCCACGAAGGCAAGGTTTATCCTCCCCACCTGATGCACCAGGTGATAGAACAGCTGATAGCCAAGTACCCCAAGGCGCGCTTCTTCCTCTTTGGACGGGGCCAGCAGGAAGATGAATACTTCAAGGAGTGGTGCCAGAAGCACTCTGCGTGCGTCAATGTGGGCCATCACTTGGAGTCGCTACACCAAGAGCTCATCCTGATGAGCCATCTTAACCTCATGATTTCGATGGATTCGTCGAATATGCATCTGGCCTCGCTAACAGGTACTCCCGTCATAAGCATATGGGGAGCCACTCATCCCTATGCCGGATTCTTAGGATGGGGACAGACGGAGGCCAACATCATCCAGACAGACCTGGAGTGCCGTCCGTGTAGCATCTACGGACAGAAGCCTTGTCGTCGAGGCGACTATGCCTGTATGAACAATATTGCACCTGAGACTATCATAGAAAAAGTAGAACACATACTTTCCATTACTAACTAAAAAATGCTTAAGATTATGAAAAAGTACATTTGCGACACATGTGGTTATGTTTATGATCCAGAAGTAGGCGATCCCGATAGCGGTATCGCTCCCGGAACAGCGTTTGAAGACATCCCCGAGGATTGGGTATGCCCCATCTGCGGTGTTGGTAAGGACGACTTCTCTGTAGAAGAGTAAACACCAGAAAGAAAGCGGAACTTCAAGGCTGAGGTTCCGCTTTCTTTTTTTGCTGTTGTCTACTTATCTCTTCCGCAACTTATCGACCACCAAGGCTATGGCTCCGTCGCCTGTCACGTTGCAGGCCGTGCCAAATGAGTCGAGAGCGATGTAGAGAGCTATCATGAGGGCTTGCTGGTCGCTGTCGAACCCCAGAATGCTGGCCAGCGGAGCCAGTGCTGCCATGATGCTTCCTCCAGGAACACCAGGGGCTGCCACCAGGACAACGCATAGCATTAGGATGAACTGCAGGAAGGTGCCCAGATCAGAAGGCATCCCGTTGAGGAGACAGATGGCTAGCGCACATGACGTAATCTTCATTACTGATCCAGACATATGGATAGTAGCACACAGCGGCACCACAAAGCCCGCAATGCCCTCAGACACCCCGTTCTTCAGCGTCTGTCGAAGCGTCACAGGTATCGTTGCTGCCGAACTGCTGGTACCCAGTGCCGTCATGTAGGCGGGCAGCATGGTCCAGAGTAGGCGGAACGGATTGCGATGCACCACAGCACCGGCCAACAAGAACTGGTAGAGCAGGATAAACAGGTGGAGGACGAAGATGACCACGATGACTCGCGCAAAGATGGACATGATGCTCCACACCTGGCCTGAATAGGTCATTGTCAGGAAGATACCAAAGATATAGAGGGGCAGCAATGGGATAATCAGGTGGCCGATAGTCTTCGACACCACTTCCTTGAACTCTACTGCTATGGCTTTTAGAGTGGGCAACTCGCCATAGGCAATGCAGATACCTAGGATAAACGAGAAGAGCAAAGCCGACATGATATCCAGTATCGGGGGGATCTGCAATTGGAAATAGGGTCCTAGCGCTTGTGGCGTCTCGGGCAGGGCAGACGCCATGGTCTGCCCCAGCATAGAAGGAAACAAGGCTTGACCTGTGGTATACGACAGCAGACCACAGAACACCGTATCCAGATAGGCTATACCGACAGTCATCAATAGCAGTTTGCCCGCCTGGCTGCCTATCTCGCCTATAGCCGATGTGATCAGTCCCACAATAATAATAGGTATCAGAAAACCCAACAGCTGGCTGAACAAGGCGTTGAAAGTCACAAACACACGAACCAACTCCTCATTCAGGAACTGTCCGAAGACGATACCCAGCACGATGGCTATCAATATGCGCGGAAGCAAACCTATCTTCATCTGAACCTCCAGTTTACAGGGGTAATGGTGTATAGTCCAGTCCCCACACCTTTGCTACAGCTTCATAGGTACACTTACCATCCACCATGTTGACACCACGAGCCAGCGACTGGTCGTCACGACAAGCCTGCTGCCATCCCTTGTCAGCCAGAGCGATGGCATAGCGAAGTGTGGCATTGGTCAGGGCAATGGTCGATGTGTTAGGTACTGCCCCTGGAATGTTAGCTACCGCATAATGCACGATACCATCCACCTCATAGACGGGATCGCTATGCGTAGTGGGGTGCGAAGTCTCGAAACAACCTCCTTGGTCGATGGCTACATCGACGAGCACCGAACCTTTCTCCATCAGCTGCAGCATGTCTTTAGTGATGAGCTTGGGTGCTGCATCGCCAGGAATCAGCACAGAGCCGATGACCACATCAGTTGTGGGCAACTCCTGACAGATGTTATGTTTCGATGAAAAGAGCGTATGCACATTGGCAGGCAGTTCGGCAGCCAACTGCTTCAGTCGTGGCAGAGAGACATCGGTAATAGTCACCTCAGCACCCATGCCAGCAGCAATACGCGCTGCGGCCTCACCTACCGTTCCACCGCCCAGTACCAAGACACGGGCTGGTTTTACTCCAGGCACACCAGCCATCAGCTTACCCTTTCCGCCTTTTGTCTTCTGCAGATAGTAGGCTGCATTCTGCGTAGCCATTCGGCCTGCCACCTCACTCATCGGTATCAGCAAAGGCAAGGAGCGGTCGTCGCGCTCTACTGTTTCGTAGGCTATGCAGACAGCACCACTCTTCAGCATGGCATGCGTCAGTTCCTCTTCGCAGGCAAAATGGAAATAGGTGAATACCACCTGGCCTTTGCGCACCAGCGAGTATTCTGGCTCGATGGGCTCCTTCACCTTGACTATCATGTCAGCCTGCGCATAGACATCCTCGATGGCAGGCACAATCTGGGCGCCCACCTTCTGATAGGCCTCATCGCTGAAGCCACTACCCTCGCCTGCCGTATGCTGCACCAGCACCTGATGGCCTCGGCGTATCAACTCGGCAACACCCGAAGGGGTCATGCCCACTCTGTTCTCGCTGTTTTTTATCTCCTTGGGAACTCCTACTTTCATTATCTTCAGCTTTTAGTTATTAAACAATAGTTTCTCTTTTAGTCTTTCAACGAATAGGTAACGGTAGTCACGACACGTACCTTTTTAATATAGGGCGTGTTATCGTCGCGATTATCGATAGAGAACTGGCCTTGGTCGGCACTGATGATCTTGTCGAGCTTGGAATGTGAGTTCTCTGCAAACTGCTGGGCAGTCTTCTCTGCATTCTGAATGGCTTCCTGCATCATCTTTGGCTTCATCTCCTTAAAGGCTACAAACTCATACTTCACTGGGTTCTCATAGCCGCCATCGACGATGGCTACGCCCTCTTTGAGCAGGTCGCCCTGGCGTGCCAGAATGCCACGAACCTCTTTCACGTGTGAGGAAGTGAGCGTGATGACCGAGGTGATGATATAGCGATAAGCCTTGTTATTATCGGCATACTCGCGGGCCTTAAGGTCTACCACCTGAGGCGCATTCTCCGTCAGCTCGTCTTCCTTGATGCCATTGCGCAGGAGAAAAGCCTTAATCTTCTGCTGCGTCACAGCTACGCGTTCGTACAACTCCGGCAAGTCGTTGCCAACCTCTTTCGATACGATAGGCCACGTCACTTTATCGGCAGGCACCTCCATCTCGGCAAGTCCCTTCACATTGACTCTACGGTCTTTGTTGGCAAAGTCGTCGATACCTGCCTTAATGAACCATCCAAGACAAACTATTGCTAGCGCCATGATGGTCGCTGCATTGACAATACGATAATCTTTCATAAGCTTATATTCTTTTGATGATTTTTCAGTATTTTACAATCCTCTGGCTTTAAGCAGGCTGGAGGCATCGGGTTGCTCCATGCCCGTGAAGTCGGTAAACATCTGCATGAGGTCGCCCGTATTACCACGACTCAATATCTTGTCGCGCATCGCCTGACCTGTCTCAGGCTTCAGGGCACCACGCTGGGCAAAGACATCAGCTATATTGACAGCCAGCACCTCGGTCCAGAGGTAGCTGTAGTAGCCTGCCGCATAGCCGCTACCCCAGACATGGTTGAAGTAGCTGGTAGAGTAACGGGGAGGTATCTGGGCATCAAGCAGTCCTACCTGACTCAAAGCCTCTTGCTCGAAAGCAGGAGCCTGGTCGGCAGTAGGAATCTTGTCGCTGGGCAACATGTGCCAAGCCATATCAATACAGGTCGCTGCCAAGTTCTCACCAAGGGCATAAGCAGTCTGGAAATTGATGCTCTTCAGCATACGCTCCTTCAGTTCGGCAGGCATGGGCTCACCGGTCTTGTAATGCTGGGCGTAATGGTCGAAGATTTCAGGGATAGAGGCAAACGACTCGTTGAACTGCGACGGCATCTCCACAAAGTCGCGAGCCACACTGGTACCGCTGAGCTTGTTGTACTGACAGTCAGACAGCATGCCATGAAGGGCGTGACCGAACTCATGGAACATCGTGGTTACCTCGTCCCAGGTGAGCAGCGAGGGCTGACCCTCTGGGGCCTTGGCATTATTGCATACATTAAAGATAATAGGCAGTTGCTGACGCTGTCGACTCTGTTTCTGAAAAGCATCCATCCACGCACCACCGCGTTTGGTGGGACGACGGAAGTAATCGCAATAGAAGAGCGCCTTCTGCTTGCCATCCTTGTCGATGACTTCAAACACGCGCATGTCAGGATGATAGGTAGGAATATCGGTACGCTCCTTGAAAGTCAGGCCATACACGCGATGAGCGGCATAGAAGACACCGTTTACCAATACGCTGTCGACATTGAAGTATGGCTTGACCTCATCGTCAGAAATATCCAGCAACTGCTTCTTCATCTTAGCAGAATAGTAGAAGCGGTCGTAAGGCTGTAGCTGGAAGTCCTTACCTTCGGTCTGACGGGCAAAATCCTCAATGGCCTTGGTCTCAGCCTGCGCCTTCGGTGTGTATTGGCTAATCAGGTTCTTCAGGAAGGCATAGACTTGATCGGGTGTCTTGGCCATCGTCTTCTCCAGCGAATAGGAGGCATAGTTGGGATAACCCATAATCTCAGCCTGCTCGGCACGCAGCTTGGCTATCTCGACAACCAAAGGGAAGGTATTGTACTTGCCTGTGCCATCAGCACGATGGACAGCGGCCTCGAATACTCGCTTGCGCAGTTCGCGATTGTCGAGACTGGCCAGCGGAGCCTGTTGGGTGGTATTGACAATAACGATGGCATAAGGTGCCTTGCCTCCCCTACTCTCTGCATCCTTGGCACATTGGGCAATATCAGCCTCTGAGAGTCCTGCCAAGTCCTCCTTCTTGTCAACCCATACCACAGCATTGTTGGTCGCATCGGGCAGCATGTCTCCCCACTGTTGCTGTAGGTCGGAGATGCGCATGTTGATTTCCTTCATGCGGGCCATCTTGTCGTCAGGCAGCAACGCGCCTTTACGAACGAAATCCTTGTAGATCTCCTCCAACAGCTTCTGGTCTTCGCCTTTTAATCTCTCATGCTCACGATCATAAACCTGGCGGATACGTTCGAACAATGGCTTGTTGAACGAAATCTCATTTTCAAGTTCAGTCAGCATGGGCTGTACCTTCTTTTCTATATCGCCCAATTCTGGCGTCTTGTCGGCTTCCACCAAAGCAAAGAAGATGCGAGAGACACGATCGAGCATCCGCCCACTCTCCTCAAAGGCGAGGATGGTATTCTCGAAAGTGGCCGAATCCTTGTTCTCTACAATCTGGGCTATCTCGTCGCGTTTCTGCTGAATGGCAGCCTCGAAGGCTGGCAGATAGTCAGAGGTCTGGATCTTACTAAAGTCGGGTGCACCAAACGGCAGGGTGCTCTCCTGAAGCAGCGGATTTTCACGCTGAGCATTGTTACAAGCAGTCAGTTGCATCATAGCGGTTAACAGCACAAGGGCCGAAATACTCCATTTAAACAGTTTCTTCTTCATAGTTATATGTTATTATTGCGCAAATATACACATTTTTTTCGAAAATATTACTATCTTTGCAAAAAAGATGATAACAATGAAACTGATAACGATCCTGAACCTGCTCTTTTTGATGGCACTAAATGCCTCAGCAGGTAATTACGAAGTGAAGTCACCCAACGGCAAAGTAAAGGTAACGGTAACCACCGACGAGCAAGTCTGCTGGCAGATAGACTACGACGGAAAGACGGTGCTGCAACCCTCAAAGATTGACATCCAGCTGACGCAAGGCAAGAAACTCTTGGGACTCGGCAAAGTGGGGAAAGTGGCCAAGACGGTTGTTAACAGCAGTTTCGAGAGTCCTTTCTACAAGAAAGCCAGCGTGAAGGACTGCTACGGCCAGCTGCTGATGTACACCAATCAGAAATTCACTATTGAAGTGAGAGTCTACGACGATGGTGCGGCCTACCGCCTCATCAGCACCAATAAGAAACCCTTGAATGTCATCAACGAAACTGCCGAGTTCTGCTTTGCTGCCGACTACCCCGCCTTCGTGCCCTATGTGAACGACAACCGTGGGGGCGAGCGTTACTGCTACTCGTTTGAGTCATATTATGACGAGCAGAAGTTGTCGGAGATGTATGCCGACTCGCTAGCTATCACGCCTCTGGCTGTTTGCTTACCACAACTCAAGGCCATCATAATGGATGCTGGTGTAGAAAACTACCCGGGCATGATGCTCAAGAAGGGCGAAGGCAACAGCCTAAAGGCCGAGTATGCCCCCTACCCGCTGGAACAGGAGATTGGTGGCTATGCCCGCCTGAACCTAGTACCTACGAAAAGAGCCGGCTACATTGCCCAGCTGAATGGCCAACAAGCCCTGCCTTGGCGAGCTGTCGTCATCACCGAGCGCGATGCTGACATCATGAACTGCGATATGGCCCAGCGGCTGGCTCCTGCATGCCGCATCAGCGACACGTCGTGGATTCGTCCCGGCAAGGTGGCTTGGGACTGGTGGAACAACACGAATATTACGGGTGTCGACTTCGCCTCAGGCATGAACACCAACACCTATTTATATTATATCGACTTTGCCTCCAAGAACCACTTGGAGTATATCATCATCGACGAGGGATGGAGCGGCAAGGAGTCGCTGATGGAAGCGCTGAATCCTGAAATCGACCTACAGCGCCTAATTGCCTATGGCCAAGAGAAAGGTGTGGGCATCATCCTGTGGTCCAGCTGGCGTAACCTCATAGGCAGCAATCCGCTGGGTGACGTCGCTGTAACGGATGCTGTGATGAAACACTATGCCGATATGGGCATCAAGGGCTTTAAGGTTGACTTCTTCGACCGCGACGACCAGCAAGCCATCGCTTCTGCCTATCAGATAGCTGCCAGTGCGGCCCGTCATCATCTGGTGTTAGACTATCATGGTCTGAAGCCCTTCGGCATCCAGCGTGCCTATCCGAACATCTTCAACTTCGAGGGCATGAAAGGTCTGGAGAACTCGAAGTGGGAGCCTCGTGTAGGCGACGGCCCCTTGCATAATCAGCCTCGCTACGATGTAACCATCCCCTACCTCCGCATGTTGGCGGGTCCGATGGACTATACTCCTGGTGCGATGATGAATGCGATGAAAGACAGTTTCTTCGGCAACAACGACCACCCCATGAGCCAAGGCACGCGCGTCCACCAGATGGCGATGTATACCACCTTCGAGGCTCCGCTACAGATGCTGGCCGACAGTCCGACGAAGTATATGCAGAACCAGGAATGCACCGATTTCATCGCTCAGATTCCAACCACCTTTGACGAGACGTTAGCCCTCGACGGACAGTTGGGCGAGTATACCCTCATTGCCCGTCGGAAAAGCGACACCTGGTATCTGGCAGCCATGACAGACTGGACACCACGCGACCTGACCATCGACCTCTCGTTCCTCAGCGCAGGTCAGCACGACGCCGACATCTTTGCTGATGGTGCGAATGCACAGAAGGAGGCTACCGACTACAAACACGCGAAGCAGACGGTGACAGCCAACCAAAAACTACGGATTCATCTCAGTAGCGGTGGCGGCTGGACAGCTATTATCCGATAATTACTCCTTTTGATCGGCTATCAGCAGGAACCAGTCGCGAAGATAGCCCTTGAGACGATTCTGTGAATCGGCAACAAGCAGTAGCCATCCCGGGAATGGTTCGCAGAGCCCTTCGTAATTGGCAAAGCGCCGACTGACAAGATTGATACGCGTACGAAACTCCTTGACGAGGTTCTTCTGGAGAAACATCTCGTCAAGGGGTTTCGTTTCATAGATGCGAATAGTGGTGGAAGCCCCTATTTTCATACGGGGCACCCGGATTTGACGCTCCAACACCAACAGGCGCCCGTCGTCAAGTGCACAGAGCTCAGAGACACCAAAGATGTGCTTACTGCTGATGGGTTTGTCGGCACGATAGAGATACTCTTGGCGTGGCAAAAGGTCATCGCCAAAAGTCTGAATGCGAAGCAGAGAGTCGCCCTTCAATATATGTTCGGAGGTGACGTAGAACAAATGGCTATGGGCATCATAGGTCAGCGATTCGATGCCATAGTTATGGTCAGCCTGTTTGAAAGTCTCTGGCATTTCCAGGCGTCGTCCTGTCCGCTGACCGTCCAGCTGGTATTCATACACCTCATTATCCTTTTCACCTGCTATAAATACCGTATTTGTAGACGGCCTATAGCATATGGCCTCCATGTCACGGTTTGGCAGTCCGCTGGAGCGGTATCCCTCATTCTCCAATGATGTAATGCGTCCCTTGACGGTGTCAATCTCCATGCGCACAACGAAGAAGCCATCCGTCTCCGACTTGTCGCTGACTAAAGCATAATGACCGTTACCTAACGCAGCTATCCCACTATAGTTGCCTGCAGGCAGCTGTTTGTGGAACCGTTGTGGTCGCTGAGCTGAAACAGCAAGCGACCACAGCGCCAGCATCAAGGTAATCATCGTTTTGTTCATCATGCTTTGGATTGTTTCATCTTATGGATTCTTTAGCCTCACTTGGCTCCCTTTTTCGCTTCTGTGACGAAGCAAGCCACCAGACCATAGGTGATGGTGGGGCGAATCCATATCTCGGTGAGCATATAGTCGGTGTATTCGTCGACAGCCTCAAAATACACGATGTCCAGATGATAGAGTGCTGCGATGACCGCATCGATGGCGAAGATAATCCACAGGTTACGCTTGGTATAGCTTTTCCATTCCCTGCGGGCATAGAAATAGGTCAGCGTGCAGAGCAGCAGCACCGACAGCGTGAAACAGGCCGAACGCAGTACAAGGTTGGCCATGGGGGGTGCGAACAGGATGTCGCGCAGCAGCACCGTGATACCTGCCGACAGCGAGCACCAGTAGTTGAACTGCTGGGTGGTGATGCGGTAGTTGAAGAAATACATCCAGATCATCACCAGACAGGCAATATAAAACAGGTTAAGCACCAGTTCGGGCCAAGACTGGCTTAGTCCGAAGTGATAGACGCCATAGAGCATCACACCGACGGAGAGTGTACCACCAATAGAGGTGACCATGATGTCGGCAATCTTTGCATTTTTCTTAAATCTTGTTTGCATAAGTTTAATCATTTTATATCGCTTTCAGGGTGAGGCCAAAGACAAAGTCTACCAGCAACATGGCGGCCATCATCCACAGTTTTAATATTCTCATTACTATAATATTTTTACATGATGATTTCACACGACTGATTATTCCTGAAGGAGAATCTCAGGATGTTCTGTTAAGACGATATATAGCACTGCGGCCAAATACGACAAAAAGAGAATGAAGACGAAGGGGATGAGCGCCAAGAGCAGTCGCCAGATGGTGTTCCAATAACTGTATCCCGACAACTGCTTGATAGGAATGACAGCCAGCAGCAGGACCAAAAGATCGAAACGCGACTCAGCCTTAAAACTGAAGCACAGCAGCGAGGGGATGAGGGAGTAGATGAGGATCATGTTGGTGATATAGACCATCGACACGAAGCACTCAGAAAGACGCAAGTCGGGTATGGCAGGACAGCGGCGGATGAGCAGCCAAAGAGGCAGCGAGAAAACCAGTAGTGAACCAAGCATCACAAACTGATAGTACTCCTTGATCTTTTCCTCTGCTAAATACATCATATCCTGAACCGCCATTTTAGTTGCTCTGCTCGCTTCAGTAAGCGTCTTGTTGTTCTGAGCTTCTGCCTTTTTTTGTTCAGCATATTCCTTTTCTTGCTCCATATACAGCTTATAGCGGTTGATGCCCTGGATATTTAAGCCTGAATCAATCAAGAACGACAGGGTACAGAGAAGGAAGAGCATCTTGAATGGTGGGAAATAGGCCATCTGCATGCCTTGCAGATAGTCGCGAATCATATAGCCCGGACGCAGTATCAGGTCGCGGATGCTGCGAAACATGCCCCTGTTGCCAACACCCCACACATCGAGAAACAGCAGCAGGGCTTTCTTGAACGAGTATCGGCCTATCCTAGCCGACTGGCCACAACGAGGACAGTAGTTGCCCTCGTAATGGGTGCCACAGGTAGCACATTCGTGAGCTTCATCCGAGAGCGGAGCCACTTGGTGCGACCGTTGTTTCCACTCTCCAAATCGTCTGTATCTGTCTTTTACTTCCATTACGGTTAGCGATATTTACTTAAAGGATTTGACTGCAAAGATACTAAAAGATTTCGAATGTGCTTCACTTTCGGATTAAAAAATGCGCGGTTTTCGGAAAAAGATTCAAATGAAAACATTACTCCGAAAGTATCAGAAATTACTCCAAAAGAAATTTGATTTTCTTTCGGAGTAACTGCTTTTCTTACCTATCAGTTAACAAGATATTTGTGCCGTTATAGGTTCGCCTTATATGTTGCGATACGCTTGGCTACGTTCTCCTTGATGTTGTTGTAGAAGAACTGGTAGTCGTCTTCATGGAAGCTGGCTGGTCCGAAGAAATTTTCCCCTTCGGTGACTGGTAATGTTGTGGTAGTCACGATGACACCGCGGGCAAGGTTGACCTGTGCGTCAACATCGAGCTGCAGAATCTCATATTCGCCTGGAGTCTCTTTTGTCCTGTACGTACCCTTGTTCATGCTGGCTGGTGCGTAGGTCTCGTCGAGTTTCCAGTTCAGCGGGTTGATGCTGATGCCACCTGGCAGCACCACAACGTTCTTGGCGTTCTGTTCTACGTTCTTGGGCCCCTCGGTGTTATAGCTGACGATGACACCTGCGTCGCTCTCGCCTGTGGCGAACTTCATATGCGGGTTAGCGGCGAGTTCATCTTTGGTGACGGAAAAGCCTATGGCGTATGCAGCCACCATGCGTTTGTAGTAATCGGGGTGCTCCTTGAAATAGTTCTTCAGCACGTACTTCACCATAGCCGAGCCCTGGCTGTGCCCCGCAATAATGAACGGACGGCCGTTGTTGCATTTCTCGAAGTAATAGTCGAGCGCAGCTTTGATGTCGATGTATGGTTCACCGTCAAATCCTGCTTCGATACTTCCGTACTTTTTCGTAACTTCTCCACCATACTTCAAACCTACCTGGCGGTACCAAGGCATGAACACATTGCAAGACTCCTTGAACACGCTGGAATTGGTCATGTATTCGCCCATTGCGCGCTGTCTCATCTCCTGGTTGTCGAGCGGTGCATAATTAGGCGCACCTTCTTTGAAACTATCATCAATGTACGATGTACCGTAGATGTAGAAAGCATCAACGTCCTTGGTGATTTTCGGTATCTGGAGCCAGTTGGCTTCATTGGAATAATCAGTAGGCTTGATTTTTTCGCTGTCGGGATTAGCCGGGTTGTCGTTGGTGCTACTGCATGATGTGAGCAGCGTTGTTGTGCCGCAAGTTAGGATGACGGCAAGCATCCACTTTGTCAATTTTTTCATAATTGTTTGTTTTTGAAGTTTTATAAATTTGAAATTATTTCTTTGTTGTTGTTACGGTAAGTGCGCTTGTTGATGCGATGGGTGACAAAGAGTATGACAGCCGTTAACAAGATTAAGACACCAATAATAATCAGAAAAGCTTCATAAGTAACGGCTATATCTTGTTCATCACAAGAACACACGATTACTATCACGAGCACAGCCGTCACTATTGCTAATTGTGACAGTATGACGGCAACCAGTCGCCACAGCGTACTCCACCAGCCATAGCCGAAGAGCTGGCGGTAGGCGATATACATATAGACCGTCCAAAGCACGGTCTCGACATATCCGTTCCAATAGCCCAAGAAGCATAGCAGGAGACTCAGTACGCTTAGGAATACTTGCAGGAAGAAGCCCTCTGGCAGCGTGTGCCGGGGGTAGCCTGGGGCAAAACGGAACACCAGCCATGTAGGCAGTATGTATAAGGATTGGAAAAAGAGCGTCGCCCAGCTCTTTTGCGAATTGCCCCATTCAACAATTGCATTAATTTTCTGAACGTCGAATTTAATTGGCAGGACTTCATTCTCTACATGAAAGACCGTCTCGAAAAGCACTACGAAGAGACATACGAGGACCAGCGCCTTAACCGGTGGGAACGACACCTGCCGATGCCCGCTGATATAGTCGCGCACCAGATAGCCCGGACGTCCCATCAGCTGGACGAGCGTATAGCTCAGCGAGCGGGAGTCCAGGCCCCAGAGGAGCGTGATGTTCTCCCTGATTGAGTTCCATCCCACACGTCCTACCTCCGCACGCTGGCCACAGCGCGGACAGAAATTATCACGGAACTCCATACCGCAGTTATGACAATGCTGGACGATGTCCTTGTGACGGTTGACATAATGAGGTTCTGCCTGTTGCCAGCGGCTGATGCGATGGTAATATTGTCTTAACAGCTCTTTGTCCACAAGTTTTATTCTATTGTTCTTGTTAAGCTTTGATAGGTTGCAATTCTTTTGGCTACGTTGTCTTTGATGTTATTGTAGTAGAAGGTGTAGTCGCCGTTGTGGAAACTTTGCGGACCAAAGAAGTCGGTCAATGGAATGGGGGCAGACTTGGCGTTAGTCACGATTACGCCACGTGCGGTGTTCACCTGTGCGTCAGCACCGATGTCGCCGATGCTGACCGTACCAGCCTTCTCGTCTATGATGAGCGAACCCTTGTTCTCACTCGCAGGTGCATATGTGTCATCGAGTTTCCAGTTCAATGGGTTGATGCTAATAGCATTCGGCATCACCACGACGTTCGTGGCATTTTGCTCGACATTCTGCTTGCCCTCAGTATTCCAGCTGACAATGACTCCCGTGTCAGCCTCGCCAGTCGCACACTTCAGGTGCGGATTGTCTTTCAGCCAGTCTTTCGTGATGGAGAAGCCGATCATGTACGAGGCGACCATGCGCTTATAGTAGTCAGGGTGTTCCTTGAAGTAGCTCTTCAAGACGAGACTGTTGATGGCCGAACCTTGGCTGTGGCTTGCGATGATGAACGGACGTCCGTTGTTGTAGTTCTCGAAGTAGTAATCAAGGGCAGCAGTTATGTCCTCATAAGGCGTGCGGCTTTCAAGTGCGGCGCGAATGTCGCCAGTCTTGTCGTAAGCCCTTTTCAGAGCCATTGCACTGGCCTGTCGATAATATGGCATGAACAGGTTTGTGGATTCCTCGAATGCACTCGCCATCCATATGTGGTCGTTTTTGGCACCCTGCAGCATATCAGGATTGTCGAGCGAGGCGTAGTCGGGGTCGCCCTCGTTTGAGCCTATGTACTCCGTCGGGTAGATGAAAAACGTGTCGAATTCCTTGGTGATTTCCGGAATTTGGTGCCAACAGGATTTTTGGGAATAGTCTGGTGCACCAGCATTCTTAGGCTCTGTAGAAGACGAGTTGTCTTTACTACTGCATGAACTAAGTACCATTGCTGTGCCGCAAATCAGGATGGTGGCAAACATCCATTTTTTCATTTTTCTCATATTGAAATATTTTAGGGGGTTAATATATGTTAGCAAAGTTAAAGATTTTCCCCCTAAAACAGAATCACGGCCTGTTACCAAGACCGTGATTTTGTAGATTTTGCCACATTTTTTGTAGATTTCGCCATTACGACTTCCTCAGCCCTCATTCTCTGTCTTGCTCTCTGGACTGGCCAGCTTGCGCTCGGCAGAGTCCAAGTAGGTTTGGCTTTGCTCTTGTTTGTTCGCAGTTTTCATCCAAACTGTCACCGACTGACCCGTCTGGCGCTTAAAGACTTCGCTAAAAGTACGGTAACTGTGGTAGCCGCTCTCCAGCGCCAATTGTTGAGCAGTGAAGAAGTGCTGATCAGCAACAGCCTTGCGATAGAGTCTGATGAAATGATTAATGCGCAGATTGTTGATATAGGCATTGTAAGTTATATTCTGATTGGAGAAATACAGGCTGAGGTATGTGCGGTTGGTGCCAATTGCTTTGGCAAGTTGGATAAGCGACAGGTCGTGCTGTAAGTAGAGTTGCGTATCTATACAATGCATTTGCAGCAAGGGGCCGATATTGTTGCAAGAGGAAGGGACACTTAAACCAGTAGAAATGCTCTGCTGTTGGGAAATACTAAGATCACTTAATGATTCAACCCGCCACAGGAGATAGCAAATCAATATGATGTTATTCACCTGAACGATGTATTTATTAGCCAAGCCACCAATCTCAAATGAATAGATGCCGAACCCCAGCAGCATGACGGCAAGAACCACAAAACTCTGCCATACCTCTTTGTGCTCCAGGTCAGCATAATTGTCGCGCAGCCAGCACCCATACCTTCTGACCTCGTGTATCATATATATTGTTAAACCAATAGCCAACAAAAGCAAATAGGCATGAAACATCGGCAAAAAGGCTTCATCATGGGTGCCAAGGTTCAAGGCCAATAATACAACTAGGGGAATAACCATCACGAAAGCAAGCCAAAGCGGGCGTCTGCGGTCTTGCAGCATAGTGAACAAAATGACTATCGCCAAAGGAAAAGTCGTCATGCTATCGAGCATTCCGCCAATATCATAGCACAACATCTTATCCTCGCTTGAGGTAAGATAAATGCTTGGCATATACCACAAGTGACTCAAAGTCATGAAGGCAAAGAATGCTGCCGTCCATCGGCGCAGGCGTACTGGTGGCGTAACGTTAGGGGCAATGGCGTTGGCCCTGCGGAACAGAAGATAGCAGCAGGCAACCAAATTCAAAGCCGCCACTACCGCGTATAGCATCATATAGAGTGTTTCTCCCTGAAATTCTTGCTCGTACATGATTTCACTTCCATGATAGTTTCTGCAAAGATACGAATAAGCGAGAAGAAAACAAAATAAAAGCGTTTTTATTTATGCGTCCCTTCGGTAGCAAGCGTTTTGTTCCCAGCCTGGGAATGAGTTGTTCCCAGCTTGGGAAGAAAGGATTCCCACGCTGGGAACATTCCTTTAGGTACGGGCTATCTTTATCGCACAATAAGGCAAGGTTATTGCTCAATAAGCGTGGGTTATTGCACGATAAAAAAAGGTTTTTTCAAAAATGGGCCATCTCTCCCATCAACTGGCTGGAAGCCCTTTAAATACGGGCTTTGTTGGTCTTTCATCTCTCCCGTCATCCCTACCAAATCTCTCCCGTCATCTCTCCCATCATCCCTCCCATCCACGTGTCTCCATGATAATTACAAAAATTACACGAAAATGAAGTGTTAAAACGTTGGTTTTTGGAGGAAAAACTTGCAGAACGCAAAAAAATTTTGTATCTTTGCAAAGCATTTTGAGATGCTTTGCGAATGAAGGCTTCGGCTCAGCAAAGTTCGAACAAGTTCGACTCTGCATTCGCCTTGCACTTCACTTGCAACTGGAAAATGGGAGTCATGGATAACACTAGAAAAACACCATGAAAAACCCGCCAATAACATTATTAATAACCGTTTCGAGACAAGAACTACTATGGAACAAAAAAACGTAGTGGCCTGTGGGACGCCCGAAAGTGCCCACAACGAGAGTGTGCTCGCCGTAGAGCTTTTTTTGAATGAGAACTACCGTTTCCGACGCAACGTGCTCAGCGGAAAGGTGGAGTTTGCCACGCAGGCTGATGACGCTTGGCGTCCGCTGACACAGGCTGCCCTCAACAGCATCGTGATTCGTGCCAAGCGCGAAGAGGTGCTGGAGAAGGGTAGCCCCAAGGCGGAGATTACAGAGTATGTGCAGTCGGAAGAGGTGCCTGAGCACAATCCTGTGCTGGCTTTCCTCAGCAGTCTGCCCAAGTGGGACAGACAGAACCACATTGCCCGTGTATTCAGCCGCTTGCCAGGCATCACCTCTGAGCAGCTGAACTATCTCACCATCTGGCTACGATCCTCGGTGGCTCACTGGATGCAGATGGACATGCTGCACGGCAACGAGTGTGTGCCTACGCTCATTGGCAGTCAGGGATGTGGCAAGACCACCTTCGTGCGCCGTCTGCTACCCGTGAACCTGCGTGAGTACTACATGGACCACCTGAACCTGTCGAACAAGTTCGATAAGGAAATGGCGCTGACCAACAATCTCTTCGTCAATCTGGACGAGTTGGATGCCATCCGTCCCAGCCAGCAGTCGTCGCTGAAGCAGACGCTGTCAGTCAGCAAGGTGAACGGTCGCCCGATTTTCGGACGAGCTCAGGAGGATCGTCCTCGATTTGCCTCGTTTGTGGCAACCACCAACAATCGTCGTCCGCTGAAGGATGTCACAGGGTCGCGTCGCTACATCTGCATCTTGATACCTGATGGACAGCTGATTGACAATACTGGCGACATCGACTACGGACAGTTGTATGCGCAGGTGGTGTATGAACTGAAAGAGCAGAAGGCCCCATACTGGTATAACAACGAGGAGGTTGCTCGTATTCAGCAGCTGAACCAGGACTTTATGGAAAAGAAAGATCTGGGTGAGATGTTTGTGGCTTGTTTCCGTAAGCCTAAGGAGGACGAGCTGGTGAAGCCTATGAGTTGCGACCAGATGATTGGTATCATGCAGAAGGACTACCCCACCCTGCAGAACACGATAGGTAATAGGGTCAAACTGGGCAAGGCCATCAAGGCAATGGGCTTCGAACACAAAGAGCACTCGCATGTGGCCTATTACAAGGTGGTTCCGCTGAGGGCTGCATGAACTGGACGGGAGAGATCAAGGGAGAGATGACGGGAGAGATTTGGGAGAGATTCAGGAGAGATCAGAGGCATCTCTCCCATGCTCAACCCCCGATGAATAAAGGATTTTTGAAACAATTATGGGAGAGATGAAAGAAAAACAACTTACGCAATACGATTTTCCAATGGGATATGCGGTGTGCTTCAACAGCGAGTGCACACTGAAAGAACAATGTCTGCACCATCAGGCCTATCTGCTACGACGTGACGACAGGACGAGCGGCCCAGCCATTTATCCTGAGGCGTGGAAGGACGGCCAGTGCAAACGCTACAGCGAGGATTTATTGGTGAAGAAAGCCTGGGGTTTCAGCCAGATTTACGACAACGTGCCTCACTACAAGCGGGCTGAGGCTCATCGGTGCGTCATGAACTACTTCAGCGCAGGCTGCGGTCCGTACTACCGTTACCATCATGGCGAGAATAAGCTAACGCCTCGTCAGCAACAGGACATTATGGACATTCTGGCCCATTTCGGTTCCACTGACGGCCTGGCCTTCGACCATTATGAGATGGATTTCAACTTCGATTAAATAATGTTAATTCTTGGACGGATTCCATTGTCATTCCAAAAATAGTGCATATCTTTGCGATATCAAATTGATATCACTTTAAACATTAACAATTAAAAACTTAAGGACAATGGAGAATCAAGAGTTCAAATTTGAAGGTACAGTACTTAACGGCTTTCTAATGCTGTTTATCAACTTGGCTATGCTGATTTTGTCTATCGTTGGAATCGTCTATAGCATCATCATGCTCGACGCCAGCAATGGCGCGCAAGGTGGTTGGTTGCTGGGAAGTAGCATCCTATTGGTCGTTATCAATATCATCATGTGGTGTGGCATGTTGCAGTTGGAGCCCAACGAGGCTCGCGTCACCACTTGGTTTGGTAAGTATGCAGGCACCTTTGCCCAGACGGGATTCTATTGGATTAACCCCTTCTATGGTACTAAAAAGGTATCCCTGCGCGCGCGTAATCTCGATGCAGAGCCTATCAAGGTGAATGACAAGACGGGTAACCCCGTGATGATCGGACTGGTGCTGGTTTGGAAACTGAAGGACACGTATAAGGCGCTGTTTGAGGTCGATTCTCAGACGATGGCTGCCAACCCCAATTCCGTTGGTAGCGACACCAAGGGACTGATGAATGCGCTGGAGAACTTCGTACGCGTTCAGAGCGACGCAGCTCTCCGGCAGGTAGCAGGCCAGTATGCCTACGACGATGAGGATACAAAAGAAGGCGAGCCCACGCTACGTTCAAATGCTGATGAGGTAAACGAGCAGTTGGAGCAGAAACTCGACGAGCGTCTGGCTCTGGCTGGTATCGAGGTGGTAGAGGCCCGTATCAACTATCTGGCTTATGCTCCTGAGATTGCTGCTGTGATGTTGCGCCGCCAGCAGGCTTCAGCTATCATTACAGCTCGTGAGAAGATTGTAGAGGGTGCCGTATCAATGGTAAAGATGGCGCTCGACAAACTCTCCAGCGAGGAGATTGTGGAACTCGACGACGACAAGAAGGCTGCTATGGTTTCGAATCTGCTCGTGGTGCTCTGTGGCGACGAAAGTGCTCAGCCTGTAGTAAACACAGGAACACTGAATCATTAGACAGAAGAAATATTTTAGACAGAAGAACATAAATAACACAGATTAAAATTATGTCTTTTTGTTCCTCTGTCTAAAAAACAACAAACTTATGTCGGAAAAGAAGACAAAGAATTTTATTCTGCGCGTTGACGCTGAGACGATGGACGCGATAGAGGCCTGGGCTGCGGACGAGTTCCGCAGCACCAACGGCCAGCTCCAGTGGATCATCACTGAAGCTCTGCGCAAAGCCAAGCGTCTGCCTAAAAAGAAACAACAAGAACCCAAACCAGAAGAGTTATGAACAGGAAGAAAGCCCTCTTATTATTGTCAGCCATCCAAACATTCCTATTGGCGATGTTCGTCGTGCTATTCGTAAACAAAGCTATCGGTTTGACGGCATTTGTAGCTTGCGTCGCCACCATCGGTGTTGTCTTTTCAGCACTTATCGTCGTAGCCATTCGTAAACTCCCACCCATGTAATTGATTATGGAAAAGAAATTCGACATCAAAGAGGTAAAAGTTCATCGAACTCTCGAAGGCACCATTTTCGAGATTGTTAGTGCTATTATCCTGGTTGTGGTGTGGGTTTTGGCTTTCACCACAAAGATATTCGATGGTTCAGAGATTCAAGGCAAGCATATTGCCATTATTACCGTGACTTTTGCGACAATTGTATTATTGGTTGGTTCCTATTGCCCCAGATGGATTAATGCCGGACAGGAGCTCAAAAATATCCGTCAGGTAGAGATTGCCATCCGGATGACTCGCACCTTAGCTGTTGAGTTAGCAGCGTTCTGCCTATTGATGGTAGCCTTTTCGTCTAATAAGGCTATCACCGATATCATGCCCACCATATCTTCCGTCGTTGTGTTAGCCACCATCGCCATTTTCAATGCCTTTATATACGGAGCCAGATTATGAAGAAAACGATTATCACGCTACTGACAGCTCTCTTTGTATTGAGCGCGCATGCTCAGGTAAATCCGACAACCACATTGGAGGGTTCATGGTCAGGCAAACTCAAAGTAGGAGCTATGTCGCTGACCTTAGTGCTCCATCTGGAGCAAGCCGATGGCTATGTCAAGGCATCATTAGATAGTCCGGATCAGGGGGCAAAAGGCATTTCTGCCTATAAAGAGTACCTGTCTGACGACTCTGTTGCCATCAAGGTGGAATCTATTGGTGCCACCTATCGTGCCAAGTTGAAAGACGGAAAACTGGATGGTACTTTCTCGCAGAGCGGCATGACGTTTCCGCTTGAAATGACAAAAGGTGTAACAAAGGTAAAGCGCCCTCAGGAGCCCAAAGCACCTTATCCTTATGAGACAGAGGAAGTGATATTCAAGAATGAAGTTGATGGCGCCACGCTGGCTGGTACGCTGACTTGGCCCGTGGGTTACGACAAAAATGCGAAGAAGCCTAGCATTAAAAGCCTTCTCATAGAAGTTTGCATTTTTTATCGAAATGTCATATTTTGCTTTAACATGCAGATTATAAGTAGGTTAAATGCTATGACATTGAATTTCAAAATGTCATAATTTCCATGCTTTTAGGGCATTTTTCTGCAAAAGTCTGCTTCCGACAGCTGCAAGGAATATAGTCTATGCTGATTAACCCTGCCTTATTCTGCAATAACCTTGGAGTATTCTTCAATACTCCGATAGTAATGAAAAATATTCCGAAAGTAATGAAAAATACTCCGAAAGTAATGAAAAATCCAGTTACCCCACAAAAAAGACACTTTGTGAGCAGGACTGTAATTGACAACAGCAAAAGAAAAAGTAATCAGAGGAACCGACCCCCTGATCATGTGAATGTCCATCGTTTTCGCCGCAAGAAAAAATGATTATCCGCAATGAGCGGATAATCATTAGAAGAGGCTCCTGTTGAAGCGCAAGCCTGACGCTGCCACTTTTGACGTTCTGTCAAGGCATATAATAGTTGGTCAGGAAGTAGCTGCGCTCCCAGTCTACAATCTTCACTTCAGACTCCTTGGCTGGATGGATGTCATGCTCGTCGAGCACCATCACCTGCTTGTTCTCCAGATCGTAGAGCGGCCACTCCTTCGCCTTGCCGTCGGGCGATTGCTCAGCCGTGAGCGAGGGATTGCCGGTCTTGGCGAACTGCACCCACATGCGGCGCATGGTCTTGCAGAAAGTCTCGTCGTAGGCTCTTCCTGTGAAGTCGTTGAGCTCCGGATGGTTGAATACGACCGACAGTTCTGATGCGTGCCCGCTTTTAATCATGGGCAGGGCGGACTCCACTGAGTAATAGTAGGTGTACGACTTGCCGCCGGCCTTGGTCTGCTCCTCCGACAGTCGGATCTGCGGTGCGATGAACATGATCTGACTGAACAGGCGGACGGTGGCCTCATAGCGCGGGCCCTCGATGTCACGGCAGTAGCTCTCCACCAGTTCCTTTTCCTTGTCGGTCAGCTGGGTGAGCTTCTCGGCCAGGCGCCCTTCGGCCCACGCATTCCACACATCCTCTCCGATTACGCCCAGGAAGGTGTTCATCTCGTCCTTGTTGCAGCCCTGCAGGAATTCGATGTCCTTCGCAGCGCCATTGGCGTAGGCCTCCCATGTGTTCAGAGGCAGGTAGCGGCCGTCCCTCTCAGGGAATGTGCGTATGCCGAGCTTCTGGTAGAATCCGTACAAGTCTGTCCATACTTCCGCCAGCTTCTCAGCGCTTACCTTCTTCAAATCGGCCACGGTCTTGCAGCCGAGGGCCTCCATCACCTTGTCGGTACATGTGATGGCCTGCTCCGGACTCCTCGTCTGTCCGGGCGCACCGCTCTGCGTGATGACACGCTTGAAATACTGATGCGAACCCTTGATGAGCGGCAGGAAGGTTGTGCTGGCGCCGCCTGCCGACTCGCCCCAGATGGTCACGTTGCCGGGGTCGCCGCCGAAGGCTGCAATATTCTCGTGAATCCACTTCAGCGCCATCATCTGGTCCATGAGGCCCAGATTAGGCGCATCCTGATAGTCCTTGCCGTCAGACAGATGCGACAGATGGAAGAATCCGAAGAAGCTGACTCGGTAGGTGATGGTGACAAAGACGATGTCAGGGTTCTCCGTCACCAGGTTGTGGCAGTCGTACTGCGGGTCGGTCGTTCCGCCAACCTCGAAGCCGCCACCGTAGATCCACACGATGACCGGCTTCTTCGGCGTAGCGTCGTCACTCCGCCAGATATTCAGATAGAGGCAGTCCTCGCCCATAGGATAGAGGGAGGCAGGGTCGCCAGGTGCCTGTACAGGGCTTTTGCCATAGTAACAGGCCTCATAGATACCGCTGTCGGGAGTAACATCTACAGGGGCCTTCCAGCGCAGGTCGCCTACGGGCTGCTGGCCTACAAAGGGAATGCCCTTATAAGAAATGACGTTCTCTTTCTTTTGGCCTACGAAGGTTCCGTTGACACACTTGACGGCCAGCGACTTATCGTAATTCCCGTCGGTAATCGGCTGATTCTCGCCGTATTGCGGCATCAGTTTTTCTTCTACTTCATTCATAGCTTTATTCTCCTTTTTACTGTTGCAAAGATGATTGTCAGAGCGCATAATATTTGGTAAGGAAATAAGTTCTTTCCCAATCGGCAATCTTCACATCGGCTTCCTTCGCCGGATGAATATCGAATTCGTCGAGCACCATCACCTGTTTGTCCTTCCGGTCGTAGAGCGGCCACTCCTTCGCCTTGCCGTCGGGCGATTGCTCAGCCGTGAGCGAGGGGTTGCCCGTCTTGGCGAACTGTATCCACATCTTGCGCACGGTCTTGCAGAAGGTCTCGTCGAATGTTCTGCCTGTGTCTGCGCTAAACTCCGGGTGGTTGAATACAACTGCCAGTTCTATCGCATGTCCGCACTTCATAATCGGATCTGGTGACTCTGGCGTGAAATAATAGGTGTAACATTTGCCGCCGGCCTTGGTCTGCTCCTCCGACAGACGGATGATGGGAACATTAAACCAGCTCTGGCTTAACAGGCTGGCGAACGGCTGGAAATCGTCGCCTTTCACATCCTTCATAAAGCTCTCTACCAGCGCTTTCTCGTCGGCTGGCATCTGGGCGAACTTCCCCTTCTTGCGGCTTTCCGCAAACTGCTCCCAGCCTTCCGGGCCAAAGCTATATACGAAGAAGTTCATTTCATCCTTGTTACACCCCACAAGAATATCAATGTCTTTTGCCGCACCATTGGCGTATGCCTCAAATGTGTCGGTAGGCAAATGCCTTCCGTCTCTTTCCGGGAATTGGTGCAAGAAGTTGACAGCAGATGCTTCAAAGACTTTCTGGCCGGCAACCTTCATGAGGTCGCCGACAGTCTTGCAGCCAAGCTCATCCAGCAGTTTGTTGGTACATTCGATGGCCTCTTCCGTAGATCTCGTCAGGTTGACGGAACCGCTCTCGGCAATGAGTCGCTTGAAATACTGGTGTGAGCCCTTTATCAGCGGGAGCAGGGTGCAACTCCCGGCACCTGCCGATTCGCCGAAGATGGTCACGCTGTCGGGGTCGCCGCCAAAGGCAGCGATGTTTTCATGCACCCACTTCAGTGCCTTGACCTGATCCAGGAGCCCCAGGTTCTGGGAGTCAGGATAGTCCTTGCCGTCCGGCAGATGTGAGAGATGCAGGAAGCCCATCACGCCAAGTCTGTAGGCAATGGTGACTACTATGACATCTGGATTCTCTTTCACGAAGTTGCAGCAGTCGAACATCGGGTCGATGGTACCGCCTGCCTCAAAGGCCCCGCCGTGAATCCATACCATGACGGGCTTCTTTAGTGTAGTCGGGGCATCAGACTTGAATACATTCAGATACAGGCAGTCCTCATCCAAATAGTAGAGGGAGCCTGTCTCCAACTGTCCGTTGCCATAGGCACTCTTGGCATTGTAAAAGGCCTCATACACACCGTCGTCGGGCACATAATCCACCGGGGCTTTCCAGCGCAGCTCGCCGATGGGCTGCTTGCCTACGTATGGTATGCCTCTGTAGACGACGATGTCATCCTTCTTCATGCCTACAAAGGTTCCGTTGATACACTTCACGGCCACCGACGGGTCATAGTTGCCGTCGGTAATCGGCTTGTTCTCGCCGCCGTACATGGCCTTTAAGGCCTCTCTAATCTCGTTTAAATCCATTGTGTTATTTTATTGATGACTTATTGGTTCGCCTTATATGTTGCGATACGCTTGGCCACGTTCTCCTTGATGTTGTTGTAGTAGAACGTGTAGTCGTTGTCGTGGAAGCTTGCCGGTCCGAAGAAATCTCTTGCGTCGATGGGCTTGGCAGTGGTGGTTGTCACTACCACGCCGCGTGCTAGGTTAATCTGCGCATCGGCACCTACGTCGCCAATCTCATACTCGTTGGTTTTCTCGTTAAATACGAGCGACCCCTTGTTTTCACTGGCCGGTGCGTAGGTTTCGTCGAGTTTCCAGTTCAGCGGGTTGATGCTTATTTCACCAGGCAGCACCACGACGTTCTTGGCGCTTTCCTTCACATTTTGGGCACCCTCGGTGTTCCAGCTGACAATGACACCTGCGTCGCTCTCGCCGGTGGCAAACTTCAGGTGCGGATAGTCCCTAAGGTCATCTTTCGTGATGGAGTAGCCGATGGCGTATGCAGCAACCATTCGCTTGTAGTAATCGGGGTGCTCCTTGAAGTAGTGCTTCAGTACGTATCTTACCATGGCCGAGCCTTGGCTATGACCCGCAATGATGAATGGGCGGCCATTGTTCAGGTGCTCGAAGAAATAGTCGAGCGCAGCTTTGATGTCAGTATAGGAAGCGCCGGCAAGGCCTGGGTCGAGGCTCCCATACTTACTTGATAATTCTCCAGCGTATTTCATGCCTACTTGGCGGTAGAAGGGCGAAAACACATTACATGACTCTTCAAACACGCTTGCATTGGTGCGATACTCGCCTTGAGCACGGAAAACCATCTCTGGGTTGTCGATAGGGACATAATCGGGCGCATCCTTGTCGAAACTCATGTCGATATACGACGTCGAATAGATGTAGAACGCATCGACATCCTTGGTGGGTTTATGAGTCTGGACCCAGTTGTTATCATCGCTGTAGTCGATCTTCACGTCTGCCTCACCACCAGGGTTCGTGGGAGCCGGGTTGTCGTCGTTTTTACTACACGAGGTGAGCACCATTGTTGCGCCGCAAGTCAGGATGGCGGCAAGCATCCACATTTTTGATTTTCTCATAGATAAAAAAGTTTTGGGAATTGATTTTTGTGCAAAAGTAGTCAATTCCCGATGAAATCACAATATGTAGAGGCTTGTAGCCATTGAGTTTTGAGAATTTAGAAGCTTTTTTTTACGATTCTGTAGTGCATTGCTGTCCGGCACAGGCAGGTTCCAGCTCTTCCGCAATGCGCATCCACTCCCCAGCCGTCATTCCCATGTTCAGCTTGAAGGCGGCATTGAATGTACTGTAGCTGCGGAAACCACTCTGGAAAGCCAGTTGCTTGGTCGACGTAGACTGATGGCTGGCGGTTGTCTCTTGATAGAGCTTGACGAAATGCTGGATGCGCAGCCCGTTGATATAGGCATTGTAGGTGATGCCCTGCAAAGCAAAGTACTTGCTGAGATAGGACCGGTTGGTGCCTATCTGCTTGGCCAGGTGCGCTACGGAAATGTCGTGCTGTAGATAGAGTTGCGGCTCCTCGCAGTACTGTTTCAGCATCGACCCGATGCTGTTGCGCAAGGACTGTGAAAGGTCATTATCATCTGCCAGGGTATGCGGCGCAAGGTCATCATGCCCATGGGTGGCGGGTATGCTCATGTCGCTCAACGTCTCCACTCGCCATAAGAGATAGCAGTTTAGTACGATGCTGACAGCCTGCATGACGTATGGATAAGCTGGCCCGTCATCGCTAAACTCATAGAATACGTACACAAGTAGGATGATGGCCAGCACCACGAAACTCTGCCACACCTCCTTGTTTTCCAGGTCGGCATAGTTGTCGCGCAGCCAGCGCCCGTATCGTCTTACCTCGCGTACCATATATATAATTAAGCCAAAAGTCAGCAACACGACATAGGCATATATAATCGGATATAAAGCAGAGCTATGCTTGACAATGCAGACCGCCATTACTAAAGCAATCGGTGCCGTCAACACGCAGATGGGCCACAGCGGACGCCTACGGTCTTGCAGCATGACAAGCAATATGGCTATCGATAGGGGAAAGACCGTCAAGTTGTCCAGCATACCGCCTATCAGTTCGATAGACAGTATGTCGTCGCTGGAGCTAAGGAAAAACAACGGCATATACCACACATGATTCAGAGCTATGGAGACTAAGAACACCCCAGTCCATCGGCGCAAGCGTACAGGGGGTGTGATGTGAGGAACAAAGGCGTTAGCCTTGTTGAACAGCAGATAGCAACCTGACAGCAGGGCCATAGCCATCACTACTGAATACAATATAACAAAGAGAATATCACCTCGAGCCTGATCGTACATGTCAATGAGTTTGATTCATAGTGCAAAGATACAAATATCTACTTACATAGCCAACTTTTTACGGCGAATTTCTGGGTCACTATAGTCAATTATGGCAACACCTAACCCACCGTGGGAACATATTATTCCCAAGGTGGGAATAGATTTTAAATGTAAGCGGGTCATGTGCCTGTCACCATGACCCAAAAGTTCAATATCTATGTATAAGTACGAACAGAAACGCTGATCTGTAAGTTTGTAATATTTATAATGTGTATCCTGCCACCGTCGGAGCGATGGAGATGAGAGGGAGACAGTTCTGTTTCTATGTCATAGGCTGACTTGTTTTTGGTTCAACTTCACATTAACTGTTTATTCTGTGTGCATATATATGAATTTTTTCTGAATAAACGAACAAAGTTCGCGGAAAAGTTTGTATCTTTGCACAACGATAACATTAAAAAACTATAGCAATTATGAAGATTTCAAAGAAAATGCAAGATGCGTTCAACGCACAGATTACAGCCGAACTGTATTCATCTAACCTCTACCTGCAGATGGCTTTCTGGTTCCGCAAGGAGGGCTGGAAGGGCTTTGCTGCCTGGATGTTCGACCACTCAAACGAGGAGAAGGAGCACGCCCTGAAGATGGCCGACTTCGTGCTGAACCGTGGGGGCGAGGCCATTGTTACAGCCATCGATGCCCCAACGCAAGACTTCAAGGATCCCAAGGACATCTTTGAGCAGACGCTGAAGCACGAGGAGTGGGTGACAGAGAAAATCAACGAACTGGCTGATGTAGCTGACGCAGAGCACGACCGCGCCTCAATCAACTTCGTCGACCAGTTCATCGACGAGCAGGTTGAGGAGGAGAAGACCGTCCGCGACATCCTCAACCTCTTCCGCCATCGCGACGGCCACACCGTTGCCACCATCGACGACATCGTGGGCAACGTGAAGGAAGCGTAAAGAGTTATTCCTATAAACAAAAGGTCGCATCATAATAGACATGATGCGACCTTTTTTAAAATGAGCAGATTATTTGTATTCTTTTAGCAAAGCTATTATATCAGCTATGAGTTGTGGTGTTTTATACTCGCGGCCATCGATGCCGTAAACTACAGCAAAAGCGAAATTGTCGGCCAGACACTCTTCCGGAGCGAAGACATAATCGGTATTTCTGCCCACCACATCCCAGAAGTCCGGCACTTTGCTGACTGGATAATAAGTATCCAAGGCATCGACAGGGACCAAAACACTCTGGTTGAATTTGAAAAACGAGGCATCCTTTCCTTCTTCAGCTGAAGCCTCCTCCCATGTCTTGCTATATAGCACAATCAGTACGCACTTACGCTTCACGCCATCGATAGTGAATGTGGCATAGTTGTCGATGTGCTCCACGTCAGGATTAGTGATAATCATCTTCCCGATGGCTGGCGAGAAGACATAGTCAGTACCCGTTACCGTAAAGCCTATCAAACTGTACATCCTACTGCGGAAGGAGGGAGAGTTGCGTGTCAGACAATGGAACATCTCGTGGGCAATAGTCTGATAGAATCTGGACGGATTACTCTCTGCCAGCTTCAGTAGCTTTTCACCTACATATATCTCTGTCTTGTGTGTATATGCAGCCGAATAGCCCTCTTCCGCCATGGTTGTCTTGACAAAAACGATATCCTCACTGGGGAACGGCAATGAGCAGACACCCATGGTCTCCAGCCTCTGCTTCACATAGTCTACGCCTTTTGCAATGGCAGCTTTTTCCGCTTCACTGAACTCTCGCACAGAAGCCTTCGCCAAGGCCTTCAGTTCGTCGAGAGTGGCCCCTGTCTTCTTCATACGCCAGTCGATGTCGTTTTGCGTCAGGCTGTTATGATACTCGCTATTACCTAGCAGCAGTTGCTGCCCTTCACCCAGGGTGGCGCAGTGATAGTTGATGACTACTGTCCGTACGGGATTGTCCTTCTCATCATTCCGACACGAGACTAATACACACACACATAGCACAATGACAATTACTTGCGCAATGTTCCTTTTAAATAATAATGCTTTCGATTTCATGCCTGCAAAAATACAAATATAATTTGAAACAGCAAAAAAAAGAGCCATTTTACTTTTTATCTATAAAATAAGGATGGAACTATTGTGCTCCATCACTACCTTTATTTATTATATAAAAAAATTAGTCGGCGAGCTTTGCCTTGATCATCTCGCGGTTCAGGCGGGCGATGTTGGCGATAGTCTCGTTCTTCGGACATACAGCCTCGCAAGCGCGAGTGTTGGTGCAGTTACCGAAACCTGCCTCTTCCATAGCCATCACCATGTTCTTAGCACGACGGGCAGCCTCTACACGGCCCTGTGGAAGCAGGGCGAGCTGGCTAACCTTAGATGATACGAAGAGCATTGCTGAGCCGTTCTTACAAGCTGCTACGCAAGCGCCACAGTTATTTGCGACGCTATTATTATTAGCACATAGAGGGTCTTCCCTTTGTGTTCTGTCTTTAGCCGATGAACGCCAATATGACATTAACCGCCTCTTCCTCGGTCTTGCCATCCATTTTGATGACCAGATCGTAGTTACGGGTGTCATAGCGTGAGGTGCGGGCGTTGTTCTTCAGATACTCCTCTCGCATCTCATCCACTTCCTTGATGATCTTCTTAGCTTCCTTTTCACTAATGTCTCGCTTTGTCATAATACGATTCAGGCGATACTCCATAGACGCTTGGATAAGTATGTTCAGGCTATTGGGATAGCCGTTCATAACATAGAAGGCAGAACGACCGGCTATGACGCACGAGTCCTCAATGGCGATACTATGTAAGATTTCCTTTTCAGCCTTCAGCACGGCCTCAGATGTCACCTGCTTCTTCTTTTTCTCGTCGTAATAATCTAACGAGTTCGCTGCTTCTTCACCCAGAATCAATACTCGTTTAACATCTTGCCACCAGCTGCGGTTATTGCTTTTGAGATTCTCTATTTGGTCAGCTGTCATATTAAACTTCTCTTCCAAAGGTTTAGTAAGCGCCTTGTCGTAATATGGCACACCCAGTTTTTCGGCTAAGATGCGACCGACAGTGCGACCGCCACTGCCCAACTCGCGATTAATAGTAATGACAAATCTCTCGTTCTTGTTCATAATATTTATAATTTTTCCTTATTCCATTTATTATATAAGGTAGTGGGGGCTATTATGCGCCCCCACTACCGATAAAATAGTCTTAGTCAGCCAGCTTGGCCTTAATCATCTCGCGGTTCATGCGGGCGATGTTGGCGATGGTCTCATTCTTCGGGCATACAGCCTCGCAAGCGCGGGTGTTGGTGCAATTACCGAAGCCGAGTTCGTCCATCTTGGCAATCATGTTCTTCACACGACGGGCAGCCTCTACGCGGCCCTGAGGAAGCAGGGCGAGCTGAGAAACCTTAGAGCTGACGAACAGCATAGCTGAACCGTTCTTACAAGCAGCTACGCAAGCACCACAGCCGATGCAAGATGCGCAATCCATAGCCTCGTCGGCATCCTCCTTAGGAATCAGGATAGCATTGGCATCCTGAGCCTGACCTGTACGGATAGTGGTGTAACCACCAGCCTGGATAATCTTATCGAAGGCGTTGCGGTCTACCATACAGTCCTTGATCACGGGGAAGGCTGCAGAGCGCCAAGGCTCGACGGTGATAACATCACCATCGTTGAAACGGCGCATATAGAGCTGACAGGTGGTAGCACCACGCTCTGTCTTACCATGAGGCGTACCATTGATGTAGAGTGAGCACATACCGCAGATACCCTCGCGGCAGTCGTGGTCGAACACGAAGGGCTCCTTGCCTTCGTTGATGAGCTCCTCGTTCAAGATGTCAAGCATCTCGAGGAAGGAGGTGTCATCGGGAATGTCGTGCATCTCGTGCGTATCAAAGTGACCCGCATCTTTCGGACCATTCTGACGCCAAAATTTAATTGTAAATGAAATATTCTTTGCCATAATGCTTAGTTCTTATAGTTACGGGTTTGTACTTTAATTGCTTCATACTCGAGGGGCTCCTTAATCAGAGTAGGCTCATTGCCCTTGCCCTGATACTCCCAGCAGCCTACATAGAAGTAGTTCTCGTCGTCGCGCTTAGCCTCGCCTTCCTCGGTCTGGTACTCCTCGCGGAAGTGACCACCGCAAGACTCATTACGAGAGAGGGCGTCGAAAGCGACGAGCTGACCCATGGTGAAGAAGTCGCGCAGATGGATAGCCTTGTCAAGCTCGATGTTCAGACCCTCCTTAGAGCCAGGAACAAAGAGGTTCTCGTCGAACTCCTTCTCCAGCTCGTGCATCTTCTTCAGACCAGTCTTCAGACCCTCGGCGGTGCGACCCATACCAACATACTCCCACATGATGTGGCCGAGCTCCTTATGGATAGAGTCAACAGAGCGCTTACCCTTGATGTTCATCAGACGGTCGATTTCTGCGTCAACAGCCTTCTCGGCAGCGTCGAACTCAGGCAGATCGGTAGAAACCTTCGGCCATACAGCCTGGTCAGCCAGATAGTTCTGGATGGTGTAAGGCAGCACGAAGTAACCATCGGCCAAGCCCTGCATCAGCGCAGAAGCACCCAGACGGTTAGCACCATGGTCAGAGAAGTTACACTCACCGATAGCGAACAGACCGGGGATAGAGGTCTGCAACTCGTAGTCAACCCAGATACCACCCATCGTATAGTGGATAGCGGGATAGATCATCATCGGCTTGTAGTATTTCACGCCGTTGATCTCGTTGGCTACATCGCCAGGGAATACGTCGGTGATCTCCTCGTACATCTCGAAGAGGTTGCCATAGCGCTGCATGATGACATCGAGACCCAGACGGTTGATAGACTCAGAGAAATCAAGGAATACAGCCAGGCCCGTGTTGTTCACACCGAAGCCTTTGTCGCAACGCTCCTTGGCAGCACGAGAGGCAACGTCACGAGGAACGAGGTTGCCGAAGGCAGGATAGCGGCGCTCCAGATAGTAGTCGCGATCCTCCTCAGGAATCTCCCAACCCTGCTTAGTACCAGCCTGCAGAGCCTTAGCATCCTCAATATTCTTAGGAACCCAGATACGTCCGTCGTTACGCAGCGACTCAGACATCAGCGTCAGCTTAGACTGCTTGTCGCCATGAACGGGGATACAGGTGGGGTGAATCTGAACGTAAGAGGGGTTAGCAAAGTATGCACCCTTACGATAGCACTGAACGGCTGCTGTACAGTTACATCCCATAGCGTTGGTAGAGAGGAAGTAGGTGTTTCCGTAACCACCAGTAGCGATGACAACTGCGTTTGCAGAGAAGCGCTCCAGCTTACCTGTTACGAGGTTCTTGGCAATGATACCACGAGCACGTCCGTCAACGATGACTACATCCTCCATCTCATAACGAGTGTAGAGCTTCACCTTGCCGGCATTTACCTGACAGCTCAGCGAGCTATAGGCACCGAGCAGCAGCTGCTGACCGGTCTGACCCTTGGCGTAGAATGTACGGCTTACCTGAGCACCACCGAACGAACGGTTGGCCAGCATGCCACCATACTCACGAGCGAAAGGAACACCCTGAGCGACGCACTGGTCGATAATATTGTTGCTGACCTCAGCCAGACGATAAACGTTGGCCTCGCGAGCACGATAGTCACCACCCTTTACGGTATCATAGAACAGACGATAGACAGAGTCACCATCGTTCTGATAGCACTTAGCGGCGTTGATACCACCCTGAGCGGCGATAGAGTGAGCACGACGAGGAGAATCCTGAATACACAGGTTGATCACATTGAAGCCCATCTCACCAAGTGAAGCAGCAGCAGAAGCACCAGCCAGACCTGTTCCAACTACAATCACATCGAGCTTCAGCTTGTTCTTGGGGTTTACCAGACGCTGATGAGCCTTATATTCCTTCCATTTCTCAGGCACTGGACCTGCGGGAATCTTAGAATCAATTACTTTTGCCATAATAATTTTCAATTATCAATTTTCAATTATCAATTAATTAACAGCAGCTACCAGCATAGCAGTAAAGACTTGGAGCACATTTGAATGCGAAAGCCAGAACAACTACGAGGAAGCCAAGCATCAGCAGCGTGACATAAATGAAGCCGATCATCTTCCAACGGCAGAGCCACACCTTTCCACTAATACCCAGCGTCTGCATAGCTGACCAGAAGCCGTGGGTGAGGTGGAACCAGATAGCACAAAGCCAGATGATGTAGAGCACCACATAGACAGGATTAGAGAACGTGTCGATGATGAAGGCAAAGCCGTCACCAGGCAGATGACCGAAGCTGGTACCCAGCAACTCGGCAAACATCATGTTGTACCAGAAGTTGAACAAGTGGAGCAACAGACCCAGCAGGACGATGATACCCAGCACGAGCATGTTCTTAGAAGCCCACTCTACCTTGCCCGGATTAACCTCCGTAGCAACAGCATAGCGATTGTCGCCGCGAGCCTGACGGTTTTGCGCTGTCAGGATGAACGCATAGACAATGTGAATCACAGCCAGGGCTGCCAAACCTATTGTTGCCACTACGGCATACCAGTTGGCACCCAGCAATTCGCAAATCATGTTGTAAGCCTCACCCGAGAATAGCGCTACGATGTTCATGCAACAGTGGAATGTCAGGAACAAAATCAGCGCAATACCCGTTACGGACATTACAACTTTTCGACCGATTGATGAATTAAATAACCACATAAATTGAATTTAAATTATTAATAATTTGAACTTAAAATACTTGATAATAGGTATCACGCGTATGTTTTAGGCTACAAAGTTAATATAAAATTATGAAATCCGCAAACGTTTTCGTAAGAAAATGCCTTATTTATACAAAATATTTAGTAAGATTAGCCGCAAAACCAAGCTAATTTTGTACCTTTGCCACATGATTTTAAACTACGACGTGATTGTTATTGGTGGCGGACATGCCGGATGCGAGGCTGCAACAGCCTCTGCAAATATGGGTGCCAAGACATGCCTGGTCACCATGGACATGAACAAGATTGCACAGATGTCGTGCAATCCTGCCATTGGTGGTATTGCCAAAGGCCAGATTGTGCGCGAGATAGATGCCTTAGGGGGTCAGATGGCATTGGTCACTGACGCCACAGCTATCCAATTTCGAATGTTGAACCGTTCGAAAGGACCTGCCGTTTGGAGTCCTCGAGCCCAATGTGACAGAGGCAAATTCATCTGGAAATGGCGCTCCGTGCTTGATGAAACGCCCAACCTGGATATCTGGCAAGACCAAGCTGATGAGCTATTGGTAGAAGACGGAAAAGCCGTAGGGGTAAAGACCATCTGGGGTTGTGAGCTGAGGGCTAGGTGTGTGATCGTGACCGCTGGTACTTTTCTGAACGGACTGATGCACATCGGACGACGAATGGTACCTGGTGGACGTATTGCTGAGCCTGCAGTACCTCACTTTACGGAGAGCATCACACGTCATGGCATTCGCTCTGCTCGCATGAAGACGGGTACTCCTGTTCGTATCGATAAGCGTAGCGTCCATTTCGAAGATATGGAGCGACAGGATGGCGAGAACGGCTACTATCTGTTCTCGTATATGGATCAACAGCGACCCCTGAAACAACTCCCCTGTTGGGTATGCTACACCAATCCTGAGGTACATGAAACCTTACGAAGCGGATTGGCTGATTCACCCCTTTATAATGGCCAGATTCAGTCAATAGGTCCACGCTATTGTCCATCGATAGAAACCAAACTGGTCACTTTCCCAGACCGGCCACAACACCTATTGTTTCTGGAACCCGAAGGTGAAGATACTAACGAGATGTATCTGAATGGCTTCTCTTCTTCGTTGCCTATGGATGTGCAGATAGAGGCGCTCAAGAAAATCCCTGCCCTCAGAGACATTCGGGTTTACCGTCCTGGCTATGCCATAGAATATGATTTTTTCGACCCCACTCAACTGAAACATTCGCTGGAATCGAAAGTGGTAGAAGGTTTATTTATGGCAGGACAGGTCAATGGCACTACGGGTTATGAAGAAGCGGGAGGACAAGGTACGATAGCGGGTATCAATGCTGCGCTAAAAGCAGGGTCATCACCATCGTTTACCCTTCATAGAGATGAAGCTTATATTGGTGTGTTGATTGACGATCTGGTAACCAAAGGTGTTGACGAGCCCTATCGCATGTTTACTTCGCGTGCCGAATACCGTATCCTGCTTAGACAAGATGATGCTGATGCTCGTCTGACGGAAAAAGGATACGAGTTGGGCATTGCTAAACGAGAGCGCTACGACTGGTGGATGGAGAAGAAAAAAGCCATTGATGATATCGAGGCGTTCTGTAGTACTTTTGCCATTAAACCAAAAGTCGTAAATAGTGCTTTGGAAGCATTGGGCTCTACCCCACTCGTTTATGGATGTAAGCTGGAAGACCTCGTGGCTCGCCCAGAGTTGAACTTCGAAAAACTATACCAGATTGTACCAGAACTGAAAGCTCAGATTGAACGCTTGCCTAATCGTAAGGAAGAGATAGCAGAAGCTGCTGAGATTCATATCAAGTATAAAGGGTATATCGAACGAGAACGATTGGTGGCTGAGAAGATGCATCGTCTGGAGAATATCAAAATTAAAGGTAAATTCGATTATCCCAATCTAACAGCCATTTCAACGGAGGCACGACAGAAATTGGAGAAGATTCAACCGGAAACACTAGCACAAGCAAGTAGAATTCCAGGAGTAAGTCCGAGTGATGTGAATGCCATGTTGGTGTTGTTAGGAAGATAATGTTTCACGTGAAACAAAAAAGAAGAATAAAGAAAACTAATAACGATAAAAACAAAGATTATGAACAACAAAATTTTAATGGACAATCTCAGGTGTATTCCAGATTTTCCAAGAAAAGGGATTAACTTCCGTGACGTAACTACGTTGTACAAGAACGCTGAGTGCATGAAAATCATGCTCGACGAGATGTACAATCTTTATAAAGATAAAGGAATCACCAAGATTGTTGGAGTAGAAAGCCGCGGTTTTGTCATGGCTGCAGCATTAGCTGGCAAGTTGGGATGTGGAGTTGTTCTAGCACGTAAACCAGGAAAATTGCCTGCAACGGTTATTAAAGAATCATTCTCGAAAGAATATGGCGTTGACACCGTTGAGATGCACCTAGACTCCATCGACGAGAATGATGTAGTGTTAATACATGACGACCTGTTGGCAACAGGAGGAACGGCTAAAGCAACCTATAAATTGGTCAAACATTTCAATCCCAAACAAATCTATATGAATTTCATTATCGAAATAACGGATGAGGGACTACATGGACGTGATTTGTTTGATGGCATTGTCGACGTCACAACTTTGATGGTGGTTTAATGTTTCACGTGAAACAATTGGTATGACAAAGGAAGAAAACGAGGCCAGATTGGAAAGGCTAAAAGGCATCGTAAAAGCAATGCCAGAAAAACCTGGTAGCTATCAGTATTATGATAGCGAAGGTACTATTATATACGTAGGTAAAGCCAAGAATCTGAAGTCACGTGTATCATCCTATTTTCATACTGAAGTGGACCGTTTCAAAACCAAAGTACTAGTATCGAAGATTCATGATATCAGCTACACGGTTGTGAATACAGAAGAGGATGCATTATTACTGGAAAATGCGCTGATCAAAAAGTACAATCCACGTTATAATGTGCTACTAAAAGACGGTAAGACCTACCCTTCCATCTGTATCACCAAGGAGTATTTACCTCGTATCTTCTCGACTAGAACCATCAATAAGAAATTGGGCACCTATTATGGTCCCTATTCACATGTTGGAGGGATGCATGCTGTGCTCGAACTGATCAATAAAATGTACCATCCGCGAACATGCAAACATCCCTTTACAAAAGAAGGTGTAGAGCAGGGGAAATACCAGGTTTGTCTGGAATATCACATCAAGAATTGTGCTGGGCCATGTGTCGGAAAACAATCGCTGGAAGACTACCAGAAAAACATTACTCAAGCACGTGAAATTCTCAAGGGAAACACACGGGAAGTGCAACGTGAACTGCGTGATGAAATGATGAAACTATCAGAAGAACTGCGTTTCGAAGAGGCTGAAGAAGTGAAGCGCAAGTATCTGTTGATAGAGCAATTTGCAGCTAAGAGCGAGGTGGTAAGCCATACCATTGACAACGTAGATGTGCTTTCTATTACAAATGACGAAAAGATAGCTTTTGTCAACTATATCCACGTGTCAAACGGTCAGATCAACCAGAGTTTCACGTTCGAATATAAGAAGAAATTGGAAGAGACGGACGAAGAGTTGCTCCAGCTGGCTATCGTCGAGATGCGTGAGCGTTTTCAAAGTAACGCTAAGGAGATTATCCTGCCTCAGGAAATCGATCTGAACATGGAGGGAGTGACGATTACCGTTCCCCAACGTGGCGATAAAAAGAAATTGCTTGATTTATCGTTAATGAACGGTAAGCAATATAAGTTTGATCGCCTAAAACAGGCTGAAAAACTGAATCCAGAACAGAAGCAAGTTCGACTGATGAAAGAGTTGCAAGATGCCTTACATCTAGAGAAAATGCCCTACCAGATAGAGTGTTTCGATAACTCGAATATCAGCGGTACAGATGCGGTAGCAGCTTGTGTGGTCTTTAAGAAAATGAAACCTTCCAAACAGGACTATCGAAAATACAACATCAAGACGGTTGTGGGACCTGATGACTATGCCTCAATGAAGGAAGTAGTCTACCGCCGATACAAACGCCTTCTGGAGGAAGAACAACCCCTACCCGATCTCATTGTAGCTGATGGTGGAAAGGGGCAAATGGAAGTCATCCGTCAAGCTGTACAAGACGAATTAGGACAGGACATTCCCATTGCCGGATTGGCTAAAAACGATCGTCACCGCACCAACGAACTGCTCTATGGTTTTCCTCCAAGAGTAGTAGGTCTTAAGACAAATTCTGAACTCTTCAGAGTGCTCACTCAGCTACAGGATGAAGTACACCGCTTCGCCATCACTTTCCACCGAGAGAAGCGTTCTAAACACGCTTTACACTCGGAACTTGATGATATCAAGGGCATAGGACCTAAAACGCGTGACGAGCTTCTAAATGCTCTTAAATCAGTTAAACGAATAAGGGTGGCTGAACTGGCCACACTTGAAGGAATTATTGGGGCCTCAAAAGCCGGAATCGTATATCAACATTTCCATCATAATTAGAAAAATTTGGTGGGTTTCCATATTTTTTGTATCTTTGCAAGCATGAGAGCAGTAATACAAAGAGTTAGCAAGGCCAGCGTCACGATTGAAGGTAACGTGAAAAGCGCTATAGGACAGGGATTTCTAATATTCCTTGGCGTATGCGAAGAAGACACAATGGAGGATGTTGACTGGTTGGTCAAGAAGATTGCCAACCTCCGTGTTTTTGATGATGAAAATCATGTGATGAATCGCTCCATCATAGATGTTCAAGGTGAGGCATTGGTAGTCAGCCAGTTCACGCTATATGCCAGCTACAAAAAAGGTAATCGTCCTAGCTGGTTCAAGGCAGGCTCGCACGAACACTCTATCCCACTCTACGAGGCCTTTTGCCAAAAACTCTCAGAGGCCATAGGAAAACCTGTGGGTACAGGAGAATTCGGTGCCGATATGAAGGTTGAACTCATCAACGACGGACCTGTAACAATATGTATGGACACTAAAAACAAAGAATAAAGAGATGAAGAAATATCTAAGAGAGTTAGAGGTTTCAGGACTGATACTGGTCATCATCGGTATTGTTTGTTCCTGGATATGGGGAAGTAATTTTGGTATGTGGCCCTGTCTGGTAGGATTGTTTCTATGGCTCATTACTTTTCTCTATAAGGCATTCAACTGGAATGAATACGAGCGCGAGAATCGACAGAACATCATCATTCTGATCATCGCAATCATCATACTAACCCTGCAAATGCTTATCCGACAATGACCATAAAAGAGGCGCAACAGGCTGTAGATCAGTGGATTAAATTGTATGGTGTTCGCTATTTCTCAGAACTGACCAATATGGCAGTACTGACTGAAGAAGTGGGTGAACTGGCTCGTGTGATGGCTCGTAAATATGGCGATCAGAGCTTTAAACCCGGCGAGAAAGACAATCTGGGGGACGAAATGGCTGATGTGTTATGGGTACTGATATGCTTGGCTAACCAGACAGGAGTGGACCTGACAGAAGAATTCAAGAAGAATCTAGAAAAGAAAACGCAAAGAGACAAAGAAAGACATATCAATAATGTTAAACTCAAATAAATCAAAAAACTATGGAAGAGAACAAGTATGAGAAGGCTTTAAGCCTTTACAATTGCGAGATTTCAGACGAAGAAGTGAAGGCAGCGGTGAAAAAAATCATTGCTGAGAAGGTGCCTGCAAATGACACTCCGGAAGTGAAGAAATTCCTGATGGGATCGGTAGAATTGACCACACTGAAGACTACGGATTCTGAGGAGAGCGTGATGGCATTTACAGAGCGTGTCAACGACTTTGACGAGCAGTATCCTGATCTGCCTCATGTAGCTACAATATGTGTTTACCCCTGTTTCGCTAAGACCGTAGCTGAAACGCTGGAGGTGGATGGCGTAGAAATCGCCTGTGTTAGTGGTTCATTCCCTTCTTCACAAGCACTTATAGAGGTGAAGGTGGCAGAGACTGCACTTGCCGTCAAGGATGGCGCTACGGAGATTGACATCGTGATGTCAGTAGGTAAATTCCTAAGTGGTAATTACGAGGAGGTTGCTGATGAAATCGCTGAATTGAAAGCTGTTTGTGGTGAAAAGAAGATGAAAGTCATTCTGGAAACAGGATGTTTGAAGACTGCTGCAAACATCAAGAAAGCCTCCATTCTTTCCATGTATGCTGGTGCTGACTACATCAAGACCTCTACAGGTAAATTAGAGCCTGCTGCTACACCTGAAGCAGCCTACGTCATGTGTCAGGCCATCAAAGAATATTATGAGAAGACAGGTATCCAGATTGGTTTCAAGCCTGCTGGTGGACTCAATACGCCCATGGATGCTGTCATCATGTATACCATCGTCAAGGAAGTATTGGGCGAGAAATGGCTCACCAACCAGTGGTTCCGTATGGGAACCTCACGTTTGGCCAACCTACTGTTGAGCGAGGTTACAGGTGTAGATACCAAATTCTTTTGATTAATAGTTTCGCTGAACGACGTAATCGACATAGGCTGTCAGGGCTTCCTTGACAGCCTTTTCTTTGACGTTAGCCTCGATATAGTCCATGCAGAGTTTACTGTATTTAGCCATCTGCTGCTCAGCATACTCAATACCACCATTCTGCTTGGTAAATTCTACCAAAACAGCGATTTCATCAGTATTGATAGTACCTGCCTTGACTTTCTTAGCGAGCGTCTGCATTGCCTCAAAATCGGTATTATTCAGCGCATAGATAACTGGCAGCGTCAGCTTACCTTCTGCCATATCGTTTCCTGTAGGCTTACCTATCTCCTTGGAATCGAAATAATCGAAGATATCATCGCGAATCTGGAACATCATACCCAAATTCAGACCAAACTCCTTAGCTTTAGCTACTGCGTCATCAGAAGCGTTAGCAGACAAAGCACCAATAGCAGCACACGCCTCAAACAAGGCAGCTGTCTTCTTCTGGATAACTTCGTAGTAGATATCTTCTCTGATTTCCTGATTCTTGATATTCGACAACTGGAGCAGCTCGCCAGCAGCTAGAACGCGACCCAACTCAGCTAAATATTCAACGATTCGCTGATTATAGGTAAATGAAACGTTCAGCAATACGGTAGAAAGGATATAGTCACCTACCAAGACTGCCACCTTATTATTATAAGAGGAATTAACGGAAGGCTGACCACGACGTTCGTCGCTTTCATCGACCACATCATCATGAATGAGTGATGAGGTATGAAGTAATTCCAAGCTAACTGCAGAATACTGCGTAACATCTGTTATCTGTCCGTAGTTCTTTGCCATGAGCAGAAGCAGCATTGGGCGCATATGCTTTCCACCGCGTTTTTGCACATATGACAATACCTCAGAAAGCAAAGCATCCTTATGAGAAAAGCAACTATTGAACAGCTTGGTAAAGTTGTTCAAATCTTCCTCTATCGGTTGTCTGATAATTGATAAATAGTCCATTATCACTTAAATTTGTGACAAAATTAGTGAAAATCTTTCGAATTACCATATTTTTTAGTAATTTTACGCAGAAAATAAACATTGTTATATGGAAAAACTATTCCTTTTGGATGCTTATGCACTGATTTATCGTGCTTATTATGCATTTATCAAGAACCCTCGCATCAACTCGAAGGGCCTCAATACGAGTGCCGTGATGGGCTTTGTCAATACGCTTCAGGAAGTGCTGACCAAAGAGCAACCTACTCACCTCGGCGTGGCTTTTGATCCTCATGGTCCTACATTCCGCTCTGAGGCCTACCCTGCCTATAAGGCACAGCGTGAAGCTACGCCAGAGGATATCAAGCAGAGTGTACCTATTATTAAAAACATACTGCGTGCCTGGAACATTCCCATTCTTGAGGTTGAAGGCTTCGAAGCTGACGATGTCATCGGAACTTTAGCCACCAAAGCAGGCGAGCAAGGCATCCAGACCTATATGCTGACTCCTGATAAGGATTATGGCCAACTGGTGACGGACCACGTCTTCATTTATCGTCCCCGTCATGGTGGGGGTTATGAGGTAATGGGACCTGAAGAGGTAAAGGCAAAATATGCCATTCCATCGACAGCAGCTGTCATTGATTTGCTGGCGCTAATGGGCGATTCAGCTGACAACTTCCCTGGTTGTCCTGGTGTGGGTGAGAAAACTGCCGTCAAACTGATTAATGAGTTTGGAACAGTAGAGGAACTCATCAACCGAACTTCAGAAATCAAGGGTGCTCTACAGAAAAAAGTCGAAGAGCATGTCGACGACATTAAGCTCTCGAAGTTTTTAGCAACCATCAAAACTGATGTTCCCATCGAGTTGAAGATGGACGAGTTGAAGGTCACGCAACCCAACGAGGCAGAATTGACAAAACTCTTCGAAGAACTGGAGTTCAAGAGTCTCGTTTCGAAGATTCTTAAAAAACCTGAAGTAAAACCAAAACCTGTTAATGGACAACTCGATTTGTTTGCCGATTTTACGAGCGAGGGGACGAACGAGCCAGAATTTTCGAGTTTTGAGACGTTAAAAACGGTGCCTCACGATTATCAACTCGTTGAAAAAGAAGAAGATATCAGAAAATTATATGATTTTTTTAGGACAAAATATTTTCTAGTTCTAGATACGGAAACCACTTCTACGTCTGCTATCGACGCAGAATTGGTGGGTTTGAGCTTCTCCGTTGAGGAACACAAGGCGTTTTACGTCCCCATTCCAGCCAATCGTGAAGAAGCGTTGCGAATTGTTAACATCTTTAAACCGCTCTATGAAGACCCGTCGATTCTCAAAGTTGGCCAGAATCTGAAGTACGACCTTGAGGTATTACGAAATTACGACGTCGAACTGAAAGGTAAGATGTGGGACACGATGATTGCCCACTACCTCATCCAACCCGAACTGCGTCACAACATGGACTATATGGCTGAGGTGTATCTGCACTACAAGACTATCCATATCGACGAGCTGATAGGTCCCAAGGGCAAGAGTCAGCGTTCCATGCGCGACCTCTCCCCCACCCTCGTCTATGAATATGCCTGCGAGGATGCCGACATCACCCTTCAGCTGAAAAACAAGTTGGAGCCGGAACTGAAGAAACATGAGTGTGAGAATTTGTTCTACGACATCGAGATGCCCCTGATGCCAGTCTTGGCAGAAATGGAGATGAACGGCGTGTGTCTCGATACGCGGTCGTTGGCTGAAACCAGCAAACAATTTACCACCCGTATGAACGACATCGAGCAACGTATCTACGAGTTGGCAGGTGAACAGTTTAACATCGCCTCACCCAAACAGGTGGGTGAAATTCTGTTCGATAAACTCAAGATCGTTGAGAAAGCCAAGAAGACCAAGACAGGCCAGTATGTCACCTCTGAGGAAGTGCTGCAACAGCTGCGTAACAAGCATGAAATCGTAGCTGATATCCTGGAGCATCGAGGCTTGAAGAAACTTATCGGCACCTATATCGACGCGTTGCCCAAGCTGATTAATCCTCGTACTGGCCATATCCATACCTCGTTTAATCAGACGATTACAGCTACAGGACGGTTGTCGTCATCAGACCCCAACCTACAGAATATTCCTATTCGAGGTGAAGACGGCAAGGAGATTCGCAAGGCGTTCATTCCTGAGCCTGGCTGCCTGTTCTTCTCTGCCGACTATAGCCAGATAGAACTGCGCGTGATGGCTCATCTGTCTGACGACAAGAATATGATAGAGGTATTCCAGGAGGGCAAGGACCTGCATGCCGCTACGGCTGCCAATATCTATAAGAAGCCTATTGACGAGGTGACTCGCGATGAACGAACGAAGTCGAAACGAGCCAACTTTGGTATTATTTATGGTATTACTGTCTTTGGCTTGGCAGAGCGTTTGGATATTCCTCGCGATGAAGCTAAAATGTTGATAGACGGATACTTTGAGACCTTCCCACAGGTGCACGACTATATGGAGAAATCGAAGGAGATAGCTCGTCAGAAAGGTTACGTCACTACCCTATTCGGACGTCGTCGGTATCTGCCGGATATCAATAGCGCCAATGCTACCGTTCGAGGCTTTGCAGAGCGCAATGCCATCAATGCCCCCATACAAGGTACAGCTGCCGATATTATCAAGGTCGCTATGATTCATATTTTCAATCGTTTTAAGGCCGAGGGCATCAAGAGCAAAATGATTCTCCAGGTACACGACGAACTCAACTTCAGCGTCCTTCCCGAAGAGAAAGAGCGCGTAGAGCAAATCGTATTGGAAGAGATGCAGCAGGCCTTCCAGATGAAAGTCCCCTTAGTCGCCGATTCCGGCTTTGGCACCAACTGGCTCGAAGCCCATTGACACATTTTAGTCCGTCCCGACGGACTGCCAGTCCGAAGCCGACGGACTAAGAGTTTGAATACGTCGTACTAAACAGATCATAAAGCATTTACGCTAAAAAACGAGGAATGTCAAAATATCCCTCCCTTCCTCCCATCACCCCCTCCAAACCCTTATGTAAAGGGCATTTGAGACATGGGAGTGACTTTAAACGTCCCTCCCGTTACCCTCCCTTTTTTGACGTCTGACCCTCACCTTCAATTTCTATACAAAACAAAAAATGACAGGAGTGCTCAAAAGCAAAAAAGGGAGGGAGACGGGAGGGAGAACAAATGTCCCTCCCGTACCCTGAGCCCTTTGTACATCGGCATTTGAGGCCTACGACGGGAGGAAGGGAGGGACATTTTGATGTTCGTTGCCAAAACGAGCGATTAGCCTGTCATTATGCAAAAACATAACACAAAATTTGGCAGTATCGTAAATTATCTCTATCTTTGCAATGTCTATATGGAAATGATTAATCAATAATTAACGGAGTATCAGCGACTCTGCAAATTTGTAGATGATAATGCCGGCAGTAACGGAGACATTCATGGAGTGTTTGGTTCCCAATTGGGGAATCTCCAAACAGCCATCTGAGGCGTCCACTACTTCCTGGTGGACGCCTTTTACTTCGTTACCCAGCACTACGGCGTATTTCTGAGTTCGCTGAGGCACAAACGTCTGTAGTTTGGTACTATGTTCCACCTGCTCGACAGAAAGCACCGTATAGCCCTTTTTTTTCAGTTCTTCTACAGCTTCCAATGCCGTATTGAAGTAACGCCAGCTGACACTCTCCTCTGCACCAAGCGCTGTCTTATGGATTTCTGTGGATGGCGGAGTCTGGCAGATGCCACAAAGATAAACCGCTTCTACCCGGAAACTGTCAGCTGTGCGAAACACGCTGCCTATATTGTACATCGAGCGGACATCGTCTAATACCACAATTAACGGCAGTTTTTCGGCCTCGCGATATTCATCTATCGTAAGTCGCTGCATCTCTATAGTTCTAATCTTTCGCATAAGTGTTGATAACTATGTGGATAACGTGTGCAAAGTTACAAAATAAATCACAATTAATAAATCTGTCGGCATAACTTAAGTGGATAATAATCATAAAATACGGGTTTATTTGCAACTTTTCCACCAATTTTGAGTGAAAAAAGATATAAACTTATTAATTTTGCACCGATTTAGAGAAATGTGGATAAACTACTTATCTATCGAAAAATCAGAAAGTAAGTATCAACATAGGATGTTTAAAACAACAAATAAGGCGTGAATTACGTCATTGACAAGAAAAAGAGCTAAAAGTTTTGCACTAATCCACACCATATCATCCTATTCATTTTCTCTTTTAAAGAAAAAAATAAAAAGAAATAAAATATTAATGTGATGTTGAAAACTGAATGGAAAGAACAGGGATTTATTGATGAACCTGTAGCAGAAGGTACTGATCTGAAGGCTGAAATTCGTAAGCTGTGTAAGGAAAAGGATGCCATTATCCTGGCACACTACTATACTATTGGTGATATTCAAGAGATAGCCGACTTTGTAGGCGACTCGCTGGCACTGGCTCGTAAGGCTGCTGAGACGGATGCAAAGGTAATGGTAATGTGTGGCGTGCATTTTATGGCTGAGACCTGTAAGCTGCTCTCTCCTGACAAGACGGTATTATGTCCGGACCTGAATGCCGGCTGCTCTTTGGCTGATAGCTGTAAGGCTGAGGATCTGAAGAAATATAAGGAAGAGCATCCTGGTTATCAAGTTATCTCCTACGTCAACACCACAGCAGCTGTAAAGGCTCTTACTGATGTCGTTGTTACCAGTGGTAATGCGAAGAAGGTAGTCGATCAATTACCCAAAGATGCCAAGCTTATCTTCGGTCCTGACTATAATCTGGGTAATTATATCAACGAGGTGACAGGCCGGCAGATGCTGCTTTGGAATGGTGGCTGTCATGTGCATGAGCGCTTTTCTGTTTCAAAGATTGCTGAGCTGAAGAAGCAATATCCTGATGCTGTCGTTATGGCTCATCTGGAGTGTAAAGGTCCTGTTTTGGCTTTGGCTGACGTGAAAGGAAGTACGGCTACGATGCTCAACTATGCTCAGCAGAGTGACCAAAAGCAGTTTATAGTCGCCACAGAGGCCGGTATTCTGCACGAGATGCAACGAACTTGTCCAGATAAGGAATTTATCCCCGTGCCTCCAGAAATCAGCGAGAGCGGTCTGGAATGCAGCTGTAATGAGTGTCAGTATATGAAGATGAATACCCTCTTGAAGATTTACAACTGTCTGAAATACGAATGGCCCAGCGTAGAGGTTGATCCAGAGATAGCCAAAGAAGCTGTGAAACCTATAGAAAGAATGTTGGAGTTGAGTTAAATGACTTTGCAAGAAATGATGATGCAGAAAACAAAAGTGAAATCATTGATAGTGTTTGTATTCTTATTGACACTATTCTATGGTTTCACTTTTATTTTAATAGACTTTATAGATACCCCAGTCAGCAGTATAAAAGACATTTTTTTAGTGTCTTTTAGATGGGGATATATGGTAGTTATGACAGCTGTTCTGCTCTATTTTCTTTCTGTCAATAAATATATATTTGCTGCTACTTTTCCTATATTGTCTGTTCTATGTAGTGTGTTGTCTTATTATAAGCTTACCTTTCACGTAGAACTGACTCAGATGGTGATAGATTTAGCATTAGTAAATGATTTCCGTACCAGTTTTGATGCCATTTCCTGGCAACTGGTACTGTTGATAATCATCATTTTAGTGCTCTCTATCCCGACGGTTATATACAGATTCAAGCATATCAAGGTGAAATATGGCTTTCTACAGTTGATAGCCTTTTTCCTTTTGTTGTTTTTTATAGATAGTAATTACACGATTTCGAAGCCCTTAGTGCGACATACCCCCTACTCTATCTACTATTCATTTAAGAGTTATTTTGAAAACAAACGTCTTATAGCTGAAACGCGTCCGGATTTCCAAGAGAAAGTACAATGTAAAAGTGACTCTATAACCGTTGTGTTCGTCTTAGGAGAATCATTGTCAGCCAAGAATATGCAAATCAATGGATATAAAAGAAATACTACTCCATATATTTGCAAAGAAAAGAACCTTATCAACTTGTCACATATCTATTCAGAATATGGATATACGCATGAGAGCGTGCCTTACATACTGACACGTGCAGATCGCCAACATCCTGATATAGGATATGAAGAGCGATCTTTTATCAGTCTGTTCAAGAAGGCAGGATTTAAGACTACATGGTTAGCTAACCAAGAGTCTATCAATACTTTCGTATATTTTATGAACGAATGTGATACGTTGATAAATGTAAGCAATGGAAAGTCGTTGTTTATATTCAGCAAGTGGCTTGATGAAGATATTCTGCCTCATTATAAGAAAGTATTGAACAATGGTTTAGCAAAACAGTTTCTGTTGGTTCACACGGTTGGTTCCCATTGGTATTATAACAATCACTATCCTGAGCGTTTCAAAAAATATAATCCTGTTACCCAAAGTAAGATAGTTTCATCCAATAGTCACGAAGAAATCATTAATGCTTACGACAATACCATTCTGTATTCTGACTATATCTGGCACCTGTTAATCAATGAATTACGACATCGTAATGCTATTCTTATCTATTTGTCCGATCATTCAGAAAATTTAGGTGAGGATGGTCATTATACACATGGTGACGGTGACTGGCCAGCACAGCATTATCCAGGAGGTTTTGTGTGGTATTCAGACAAGTTCAAGTCGCTTTATCCTGATAAGATAAGTCATTTAGAGCAAAATAAAGACAAGGCATATAACACCTCATTTCTATTCTACTCTATATTAGATGCAGGTGATATATACTCCAGCTTCTTGAATCATCCTGAAAATATTTTCAGATAAGATATGGGGCAAAGAATTAATTTTATAGACTATGCTAAGGCTATAGGAATATTCTTGGTAGTCCTAGCACATACTCCATTAAAAAGCGAAATAACGGATTGGATATATGTCTTTCATATGCCATTGTTCTTTTTCCTTTCTGGATACCTATTTGATATCAAGCGTTATCCTACATTTAATGGTTTTATGGTTCGACGCTTCCATCAACTGGTCATTCCATATTTTCTCATCAACCTGTTTACTTATTTTCTTTGGTTATTCGTTTTCCGTCATTATGGTGCAGACAGTGAAATAGCTATAACGTGGTATCAGCCAATGATAGGTTTTCTGCTAGGTAATGGAAATGAAATGATACATAATGTGCCTCTTTGGTTTCTGTTGTGTTTGTTTATCGTAGAGATTGTTTTCTATCTTATTATACAACATTCAAGTGTAGATAAAATAGGCTATATACTTGGTTTCTTAGCACTTGTAGGATATCTGAACTATCATTATAATCCTATCTTGCTGCCTTTTTCACTTGGTACAGCTGTTGTAGGTATTGTATTTTATGGAGTAGGTTATCTTTGTAACCAATATCAATTACTAAAAAATCATTTTTTAGGGTTTATCATTTCATTTGTGATAACCATTCTGGTAGCTAGTTATAATGGGCGAATATATATGCACATCAATTACTATAACCATTATCTTTTGTTTTTTGTGGGTGCCTTGTCTGGTATATATATGATAATGTGTCTATGTGTATACCTGACAAAAATGGTAAAGTCTACTTTTATCAATTATATTGGTAGGAATACATTGATTATTTGTGGTTTCCATTTAATGGTATTTTCTCTGATAAAAGGTATTTTACTTTTTGGCTTTCATTTCAACTTACAATCGTTAGAACAGGCCATCATTGGCAATGTGCTTTTTGCCGTTGTTGCAATATTACTTTGCTGTCTGCTCATTTCTACCTATCATAAAGGGAAGGTATTGATAGATCATGTGAGAAATAAATAGTACTATCAGGTAGTTAATGAAAAACAGAATAATAACTCTAAAGTATTGTTCATCATATGAAAAACCTACCTGATTCATGATTCTGCTGGTAATGACTGAAACACCACCATTAAGGAAATAGATGATGATAGATAATTTGCCCGTATATTCTAATAATTTGTTCTTAGCAATCAGTTTGCTTATAGCGATAATAAGTGATATACCAACTATGGTATCCATAAAATAGAACGTCAGATTACTGATTTCTAAGGGATAAATATTCAATACTATATTTTCCTTTTCAACTATAATCTTCAGTATGACAATCAATACAGCTGTTGATAATAATACATAAATCCAGTTGAGATGACGAAAATACTGTTCGTATTGATGAAAGACAAAACCTAAAAAAAGCAAACAAAAAACAGCTAAGGACTGCTGAAAACACCAAGGGTTATGAATTGTAGTTTTGCTTAAAATTAATGCAACAGCGAGTCCTAGAATGCTTGTCAGCGCCAACATCAATACCTTGTTCTTGCTCCATCGTAGAATAGTGATGAATAAAAGCTCTGACAGAATGAGTGTAGTGATAAACCAAGAGGCTTTTCCGGCGATGATATTTATGAGTGCTTCTTGGATATCCAGACTATGGGCATAGCATTTCGGAAGAATCAGGATAAGGGTAAATATGAAGTATGGGATAAGGAGTGTTTTAATGATGCGTTTAGTTTTATGACTTATATAATCTTCATCATATTCTATACCTTCTTTATACAACAGATAGCCCGACAAGAAAAAAAATGTCTTCAGGAAATTGGAACACCAGTTGTATTGGAAAACATGATAAGTATCGATATAATATGATTCTGTGTGATAAAGTACAAGGGCTATCATACAGAAACCTCGTGCTACATCTATCCAGTGTATTCTCTCTATCTGATAACAGCTATTTTGCATACTGTACCTTTTTCACCATTATTGGTAGCAGTGACAACCATATATACACCACTGTTTACTCTCCTACCCTTTTTGTCGCATCCGTCCCATACAAAGGTTCCTCCATTGCTGCGACCTTCGTTGATAACGACACCATTTGAAGAAAGTATCTTGACATCAGCGTCAAAGGAAAGTCCAGTGACAGTGATAGGACCAGTATAGCTTGGTTCTACGGGATTAGGATAAGCCCATACATTATCCTTAGTCATTTCAGTATTCGGCTTTGTGGCGTCGCTGAAGTAGGAACAAAGTCCATTATCTGTACCAAAGAATACTTCACCTGTGGTTGGATTGATGGCAATTGACTTCACAACATTTGAAAGCAGTTTACTGTTTTCGCTAGTGAAATGATGAATCTCTTTCATATTATCTGAACTGATCAGATAGACACCATTACCATTCGTACCAAACCATTTTCTGTTACCTCCGTCTATTGCCAGACACATGATGTCAATGCCTGCCAGCAGATAGTCAGCATAATCCGTCCCATCATTACGAGGTACCTTTACTTGTGTAAAGACTCCTCCGTTATTGTTTATCTCCTTACGTTCCAGCATGAATGGTCCACCACTCGAACCTACCCAAATATTATGTTCCGCGTCTTCTGCTACACATCGTACACCATCTTGCGCATTGATAGTTGTTCCGTCTTGATTCTCCAAGTTCTCGTATGCTTTTATGGCATCGTTTTCTGACTGATAGCAGTATAGTGCAGGTAGAGTCCAGTTATTGTTTACAAACCATATTAATCCTTGATGATCATACATCAGCTGGCTTAAATTAGGAAGTCCAATACCGTTGTATTTCAATAGTTCAGGATGGTTAAAGCTAAGCCATTCTCCATTGTTTTTTAATTTTAGAATACAGTGTGTATGGCTTTCACTATTCATCACCAATAAGTTGCCTTGTGGGTCAAACAACAATCCAGTGACGAACTCATATTCAGGATTGATAGTTGAAAAGACAGATTCAATAGGGCTGTTTTTATGATTATAGAACTTTAAAAACTTACCGTTCTTAAATTCATAGAGTCCATTTCTGCCTCCGGCAAAGATATGTTCTTTATCAGTAGGATCTTCCTCGATACATACTAAACCCAGGTATTCTACTCCAGTAGTATTCTTGATGCTTTCATCTCCAAAGACTGTCCATTTGTCGTTCTCTAGTCTTTGTAAGGAAGCAGGTGTACCATTCAAATCACCATTACAGGTATAAAGTCTGTTGTTGATAAACTTGAGTGTCCCCATAGAATTATATTTCGGACCTCCTGGCTTCAGCGTCTTTACCAAGTCGATATTGTTGTCGTAATCGCTGGTGTCTTCGTCGAAAGAGGGGAATATGGTGGTTTGTGTCCAGTTCGACTTATCGATGAGATTGGTGTTGAGAGAGCCAGTATAGACAGCATTATTGGCTTTTGCATAGATATTATCATCGCTGATCGTGATGGCTGTAACAGGAAATCCGAGCATGTACGACTCGCTGATATTGGCATCTTTGACATTTACCTTGACAATACCAAAACCACAGGCCAAGTAGGCGTATTGGTTGTAGATATAGACGTTGTTGATGGTCTTGTCGCCTGTGATGACCTTGGTGTAGATATCGCTGATGTTGGTGATGTTGCCTTTGATGTCTATCAGGTCGATGTTGGTGTTGCTATAGGTAGCTATCAGCCGCTTGGCCTGTTGACACCAGCGGATATGCGAGATATGGGTATCGCTGAGACCTTTTACCTTATCGTAAGTAGTGATGCTTTGGTCCTTTTTGTTATACTGGTAAAGGCCATTCGAAGCTAATACAAAAAGCTCATCGCCAGCAGCCTGTATCTGTTGCACGTCATAGTAGGCCAGATAGTTACGCCAAGTGCCAATCTGTGCAGTTGACAGTTGACAGTTGACAATTGACAATAGCAGGGCGATGATGACTTTCTTCATAGCTTATAAGGTCTTTAAGTAATCAGCTAACTTCTGTGTGGCTCGAGCACGATGGCTGATCTGGTTCTTGACATCAAGACCAAGTTCAGCAAAGGTCTTGTCGTAGCCTTCAGGCTGGAAGACGGGATCATAACCGAAGCCCTCCCCTCCCCTACGCTCTTTGATGATTTCGCCATTCACAATACCCTCGAAGGTCTTTACCTTACCATCGATAATGAGGGCGATAACCGTGCGGAAACGAGCCTTGCGATTGTCTTTGTTCTCCAACTCGTGGAGCAGCTTCTTCATGTTGGCATCCGAGTCGTGCCCTACTCCACCAGCATAGCGGGCACTATAGACGCCTGGAGCACCTCCTAAGGCGTCTACCTCAAGTCCTGTATCGTCAGAGAAACAATTCAGGTGGTAGGTGTCGTACACGTATTTTGCCTTAATCAGCGCATTCTCGTTGAGCGTCTGGCCATTCTCAGGGATATCCTTATGACAGCCTATGTCTTCGAGTGATACCACCTCAAAACGATTACCCAGAATATTCCTAATCTCAGACAGTTTGTGCTGATTGTTGGTAGCAAAGACGATTTTCATTTTCTTCTTCTCCTTGATTTTTACTTTCATCTCGTCGAAGCCCTCGCCATAGACACCAATGACACTCGACTGGCTGACAAAGGCCTGAGGGTCAATCATTTTGATGAGTCGGAACATGTTGACGCTCTCGTTTTTCTTAGCCAGAATACAGAGCACCTTCATCTGCTGACCAGTATACCATCCGTGTCCATCAAGGATGGTAACACCATGATTCATCTGCGTGCCAATAGCATTGGCTATCTCCTGCCATTTCTTGGTGAATATCATGAACTGTACGGACTGGCGTCGTGCATTCATCACATAGTCGAGCGTATAGTTCTCCATCGCCATCACGCAGAAGCCGAACATCACCTTATGGGCACGCTCCAGATAGGTGCCGAACTGTGGGAAAAACATACACGAGCCGATGATGCAGAAGTCGGCAGCTATCAGCACGTTGCCTAACGAGACATTAGGATGATACTTGTTCACAGAGGCTGCTATGACATCCGTGCCTCCCGTCGAACCATTGTTGGTGAATACGGTAGCCAGCGCGATACCCGTCAGCACGCAGCCTATAATCATTGACATAAAGTCCTGTCCCTCGCCCATCAGCTTGAAGGGCAGTCCGTTCTCCTGCTTAGGTATAAGGTCTTGCGCTATCATCAGCATCATGTAGAGGGTGAAAATAGCAAAAATGGTCTTCATCAGGAACCTCACACCCAGTATCTTGAGGGCCACTACCAACAGTACACCATTGATGATGATATACGTGTTCTCCAGATGGAACCCTGTGGCATAATAGATGATGGCCGAGAGACCAGTCACACCACCAGCCACTATCTGATAGGGCATCAGGAAGACGGTAAACGCGATGGTATAGATGAAGAGGCCAAGGGCTATGAAAAGATAGTCCTTCACCTCATTCAGAATCATTTTGTGTTGTGCTGTCATTTATTTGCCTAAAACAATGTTCACCATACGCTTAGGGACGATGATAACCTTCACTATGGGCTTGCCGTCGATATACTTCTGGGAGCGCTCGTCAGCTTTCACGGCAGCTTCGATAGTAGCATTATCAGCATCAGCAGCAAACTCCATATCGAAGCGTGTCTTACCATTGAAGGCAACACCCAGCTTCACGCTGTTCTCTACCAGATACTCCTCGTTCCACTCAGGCCATTTCGAGTCGCATACACTACCCTGCTCGCCCAAAGCCTCCCAAAGCTCCTCAGCGATATGTGGAGCAAACGGAGCAATGAGGATAACCAGCTGCTTCAGGGCCTCACGACTCTTACACTTCTGTTGAGCCAGCTCGTTGACACAAATCATAAAGGCTGAGATAGAGGTGTTGTAAGAGAATACCTCGATGTCCTGCGATACCTTCTTGATGAGCTTGTGGACGCTCTTCAGGGCCTCCTTAGTGGGCTCGGAGTCGTCTACCAGCAACTTGCCCTCAGCATTGTCGCGCGCATTGCCATAGAACAGGCTCCAGAACTTCTTCAGGAAGCGGTGACAGCCATCGATACCATTCGTATCCCAAGGCTTCGACTGCTCTACAGGACCCAGGAACATCTCATACAGACGCAGGGTGTCAGCACCATACTTCTCGACAATCATATCCGGATTGACAACGTTGTACATCGACTTCGACATCTTTTCTACAGCCCAGCCGCAAACGTACTTGCCATCTTCGAGAATGAACTCAGCATTGTTGTATTCTGGACGCCAAGCTTTAAATGCCTCGATATCAAGTACATCGGCACTAACAATATTGACGTCTACGTGGATGGGGGTAGTGACGTAGTTGTCCTTCAAGCCGAAGCTGACGAACTTACCCTTGTCTGCCCCCTCCTCTACGCGATAAACGAAGTTAGAGCGACCTTGAATCATACCCTGATTAACCAGTTTCTTGAAGGGCTCGTCCTCGCAAGAATAGCCAGAATCATAGAGGAATTTGTTCCAGAAACGAGAATAGATCAAGTGACCCGTAGCGTGCTCAGTACCACCTACATAGAGGTCTACGTTGCGCCAGTATTCATCAGCATCACGACTAACAAGCGCCTTCTCGTTCTTGGGGTCCATATATCGCAGATAGTAGGCTGATGAGCCAGCGAAACCAGGCATGGTGTTCAGCTCAAGTGGGAAGACGGTCTTGTTGTCGATCTCATCCTTCGAGACTACCTTGTCGAACTTCGTATCCCAAGCCCACATCTTAGCGCGTCCCAATGGGGGCTCACCGGTCTCTGTAGGCTTGTATTCGTCGATTTCAGGCAACTCCAGAGGCAGACACTCCTTTGGAATCATATAGGGCATATCGTCCTTGTAGTAAACAGGGAACGGCTCGCCCCAATAACGCTGACGAGAGAAAATAGCGTCGCGCAGGCGATAGTTCACCTTCACACGGCCCAAGCCCTGTTCCGTTACGAATTTCTTCGTAGCAGCAATGGCCTCCTTGACAGTCAGTCCGTTGAGCGAGAACTTATCAGATGCAGAATTACACATGATACCTTCCTTGGCATCGTAGCTTTCCTCAGAGACGTCAGCACCCTCAATCAATGGGATGATAGGCAGATTGAAGTGCTTGGCGAAGGCGTAGTCGCGACTATCGTGAGCAGGAACAGCCATAATGGCACCCGTACCATAGCCAGCCAGCACGTATTCTGAAATCCAGATGGGGATCTTTTTATCATTGAACGGATTGATGGCGTAGCTTCCTGAGAAGACACCCGTCACCTTGTGGTCCATCTGGCGCTCACGCTCTGTGCGCTTCTTCACGTAGTCGAGGTATTTTTCTACCTCAGCTTTCTGGTCAGGAGTGGTCAACTCTGCCACCAGCTCTGATTCAGGAGCCAAAACCATAAAGGTCACACCAAACATCGTATCAGCACGAGTAGTGAAGATGGTGAAGTGCTTATCGCTGTCAGCTACGTTGAACTCAACCTCAGTACCCTCAGAGCGACCTATCCAGTTGCGCTGGGTCTCCTTCAGCGAGTCAGTCCAATCAATCTCCTCGAGACCGTCGAGCAGACGCTGGGCATAAGCGCTGACACGCAGACACCACTGGCGCATCTTCTTCTGCTCAACAGGGTATCCACCACGCTCTGAGACGCCATTAATCACCTCGTCGTTGGCCAATACTGTTCCCAGAGCAGGACACCAGTTCACCATCGTCTCTGCCAAGTAGGCGATGCGATAGTTCATCAGCACCTCCTGCTTTTTCTTCTCTGAGAAACCAGCCCAGTCGGAAGCGGTGAAGTGTAGCTCCTCAGTACCCAGCGCATTACAGTTCTCGGTACCCATCAGCTCGAAGTGCTCTATCAGTTTAATCGTAGGCTGAGCCTTGTGCGAGCTGAGGCTGTAGTACGACTTGAACATACGCTGGAAAGCCCATTGTGTCCACTTGTAATAGATGGGGTCACAAGTTCTTACCTCGCGGTCCCAGTCGAACGAGAAACCAATCTTGTCCAACTGCGAGCGGTAGCGGTCAATATTCTCGAAGGTCGTCTTCTCAGGGTGCTGACCTGTCTGGATAGCATACTGCTCAGCAGGCAGTCCGTAGGCATCATAACCCATAGGATTCAACACGTTGAAACCCTTCTGACGCTTATAGCGGGCATAGATATCTGAGGCAATGTAGCCCAGAGGATGACCCACGTGGAGTCCAGCACCACTGGGGTAGGGGAACATGTTCAGCACGTAGAACTTCTTACGTGTGGGGTCTTCCTTTACTCGATAGGTCTGCATCTCCACCCATCGCTTCTGCCATTTCTGTTCAATCTCTCTAAAGTTGTATTCCATATTGTTTTTCGTTTTTGTTTTCTACAATTTAGTCTGCAAAGATACGATTAAGTGAGCAAATTACCAAAGGAAAACTAGTTTTTCTTTGGATTTTCGAACGAAAGTACCTTCGAGCAAAGCTCAAAGATACGATTTATCTTTCAGATAACCAACGAAGAATTTACTTTTTTATTGTCCGAATGATTTTTTCTAATAGGAAAACAGTTTTTTCTACGAGAACTATGTTATGTTTCCAACTTAGAAACATGTGTACCTAAGTTAGAAACATATGTCCTCAACTTAGAAACATATGTACCCAACTTGGAAACATAAAATTTCACTCTAGCAAAACAGAAAATAATCCCTGTTCTGCAAAAAAAATTTCAAATTATTTCTATCCTTTCCAATTATTTTGTACCTTTGCATCATCAAACATTCATTATTAAAATCACAAATGTACAAAAACAGAAATACGTCCAGTATTCTACTAAGCACACATCATATGGAAGTTACGAATCAGCACAAGAAGAAGCATTGCTTCCTTACCTTTATGTATATGATAGTAGCAAGGAAGTACAAGATGATCCTACAGCAAAAGGCGGTAAGAGCAATCCCTATACTGTAACTGATATTCAGAACTTAACAGGAGATTTTCCCAGTTCAAAGGTTTGGGTTAAAGGTTATATTGCAGGCTGCGTAAATACAAAGAAAGGTAGTGAACTTTCTACTGAAGAAGCCGTCGCTTCTAATATTGGTCTTAGTGTGAAGGCAGAAGTCGAAACGGTTATTCCTATCCAGTTGCCCGCAGGAGATGTTAGAACTGCTTTGAATCTTAAAGATAATACTACCAATATAGGTAAAGAAGTGTTAGTATATGGTAATATCGCTACATATTGTGGTGTAACAGGAATAAAAAATACTTCTGAATACGAATTTACAGGTAATTCAGTTACTATTATCACAGCCATCAACACTATCGAGGCTGATAAGGCTCAGGATGGTGTCATCTACAACCTCGCAGGCCAGAAGGTGGACAACAGCTACAAGGGCTTGATCATCAAGAATGGTAAGAAGATGCTGCAGAAGTAATTATTAGTGGCTGAGGAACTCCCTCAGCATTACTAGACAATATCGATAAAAGAGGACAAAGGCTGTCCTCTTTTATCGTTGACAGAGGAGGGCTGCTAGTTCGTTTAGATGCAAGCAACGGGCTCGCATATTCGTCAGTTTCTCATTTTGGTAAGGGTAGGGGGCCAGCATCAGCAGGCGCCCTTCGGCACAAGCTTCCAGGTAACGAGGCTGAGGTTTGAAATAAGGTGGGAAGCCTTTCAGTAATAGCACGATAAGGGGTATTCCAGCCTGCATACAGGCTGTAGCAATCTGTTGTTCACCAGGACTGATGCAGGGTGATACGATGACGGCACCTTCAGCACCTGCCCTGAGGAAATATTGTTTCCGTTCTTCTATCTCGTTTTGATAGAGATGGCGTGAGCATTGCACCTGAAGCTTGAGGGGGCGTTCCAACAGAAAGCGGTTGCCCATAGCTGGCATCATGGTATCCAAAATGGGGATAGGGGAGAGTTGGGTGAAATATTCTGGGTGTTGCCGTTTTAACAAGAGACGACGTGGGTTGTCGTCGAGGTAGGCCATCCAGCGTTGAAGCTGGCCCTTTCTGAGCAGGATGCGGTCGTTGTAATTGGGCTCCCAGATAAGGCCGTGGGTGGGGTGCTTATCTTTATTGGGCCGAGGCAATGCCTCAGCATACGTGACAGGAGCCGTTGTTGGTTGCTGTTGTTGTTCTGTAAGCTGAGGCATTGCCTCAGTGATAATCCCTAGTTGACGTGCAGCTTTTCTTGTGCCAGCCTTGAAGCCATTGATGACATGGCCTAGATGGCGCTCTATCTTCTCGTGTACAAAGAGGATGCCATGAATATGATCTGGCATGATACAGAGCTTCATAGGCTCTATCTGAGGGTAGTGCTGTTGGATTGCAAGCCAGCAGGCTTTTACCCGCTCGCCAAAGGGAGAGAGCACCACGTGGGGGCTATCAGGACCCTCGTTGATATCCGTGAGACCTTTTAATTGGCCTAAAAAAGGCTGGCGTCCTTCTATGGCTAGTGTTACCATATAAAGGCCTCGCTCTGTGTAGTTGTTCTCTTCACAGCGTCGCTTCATCGAAGGTTTCTTATCGCCAGCCCAAGCCTTGTGGCTATTGTCTTTGTGCTCCATGACGATGCAAAAATACGAAATATTTCTTAATCTATCGTTCTTAATTCTTAATTATTTCGTACCTTTGCATCGTCATGGCACAAAAAGACGGTAAGGAACTGACCCCGATGATGAAGCAATTCTTCGACTTCAAGGCGAAATACCCTGAAGCCCTGTTACTGTTTCGTTGTGGCGACTTCTACGAGACTTACTGTGAAGATGCCATTACAGCCTCACGCATCTTAGGTATCACGCTGACCCATCGTAACAATGGGGCAGGGGCGAAAGGCGACGAGATGGCAGGATTTCCCCATCATGCGTTGGATACGTATCTGCCTAAGCTCATCCGTGCTGGCAAGCGTGTGGCCATCTGCGACCAGTTGGAAGATCCTAAGCTGACCAAAAAATTGGTCAAACGAGGCATCACAGAACTGGTGACGCCTGGTGTGGCTATGCAGGATACGGTGCTGAACTATAAGGAGAACAACTTCCTGGCAGCAGTCCATTTTGGTAAGTCGTCGTGTGGCGTCGCTTTCCTCGATATCTCGACAGGTGAATTTCTGACAGGTGAGGGCACTTATGACTATGTGGAGAAGCTCATAGGCAGTTTCCAGCCCAAGGAAGTGCTCTACGACAGAGAACGCAAGCACGATTTCGAACGCTATTTTGGTACTCGTCTGGTCACCTTCGAACTCGACGATTGGGTGTTTACAGAGCAGACAGCCCACCAGAAACTCTTCAAGCACTTCAATGTGAAGTCGCTGAAGGGCTTTGGCATTGACCACCTGAAAAGTGGAGTCATAGCAGCTGGTGCCATCCTTCAATATCTGGAGCAGACGCTACATACGCAGATTGCCCATATCACCAGCATCTCACGTATCGAGGAGGACAAGTATGTCAGACTGGATAAGTTTACTGTTCGTTCTTTGGAGCTGATCTATCCGATGCAAGAAGATGGTAAGAGTCTGCTGAATATTATTGATAAAACGGTAACCCCTATGGGTGGTCGACTGTTGCGTCGCTGGCTCGTCTTCCCCTTGAAAGACGAGAAACCCATCAACGAGCGTCTCGACATTGTAGAATATTACTATCGCGAGCCAGAGTTCCGTCAGTGTATTGACGACCAGCTGCATCGTATTGGCGACTTGGAGCGTATCATCTCAAAGGTGGCTGTAGGCCGAGTATCGCCTCGTGAGGTGGTACAGTTGAAGATGGCCCTGCAGGCCTTGCAACCCATCAAGACAGCTTGTCTCTATGCCAACAATGAAGCGCTGAAAAGGGTAGGGGAGCAGTTGAACCTCTGCGAGTCGATTCGCGACAGGATAGAGCGCGAGATACAGAACGATCCTCCTCAGCTGGTAGCCAAGGGTGGAGTGATTCGCGATGGGGTGAATGCAGAACTCGACGAGTTGCGCCATATTGCCTATTCTGGTAAGGACTATCTGCTCCAGATTCAGGAGCGCGAAGCCCAGCAGACAGGCATCTCCTCGTTGAAGGTAGGCTATAACAATGTGTTTGGCTACTATCTGGAGGTGCGCAACACCTATAAGGAAAAGGTGCCCCAGGAGTGGGTTCGCAAGCAGACGCTGGCCCAAGCAGAACGTTATATCACGCAAGAGCTGAAGGAGTATGAGGAGAAGATTCTGGGTGCTGAGGACAAGATTCTCTCCCTCGAACAACAACTCTTCAACGACTTGATATTGGCTCTTCAGGAGTTCATTCCCCAGATCCAGATTAATGCTAACGTGGTGGCCCATTTGGACTGTCTGCTCTCAGCGGCCAAGACAGCAGAGGAGAACCACTACGTGCGTCCTGTCATCGACGCCAGCGACACAATAGACATCAAGCAGGGTCGCCATCCAGTCATCGAGACACAGTTGCCTATTGGCGAACATTATGTGCCCAATGACATCCTCTTGGATTCAGAGCGCCAGCAGATTATCATCATCACAGGTCCTAATATGGCAGGTAAATCAGCGCTGTTGCGTCAAACGGCCCTCATCGTGCTGTTGGCCCAGATAGGTAGCTTCGTACCCGCAGAGAGCGCAAAAATAGGCTTGGTGGACAAGATATTCACTCGTGTAGGAGCTTCAGATAATATCTCGTTGGGCGAATCGACCTTTATGGTAGAGATGACAGAGGCTGCCAACATCCTGAATAATGTGACGCCACGCTCATTGGTACTTTTCGACGAGCTAGGACGCGGCACCTCTACTTACGACGGTATCTCGATAGCGTGGGCCATCGTGGAATATCTGCACGAACACCCCAAGGCACAGGCCCGTACGCTCTTCGCCACTCACTATCATGAACTGAACGAGATGGAGAAGAACTTCAAGCGCATCAAGAACTACAATGTCTCTGTGCGCGAGGTGGAGGGCAAGGTCATCTTCCTGCGTAAGTTGGAGAAGGGTGGTTCAGAACATTCGTTTGGTATCCATGTGGCTGAGATATCAGGCATGCCCAGATCGATAGTGAAGCGTGCCAACGTGATATTGAAGCAATTGGAGGCTGACAATGCGCAGGTAGGCAGCGTAGGCAAGCCTACTGCCGAGATAGCCCAAAGTCGTGAGGGTATGCAGCTCTCGTTCTTCCAATTGGACGACCCTGTGCTTTGTCAGGTACGCGACGAAATCCTGGGCCTCGATGTCAACAATCTGACACCCCTCGAAGCCCTTAACAAGCTTAACGAAATCAAGAAAATCGTATCAGGAAGGTAGTATTAGCACAAAACGTGCGCCCTTCTTGTAAGAATCATCGATGTCGAGCGAGCCTCCAAGCAGCTCAGCCATCTTACGGCTCATAGTAAGTCCTAAGCCCAATCCCTGCTTGAAAGTATCGACCTTATAGAAACGCTCGAAAATCTTCTCGTGGTATTTCTTGTCGATACCAATACCCGTATCCGTAACGGTAAACTCTACGCCTCCATTAGCAGCACGCTCCCTGATTTTCAACTCTATCTCGCCTTCTTTCGTGAACTTGAGCGCGTTCTTCATCAGTTGGTTCAGGATTTTCTTCAGCGCTATCTTGTTGGTACGCAGGGTAAAGTCCTGATCGAGCATGTTCTTATAGTTGAGTTGCAGGTGTCCGTTGTTGATAACAGATGCGCTGTTGATAACCTCCTGGCACAGCTGGTGGATATTGACATTGTCGTTACGCTCATAGTGCTCCCTGCTCTCATCCTCAGCCACCTCCAGCAGTTCGTTGACCAGGTTGGTAATCTCGACAGTATTCTTACTGATGTCGTTGATCATGGTGTTACGCTCTTGCTCCTCCAACTCGTAGTGAGGGTTGGTAATCACCTGTGCAAAACCTGTGATGACATTCAGCGGAGTGCGTATCTCGTGGCTCACCTGTTCGATAAACGAGGTCTTCATGCGATCCGACTCTTTGGCACGATCCAGAGCTATCTCCAGTTCTTTATTCTGCTTCAGCAACCTCTTCTGATAGCGACGTTTCTGCAGATAACGTGAGGCCACCAGTCCTAAGGCCACAGCCAGCAATGCGATGACAGCAGCAAACCAGCGTTCACGTTCTTTGGCAGCTTTGGCATTCAATTCTTCTCGCTCCTGAGCAGCCTTGTCGCTCAGCAGCGTCAATCCAGCCTCAGCATTCACCGCATTAATATTGTCGTAGAGCAGATCGCTGTTCAGCGAGTCGCGCAAGTCGCGACGGATTATCGACTCTTTCAGCGTGAGGTCATAACGGCCCATCATCTCGTAGATTTTACCCTTGACGTCATGAATAGTGATGATGTCTAAGCCCGGTACTTCATCTTCCAACAAGGCCAATGCCTCTTGATATTGCCCGTTGAAAGCATTGTCGTAGACTTTCATCGCCACGATACCTGTACTATCTACAAAGTGGTGTTGCTTCAGATAATCCTTAAATTCAGCCTGAGCTTTCAAAAACTTTGGCTTGTCAAGCATAAAGAAAGAGATCCGTCCCTTTTGCGACAGATACATCTTATAATAGTCAGGATATATCTTAGCCAGCGCCCCAAATTTCTCGTTCCATTCCCATGCTTCCTTGGGTTCTCGAGTGGATTGCAGCGAGGCTATTCGCGAATAGATACTGATAAGAGCACCGCTATCCTTGGCGTTCGCATTCTTCAACGCCTCCATGAAGTATTGCTTCGCCATACGATAGTTGCCTCGCGACTCATAGACCGTAGCCAGCGACGTGTAGACGATGTCGTAGTGCTTGGCGCCCTCAGACTTCATCTCTTCCAGGATTTCATTGGAGCGCTTGATGGCCTGATAAGCTCTGCCGTGATCTACTAAATACAGCACTTCGTTCTGGCGCATCTTGTAATAAGAGCGCTGCCGTCCTTGCTTTTTGTAGTATGCCTCTACTTTCTTAGAGGTTTCCCAGAATTCTTTCTCCTTCTCCGGCTCGTTGTACAGCTTAAAATATTGCTTATACAGTTTTCTAAACGCTGTATCTTGTTGTTGCTGGGCATTTACCCCCAGACAGCAAAACAACAGTATCCATATGAGAAGGTGTCTATGCATTAGGCATTTTGTTTTCTAAACATGCAGTACAATCCAAGGATGACGAAGGGGATGCTCAGAATCTGTCCCATATCGAGAGGGAGCGAAGCCTCGAAGGCTTCCTGAATCTCTTTGGTGTATTCAATGAAGAAGCGGAAGGTAAAGATGTACGTCAGACAGAAACCAAAGTACCAGCCTGTGCCAATCTTCTCAGGCATCCGCTTATGTAGATACCACATTAGGGCAAACAGGATGGCATAAGCAATAGCTTCGTAAAGCTGTCCTGGATGGCGAGGCAGCATGTCAACACGTTCGAAGATAAATGCCCAAGGCACATCCGTCACTTTACCAATAATCTCTGAATTCATCAGGTTGCCCAAGCGGATAAAGCAGGCTGTAGTACCTGTAGCTATGGCGATGTTGTCGAGCACGCGCCAAAGACTCAGTTTGGTATGCTTCACGTAGAGCCAGAGTGCTATCATCAGACCCAGCGTGCCACCATGCGAGGCCAGTCCTTCATATCCTGTAAACTTCCATCCGCCATCTGCCATGAAGTGGATAGGCAGGAACATTTCAATAATTCCCTTACCGCTAGCCAGAAAGTAGTCAGGCTGATAGAAGATGCAGTGGCCCAGACGGGCGCCTATCAGGATGCCTAGGAAGCAATAGATGAACAAAGGGTCGAACAGCTCATCCTTGATTTTCTGCTCCTTATACAACTTTTTGACCACCAGATAAGCCAGCAACAGGCCTATCAGCCAGCACATGGAGTACCAGCGGAAAGGTCCGAAGGTCAGACTCGGGTTCCAAACAATATAGCTCAGCACACTCATTATACATTGAATCTAAAGTGCATGATGTCGCCATCCTGCACGACATATTCCTTACCCTCGATGCCCATCTTGCCTGCCTCGCGGACAGCAGCCTCAGAGCCATATTGGATATAGTCGTCGTATTTGATGACCTCAGCACGGATGAATCCTTTTTCGAAGTCGGTATGGATGACGCCAGCACATTGGGGAGCCTTCCAACCTTTCTTATATGTCCAGGCCTTCACCTCCATCTCACCAGCAGTAATAAAGGTCTCGAGATTCAGTAGGGCGTAGGCCTTCTTGATGAGGCGATTGACGCCACTCTCTTCCAAGCCCAACTCCTCAAGGAACAGCTGCTTGTCTTCGTAGCTCTCCAGTTCGGCAATATCTTCTTCCGTCTTGGCTGCTATCACCATCGACTCAGCACCCTCTTCCTTAGCCAGTGCCTCCACCTTCTGGGTAAAGGCATTACCACTCTTGGCATCAGCTTCACCTACGTTGCAGACATATAACACGGGTTTAGCTGTCAGTAGGAACAGGTTGCGGGCACAATCCTGCTCGTCTTTGCTTTCAAACTCCACGATACGAGCGTTTTTACCCTGCTCCAGCACCTCCTTATAGGCCTTCAGCACGGTAACCTCTATCTTGGCGTCTTTGTTGCCTGCTGCAGCAGCCTTCTCCGTCTTAGCCAGACGACTCTCGATGGTCTCGAGGTCTTTCAGCTGAAGCTCAGTATCGATAATCTCCTTATCACGAATGGGGTCTATCGTACCATCTACGTGGGTGATGTTTTCATCTTCAAAACAACGGAGTACATGGATGATAGCGTCTGTCTCACGAATGTTTCCCAAAAATTTGTTACCCAATCCTTCACCTTTTGATGCTCCCTTTACCAGACCTGCAATATCTACGATTTCGCAAGTGGCAGGTACGATACGACCTGGGTGTACCAGCTCTGCGAGCTTCGTCAGTCGCTCGTCAGGCACGGTAATCACACCCACATTAGGCTCTATCGTACAGAAAGGGAAATTTGCTGCCTGCGCTTTAGCACTGCTCAGACAGTTGAACAAAGTAGACTTACCCACGTTGGGCAGTCCCACAATACCACACTTTAATGACATTTCTTCTTATAAACGTTTATTTCGGCCACAAAGGTACAAAATAATTCGTATCTTTGCAAAAAGATTAGGAATAAATTGAATTTTGTCAGACGCCGCCTTTATAGCTTAATCTGCTTCCTAAACGTACCATTATAGGTCTTAATGCTCAGTTGCACGCTGTCTGGACGGTCCTGTGGCAGCAAGATGCTGATAAAGCGGCGGTTAGTGTAGTATTCAGGAGCATCGCCCTGATCATGCAGCAAGCGGTAGTATGCCGTACGGGTATGGTCAGGATTGGTGAGTACGGTGTCCTGGGCCAGCGCCACGGCGTGGGTCCCTTCTTCGTCCTCAACGCGTCCGTTCTTCAGCAACAGTCCGATGTTGATGTATTTGCCATTCTTCGTAAGCCACATGCTCTCCACCCCTAATGGATCCTGAGGCTCTTCCTTGAATCGCCAGTGTTCAATAGGACGCAACACCCCCAAGGCTCCCATCGATACTTTTTCAGCCTGTCCTTTTGCCACCTTATTATAATATATAATGGCACGATAGGTGGTGTCAGGTCGCTGTATCCATGAAGCTGTAGCTGGTGTAGTCAGCGTGTATTGTTCGCCTTCGTCAGTCAGAAAACTGGTAGCTTGCTGCTGTGTATTGATAGTCAGCTCAGCAAAGTCAGCCTGCATGAGCGAGTAGGTGCCCTGTCCCATATCATAACTTTGTTTCTCGCAGGACAAAAAGAGCAGCGCGAGGGCAGCATATCTCAAGGTTTTCTTCATACGGCAGCAAGATGATTACGCACGGGGTTAGCATACATGGTCAGCATACGCTCACGCAGGAAAGCCTCGTCCTTGTTGGGAATATTGATTTTAGCCAATTGTCCTTGCAGATACTGCTCGAATCGGTCGATGTCTGCCTGCGTATATTTACCTTCCTGCTTGGAATGTTCCAGGAGATCGTAGGCGATATAGTTGCAGGGATATAGGCGGTAGTTACGATGCAATTCCCGATCAATACGCTGGCTCAGCTCGCTGAAGAATTCGTTCTTAGGCCTGTCAGCCAGTTCGTCAATCCATGCGTCGATAGGCTGAGCACACTGGTAGTGTACGCGTCCCTTATAACCTAGGATTCCTGTTTTCATATTGTCCAGGTCGTCTTGCTTGCTCTTCTTGAAGCTAGGGTTGTCGCGCTTTTGCTGGAACTCTTGTGCCTTCAGGTAGTCGCATGGGTCGAACTCATAGCTGATAGTCAGCGGTACGATGTTCAGGTCGCGCAGCTTGTCTGCCGGATTGCCTTCACCTCCCATGGCCAGCATCTTCAGCACAGAATCCTGTGTGTGGTCGCTGGAGTCCTTGGCACGTCCCTCACGCTGTGCAATCCAGATGTTCTCGTGCTTCTGAGTGACAGCATAGTGGATATAAGAGCTCATCAATTGGCTGGAGCGCATCATCTCGTGAGCTGTCAAGCCACGCCGAACGGTAAACGCCTTGTTCATACGGACCAGTCGCTTGATCCAGGGATAGATAAGCAGGTTGTCGCCAATACCTATCTCAACGGTAGTGGGATAGCCGTGATCGACCAGCATCACGTCGAGGAAAGCAGAGTCGAGTACGATATCGCGATGGTTGGACAGGAAGGTGTAGCGAAGCGTCTTGTCCGTAGGCAAAGACTTGTCTTCAAAGCTACAGCCATCGGTATGCTTGCTGATAATGTAGCGCACCACAGGCTTCATGAATCGCTTCTGGAAGTCGAGTGGTGTCTTCACCCCCGTGAAGGCCAGTCGAAGCAGTCCGTTGCGGAGCCCCTTGGGTAACCAAGGAGCAAACCCTTTCAGCATCAATGAGAACTGGCGGTCGTTCAACAGGTCTTCAAAGGCCTGTTTCATCTCCGCTGGCTCATACGGTCTTATCTCATCGAACTCTTTTAACTCCATATCTCTCTAACCGCTAATCTCTAAACTTTAAACTAGAATTGATTCTCAACGATATCCGTCAGTACCTCTGTCATCGTCATTCCTGCAGCCTTCACCTGTTGAGGAATGAAGCTGGTAGGTGTCATGCCAGGTGTGGTGTTCACCTCCAGCATGCGTATCTTACCCTCCTTCGAGATGATGTAATCGATGCGGATGATACCGTTGCAATGCAGAATATCGTAGATGTGGCTGGTAATCTCGCGAACTCGGCGTGCCCAGTCCTCACTGATGCGGGCGGGAGTAATCTCCTCTACCTGTCCGTTGTACTTGGCATCGTAGTCGAAGAACTCGTTTTTCGTCACCACCTCCGTAATGGGCAGCAGCACTTCTTTCTCGCTGGTCTTGTAACATCCAATGGTGATTTCCGTACCCTCCAGATACTGCTCTACCATGATCTCGTCGCTCTCCAGCATAGCCTTGCGCAGGGCAGGAGCCAACTGGTCCTTGTTCTTCACCTTGCTGACACCGAAGCTAGAGCCGTCGGTGGCTGGCTTTACGAAGCAGGGCATACCGATGCGCTGCTCAATCTCGTCCTCGCTCACCAGGTGCTCGAAACCACGACGAATCAGCATCGAGTCAGCCACAGCCACACCATAGCCGCGTAGATATTGGTTCAGCACGAACTTATCGAAGGTCATAGCCTCCACCAACACACCGCTGGTAGAGTAGGGGATGTCGACTAAGTCGAAGTAGCCCTGCAGGATACCATTCTCGCCAGGAGTGCCGTGAATGGTGATGTAGGCATAGTCGAACAGCTTGGCTTTGCCGTCCTCTACGAACGAGAAGTCGTTGCGGTCTATCTTGGCAGTGACACCGCCAGGCAGCTCCACGTGCCAGTCCTGTCCCTTTACATCCACGATATACACATTGTATCGCTCTTTATCAAACCACGAATAAAGACCCTGAGCAGAGCGCAGCGATACGTCGTGCTCAGAAGAGTCGCCACCACAGACGATGGCAATGTTGCGTTTCAGTTGTTTCATAGTGTATTATTACTTTTAATGTATTTTCTCCATTTTTCCAATAGTTCCTTCATGTCGTCAGCCAGTTCGCTGGTAAAGTCCATCTGCTCATGAGTTGTGGGATGTACGAAGCCCAGCGTCTTGGCATGCAGTGCCTGACGACCACAGATTTTCATGCAATTCTGGATGTAGGCCTTATAGGAAGCCGTCCGTTCACCACGCAGAATCTCCATCCCTCCATACCGCTCGTCAGCAAACAGCGGGTGTCCGATATGCTTCATGTGGGCACGTATCTGATGCGTTCGTCCTGTCTCTAAACGGCATTCTACCAGTGTGGTGTATCCATAGCGTTCCAACACCTTGTAGTGGGTGATGGCCGACTTGCCTGTCTCGCTGCCTGGAGGGAAGACCGCCATCCGTTGTCGGTCACGGGGGTCGCGCCCGATGTTGCCCTCAATACGTCCTGAGTCCTCGGCGAAGTTGCCCCATACCAGTGCCTGATACGAGCGGTGGGTGTCGTGATTGAAGAATTGTGCTCCCAACTCAGTCTTGGCCTCAGGTGTTTTCGCTACCACGAGCAGTCCACTGGTGTCCTTGTCGATGCGATGTACCAATCCGACACTGGGGTCGTTAGGGTCATAGCTCTCCAGCCCTCGCAGGTGCCATGCAATGGCATTGACCAGCGTACCGTGAAAGTTGCCTACTCCCGGATGAACCACCATGCCTGCAGGCTTATTGATGACCATCAGCTGATCGTCCTCGTAGACGATATCCAGTGGAATGTCCTCTGGCTCAATAGTCGTATCGTAGTGTGGACGGTCTAGCATCAGGGTGACCACATCACCTGGCCGTACCTTATAATTGCTCTTGACGGGTTGTCCATTGACCTGAATGAAACCCGCATCAGCGGCTTTCTGGATACGGTTGCGCGAAGAGTGGGGGATATGCTCCGACATATACTTGTCGATGCGAACGGGAACCTGGCCCCCGTCCACCTCCATGCGCATATGCTCGAAAAGCTCAATATCGTCCAGTTCCTCAGTCATAATCATTGGGCTATAGGTGGCTCTTTTACTTCTTCAAACTCGTCTACCTCACCAATACCATCAGGATAGCTTGGGTCGATATACTCAATATCCTCAGAATCGTCAATGGTACCCTTGCCCACCATCAGTGTCAGCGGATAATCGATAGGGATACGATCACCATTCGACACCCGGCGTCCTCTGCATAAGATGCCGTAAACCCAATCCTTCTCACCGTCCACCAGTTGGGTGGGTGTCAGTTGGAATCCCATAGCCATCAGTCGGGCCTCGGCTTCGCGAACACTCGAGTTGTCGACAATGTCAGGAATGGCAAATGTGGGCGATGATGGCGAATTGACAGTCACATAAACCACATGGCCTTCTTTCACTTTCTGGCCGTGATTAGGTGTCTGAGCCAGAATGCAGTCAGCGGGCAGTTTCTTGTTATAACCCGAATCGCTCACCACAATGGTCAGCTTGTTCTCTTCGAGCAGCCTATAGGCTTTCTCGAAAGTCATGCCTTTCAGCTCGGGCACTACGATACCCTCTCCGTGGTGTGTATAGATATCTAGTGCGTACTTGGTACCTACGCACAGCAGTATTACCACAATAGCCATCGCCACCAAGTTCCACACCAGAAAGCGGTTGAATATCTTGCCAAAAAGAGTTTTCATGTTCATTAAAACACTACAATATACAATTAATGGAGCAAAAGTACAAAGAATTCTCGACACAACAAAAAAATTGGGTATATTTCTTAAAAACATACCCAATTCTTATCGCTGAGACACCTCAGAATTACTTTCCGTGGTGCTCGTTAGATACAGTTAACTTCTTACGACCCTTAGCGCGGCGAGAAGCCAAAACGCGACGGCCATTCTTCGTTGCCATGCGCTCGCGGAAACCATGCTTATTCACGCGGCGGCGGTTGTGCGGCTGAAATGTTCTTTTCATTGTTCTATCGTTATTTTATTTGTTGTGATTCGATGTCTAATACTCTGAAAACTAGAGTTTCGGGCTGCAAAATTACATAATTATTTCTAATTGTGCAAGTTTTTTTGCAAAATTTCTCATTTCTCATTTCTCATTTCTCATTTTTTTCGTACCTTTGCACCCGCAAAAAGACAATTCACATATTATAATAGTACTATTTTATGATTAATTCACAAGACATTAAGAAGGGAACCGCCATTCGCATGGACGGAGCTATTTGGGTTTGCATTGACTTTCAGCACCGTAAGCCCGGTAAGGGAAACACCATCATGAACATCAAGATGAAGAACGTCACTGACGGTCGTGTGCTGGAGCGTCGTTACAACATCGGTGAGAAGCTGGAGGACGTAGTCATCGAGCACCGCGACTACCAGTATCTCTATGAGGATCAGGAAGGCCGCATCTTCATGAACCAGGAGACTTTCGAGCAGATTCCCATTGCCAACGACCTCGTTATCGGTCATGAGTACATGAAGGAAGGCGACGTCGTATCAGTTGTCAGCGACACCACCGATGGTACCATCCTCTATGCTGAGATGCCCGTGAAGACCATTCTTCGCGTGACTCACTCTGAGCCCGGCATCAAGGGCGACACCGCTACCAACACCCTGAAGCCCGCTACGCTGGAGACTGGTGTTGAGGTTCGCGTTCCTCTGTTCATCAACGAGGGTGACCTTATTCAGGTTGACACTCGCGACGGCTCTTATCTGGCTCGTGCTAAGGAGTAAGGATGAAATACTCAGTCATTGTACCAGTCTACAATCGACCAGACGAAGTCGACGAACTGCTTGAGAGCCTCTGCTCCCAGACATTCAAGGACTTTGAGGTAGTCATTGTAGAAGACGGTTCAAAAATCACATGCAAGGATGTTTGCGACAAGTACGCAAACATCCTTGATTTACAATATTACTATAAGGAGAATAGCGGACCAGGTCAGAGCCGCAACTATGGTGTGGAGCGTGCCAAGGGCGACTACGTGCTCATTGTCGACTCCGATGCAGTGGCTCCTGCAGGTTATCTGCAAGCCATCGATGACGAGCTACGCCGCCAGCCTTCCGATGCGTGGGGAGGTCCTGATGCTGCTCACGACTCGTTTACTGATGTGCAGAAGGCTATCTCTTATGCGATGACCAGCTTCTTCACGACGGGTGGTATTCGTGGTGGCAAGAAACAGCTGGATAAGTTCTATCCCCGTTCCTTTAACCTGGGTATCCGTCGTGAGGCCTATCTCGCCTTAGGTGGTTTTTCGAAGACACGTTTCTCGAAGATGTCGCTTTATGGCGAGGACATCGACTTCTCCATCCGTATCTATAAGGCGGGCTATAGCTGTCGCCTCTTCCCTGAGGCCTGGGTGTGGCACAAGCGTCGTACCGACTTCCGTAAGTTCTGGCGTCAGGTGTACAACAGCGGCTATGCCCGTATCAACCTGTGGCGCATGTATCCTGAGGCGCTGAAGCCCGTTCATGCACTACCTTCGCTGTTCACCATCGGTGTAGCAGGACTCGTAGTGCTGGCTCCGTTTACCTGTGGCTTGTCGCTCGTACTGCTGTTGCTTTATGCCCTGCTGATCCTTCTTGACTCCAGCATCCAGTCGAAGAGCTTGAAGGTAGGATTCCTGGCTATTGCCGCTGTCTTTGTACAGCTTATCGGCTATGGTGTGGGATTCCTAGAGTCATGGTGGACGAACTGTGTCAGGAAACATGGATAAGCTCAACATCAACCAGTGGGCCGAAGAAGACCGTCCGCGTGAGAAACTCATGCGGCTGGGGGCTGAGGCACTTTCCAATGCCGAGCTGTTGGCCATCTTGATAGGCTCAGGCTCGACTAAGGAGAGTGCTGTCGACTTGATGAAGCGTGTGTTGGGCGATTGCAACAACAACCTGAATACGCTGGGCAAGAAATCCATCCAGGAATTGTGTCAGTATAATGGGGTGGGCGAGGCGAAGGCCATCACCATCCTTGCTGCCTGCGAACTGGGCAAGCGTCGACAAATGGAGACTCCTGAGGAACGTCCAGATGTGGGTACTGCAACCCTTATCTATAACCACATGCATCCGCTGATGCAGGATCTTGACGTGGAGGAGTTCTGGCTTTTGCTGATGAACCAGAACCACCGTCTCATTAAGAAGATGCGCATTTCGCATGGCGGCATCACCGAGGTCAGTGTCGACATCCGCATCATCATGCGCGAGGCCGTTTTGGCCAATGCCACCATCCTCGCAGTATGCCATAATCACCCCTCAGGCAGTCTGCGTCCTAGCGAGCAGGACAACCAGCTGACTAACCAGTTGCAACAGGCCTGTAACACGATGCGTATCCGTTTCTTGGATCATGTCATTGTGACTGATGGCGACTACTATAGCTACCGTGAGTCGGGCCGCGTATAGAAATATTTGTGTATGATGAATGGTGGTTTGTGAATTATTTTGTATCTTTGCAACCAAAACCAAAAACAAGAAAGATAATGAAGAAATATCTGATGATAGCAATAGCTGTGCTGAGCATAGCTTCGTGTAGCGAGAAAAAATTCCATGTAGAGGGTGCCATTACTGAGGCGCAAGACTCTGTGCTTTATCTGGAGAACGTAGGAATCAACGAGATTAATGTGGTCGATTCAGCTAAGCTAGGTGCTGACGGTGACTTCTCGTTCAGCGGTGAGGCTACCGAGGCACCAGAGTTCTATCGTCTGCGCATCAGCGATCAGATTATCAATATTGCTATTGACTCGACAGAGACGGTGACGGTGAAGGCTTCTTATCCGAAGATGGCCACAGACTATGAGGTGACGGGTTCGGAGAACTGCCAGAAAATCAAGGAGCTGGCGCTGAAGCAGATGGACCTGCAGCGCAAGGCCATTCTCATCAGCAGCAATGAGGCACTGTCTGTCGACCAGTCGAACGACAGCATTCTGGGCATGATCAAGCAGTATAAGAACGACGTGAAGACACAGTATATCTTCCCAACGCCCAACAAGTCGTATGCTTATTTTGCCTTGTTCCAAACCTTGGGTAACATGCTGATTTTCAATCCTCGTACGGATAAGGACGACATCAAGGTGTTTGCTGCTGTTGCCACTAGCTGGGACACCTACTATCCCAATGCTGAGCGTGGTGCTAACCTGCACAATATCGCTATTGAGGGAATGAAGAACGTTCGCATCAGCGAGGCTAACAACTCCAGGACCATCGACGTTTCGAAAATCCAGTCGGCCGGTCTTATCGACATTACCCTGAACGACAATAAAGGTCGTCAGCGTTCTCTCAGCGAGCTGAAGGGTAAGGTGGTGCTGCTCGACTTCCACGTCTTTGCGCAGAACGAGTCGCCTGCCCGTATCCTGATGTTGCGCGAACTATATAATAAGTATCAGGCTCAAGGTTTTGAAATCTATCAGGTGTCACTCGATAGCGACGAACACTTCTGGAAACAGCAGACCAATGCCCTGCCTTGGATTAGTGTTCGCGTTGACGACAACCCCACATTCCTCAATATGTATAATGTGCAGACGCTGCCTGAGTTCTTCCTCATCGATCGCGGCAACAATCTCGTAGGTCGCTCGCAGACCATCAAGGATATCGAACAGGCTATTAAGAATCTGCTTTAACCCTAAAACAAATAACACGATGAAACAACTGCTCCTTTCCGTCATGATGCTCGTATCTACTATTGCAGCAGCTCAGAAGGGTACAGAGATTAATCTGTGGCCCGATGGTCCTCGTACTAATAATGGTGACCCCAATGATATGGCTAAGGTTACCGTCTTCCTGCCTGATGCCAAGAAGGCTACGGGGCGTGCCATTGTGTGCTGTCCTGGAGGTGGATATACCCATCTGGCTTGGGAGAAGGAAGGTACAGCATGGGCTCCCTTCTTCAACGGACAGGGCATAGCCCTCATCGTGCTGAAATATCGCATGCCTCATGGCAACTATACCGTGCCTGCTGAAGACGCCGAGGAAGCCATGAAGCTGGTGCGCAGCCATGCTGAGGAGTGGCACATCAATCCTAACGATATCGGTATCATGGGTTTCTCAGCAGGTGGCCATCTGGCTTCCACCATTGCCACCCACTCCAAAGGCAAGGCTGCTCCTAACTTCCAAATCCTGTTCTATCCCGTCATCTCGATGGAGCAGGGCGTCACCCATCAGGGTTCATGCGACAATCTGCTGGGCAAGAAGCCCAAGCGTAAGCTGATAGCTCATTACAGCAACGAGCAGCATGTCCGTAAGTCTACCCCTCGTGCCTTCATCGCATTGGCTAACGACGATAAGGCCGTTCCACCCGTCAACAGTCTCGCTTATTACGAAGAGCTGCTCAACAACAAAGTGCCTGCCACCCTCCACATCTATCCTTCAGGAGGTCACGGCTTCGGCATCCTCCAGTCGTTCACCTATCACTTCGAGATGATGCTCGAGCTGAAGGCCTGGCTTCGCAGCTTTTAACGATTCCCACGTTAACGTTACAACCGTTTTAGCCAAATGGCAAAGAAGTGGTCATAAACAATATAGCCCGCAGATGTACGGTAAATGATGTCTTTGTCTGTCAGCACATCAAGAGCTGTCTTAACACTGCTTGAACTGGGCAAGTCGTATTGCTTGATAAAATCAGAACCCTGAGGACTCTCTACCAGTCCTTCCTTGGCGATAGCCTTGACTACAGCCAACTGGTTGTCAGTCAGGAAGCCTATTAGCTCCTCGTACTGCATAGAGTTTCTGTTGACGATATGTCGTATTGCCTCATCAACCTGTTCTGTCTTGGTGACATGACGCTCTGTCTCATATAGACGGTTGAGCATGAGCTGGATATTGCGAGTAACGCCCTCGAAGCGTTGATAGACATTATGGAAGACATCCTGACTGAGGTTGCCTTTCTTGTCTTCAAAGAAACGACGTGCAAAGTCATAGTAGATCTCCTCGTGCAGAGGATTAAGTCCCATAGATACCGTACTCTGATAGAACGGGCGCTCGGGAGAATAGAATATCTGCGACATCAGATGACGCTTACTACCAGAGAATATCATGTAAATCGCATTTCATTTTGAGACGTAATTTCCGTCACGGAATCTCCGTCACGGATATTCCGACTGCAAAGATACGAATAAGTGAGCGAAATACCAAGAAAAAGAGCGAATATCTTTTCGAAACCTTTAGTCCGTGGGGACGGACTGCCAGTTCGCTACTTACGGACTCCTAGTCCGAAGCTGAAGGGCCTCCAGGCCGAGCCTGATGAGCCAGTCTGTGTTGCCCACAACAGCTACTACAACATGGTACAAAAAGAGATAAACACGGATGAGCTGTTTACATAAAGACCCGCTATTCTTTGCAGCGTCAAATCATATGCTGATATTTTCCTTCAGCAGATAATGGAACTTGCCAAATATGAAAAGGTATGAGTACATACCACTATAAAGAGTCCAATATTGAGTTGGCTCGAGCTAAATTGGGTGTTGGCTCGAGCCAATTGATAATTTGGCTCGAGCCAGGTTTTTGCCCCTGTCATTGTGTGACTTCAAAAAACGCTGAATTAATTCGATTCATCGTTTGAATTAAATTCTCACCATTTTTCTGTATCGCCCCAGAAATGGCAAATGGCAAAAGTTGCAATTTTAGTTAAATCCATTAACAGACGTTTGCGGGTTTTAACGAAAAAGTGTTGACACAGAATAAAGGGCTGAATTCGCGTTCAGCCCTTTATTGATGGGCCTTTGCGAATGATTGAGGCACGAAAGGGTAAAGAGGGGCTAAATCAAGGTTAATTCCCAGCTAACTCCCATTCAATACTATAGAATGTATCACAAATTAGATTTTTTGTGATTTTGTGAAACAAATGTTCACGTTTTGGCCGTTTTCGTCAATTTGGGTACAATAATAGAAGGAATGATGGTGGTTTGACATTTTTTATTTATCTTTGTAGCCGAAATAGAATGTTTGGACTATGAAACGATATGTATTGGCTCTTCTGTTCATCTGCTTGTCAGTTGGTGTGAATGCTGACAAGGAGGTCGACTCGTTGCAAACAGCGATGATTGACAGTTTGCTACAGCAACTGCAGGAGATGAAGATGAACGAGATCGTACTACAGCATGCTTTAGACAAACGGGGAGAGTCGGAGCGTGCCGACTCCATAGCACAGGCTAACATGCGCCACCGGATAGACTCGCTACGGAATGTGACACCAGGGGTGCCGCTAGTCGTCGAGGAAGACACGCTGCTCTACATTCATGCCAGCATAGGAGGGCAGAGTCCGGAAGTCCGCGCGAGCAACATGAAGTATACGATAGAACAACTGGGCAAAAGTCTGAGGCTCACCACCGACTCTATCTTCGTTTTCGAAGGCGAGCACTTCAGCTACATCATGTGTGGCAATATCCATCGATGCCCTCTCGGCCAAGGACAATGACTATGACATACGACCTGCAAACCCTACTGTTGATAGAAGTCGACACGATAGCCGCGCTGGCAAGTCTGGTTTGTGGTGTGCTGATTTGGCGCAACCGGCGAGGAGTGCCTGACCGTTCGCGCATCTTCCTATTTCTGATTGTGCTCACCGCCCTGCCCCTCATCATGAAGGTGGCGTCGCTGATGATACATGGTCTCAACAACCGTTTCGTCGAGGTACTCCCCATCGTACCTACATTGATGGGAGTGATAACCGTTGCGCTGATGCTGCTCTATGCAGTAGAGGTGATGCGCCCCAACTGGCTTAAATGGCGGCATCTTCTGATGTTCTTCTCGCCACTGGTATGCATCTTGGTGCTGTCCGTGGTGTTCAAAGGGCAGTTTACAGTGCTCCATTCCTCTACCGACCTCATGCAACATATCGGCGAGCCGAACGTCCTATTACGTCTGCTGTTCAACCTGACGGCACTGTTCATCTGCCTGTCGCTGCTATGGCTACCATACAAATGGCAGGAGTCGAGTGCATCGCGCCGCTGGGTCATCACCTACGTCTGTTTCATCTTCGCTATCGGAGCCATGTTCCATACATGGACGCTGACGCTCTCGATGCCCATTCACATCCTACATAACCTGACTCCTGCTCTCTTCATCGTCTATTACACGTGGTACGAGCTGCATGAGCGCGTCCTTCCTGTGCCGATGGAAGAGGTTGAAAAAACTACCTCCCCCACCGCCATTACGCCTTCCGACAATCTGTGGCAGCGCATTTCCGACATTCTGCACGATGAACAGCTTTGGCGTAATCCTGATCTCTCGCTCGACATGCTTTGCGAGCGCATCGGTTCTAACAAGGACTATGTTCTACAGAGCTTCCGTCAAAATGCCAATACCACATTCAGCGATTACGTTAATCGTCTTCGTGTTGACTATATGGTCGCCGAACTGATGGCTCATCCGTTCCAGAGCCATAAAGAGCTGTATTTCCGTGCAGGATTCCGCTCCAAGACGGCAGCATTCACCAACTTCAAGAAGTATAAGCTGCTCTCTCCATCTGAGTTCTTAGCGGCCGAACAAGCTAAAAACGCCAGCAAGACACCATAAAACACGCCTCTGTAACGGGCTGATAATCAGTCTATAGAAAATTCGGAACCACAAATAGAAAATTCGGAACCGCCCTTTTCGGCCGCGGTTCCGACTTTTTTTGTATCTTAGTGGACTTAATATGGTTTAATAATGAGACGATGAAAACAAAACAATTCTTCTACACGCTTGCGGCATCGGTGATGCTGGCAGCAATGGGCGGGCTGATGACGGCCTGCACATCGAACGACGACAATCCTGTTACTCCAGAACAGGAAGAGACCAACCCCGCCGTGAACGAACTGCTGACAGACTTCGTGAAGACAGTCTCGGGCATCGAGAAGTACCAGCAGTCGCAGGCCGACTACGCCAACCCCGACAACTGGCTTATAGCCGAAAGCGACGGGCAGCAGGATGCGGACGTTATCTACTTCTACCCCTCGAACTATACCCCCGCAGCGGGCGAGCCCAGCATCGGCGACATCGACAACGCCGGGATGCGGCAGGGCGCACAGGACATCTACCAGCGACAGGCCACAGCCTTCAAGACCTCGTGCAACATCTTTGCGCCTTACTATCGTCAGGTGGACGCCACTTTCTGCCTCAATCTGACTACCGAGCAGGAGTGGAGTCTCATCCGCTATCAGGCTTCGCAGGACTTGAGCCGCGCCCTCGACTACTATTTTAAGCATTGGAACAACGGCAAGCCCTTCATCCTGGCAGGACACTCACAGGGTTCCGAAAACCTCTTGGCCCTCTTGCAGGACTACTTTCATCAGGACGAAGCCCACAAGGCACTGCTGAAGGGTATGGTGGCGGCCTACGCCATTGGCTTCAGCGTCACCGACGAGTATCTGGCTGCGAATCCCGACATCCCCTTTGCCGAGTGGCATAACGATACGGGCTGCATCGTCTCGTGGAACACCGAAGGCCCCGCCAACAAGGGCAAGCACAACGCAGTAGTAAAACCTCATGCCCACAGCATCAACCCCATCTATTGGGTACTGGACGACACCTACGTACCCGCCTCCGAGAACCTCGGTTCGCTGACCAGCGTGGAGGAGGGCATTGTGGAGCCTGGCATTGCCGACGCGCAGCTCGACCTGGAGCGCGGTGTAGTGGTCGTCTCCACCGAGGCCGCCAAGCCCTTCGCCATCCCCGCAGCCATGCAAGACCTCTTCGGCCCTGAGTCATACCACGGCCAGGACTACGGCTTCTTCTACGGCGACCTCCGTCGCAACGCCGAGATGCGCATCGCCAGCTGGTTCTCCGACATACAAAAAAGACCGGGTTGGCCGCCCGATATTACGCTCTGAGGCGACATATGACACTGAGAATAAGACATCAATAACAAAAAAACTATATGACGATGAAAACAAAACGATTTCTTTACACGCTTGCGGCATCGGTGATGCTGGCAGCAATGGGCGGGCTGATGACGGCCTGCACATCGAACGACGACAATCCTGTGTCGCCAAGTGACAACAACAACCCGTGGGAGGCTAACGACTTGTCGTTCGACCTCGGCACGACCAAGATTGGCGCCAAATTTGTTGAGGGCGGCACGTATTCGATGCAGTACGAACGCGACGGCGAGACTAAGACCGTCACGGGCACGCTCAGCGACTACTACATCGCCCCCGTAGAACTGAGCAATCGCGTGTGGGCTGCCGTGATGGGCTCGAAGCCCGAGGGACAGACCAACGACGGCGACATGTACCCCGTGACGATGGTGAACTACTACGACATCGCAGGCCCTGGCGGATTCCTCGAAAAACTGAACACGATGCTGAAAGACCAGTTGCCCGCAGGCAAGATGTTCGCCCTGCCCACCGAGGCGCAGTGGCAGTATGCTCGTCAGGCAGGCAAAGCAGCCATTGGCCTTCCCCCAAATCTTGAGGATATAGCATGGATAGCGTCAAATTCTGATATGACCACTCACATCATTGGCCAGAAGCCGGGCAACGCGCTCGAACTTCACGATATGGTTGGCAATGTATGGGAATGGACGCGCGACAACTATCTGGAACTTGACGAACTGCCTGCCGAGCAGGGCAAGGACTATGTAGCCAGCAACGGCACGCTGCATCGTGTGAGGTGTGGAAAAGGATATGCCAGCCAAGCTGACGGCGATATGAGTACATGGAGCAACATGACGACACGTTCTACGTCAATCGGTTTGCGACTGGTACTAACGGATGCGATAGAAGCGGAAACTCTCGTAGTACCTCCCACAGCCGATAAGATACTGCAGTTCGGAGTTACCAATGGCGTATCTTATACGTTCTACATGGCCGAAGTCAAGGGCGGCACGTATTCGATGCAGTACGAGCGCGACGGAGTGACGAAGACCGTGACAGGCACGCTCAGTGACTACTACATCGGACAGACGGAAGTAGATAATGGTCTATGGAATGCCGTCATGGGCTCGAAACCCGAAGGCCAGACGAAGAGCAAAAAACAATATCCCGTCAGCAACGTCACCTACGAGGACATCACTAAGGAGGGCGGATTCCTCGACCGCCTGAACGCGATGGTGAAGGACCAACTGCCCAAGGGCATGAAGCTGATGCTGCCCACCGAGGCGCAGTGGCACTATGCCGCCATGGGCGGACAGAAGTCCAAGGGCTACACCTACGCTGGCTCGAACACGCTGGCCGACGTGGCTTGGTATGCTGACAACGCCGACGGCACCACGCACCCCGTGGCCTCGAAGCAGCCCAATGAACTCGGACTCTACGACATGAGCGGCAACGTGTGGGAGTGGACAAGCGACTGGTGGGCCGACACCGCCGACTTGGTCGCTGAACAGGGCACCGACTACGCAGGCCCCGCAACGGGAACCGTGCGTACGCTGAGCGGCGGCGGATGGGACTACGGTGCAGAGTATTGTGCTGTGTCGTTCCGCAGTTACGACCCCATCGACAAGGCCGTCAACAGCCTCGGCTTCCGCCTCGTGCTGAAATAAGAGTCTTCATCCCACGGGGTGGTTCTACATAATAGCGAATCCACTCCGTGGGATATAACAATAGTATTAACTTAAAACGACAAGAATTATGGCTATTATCTTAAAAAATGCGCCTAAAACAGAAGAGGGCTGTAAATTGAATCTCTCCAAAGAGGATGAAGAAAAATATAAACTCGTGTTTCGTATCAACAAAGAATCCGAGAAATTGGATTTGTATGGTGTTTGGAATCCCAAGGAAATATACGGAAATGAATATGTTATAGCCCCGCTTACATCGATTTATAAAGACACCCAATATCTCGAATGTGGAACAAAAGTTCAAAACGTTGAAGGGTCGACCGCTGTGTTCAGATAATGGAACTTGCCAAATATGAAAAGGTATGAGTACAATACCACTATAAAGAGTCCAATATTGAGTTGGCTCGAGCTAAATTGGGTGTTGGCTCGAGCCAATTGATAATTTGGCTCGAGCCAGGTTTTTGCCCCTGTCATTGTGTGACTTCAAAAAACGCTGAATTAATTCGATTCATCGTTTGAATTAAATTCTCACCATTTTTCTGTATCGCCCCAGAAATGGCAAATGGCAAAAGTTGCAATTTTAGTTAAATCCATTAACAGACGTTTGCGGGTTTTAACGAAAAAGTGTTGACACAGAATAAAGGGCTGAATTCGCGTTCAGCCCTTTATTGATGGGCCTTTGCGAATGATTGAGGCACGAAAGGGTAAAGAGGGGCTAAATCAAGGTTAATTCCCAGCTAACTCCCATTCAATACTATAGAATGTATCACAAATTAGATTTTTTGTGATTTTGTGAAACAAATGCTCACGTTTTTGCGATTGTGTAGCAATATTGTTTGGTGGTTTCGAAATAAGTCTGTATCTTTGCATGAAAATTAAATGAGCAGATGCTTTAATCCCTAGAACAATGAATAGAAGAATGCTTTCTCTGGCTGCACTTGCAGCATTGACCATTGGCCTGCAGGCCAAAGTGAAACTGCACCATCTGGTAAGTGACAATATGATCATCCAGCAACAGACGGATGTGCGTCTGTGGGGATGGGCCAAACCTGGACGTAAGGTGGTGGCTACCACATCGTGGTCCAGTCAGCGCGCTGAGGCTAAGGCTGACAAGCAGGGCCGATGGCTGTTGACGGTGAAGTCGCCTAAGGCATCATACGAGCCGCTGAGCATCACCTTCGACGATGGCGACGGTAAGGTTATTATTAATAATGTACTCGCGGGCGAGGTGTGGGTATGTGCTGGTCAGTCGAACATGGAGATGCCGGTGAAGGGATTTGGCAACTGTCCTGTGCTGAACTACAACCAGGAGGTGCTCAGTGCTGCTGGCAAGCGTCAGGTGCGTTCGGCCAAGATTCCAAGCATCATGCGAATGACTCCACAGGAGGACGCAGAGACCAACTGGCGTGAGTGCTCGCCAGAGACGGTCGGTGAATTCTCGGCTACGGGTTATTTCTTCGCCAAAGTGGTGAATAAGGCGCTGGATATCCCCATCGGGCTGATAGAGGCCAACAAGGGTGGTTCGCGCGTAGAGAGCTGGCTGACGAAGGAGAATCTGGAGAAATATACCAAGGAGCCAACCGATTCGATGGGTATCGTCAACTTCAAAAAGAATTGGGACTACCATCGTGCTATGCTTTGGGGCAACGGCACGTTCAACCCGATTCTGAACTATACGGTGAAGGGCATCCTGTTCTATCAGGGTTGCTCGAACGTAGGTGACCCTAAGGACCAGTACTCACAGCGTCTGAAGCTGCTGGTAGAGCAGTGGCGCAGCCAGTTCAAGCTGGGCGAGATACCTTTCTACTTCGTACAGATAGCTCCCTTCATCAGTGGTGACCCCAATGGCACGTGGAACGCTGAGCTGCAGGAAGAGCAGTTTAAGGCTTCGAAGATTATCCCCAACAGCGGGCTGGTATGTACAAACGACTGTGTTTACCCCTACGAAGGCACGCAGATTCACCCTGCCCAGAAGCAGAAGGTGGGCGAGCGTCTGGCTTTCCTGGCGCTGAATAAGACTTACGGCATGAGTTCCATCATCTGTATGAGTCCTTCGTTTAAGGATATGCAGATCAAGAACGATACGGTGATGATTCACCTGAACGACGAGTGTGGCGCCATCAGCCGGTTCATGGATATTCAGGGCTTCGAGGTGGCAGGAGCCGACAAGGTGTTCTATCCCGCTCAGGCAGACCACTTCTGGCAGCCTGGTGGTGGCTATTGGGACGAGTGCATCACAATCAAGAGTCCAAAGGTGAAGCAGCCCGTAGCCATCCGCTACTGTTTCCGCAACTGGCAGTTGGGCAATATGGCCAATGCTGGCGGACTGCCGCTGTTCCCCTTCCGTACTGACAACTGGTAGGCCGATGGAGCATCCATTAGAGAAATTCAAGTACTGTCCGGTATGTGGCAGTGACCATTTCGTCGTCAACAACTTCAAGAGCAAGAAGTGTGAGGACTGTGGCTTCACGTATTATGCCAACCCCTGTTCGGCTACAGCTGCCTTCATTGTCAATGAGAACGACGAGATGCTGGTGGTGCGACGCGCCAAAGAGCCTGCCCTAGGGACATACGACTTGCCTGGTGGCTTCTGCGACATGGGTGAGACGGTGGAAGAAGGTATGCGTCGTGAGATCAAGGAAGAGACGGGCCTTGAGGTACAGGACATCCAGTATCTCTTCTCGTCGCCCAATGTCTATCAATATAGCGGAATGGGTATCCATACGCTCGATATGGACTATCTAGTTCGTGTCAAGGGTGGACGACTGGCCATTCAGGCTGCTGACGACGCTGCAGAGGCCTTTTGGATACCTATTAACGAAGTTAATCCTGCCGACTTTGGGCTGACCAGCATCCGAAATGCTGTCATTCGTTTTCTACACGAAACGTTAAGAAAATAAAAAATCTACTATATAAATAAGGTGTAACCAAATCTTTTGTCTACTTTTGCAGCCCGAAATAGTTTTTATAGTACGAGATTATGCAAAAGAATTTAGTGATAGTAGAGTCTCCAGCGAAGGCTAAGACCATTGAGAAATTCCTCGGAAGCGATTTCAAGGTGATGTCGAGCTATGGTCATATTCGCGACTTGAAGAAGAAGGAGATGAGCATCAATGACAAGACGCTCGAACCAGAATACGAGATTCCTGAAGAGAAGGAAAAGCTGGTCAAGGAACTGAAGTCTAACGCACAGAAGGCAACGAACGTCTGGCTCGCATCCGATGAAGACCGCGAGGGAGAGGCTATCTCGTGGCACTTGTGTGAGGTCTTAGGACTGGACGAGGAGAAGACCAACCGTATCGTCTTCCACGAAATCACCAAGCCTGCCATCCTGAAGGCTATCGAAGAGCCTCGCCATTTGGACATGAATCTGGTCAACGCCCAGCAGGCCCGTCGTGTGTTGGACCGTCTTGTTGGTTTCAAGTTGTCGCCCGTTCTGTGGCGTAAGGTGAAGCCCGCTCTCTCTGCAGGTCGTGTGCAGAGTGTTGCCGTACGACTGATCGTAGAGCGTGAGCGTGAGATACAGGACTTCAATAGCGAACCCTACTATAGCGTGAATGGTATTTTCGCCATTACCAATCCCGATGGTTCGCAGACTGAGGTAAAGGCTACGCTGGCTCAGCGCATGAAGACACATGAGGAGGTGGAGAAATTCCTGCAGCAATGTGTGGATGCAAACTTTACCGTAGAGTCTGTCAGCAAGAAGCCCCTGAAGCGTACTCCTGCACCTCCATTCACTACTTCTACGCTACAACAGGAGGCTGCCCGCAAGTTGGGCTTCACCGTTAGTCAGACGATGATGGTGGCACAGCATCTGTATGAACACGGACAGATTACCTATATGCGTACTGACTCCGTTAATCTGTCAGGACTCTGTATCAATGCCAGCAAGGAAGAGATCGTTAAGCTCTATGGCCAGGAATACAGCAAGGTACGCCAGTATCACACCAGTTCGAAGGGTGCTCAGGAGGCTCACGAAGCTATCCGTCCGACCTATATGGAGCGTACGGAGATAGAGGGAACAGTTCAGGAGCGTAAGCTCTACGAGCTCATTTGGAAGCGTACTATCGCCAGCCAGATGGCTGATGCCCAGATTGAAAAGACTACTGTCAACATTGCCATCAGCGGTAGTAACGAACAGTTTGTTGCCCAAGGCGAGGTTGTCAAGTTTGATGGTTTCATCAAGGTTTATCGCGAGTCTGTCGACGATGAAGAGTTGCAGGACGAGGAGAGCCACATCCTGCCCCCGCTGAAGAAAGGTATGGTGCTGACACGTCGTGAAATCCAGGCTACTGAGCGTTTCAGCCAAGGCCCTCAGCGTTATACGGAGGCCTCGCTGGTGCATAAACTCGAAGAGTTGGGTATTGGTCGTCCTTCAACCTATGCACCTACCATTTCGACCATTCAGCAACGCGAATACGTACATAAAGGCGACAAGAAGGGCGAGGAGCGATTCTATACCATCGACACGCTGAAAGGCAAGCAGATCAAGCAGTCGCAGCGTAAGGAGATGGCTGGCTCAGACAAGGGTAAGCTGTTGCCAACCGATATCGGTATCGTGGTCAATGACTTCCTGATGAAATATTTCCCCACCATCATGGACTATAACTTCACCGCTAAGGTGGAGCAGGACTTCGACAGAATAGCCGAGGGTAAGGAAGAGTGGAAGGACATGATGAAATCTTTCTATAAGAACTTCGAGCCAGTGGTGGAGAAGACCATGAATTCCCGTCAGGAGCGTAAGGCTGGCGAGCGTCAGTTGGGTAAGGACCCCAAGAGCGGCAAGCCCGTATTCGTGAAGATTGGTCGTTTTGGTCCTGTGGTTCAGATTGGTTCGGCTGAAGATATCGAGAAGCCCCAGTTTGCCCAGCTGCCCAGCGATAAGAGCATGGAGACGCTGACACTTGATGAGGCTTTGGAGCTGTTCAAGTTGCCTCGCACCGTAGGTAACTATGAGGGTGCTCCCGTCATTATCGGAGCAGGTCGCTTTGGTCCCTATGTGCTGCACCAGAAGAAATATACCTCGCTGCCTAAGGATGCCGATCCGATGACCATCACCCTCGATGAGGCTGTCCAGCTGATCAACGAGAAGCGCGAGCAGGAGGACCAGAAGCATCTGAAGAGCTTTATGGAAGACAGCAAGCTGGAGGTGCTCAATGGTCGCTATGGCCCCTACATTGCCTACGACGGCAAGAACTACCGTATGCCGAAAGCCATGCATGCCCGTGCTGCTGAGCTGACTTACGACGAGTGCATGAAGATCGTCAATACACCCGCCAAGAAGAAATGAGACGCATCATCCTCATAGGCTATATGGGGTCTGGCAAGACGACCATTGGCAAGGCCCTCTCCAAGGAGACGGGCATGATGTTCTACGATATGGACTGGTACATCGAGAGCCGTATGCGTAAGTCGGTATCCCAAATATTCGCCGAGAAAGGCGAGGAGGGCTTTCGTAAGATGGAGTACAACATGTTGCATGAGGTTGCTGAGTTTGAGGATGTCATCATCAGCTGTGGAGGTGGTACGCCCTGTTTCTTTGACAACATGGACTACCTGAACCAGCAAGGCGATGTGGTCTACCTGAAAGCCACACCTGAGGTGCTGTACAAACACCTGCTGATGGCCAAGGTGGAGCGCCCCCTGCTGAAGGGCAAGACGCCCGATGAACTGATAGCCTACATCACCAATCATCTGAAGGAGCGCGAGCCCTACTATACCAAGGCTCACTACACGTTAGACGTCAGCCTGATGGATGACTACGACAAGATCAAGTATAGCGTAGCCCAGCTGCGCACCCTGTTAAACCTTTAACACCTTACTATTCAGCACATGAAGAAATGGACGATTGAAGACTCTAAGGAGCTCTACAACATCAATGGCTGGGGTACCAGCTATTTCGGAATCAACAATGAGGGTGATGTCTATGTGACTCCCTGCAAGGATGGTACAGAGGTAGACCTTCGTGAAGTGATGGACGAGTTATCGCTGCGTGACGTCCAGTCGCCAGTGTTGCTGCGTTTTCCAGACATTCTGGACAATCGTATCGAGAAGACCTGGAGCTGTTTCAAGAAAGCAGCTGAGGAGTATGAGTATAAAGGCGAGAACTATGTGGTTTATCCCATCAAGGTAAACCAGATGCAACCTGTTGTCGAGGAGATTATCTCGCATGGCCGCAAGTTCAACTTGGGTGTTGAGGCTGGTTCGAAGCCTGAGCTGCATGCCGTTATCGCCGTACAGTGTCAGAGCGACTCTATCATCATCTGTAATGGCTACAAAGACCAGTCGTACATCGAGTTGGCTCTGCTGGCACAGAAGATGGGTAAGCAGATCTTCATCGTCGTAGAGAAACCCAACGAGCTGGAACTCATTGCCCGTGAGGCCAAAAAACTGGGGGTGCGTCCCAATATCGGTATCCGCATCAAGCTGGCCTCCTCTGGTTCTGGAAAGTGGGAAGAGAGTGGGGGAGATGCCTCGAAGTTCGGACTGACAAGTGCTGAACTGCTGGAGGCATTGGAGCTGTTGGACAAGAAAGACATGCGCGACTGTTTGCGACTCATCCACTTCCATATCGGCAGCCAGATTACGAAGATTCGCCGCATCCAGACAGCCCTGCGTGAGGCTTCACAATTCTACATCCAGCTGCATAAGATGGGTTATAATGTTGATTTCGTGGACTGTGGTGGTGGCTTGGGCGTCGACTACGACGGAACACGCTCGCCCTCGTCAGAGAGCTCCGTCAACTATAGCATTCAGGAGTATGTCAACGACTGTATCTACACCTTTGTAGACGCTGCTAATAAGAATGGTATTCCTCATCCTAACATCATTACGGAGAGTGGACGCTCGCTGGCTGCTCACCACTCAGTATTGGTTATCGACGTGCTGGAGACTGCCTCACTGCCTGAGATGCCTGAGGAGTTTGAGCCTGATGAGAACTCACACCAGCTGGTAAAGGACCTCTATGATATATGGGATAACCTGTCACCACGCAATGTGCTGGAGGACTGGCACGATGCTGAACAGATTCGTGAGGAGGTGCTCGACCTCTTTACCCATGGTATCGTCGACCTCAAGACGCGAGCAGAGGTGGAGGCCATGTATTGGAGCGTCTGTCACGAGATACACGCCTTGGCCAAGACGCTGAAGCATATCCCTGAGGAGCTGATGAATATTGATAAGCTGTTGGCCGACAAGTATTTCTGTAACTTCTCGCTGTTCCAGAGTCTGCCTGACTCATGGGCCATCGACCAACTGTTCCCCATCATGCCTATCCAGCGATTGGACGAGCGTCCTACCCGCAATGCTACATTGCAGGACATCACCTGCGACTCCGACGGTAAGATAGCTCAGTTTGTCACCAATCGCCATAACTCGCACGCCCTGCCTGTTCACGCCTTGAAGAAGAACGACAAATACTATCTCGGTGTCTTCCTCGTAGGTGCCTATCAGGAGATTTTGGGCGATATGCACAATCTCTTTGGCGATACCACAGCCGTCCATATCAGCGTGAAGGATGGTAAGTACCATATCGACCAGATTATCGATGGTGAGACGGTAGCCGAGGTGCTCGACTACGTACAGTACGACCCCAAGAAACTGGTTCGCCAGTTGGAAATCTGGGTGGCCAAGAGTGTCAAGCAAGGCAAGATTACGTTGGAGGAAGGCAAGGAGTTCCTGTCGAACTACCGTTCGGGACTTTACGGATATACCTATCTAGAATAACTAGTCAGCCTAGAAATACTAGACAACGAATATGAAAGAAAAACTTACAATAGTAAAAGTGGGAGGAGCTGTGGTCGAGGACGAACTACAGCTCTCTCAGTTGTTACGCGACTTCTCAGCCATTGAGGGTCGTAAGGTGTTGGTACACGGAGGTGGTCGTAAGGCTACGAAGATGGCTGAGCGGCTGGGTATCGAGACGAAGATGGTCAACGGACGTCGCATCACCGATACAGACATGCTGGAGGTCGTGACGATGGTCTATGGCGGACTGGTGAATAAGAACCTGGTGGCCCGCCTGCAGGCTAACGGGGTGAATGCCATCGGACTGACAGGAGCCGACGCCAATGCCATCTGTAGCCACAAGCGTCCTCTGAAGGAAGGGGTAGACTATGGCTGGGTTGGCGATGTTGACAGCGTAGCCTACGAGACCTTAGGACAGCTCATCGAGGCGGGCATCACCCCTGTGATGGCACCACTGACGCATGATGGCGAGGGACATATCCTGAACACCAATGCCGACACCATTGCCTCTGAGACGGCCAAGGGCTTGGCTCATCTTTACGACGTGACGCTCATTTTCTCGTTTGAGAAAAAAGGTGTGCTGAGTAATCCAGACGACGATGAGAGCGTAATACCAACTATTACGCATGAAGATTTCGAACACTACAAGGCTGATGGAACCATCTCTGGTGGTATGTTGCCCAAGATAGAGAATGCCCTTAGTGCTGTGGATGCTGGTGTAAGTAGGGTTATCATCACGCTGGCCACCGCTATCGACGGGGAACACGGAACGGTGATAAAATAATAAGGTATATAGATGGCTTCATACAGTTTCCAGTCCGACGTGCTGCCGTTGAAGAACGAACTCTTCCGGATGGCGCTCCGCATCACACAAAATACGGCGGAGGCTGAGGACGTCGTGCAGGAAACGATGCTGAAGGTGTGGAGTCGTCGCGACCAGTGGGAACGCCTGGACTCTATCAAGGCTTTCTGTCTGACCATCTGCCATAATCTGTCGCTCGACAAGGTGCGTCGCATGGACTATCAGGCTCAGTCATTGGATGCGACCTACGACCCTGCTGACCGCAGCCATTCGGCAAACCCTGAGGAGCAGACCGTGCAGCGCGACCGGATACAACTGGTGCGTCAGCTAATCAGCCAACTGCCAGAAAAACAACGTAGCTGTATGCAACTGCGCGACATCGAGGGTATGAGCTACAAAGATATTGCTGAGGTGCTGGGCATTAACGAACAGCAGGTGAAAATCAATATCTTCCGTGCCCGCCAGAGCATCAAGGAACGATTCTTTGAGATTGAGAAAATGAGAAAATGAGAAATTTTTTGGTGTTGGTTTGTAACTAATGTGTTTTACAAACGTCTTACCATATAGAGAACCCTAAAAATACGGTCATGGACTATAAGTACATCGAGCAACTCATGGAGCGCTATTGGAACGCGGAGACTACTCTGGAAGAGGAGAGCATCCTGCGTACCTTCTTCAGCCAGAAGGACATTCCGGCTGAGATGGAGCAGTGGCGTGCACTCTTCAGCGACGAGGCCTGCGGCCAGACGCTGGGCGATGACTTCGATGCCCGTATGCTACAGATGATTGGCGAGGGGGTGCCATCGGTTAAGGCTCGTGAGGTAAAGCTGAGCCAGCGATTGATGCCACTTTTCAGGGCTGCTGCCGTGATAGCCATCATCCTGACGGTGGGAGGTGCCTTGCAGGCTCCATGGGACAACAGCTGGAATACACCTGCAGATTATGCCAGCTATCAGGCCGACTCAGTAGATGCGGCTATTCCCGTCCAGGCCGAGAACATCGTCGACAAGTCTGTAGACAGCACAAGTGTGATGCTGCCAGCAAAGTCGAAGGATTGACACAGAAGAATAATTTCTATGCTTTCTCTATATTTATTAATCATGTTTAGTTAAAACACCAACGAAACTGTGAAGTTTCAATTTTCTCTCAAATTTTTCATAACATACTAACGGTGAAGGGCTGCCATCTGATGAGTCAGAGGCAGCCCCTTCGATTTGTCCTATTCGTCAGCATGCCGCATCCACAGATGCAGCTGGTAGAGTGCCGGCAACAGGATGAGCAGCGAGAAGCCCAAGGCCATGTAGACATGCTGCTCAGAGCCTTTGAAGATGTCTATCAGCTTGATGTCCGGATTGGGATAGAAGGCATAGAGCACGTAGGCCGCTGAGTTGTTGGCCCAATGGTAGGCCATACCGGGCAGGATAGAGCCTGTGCGCCAATACATCCATCCTAACAGCAGACCCACCAGGAAGGCATGAGGCATCTGCGCGGGATTCAGATGGGCTACTGCAAACAGCAGGGCTGAGATGACAATAGCGGCGAGTGGCGAGAGGCGCGAAGCTAATAGCGAACGCAGTGCTGCTCCCCGGAACACAATCTCCTCAGCCAGCGGTGCCAGCAGTCCGATGGTCAGGTAGCCCCAGCGGTCTTTCAGAATCATGTCGAACTCCTGTTCCACGAAGTTAGGCAGCTCGGGCATGTGCTCTTGCAGCCATGCGGAGGGAACGACCAGCCCCAAGGCGGCTATCACGCTCCATATCAGTACCATCCAGGGGCGCGTACGAAGCCAGGTGGGCGACACCTTGGTCCATCCCGCCCATAAGAAGACGATGATGGTCAGCAGACTGAATATCACCGTAGTGGTTATCATCATAGCTGTTGTTACGTCGGGCGAGCCTGTCACCATTCCCCAGACCAAAGGCACTGTGAGACTGACTAAGGCCTGAATACCCAGAAATGTGATGATGTCAAGAATTGCTTTTTTCATCTTTTATTTTTAGTCTTGTTTTTTTTGAATAGGTTCTCCACCTGTTGTGCGTCGCGTTGCAGTTGCCCCTTCAGGGCTTCCGCACTGTCGAAGCGTTGTTCATCGCGCAGGCGTTGGATAAAGCTGACGGTCACCCGCTGGCCATAGAGGTCTTTGTCCAGATGCAGCACGTGGACTTCCAGTGTGGTGCGATGTCCTTCAAAGGTGGGGCGCTTGCCGATGTTCATCATACCTGCGTAGAGCTGGGTGTCATTGTCCAGCATCACCTGTACTGCATAGGCACCAGTAGCGGGTACTAGTTGCAGACTTTCGTAAGGAACGAGGTTAGCCGTAGGGAATCCCAGTTGTGTTCCAATGTGTTCTCCATGCTCCACATGTCCTGTCAACTGGTATGGGTGGCCCAGAGCTTGAGTAGCTTCGTCGACCCGTCCCTCATTCAGTAGGTTGCGTACCAATGAAGAACTGACGTCACCCTCGGCTGGCAACTGTAAAACCTCAATATCCAGTTGTTGGCCATAGCGTACATAGTCGTCGAACCCTTCCTCCCTATTATGTCCGAAACGGTTGTCGTAGCCCGTCAGCAACACCTTTACTCCCAGTTGCTCACAAAGCACATGTTTCATGAATTCGTAAGCCGTCATTTGCTTCAGCGAATCAGAAAACTGCAGAACCTCAGTACGCTGGATGCCTGTCTTGCTGATGAGTGACAGCTTTTCGTCCAGCGTAGTCAGCAGTTGTTCACGACGCAGCGTGTGGTCGAAAGTGATAGCCATTGACTTTAGGCCGCGCTCATGAGCCGTCTCAATAACTTGGCGAAGCACGAACTGATGGCCCCGATGTACGCCATCGAACATGCCTATGGTGGCTACATATCCTGAGTTTTCCATTTTCTTTGTATCCATCTGTATATTTCGCCAATCCACAGCACGGGTGAAGTGCCGATGATAATATAAGTCCAAATTTCCAAAGATAGCGGCACGGTACGGAACATCTGCCCGCCAAAGGTGACGATGAGCCATTGACCCATAAGCACTAATGCCAGTACAATCAAGAAACCTTCGCAAGCCCAAAGCCGGCGGAAAGCAGAGTGGCAGGAGCCCAGCATACGGGCATTGAACAGGTTCCACCACTGCAGCATGACGAAAATGTTGAAGAATACCGTCTGTGCTTGTATAGGCGATAACCCCAAATGCACGGCAACCAGGATAGGATGCTTTTCTATCATCCAGCAGATGGCACCTAGTCCGATGAAGAATAGTCCGCCTATCACAGCGATGCCACGAAACATGGCCCGTGAGATGATAAAGGCCTGTTGGTTACGAGGCTGTTCCTCCAAAACCTCACGGCTGGGTGGCAGCGAAGCCAAAGCCATAGCAGCGAAGGTATCCATGATGAGGTTGATCCAGAGAATCTGTGTGATGGTCAGCGGCAGTTCCGTTCCGATGAACGATCCGAAGAGTACTAATAGCAGTGCTGCCACATTGACAACCAGTTGGAAGAAGATGAAGCGTTGAATGTTCTTATAAAGCGAACGTCCCCACATCACAGCCTGAACAATCGACTGGAACGAGTCGTCAATCAATGTGATGTCGCTGGCTTGCTTAGCCACACTGGTGCCTGACCCTAACGACAGGCCTACGTGAGCACGGTTCAGGGCTGGCGCATCGTTGGTGCCGTCGCCTGTTACAGCCACGACCTCCCCACGTTGCTGTAGGAGGGCTACCAGTCGCTGCTTGTCGGTAGGACGTGCTCTCGACATTACTCTTAAATCGCCAACAATGTTGAGTGCCTCTTCGTCTGAGAGTGCTGCAAACTCGCTGCCTGTAACAGACTTACCGTCAATTCCTATTTGTCGGGCTATCTCCAAAGCTGTCTCCTTGGTGTCACCAGTTACAATCTTTACGTCAATACCCGCCTGACGACATTGACTGATGGCTGTAGGCACCTCTTCTCGCAGCGGGTCGCTGATAGCCACGATGGCCAGCAGCGTCTTGTCTTTGGCAATGGCCAGCGTTCGCATAGCGTGTTGCTGCCAATGGAGCAACTGTTCCTTGGCTTCTGTAAATTGAAATAGATCTGATGGTGTGACCATATCCATAACGACTTCTGGAGCTCCTTTGATATATGTGGTCTTGCCACAGGTCGTAGTCATGTATTTTCGTTCGGTCGAGAAGGGTTGTCGTGCGGTAATCGGATGTTCTTCACGTATTCTTTGATAGTCCACACCCTTTTCCATCAGCCATCTCAGCAGCGCCTGTTCCGTAGGATTACCCACATCGTGCGTCGCCGTCGTATTCACCGCTATGGCCTTATACAGTTCCAAAGGAACCCCATTTCCTTCATTTCCTTCATTTCTTTCATTTCTCATTTCGACCACCGTCATCTTGTTTTGGGTCAGCGTACCTGTTTTGTCTGTACAAATACAGGTTACGGCCCCCATCGTTTCAGATGCTTGCAGTTTGCGTACCAGGTTGTTCGACTTCAGCATCCGTCGCATGTTCAGTGCCAAAGCCAGCGTGATAGCCATCGGCAAGCCCTCGGGCACCGCCATCACGATGAGCGTCACCGCCATCATGAAGTAACGCAACACGATTTCGAGCATAGCCAGATAGTCGGTGGAGTGAAGCCACAACGAGTTAGTCAGGAAGTCATGGCCCAGAAAAATGATGAAGCTGGCGGTAGATACGGTTGCGCCCACCTTACTGATGAGCTTAGCCAAACGGCTCAGTTGTAGGTTCAGGGGTGTCTTCACATCAGTCAACTCAGTGGCCTGGCGGGCCACATGCCCAATCTCTGTATTATCGCCTACAGCCGTCACAACATAGCATCCCGAGCCACTCATTACCATCGAACTCCTCAACAGTATATTGGCAGGATAGGCCGTATTCTCTAACCTCTCACCTCTCACCTCTAACCTCTTATTCGCTAAAGGTTCGCCCGTAAGACTCGACTCGTCAACCTGCAAGTCAGTACATTCCAGCAATTGACCGTCGGCAGGTACCTCATCACCGGTTTCTACCAGTACAATGTCGCCCACCACCACTTCACGGCGTGGAATTTCTACAATGGTGTTATGACTCCCCTCGCCTGTTGGAGAGGGGGCGGGGGTGAGGCTTCTTATCACCTTGACAAGCTGCTCTTCACCCAACTGTGTCAATACATTAAATCGGCGTATGGCATCACGTTCAAAGTAGAAACCTACCGTTGTGGCCAGAATGACGGCAGCTATAATGCCTATCGTCTCAACAAAATCCTGTCTGACGAAGGCCAGAACCAATGAAATGACGGCAGCTACCAATAGGATGCGTACCATCGGGTCCTCATATTTCTCCAGATACAGACGCCACATGGACTGGCGCTTAGGGGGTGTCAGCACATTCTCCCCGTGCTCCAGTCTGCTCTGTTCTACCTCTTGGCTTGTCAGTCCCTGAATCTTCTTCTCCATTGCGCCTGCAAAGTTACAAAGATTTTCTCAATTTTATTTGGATATTTGCAAAAATCTGTTTACCTTTGCAACCGCTTTTAAAAAGCACTGGACTTGTAGCTCAGTTGGTTAGAGCAACAGACTCATAATCTGGAGGTCCCAGGTTCAAGCCCTGGCTGGTCCACATTGAAAATCAAGCACTTACGAATTATTCGCAAGTGCTTTTTCTTTTATTGGTGACCTTCAGGTGACCTTTTTGAGCGAAAAGTGACACTACAGCGGATTATGAAATAGTGTGCAATTCCATGAGTGTTATAGAACTCTCTCACATAAAACATGTCAAAGATGTGCCAGCTGTGGAATCTACAACAAAGACTTTGTTTGAGTTGTCATTTCTTTAATACTAACTGTTACAAAAGTAGTCAGGATTACCTAAATTCCGCAGCACTTTAGTTTAACTTTGTTTATAAGTTCCTGAGCAACAAAAAGTTGCCCAGGATTTTGTCA
>SUYH01000019.1 GCA_015060535.1 Prevotella sp.
TTCGGTGGTGTCGGTTGACGTCTTGGAGAGATAAGCAGGGCATACCTTGGTTGCAGATACCTTATTACGACCGCGAGGGCAAGCTGATAGGTATACAAAATCGCAATCTCGTGAAGGGTGCCACGCCCCGCTTCCGATTCCCGCAGGGCTCGCGCTGCAGCATCTACAATCTGCCCGTGCTGAACCTGCTTCGTCCGGGCGAGACGCTCTTCATCACCGAAGGCTGCTCCGACTGCTGGGCCATGCTCTCTGCCGGTCATAAGGCCATCGCCATCCCCTCGGCCACGCTGCTGAAACGCAAGGACGTCGAACAATTATCAATTATCAATTCTCAATTAAATTTGAGATGTTCCCCGACAACGACACGCCTGGCGAGCGGTTGTTCCTGCAACTCCGCGAGGTGCTGCCATCGCTCGTCCGCCATCAGCTGCCACCCGGCTGCAAGGACTTCAGCGACTACTATCTGTCAGAATGTAACAGAGGGACGGTTCTTCTGTAACATAACCCACGCTTATTGCGAAATAACCCTGCCTTATTCTGCGATAAGGTGGGGTTATTTTTTATAAAAAAATTGAGAAAAAGTTTGGTGCTCTCAAAAATATTTAGTACCTTTGTAAGGTAATAAAATACAAGCGGGAAGGGCCACCCGGTGTAGATGGTTCACTTAGTTTCTAATACCATAAAAAAACACAACAAAAGGTATGATTGAACTTTATTTGAGTAAGGTGACCGAGACTTCGGAAACCGAACAGGCGGGCAAGCTTTATGCCCGAGTGAATTACAAGCAGGCGCTGTCGGTCAGCGACATGGCGCGCCACATGGCAGAGCACAACACGGTGTTCTCGGAGGGCTCGATTCTGGGCGTGCTGACCGACTTCGTGAAGTGCGTGCGCGAGCAGGTGTTGAACGGCAACACGGTGAAGATTGACAATCTGGCCATCTTCAAGGCTACCGTGGAGGCCAACGGTCTGGAGACGCTCTACGACGCGCAGACCGACAAGGTGGCACAGGCCAGCCTGGGCGAGCTGAAGCAGGGCGACAAGACCGGTCCTGCCGTGAAGACGGTGAAGCTGCTGGCTCAGTCGACTGGCGATCTGACCCGCGACGAGCTGAAGAAGGTGGTGAAGCTCTCGTGGACCGACAAGGCCAAGGCCGAGATTGCAGCTGCAAAGGGAAGCCTCACCCCCAGCACGAGCGGTTCAGGCTCGAGCAATACCGGTGGCAACAACGGTGGCGGCTCAGCTGGTTTCGAGACCGGCGGAGAGTAAAAGGTCGAGACAAAAAAGAAAGGAGTCCGGCTTCCGATTGAACGGGAGGCGGACTTTTTTAATCCATATTCCTTACTTCTTATCAAAACATGGCAAAGATGCGAAAAAGTTTAGTGTTTATCGTTTAAAGTTTAGAAAAAATATGTACCTTTGCAAAAATTACGCAAAAAAAACATGGATATTACTGAAAGATTCCTGAACTATACGAAGTTCGACACGCAGTCGAGCGAGGAGAGTGAGACCGTACCAAGTACGAGCAAGCAGCTGGTATTTGCTGAATATCTGAAGAAAGAATTGGAACATGAGGGACTTGACAACGTGGAGATGGACGACAAGGGTTACATCTACGCCACGCTGAAGGCGAACACGAAGGAGCAAGTGCCCACGATTGGTTTTATCTCGCATTACGACACAAGTCCCGACTGTTCGGGTGCTGACATCAAACCCCAGATTGTGCGCAACTACGACGGTAGCGATATCCTTTTAAGAGGTGAGAGGTATGATAACATTATCATGTCACCAAAGAAATTTCCGGAGCTGTTGCAACATGTGGGCGAAGACCTGATTGTGACGGACGGCACTACCCTACTGGGTGCTGACGACAAGGCAGGCATAGCCGAAATCGTGCAGGCGATGGTGTATCTGCAGGAGCACAAGGAGATCAAGCACGGCAAGATACGCATAGCCTTCAATCCCGACGAGGAGATAGGCATGGGTGCCCGCCACTTCGACGTGGAGAAATTCGGTTGCGAATGGGCCTACACGATGGATGGCGGCGATGTGGGCGAGCTGGAGTTCGAGAACTTCAACGCAGCCTCAGCCAAGATCACCATCAAAGGCGTCAGCGTACACCCAGGATATGCCAAGGGTAAGATGGTGAATGCCAATGCGCTGGCTGCCGAGCTGGCTCGGATGCTGCCTGAGGACGAGACGCCTGAGACGACGGAGGGTTATCAGGGTTTCTACCACCTGCTGGGCATCACATCGAACATCGAGCAGGCCAAGATGTCGTACATCATCCGCGACCACGACCGCGACCGTTTCGAGGACCGTAAGCGCTTCATCCAGCGCTGTGCGGAGCAGATGAACGAGAAATATGGCGAGGGCACGGTGGAGTGCGTGGTCAGCGACCAGTATTATAACATGAAGGAGAAGATAGAACCCGACGCGATGCACGTCATCGACGTGGTGCTCAGAGCCATGCAGGAAGTGGGCGTATCGCCTAAGGTGAAGCCCATTCGTGGCGGCACGGACGGTGCACAGCTGTCGTTCAAGGGGCTGCCCTGCCCTAACATCTTCGCAGGAGGTATCAATTTTCATGGCCCTTACGAGTTCGTACCCATCCAGTCGATGGAGAAAGCCATGCAGGTCATCGTAAAAATCTGTCAATTAGTAGGAGAATACAATGGCTGAACTAGCACCAATGATACAAGACCTGGCACTGATGCTGATGGTGGCAGGCATCGTGACGCTCATCTTCAAGCGACTGAAACAACCGCTAGTGCTTGGCTACATCGTGGCAGGATTCCTCGTGTCGCCCCACATGCCCTATACGGCTTCGGTGGCTGACGCAGAACATATCCACCTGTGGGCTGACATCGGTGTGATGTTCCTGCTGTTCTCGCTGGGTCTTGACTTCTCGTTTAAGAAAATCCTGAAGATGGGTGCATCGCCCATCATATCGACCATCAGCATCATCTTCTGCATGTCGATGCTGGGCATGCTGGTAGGCCGTCTGTTCGGATGGCCACAGATGGACTGCATCTTCCTGGGAGGTATGCTGGCCATGTCGTCGACAACGATTATCTACAAGGCCTTCGACGACCTGGGGCTACGCCAACAGCAGTTTGCAGGACTGGTGATGAGCGTGCTGATACTGGAGGATATCCTGGCCATCGTCATGATGGTGATGCTGTCGGCCATAGCCAGCGGCAACAATCCCGACGGAAGCCAGATGCTGGGCTCTGTGGCGAAGATAGGCTTCTTCCTGGTGCTGTGGCTGGTGGTGGGCATCTTTGCCATTCCCATCTTCCTGCGCAAGGTGCGTAAGCTGATCAACGACGAGGTGATGCTCATCGTGGCGCTGGGCATGTGCTGTGCCATGGCGGTATTCTCGACCAAGGTAGGATTCTCGTCAGCCTTCGGAGCCTTCATCATGGGTAGCATCCTGGCGGAGACGATAGAGGCTGAGCATATAGAAAAACTGGTGGAGCCCGTAAAGAACCTCTTCGGAGCCATCTTCTTCGTATCGGTAGGCATGCTGGTCGACCCGCATATCCTCATCTCCTACGCCCCCTCCATCATCACGCTGGTGCTGACCATCCTGATAGGCCAGAGTGTGTTCGGATCGCTGGCGTTCATGTTGGGTGGCGAATCGCTGAAGTCGGCTATGCGCTGTGGTTTCTCGATGGCGCAGATTGGTGAGTTCTCGTTCATCATCGCCTCGCTGGGCTTGTCGCTGGGCGTCATCAGCGACTTCCTCTACCCTGTGGTGGTGGCAGTCAGCGTCATCACGACATTCCTCACACCATATATGATACGTCTGGCTAACCCAGCCTACGCCCATTTGGAGAAGCGTCTGCCCAAGAAGGCCATCCAGATGATGAACCACCTGAGCATGATGCATCCGAACACCAACGAGAGCAATAAATGGAAGAAGATGCTGACGCAGATGACCATCAATACCGTGGTCTACAGCATCCTCTCGTCGGCCTCCATCGTCGTGATGTTCAACTTCGTGCTGCCCTTCATGCGCCAGTTGTTGCCAGGAGAGCAGCTGCTCTGGTATGCCAACGCCATCACGGGTCTGCTGACGGTGCTCATCATATCGCCTTTCCTGCGCGCTATGGTCATGAAGAAAAACCGCAGTCCGGAGTTCCGTGCCCTGTGGGATGAGAGCAACCGCAACCGGCTGCCCTTGCTGTTCACCATCCTGGTGCGCGTGGTGATTGCCGTGGGCTTCATTTTCTATATCTGCAACTCGATGACGCAATTCTCGAGTGCCATCATGATTACCATCGGACTGGTGGCCGTGGTGATCATCATCCTCTCACGAGGCATCAAGAAGCGTAGCATCCGACTGGAGCGACTCTTCATCATGAACCTGCGTTCGCGCGAAATCGAGGCTCAGGTGCATGGCAAGAAGCGCCCATTGTATGAGGGACGTCTGCTGGACCGCGATATCCACATTGCCGACTTCATCGTGCCTATGGACTCGAAATGGATGGGACACACGCTACGACAGCTGAATCTCGGACAGAAATATGGTGTCCACGTGAGCAGCATCCTGCGTGCCAACTACCGCCTGAATATTCCTGACGGCAATTATATCATCTTCCCTGGCGACAAGCTGCAGGTTATCGGTAGCGACGACCAGCTGAGCAAGTTCGGACAAGCGCTGAGCCAGGAGGTGCTGGGCGAAGATCCTAACTTGGAGAAACGTGAGATGAAGCTGCGCCAGCTCATCATCGGCTCAGACAGTCCCTTCATCGGAAAGACTCTGGAAGAGAGTGGCATCCGCGACAAGTACAGTTGTATGGTAGTCGGTCTGGAGGAAGGAAAGGAAAACCTGTCACCCTTCAGTCCTAAGCGCCGTTTCCAGGAGGGCGACATCATCTGGGTGGTAGGTGAAGAGGAATCGCTTAATGCGTTATTAAATTAATACCACTGCACGGCATTGGAGTACGACGAACGTTTGTCGTATTTCAATGCATCCGTCAGGGTAGCAGCATTACAACGGAACGAGAAGTTATAGCTGGTATAAGGTGCCAGCACCACTTGACATGACATATTGAAGCAGTGGAGGTCACGCGACAGCGATGCCGTCGTCATCGATATCTTCTTGCTCTCAAAGTCGTAACCACTGGAGAAATTGATGTTCCATCCGTCAGCAATACGAACATTGCCTGAGAAGTTCAGGTTCTGCGTGAACTTATAAGGATAGCGCATGGTGTCGTAGTTGAAGCTGCCGCTGGTGTTCTCACGCATGTTGATACCATAGCTGACGGTCAGCGACCAAGGCATGTCAAACTTCATATAGCCGTCTTCATCGGTCTCAGCCATACCGGCATTCTCCTTGCGGGCACCATGTTTGGCAGCCTCCATCTGGTCGTCGAGGTTGGTCTCCACACCAGTATCGTACTCATCCTTCTTGCCGTCCTTGTCCTTGTCGTCCTTCTTCACCTTCTCGCCACGCAGCCATTTGAAGAAGTTGGCTACCTTCTTGTTGTCAAGCGTATAGTGCAGGTTCTGCGACATACCCTGGAAACGACCGAAACGGCCCTTGCTATACTCCGTGCGGTTGCCAATATACGGACGGGCACCCACAGAGTCGGCCTCATAGGCATAGGTGGCAAAGACGGCATTCAGCGTGAAGGTGTAGCTCTTCGACAGCTTCAGGCGCAAACGCGTGGAGAGGTCACTCCAGGGACGTGTCTCTGCCGCCATGTTATACGACATCGAGGCACCCAGCTCGTCGATGATGCTGATCTTCTTGAATCCCGTAGAGTCGTCGTCCGACTTGATCTTCATCTCGATATTGTTGGAGATATCCATTGAGATGCTTCCCGTCTTACCCTTGCCAGGACCACCAAAGAGAGCACCCTGATACTGGCTGTACTCCACTACCGACACATTGCCTTGCGCATCGGTCTTCGTATAGGTATCCCACACGCCATAGCGCGAGGCACTGAAGTCAGGAGCATAACTGAAGCTGACAGTAGGTGTGAAGACATGACGGATGGCTTGTATCTTCTCGCCAAAGAGTTTCCTGTTGGGGATATAGAAACCATAGAGCTTGGTCGATGCACCCAGACTGAAGTTCCAGTTATAGGCATTGTAGAAGCCCTGCAGCGTGTCGACAACCTCCTTCTGGTTGTCCACGTCCCATGAGCGTTTGTACTTCTGGGTGTACATACGGTCGGTCAGCGTGAACGAAGGGTTCAGGCTCAGGAAATTGAACAGCGTGAAGTTGCCCTGAATGGGTATGGTGTGCTGCATACCGTTGCGCCAGTCCTTCGTCAGGCTCGACTTCATGATCTTATCCTCCTTCGTCGTGATGGAGTTCGACAGACGACCGGTATAGCTCATCGAGATCTTCTCGTACCAACGCTCTTTACCCACCATCTTCTTACGCTTAAAGGGATAGAAGCGTGAGATGCTGATGTTCAGGTCAGGCAGCGTCAGGGCGATGGTTGAGTCGCGCATGTTCTGGTTGATATTGGTGGTCAGACCCAGACTCATGCCGATGCTGGAGAAGTTGGTGCTCCACGATACAGAACTGGTACGCGTCGACTGCGTCATAGACTGTGGGTTGTACATCGACGTCAGGTTGTTACGTTCATAACTGGTCGATGCGAAGTTGACACTAGCCGACAGCGAGCTGTAGGGATTGGCCTTGGCGTCCTGACGATGGCTCCACTGCACCTTATAGCTGGTGGTCTTCTGGTAGTCAGGCATGTTCTTGTCGCCATCGACCGAGTTCTGATAGCTGAAGAGGAAGGAGCCGTTATAGCGATAACGCTTCCTATAGTTCGACGAGGCGGTGATGCCCCATGAGCCCTTGGTATAGATCTCACCAATCAGCTTCAGGTCCATCTTGTCGCTGATGGCAAAATAGTAGCCACCATCGCGCAGATAGAAGCCTCGCGACGTCTCGTCACCATAGGTCGGCATAATGAAACCTGACGAGTAGCTCTTGGTGAAGGGGAAGAAGCCATAGGGGATGGCAAAAGGCAGCGGCACATCAGCAACCACCAGATAGGTCGGTCCGAAGACGACATCCTTACCTGGACGCACCTTGGCACGCGACATGGCGAAATAGAAGTCGGGGTGCGGGTCGTCGCACGTCGTATAACGTCCGTGATAGAGGAACATATCTCCATCAGCGTTGCGCTTCGATATCTCAGAAGTCATGAAACCATCCTGCTGCTCAGTATAAACGTTATTGATGAGACCTTTCTTCGTCTTGAAGTTGAAGGCCATGGTGTCCGTCTCATACGTGTCAGAGCCCATCTTGAACACGGGGGTGCCGAACTTGACACCTGCCGTATCAAGCGATCCGGTGGCATGTACCAGGCTGGAGTCGAGCGACATGTATATCTGGTCGCTCTCCAGGTCCATGTCCTCGTATTTCACATTCGACTTGCCATAGAGGTGGGCAATACCCGTAGCACCCTCGTAGGTCATCGAGTCGGTAGCCGTATAGTAGACGGGGGCGTCGATACCATTCTTTCGCGAGCGGTTGATGGAGTCGGCACGCAGCGAGTCGTCAATGGCCTTGTTGTGCTTCCAGATGGCCTTGTGCAGCGAGTCCATCAGCGTGGTATCGTTCTTCAGCAGCGAGTCACGCTTCAGCGAATCCATGGGTACGGAGTCATGGGCAATAGAATCGCCTGTTTTCTCCCTTTGGGGAAAACTCAGTCGGGGTACGTCCGCCAGCGCAAACACGATGACGAACAACAGTACGAAAACAAGCGTTTCTTTTTTCACGGCTGCAAAGATAGTAAAAAAAGTGAAGAGTGAAGAGTGAAGAGTGAAGAAATTGCTGCTGACTTATATATTTTTTACCTTTCCAACGTAAAAATTCACTTAACAGCCTTCACTTTTTACTCAAATTTTTCTGCCCATGACAAGAACTTCAGCACACCTTCATGGCCAAACTTCTCCAGACTTTGGGCAGCCTCAGCCACCGTACGCACATGGTCAGGCTTCGACTTGGAGTAGAATTTATCCGCATAGCAGACAATCTGCTCTTCGAGCGTCTCAGGCTCAAAGCCAGGCAATCCCGTTCCTGTATGGCGTTCTGCCACGCGGGCATGTCGTGGGTACCCTTCCTGACGGAGCAGGTCGCCACCTATGGGACCATGCTTGATGTAGGGCTCCGTCCCGTGACAATGGATAGAGGGCGCATCACACTGGTATATGCCAATGTCGTGCAGCATGGCAGCCTCCTCCAGGAACTGCACGTCGACAGGCAGTTCCTTATGCTTCTTGACAATCAGCAGACAGCGGTCAGCCACTTGTCTTGAATGCAGCAATAAAACCCTGCGGAGCTCATCGTCCGCAGGGTAATACTTATCGATAATGGCCTGATAGTCCATTTCTCATTCCTAATTCCTAATTCCTAATTCCTCATTCCTAATTTCTAATTTGGCCTTAAGCCTCCAGCCTTTCTATCCACCCGAGATTGTCGCCACGACGCACCTTGGCGCCCTGCTTGGCAGCTACCTCGACCAGCTTGCCGCCCAAAGCAGCGGGGATGGGCACGATCTCGCCCCAAGGAGCCTGGATATAGCAGAAGGTGTCGCCCTCCTTGTACTTCTGGCCGACGAAAGGCTCCAGACAAGGCTCGCAAGCGCCCTCGCCAGAGAACTCGTAATACACCTGACCAGCAATGGGAGCCGTCAGCGCATCGGCCTTGGCATGCTTGAAGGCAGCCAACTCCTCGGGCTTCATGGTCGAACCACCCAGCTTGGCATCCTTAGCCTTCTGGATGTCGGCCAGCAACTGCTTCTTAGCCTGTCCACTCTTGAACGGGCGATACTGCTCGGGGTGCATAGCCAGCTCGAACAGCTCTTCGTTGTCCTGACCGTAGTCCCAACCATTCTCGTCCATCTCCTTCTTGAAGCCCTCGAGGGCATTGGGGATGAGGGTATGGGGGTCGTCAGTGGTGAACTCACGCTTTTGCTTCTTAGCCAGCTCGATGAACTCGGGATCGATGGTGCCAGGCACCTTGCCGCTCTTGCCCAGGATCATACCCCAGATGGCATCGTCCATCATTACATAGCGACCCTTGCCCTGCTCGATGGTCAGCAGGTTCATCAGCGCAATGTTCTTCGTGTACTGCGAGAACGGAGTTACCAATGGGGGATAGCCCACCTTTGGCCATACATACTCTACCTCGTTGAACAGCTTCACCAACATGTCGTCCATCGAGAGCGTAGGCTCGCCCTTCTTCTCGCGCAGCTTGTTGATCATCGACTGGATAGGACCAAGGTCGGCCATCATCGAACCCATCATGCCACCAGGCAGACCGCTACCTAGCAAGAGACTCGACATGTGTTTGTTAGCGGGATTGATGAAGTAGCCCAGCCAGTCGTCGATAAACTCCTGCGTCAGACTACGCGCCTGCATGTACGCGTTCATATTTATATCAGCCACCTCGAAGCCTTCGTTCTTCAGCATCGACTGTACGGAGATGATATCGGGATGCACCTTACCCCATGACAGCGGCTCGATAGCCGTATCGATGATGTCGGCACCGTTGTTACATACCTCGAGGATAGAAGCCATCGACAGACCAGGACCTGAGTGTCCGTGATACTGGATGATGATGTCGGGGTGCTTGGTCTTGATCGACTTCGTCAGCGCTCCCAGCAAGGCGGGCTGTCCGATACCTGCCATATCCTTCAGACAGATTTCCTCAGCTCCAGCAGCAATCACCTCGTCGGCTATCTTCGAGTAGTATTCTACGGTATGCACAGGACTGGTGGTGATACAGAGCGTAGCCTGTGGTATCATGCCAGCAGCCTTGGCCCACTTGATTGAGGGGATGATGTTACGAGTGTCATTCAGACCACAGAAGATACGAGGGATGTCCACACCCTGGGCCTTCTTCACCTTATACATCAACTCGCGGACGTCGTCGGGAACAGGATACATGCGCAAGGCATTAAGACCACGGTCCAGCATGTGAGTCTGGATGCCTACCTCATTGAAGGGCTTACAGAAGGCACGAACGGCCAGATTAGGATTCTCGCCAGCCATGAGGTTGACCTGTTCGAAAGCGCCACCATTGGTTTCTACACGGGCGAAACATCCCATATCAATGATGACGGGTGCAATGCGCTCTAACTGATCCTTACGAGGCTGAAATTTGCCTGACGACTGCCACATATCGCGGTAGACCAGACTGAACTTGATTTTCTTTTTCATAAACTGATAATAAGGTATTTGCTTGTAATTATTTCTGCAAAATTACGAAAAAAACTTCATTCTTCACTCTCCATTCCTCATTTTTTTTTATCTTTGCACAAAATTTTCTGAAATGACAATGAAAAAAGCCCTTTTTCCACTCGCGATGGCTGTCTTGCTGACCGTTTCATGCCATAACCAGCAACCAGCACAGGAGAACAACAGTGACAACACGCCAATGCTGCGCCGACAGCTGCCTGGCGACTCGGCACGCTACGGATTGGCATGCGACGGAACTACCGACTCCATACTCGTCTTCCTACCCTACTCTGCCGACCGTCTCGACACCTTCGACATCATCGAGGCCCATCAGCAGCACCGCATATACGGACGTCCGCACATCGGCGACGAGGTGGCTGTCATCGTCAATCCCGAGGATACGGTCGAAGCCCTGATGGTCATCAATGTGGAGTCGCTCCGTGGCACCTGGTGCTATATGGTCAGCCCCACTATTCGCAACATCGAGAACATGCCTAAGCGCATGCAGCAACGTATGCTGGAGAAGACACCAGACTCGCTGCGCAAACAGTGGTTTACCCCACGCGAATACTCGCTGCGCCTGAAGACCGACCAGACGGCAATAGCCTATGGTGGCATGCGACGACAGACGACGACAGACGACATGACACCTGTCGAGTTCCCTGCCGTCCGTCGCTATACGGAGTGGCATCTCTACAACGGGCGCCTCATCCTGAAGGCCGACACCATTTCCGGCTTCACAAAAGAAGGAGAGCAGCCAGTTACTGACACTGTCAGCATCCGACTGCTCCTCGAAGATTCCTTGGTATTACAATTCCCTGACCACGAGCAATCCTACTACAGGAAGCCCAATCAGGAATAAACTATCGCAAACCGTAATTCATCATACGCTGCTCGGCAAGGGCAGCGTATTTTGTTCCTGGCTGACCGTAGTTGGCATAGGGATAGATGGAGATGCCCCCACGCGGAGTGAACAGCCCCACCACCTCGATGTATTTAGGCTGCATCAGCTTCACCAGGTCTTTCATGATTGTGTTCACGCAGTCCTCATGGAAGTCGCCATGATTGCGGAACGAGAAGAGGTAGAGCTTCAGACTCTTCGATTCCACCATCCGCTCGCCAGGGATATACATGATCTTGATCTCAGCGAAGTCAGGCTGTCCCGTGATAGGACACAGCGATGTAAACTCCGGGCAGTTGAACTGCACCCAGTAGTCGTTGTCCTTATGTTTGTTCTCAAATGTCTCCAGCACTTCAGGCGCATACGTCATCTTATACTCCGTCTTCTTGCCCAGCTGTTGCAATCCTTCCTGTTCTCTGTTCATATCTTCAAAATATTAAATATGTTATAGTTGATGTCCTTGTCGAACACGTCCTCATGGTCGTGCTGCTTCGTAAACGCTACCACACGGATGGTCACGGGCAACACGGCAATCTCGTAGAGCGTCTTCAGCGTCACCTGCGAAATCATCAGCGACGGCATCTCCTCCCAGGGAATCACACCACCCAATGCCAGCGGGAAGAAGATGATCGAGTCGATACCCTCGCCCACCACCGTACTCAGGATGGCTCGTGCCGAGAAGTTCTTACCACCCGACGACAGCTTCATACGCGACATCACGTAGGCATTCATGAACGAGCCTGCGATGAAGGCAATAAACGAGGCCAGTGCAATGCGAGGTGCCAGTCCGAAGATGACGTGGAATCCCTCTTCACCATGCCAGTAGGGAGCCCCTGGAATCCAGTCGGCAATGGCTCCGAACACCACAAACAGGAAGTTCATGGCGAAGCCCATCCAGATGAGCATGCGCGTGCGCTGATAACCCCATACTTCACACACCACGTCGTTGATGATATACGAGATAGGGAAAACGATGATACCTGCCGTCAAGTTGACGGGACCAAACGAGAGTTGCTTTGTCTCCAATACGTTTGCCGTAATCAGGCAGACGCAGAACAGGGTGCCGAAAAGCATAAACAGCACGCTGACTTTACGATTGTTCTGTTCCATAATTTCTTGTTTTGTTAAAGGGGGTCCACCATCAGGCTTCACAAGTACCCCTGTGTTTTTGCGGCTGCAAAGGTACGAAAAGTTTTTGGTTTCTCAAAACTTTTTCGTACCTTTGCGCCAAATAATAAAACATTAAGGTACGTATGAAGAAACTGATTACACTTGCGCTGATGGCTGTAGCAGCCATGGGTGCACACGCACAAGACGACGTCTACAAAGCTGAGATGGATATTCTCGACCAGCAGGGCGAGGCTATTGTCAAGCAGTATAAGGACCTCATGGCCCAAGACCCCAAGAGCGAGCAGCCCACTACACGAGCTAAGGTGACGGCCTTCGCCCAGATGCTCGACTCCATCAGCAACCTCCAGATACAACTCATCCGTCGAATAGCCCGCGAGAACAAGCAGAACCAAATTCCCGTCGCCTACATCAAGGAGGCTATGTACGAACTGGGCTATGAGGGACTGAAGGAAGTGCTCGACCCCCAGGCCGCCTACTACAACAGTCCTGAGCTGGACAGGGCCAAGAAATTGTTGGCAGGGCTGGAGAAGCGTGCCCCTGGCAACGCCTTCAAGGAGCTCACCATGAAGGACATGAACGACCAGGACGTGAAGCTCAGCCAGTGGGTAGGTCAGGGCAACTACGTGCTCGTAGACTTCTGGGCGTCGTGGTGCGGTCCCTGTCGTCGTGAGATGCCCACCGTCATTGCCTGCTACGAGAAATACCATGCCAAGGGCTTCCAGGTCGTAGGCGTCAGCTTCGACCAGAAAAAGGAGGCATGGGTTGGTGCCGTGCAGCAGATGGGCTTGCAGTGGCCTCAGACGAGCGATAAGAATGGAGCTGCTGCCGAGGTCTATGGCATCGCCTCCATCCCCAGCAGCATACTCGTCGACCCTCAGGGCAAGATTGTCGCCATGGACCTGCGTGGCCCTGCCCTACTCCAGAAACTAAAGGAGATATACGGTGAATAAAACCAACCGTATGGTCAATAGTTTGCCTTAATCCACTCTATAATCTTGAGGAAGAAGTAGGCGGCCGAAGCCTCGTGGTTGGTCGTGCCCAGACTCTCCTTCGCACTACCACTAAAGTCACCGACAAGTCCCTCTGTCTTGATCTGATGGTCGTCGAGGAATTGCTTCATGGCATAGTAGTTATCCACGGGTACGACATCGTCTTTCGTATCATGGCAGAGCATGACATCGAAGTCGCTGCGGGGTGTCCAGCCACTGGTGAGCGCATCATCGCTGAAAGCCGACTTGAAACGCTGTGACAGGCGACTGTTGGTATCGAGGACGTCCGCTGTGCAGAAGTCGCCGGTCTTCTTGGTTTTGATCAGTTCCTCGTCGAGGGCCTTACGCTTGTATTTCTTGCTGAGGAACCACTCGTCGAAGTTAGCAGCCACGGGATCCTTCAGATAATCGTGGATGTCGTAACCCAGACGGGAGAAATGGTTGTAGGCCCATAGCACGTTGCAGACGGTGCTGGGCATCTCGGTGTCGCCCTTGGCAATGGCGCCATACATCGAGTTGATATCATAAGGACCGTCGCCGGCAAAGGCTCGCTTCACCTTCACCTCAGGATGGCGTTCTGAGATCTCGCGCAACACACCCATCGTGGTCTGTGCACCCTCAGAATAACCGGCAATGATGAAGTCGTCGTTCTTCTTCACATCCAGGTCTTCTATCAGTCGCTTGGCAGCAAGGTAGGCATCGAGCGAGGCACGTCCGTTAGCCCGCGAGATGCAGTAGGCCTGCGGCTCCTTCTCAGTGACGCCGAAGCCATAGTAGTCGGGGGCTACGACAATGAAGTGAGTAAGGGCTGCCCCCGTTGGGAACTCGATGGCTCCACGCGATGGTGCCTGCGTGGTTTCATAGATGGTGAAATGATTATAGAGCAGGATGCCCTTGAAAGTCTTATTCTCCGCAACGTACGACTTGTCGACGGTGATGGTACCACTCAGCGTGCAGGGATGGCCAAAGGGGTCGACCGACGGGTAGTTGAACACGTAGTTCATGTAGTCGGGGAAAATCACCACAGGGATGCTGTCGGTGATGCAGGCTCGAGGGAGGGTTGACTTGGCCATCCAGTCCTGAATCAAACCGTCCTGATTGCCGGCAGCCCTGCGAAGTGTTCCTTCGTGGGTGGCATTGCTGAAAGCGATACTTCCTTGAGCGTAATTCATGTTGATCTGGCCAATATTGACAAAGCTGCCGTGGTCCGCTCCACTGCGTCTTGGAGCCGTCTTGACGGTCTCGCCTGTAGTCGGGTCGGTCAAGACGATCTGTCCTTCTGTCGTCACCTGCCATGTGAACGGCGCATCCTTCGGACCACCATAAACCTCAAGAGGCTCGTTGAATTCGTCGTCAAACACAGCCAACGCTACGTAACCCGTATGGTCGGCCTTGGCCTCCACGGCTATCATAGCGCGGTTGAAGGGCTTGCCCTTCTCGGTCACGTCCTGATAATCAAACTCCTCGTACCACAATCCAACGAGACTCTTTTCAAAATCTTGCTCGCCTGGGGTTGTGGGATTGTCAGTACTACTTGTGCAGGCGCTCATACCTAGTAGGAGCACCGCGATTGCAAACATTGCGAAAAATTTCTGTTTCATCATCTTTTAGGATTTAGTTCTAGCTGCAAAGGTAATACAATAAAATGAAACAAAAGAAGAAATCAACGTATTTTAATAATATCCTCATCATGTCTCCTTACTTTATTTTGATGCAAAGTTATTCAAAAAGAAAGGCTTGTTATCCTATTCCGACAAGGCAGCAAAGAGGCGGTTGAGGGCTTCGTCGGCATCGCCATTAGTCTCGTTGAGAAGGGTGACAAATTTGGAGCCGATGATGGCGCCGGCGGCGTTCTGCTGGGCGGATTCGAGGGTTTGACGATTGCTGATGCCGAAACCAATCATACGAGGATTGCGCAGGTGCATCTGGTCGATACGACGGAAGTAGGCCTGCTTGGCATCGTCGAACGACTGCTGTGCACCGGTAATGGCGGCAGAGCTGACCATATAGATGAAACCGTCGGTGTTTTGGTCGATGAAGCGGATGCGTTCCTCGCTGGTCTCTGGGGTGATGAGCATGATGACGCGGAGGTCGTAGCGGTCGGCGATGGGCTTTACGATCTTTTGGTAGTCATCAAAGGGCAGGTCGGGGATGATCATGCCGCTGACTCCTGATTCGACGCAACTCTTACAGAAGTCCTCGATGCCGTAGTGGAGGATGGGATTGAGATAGCCCATGAGGATGAGGGGAATCTCTACCTTGTCCTTAATGGCCTTCAGCTGTGCGAAGAGTTTGGAAAGGGTCATACCGTTTTTGAGGGCTTGAGTGGCTGCACTCTGGATGACGGGGCCGTCGGCCAACGGGTCGCTGAAGGGGATACCAACCTCGATGAAATCGATGCCTCTTTTTTGCATCGTCAGGATAACGTCGCCTGTGCCTTCGAGGGTAGGACAACCAGCACAGAAATAGAGCGAAAGAAACTTTTTGTCTTGGGGTTGCTCAGCAAAGAGCTTATTAATCTTGTTTGACATCATTCAAAAACGTTTTTAATTTTGTAATATCTTTAATTCCTGGTTCAATCTCAAATCGGGAGTTCAGATCGATACCGATGCATTTGGGATGATGATAGTCGAGGATACGTTCTGCATCGTCGGGGCCTATGCCGCCACTTAACAGGAATGGCGTATCGCCATTGTAGGCTTCGAGGACACTCCAATCGAACTTTTCGCCATTGCCGCCAACAGAGGGGCCTTTCGTGTCGAAGAGGAAATAATCGACGAGACCAGCGTAGGGCGTTGTTGCGTTTAAATCCTCTTTCGTGGCGATGTTGAAGGCCTTGATGATGGAGATGACATCGCCACACAACGAACGAAGACTGCGGATGGAGTCAGTGCTTTCGTGGCCGTGAAGCTGGACGATGTCGAGACTGTAGTCGGCGATGTGCTGACGGATGTCATCAATGGTGGCATTAACAAAGACGCCGACGCGCTTGCACTTCTGTGGCAGATAGGCAGGTCGAGCGCTGACATAGCGGCTGGACTTCGGCCAAAAGATAAAGCCCATCCAATCAATGCCTAACTTCTCCACCTCGCGAATATTGTCAGCATCGCGCATGCCGCATACTTTAATAATCATAGCTTTGCGATAAATTCGTTTAATGCCAGGCCAGGGTCAGCAGTCTTCATAAAGGTCTCGCCAATGAGGAAACCGCGGAAACCAGCTTGACGGAGGGCGCGGACGGTGGCGGGATCGCTGATGCCACTCTCGCTGACCTTGACGGCATCCTTCGGCAGGCGCTCAGCAAGACGGAAGGAGTTATCGACATCGGTAACAAACGAGCCGAGGTTGCGGTTGTTGATGCCGCAGAGGTCGGGACCGAGTTCAGCGTATTCAAGTTCTGCTTCGGAGTGCATCTCCAAGAGAACTTCGAGACCTAACTCATGCGCCTTATTCATCAGCGCAGCACACGCCTGTTTCGACAGGCAGGCAGCAATGAGCAGTACAGCGCTGGCACCACAGAGGGCAGCAGCATGGAGCTGGGCCTCATCGATGACGAAGTTCTTGTAGAGGATGGGGAGCGTGACTCCGCTTTGGCGAGCCTGACGGATAAAGTCGTCGTGTCCGCCGAAGAAATGTTCGTCGGTAAGGATGCTCAGGGCGGCGGCACCGTTCTGCTGGTACGACAGTGGAATAATGTCGGCACGTCCGTCTTCCTTAATCCAGCCTTTCGAGGGCGAACGGCGTTTGAACTCAGCGATGATGCCGGTGTCACTCTGTAGCAGGGCCTCGCGGAGGGAGGGCTTCTTTGCATAGAGAGCAGCCACTTCCTCGCGTTTGTGGGCGATGATTTGCTCTAAAATATCTTTCATGAGTTCAGTTCTACAAATTTCTTGAATGTTCGTAATGCCGCACCGCTGTCGATGCTCTCGCGGGCCATCTCGATGCACTCTTCAATGCTCTTCTGACCGCGTTCCAGCACCTGAATACCAAAGGCGGCATTGGCCAGTACGATATTCTTCTGTGCGGGCAGGGCACGATTCTCGAGCACGCTGTCGAAGATCTGAGCAGCCTCTTCCTCAGTAGCACCACCAACAAGTTCCTCTGGCTTGGCAATGTCGAAGCCTAAGTCCTTGGGCGAGAAGATGCGCTCGTAGTCCTTGGTGGTCACCTTGAAGTCGCCCGTCAGCGAAATCTCGTCGTAGCCGTCAATGGAGTTCACGATGCCGTAGTCGATGCCAAGTTTCTGATACACCTGATTATAGAGACGCATCTGATCAAGATTGGCCACACCCAGGAGCTGGCATTTAGGCTGGGATGGATTTACGATCGGTCCTAAGAGATTGAAGATGGTGGGGAACTGCAGCGCCTTGCGGATAGGTCCCACGAACTTCATCGCCTTGGCGAAGAGCTGGGCATGCAGATATACGATGCCTGCCTCATTGAGCGAACGGTTCAGCTTGTCGATATCATCCGTGAATTTAATACCGTGATGCTGTATAACATTCGATGCTCCAGATACTGAAGTGGCAGCATAGTTGCCATGTTTTGCCACCTTGTAGCCGGCTCCGGCAATAACGAAACAAGCGGTGGTAGAGATATTAAACGTGTTCTTGCGGTCGCCGCCAGTACCGACTACATCAATATATCTGTCTGCCTGCAAGATGGCTGGTACACCAGTTTCGAGGATACCATCGCGGAATCCAAGGAGTTCATCTACTGTAACACCACGCATCTGCAGACATGTGAGCAGTGCGGTAATCTGTTCGTTGGGGTATTCACTCTGTGTGATGCCAATCAGGATTGATTTCATCTCCTCGCGGGAGAGCTCTTCGTGGTTCAGCAGGCGGAAGAGATAGCCTTTCATTGTCTGTTCCATATCCTTTTATTTTAAATGTTCAATATTCAATGTTCAATGGTCAATGTTCAATGGTCAATGTTCAATGGTCAATGTTCAATCAAAGAAACATCCAGTTCTGCAGCATCTTTCGCCCGTCTGGGGTCAGCACGCTTTCGGGATGGAATTGTATGCCGCGGACGTTCAGCTCACGATGACGCAGGGCCATAATCTGTCCTTCGTCGCTCTCAGCGGTCACTTCGAGGCAGTCGGGCAGGCCCTCTCGAGAGACTACCCACGAATGGTAGCGACCGATGGTGATGTCGCGCTCAAGCCCGCTGAAGATGGGGTCGTCGGCAATGATATGACAGGGGGTAGCGACACCATGAAAAACGTCTGAGAGATTCTCTAATTTCGCGCCGAACACCTCACCGATGGCCTGATGACCGAGGCACACACCAAGGATAGGTTTTTTGCCTGCGTATGTGCGGATAACGTCGAGCAGCAGACCGGCCTCCGAGGGGATGCCTGGACCTGGCGAGAGGATAATCTTGCTGTATTGCTCGAGGTCTGGGAGTTCGAACTGATCGTTGCGTACTACTGTGACCTCTGCGCCCAGTTCCTTTACTAAATGACTCAAATTATATGTAAACGAGTCGTAATTATCTATTATTACAATCTTCATAACTGTTCCGCTTTTTCGATGGCCTTGCGTAAGGCACCAAGTTTATTGTTCACTTCCTGTAATTCATACTCTACGTCACTCTTGGCTACGATGCCGCCGCCCGCCTGGAACCATAGTTCACCGTTTCTGCTGACGAAGGTTCGAATGGTGATGGCCTGATTCAGCGAACCGTCCAAGCCGATGTAGCCGATGCAACCGCCGTAGGCACCACGGTTGTGCGGCTCGTACTCCGAGATAAGCTGCATGGCGCGAACCTTCGGCGCACCGCTGAGCGTACCAGCAGGGAAGGTGTCGATAAATGCCTTGATGGGGTCTTTGTCGGCATCGAGCTCGCCACTGACTCTCGATACGAGGTGGATGACGTGCGAATAATACTGCAGATCCTTGTAGAAATCGACCTTCACGTCGTGACAATTACGGCTCAGATCATTACGTGCCAAATCCACCAGCATCACGTGCTCAGCATTCTCCTTCGGGTCGTTGCGCAGGTATTCAGCACCCTTGCGGTCGGCCTCAGCATCGCCTGTGCGTTTCGTCGTGCCAGCGATGGGGTCGATGTAAGCTCTATACATTGAACATTGACCATTGACCATTGAACATTTTTCAATTCTGCAATGGGTCTCAGGGCTGCTTCCGAAAATCCTAAAACCACCGAAATCGAAGTAGAACAGATATGGACTCGGATTGATGCTCCTCAGCGCACGATAGAGCTTGAAGTCATCGCCTTCGAACTTCTGGATAAAGCGGCGTGAGAGCACAATCTGGAACACATCGCCACGCAGACAATGCTTGATGCCCTTGCGGATGTTCTCTTTGTGTTCATCGTCGGTCAGCGTCGAGCGGACATCGCCTACGGGATGGAAATCGTATGCCTGCACATTGGCCTTGTTCATCGCCTTGAGGATGCTGTCGATATCAGAGGCGTCACCCAACGTCACTACTTTCAGCATGTTGTTGTGATGGTCGAACACAATCACCACCTTATATAATATATACAGCACGTCGGGCGCGTCGTTCTTCTCCTGCGTCTCGTCCTTCACAGCGATGTCCTCGAAGTAGCGCACGGCGTTGAACGAGGTGTAGCCATAGAGTCCACAGACAGCAGCATCGTCGCCCGTCACCTCGAAGCGGTCGATGAGGGCGTGGATGGCATCAGTCGTACCATATTCCTTGTTAATCTCGTGCTGTTCCGTGGTTCCGTCGGGGAAACCGATGGTCGCAATGCCGTGTCCGACTGCCACGCTGGCCATCGGATTGATGCCGATGAATGAACGCGAATTGCTCTGGTCGTGATAGTCCGAGCTCTCCATCAGCGCACTCTGTGGATAGAGGTCGCGCAGCCGCATATACACGCCAACTGGGGTATAAAGATCCGCCAGAATGGTCTTGCTTGTTGTCGTATATTTGAATGTATTCATAATTGTCAATGTTCAATGGTCAATGTTCAATTAAAACTTCCCGTATTCCTTCGCCATCGCTTTGTTCTTGAGATACGTCTCGACATCCTTGTCGCCACGTCCGCTGACCGTCAGCACCACCACATCGTCCTTCTTAAAGCTCAGCTTCTTCAGCGCCGCAATGGCGTGGGCACTCTCGATGGCAGGGATGATGCCCTCCATACGTGTCAGTTCGTAGCCGCCGTAGATAGCCTCGTCGTCGTTGATGCTCAACACCTGCGTGCGTCCCTTCTTCGCCATGTTGCAATGCATCGGACCCACGCCCGGATAATCGAGACCTGCCGAGATGGTAAACGCCTCCTGAATCTGTCCGTCCTCGTCCTGCATCACCAGCATCTTCGCGCCGTGCAGAATACCCGTAGTGCCACGATGGATGGTGGCGGCGGTGTAATCGGTATCCCAGCCGTGTCCGCCAGCTTCAGCCAACACAATTTTTACACGTTCGTCGTCCATATAGTGATAGATGGTGCCAGCGGCATTGCTTCCACCTCCGATGCAGGCAATCAGATAATCAGGATAGTCGCGGCCAACCTGCTCCTCCAACTGCCACTTGATCTCCTCCGAGATGACGCTCTGCATCCGAGCCACGAGGTCGGGATAGGGATGAGGACCCATCGTCGAACCTACGATATAGAAGGTGTCGGCAGGGTGACAGCACCAGTCGCGGATGGCCTCCGAACAGGCATCGCTCAGCGTCATGTTACCCGTGCGGACGGGATGCACCTCGGCACCCAGCATCTTCATCCGCTCCACGTTGGTGTGCTGACGCTCCACATCCGTCGCACCCATAAACACCTCGCACTTCATGTCCATCAGCGCACACACCGTCGCCGTTGCCACACCGTGCTGTCCGGCTCCCGTCTCGGCAATGATGCGCGTCTTGCCCATCCGCTTCGCCAGCAGAATCTGCCCGATGGTGTTGTTGATCTTGTGCGCACCCGTGTGGTTCAGGTCTTCACGCTTCAAATACAACTGGCAGCCGTACTTCTCGCTCATCCTACGGGCATAGTAGAGCGGTGAGGGCCTGCCCACATAATCCTTCAACAGCGCATGATACTCCGCCTTGAACTCCGCACTCTCGATAATCGGCAGATAAGCCTCCTGCAGGTCATGCACACACTTGTAGAGAATCTCAGGCACGTAAGCCCCTCCGAACTCTCCATAGAAACCGTTTTTGTCAACTTGAAATTTTTCCATATCTTTGTCTTTTAACTCTTAATTCTTAACTAAAAAACCGGAGGCCCATCGCAAGAACGACAGGCCTCCGGAGTATCTCTTTTACAAACTTACAGGTACGCGGCTATCTTCTCACGATCTTTTGAATCTTGAGTTGCGCCACCAATAATTGTTTGCTATTCTAATCATATCAATTTTTTGTTTTTGATAACTTTCCGGCTGCAAAAGTAATGCATTTTGCTGAAACAAACAAATTTTTGCTTACTTTTTTCTCAAAAAATTTTTCGCCCACTGACACTTTGCTCTGAAATTATCCATTTTCCATCAAAAGTGCAAGCATAACATCCACCCCACCCTCTTCATTCCTTACACTTTGTCATTTTATCCCAAAAATACTCTATACAAAAAAGCAAAGTCCGCAGTTCATAGCAGCCTTTGCTCTTCGTTTTTAGAGTAGTCAGACATCATACATCTGACATCAAACATCTCACATATAGATCGGGCCTTGGCCCATGCACGAGGTCGTTCCGAGGGCGGTCAGAGCCGCCGTGAGGATGCTGACGATGACCTGAATAATGGTCTTCCAAGTTTCTTTCTTCATACTCTTTCAGTTTTTTAGTTGCCAGTTTCGAAACCTGCGCTGCCACCGCTGTTGCCGCCGCCTTGGTTTTCACTTCCCTCGCCTGTTGGAGAGGGGTCGGGGGTGAGGCTGTCCTCCTCGCTCTTCAGGAACGACTCGATGTTGATAAACTCGGCCTGCTTCAGGAACTGGCGGCTGGAGATGTTCTCCTCCGTAGTCTGCTCGGGCAGGAATCGGATGTGCAGCGCCTTCAGGTGCTTGTTCACATTGAAATCCTCCTTCTTCAGCGCACCGTTCTTCTGGTTCTCCAGCGTGGTGTAGAACGTGCCGAGGCCTTCAATCTTCACCTTCTTCGACTCCAGGAGCATCTCGATGAGACAGCTGCGGAACTTCTCCAGCACGCCGTAGACGACGTCGGGGGTGTAGATACTTCCGTGCTCCGAGATGTGCTGCGCCAGCTTGCGCGTGTTCAACGTTTCCAGACTTTTGATCTGCGCGTACCACTTTCCGAAGGCGGCGTTGTGCTCGTTCTGGTTCTGCTTTACTTCATACAAAATCTTTGCCATAGTTGTGTGTGTTTTTCATGGTATTAGATACTCTGTGGCGAGCTTCACGGGTCGCCAACCTTCCCGTTTGTGATCACGATGCAAAGTTACAACATTTTCCGCGCGCTTCCAAATTTCGACCTCCAATTTGGGGCGATTTTCAGCACGAAATCGCCCAATTTCATCGAACCGTCGCTCGAGCTTGTCTCGCTTGCTACCGAAGGGACGCAAGAACATCGTGGCCTCGAATCCGTAATATTCGACCCTCGTGTATTACTTTTCGTCGCTGGCGGGTAAGGTGCGTCCCGCGTCCCACCGTCCCATCGTCCCATTAAGGTGGTGCGGACGCGGAAAAGTGCCAATATTAATGGTTATAATAATATAATTATTATAAAAGTCTATTCTCACTATTTTCGTATTTGGAAGATGCTTAATGGGACGGTGGGACGATGGGACGATGGGACAAAAAATCGATAAAAAGCATTGCTATATAAATAAAATGTATTATCTTTGCAATCGAAAACATTTAATTGTATTACACTTATGGCAACAACAATTATCAGAAAACCTGCCTCATTCCGACTCAGGGCCGACCTGCTGGAGAAACTGAAGAGCAATGCAGTCAGAGAAAACCGTACACTCAACAACTACGTGGAGAGTGTACTGCTCGACTACATTTTTAATGAGCCTAACGAAACGACTAAGGCAGCCATCCGTGAAGCCATGTCGGGCCGTAACCCTAACAAGGTCTACGACAATGTGGACGATATGTTTAACGACATTCTGAACGAAGAATGAAGAAACTAAATGCACAGCGGAACCGACCCTATTGTGCACTCAAAATCGTTCGGACACAGAGGGTCTGTCCCGCTGTGTCATCGATAGCGAGCTTGTTGAGAGCCTTAGCAGGATGACAAATGACAAATGACAGTTATTGAAAATCGGTGTACTTGTTGATTAGTAATATATATATTATAATATATATAATACTAACACTCTTTTCTTCTCCAATTCAAAAAACTGTCATCTGTCATAACTGTCATTGTCATTGCAAAAGACAGTCCCTCCGACAAAAGACATTTATTCAGCAGCGTGATTATTAAATAATGTGTAAAATTGGCGGCATTGAATTGCAATCTCAGGAATTATTTGTATTTTTGCAATCAAATCAGAATATAATGAGTACCAGACTATCCATACAAGACGCATTGAAGCGTGTCCATCTAAATACACTGACGCTGAAGACCGATGAGAATGCAAGGTTTATTAAAGCCCTGCAGGAGCACATCAAGCCCAGAGACCAGATAACGAACTTTTCGGAAAAAGTGGTGGAGTCACATGTGCGTGACTTCCTGATTGCTGCCTTTTACAAAGGAGAGCATTGCATAGGGAAAAAGGATGAGAACAACACCGACCTGTGCATATTTGCTGAAAACAGCGAGGATTCACCGGCTCAGGTTCTGATAGAGTGCAAGAACCCGAAGTCGGACAATCAGGAGATGATAAATGACGAACATCTGAACCGGCGTGGTTTTCATGAAGTTATTACTTACTATCTCGACGAGCTTTCTAAGGAGAATTATGAAGTAAAATACCTCATTGTGACTAATGGTTACGACTGGTATGTCTTTGAGGCCCTTATGATTCGCGAACTCATTGCTACAAACAAGCTACTGGAGAGGTATAAAGCCATCAAAGCACCAGGTCTCACAAAGACTAAGATGAAAACCTTCTATGAGCAGGAAGTGAGGCCTGCTGTGGAACGCGCGCTGGACAAACTAGTATATACAGGCTTTTCGCTTGCCAAGGCAGATCATTCGCAAGGCATCAAGAGCATCTGCAAGATGCTCAGCCCCTATTTCCTGCTTAAGCAGTCGTATAATGACAAATACGCCTTGAACGAGCGTTTCTATAATGAACTGCTCTACATCATTGGCCTGGAGGAGAAGAAGAAGAAGGGAAGGCCCGTTATCACGCGCCGTGAAGATGGTCGTGAGTCTGCATCGCTGTTGGAGAACACGCTTCACCAATTGTCGGATTTCCCCCAGTTTACCTGTCTTGATGAAGAAAGTCAGATGGACTTAGCACTGGAAATGGTGCTGATGTGGGTGAACCGCATGCTTTTCATTAAGCTGGTAGAATCACAGTTGGTAAGCTTCAATCAGGATGGGGAACAATACAAATTCTTTTCGATTAAGAATATTAAGGACTACAATGACTTGAATGAGCTGTTCTTTCGGGTGCTTGCCGTTAGGGAAGCTGACCGACAATATCTCAGCCGTGAACAGAAGAATGCTTACGAGAAAGTTCCTTATCTGAACAGTCGCTTGTTCGAACTGTCCAAGATTGAGAATGACTTCTTCCGCATTTCAAGCCTGAAAGTGGAGAAGATGAAGTATTTTGAGAAGACCGTACTGGCCGAAGATGCAAAGAAAAGTGCCAAGGTAGACAACATAAAATATATTGTTGACTTTCTCAATCACTATGACTTCGGTGCCGACTCAAAGGAGATGCTGAGCTTTGACCGCGAGGAAAAGGAACTCATCAATGCCTCAGTGCTTGGAAAGATATTTGAGAAGATCAATGGCTATAAGGATGGTGCCGTGTTTACGCCCTCCACCATTACTCAGTTCATCTGTCAGCATACCCTCGAACGCGCTGTGGTGGAGAAATTCCAAGAACAAGGATGGGAATGCTCTACTATGAAGGAACTGAAAGAACTCATCGGCAAGGATAACCGTGAGCAAGCCAACCGTATCGTGAACTCTGTTCGTGTTTGTGACCCTGCTGTCGGTAGCGGACATTTCCTTGTTTCGGCTCTAAACCAGCTTATTGAAATCAAATATCGTCTGGGGATTATGCTGGACGATGAGGGACTGCCTGTGAAAGGATACACCATCAAGATTGTTGACGATGAACTTGTAATCCGTGACGAAGAAGGCAGGCGATTTGCCTATAAGCGCAACACAGGAACGCTGGAACTGCAAAAGGTGTTGTTCCGTGAAAAACGTGACATCATAGAGAATAGCTTGTTTGGTGTGGATATCAATCCCAACTCCGTGAACATCTGCCAGTTGCGTCTTTGGATAGAACTTCTCAAGAATGCTTATTACGATGAAAGCAATCATCTGGTCACGCTGCCTAATATCGACATCAACATCAAGTGCGGCGACAGTGTGGTACACCGGAAACGCCTGTCTGACGACTTACGTGGAGAAATGGCACGTGCCCGAATGAATGTCCAGGAATATAAGCAGCTTGTGGCCGACTATAAGAATATTCACGACAAAGAGAAGCGTAAAGAGAAAGAGGCCCGACTAAACGAACTGAAAGAGAACATCCTGTATGTTATCAAGAACGATGATGAACTGTATCGGAAACGTAATAAAGCCCAGGCAGAATGGAATGAGCTTACAGGTGCACTGTATGCAGATGCACTCGATTGTGAAGATGACAGGAAGAACGAGAAACTCCAAGAGAAGATAGCAAAGTTAAACGAGAAAATTGAGAGATACAATGCGCAGATAAAGGAGCGTGAGGAAATGTATAGGCAGGCTGTAGAATGGCGTTTCGCATTTCCTGAAGTGCTTGATGACAACGGACGATTTGTCGGCTTCGACTGTATAGTAGGCAACCCTCCATACATATCAATTGCAAAACTGAAGGAGGTTACCAAGAAAGCACTCTCCCGTGGTGGCTACACATCTTACGACAGCAACGGTGACATCTGTATGTTGTTCTATGAATATGGAATGGAATTGCTAAAACCCCAGGGACTGCTCATGTATATCACGACTAACACCTGGCTGCGCTCTGATTCTGGCGGGGGAGCCCGGCAGTACATGTATGCTAACTCAGACCCCATGCTGCTTATTGATTTCAAAGACGCGCAGTTGTTTGACAATGTAACCGTTGCCACCAATATCCTTATGGCTCGCAAGTGCAAGAACAGCCACAAGACTATGGCATGCGAGATTCATGATTACAAGAAGAAATTGAACCTCAACTCGTATATTTCAGACAAGCTTGTAGAGAACAATTATGATACTGAGAATCCGTGGGTTGTTCTTTCTGAAGCTGACAAGCGTGTCTTGTCAAAAGTAGACAAAGCGTGCAAGAAGGATTCAGACTTGGCTCCTACAACCTTATATTCCATGGGATATAATATCTACCGAGGGTTTACTACAGGTCTCAATGAAGCGTTTAGCATCAAAGATAGAAAGGAACTTGACCAGCTGACGGCAGAAGATTCGAAGTCTCGAGAAATCATCGTTGATATGGTACGGGGTGAGGACTTGAGTAAATTCAAGATCAATGACCACATTTGGTTGCTCAATATCCATAATGGCTTGAAGAAAGATGAAGAAAAAGGAGAAGAAGGTCTGCCAAGAGTCAATGTAGGTTTCTATCCTGCAGTCAAAAGGCGGCTGGATGACGAAAAGATATACCCCAAGCTTGCCAAGAGAGAGGATCAGGGTGACACCCCTTACAATCTGCGCAACTGCGCTTATCTGCGAGAATTCGCCAAACCAAAGATTATGTGGGGAGAATTATCAGACAAGCCTAAGTTCGCATACGATAAGGATGGCCGCTACTATTGCCTTAATACGGTATTCTTCTTCACGGGTGAACGACTGGAATTTCTGTTGTGCTACCTCAACTCATCAATATGCGAGTACATCTTTTCCAAGCGATGCACTACTTCCGGAACGGGTACCATGCGATGGCTCAAGTACACCGTTGAACGGATACCTGTTCCGCTATTGTCTGATATACAAGAAAAAGAGATTGTCAGTCTGTATCATGAATATGAAAATACTTCCGATGAAAGTGTATTGAAGAAAATTGACAATCTTTTCTATCAGTATACTGGTTTGGACGAAGAAGATATAAAGGTAGTGGAGAGTACATTAAAGCGAAATACATAATATGCAGACACATCTTTTGAAACTTGAACCGCCTTACAAGTTCATATTCGACGAGAAATACGGCAGGGCAGGCAAGGTGATTGCCGTCTTGCTGAAAGAGACAGACGACCCCGAAGGCCCTGAGCACGGCAGGACAGTCTCCGTGCCTATCGTTGACTTGGCGTATACCTGGGACGGCACCGACCTGGCCGACTGCACGGTGCTCTGCGACGAGTTCTTTCCCCGCATGTCGTTCGACAGGTTTATCCGTTGCCTCATGATGGTTCCTGAGAGCGCATGGTTCCCCAACGGACTTTTCTCCGTATATGAATTCGGCAGTCAGCTCACCAACCTCGGTATCCGGGTCTTGTTTCCCGGCGAAGGCGAGACGGAGGGGCAGTTTGACGTGACGATGAAAACCAAGCTTCTTCTGGGCATCGACCAGGGTGAATACTGGGTGGAGAACAGCTTCGGCGACTTCTTTTTCAATGGGCGCTATCAGTCGCGCGAAGCGTTGCGCTCGGCCATTCTCACGCGCCGCAACGATTACTACAGGGCATTCCCGCGTAAGACCTTCCGCATCAGGCTGACAACAGACAATGCCGACTTCAAGGACTTGGTGGAGGAAGTCAACAATACGCCTTACGAACGTGATGAGTGACGTGGAGGAGTTTGAAGGAGAAAACCTCCCGGTCAGCTACTGTCTTGAGGAGGCTATGTCGTGCCCGGAGTATCGTGATGCGATGCCGCTGGAGCGTCTGCTCTCGCGCTATTTCTTTATGCGGGGCGACGTGCGGCTGGGATCGCTCGTCTCGGATGTGATCCGCCGTCACTTCACGCCGCCGGAGCGTTTCCAGCGTGGTCTGCTGGACGATGCAGAGGCCAAGGAGATCGTAGCCGGCATTATCCAGTCGGGCATGATAGACGGGCAGTATCATTTTGTTGCGGTTTACCGGGTGTTGTCCGACTTCTGCAACTTCCCCAAGGAGATCACTTCGTTCTGCCACAAGATCATTGGTTACAACCTCGAGCTGAAGGGTGAGCGGCTGGAGTATAAAAGTTTGTACCAGTCGGTGCAGAAGGGTATCAACGCGCACCCCGTGCTGCCCATGAATTATAAGAGGTGGACGGAATATCAGATAAAGGATGGGGAGCGCGCCTCTACGTTTCTGCGCCAGAAGGCAGTGGCCGACAGTCTGGTGAAGATTCTGCGTGAGAGAAAAATACTCCTGACAGAGTAAAAATACATCATCTTACTATCTTTTTTACGATGCGAAGTAGGTATTCGCATCGTATTTTTTTTATGCCTAATTTTGCATCGTGAACAAGAAACCACGGGCTCTATAAACCCCGTTTGGGAAAGTTCTAAGAAGTAAAATTAGTATTAACAAAAAAGGAAAGTAAAAGATGAAAGATTCAGTATTCCAAAAGCGCTTCCAGCGCAAACAGCAGAACCGTCAGGTTCATGGTCAACAACTCACAGTGTTCTATCGCGACATGGTGCCAGATTTTCCCGTCAGTGGTCTCGTCAAGCTTATGTTGCGCCGATGTGAAGGCAGTGTCAGCCCGAGTCTCTATCGCCAGATGGCCAATAGTCTGGTTGGGTTTGAAGAGGCCTTGCAGGTAGAGATGGCCGACTGCCTTACGGAGTGTGTGATGGGCGTTGCGATCTACACAACAGGCATCAAGCACGTTGACCGAATTTTGTGGCCCCTGTATCACAAGATTCAGCGAGAGTTAGCTAACAGAGTAAATAACTAAAGAAGAAACAGATTAAGTTAAACCCTGAGTTGAAGTGAGGAGGATGTTCCCGGGTAAATGCGCAAAGATTCCAACCTTCTTCTCGCAAACATCAACTCAAAACATGAAAACAGTAAACAACAGTTACAAACAGCAGATTCTGCACGACGTGCAGATGGACACACAAACAACATTCATGAACAACGGCGACATCAATATCTTCCCATGCTTATGGGAGCAGGATAAAGCACCAGTGACAGCCGAAGGTAAGAGCCTGGTTCGCTATCGTGCTGGGGTGATGGTGGAAGAAGACGGAAGGACTCGCATGAAGCGTTACCACGACGGACTGAACGGTCCTAAGTATGAGACGCTCTTCCAGACTGCCCACGCCGATGTGAAGCGTACTCGCGAGATGAACCACGGACAGCGCGGATGTCTGAAGGTGGAGTTCAGATTTCCCCGCCGCTACCCGCTCTCGTTGATGAAGAGCCTCTTCTATCAGGAGTCCGAGGAGATCATGGCCTATTTTAACTCAAGAAAGGAGGAAACCGTATGGTAAATCGACTGATAGCACTGAACACCAAGCATTTCTCTGACAAACAGAAGAATAATCGGGGGTATGCAGAGACCCAAACTGGGGAGCAGCTTGACGAGCTGCTCCGCCAGGAGTGGCTCCGCCGCGATGTAGCAGACATCCGTGCCGGTAAGGAAGAGAAAAAAGACTGGTTACCATTCATCTGCCCTCATTACTCGGCATTCAAGGATAACCATCGGTCGCAGGACAGCATCATTCCCGAGGCTTTCACCTTTATGACATGTGTGGATATCGACAATCCCAAACTGGTGCGTCAGGCCTTCGAGAAAGCCTTGGAGGTGAACAAGGACGAGATGTCGGAGTGGTACGACATGGTGCTGCGTGAGGCTTATTCGGCTCGTGGCAAAGGCCACATCTATATCCGCATTCCCAAAGGCATGACCATCGAAGAAGCCCAGCGTGATTTCTGTGAGGAGATCGGATTTAATGCCGATGAGTTGCTTGATGCATCATGCTTTACACCAGAAAGGTATATCTATGTAACAGGTATCGATCAAGAAACATTCCGCTCTGAACATTGGCTGGAACCCATCGAGGGCGAAGAGTTGGAAGAGCGTCGTGAGGCTTATCTGCAAAGAGGGCTTGATGTAGATGGAAGACCTTTGGTTGCAAATGCGCAGGGGAACACACAGGGGACAGTCCCTCAGTGCTCCGTAAACTTCGCACAGCAGGGACAGTCCCCATGTGTTCCTGCTGACGCGCGCACCTTATATATCTTTGATGCTTGCATGAAAGAGGCTGAGTTGACACCCGACGTGCTCATCGTGGAAGGTCATAGGCATGAGGCGCTGAAAAGCATCCTCTCTGTAGGTGCTACCCAGTTGTTGAAGAAGTCGGAGTTGAAGGGTGTGTTGCAGGTACGTATGGCGCAGAACTGGCAGGACAAGAATATCCAGCAGTTAGTGGATGATTTCTACTCGAAATACTATGACCCTAACCAGAAGATGTCTCAGTTCCAGCGCAAAGTGTTGGCCAAGTCGCTGCGTTTCACGCAAATGAGAAATGAGAAAGGAGAAATGAGAAATGGAAATGAAGAAATGGGAAATGCCTCCGAACAAGACAATTCTCCAATCTTAAATCTCCCTGAGATGCCGAAGAAACTGCCGAAAGTGGTACAGTTGTTGGTTTCGAGAACCCCCGAAGTGTATAAGCCAGCTGTGGCTCACGCTATCTTTCCGTCGCTGGGTGCTCATCTGTGGAAGGTTCGTTTTCCGTATATCGACAATGTGATGCACGAAGCCACGTTTATGAACGTGCTGATGGCTGGGACGGGTGCAGGTAAGGACTGTATTTCGCAACCCATCAATCATATCATGGCCGACATCCGCAAGCGCGATGCTGAGAACCTGAAACGAGAGGCCGACTGGAAGAAGGAGGTGAACTCTAAGGGCTCTAATAAAGACAAACGCCAGCGCCCTGAAGGTCTTGTTATCCAAGAGGTTGACCCCGACATGACCAATCCTGCTTTCGTGATGCGTATGGCTGAGGCCGACGAGCACTTCCTCTATACGAAGATGAACGAGATCGACCAGTTTGATGCCCTTCGCGGTTCGGCTCGCGGCTCGCAGCAGTTTCAGATCATGTGCCTGGCTTTCGACCCAGACAACCGTTACGGTCAGACGCGTGTAGGTACGCAGTCGGTCACAGAAAAGGTCTGCATCCGATTCAATTGGAATGCCGCGACCACCATCCAGAAGGGGCAGCGCTATTTCCGCAATGTATTGACCGATGGCCCAATCAGTCGTATCAACTTCTGCACTATCCCAGAACGGGAAATCGGAGCCGACATGCCTGTCTATGGCACTTATGATTCAAGCTTCGACGAAGAGCTGCGCCCCTTTATTGACCGCCTTTGTCGTGCTGCAGGCGTGATAGACTGTCCGCAGGCATTCCGTCTGGCAAAAAAGCTAAAGGATGAATGTGCCGAGTTTGCTCGTCTCTCTCAATCGAGAGTTTATGAGAACTTGTCCTTCCGAGCCAATGTAATCGCTTACCTGAAGGCTTGTGTGCTCTACATCTGCAACGACTACAAATGGTCGAAGGAGATTGAAGAATTTGTCCGTTGGAGCCTGCTATATGACATGCACTGCAAGATGACATTCTTTGGGGAAGCTATCGAGAATGCAAACCGTAGTGCCGACGAACAGACAGGCCGTCGCGGCCCTCGCAACCTGCTAAAACTGCTGCCAGACGAGTTTACCGTACACGATGCAGACCTTATCCGACAGGCCAATGGCATGGACACTCGCGGTACCCGTAACATGCTCTCGCAGTGGGTGCATCGTGGCTACCTCTTACAGATGACAGATGACAGTTTTTGTAAAATTGAAAAATTGAAGAATTGAAGATTATGGAACTGATATTAGAACGTATAGCAAAACGCAAGACCTACACGATAGGTAGGCTCTACATTCAGAGAAGCGTAGATGACGAGTATCTGGCAGGAACGGAGAACCAGTATTTCTGCGACACGCTGGAACCCACTTGGCGAGATTATGAGCACGGTGCCTACAAAGTAAAAGGCCGCTCGGCCATTCCCGAAGGCCGTTATGCAGTAGTCATCTCGTGGAGTCCGAAGATGAAGCAATGGCTACCCATCCTGCTTGGTGGCCCCGAATTCAACCGCAAATGGCAGGGCATCCGCATCCATGCGGGCAACTGCTCGGAAGACACCGAAGGCTGCATCCTCGTAGGCAAGAACCGCGAAGTCGGCAAAGTCCTCGACAGCCGTATCTGGGTTCACCGCCTGAAACAGAAAATCGTTGAAGCCAAAGCCCGAGGCGAAGCCGTCTGGCTGACTATCAAGTAGCTCTCAAAAGAATGACCGGCATCCGATTGTGGGTGTCGGTCTTATTATAGCATAATAGTTTTATGGTTACTTAACTAAACTTTCCGACGTACTCCGTAGGCGAGCAACCCTTGAACTTGACGAAGTTGCGGTGAGCCGTAGGATAGCTGCGGAAGCCTGCGGCAAAGAAGAGCTGCTTCTGGTTCTGTGTGGGATTCTGGCGCAGCAGGTTGGCCATGAAGTCCACACGCTTCGAGTTCATGTAGTCGTTGAAGGTCATGCCCGTATGCTCTTTGATGCAACGCGCCACGTAGATGCGGTTGGTGCCGAGCGTCTGACTGACGGAAGCAACGGTGGTGTCGGGGTTGCGCCAGTATTCCTTGATGTCCATCAGATATGACACCTGCTGCCACAGGTCCTTGTTCTCCACCACAGACAGGTCGCCACCGTCGCCCAACGACTCGGGCACCCCGACAGGTACCAGGCGAACCTGCAGCTCGTTGTAGGTGAAATAGGCAATCACAAATGCGCACCATAGTGAGTGGAGAATCTGGAAAACTGCCAGATTGGTCAGAATCAGACCGAAATACAGGACGCTGATCATCTGAGCCATCAGCGTTGTGCGTCGCACCCAGTGATAGTCGGCACTCGACATCCGCCAGTTGTATGGAATGACGAGCAGGAGCAGGGATATGAAGGTCAGCGTCACGACACCCAAAAGTCGCAGCACGACATCAGGCTCTGCTATATGTTCCCACAGGTCGGACATAGACATCAGGGGCTGAAAGCGTAGCCCAAACAACGCAGGCGCGGCAATGAAGACAATGGGCGAGAACAGCAGTAGCAGTCGCCATCCGTTGAGCCATCGCGGTCGCATCACCTCTATAGGATAAATCAGGAACAGGGTGATAGCCAACAGCCCGCCAATGACAGAAAATGGGGGCAACAGCTCCATATATGGCTTGAGTTCCTGATTGTTGGTCATGGTGGCAATACGTGCAAGATAGGAAATGCTTACCACAATGCCAAAGATGGAGAGATATAGTCTGGAACGGTCCTGCACTTCTTTGCGCTTTGTCCAAAGCAGTATGCCGCACGCCATATACACTGCCATGCAAATACCAAAGCAACAAGTAATCAAAGTCGTCATCATCGCCTTCTCCTATCTGTTTGCAAAGGTACGAATTGTTTCCGACAATCCGCACCTCTTCCTGATTATTTTATCACAATTTTCTTGCCGTCGCGGATATAGATGCCCTTTCCGGGCTGCAATAACTGAGACGTAGCGAACCGGCAGCCCATAAAAAAAGCCGTGAAGTTGCTCAACGAGTTGATGCAACATCCTCACACTGGCACGGGTCATCCAGAGCAGTTGAAGGGCGACCGTGCTGGTCAACATTTATTTAATTACAAGGCGCAGGCCGGTGTTGTTAAACCGTGTGTCTGGGTCGTCGGGGAAGCTCAGATTGGCCTCGCACCAGTTGGCTTCGCTTGTCCAGCCGCCACCGCAGGTGATGACCTTGCCATCGGCCAAAGTGGAGGTAAATTCCCATACATTGCCGCTCATATCGTATATGCCCAGCTCGTTAGGCTGTTTCTTGCCTACGGGCTGTGTCGATGAATTGCAGTTGTCCTTATACCAAGCTACTTCGCCGATGGTATTCGAACCGGCATATTTGTAGCCTTTTGACTGCTGACCGCCCATGGCAGCATAGTGCCATTCCACTTCCGTGGGCAGAGCAAGTTTCTTGCCAGCAGGCAGCTGGTCTTTCACCATCTCGTTCAGTTTGTCGAGGAAACCACCTTCCTTTATAAGGTAGTTGTAACTGTTGAGTGCGACAGGATATTCATCGCCTTTCTGCTCCAGCTCCGTAGGCACAGAGCCCATCACGGCTTTCCACAGTTTGTTGGTCACCTCGGTCTGAGCAATGTAGAAGTCGGCCGTCGTTCCCGATGTCTTCAACTCCGTACCGTCGCGATTGATGGTCATCGAGTAGTCGCCACCTCTTACAAATACCAATCCTATACTGGTGTCGCCTACAGTGAGGACTAATGCTGGGCGATTGCTTATCTTACGCCATGTGAAGGTGGTCTTGAATCGGGTGCCGTCCTCGCGTTCGCGCAGAGCCGACCACTTCATCACGTCGCCCTTAATCTCGTCGATGTCCCAACATTCGAAGTTCGTATTGCCGTTTTCATCCTTCCAACTCGTAGCAAGCCAGTCGCCGTCAACAATATATTTACGGTCACTCTCCTTGAAATTTATAGCCCATTGACCTTCATCATTCTTGCTGAAATAATAAAACTTGCCGTTAGCCTCATAAACAATACGGGCTTCAGCGTTGCCGTAGGTCTCGTCGCCCGTCATCTCCACGCCTTCCCAAACGCCGACAATCTCAGCGGCATAGCCGGTTGTTACGCGCTTGTAGTCAAACTTGCGGCCTGGACGAAAGTTCTCCATCGTCATTGCCATCTCGTTGCTGCCTATGGCGTCAATATTGTAAGTCACCACTTCATACAAATCTGCTTCGTCCAGATAGCTATTAAGCAGACTACCCTCAATGGTGTATGTGCCAGTTTGCTTGTTGCGTAAAATGTAGGATTCAGTATCTGTGTCATAATATGATTTTGATACCGTTCTCGTTCCGTCGGCATTAAATGTCAGCACCGTTCTGTCGTTTGTAGTCAGTTCTGAACCATCCTGAGTGATGCCTTTCCACTTGCCAACAATCTTCTCTTTAACAACTGACTCAGACGGGCCAGTAGGTTTGCCGGGATTGTCCTCTGTTGCGCAGGAAGTCATGAGTCCTGCTGTTGCTGCCAGCATCACCGATGCCAGAAATACATGATAGAATTGTTTTGTTCTCATTGTTTTATTGCTTTTAACAGTATCACGTTACCGCCATCCCTCGCTTTTGGCTGAGAGCGGGGGATGGCTGCGTATAGGAGGTGTCTTGTTTATTCACTAACCAGCGTGCCGGGATATTGTTCACTACCAATTTGGACTGTCCAACCTCTGGCGTTGGCAGCTGCTATCTGTGTCTCAGTGATCACGCTCTCACTAAGATCGTTCATAACACTAAACGTGCCAAGCGACTCCGTCTTTAGCGGCAAGTTGGCGATAACTGTATCCAAGGCTTCACCTTGAAGTTGATTGAGAGTAATTATTAACCAGTTGAGCGATTCGCAACCTGATATGTTCAGTGCACTTATTGGGTTTCCGTAAATATCCAGTGTCTCTAGCTTTGACAGATTGGAAACATCCAGTGCCGGCAGCTTATTATCTGAGCAACTTAAACTCATAAGATTTGTGCATTTTGACACATCCAGTGTAGTTAGCGCACATGACTCACATTCTAGATATTCCAACTTCGTGTTTTTCGACAAGTCAATCGATTCCAATGAATTAGAATATTTACAAAGCAAAACTTTTAATTCTGGACATCCTGACATGTCTATCTTTGTCAGTTTCGAACCTGAACAATCCAGTGTCACCAGTTTCGGGAGTTTTAGGTCGAGAGTCTTGATGGACGTTTGGGGGCAGGTCAGTTGAGTCAACTCTGTAAAGAGCTCGATACCTTCATAGTTCTCAATATCACTATATCCGATAGACAGCCTGACAACCTTCTCCAACTCTTCGGTTGTTATCACTCCGTCGTCGCCATAGTTGTAGGTACGGTTTATATCTCCTTTGATGCCATAAACTGACGTCGTAAGTTTTTCCCGCAGAGTGGCATCAGGGAAGTTCTCCTCGTTGATGAGGAAGGCTATGTCGCTTACCTTTTTCCATGTGAAGGTGGTAGTAAATCGTGTGCCGTCTTCGCGTTCGCGCAGGGCAGACCACTTCATCTGTCCGTCCTTGATCTCGTCGATGTCCCACCATTCGTAGTTCATCTCGCCGCCCTTCTCCTGCCAGCGCGTAGCCACGAAGTCGCCATCAACGAAATATTCCTCAACATCGCGAGTGCTCACCAGTTGCCATTCGCCGGCTTCGCTCTTCCTATAGTATTTATAGGTGCCATCAGTCAGGAACGCCAGTCGGGCGTTATCGTCGTTGTAGGTCTGCTCACCCATCATTTCCGTTGCTTCCCACATGCCGATGATGTCAGATGTGTAGTCAGCGGCAACACGTGTATAAATAGTCTGACCGCCACTAGTGCTTGACATCGTCATTGCTTCATCGCTGATAGCTTCTATGTAGTGAGGGGTGGCATCATATAATCCTGACTGATTCAAGTAATTCTTAATCACATTCCCATCAATACTATAGATACCAGGCTGCTTGTTGCGCCAGATATAGGAATTCGTTTCCTTATTGAAATAAGAGATAGACACCGCAAGCGTTGCATTTTCATTGTAGGTCAAAATCATTCTCCCGTTTGTTACTTGATCTCGATTGTTAACCTCAGACAGTTTCCACTTGCCTACAATCTTTTCCTTGACAACCGCCTCAGACAGCCCACTGGGTGTGGGGTTGTCGTCGTTACTGGTGCAGGCCGCCGTGAGTCCTGCGGTTGCTGCCAGCATCACTGATGTTAACAGCACATGAAATAAATACTTTGCTTTCATTTTCTTCTAATAATTTTAAGTTTTTAGCAAAGATAACAAGGATTCTACTTTTTACCATCAAACTCCATATCTCAAAATCGTAAAATCATATCTCAAAAACGAAACATGCTGTTTTTCAGCCGATTGCAATCAATCGTGCAAAAGGGGCTAGAAACTGATCCCCATTGCCCCACGCAACTCGAATAATACAACTCTAATGAACAAGCAAAAAAGGAGGATTTCCGATCAATCTCTTGTATATCTCCGAAAAAAGTCATAACTTTGTCCTGTCGAACTCCGACCCAGGCCCACCCTACCTTCGATTCACCCAAGGTTCTGCGCCTACTCTTGTGCGATTGAAGTGCGTTTGATGTACGTCTGTTGTCCGTTTGTTAATCGGACAACAATCGAACAACAATCGAACAACAAACGGACAACAATAGGAGGAAGAGCGGAGGAAAGGCTTGGGTGGAGTGGAGATAAAGTGGAACTGAATTGGAGAACAATTAGGGAACGATAGGAGAACAATTAGGGAACGATTAGTGTATAATTAAAGACAAATGAACGATGAAGAGAAAAGGAACAGGTAAGGGATTGATGGTGATAGGCAGTATGCGTAAGGACGGCATTACGACCTACATGAAGCAGGGGCGGTTGATCATCCGGTCGGCAAATTCTATGGAGCGACGCAGCAATACGCTGCCCCAGTTTATCCAACGTCAGAAGATGCGCCATTCAGTGGCATTATGGAAGTTGCTGAAGTATTGTGAACCGATGTTTACCAAAGGGTCAACGGCTTACAACAACTTCCTGTCGCTGGCCAACCAGTTGCCCGTGGTGTATGTTGAAAAGGTCCTGATGGAACGGACGTCATTCCTGATGCCAGGCATACCCGTGAGCGACGGCACACTGCCGGAAGTCAAACAGCTGCTGGGCGAAGTAGACGGAGTGCCGGCTCTGATTACCGACCTCAAAGCACACGACTGGGAGCCTTGGACGAAGCTGTGGCTCTACACGGCCGTCCAGACGGGTAGTGACCGTGACGCTTTGGTGCGGTTCAGCAAGCGTGAGGTGCCCTGGGAAGAGGTGACGCTAGTGGACGGCCACTATGTGCTGAAGGACGAGGAGTTTGCCGACGACATGAAGGGCTGGGCGCTGGTGTTGGTGAAGGGTGAACGCTGTTCGCCACAGACCATTGTCACACGCTGCACGCTATATCAGAGGTATACCACGAAGGAAGCCTTGGAGACTGCTGCCGACAGCTATGGCGGTCTGACCGACCGCTGTATGCCATGAGCCAGAATTCGCCTACGCTCCTACCCTCCCGTGAAACAGGTGCCAGTCCCTCATGTCTCCATTATCATCAGCCTCGTCATCTCCTGGTTAAAACGGAGGTTCAATCCATCTGTTACTTTTTACATATTGTAACGGAAATGCGGTGTTTTTCGACAAAAGGAAAGGGGCTGGGCGGAGCGTGGTCTCCGAAACTTTACAAAGTGTCAGCATGACGGAATTTTAACATTCAAAAGCTAAGGCAATGAATTGGCGGTAATACAGAAATGATTAACTTTGCAGTCCATAAAATAGATTCGTTTTATGGATACAAAGTACATTTTCGTCACGGGCGGTGTGGTTTCCTCGCTTGGCAAGGGAATCATCTCCGCCAGCATCGGTAAACTGCTGCAGGCACGCGGCTTTAAGGTCACGATTCAGAAATTCGACCCGTACATCAATATCGACCCAGGGACGCTGAACCCCTACGAGCACGGCGAGTGCTACGTGACGGAGGATGGTTTCGAGACCGACCTGGACCTGGGACATTACGAACGTTTTACGGGCATACACACCACACGCAACAACTCGATTACGACGGGACGCATCTACAAGACGGTGATAGACCGCGAACGGCACGGCGACTATCTGGGCAAGACGATTCAGGTGGTGCCGCATATTACGGACGAGATAAAGAGACGCATGTTGCGAAGCCTCACCCCCGAGGCTTTTGATTTCGTGATAACCGAAGTCGGTGGTACCATCGGCGACATCGAGAGTGCACCGTTTATGGAGGCCATCCGACAGTTGCGATGGCAGCTGGGACGGGATGCAGTATGTGTACATCTTACATACGTACCTTATCTTAAAGCTGCTGACGAGCTAAAAACGAAACCAACGCAACACTCGGTAAAAGAACTCCAAGGAATGGGTATTCAGCCGGATATCCTCGTCCTTAGGACGGAACGCCACCTCGACGACCATGTGCGCATGAAGGTGGCGTCTTTCTGTAATGTGGACTTGGAGTGCGTGGTGCAGAGCGAGGACATGCCGAGCATCTACGAGGTGCCGGTGAGTATGCAGAAGCAGGGCTTGGACGCTGCCATCATGCGAAAGATTGGTATTCCCGTAGGTGAGACGCCGGCTATGAAGTCCTGGCACGACTTTCTGGACAAACAGCGCAATGCCAAGCGCGAGGTGCACATCGGACTGGTGGGCAAATACGACCTGCAGGATGCCTACAAGAGCATTCGCGAGAGTCTGAATCTGGCTGGGATCTACAACGACGTGAAAGCGCGGCTGCACTTTATCAATAGCGAGGACATCAGTCGTGACAACGTAGCAGAGAAACTTGACGGTATGGCGGGCATCATCATCTGTCCAGGATTCGGACAGCGAGGCATCGAGGGCAAGATTATCGCCGCAGAATACACGCGCACCAACGATATCCCCACCTTCGGCATCTGTCTGGGTATGCAGATGATGGTCATTGAGTTTGCCCGCAATGTATTGGGCTACAAGGATGCCAACAGTCGCGAGATGGACGGGCAGACGCCGCATAACGTCATCGACATCATGGAAGAGCAGAAGAGCATCACGCAGATGGGCGGCACGATGCGACTGGGGGCCTACGAGTGCGAATTGCAGAAAGGTAGCCGTGTGTATGAAGCATACGGCAAAGAGGCGCTGATTAGTGAGAGACATAGACATCGCTACGAGTTCAACAACGCCTATAAAGAGGAATACGAGACGAAGGGTATGAAGTGCGTGGGTATCAATCCTGCTGCAAACCTTGTGGAAATCGTCGAGATACCAGAAAAGCGCTGGTACATCGGCACGCAGTTCCACCCAGAATACTCGTCAACGGTACTGCATCCGCATCCGCTGTTCATGAGTTTCGTCAAAGCCTGCATCTGATATGGAACAGTTAAAACATGAATGTGGTGTGGCGATGATTCGCCTGCTGAAGCCGCTGGACTACTACGAGAAGAAATACGGCACGTGGGCTTACGGTTTCAATAAGCTCTACCTGATGATGGAGAAGCAGCACAATCGCGGTCAGGAAGGTGCTGGTATCGCCTCCGTCAGTCTGAATAATGAGCCTGGCACGGAGTATATGTTCCGTGAAAAAGCCGAGGGCAAGGATGCCATCACGGAGATTTTCAGTCGCGTTACACAAGAAATGGCCGGAGAACTGCTGATGGGGCACCTGCGCTATTCAACGACCGGCAAGAGCGGACTGACGTTTGTTCATCCTTTCCTGCGTCGTAACAACTGGCGCGCCAAGAACCTCTGTCTGTGTGGCAACTTCAACATGACCAACATCGACGAGGTCTTTCAGTTTCTGACGTCGCAAGGACAGTCGCCGCGTATCTATGGCGACTCGTACATCACGCTCGAACTGATGGGCCACCGCCTGGACCGTGAGGTGGAGCGGCTGTTTGAGGAGGCCAAGGCGAAGGGACTGAAAGGGCTCGACATCACGCGATATATCGACGACCACGTGGAGATGGCCAACGTGCTGCGAAAGACGATGGAGCACTACGACGGCGGCTACGTGATGTGCGGACTGACGGGTAGCGGTGAGATGTTCAGCGTGCGCGACCCTTGGGGTATCCGTCCGGCATTCTATTATCGCGACGACGAGATTATCGCCCTCGCGAGCGAACGCCCCGTGCTGCAGACCACCTTCGACCTGCAATGCGAGGATATCCACGAGCTGAAGCCTGGCGAGGCACTTATTGTGCGTCGCAACGGCGAGAGTCACTTGGAGCAGATTATGCCTGCACAAAAGTTGAGTGCGTGCTCGTTTGAACGCATCTACTTCAGTCGAGGGTCCGACCGTGACATCTATCAGGAGCGCAAACGCCTTGGTGAACAGCTGACGCCAGCCATCCTGAAAGCCATCGATGGCGATGTTGAGAATACAGTCTTTTCGTATATCCCCAATACTGCTGAGGTGGCCTTCTACGGTATGACCGACGGATTCCGTAAGTTGCATGGCGAGGTACGCACGGAGAAGGTGGTATGGAAGGACATTAAGCTACGCACGTTTATCTCTGCCAACACAGAGCGCAACGATCTTGCCGCTCACGTCTATGACATCAGCTACGGTTCGTTGCGCCCCTATGAGGATAATCTGGTGATTATCGACGACTCGATAGTCCGCGGCACGACGCTGCGCGAGAGCATCTTCAAGATTCTCGACCGCCTGCATCCCAAGAAGATTGTCATGGTGTCGAGTTCGCCACAGATTCGCTACCCAGATTATTACGGTATCGACATGGCCCGTCTGGAGGAGTTCTGCGCCTTCCGTGCCACGATGGCCCTTATCGAGGAGAGCCTCACCCCCAACCCCTCTCCCGCTCGGCCTTTGGACGCTTGCTACCAGCGGGACGCAAGAAAGGGCGAGGGGAGTAGATACTCTCAAGGGCAGCAATTGATAGACAAGGTATACCATTTATGCAAGGAACACCCGTTGGAGGCTAATCACGTCAGGCGAATCTACGAGCCGTTTACCGTCGAGGAAATCAACGAGAAGATTGTGGAGATGTTACGCCCAAAGAACATGCAGGCACCCATCGAACTGGTGTTCCAAAGCATCGAGGGACTGCACGAGGCTTGTCCCAACCATCCTGGCGACTGGTATTTCACAGGTCACTACCCCACCCCTGGCGGCACACGCCTCGTCAACCAGGCATTCGTGAACTATATTGACAGCAAACAAAGACAGTAAAATAGAAAGATTATGTGTGGAATCGTAGCTATACTAAATGTTAAAGAGCAGTCGCAGGAGTTGCGACAAAAGGCTTTGAAGATGAGTCAGAAGATCCGTCATCGCGGACCTGACTGGAGTGGAATATACTGTGGCGGCAGCGCCATCCTGACTCACGAACGACTGAGTATCGTTGACCCAGAGAGTGGCGGACAACCGTTGTACTCGCCAGACCGTAAGCAGGTGTTGGCTGTCAATGGCGAGATCTATAACCATCAGGAAATTCGTCGTCGCTATGCAGGACAGTACGAGTTCCAGACGGGCAGCGACTGCGAAGTGATCCTGGCGCTCTATAGAAGCCTCACCCCCACCCCCTCTCCGAATGGCGAGGGGAGTAGTTACACTCATGAGCAGATTTGCAGCATGTTGGAACAGTTGAACGGCATCTTTGCTTTCGCCCTTTATGACGAGGAACGCAATGAGTTTTTGATTGCTCGCGACCCCATCGGAGTGATACCCCTTTATATCGGCTATGATAGCGATGGCACCGTGTATGTCGCCTCAGAATTGAAGGCCCTCGAGGGACAATGCGAGCGCTATGAGCCTTTCCTCCCTGGATATTATTATTGGAGCAAGGAGCCAGGCATGAAGCGTTATTACAAACGCGACTGGTTTGACTATGAAGCCGTGAAGGACAATCCCGCCAGCGTCTCTGCCATTCACGATGCACTGACCGCTGCCGTCAAGCGTCAGTTGATGTCCGATGTGCCATACGGCGTGTTGCTCTCGGGCGGACTCGATTCCTCGGTCATCTCTGCCATCGCTGAAAAGTTCTCAGAGCATCGCATCGAGGACGATTCGAAGACCAAAGCTTATTGGCCTCGTCTGCACTCCTTTGCCGTTGGTCTGAAGGGAGCCCCCGACCTCGCTAAGGCTAAGATGGTGGCCGATCATATCGGTACCGTTCACCACGAAATCAACTACACCATTCAGGAAGGACTGGATGCTATTCGTGACGTCATCTATTTCATCGAGACCTACGATGTCACCACTGTCCGCGCCTCTACGCCGATGTACCTGCTGGCGCGTGTCATTAAGTCGATGGGTATCAAGATGGTGCTGAGCGGTGAGGGTGCCGACGAGATCTTCGGTGGTTATCTGTACTTCCACAAAGCCCCTACAGCAAAAGATTTCCACGAAGAAACCGTTCGTAAATTAGGAAAACTCTATCTCTACGACTGTCTGCGTGCTAACAAGAGTCTGTCAGCCTGGGGCGTAGAGGGACGTGTGCCTTTCCTCGACAAAGAGTTCCTCGATGTTGCTATGCGCACCAATCCTGAGGCCAAGATGTGTGGCCTCACCCCCGGCCCCTCTCCAAAGGGCGAGGGGAGTTTTATCATTGAGAAAAGGATTGTGCGCGAAGCCTTTGCTGACATGCTGCCCGCAGAAGTCGCCTGGCGACAGAAGGAGCAGTTCAGTGATGGTGTGGGTTATTCATGGATAGACACGCTGAAGCAAATCACCTCAGAAGCCGTTACCGACGAACAGATGGCCCATGCTGCCGAGCGTTTCCCCATCAACCCGCCGAAGAACAAAGAGGAATACTACTACCGCAGCATCTTCGCTGAGCATTTCCCCAGCGACTCTGCCGCTCGCTCCGTCCCCTCCGAAGCCTCTGTGGCCTGCAGCACCGCCATCGCCCTCGAATGGGATGCCGCCTTCAAAGGTATGAACGATCCCTCAGGCCGTGCCGTCAAAGGTGTGCACGAAAGCGCATACTCTTAAGGAATGCGAGATTTCCCTTCATCTTGTTACAATCCTGTTACGTAACCATATCGTAACAGGATTTGTTTTGCACCAATGTAAAATGCTTGTAACTTTGCGCTCTAAATTAATTCGAATAAACAAATGGAAACAACGCAAGATTACGTGATGGTGTCGCTGAAACTGCTGGGCGCACTGGGACTGCTCATCTATGGTATGAAGATGATGAGCGATGCACTGCAGAAGATGGCAGGCCCGCAGCTGAGACACATATTGGCAAAGATGACGACAAACCGAGTGACAGGAATGCTGACCGGAACGATGGTGACCTGTGCCGTACAGTCGTCATCGGCCACAACGGTGATGACGGTCTCGTTCGTCTCGGCAGGTCTATTGACGCTCTCACAGGCTATCAGCGTCATCATGGGAGCCAATATCGGCACCACGCTCACGGCATGGATCATGTCGCTAGGCTACAACGTCGATCTGACCAATTTCGTCTTTCCTGCTTTCTTCTTCGGTATGATACTCATCTACCGCAAACGTCACCGCGATATAGGCGACTTCCTCTTTGGTATCGCCTTCATGTTCTTGTCGCTGGTGATGCTGAGTTCTGCAGGCAAGGAACTGGACTTGGCGCATAATGAGGCGGTAGTCAACTTCTTTGCTTCGTTTGACACCAGCAGCCACCTGACTATTCTGGCCTTTCTGGCTATCGGTACGCTGATTACCTGTATCGTGCAGTCATCGGCAGCTGTGATGGCCATCACCATCCTGCTATGCTCTACAGGCGTGCTGCCTATCTATTTAGGTATAGCCTTGGTGATGGGCGAGAATATCGGTACGACGGCAACGGCTAACCTCGCCGCGTTGGGAGCCAACACACAGGCACGACGTGCTGCGCTGGCCCACTTGTTGTTCAACGTGTTTGGCGTCCTCTGGGTGCTCTGCGTGTTCTATCCCTTCGTCGATATGGTCTGCGGCTTGGTAGGCTACGACCCCTCGATGGCTGGTCAGACAGAGCGTCTACCCGTCGTTCTCGCCATGTTCCACACCTGCTTTAATGTCACCAACACGGCGCTGCTCATCGGTCTGATTTCGCAGATGGAGCGTATCGTTTGCTGGCTGCTGCCTGAAAAAGCAGAGCCTGAGCATGAGGAGCTTCGTCTGAAGTACATTGAGGGCAACTTGATACAGACGCCCGAAATTGCCGTGCTGCAGGCACAGAAAGAGACGGCTCATTTCGCCCAGCGCGTGCAGCAGATGTTCGGTATGGTGCGCCAGTTGATGGACGAGAAAGACGAGAAGAATTTCGTGCATCTCTTTAGTCAGATTGAGCATCAGGAGGACCAGACAGACCGCATGGAGCTGGAGATAGCCCGTTTCTTGGAGCAAGTAAGCCAGAACCATCTGAGTGACGAGACCAAAGCAAAAGTACGTCAGATGCTACGTGAGGTGGGCGAACTGGAGTCCATCGGCGATGCCTGTTACAACCTTGCCCGCACCATCAACCGCCAGCGTGAAACGGGCAAAGATTTCAACGAATGGCAGAATGGTCATCTGAAATCCCTGATGACCCTTTGCGACAATGCCCTCACACAAATGAATAAAGTGATGACCGGCCATCGCCACGAGCACGACATCAACGAGACCTATCGTATTGAGAACGAAATAAACCTGTTGCGCCAGCGCATGAAGAACGACAATATCCGTGCCGTCAACGACCACGAATACGATTATGCCGTCGGTACTATCTTTATCGACCTCGTCAACGAGTGCGAGAAGCTGGGCGACTACGTGGTGAACGTTGTTCAGGCAAGATTCGGGAAATAGTTAGGATTGGTAAGTGACCAAAAACGCTAATAAACGAACTATATGGCCGAGGTCTGTGCCTCGCGTGACGGCGCATTCCTGGCCGTGCAATTGCATCAGTTCACACGCATGAGTTACGAACCCGTGACCGACGTGCTCCTTTTCGAGGGCGACGATGCCCGCATGATGAAGCAATTATTCTAATCGTCGTTCCGTCGCTCTGCCACCAGCACAGGGCGGCGGATACTAAAGCAAAACCAATATGACATTTACACCAGAGAATATCTTTTTTATCGGCGCGGCATTCTGCTCACCATTACGAATGTAACAACATTGTAATGAGGGATAGGGGCGGAATATGCGCATTTATCCGTACCTTTGCACGCAAAAAAAGAGATTGCTATGGTGTTAATGGGACTGCCCCTGTGGGCTTGGATTGTATTCTATGTATTGGTATTGCTGATGCTGGTGGCCGACCTGAAGATGTTCGGCAAGAAAGGACAGCACGAGGTGAATGTCCGCGAGGCACTACAGATGACCGCTGTCTGGATAGGCGTGTCACTGGTGTTCTGTGCGGGCATCTACCTGTTCTATCCCGTTGAGCCACAAGAGAAGGCGATGGAGTTTCTGGCGGGCTACCTGATAGAGAAGTCGCTGTCGATGGACAATCTGTTCGTGTTCCTCATGCTGTTCTCGTTCTTCGGCATCGAGCGCAAGTATCAGCACGAGGTGCTCTTTTGGGGCATCTTCGGCGCACTCGTCCTACGCAGCATCTTTATATTTGCCGGCGCGGCGATGGTCGAGCGTTTCGAGTGGGTGCTGGGCTTGTTCGGTCTGTTCCTGCTCTATACTGGAGGAAAGATGTTCGCGCACAACGATGACTCACAGACCGACCCCTCGCAGAACATCATCGTGCGGTGGTTCCGCAAGGTCTATCCCGTGACCGAAAAGATGCACGGCGAGCGGTTCTTCATCGTGGAGAATGGCCGACGGCTGGCCACGCCGCTCTTCGTTGCCCTGCTGGTCATCGAGACCACCGACGTAGCCTTTGCCGTCGACAGCATCCCCGCCGTGTTCAGTGTCAGCCGCGACCCGTTCATCGTGCTCACCTCCAACATCTTCGCCATCCTCGGCCTCCGTGCCCTCTACTTCGCACTGGCCGCCGTCGCCAAGTACTTCACCTATCTAAAATACGGCCTCGGCATCATTCTCATCTTCGTGGGCGTAAAAATGCTGCTGGCGATGAACGAATACATCAACGCCCTCGGCACACTGTTGGGTCTGAACCTCAACATGCCGCACATTGAAGTTCCCACGCCCGTCAGCCTTGCCGTCATCTTCGGTGTCCTCGTCCTTTCGATGCTCCTGTCGGTTGTCATTACCAGAAACAACAAAGAAAACGCACTAAAGAAATAACCGTATAATTTGGCTCTTCGGTCAATTCTTTGTACCTTTGTAGCCGATATATGACAGAGAAAAGAATACTTGTGGTGGACGACGAGCAGGATCTGTGCGAGATTCTGCTCTATAACCTGAAGGCGGCAGGCTATGAAGCCGAAGCGGCATATTCGGGCGAGATGGCGATGGATAAAAATCCCTCCCAATACGACTTGCTGCTACTCGACGTAATGATGCCTGGCATGTCAGGCTTCGAACTGGCCAAAAGGCTCAAAGGTGATGAGAACACTTCGCGTATACCTATTATTTTCCTGACCGCGAAGGATACGGAGGACGATACCCTGAAAGGCTTTGGCCTAGGGGCAGACGACTATGTAACGAAGCCGTTCTCCGTGCGCGAAGTAGTGGCCCGTGTGAAGGCGGTGCTCGCCAGGAGCCTGTCAAATGCTATTGCAGAGAATTTCATTTCTTTCGAGGGGCTTGTGCTCGACCTCAACAAGAAGACAACGATGGTTGATGGAGAGAGTGTGAATCTTACCAAGACAGAGTTTGAACTGCTGGGACTGCTTCTGCGTCATCGCGGACAAGTATTCTCACGCCAACAGATCTTTGATGCCATATGGCCTGAAGACGTCGTAGTTAGCGACCGCACGGTAGATGTAAACATCACCCGTATGCGGAAGAAGATAGGTCGCTATAGTAGTTGCATTGTCAGCCGTCAAGGATACGGCTATATGTTTGAGGCATGAAGAAATTGAGTGAAGGCCGGAAGATGTTCGTCAGCGTGATGGTGGTGTTTGCTGTCTATGCGCTGATTTTTATCCTATTTGAGGACTACGACCGGACGCATTTAGAACCTTTTGAAGAGGTCAGCGACTGGCACTTGTTGTTGTTCTCGCTCGTAGTGATGGCAGGATTGGCATTCCTGCTACATCGCTATGCCCGACGGATGGACGAGCGTATCAGTCGCGAGCAGGCTGCCAAAGAGAATCAGATGCGTCGCGAACTGACGCAGAACATCGCCCACGAGTTGAAGACTCCTGTGGCCAGTATTCTCGGCTATACCGACACCATCCTTGATGATCCGCAGATGCCATCTGAAACGCAACGGCAGTTCATCCAGCGTACCAATGCACAAGCCCAACGACTAACGGCCTTGTTGCAAGATATTTCAACGTTGAACCGCATGGACTATGCAGCCCACCAGTTGACGATGGAGCGCACCGACGTGTCGGCCATCGTCGGCGATATCGTCGAGGAAACCGCCATCGCCTTGAAGAAACGCCACATGACACTCAACAACTGCCTACCGCAACATATCGTCATCAAGGGTAATCCCTCGCTCATTTACAGCATTTTCCGTAACCTTGTCGATAATGCTATCAATTATGCTGGCGAGGGCACCACCATCGACATCAGCGCAGAACAGACTGACGACAGTTGGACGTTCCGCTTCAGCGATAATGGTGTGGGCATCGCCCCAGAGCATCTCCTGCGCATCTTCGAACGCTTCTACCGTATCGACAAGAGCCGCAGCCGCAGCATGGGAGGCACAGGCCTCGGCCTCGCCATCGTAAAAAATGCCGTCCTTCTGCATGGCGGTACCATTACTGCCCACCTCGCCCCAAACGGCGGTCTTGTATTTGAGTTTACATTGAAAAAAGAACAGACATAATTCCATAGACTAAAAGGTTAAATAGTACGAAAAGGAAAAATGTGAAAAAATCCCCGCAAAATGTAAATGTCCGATGGTGATTATCTGTCACGGGGTTGGTGGTCGTAAAGAAGGACCTCTGAACGAACTGGTGATTCAGGAATACTTCGACCATGGATTCTCCCAGAACATATACCGCACAACCGACATCGTATCGAGATTCCTGATTAAGCAGCTGAAAAAATAGCTAGCCCAGGAGCTCCTTCAGTTTATTGACATTGCTGCGCGAAACGGGAATGGCATCGTGGCTGTGACGCATCACGAGTTGCATGGCACGAGAATTAGAAGAGATTTGCTCCACCTGACCGAGATTCACCATAAAGGCACGATGGCAACGCACTATCATGGGATAAGCCTGAAGCGCGTCTTCCATCTGTTTCATCGTGGCTCGAAGCATGGTGGTATGCACCTCACCGTCAGTCTGCTTACTCATCACCTTAACATAATTACCTACCGCTTCGATATATAATAGGTCAGAAACGTCGAGGCTGATGGACTCGTTGGTGGTGCCAGTAAGGGTGAGAGAAGGTTCGGGAGAGGCCTCCACCTGCATATTCTTCAGTTGCTGGTTCAGCAGACGGGTTTCCTCAAGTTCTGCAGCCAGATAACGGCTACGGAACTTGAATCGCCAATAGAGGCCAATGGCGAAAGAAAGGAAGGCAATAATTACCAATGTCTCCAGATAATTACTCAAGGACAATCTATTGGCCTCGACCAAATCGCTCATCGCAAAATGGCGGTATAGGCAGATGAGCAGTGACACCAACGGCGTGTTAATGCATTGGAAACGGAGATTACGACTGATGATATAGCTGACACCACGATCGTAGGAGCGTGGCATGCGGACAATGTATCGCAGGATGACTTCCGTCAGGAAACAACTCAGCAAGCCCAATGCAAATATCGCCAACAAATGAACATAGGCCTGCCATTGCCACACTTCGAGTCCGAAGGGCTTGAAGACAGCCAGTGCCAGCACGATAAAGGCGCAACTGATGACACGGGTGTTAATTGTTTCTTTATGACTAGATATCAAGAATTGAAGAATTGAATAATTAAATAATAAGCGACTTTGCAACTTTTTAAAACAATGCGACGTCAAACAAACAAATATATAATGAGACCAAGGCTACCATATATGGTCCACGCGAACTGACAGTACTTAATCCTACGCGTCGCACCTTCATTCTCAATCTGACATGGAAGTTCAACGAGGCCCGTTCTAAGTATCGTGGCTCTGGTGCCGGCGAGAAACAAAAAGCCCGTATGTAACCAAATAGTGACGCAAAACAATAAAACGGCTCGTTACTTCCTGACAATCACGCTTCCACTTGCTTGGTGTGTAGCCAGGATGAGCACCTCTGCTATTTGTACATGCTCTGGAGCATTGGCGGCATAAACGGCAACATCGGCAATATCATCGCCTGTTAGAGGCTTGATGCCTTTATATACGTTGGCTGCCCGCTCGTTGTCACCACGGAAGCGGATATTGCTGAAGTTGGTTTCCACAAGGCCCGGCTTCAGATTGGTTACTCGGATAGCTGTATTTGCAACATCAATGCGCAAACCATCAGAAAGAGCTTTGACCGCAGCCTTTGTGGCACAATACACATTGCCTCCTGCATAGGCTGCATCGCCAGCAACAGAGCCCACGTTGATGATATGTCCGCGATTGCGTTGCACCATGCCTGGCACCACCAGTCTTGTCATCGTCAGCAGGCCTTTGATGTTGGTGTCAATCATGGTTCCCCAATCATCCAGATTGCCTTCGTATTCTGGTTCCAGTCCCAAAGCCAGTCCGGCATTGTTCACCAACACGTCTATCTCCTGCCATTCTTCAGGCAGCATCTCGATATATTTCGCTGCCTTCTCACTATCTCTTACGTCGAAGGTTAGCGTCATCACCTCACATCCTTTTTCAGTCAGTTCTTTCTTTATGTCTGCTAGACGGTTTTCGTTTCTTCCTGTAAGAATCAGCCTGTCACCGTTCTCGGCAAATTTCCTTGCACACGCCAGTCCTATACCACTTGTGGCTCCTGTAATCAATACGACTTTCTTCATAATTTGTTTTTTATTTATTTGTTTTCTACTGCAAAAATACATTCTTTTCTCCATTCCACAAAATATATCTCGTTGTTTTTATGTTATTTATCACAAATTGTGTACAGATTATTCCAGAAATTTGGTCATATACGAAACTATCCATATCTTTGCAGTCGGAAACCGCGAGTAATTGATAGATGTTGATGGTGGCAGCCTTTGTCGTTGGCATTATATGTGGCGCAGTATCTATCACCTACGTGCTGTCCACACCTGCTGATGTACCCCTTTTCACCTTCCAAGTTCAAACAGGCATTCTACTTTGGTTGTCAGAGAATTCTCGCATTTTAGCAGCTACAAGTCTTTCGCTGCTGTTGACATTGGGCATTATCAGCATCATCAGTAACATTCAGGATATTCAGCGCATGCGTGTTTGCTTAAAAGCCTAGAGCAAGGCAATAACTAATCTTTCGCTATCCATACCTTGTGTGAATGGCTGCCTCGAGTAGTGATGCCTGAGGTGGGGTCGGCAACGATCTTTCGCAGGTCTTTCGAGGCAACGGAACGGCTCTGATGGGTGGCATTGGCATAGTCGTAGAGCGTCATGAAGCCGTTCTTCTCGATGATGGCTTTGGCTCTTTCCAGTCGTTCCTCAAGGCTGAGCTTCGTTTTCTGCGGCACCTGAACGTCTATTTCACCACGTTCAAAGGTGGCTTCTTTGTTCAACGCCTGCAACAGCTTCTGATCGGGCTTGAAGTTGATGCCCTTGATGCAAACGTGTCTGTATTTTGTCTTCGGGGCTTCATCAGTATTCTTCAATTCTTCCTTTTCCGACGGGGTCGACTCATCAAAGCCCAATGTCAGCGAGAACACACCCAGCCCATCTATCTTGATGTTGTGCCCCATAGGCATCCAACTTTTCATTGTCGAAACCAGTGCATCAAAGACAGCCTTGATCATGCCTTCGCTAATACTGCCGGCATAGTCACGCATGTGTTCAATCACCGTTTC
>SUYH01000003.1 GCA_015060535.1 Prevotella sp.
GCTCGGTCTCATTCAGACTAAATGGGCGAAGATATATCTGGCTAGTTATGCGGGCATGTAAGCCTCCTTGGTTTTCCACAAGATTGTCAATCATCCATGATGTAGCTGAGCCGCTGGCAATAAACATAATGTCTTTACGGCGTGCCGCCCACCCATTCCAGAAGTTTTCAAATGCTTCTGTGAAGTTGGAACGAAGCGAGTCTATCCAAGGCATTTCATCGATAAACACCACTTTCTTCCTTGCTAATGGTAAAGATTCAAGATATTCCTCTAGGGTGTCAAATGCATCAAACCAGTCGGCAAACTTACGTAGAGCCCGCTCCTTCATTGCCTTCTTCAATACCTTGGCAAAATTACGGAGCTGGATGCGCTGTGATAGCTTGTGGCCACCGACAAAAGTAAAGTCATACGTTTCATTGAAGAATTGGTCTACCAAAAATGTTTTACCAACACGTCGTCTTCCATAAACGATGACAAGTTCTGAACGATCGGAGTCCAAGCATCGTTGTAATTCTGCCATTTCACGATCTCTACCTATAATATTGCGACTCTCCATAATTACCGTCTTTTATAATTTGGTGCAAAGGTACAACTATTTTTTAAAACTAGCACGAAATCCAACTTTTTTCTAATGTTTTTGCGAGGAAAAAGTTGTTTTTCGTGCATATTTTCATCATTTGACTGGTTGACAGTTGAAACCGCTTAGTGTTTTTCTACTTGTCAACCTGTTTTTTCGCTTCCATAGCAGCCTTAATCTTATCGCCTACTCTTTGGGCCTGCTCCGAGATGCCTATCCGGATGTAGCCCTCAAAGTTCTTCTGCGACTCGTGGCCGGTTATACTACGGAGTTCCAGGTCCGACAGCACACCTAATTTATATAGGTTAGTGGTACCGCTCCTTCGTGCCGTATGTGAGCATATCAGTTCGTATTTGGAACGCACAACTTCACCATGCTTGTTCCTTTCAAAAAGAGGGGAACCATTTCTAATCTTGGCCCATTTATCCAGTTTGTGAAACCACTTACGTTCGTTTTCCGTAAACTTGATGCCTTTGTTCTTCTTTTCCAGCAGCTTTTCATAGGTATTCTCCGACCGTTTCTCCACAGTCGTCAATACCGTTACATACTTTTCACGAAAAGAGGGAACGGTTTTTGACAACTCATACCCTACAGCCTTAATCTTCAAATTCATTTTCTGAACATCTATTTCTGGGAAGTCGTAATGATACTTTTCACAGAGTTCATAGACGCGATCATCGAAAATAGGCACTTCTACCTTCTTTTTAGTCTTCTTCTGCGTCAAAGTAATCAAGCCGCTTTTATTATAGGTGATGAAATTCTCTTCCCTCAACTTGCAGTAGTCGCTATAACGCTGGCAACTAAAGTAACCCAGCAGGAAGATATCACGAACGATTTCATTGTCGCCTGTAAGTTCCTGCGCATACATAGCATCAATCTCCTCGTCTGTCAGGTATATCTCTGCTCGCTTGTCTATCTCCTTTACTGCTTTGTCTTTCCAGACTCTCAGGGAAACGGCATTCTTGTTGTAACCCTCCATGGCTGCAAGATTGCAGAGTTTACGAAAACAGGAAACCTTTTTATTGATGGTGTTCGACATATACCCTTGCTTCAGCAGATAAAGCGTAAACCTATCTGCAAAAGGTTTGTCAATATCATCAAATGGAATGTCTTTCTTGCAATATTCCTTTAGATTCTCGCCAAATGCTTTCCATACGACAACTGTGCCAGGAGAATAGTCGGAATTGTTGCCGTGACGGATGGACCCATCTGAGATTCCTGCATAGAAATAATCAAAGAAGCCCAATACTGTTGTCCTTGACCTTGCAGTGGCAACCTTTGCTACTTGCTGGATTTCCTCTACGGTGCCATTGACAATGGCAGATAAAGCCTGCTCAATAATGGCCTTGTCTTCCTTTGTATTTATTTTGTTCTCGGCATAAAGCGTGTCAATGGTCTTTGTTGCCTTCATTTGCAGATCATGGACTTTAGCTCCTTCTTCAGTATTCTCATAACGTCGCATAGCCGCAAGGCTCTTTTGCGCCTTATTCCACTCTTGTATATCTACACGTATGCCCGTACATATATACATCTGCATTCCATTGCGTCTTATTTTGGTATAAAGGGGAGACTCCCCCGTTTCTCTTTTCGTTCTAAGAAAAAATTGTGCCATAACTTATACGTTTAACTGGGTGCAAAGATACACATTATCTCCGAAAGTTGCACCCAATTTGCACCCATTTTTTGAAAGTTAGCGAAATTTTAACTTTTGAACACGTTTCTAACATTGTTTATAACTTATTGTTTTTCAGTTTCTTATGATTTCCAAAGATTTCTACAGATTTCATCTTCTTAAATCCAAGCCCATCCTGAAGCGCAAATCCCAGTCGAAAGGCTGGGATTTTTGCGTTATATAGGCTTAAACCAACTCCCGGTCGTGGCTCTTTGACCAAGGTACATCCCTCGGCAGTTCCCTTCGTAGGTCACAGTAACGAGAGCAGAAAGATGCTTGCATCTACTCTGCAGAGTCGCGTCAAAATTCAACTATTGTTAAATGTGTGTGCAAATTCCCGAAAAATTGAGCAAAAATGAATACCTTTGTGCGTTATTTTAATAGTATTTAGCAAGAGATTAGAAGAAATGCTATAAAGAAGTTATGTCTTGGAAGTTGAAATATCGCTGTAATGTCTGTGGCTACGAAGCTGAGGTGTATGAGGGGCGCGGCCTGTTCCGTCAGCAGATTACGCCCATGCTCTGTCCAGACTGCCATACCATCCAGAACATTGTTGTGGGAGGTATCATCGCCGATGTGGCTCCATCTTACAGAAGCGAGGTGGGCCGTCTGTGCTTGCAATGTGGCAGCGATAAGATCAGAATTTGGAATGGCAAGACCTGCCCTAAGTGCCAGGGTGAAATGAAAGAGACAGGAGATAAGGAGTTTTGGACATGACACAGACAATAGTATATTACCTCATTGCTCTCAACATTGCGACCTTCTTTGTCTATGGTATTGACAAGTCCAAGGCGAAACGGGCAAAATGGCGTATCAGAGAAGCTACACTTCTTGGACTGGCTGTTCTTGGAGGTAGTATCGGTGCATTGCTGGGCATGAAAGTATGGCACCACAAGACGATGCACAAAAAGTTCAAGTATGGCCTTCCACTAATTCTGTTAGCCCAGATTGCACTTATATATTTAATAATCCAAAAATAGAGATACTTACTCTCCTATAATCGTAACGACCAACCTTCTTGCTCCACCGTAATTCCTATATTCGCAGAAGTAGATTCCTTGCCAGGTGCCCATGTTCAGTCGACCATCCGTAATGGGAATGGCTAAGCTAACGCCACTCAACGTTGACTTGGCATGGGCAGGCATATCGTCGGCACCCTCTAGTGTATGCTCGTATTCTGGTCTGTTCTCAGGGACGAGGCGGTTGAAAATGGTCTCCATATCCACACGTACATCAGGGTCTGCGTTCTCATTGATGCTCAGTCCGCAGCTCGTATGCTTGCAGAAAATATTCATGATGCCCGTCTTCGGTAACTTGGGCAGCTGACTCATTATCTCACTGGTCACCAAATGGAATCCGCGAGACTTGGGCCTTAGCGTTATTTCTAATTGCTGTACCATATCATATACTTTTAATAACCTTACAGGGATTGCCTACGGCTACTGTGTTTGACGGGATATCCTTTACCACCACAGAGCCGGCACCTATTGAGACATTATCACCGATAGTTACTCCAGGCAGAATGGTTACGCTTCCACCAATCCACACATTATGACCTATAGAGACAGGCTTTGCCCATTCCCGACGGGTATTACGTTCTACAGGGTCTGTACTATGGCATGCTGTATAGATGCTGACGTTGGGACCGATAAAACAGTCATCGCCAATGCTGACAGGTGCTTCATCGAGAATGGTGAAGTTGAAGTTGGCAAAGAAGCGTTTACCAATGCTGATCTGTTTGCCGTAGTCGCAGCGGAACGGCTGATTGATGAGGAAATTATCGTCGCCAGTATATCCCAGCAGACGTTTCAGAATCTCCTTCATTCGCTGAGTCTCTGATGGACGGAGCATGTTGAACTCATGCAAGGCTTCTCTCGTAGCTTGCAAACCTTCTTGTAGTTCAGGGGAGACGGCATCGTAAACCAGTCCCGCCAACATCTTCTCTTTCTCTGTCATACTCTACTAATCTGTCAAAACTTCATTGATCCGATCTAGCTTTAACCTTCTCCCAAGCGTGTGAATACTATCCTTACGTTATGCGACAAATCACATATTACTTCATATACCCTACTGGGTTGTTGAGCAGCGGGATCTGAGTATCTTTCAGGTTGAGCGACTTTGTAAGTGCCTCTTTGTCCATCGATGCACGGGGAACGGTAGCGAGTTTAGCCGCTGAGCAATAGAGACAGATGTTTTGTGACACATATCCGGCATCCATTGCGGCAAACGACTCAACGAGGGGACGCTGCGAGGCAAGTCCTTCAGGATAGCGTGAGATATCGGCTACCATCACAAGGAATACTGGAGCTTCCATTGGCTGCTTGCCACAAACTGCAGAACGAAGGTCTTCTGTGGTAATACGGGTAAGCTGGCTCTGTTTTGCATCATAGAGGTAGGCTCCGCTGGCCATAGAGACATAGATGTCAACATCCTGCGCATTGACGGCAGAAGGAGCTGTTCGCTTGCCGTCCTCGCGATTGACGCCATTGGCAGCCCAGAGCAGAGAAGAAAGGTCTTCGAGCGAGAGCTGCTTATCGGCAAATTCGCGTTGGGAAGCACGGTCAGTGAGTGCCTGCATCAGTGAGGCATCAAGTGTCTTGTCAGGCTCCAGCAGTTTGATGATGCTGTCGGCTGGAATCTCTGTTGCGGCTTTATCTGCCTTTGCTTCTGGTTGGTTACTTGCTGCGTTTCCGCAAGCTGTCAGCGCCAAAGTGTAAAAACCAATGGCTGCCATGTTGATAATGTTCTTTCTCATAGCCCTAATTTCTATCATTTCTTACTAAACAATCAACTATTGTTAAATTTAAGGTGCAAATATAAGGATTTTGCCGCAAATTCCGTATATTTGCAAGGTTATTACCGCTCGAATTTATTCGCTTTTATCAAAAAAGAACAAAGTTTAAGGATTTACGCTAAACAAAATACGATTATGAACATTCTGATTTTACAAGGCTCACCACGAGCAAACGGCAACACCGCATGGATGGCGGAAGAGTATAAGAAGGCTGCCGAAGCAGCAGGTCATCAGGTTACACTGGTCAACGTTTCGAGAAAGAAGGTTGCGGGTTGTCTGGCTTGCGAGTATTGTCATGACAAAGGTAACGGTGCCTGCATCCAGAAGGATGATATGCAGGAACTGTATCCGTTAATGGCAGAGGCAGAGGTGCTCGTGTTGGCTGCACCCATCTATTACTTCACGCTCTGCGCACAGATTCAGGCTCCTATTCAGCGTATGTACTGTGTGAATGCACCTGCTAAAGTAAAGAAGATGGCACTGCTGATGTCATCCTATTCGCCAAATGTATATAGTGGCGCAACAGCTGAGTACCACGACATCTGCAACTATTGGGGTGTAGAGGACAGTGGCATCGTGACTGCCAAGATTGACGAGCAGAAGACAGACGACGTCAAGCAGAAGATTCTGGCTATTGTTGGTAATCTGTAAAGATGAAGAAGATTATCAACCCTTGGCGAAACCATCCTGAGTACAACTGCTTCGGCTGTTGTCCTGACAATCCTATCGGGCTTCATCTGGAGTTCTACGAGGATGGTGACTATATCGTAAGTAAGTGGCATCCTGAGCACAATTATCAGGGATGGGTGAACACCATGCACGGCGGCATACTCAGCACACTGATTGACGAGGTATGTGGATGGGTGGTCACCCGAAAATTGCAGACCAGCGGCTATACTGTACAGTTGAATGTAAAGTTCAAGAAAGCCATTCAGACGACAGAACCAGAACTGACGATACGTGCTAAAGCCTCGAAACAAGTTCGTAATCTGGTATATATCAATGCAGAGATAACCAATTCAAAGGGAGAACTCTGCAACGAGGGCGAAGCCATCTATTTCCTGATGAACCAGGAGAAGGCCATGGAAATGGGGTTCATACATTGTGAAGTAGAAGATACAGAGTCAGAAAGTCGGCAATGCTTATAAGTTTACAAAAGACATGTTAGAACATATTGCAGATTTCACAGCTTGGCCGATACTGACTGGTATCCTTGTTGGTTACGTTGCCAACCGTATCATGATCGGCGAAGGAAAAGGTTGCTGCATGAACCTTATCATGGGTATCATTGGCAGCTATGTGGGTACATTCATCAGCCACTTGCTGAACATTGAGCTGCTTGGCAAAGGCTATCTCACCAACTTTGTTTTTTGCGTAGTTGGTGCCGTCACCGTCTTGTGGATATGGAAGAAACTGTTTTATTGATATGATGACCATCGACACTAGATCTAATTGCAACTTTTCGCCCATATCTTACGTCTAACAGATAGAAACATTTAAAAAGAAACTATTATGATACTATCAACAACCCCACAGATTGAAGGTCGCCCCATCCGTGAATACAAAGGAGTGGTGACAGGCGAAGTCATTATAGGTGCTAATGTGCTTAAAGACTTCATGGCTGGTCTCACCGACTTCTTCGGCGGACGCAGCGGTTCGTACGAGAAAATCCTCATCGAGGCCAAGGATTCTTCCATGCAGGAAATGATGCAACGTGCCCAGGCACTTGGAGCTAATGCTATTGTCGGCATCGACATCGACTACGAGACCATCGGAGCCAATGGTTCCATGCTCATGGTGGCCACCAGCGGAACGGCTGTTGTTATATGAAGACTTTGGGAAACATTATCTGGATTGTCTTTGGCGGGCTGCATATTGCCCTGGAGTATTTCATCGCCGGACTGGTGCTGATGACAACTATCATCGGCATTCCATTCGGCTTGCAGAGCATGAAACTGGGTATGCTGGCCATCTGGCCATTTGGTACAAAAGTGAAGTGGAAGCCATCACAACCAGGTTGTCTGAGCATATTCATGAATGTGCTGTGGTTCTTCGTAGGTGGCATCTGGATATGGCTTACCCATGTTTTCTATGGCCTCATTTTCTGCATCACCATCATTGGCATCCCCTTCGGGAAGATGCACTTTCGTTTGGCAAAGCTGGCTCTGTCACCATTCGGTAAAGAACTCGTATAAATCAGGCTGCTCATATCCTTTGGCAGCTATCTGTACTCTCTGCTGACACCCATTGTTTAACTGCCCCCTAACGGTCACCATGCCGAAGATGGATTCAAGGTCACCAAAGCCATTGAGGTAGGATAATGAGGATCGCATCTTGAATAAAACAGCAGTGAGTAGCATCATAACGGGTGTTACTCCCTTTTTTTCTACACAAATACTATTTATATCGCAACCGACACATTGTTAAACAAACTTAAAGTTTTGAATAAATCGCTTGCGATATAAATTATTATTCTTACCTTTGCATCGTGAACGATAGAAACAACAATTAAATATAATAAGGAAATGGCAAAGATTTATGATTTCAAGGCTCTGACGAGCAAAGGCAAGGAGATAGACTTCTCTCAGTTCGAAGGTAAGGTACTGCTGATTGTGAACACAGCCAGCAAGTGTGGGTTTACACCCCAGTTTGCAGGACTGGAGGAGTTGAACCAGAAGTATAAGGATAAGGGTCTGGTCATCATCGGCTTCCCCTGCAACCAATTCAAGGAGCAGGATCCAGGTTCTGACGGACAGATAGAGGAGTTCTGCCAGTTGAACTACGGCGTGACTTTCCAGATTATGAAAAAAGGCGACGTGAACGGCCCCGCTGCAGAACCCATTTTCGAGTACCTGAAGGCACAGGCTCCTACAGAAGAATATAAAGGGTTGAAGGCTAAAGCTACACACGCTCTCTTGAAGAAACTCAGCAAGAGCGTTGAAAAAGACAGCGACATTCTTTGGAACTTCACCAAGTTCCTCATCTCGAAGGATGGTGAGACCATTAAGCGCTACGCGCCTACGACTGAGCCAAAGGACTTCGAGAAGGACGTGGAGGCCATGCTCTGAAAAAGTAAAAAGGTAAAAAAGTAAAAAGGTAAAATGGCATACGCAGAATTACAACTCGACAATCAGATTTGCTTTCGTCTTTATTCGGCTGCGCGACTGGTGACACAGGCCTATACGCCGATGCTGACGGAACTGGGCATTACCTATCCGCAGTACCTGGTGCTGATGGTGCTTTGGGAGAAGGACAACCAACCTGTTAACGACATTGCCCATCGCTTGTTGTTAGAGACGAACACCATCACTCCCCTACTCCAGCGCATGGAGAAACTTGGTATCGTCTCTCGCAAAAAAGGCGAGCAAGACAAGCGCCAGCAGATTGTCAGTCTGACTGAAAAAGGAAAGGCGATGGAGGAACAGGCTTATAACTCAATTCCCAAAGGCATGGGCGAGATATTCTCAGCCTGCCCACTTAAGCCAAAAGACTATTCGCGTCTGGCGCAGGAACTTGATTCAATCATTGATACACTAAAGAAATAAGTATCAGTTTACAAAATATCAATAACCCTTTAAAACAACAAAATTATGACTAAAGAAGAAGCTTTGAAGCAGTTTGCACAGCTTGGTGCAATTTGGTTTGGAAACAGTAAGCAACACTTTGCCTTCTCGGCATACTGCCGTCTGAATGGCTGGAACAAGTTGGCTGACAAGTGGAAGGAAGAAGCTGAAGAGGAGTGGGACGAGGCCGAAGAGGTGCTGAACCGCTTGGTAGAGCTTGGCTGCAAGCCCGCTGACCTGCAGGAGGCTATGAAGACCGTAGAGTTCCCCTTCTATGATGATCCTAAGCAGCAGATTGAGTCGGACTATGAGCCGAACGCTGTCAAGATGCTGAGCGAATTGGCAGAGGCTTTCAACGATGACTATCCCACGAAGAAACTCATCGAGAAATGGATTGACGACGAGAAGGACCACATGGCTTGGGAGGCTCAGTACCTCAACTATATCGACAAGCTGGGTTACGAGAATTTCCTCACCGCTATGATGTAATCAATAGGATAAATGTTTGTCTCTGTCTTCATCTTTCTGATGGAGGCAGAGACATTGATGTATGAATAGGAACGTCAGGGAAGCAAGACCAACGGATATCACCGATATTATGCAGGTGATGGAGGCCGCAAAGAAAATCATGCGGTCTTCAGGCAACATGCACCAATGGGGAGACGGCTACCCGTCTGAGGCCGTCATCTTCAGCGATATAGAGAAGCATGGTGGCTTTGTCATTGAAGATACAGATCGCATCATCGCCTATTTCGCTTTCCTGCTCTCCCCTGAGCCTACCTATTCAAAGATATACAATGGCGAGTGGATAGACGACACCCTACCCTATCATGTCGTCCATCGTATCGCCAGCTATCCAGGTGTTCACGGCATCTTCAGCGACATCATGGATTTCTGCTTCTCGCATGATGCAAACATCCGCATCGACACCCATAAGGATAATCGCATCATGCAGCACAACATCGAGAAGCACGGCTTCACCTATTGTGGCATCATCTACCTTGCCAACGGAGATGAGCGTCTCGCTTACCAGAAACTCTATGACAAACCAATACTTCATCAGAAATCATTCCAGAAACTGACGGTAGACGAACTATACGAGCTCCTGAGAGTTCGCAGCGAAGTCTTTGTCGTTGAGCAGGATTGTGTCTATCAGGATATGGACTATGATGATCAGGAGTCCATTCACCTATGGCTGACTGTTGCAGACAAGGTGGTTGCCTTGGCTCGTGTATGTCCTGCAGGTACTCACATGCAGGAAATTTCCATCGGAAGGGTTATAACAACAGAGCGAGGCAAAGGCTATGGCAAGCAGATCATGCTTCATGCCATTGAAGCAGCAAAGGAGCACTTCGGTGCAAAGCAAATAGACATTGAGGCACAGGAGTATGCCAAAGGCTTCTATGAAAGTGTAGGATTCAGGCAATCCTCCGAAACTTTCATGCTCGACGGCATCCCCCACATTAAAATGACATTAATTACACCTGCATTTTCTCTTTAGCATCTCTAATAGCATCTTCAAAGCCTGTCAATGCAGCAAAGGGTGCAAACTGGGCTGCACGGTTCCACATCGACATCCTCGGATGATGCTTTGGCTCGTAATGTGGCAGATTGATGATATCGTCGTAATCGTTGGTCATGCCTTGTGTCCTCCTATCTGTTTGTTACGTTCCTTGGCTGTGGCACCTTCCTCGAAGTTCAGACCTCGGAGGATGGCATTCTTGCCGAAACGCTTCTTGATTTTCAATTGTGCCTCCTGTATCCTCCGCTCTTTGTCAAGTTCGGCTTGCTCCTCCCGACGCTGCTGGGCTAATGCCTCGTAGTCTGTAAAGAGATCGAGCTGCTGGGGAGCGTTCTCTTGTGCAGAAACTGATGCTTCGCCTACCACATGGTTCGTTGTCAGGTTCAGCCTGCGGATCAACAAATCAGGATTCACACAACGGTCAAACAATTCTGTGGTCCCATCCATGATGAGCCGCGACGATGAGGTCGGCCTTTCAAAGTTGAATGTGCCGTGAGCATGCTTCGGTACAGCCTTTCCGTAGTAGTTGGTGGTAATCTCACCATGATACTTTTCTTGGATTTCGGGACGTGTCAGACTCTCCGCATCATAGCCGACAGTCAGCACCAGCTGGTCAGTCACCAGCCGCTTCGATACGAGGTCGAGAGCCATTCCCTCAGCCATCTCCCGTATCACCACCCGGGCTTTCTTGAAAGTATAAGGCTCCTGCAACACCTGTCCGCTGCTGAAGGAATTCGTCTCCGGGCGATATGCCTTCACAGCCTCCATCGTACATGGCTCCCAACCCCAGGCATGGTCTATCAGCAGTTCTGCATTCACGCCAAAAAGCCGGTAAAGCAATCCTTCGTTCTGTACTGACATTCGGGCTATCTTTCCCATCGTGTCGATACCATAGACAGCCAGTTTCTCGGCTATGCCATGCCCTACTCTCCAGAACTTAGTCAGAGGTCGGTAGTCCCAAAGCTCACGTCGATACGACATTTCATCCAATTCCGCTATTCGCACGCCATCTTTATCGGCAGGCACTTTCTTGGCCACAATATCCATCGCCACCTTTGCCAGATACATGTTCGTGCCGATACCAGCCGTTGCCGTGATGCCTGTTGTAGCCAGCACGTCACGGATCATCTTCATCGCCAACTCATGGGCTGTCAACTTATAAGTACGCAGATAGGCCGTCACATCCATGAACACCTCATCGATGCTATAGACATGTATATCTTCAGGAGCAATGTATTTCAGGTAGGTCTGATAGACTTTGGTGCTCACCTCCATGTAGTGTGCCATGCGTGGTGGTGCAGCGATATAGTCGAGTTCGAGGTCAGGATGCGCCTGTACCTCCGGATCGTTGAACGATTTGCCTGTCATTCTCCATCCAGCAGCCCTTCTGCGCTCGTTGTTCACATCGCGCACTCTCTGAACCACCTCGAACAGTCGCGCACGACCACCGATGCCGTAAGCTTTCAGCGACGGAGAGACAGCCAGGCAGATGGTTTTCTCTGTCCTCAACACATCTGCCACGACGAGATTCGTGGTCAGCGGGTCAAGCCCTCTGTCCACACACTCTACTGAAGCGTAGAACGACTTCAGGTCGATGGCAATATATATCCGTTGCTCCATCGTTTTACTTAATAATTCTCAAAATCAGCTACAAAATTACACATTATTCCTCAGAATTCATCCTAAATGCCTAACTTTGCAACATTATTTAGGATAAATGACAATTATACACAAAAACCAAGTATCTATGGATAGAAGAGATTTCATCAAGAAAGCCACGATGGCGGCTGCAGGAGCGGCTGTCGTATCGCCCGTATCGGCCATGTTGAATACGGTGACGGGCAAGCAATGCAAAGTGCTCATGATCAACGGCAGTCCGAGACCTGACGGCAACACGTTCTGCTGTCTGAAGGAGATAGAGACGACGTTGCAGAAGCAGGGCATAGAAACGGAAATCGTACAGATAGGCCGAAAGCCCGTCCGCATGTGCATCAATTGCGGCGGATGCCATCAAAACGACGGGAAAGGCTGCGTGTTCGACGACGACCTTTGCAGCGTGATTACCGGGAAGATGGCCACAGCAGATTCCCTCATCGTGGGTACACCCGTCTATTACGGCCAACCCAATGGCGGCGTACTGTCTCTGATGCAGCGGTTGTTCTTCTCGGCAGGCCATCTAGTGCAGAACAAGCCCGCAGCAGCCTTGGCCGTCTGTCGGCGAGGCGGCGCTACGGCCACACTCCAGACGATGAACATGATGTTCGAGATGATGAACATGCCCGTGGTCACCTCACAGTACTGGAACATTGCCTATGGTGCAGGCAAGGGCGAGGTAAAGCTCGATACCGAGGGCATGCAGACCATGCGCACTCTGGCGACCAATATGGCCTTCTTGCTGCAGAAGATCCATGCCGACGGAGATCCTGCTCCCAAACGCGACGAACGCCCGCAGTTCATGAATTTTATCAGATAACTATAGCAATACTAAAATGATTATGAGAAGATTACTATTTTGCCTCATGGCAACGGTTTGTGTGCTGACGCTTTCAGCACAGAGTGTTTATGATTTCAAGGTAAAGGATTATGCAGGTCAGGATGTATCACTCTCTGACTACAAAGGGAAGGTGCTACTGATTGTCAACACCGCTACCCGCTGTGGATTCACACCTCAGTACAAGGAACTGGAAGCGCTCTATAAGAAGTACCGCGGCGAGGGTCTGGAGATTCTCGATTTCCCCTGCAACCAGTTCGGACAGCAGGCTCCCGGCACGATTCAGGAGATCCACCAGTTCTGCTCGACCAACTTCGACATTCAGTTCCCGCAGTTCGACAAGATTGATGTGAATGGAGCCAATGAGTCACCGCTCTTCACCTATCTGAAATCACAGAAAGGCTTCTCCGGCTTCGATCTCAATGACAAGACGGGCAAGTTCATGGACGAGATGCTCCGCAAGCAGGATGCCGACTACGACAAGAAGGCCGACATCAAGTGGAACTTCACCAAGTTCCTCGTATCACGTGACGGACAAGTATTGAAGCGCTACGAGCCGACGGACAAGATGACCGACATCGAGGCCGACATCTGTCTGGAGGTGAATCCTGTCCTGAGCAGTATCATGGCCCGCCGCTCCATCCGCAAGTATCTCGACAAGCCCGTAGAACACGAGAAGCTGGAGACTATCGTAAAGTGTGGCATCAATGCACCCAGCGGTATGAACCGCCAACCGTGGGTTGTCCGTGTGGTGGAAGACCAGAAACTGATTACTGACGCGACGGAGATTTACAAACAGGAGAACGCTGAACAGGTAAAGCGCGACAAGGACTTCAAGAATATGTTCCGCAATGCGCCGAATCTCATCTGCGTCTGCACCCCTGCCAATGGTGGTGGCGAGTTGGATGCCGGTCTCTTGGGCGAGAACATCATGCTGGCAGCTCAGTCGATGGGGCTCGGCACCTGCTGTCTGGGCGGTCCCGTCCGTTTCCTGCTGTCGAACGAGAAGTGCAACTTCTTCCTCGACCGTCTCGACATCCCCGCTGACTACAAGCTGAACTACATCATCGCCATCGGCTACCCTGACGAACAACCCGACGCCAAGCCCCGCGATGCCTCGAAGGTGAAGTTCATCAAGTAAATATGGAGGATTCTTTGTATATTTGCCCAGCAATATTGCAATCACACTAAAAACAAATACGATTATGAACATTTTAATTCTGCAAGGCTCACCACGAGCCAACGGCAACACCGCTTGGATGGCGGAGGAGTACAAGAAGGCTGCTGAGGCAGCAGGTCATGAAGTGACACTGGTAAACGTGTCGAAGAAGAAGATTGCAGGCTGTCTGGCTTGCGAGTACTGTCACAACAAGGGTAATGGTGCCTGCATCCAGAAGGATGACATGCAGGAACTTTATCCGCTGATGAATGAGGCAGAGGCACTGGTCCTGGCTGCACCCATCTACTACTTCACGCTCTGCGCTCAGATCCAGGCTCCCATCCAGCGCATGTACTGCGTGAATGCACCTGCAAAGGTCAAGAAGATGGCTTTGTTGATGTCATCCTATTCACCTGGCGTCTATGATGGCGCCACTGCTGAATTCCGTGACATCTGCAACTACTGGAAAGTCGAGGACATGGGTGCCGTCACCGCCAAGATTGACGAGCAGAAGACCGACGAGACCAAGCAGAAGATTTTGGAGTTAGTAGCTCGCCTGTAAAATACCTACTTCTTGCTACTCGCGTTTCATTAGAGGGGGATTATTGTTTCCGATAGTCTTTCGGCGACATGCCCTTCAGGCGCGAGAAGAACTTGCTGAACGAGGGGGTGTCGGCAAAGTGGAGATGGTCGGCAATCTGGGTGATGCTCATCGACGTGGTGCGAAGCAGAAACGAGGCTTCCATCAGGAGCATTTGGTTGATGTAGTCGATGACGGTGCGACCTGTGACCTGACGGACGACGCGCGAGAGATAGACCTGCGAGATGTTGAGCCGCGAGGCATAGAAGGCGATGTCGCGGTGCTCGGCAAAGTGCTGGGGCAAGAGACGGATGAAACCAATGAAAATTTCCTCGACGCGCTGGGGAATCAGTCTGCGAGTGATGGCCTGCTGCTGGGCATTCTGCACATCGAGCAGGAAGACGGTATAGAGCATGCGCAACACCTCACCTTTATAAATATGGTCGGAGTGCAGGTAGGCGATTATTTCGCGCATCCTTGCGGCCAGATGCTGTGCAGTCGCCCGAGGCAGCGCCAGTTTCGGCTCGTGTAACTGCACAATGGGCAGATAGGCAATGTTCACCAAGTCGCGCACGGTAGGTATCTCAATAGTGGTATGCTCGTCGGCCATCAGGCAGATGCCGCGATAGTTCTCTGAGGCAGAGACGATGGTGACAGAAAGACCGGGCGAATAGAAATAGAGGTCGTCGGCCTGTAGTGTCAGCATCCTGCCATTGCATAAAAACTTCAGCCAGCCTTCCGTCACCAGCGTAAACGTATAGGCTGAGAGAAACCCCTGCGTCTCATTCGTGCGGAACGTCTTGCCTGCATCGGTCTCCATGCAATACATCTTGCCGTCCCAATCGCTCATCGGCATGTCGCCAAACATGGCTATCCAACTTTCCTTCAGTGTGTACATAAGCATGAAATTTGGTGCAAAAGTACGCATATATTTTGAATTTGTATCATTTCAGACATGTTTTGTGTCATTTTAGATATAGAAAGTTTCAGAAAATAGTCGTAACTTTGCAGCCGAAAGATAGTTATTAACTAAAAACAGAATACGATTATGACAAAAGAAGAAGCTTTGAAACAGTTTGCCGAACTCGGCGCTGTATGGTTTGGAAACAGTAAACAACATTTTGCATTCTCGGCATACTGTCGTCTGCAGGGCTGGAACAAGTTGGCCGACAAGTGGAAGGAAGAGGCAGAGGAAGAGTGGGATGAGGCTGAAGAGGTGCTGCAGCGCCTGGTGGAACTCGGTTGCAAGCCCGCTGACCTGCAGGAGGCAATGAAGACCATTGAGTTCCCCTTCTACGACGACCCGAAGCAGCAGATTGAGACCGACTTCCAGCCCGATGCCATCAAGACGCTGAGCGAGTTGGCAGAGGCATTCAACGATGACTATCCAACCAAGAAACTCATCTTGAAGTGGATTGATGACGAGAAGGACCACATGGCTTGGGAGTGCCAGTATCTGAACTATATCGAGAAGCTGGGCTACGAGAATTTCCTGACCGCAATGATGTGATTTTCATTATACATTTATAATAGAACATTATGGAAGCAGCAAAGAAAGTTTTCGATTTCCTGGAGAAAGCAGGAACTTTTTATCTCGCAACAGTAGAGAGTGATCAGCCCCGTGTACGTCCTTACGGAGCCATGTTGTTCTTCGAGGAGAAAATCTATATCATGGCATTCGGCAAGACCAATGCCACCCGTCAGATTGCAGCCAATCAGAAGGCAGAAATTTGTGCCTTCAAGGGTCAGACACTGCGCATTGAGTGTAAGCTCGTAGAGGACAATCGTCCTGAAGTGGGCAAAGCATTGGTTGACAAGATGCCCGTCTTGAAACCCGCCCTCGGTGAGAACGGCGAGAACGGCGTAATGTACTATCTGAAGGATGCCAAGGCCGACTTCTTCAAGATGATGGAACTGGTTGAAACTGTAACATTTTAAACAAATCACCTAAAACTGTACGACTATGGCAAAGATGAAATGCCCTTGTAAGTATACTTACGACTCAGAGGTTGGCGACCCCAAGCAGGGAATACCTCCCGGTACCAAGTTTGAAGACCTGCCCGACACCTGGCGTTGTCCACGCTGCAAGCGCAAGAAGGAGAAATTCGTACCAGTAGAAGAATAATCACGACAATAATGATAGAATCATGGAAATAAAAGCAGTAAAATTCCGCAAGGATGGATTTTACACCCAGCCTTTCGCCTTTGGTGGCGAAGAAGGTATTGAGAAGTTTGACAAGAACATCCGTTATCGGGGCAGTCTTCAGAACTACCTGATCGATACTGGCACGGAGGTGATTCTGGTGGATACCGGCCTGCCTGCCGGATTCCCCGAAGAGGTGGTTAACGAGCAGGCAATGGCCTATACCGGTAAGACCATCTGCAGTTATATGGATGCGCTCGCCGCGCTGGGCTACAAGCCTGAGCAGGTGACGAAGATTCTGCTCACCCACAAGCATGCTGACCACAGCGGCGAAGTACGCTCCTTCCCCAATGCGAAGATATACGTGAATGCCGACGAAATCGGTGCTGCAGAATTGAAGGATATTCCAAACCTCGTTCCCGTAGATTTCACTGACGCCGCTTATTATAACTTCCCCGAGAGCCAGAAGATTCTCGACGGCATTTACTTCATCAAGGCCAAGGGCCATACCAATGGCAACAGCCTCGTGATAGCAGAGAACGAAGGCCTTTCCTATATGTTCCAGGCCGACATCACATACGTGGACGAGGCCCTGTACGAGAACAAACTTTCCATAGTCTTCGATGACTTGGCGGCTTCCCGAGAGACGATGGATCGAGTACGCGAGTTCGTCCGCAACCACCCCACTGTTTATATGGGCACCCACACCCCACAGGGCTACGAGAATCTGGAGGCCAAGCGTGTAATAGATCTCGACAATCCTGTGCCGACAGTTCTCGCTGATGTTGATTTCACCCAGCAGGAGGCCAGCGGAAAGTACGTCTGCTCCATCTGTGGCTATGTCTATGACCCGGCTGAGCACGACGGTGTGGCTTTTGAAGACCTCCCCGACGACTGGCGCTGTCCTCGTTGCAAGCAGCCCAAAGAGAAATTCAACAAGGCATAATGACATTTCATCCTTTGAAGTTGTCTGACCGCGAAGCGATGCAAGCAGTTACGCTACCCTCTGGGCGGCGTAACTGCAATTACAACTTTGCCAACCTTGTGGGATGGCAGTTTTGGTACAGCACCGAGGTGTGCGTGCTTGAAAACGCCGTGGTGTTACGCTATACCTTCGATGGTCAGCGAGCGTATATGGTTTGTACGTCAGAAGCATTGTCACCGGAATTGATTGAGGCTTTGTTTGATGATAGCAATGGAGATTTGACCTTGATTGGGCTTGAAGACTCGCAAGTGGCACAACTCTCAATTTTCAATTTTCCGCTCGAGCTTGCTCGCTTTCACAAAGCGGAGCGACTGAAAGAATTATCAATTACAACAGAACCTGTTCGTGACCAATACGATTACATCTATCGTCGTACTGACCTCGCAACACTTCATGGCAGACATCTGGACGCCAAGCGTAATCACATCCATCGTTTCCTTGGGGAACATCCCGATTTTGAATATCGTCCCCTTACGCCGGAATTCTTTGACGAATGTCGTCGACTGACGGCAATTTGGCAGGAGGACAAGGCTGCGATTAAGCGAGAGCAGAGTGATGCATGCATCGACTCTGCCGAGCGTGAGCAGGCTCGAACGGAGTTCAAGGGCGGCAGCGATACTATAAGCGCTGAGAAACAGGTGATGGAGACCATATTTTCGAATTGGGACGCTCTTGGCATGATAGGCGGAAGCATCTTCGTGGACGGTTGTATGGTGGCTTTCACATACGGTGCCGCTGTAACGGCCGACACCTTGGACGTTTGTGTAGAGAAAGCCGACCGTCATGTGGAGGGTGCCTTTGCCATCATCAACCAGCAGTTCGCTGAGCATCTGCCTGAGCAATATATCTATCTGAACCGCGAAGAAGATATGGGGATCCCAGGTCTTCGCCAAGCGAAATTGTCGTATCACCCTGAAATACTATTGACCTACAATGTCGTACATATTACAGAGAATGACTGAAGATGATGCGCCGTTGACAATTGACTGGATGGTGCGACAATACGGTTTTGACCGCGCTGAGGTGGAGTCGTGGGTGCAAGACCTGCATTTCAACTGGCCGTTGAGTGTCAAAGCCTTAGATAAAAACGGTCATGTCATAGGGCTGCTCAATATGAGTGACTATCGAATTGAGGAGGAGACACCGCAGATCCTAACAGACAAGCCGAAGCTGATAAACAGTCTCAATGCTCAGCGCTATATTGCTGTCTTTTCGTTCATCGTGGCTGAAGAATATCGTGGTACCCGATTGAACTACGACATACTGATGTCAATCATGCCCGAGTTGAAAACCAAATTCGATTTTATCTTCATTCCTGTACTGCATCACCTCAAAACCCACCAATACTGGCAACGTTGGGGTGCGAAGGAGTTTTACCGCGATGAGGATTGTGTGGATTACAAATTGGATATTTAGTTTCTTAGCTTCAAAAAAATAGCATAAAACATGAGCATTATTATAGGTCTTTTGATTCCTCTGCTTGGCACCATGCTTGGCTCGGCCTTCGTGTTTTTCATGAAGAAAGATATGTCGCCGAGGCTGCAGAAGTCGCTGCTTGGCTTTGCATCGGGCGTAATGGTGGCTGCATCGGTTTGGTCGCTGCTGATTCCATCAATGGAGATGGTGGAAGAAAGCGGACGTTGGTCGGTGGTGCCTGCTGCTATCGGTTTTCTGTTGGGCATGGGATTTCTGCTGATGATTGACGAGCTGACACCTCACTTGCATATCGGTACAGACAAGCCGGAAGGTCCTCGTTCAAAACTCTCTCGAACAGCTATGCTAGCATTGGCCGTCACCATCCACAACCTGCCTGAAGGTATGGCTGTGGGCGTGGTGTTTGCAGGAGCTGAGAACGGTGCAGCAGGACTATCGCTGGCGAGTGCTTTGGCTGTCAGCATTGGTATCGCCATCCAGAATGTGCCTGAGGGTGCCATTATCTCCATGCCCATGCGGGCGGCAGGCAACAGCAAGTGGAAGTCATTCGTCATCGGCTCATTGAGCGGAGCCGTAGAACCACTCGGCGGTTTGGCAGTAGTGCTGCTGGCCTCGCTCATGACACCCGTTCTGCCCTATATGCTGGCCTTTGCAGCCGGTGCGATGTTCTATGTTGTTGTCGAGGAACTTATTCCGGAAGCCAACGAGGGCGAACATTCCAATCTCAGCACCATCGGTTTTGCCATCGGCTTTGTCCTTATGATGATGCTCGATGTAGTACTTGGTTAAAATTTGGCTTCCCGCTGAAAGTCCTACACCCAAAGACAAGTGGAAGCCAGAGAACGTATCGTATAACGAGTTTGGCGGAAAGACAGATTAAGAATTGATTGTATGTTTAATGGCTATGCCATGAAGTGCATGATATGGCGGGCTGACGTTACCTTGGCATCGTAGATGACAGTCACTTCGCGGGTACGGGGATTCCACTTCGTATTCATCACTCCCTTCACGTTCTCCACCTTGGCAACCACCTTTTTATGAGAGTCGTGGCGGCTCACCTTGAAAGTGCAGGTCTTCACGTCAGGACGATAAGCTTGATTTTTGTGATAGGTGTTGTGCGAAAGCGCCCTGTCCACCTTGTCGAAGTGTGAGCCACCTCTGTCATTGTTCACTACCACAACAGTTGTCTTCTTGTCGTTTCTGTCGTTATGGTGCTTATTACCAGCCATTGCAGGCATTGTGGTTGTGATGGCCATCATCATCATGGCTGCAATCACCTTATTCATTGTCTTCTTCATAACTTTGTCTCCTATTCTTTAAATGGTTCGACATTTGTTTATTAATCACAGTGCAAAGATAGGATGATTCTGTGAGGTTTGAAAGAGAAATTTCCTATTATGCAGGGACGGATTCCCTAAAATATTGTGGGGATTTCCCCTATGAAACCCATTTCACTTGTTTTTTCTGCCGTTTTCATCTGAATATGGCATATTTCTCGTATATTTGCAACCTAGAAGTGCAACTGTTGGCAGCAATTAGCCAAGGAGTTGACTGCGATTTACCACGCGTCCGTTTCACTCGCTGTGACATAATTTGGCAGAGGGGAGCCGTTGCAGGCGGATCACTCATTCTGAAAGGCAAAGAGCATACCGACCCCATGAAAGGCTGGGCACTCCCTTCAGACTGCAGCCAAGAGCTACGGTGGATTGACCTCATAAGAAAAAAAATGCGAATCGTTAATCATAGATTATGAATTATTTATTATCTTTGCACCGTAAAAAACTAATTTGCGCATGATTCTTTTAAGTTTTGACACAGAAGAGTTTGACGTGCCTAAGGAGCATGGAGTGGACTTTTCGTTGGAACAGGGGATGGCTGTCTCGAAGGTAGGCACCAACCGCATCCTCGATGTTTTGAAGAACAACCATGTGAGGGCGACCTTCTTCTGCACGGGTAACTTCGCGGAGAATGCCCCAGAGGTGATGCAACGTATCATGGACGAGGGCCATGAGGTGGCCTGTCATGGTGTAGACCATTGGCAACCGACTGAAACCGACTTCGTACGTTCGAAGGAAATAGTGGAGCGATGCACGGGGCGCACGGTCTATGGCTACCGTCAGCCGCGCATGTTTCCAGTCATCGAATCGGAGATAAAACGGGCGGGCTATCTGTATAACTCGTCGCTGAACCCCGCCTTCATTCCCGGTCGATACATGCATCTGACCGACCCGCGCACACCCTTCATGAAAGACGGCGTGCTGCAGATTCCCGCCTCCGTCACACCACTCGTCCGTTTCCCCCTGTTTTGGCTGTCGCTCCACAACCTGCCTGAAGGGCTATACCACTGGATGGTGCGCTGCACGCTGAAGAAAGACGGCCATTTCGTCACTTATTTCCATCCTTGGGAGTTCTTTGAGCTCAAGGAGCATCCCGAGTTCAAAATGCCTTTCATCATCAAAAACCACAGCGGTCAGCAGATGATGCAGCGGCTCGACCGCCTCGTCAAAATGCTGAAGAAGGATGGTCACGAGTTTATCACCTATACTGAATTCACGCAAAAAACTACTACAAATGGATAAAGGACAAAACGAATCGATTATCTCGAAAGACGGTGTGAGCTATCTCGTGCCATTCATCCTGGTGACGTCTTGTTTCGCATTGTGGGGCTTTGCCAACGACATCACCAACCCGATGGTCAAAGCCTTCTCAAAGATTTTCCGCATGAGTGTGACGGACGGTGCATTGGTGCAGGTGGCCTTCTACGGCGGTTACTTCGCGATGGCTTTCCCTGCCGCCATGTTTATCAGGAAATATTCTTACAAGGCTGGCGTACTGATGGGCTTGGGGCTGTATGCCACAGGAGCACTATTGTTCTTGCCCGCCTCGTGGACAGGCATGTATTATCCCTTCCTGGCAGCCTACTTTATCCTGACCTGTGGACTATCATTTCTGGAAACCAGCTGTAACCCGTATATCCTGTCGATGGGTACCGAGGAGACCAGTACCCGCCGACTGAATCTGGCACAATGTTTCAACCCAATGGGTTCCCTCTGTGGCATGTATGTTGCCATGAACTTCATACAGGCCAAGTTGAATCCGGCATCGACAGAAGAGCGTGCCCTGCTGAACGACAGTGAGTTTGCTGCGATGCGCGACTCCGACCTGAGTGTGCTCATCACTCCCTACCTGATTATCGGAGCCGTGATAGCAGCGATGTTTCTGGTCATCTGGTTTACAAAGATGCCTCACAATGCGGATAAGAACCACGATGTTCACCCGCTGGCTACCTTGAAACGCATCTGCCGCATCGACTACTACCGCGAGGGCGTGATAGCCCAGTTCTTCTATGTGGGCGTGCAGATTATGTGCTGGACGTTTATTATACAATATGGTACGCGCGTGCTGATGAACGAGGGCATGTCTGAGATTGATGCGGAGGTCATGTCACAGCGCTATAACATCATCGCGATGGTGATTTTCGTGACCTCACGATTCATCTGCACCTTCTTCCTGAAATATATCAACGCAGGAGCGCTGTTAGGCATACTGGCCGTCGTCGGCTCGCTGCTGACGCTGGGTGTCATCTTCATTGACGGACGGATGGGACTCTACTGCTTGGTAGCCATCTCAGCTTGTATGTCGCTGATGTTCCCCACCATCTACGGTATTGCCCTGCAAGGACTGGGCGACGATGCAAAATTTGGAGCAGCAGGTCTGATTATGGCCATTCTGGGTGGTTCGGTACTTCCTCCATTGCAGGCAAGTATCATCGACCAGCATGAACTGATGGGATGGCCTGCCGTCAACGTATCATTCGTGCTACCCCTGATCTGTTTCCTGGCGATTATCGTCTACGGGTACAGAACATGGGTTCGTACCCGATAAAAAAAACCGGTCAGGCCAGTTGGCCTGCCGGTTTACGCCAAAAACGATAGGTGATATCCTCAAAACTACCATCCTCTTTCAGACGATACATACGCTGGTTGGTGGTAGGTGACTTCAGAGGACCTAAGTGTTGGATGTACGGTCCGACCTTGATATAATCAAAATCAGACTTATTGACAATAGACGGGATGCGCAGCCGTCCACTATACCATGCCACATGAAACTGTGGATGGAACTCGTGGATGTACTGTGCCAGCGCGTTGACACCTTTCGGGTCAGCATCGCCTCCCATAAAAGAGATACAGGTAATGTCAGTACCATACTGGTCGACAAACTGGTCGATGGCATCAGTATCCAAAGGCATACCGATGTCTTCCCACAGATAATGGCTGTGACAACCCGGGCAGTGGCACGGGCAATTCGAAATGTTGATTGCCAGTGTCACTTCGTCGGGAATCTCCTGAAAAACAATACCTGTATTAACGTATTTCAGCATGGTTTACTTAGCAACATGAGCATAGTAACGACGAGAGGCTTCTTCCTGACGTGCCTGCGAGAAGTTCGAGACGCGCTTCAGGTAGCCGATGATGCGGGTCATGTAATCCACATTCTTTGAATGGCAGTGAGGACACTCGTGCAGATAGCGCTTGTCAATGTGACCACACTCGTTGCAAACGGTGTTGGGGATATTGAAGGTGAAGTAGTTACATCCCTCCTGGGCGGCCACTTTCAGCAAGTGCTTATACTGCTGCTTAGACAGGTGCTCCTCCAAATTCATGTGCAGGGCTGAGCCACCAGTCAGATGCTCGATATAGGGACGGCCATGCAGTTTGAACTTGTCGATAACGCTGAGCGAGTCGTCCTCAACGACATAGAAGTAGCTGTTGTAGCAGTCACGAGGTACGAAGTAACCATCCTCACGATCCCACTTAGCGTGCTTGACACCCACATTCTCTGCAGGAATCATCTCGCAGTTGAACATCACATCTTTCGTGCGGTACTGCTTGTTATACTTTTCTATCAGACCCAGGATACCCTGTACGAACTTCTTGTAGTCATCGTTAGGAGTAATCTTCAGACCCATGAACTCTGCGGCCTCTACCAGACCGTTAATACCGATGGTCAGATACTGACGGGCAATATTGATGTAGCCAGCATCGAACAGCGGCAGCATGCCATGTTCCTGCAACTCCTTCAGGTTCTCGTTGTATGCCAACTGTACCTTGTGGCACAGGTCGATAACGTTACCCAGATACTCCAGATAGTCAATCTTGTGGTTGACAGCATACTGAATGCAACGGTTCAGATTGATGGTGAGCACAGACTTCGAACCTGTAGAAACACCACCGGCACCCAGCGTATAGCTGAAGCCGTTGTCGGTAATCTCGTTACGCAGACGGCAGCAAGAGCTCAGCGAGTCAGCATTGTCGCTCATATAGGTGAAGAACGAGTGTCCCTCAGAGTACATCTCAGCCGTGAAGTCACCCCATTCCTTATCCTTCGGTTCACCATTCTCGTCGACGAGCAGAGCCATCGTCTCCACAGGGAAAGTCAGCAGGGTCTTGGTACGCTCCTGGTTAAACCACTTCATGAAACGCTTCTGCAGCCAAGAGAGTCCATCCCAGTCTGGCTGTGATCCATCGGGGAAGTAGAACTCACCGAAGATGCTCTCGAAATAGAACTTATCGTAGTAAGCCACATTCCAGAACACGGCCTGGTAGTTGCGTGCACCAGTAGGCTGGTTCAGCGAATAGACAATCTGCTCGAAGTAGTCAGTAATCACCTTGTCGATGGTACGCTTCTTCAGCGAGAGGTCGGCTTGCTGCTCAGGATGCTTCCAATAGTCCTTGCCGTACTCGTTGCCGATGAAGTAGTTCATGTACATCAGGAACTCTGGAGTAGCACATGCACCTGCCAGCATAGAGCTGACCATGAATACCATGTTGATGAAACCACCTGCAAACGACTTCAGGTTGGTGGGAGCTGTTGAGTTGCCACCAATGGCAGTCGTGCCACCAATAAGCCAAGGGTACATGGTGATTGACGCACAGTAGTTGGCCAGAGAGGTCTCGTCGTTCTTATATATAAAGTGGTGTGTCAGCTTATCGATATACTCGTCAGCCAGTTCCTTGCCATACATCTTCTTGATGCGCTCAGTCAGCAGACGACGATTCAGGCGGATGAAGTTTGACTTGGGCAACTCGCCAATTAACGTGGCAATATTCTTGTGCTCCACATTGGCATTGGCATCGAACTTGGAACTGGTAGCAGCATTTGCCGACTCGCAGTACTCTGACAGAAACTGGAGTTTCTGCAGCGTCTCACGATCCTCGGTGTGAGCCTGACGGTAAAGCATAAATGATTTAGCCACCTTGTAGAAGCCTTCGCGCATCAGCGCTTCCTCTACCTGGTTCTGAATATCCTCAACCGTAATATCGTCCTTGATATTCAGGTGGCTGAGAATTTTTGAAATTGTTCCGAGGTCAGCTGGGACCTCTACACTCTCGAACGCCTTGACTATCGCGTTCATGATTTTGTCCAATGAGAACTGGTCTTTAGAGCCATCTCGCTTGGTAATGGTGAAATTCTTCATCTCCATTTTATATCGATCGTTTTAGTTAATATTTCTCTTTTCTTTCTGGTTAAAGTTATCCGTTTTGGAAAACTTTTCAGTTTTGATTTCGAAAAAAGTTTCCCGTTTTGGCAAACCTGAATCGTTTGCAAAGGTACAAAAATTGCCCAAATATTATGCATGAATCGAGGAGAAAATTTGCAAAAAATAGTTAATTAAGACAAGCGATTACGTTTCGTGCGTTCGTACGTCATTCATATATAAACAGATAACGAAAACTTTTAAAGCGTATGAATAAGAGCAAGTATCGTGGCGTGGTGGTGCCGATGGTTACCCCTGTCACTCAGGACGGACAGCTGGACACTCAGGCTGTCGAGCGTATTATTAACTTTTTTGCCGAGAATAACGTTTCGCCTCTGCTGATGGGCACCACTGGCGAAGGAAACAGCGTGAGCCAGGCTGACGGACAGCTTTTTGTGGAGACTGCCGTCAAGGCTGCCAACAAGCGAATCACCATTTATGCTGGCTTGACGGGTAACTGTTTCAGCGAGCAGGTGCGACAGGCTGAGGTATATACCGCACTAGGCGCTGACGTGATCGTAGCCACCCTGCCTACCTACTACGCGCTGACTGAAGACCAGATGTACGAGTACTACAAGACTTTGGCCGACTGTATCACGGGTCCGCTGATGCTCTACAACATCTTAGCCACTACACACATGTCTATACCCGTACCTATTATTAATAAGCTGGCTGATCATCCCAACATTGTGGGGCTGAAGGACTCTGAGCGTGACTTGGAGCGAATGGCACAATGTATTGAGATCACGAAGACACATCCCGACTTTGCCTACTTCTGCGGATGGGCTGCCCAGAGTGCCCACTCGCTTGAACTGGGCGGTAATGGCATTGTACCCTCGACGGGCAACTATGTGCCAGAGATGTTCAATGAACTCTACGAGGCTGCCATCAAGGGAGATATGGCTACTGCCAACCGTTTGCAGGACGAGACCAACGAGATAGCCAAGATCTATCAGAAAGATCGTACTTTGGGACAAAGTCTTACTGCCTTGAAGGTGATGATGCAGACCAAGGGCCTCTGCGAGCCTTGGATGCTGATGCCGCTGACGCGTCTGTCTGCCGAAGAAGAACAAGCGATTAAAGATAAGCTGAAGTAACTATGCATTGGATTGATTACATTATCGTATTGTTGTCCATTCTGGCAGCTATCGGCACAGGCGTCTGGTTCGCTCATAAGCAGAAAGACACCTCGCAGTACTTCGCTGGCGGAGGAAAGATTCCAGCCTGGGCGGTAGGTATCTCCATCTTCGCCACGCTGATTTCCAGTGTCACGTTCCTCGCCTACCCTGGTGCAGCCTATGCTGACAACTGGATACTCTTGGTGCAAGGACTAATGGTACCCATCGTGCTGTTGGCGCTGGTAGGCATCATCGTACCCCTGTTCCGTAAGGTCATCCGCCTGTCTACCTACGAATATTTTGAACGCCGTTTCGGACTTTTCGCCCGTCTATACTCGTCGTTCGCCTTTACGCTAGGACACTTCTCTAAGGCCGGCACCGTATTCTTCCTGGTGTCGATGGCGCTGGCGACTTTCCTAGACATCAATATCTACAGCATAGTTCTCATTCTGGGCGTCACCATTATCATCCTGACGCTGTTTGGTGGAATGGAGGCTATTGTATGGATGGATGTGGCACAGGGATTTCTGCTCATCGGAGGCGGCATTATCTGTATTGGCATCCTCTTGTTCGGCATTGATGGCGGACCTGCTGAGACCTTCCGCATTGCCTCTGAATACAACAAGATCAGCTTTGGCCCCTACGACTGGGATCTCACGCAACTGACGTTCATCGTGATGGTGCTGAATGGTATCTTCTATGCCTTGCAGAAGTATGGTACCGACCAGACCATCGTACAGCGTTATCTGGCTGCCAAGAACGACAAGGAGGCCAAGAAGGCTGCCTATATCGGTGTGTTGATGTCCGTTCCCATCTGGGCGCTGTTTATGTTCATCGGCACGGCCCTCTTTGCCTACTATCATGCGCAGGGCGCTCCCCTATTGCCTGAGGGCATCAAGGCTGACGAGGTGTTCCCCTACTTCATCGCCCACGAACTGCCCGTAGGTATTCGTGGACTGATTATTGCGGCTCTTGCTGCTGCTGCCATTTCGTCGCTGGATTCCGACCTGAACTGTCTGTCGGCTATCGCTGTGCAGGACTACTATAAGCGATTCAAGAAAGATGCTACCGACCAGCAACAGCTGCGTTTTGGCAAGTGGATGGTGGTAGCTTCAGGTATTGGTGCCATTGGTGTTGCCTGCCTCTATATTTTCTGGGGCGGTGAAGGCATTCTGGGAGCCCTGTTCTCGCTCTATGCTATCTTCTCAGCGGGCATTGTAGGCATCTTCGTGTTGGGACTGTTCAGTCGCAAGGCCAACAAGCAAGGTCTCTATATCGGTATCGCCGCTGCCGTCATCTATACGGCCTACGCTGTGCTGACATCGACGAAGGTGGATATCGACGGCGACGGCATCAAGCAGACGCTGCTCGACTTGGGCGACTGGAACTTCACCCACCATAAATACATGCTGGGTGTCTATAGCCACCTCATCGTCCTCGTCGTAGGCTACGTAGCCAGCTACTTCTTCAAGACGCCGCTGGCTGACAAGGAGCTCACCATCTGGGGCTATCTGGAAAATAAGAAGAAAGAGGAATCGTCAGCTTGCTGAGGTTGCCTTACGATAGATGCGCCAACCTGTTGCAGCAATGAAGATGCTCATCAGGGGGCTCAGGTAATTGAAGAAACAATACGGGAGATAGGTTAGCGTAGGCACACCGAGCACCGTAGACTGTGTCATGCCGCACGTGTTCCAAGGTATCAGTACCGAGGTGACCGTTGCGGCATCTTCTGTGGTACGGCTCAGCAGTCGCGACTCGTAGCCCTGCTCCCTGTACACCTCTTTATATATGTCGGCATTCAGCACGATGGAGATAAACTGGTCACCTGTGGTAATATTAAGGAAGATGCCCGTACCTACCGTCGACGAGACTAGCGTTAACCTGCTGCGCACCCAACGCACAATGGTCCTTGTAAGGCTTTCAATCATACCACTGGCCACCATCGAGGCCCCAAAACACATCGCACAAAGGATGAGCCAGATGGTATTCAGCATACCAGCCATACCGCCTGTCGATATCAGCTCGTTCAGCTCCGCATGACCCGTTTGGACGTGGGTAGCTCCGTAATAGGTAATGGCCAGTCCGCGCGTCAAGCTGTCTGAACCGGCTATCTCAGTCAGGATGTGGGGCTGGAGAATCAGCGCCACAATGCCAGCCATCACAGAAGACACGAACAAAACGATCAGCGAGGGAACCCTGCGCCAAATCATCACACCCGTCAGCAAGGGTACCACCAGCGTCCATAGCGAGATGTTAAACGTGCTGGCCAGACCCTCGGTATAGAGCGAGATATGCAGTTGCTGCTCCCCTCCAAAGCTGAGTCCTGCCACCAGGAAGATGATCAGCGTAATCACGAAGGTAGGCACCGTAGTCAGCATCATGTAGCGGATATGCACAAAGAGGTCGGTACCCGTTGCCGATGATGCCAGAATCGTCGTATCACTCAGCGGCGACATCTTATCGCCAAAATAGGCTCCCGATATGATGGCACCTGCCGTCCACGCTTCTGAGACGCCCAAAGCATGCCCGATTCCCAACAGCGCTACGCCGATGGTGGCGATAGTGGTCCACGAACTGCCTGACGACAGGGACACCAAGGCACAGATGGCACATGACGACACCAGGAAGAACTGTGGCGACATCATCTGCACACCATAGTATATCAACGTCGGCACGACTCCGCTGATCATCCACGAACCACTCAGCATGCCCACGCACAACAGGATCAATAGCGTAATGCTCACCTCGCCAATAGTGTGCGTAATCTGTTTCTCAAACCGCTTCCAAGGAATCCTGTAAAAGCCCATCGAGATGCACACACAGACAGCCATACCCATCAGCAGCGCTATCTGCGAGCCGCCGCTCAGCGAGTCGCTTCCAAACAGGGCGATAACAATGGCTAGAAACACGATAAGCACCACCACGGGAATGATGGCTACAAGGGGATGGGGATAATTATTGTCACTCATTGGGGTGCAAAAGTAATGCATTTTCCAGAAATTCACAAATTTAGCAAACACAAAACGCCAGAATGTTTTGCCATTTGGATATTTTTCCGTATCTTTGCATAAAAATTTAATTGCAAAGTTTGCAATGCAAGTTGCGAAGTTCGCAATACAAGTTGCAAAGTCTGCAATATAAATTGTAAAGTTTGGAATATAAAAATATAAGAGTAGTATGGCAAATTATGTGATAAAGGAAATGCCCACAGGTATGGGCAACGGCAAGAAAGGAAGAATATACCCTAAGATGCAGGTTTATACGGAGTTCGACTACGACAAGGTCGTTGAGCTCATCAATGTCAATTCGCCAGCCTTCAGCGAGGCAACCGTTCGTGGAGTGCTCGACACGCTGGCTGTTGTCATGAAGTCGTATCTGCCTCTGGGTCACACCATGAAAATCGACAACCTGGGCGTGTTCTCGCTCTCGTTGGAATTCGCTGACGACGATATTCAGAAGAAATACCATCACGTGAGGGCCAAGGGTGTGAATTTCAAGGTTGACAAACGTATGGTGGAGGCTATCAACAAGGAGAATTCCTTCGAGCGCACAACCAGCAACCCTTCTTCCCCCTCGCCCTACACACTCGAAGAGCGTCTGCAGCGAGCCTTAAGCCATATCGACCAGCACGGCTTCATCACCCTCCAGGAATACGCCAACCTCAACCGCCTCAGCTACAGCACCGCCTCCAGAGAACTCGCAAAACTCGTCGCCGATCCTCAATCCGGCATCAAGCCCAAAGGCGCTGCCTCCCACAAAGTCTGGGTGCGGAAGTGAATAACAGGCAATAACAAGTAGCATTCAAAACAGGGGTGACAAAACGAGTGGACATTCGTCTTTAATATATAAATAGGTATAGACAATAGGAAACATACATTATGAAAGCAATCACATTATTGCAGCCACAGAAAATCGTGTTCGGCACGGGCTGCATCGAGACATTCACGGAAGATTATAAGAAGTTGGGACTGCAGCGCCTGATGGTGCTGACGGCCCCCCCTATCCTGCCCTTAATCGAGGAGCCGTTGGCCAGCCTCAAGGCAGCAGGTGCCAGCATAGAGATATTCCAAAACATACTGGCTGAGCCGACTGTCAACGACTTCAAGAAGATTCTGGAGGTGGCCCGTCAGTTCAAGGCCGACAGCGTAGTGGGTATCGGAGGCGGAAGTGTGCTCGACGTGACAAAACTCGTAGCAGCTTTCATCAACAGCGACCAGCAGGTGGAAGACTGCTTTGGCACCGGATTTATCAAAGCGAAGGGTCTGTGGTTCGCCTGTCTGCCCACAACGGCAGGAACGGGTAGCGAGGTGTCACCCAACGCCATTCTGCTGGACGAGCGCGACCACCTGAAGAAGGGTATCGTGTCGCCCTATCTCATTGCCGACGCCGCCTATGTCGACCCCAAGCTGACGTGGACGGTGCCCTCGAAGGTGACTGCCGATACGGGTATGGATGCCCTGACACATTGCATCGAGGCTTATACTAACAAGTTCGCGCATCCGTCAGTCGATATCTACGCTCTGCAGGGCATCCGTCTGATTGCAGCTAATCTGGAGAAGGCTGTGAAGGACGGAAAAGACGTAGAGGCTCGCGAGGCGCTGGCATTTGGTTCGCTGTATGGCGGTCTCTGCTTAGGACCTGTAAACACGGCTGCTGTCCACGCCTTAAGTTATCCCCTCGGAGGCGAGTTCCACATCCCTCACGGACTGTCGAACGCCATCCTGTTGCCCTCGGTAATGAAGTTTAATATGCCAGCCAACGTGAAGCGTCACGCTGAGGTGGCTATCGCCTTAGGCTGTGAGCCTGGCAAAAACGATGAAGAGACGGCCCAGCGTGGTGTCGACTTCATCTACCGTCTGGCTGCTGCCGTCGGTATACCCGACAAACTGACGGCATTAGGCATTCCCCAGACCTCCGTACCAGGTATGGCCAAAGCCGCTATGCAGGTACAGCGCCTGCTGAAGAACAACCCAAGAGAAGTAACGGAACAAGACGCATTAGATATCTATAACTCCCTGTATTAATATGAAACCGATATTAGCCATCACGATGGGCGACCCTGCAGGCATAGGTCCTGAGATCACCGTTCGCGCCCTGAACAGAAAAGAGACTTACGAGAAGTGTCAGCCGCTGGTAACAGGCGATGCTGCCATCATGGAGCAAGCTGTAAAACTGCTTGGCTTCGACCTGAAGGTGCGTGCCATCAGCAGCGTCAAGGAGGCTAAGTTCGAATATGGCACCATCGACGTCTACGACCTGAAATGTGTCGACTTGAGCACTTTCGAGTTTGGTAAGGTTCAACCTCAATGCGGCAACGCAGCCTTCCAATATATCAAGAAAGCCATTGAACTGGCAATGGCTGATGAGGTGGACGGTACCGTGACGGCTCCGCTGAACAAGGAGGCGCTAAATCTGGCGGGCCATCACTACGACGGACATACCGAGATATACGCCACCTTCACCAATACGAAGAAGTATGCCATGATGCTGGCTGACGAGAACATCCGCGTCATCCACGTATCGACGCATGTGCCCCTGAGAAAGGCCTGCGATCTGGTGAAGAAGGCTCGCGTCATTGAATGCGTAGAACTCATCGACGATGCCTGCCGTCAGTTTGGCATTGAGAAACCCCACATCGGCGTGGCTGGTCTCAACCCCCATAGCAGCGAGAACGGCATGTTCGGCTATGAGGAGGCAGAGGAGATTATCCCTGCCATCGAAGAGCTGAAGGCTCGCGGCTTCGATGTCGAGGGTCCCGTTCCTCCTGACAGCATCTTCGCTAAGGCCAAGTGCGGCAAGTTTGACGGATGCGTGGCCATGTATCACGATCAGGGACATATCCCCTTGAAGGTCTGCGCCTTCAACTGGAACAAGGAAACGGGCAAGATGGAGAGTGCCTCAGGTGTGAACATCACCCTGGGTCTGCCCATCATCCGCGTCTCTGTGGATCATGGAACGGCTTTCGACGTAGCAGGCAAGGGCATTGCCAACGATAGCGCTATGACGCTCAGCATTGACTATGCAACCCGAATGGCTATCTACCGAAGGAATAAACTACAAGCATGATAGTCATTGCCGACGATATCACGGGAGCTGCTGAAATAGCGGGCATCGCCTTCTCGAAAGGCCATCAGGTGAGTTTGGTTTGTGGCGAGGGTGTCGCCACAAACCAAATTACCGTCATTGCCACCGACACTCGTTCAATGACGGAAGCAGAGGCCATTGCTGAAACAAAGCAGCTGTCATTTCTCATCTCTCATCACTCATCTCTCATTTATAAAAAGACTGACTCCGCCCTACGAGGACACGTCGTAGCCGAGCTCGAAGCTCTTATGCAAGCTACAGGCTACAAAAGAGCCGTCTATCTGCCTGCCAACCCCTCGAAAGGCCGTATCGTCCGCAATGGCATCTATTACATTGGCGAAACTCCTATTGCAGAGACAGCTTTCAGTTACGATCCTGAGTTTCCTGCTAAGACCTCAGCATTGAGAGAACGATTCCCTGATGCTGAAGAAAAAGGAATCATTATGCCTGATGCTGAAAGTGAAGAAGATATTCGTCGAATAATTACTGAATACAACGATGGGCATACGCTCTTTGCTGGGGCTGCCGATCTGTTCTCCGCCTTTTTAACATCAAAGCCAACCACATACCACCCACCTATCAACACCAACAACAAACTGATTCTTTGTGGCAGCACACAGAGCAAACCGCTGGAGTTAGGCATCCCCATTGCTCCCATGCCTAAAGAGATTTACGACGGTAGTGACGACTTGAGCCTCTGGGACACTAGCAAATATGATCAAGAGCGAGGCCTCATCCTGACCATTCCATATACCCATCGGACAGGAAAAGAGGTAGCTGTACACCTGCGGAACATAATGGCAAAGATGACGCAACAGCTCATTAAACGACATCACCCCAAGCAGCTGATCGTTGAGGGAGGCGCCACAGCATGGGCTGCGCTGCAAGCTATCGGATGGTCGCAGTTCGTTATCATTTGCCAAATAGCACCTGGAGTAGTACAGATGAGGGCTGCCAATGGCACCTTAGTGATATTGAAACCAGGAAGCTATCCGTGGGGTAAGTTATAAAAAGAATATAATAAATTTGGCTTTTCCTTCGATTTTTTGTAACTTTGGCTTCGCCGAAATTACTCGGCACTCAGAAAAGCTCAAATAAATTTGGCTTTTCCTTCGTTTTTTCGTAATTTTGCACGCAAAATTGCATGAAAGAATGACAGAAAAGAAATTTAAAAGGACTACGGTGACCTCTGCACTACCTTACGCTAATGGCGGTGTGCATATCGGTCACCTGGCTGGTGTCTATGTGCCAGCCGATATCTACGTGCGTTACCTACGCCTGAAGAAAGAAGATGTATTATTCATTGGAGGTTCCGATGAGCATGGGGTACCCATAACCGTTCGTGCCCGCAAGGAAGGCATCACCCCACAAGACGTTGTAGACCGTTACCACAAGATGATTAAAGACTCGTTCGAGGAGTTTGGCATCTCGTTCGATATCTATAGCCGTACCACCTCAGAGACTCACCACAAGTTTGCAGCCGAGTGGTTCCGCAAGCTTTACGACGAAGGAAAGCTAGTAGAGGAAACTACCGAGCAACTGTACGACGAAGAGGCCAAGCAATTCCTGGCTGACCGCTACGTAACGGGCGAATGTCCTCACTGCCACAACCAAGGAGCCTATGGCGACCAATGTGAGAAGTGCGGACGTGACCTGAGTCCTACGGAGCTCATCAACCCCAAGTCGACCATCAGTGGTTCTACACCAGTTATGAAGAGTACGAAGAACTGGTATCTTCCTCTGAACGATTATCAGGATTGGCTGAAACAGTGGATTTTGGAGGAGCATAAGGAATGGCGTCCCAATGTCTATGGACAATGCAAGAGCTGGCTCGATATGGATTTGCAGCCTCGCGCAATGACGCGCGACCTGGACTGGGGTATCCCCGTACCCATCGAAGGAGCAGAAGGCAAGGTGCTCTACGTATGGTTTGACGCCCCTATTGGCTACGTTTCAAATACCGTTGAACTCTGCGAGAAAGAGCCCGAGAAGTGGGGTTCATGGCAGAAGTGGTGGCAGGATGAGGACACCCGTCTGGTACACTTCATCGGCAAGGACAACATCGTGTTCCATTGCATCATCTTCCCCGTGATGATGAAGGCTCACGGCAAGTATATCATGCCTGACAACGTTCCGGCTAACGAGTTCCTGAACTTGGAAAACGAAAAGATTTCGACCTCACGCAATTGGGCTGTATGGCTGCATGAATACTTGGTTGACATGCCTGGCAAGCAGGACGTGCTGCGCTACGTACTGACAGCCAATGCCCCTGAGACTAAGGACAACAACTTCACTTGGAAGGACTTCCAGGACCGCAATAATAACGAGCTTGTAGCTGTCTATGGCAACTTCGTAAACCGTGCCCTACAGCTCACCAAGAAATACTGGAACGGCATTGTACCCGCCTGTGGAGAGCTGAACGAAACCGACAAGGCTACCCTCGAAGAATTCAAGGACGTGAAGCAGAAGGTGGAGGCGCTACTGGATCAGTTTAAGTTCCGCGATGCTCAGTTCGAGGCCATGAATCTGGCCCGTATCGGCAACCGCTACATCACCGAGTGCGAGCCTTGGAAGGTGTGGAAGACGGATCAGAAGCGCTGTGAAACTATCCTGAACATCTGTCTCCAACTGACAGCCAACCTGGCTATTGCATTCGAACCTTTCCTGCCCTTCTCATCAAAGAAGTTACGTGAGATGCTCTGTATGGAGAGTTTCGAGTGGGACCAGCTGGGCAGTACCAACCTGCTACAACCTGGCCATCAGTTAGGTGAGCCTTCATTGCTCTTCGAGAAGATTGAAGATGAGACCATCCAGAAACAACTTGACAAGCTGGAGGCTACCAAGAAGGCCAACGAGGCTGCAGCACATAAGGCTGCACCCATCAAGGATACTGTTAGTTTCGAGGAGTTTGAGAAGCTGGATATCCGCGTAGGTTTGGTCAAGAACTGCCAACGCGTACCTAAATCAAAGAAACTACTTCAGTTTACCATTGACGACGGCTCTGGTACCGACCGTACCATCTGCTCAGGTATTGCCGCTTTCTATGAGACCCCTGAGGAGCTTATCGGTAAGCGCATTCTCTTCGTGGCTAACTTCGCACCACGCAAGATGATGGGCATTGAGAGTCAAGGAATGATTCTATCAGCAGTTGATGCTGACGAAAGTCTTAGCGTAGTAACTACAACGAAGGATGTGAAGCCTGGCAGTCAGGTTGGATAACATCCCATCCATACCAGTCGTAACATACGGCTCGTGCACCGAACCCCTCTTTCTGAAAAAGGAGGGGTTCGTTGATGTCTGATCCTTCCGTAGTCATTGAAGTACCAAAATCGAAATAGCGGTCGTCGTTATAGACTTCGTTCAACAATTTATCGAACAACAGGTCAATAGCTCCCACCTGCTTTCCTTGAGGAGAAGCTGAGATATACTGGGTATGAACGACCTTAGGAGTAAGATAAAGCACAGTACCTCCTAAGACCTGCCCGTCATCATTCTTCACCACATAGATACGTATCTGGTCGGGGAAACGTGATTTCAGCATATCCATCTCCTCTGCAGAATGCACGGGGCGAGCCTGATACCGACGCCTCAAATTGGAAGTCAGCAGAGGCCACAGAAATCGAACATCCTGCGTTTCAACGACAAATAACCCTTCACGCAAAGCCTTACGCAGTCCGGAACGACGCGACTCGGTGAAACGCAACCGTTCATGAGGCATCAACACAGAAGCTATACTCCTGTCAATAATTGTTGCACGACACTGGTGCAACAAAGCAAAGAGATCTTCTTCTGCAGGCAAACGGTGATAAATCCAAGGTATCGCCTTATAGATGACTTTACGGAAACCCTCACTATATAAATAGGTATTCAGGGATAAGAAAAGTTCCATCACTTCCAATGCCGTAGCCCTGCAGTCAGTCAAGATGCCACCATAAGTCAGCCCTTGATGCGTCCACAAAACACCATCGCCGGTCGTGTTGGCTGGCAACAAGGCATAGAGGCGATTCTTACGAAAGAACATCAGCGAATAGTCTGTGAAACGGTCACTGTGATAATCCATGTAGCGGCGGTCGAAGAGGAAAGTTCCATTCTTCGACTGCGCTACAAACTGATTCCACAAAGCGGCATCGCCACTTGTATATCGCCTGATATCAAACATTGCTTATCTCAGCTTATCGTAGGGGTCGGTACCCAGTACCGTCTTGGCCAGTCGCTTGGCCTTGTCACGAAGAGCGTTGACGTCGTCGGCCACCTCACCATAGCAAAGCACGACACCCATGCGGCGGCCCTTGTGAGCCTCGGGTTTGCCGAAGATACGGATACGGGTACGGTCTTCCTTCAGCGCATCGACGAAGTTATAGTCGAGCAGCGAACGGTCAACAGGTCTCTTAGCCTCTGTGGGCGACAATATAACGGCTGACGCACCAGCATGCTCAAGATGGATGCCAGCAATGGGCAATCCCAGTACAGCACGCAGATGCAGCTCAAACTCCGAAAGGTTGGTGGTGTGACCCAGCGTCACCATTCCAGTATCATGCGGACGTGGTGACAATTCAGAGAAGATGACCTCGCCCTGCTTGGTCAGGAAGAACTCAACGCCCCAGATGCCTGCACCCGTCAAGGCCTTCGTCACCTTGTCGGCCATTGTCTGAGCCTGTTTCAGCGCCTCATCAGAAATCTTGTAGGGTTGCCACGACTCGCGGTAGTCGCCCGACTTCTGTACGTGTCCAATGGGCGGACAGAACAGCGTAGGCCAACCATGTTGCTGGGTGACGGTCAGCAGTGTGAACTCAGAATCGAAGTCGATAAATTCCTCAATGATCACTTCCTTCACGTCGCCACGAGAGCCCTCCATAGCCTCACGGAAAGCCGTCTCCAGCTCGTCAGCATTGTGCACATAGCTCTGCCCATGACCAGACGATGACATCAGGGGCTTTACCACACAGGGGAAACCTATCTCATCAGCCGCAGCCTTGAACTCCTCGAACGTCTTGGCATAGAAATACTTAGCCGTACGCAGACCCAACTCCTTGGCAGCGAGGTCACGAATAGCACGACGATTCATTGTGTAGTTGACGGCACGAGCACTCGGTACCACCTGAATGCCCTGCTCTTCGAACTTAAACAGGCGCTCCGTACGGATAGCCTCAATCTCTGGCACGATGATGTCGGGCTGATGCTTCTTCACCACAGCCTCGAGTGCGTCGCCATCGAGCATTGAAAAGACCTCGCGCTCATCTGCCACCTGCATGGCAGGCGCATTGTCGTAACGATCGCAGGCAATGACATACTGGCCAGCACGCATGGCGGCAATCACAAACTCCTTACCCAGCTCGCCTGAGCCTAACAGCAATATCTTTTTCATCGGTTCTGATACATATTATCGTAATACTTCTGGTAATCGCCCGAGGTGACATTGTCGAGCCACTCCTGATTGTCCAAATACCATCGAACGGTCTTCTCGATACCTTCCTCGAACTGCAGACTTGGCTCCCAGCCGAGTTCCTTCTGCAGTTTAGTCGAGTCGATAGCGTATCGCAAGTCATGACCAGCACGGTCTGTTACGAATGTAATCAGATCCATGTCCTCACCATCCTTACGTCCAAGCAGACGGTCTACCGTCTTGATGACCACCTTGATGATATCGATGTTCTTCCACTCGTTGAAACCACCAATATTATAGGTCTCGGCTATCTTACCCTCATGGAAAATGACGTCGATGGCACGCGCATGGTCCTCAACATACAACCAGTCGCGAACATTCTCACCTTTGCCATAAACAGGCAACGGCTTGCGATGGCGGATATTGTTGATAAACAGCGGAATCAACTTCTCTGGGAACTGATATGGACCATAGTTGTTTGAGCAGTTCGTCACAATCGTAGGCATTCCGAATGTATCGTGGAATGCACGCACGAAGTGGTCGCTCGAAGCCTTAGCAGCACTATAGGGAGAGTGTGGCTGATACTTCAAATCCTCAGTAAAGAACTTCTCACCGTAGGCCAAATGGTGCTCACCGCTGGATGCCTTCGTGGTGAACGGGGGTTCGATACCCTCAGGGTGAGTCATCTCCAGTGCGCCATACACCTCGTCGGTCGAGATGTGGTAGAAACGCTTACCTTCGTACTTCTCAGGCAGGCTCTCCCAATAAGCCTTAGCAGCCTGCAACAGGCTCAAAGTACCCATAACATTGGTCTGAGCGAAGGTGAAGGGATCCTTAATCGAGCGGTCCACATGAGACTCAGCAGCGAGATGAATGATACCATCCACCTTCTTGTCCTGCATCAGCTTCAGGAAGGCATCGAAGTCGCAGATGTCCATCTTCACAAACTCATAGTTGGGTTTGTTCTCGATGTCCTTCAGGTTAGCCAAGTTGCCAGCATAGGTCAGCTTGTCAAGGTTGATGATGTGATACTCGGGATACTTGTTCACGAACAGGCGCACCACGTGACTTCCAATAAAGCCTGCGCCACCAGTAATGACGATTGTACGTTTCATATTCTTATTTTCCTAATGTTATAACTTCTAAATCTTTAAACTCCTTGCCGTCGATGGTCAGACGCACCAACGTACGCTCCTTATGCCAACCCTGTATGCCAGCGGCCCCAGGATTGATATGCAACAGTCCGAGGGTCTTGTCATATTTCACCTTCAATATATGCGAGTGACCAGCTACGAAAAGCTGGGGTGGATTGGCATAGAGCGTAGAGCGAACGGAGTAATCGTAGTTGCCAGGATAGCCTCCGATATGCTTGATGAGCACATCGACATCCTCTAATTTGAAACGATTCAACTCACGATACATCAGTCGAAGGTCTCCCCCATCGCAGTTGCCGCATACAGCACGGAACGGACGGAAGGCAGCCAGTTTCTCAGCTACCTCGACACTACCAATGTCACCAGCATGCCATATCTCGTCGCAAGGCTCGAAGTAGTGCAGGTACTTTTCGTCCCAATAGCTGTGCGTATCGCTGAGAATACCTATTTTCTTCATAGTTCAAAACGTTTACGGATAAAGTCTGCAATGAGTTTCTCTGTAGCCTGCAGTCCCAAAATCGAAGCATCAATGCAGAGATCATACGACTCAGCCGCACCCCATTTCTTACCTGTATAGTAGTTGTAGTAGGCCGCACGCTTACCCTCGCGCTGCTGCATAAACTTGCGTGCAGCAGAGAAGTCCAACTTCTGCTTGGCCATAATCTGCTCGATACGGAAACGCTTCGAGGCAGAGATGAAGATATTGACCACATTGTCACGATTACGCAACACGTAGTCGGCACAGCGACCTACGAAGACACACGATCCCTCGTTGGCAGCCTTCTCAATGGCATCGCTCTGGAATTTGAACAACGACTCTTGCGAGAAATTGTTTTGATAGAGATTGTTGTCGCTCACATGCGAAGCATGCAGGTGAAACAGCGAGCGGAAAATTCCGCGCTGTTCGTCGTTAGCCTCGAAGAACTTCTCGGAAAAGCCACTCTCCTTGGCGGCCAGATTGAGCAGTTCCTGATCGTAATACTTGGCATTGAAGTCGGCTGCCAGCATGCGCGCGATGTCATGGCCTCCACTCCCCAGCTGGCGACCGACGCAGATGATAATATGTTTATTGTCGTTCATTCTCTCTTAACTCTTAATTTTTAACGCTTAACTTTCAACTTCCTCATATACCACCACAATAACGGGAGGGTCATGGCAAACGAGCCGAAGTCGCTAGCAGCCATCGAATACCACACGCCATCCAATCCCCAGAACATCGGGAAGATATAGGCCATAGGGATGAGAAGCGTCAGTTGGCGCGACAACGACAGGAATATCGACACCTTCACTTTTCCAATACACTGGAAAAAGTTGGTGATGACAGCCTGTGAACCCACCACGAAGAATACCAGCATGTTAAGTCGGATGCCTCGAGCCGACATCTCGATGAGCGTCTGGTCGGTGGTGAAGATGCGAGCAATATGAGCGGGGAAGATCATCGAGAGTGTCCACCCTGCAAACAAGATAACCGTTGAAGCTCCGATGGTAAGCCACAGACAGCGGAACATGCGGTCGTAGTTCTCAGCACCGTAGTTGTAGCCCACGATAGGTTGCATACCCTGATTCATGCCCATCACAAACATAAAGAGCACCATCACTACCGAATTGGCTATCGAATAGGCGCCTACAGCCATATCACCTCCATATTTCACAAACTGGTTATTCATGAAGATGACGACCAAGCAGGCGCAGAGGTTCATCAGGAAGGGCGATATGCCTATCGCAAGAATGTTTTTTACTAGGTCTGCCTTCAGTTTATAGATGCCTCGTTTCAAATGCAGCAATTCATTCTTGTTGGAGAAGAGGCGCATCTGCCAGCACAGGGCCAGCGTCTGTGAGGTGACCGTAGCCAAAGCGGCTCCACGAATACCCATTTTCATCCACCACACGAAGGCAATAACCAGCACGATATTGCAACCCACAGTGAACAGCGTGGCATACATGGCATGCTTGGGTTTACCCGCTGCCCTCAGCACGGCATTCATGCCAAAATACATGTGTGTAACCATATTACCCAATAAGATAATGGTCATGAACTCACGGGCATAGGGTAGCGTCACGTCGCTGGCACCAAAGAAACGCAAAATGGGGTCAAGGAAAATCAGGCATACTGCCATAAAGAGGAAACCGATAATCAGATTGAGCGTCACAGTATTACCCAATAGGTATTCAGCTCGCTTGTAGTCTTTCTGCCCCAGCTTCACGCTGATACACGTCGAGGCCCCAACACCCACAGCAGCGCCAAAGGCTCCACTGAGGTTCATGAAGGGGAAGGTGATGCCCAAGCCCGCAATAGCCTCAGGACCCACCATCTGACCAATCATGGCACGGTCGATGATATTGTAAAGACTCGAGGCCGTCATCGCCACAATGGCAGGCAAAGCATACTGCCACAGCAGTTGCCCCACAGGTTTCTGACCTAACTCGAGTGCCGATTGTTTATTGTCCATCTTTTATTTAATAATGTGCAAAGGTACGCTTTATTGGTTGAACAGCCAAATCTTTTAGATTTTATTTGGCTTTTTGGCCACTTATTCGTATCTTTGCAACCCGAAAACAAGCCAATAAATATATGCAGCGACTGGTAATCATGCTCTTTTGTCTGTTCTACGCAGCAGTATCGTGGAGTGTCACCGTGCCTGAAGTGGCACAGCGACAAAAATACAAGCATGGGCCTTGCTACATTTACCGCATCTACTTGGCAGACAAGAAGGAATCACCCTACTCACTGAACCATCCTGGCCGATTCCTTTCACGCCGTTCGTTAGAGCGTCGAAAGCACCAGCAGCTGGCACTCGACTCGACGGACTTGCCCGTCAGTCCTCACTATATCCGGATGATAGTTTCTGATGACATCAACGTGGTGGGACAAAGTCGTTGGCACAACACGCTGCTGGTCAAGGTTAAGGACTCCGCAATGGTTCAGAGACTCGACCTACTGCCTTGTGTCAGTGGTCGCAAACTGGTATGGCAGTCGCCTGACTCTATCATACCGACAGCCAGACGCCCCAAGCATCTTGAACAATTCGACGAACACGATAAACAACCCACTCAGATGTATGGGCGTAGCCATGAACAGATACATGCCTTACAAGGGCATCGGCTGCACGATATCGACATGCGTGGCGAAGGCATGATGATAGCCATCATCGATGGCGGATTCCGTAATGTGGACCGCATTCCGGCATTCCTACGCGTGGATATCCGCGGAACCCGCGACTTTGTCTGCCCTCCCTCACCTACTGTCTTTGCAGAGACCGATCATGGTACCAAAGTGCTGTCGGCAATGGCACTGAACGAACCTTTCTATTATATCGGCACTGCACCCAAGAGCGCCTACTGGCTACTTCGTTCGGAAGACCAGCAGACAGAGCAAGAAGTGGAAGAAGACTATTGGACAATGGCAGCAGAGTTTGCTGACTCAGTAGGCTGCGACCTCATTAACTCATCGCTGGGATACAACGAATATGACCATGCACCCATGAGTCATCCTCTTTGGCATCTGGACGGCCATACGGCTTTTGTCAGCCAATCGGCGTCAATGCTGGCCGACAAGGGTATTCTGCTTATCAACTCGGCAGGCAATTCGGGTATGGGTCCTTGGAAGAAAATCACCGTTCCGGCAGATGCTGAGAACATTCTGACCGTTGGAGCAATAACTCCAGACGAACCTCGACGCATAGCCCCATTCAGTTCCATCGGCCCTTCACAAGACGGACGGGTAAAGCCTGATATTGTAGCTATCGGAGCACCTGCCTTCCTGGTCAATGGTCGTGGTAACATCATGCAGGACATGGGCACATCATTTGCAGCACCCATTGTTTGCGGACTAGCGGCTTGCTTGTGGCAGGCTTTGCCCGAAAAGACGGCCAAGGAGATCATTGAGATTATCCGACAAACAGGCAACAATCGCGAACACCCCAACAACATCTATGGTTATGGTATGCCCAACTTCTGGCGAGCGTATATGATTGGTAAAGCCACCGCCTATGCAAAATGACCGACTGACACTACGTCAACTGAACTTGATGGTGCAAGATGCCATTGAGATGCAACTGCCCGATGAATATTGGGTAGAGGCCGAAATATCAGAATGTCGCGAACGTAGCGGACATTGTTACATGGAACTCATCGAGAAAGACGAGCAGACCAACACACCGGTAGCAAGGGCCTCAGCTAAATGCTGGAGACAGACGTGGCAGATGGTCAGCCCTTATTTCGAGCGGACTACTGGACAACCGCTCCGTGCCGGACTGAAAGTACTGTTTAGGGTCTATGCCCAGTTCCATGAGGCATACGGTTTCTCATGGATTGTGACCGACATCGACCCCACCTACACCTTAGGCGACATGGCCCGCAAGCGGCAGGAGATCATACGCCAACTGAAAGAGGAAGGCATCTTTGACCTACAACGTGAACTGCACATCCCACTGTTTGCCAAGCGCATAGCCGTTATCTCAGCGGCAGGGGCGGCCGGCTATGGCGACTTCTGTCGACAACTGGAAGAGAACGACTATGGTTTCCGTTTCGAGACAGCACTCTTTCCGGCTATCATGCAGGGCGAGCAGGTAGAAGTTTCGGTCATCCACGCCCTGAACAACATCTACGAACGCACTAGCGAATTCGATGTGATCTGTATATTAAGAGGTGGTGGTGCCACAGCCGACCTCAGCGGTTTCGACACACTGGCGTTGGCTGAAAACGTAGCCCAGTTCCCACTGCCTATCATCACAGGCATCGGCCATGACCGCGACGAGAGTATTCTCGATATGGTGTCGAACACAAGAGTAAAAACACCAACGGCTGCAGCTGCATTGCTGATAGACAACTTAAAACAGGTCCTTGAACGTCTCAATATGGCCCAGCAAAGGCTGAATATGGTAGGGCACTTGTTCAGCGATGCCCGTCATCGGTTGGAACTGCTGGAGAACCGTTTCTCTGTAGCCTGGGAACGCCAACTCACCGAGCAGAAGCACCACATCAATCGATTAGAGCTGATGCTGCAAGGTTTCGACCCCCAGTTGTTGCTCAGCCGAGGTTACAGCATATCACTGCTGAACGGCAAGGCCATCCGTGACCCGCAACAGCTCAAAATAGGCGATGAGATAGAGACAAGAGTAGAAAAAGGAACCTTCAAATCCATTATCCGATGAACGAGAATATCAAATACGAAGAGGCGCTAGCTCAATTAGAAACCATTGTCCGCAAGATGGAGGCCAACGAGTATGATATAGATGAAATCGCTGTACAACTGAAAGCTGCACAGCGACTCATCAAGTTCTGTAAGGACAAACTGTCCAAGACAGAAGCGGAACTCTTAAAAATACAGACCGAAGGTGAGTGAACGGAACTGAGGACCTTTGTCCGTCTTCAGCACGCTCATGGGTGAATACTTGAAGTAAGCACCAATACCCTTGTATTGGAAAGCTGCCATCAAGTCGATGGTTACAGGACGATACTCCAATCCCTTAATTTTTTCTGAGGTCTCTACATCACCCATCTCATAGCTGTTGTTGATGCGGCCATATACGTTGAAGTTCACCACAGGACCCAGCATCAGCCTACACTTGCTCTTCTGACCAAACTTCTGCGTGAACATAAATGGCACCGACAGGCTGAAGATATTGATTTTTGAAGAGCGGCTACTGGCTTTTTCAGGATAATTCTCCAGACTGACCACGTTATACTGATCCTTGACAAACATCTTGTTCGTGCTAAGTCCGTACTGGCGCCAATCAAACCACAAGCCAACAGAATAGGTCTGCAGCGCGTTCTTCGGTGTGTAGCAATAACGCAGGCCCAAGAAGATTTCGCCTGACTTAAAGGCGGCAAAGCCATAACCCTCGGGAGCATTCGTGGGAACACCAATACCGACACCTAAGTCGCCCTCGAAATAGGTTGTCTCCTTCTCATCCTTCTTCTTACGCAGCTTCTTCATCTTGTATGCATTCAGGGGAACAGATTTCTCATAGCGATAGTCTGCATTGCCATCCTGACCTAAAATCTGAATCTTCTGGAGCGTGTCGCTCGTCATAATTGTCACCTTCTCAGCTTTGCTGATCACGGTGGTGTCGTTCATCTCATTGGCCTGGGCAGTCATTCCAGCCATCAAAGCCATCATCATTAATAGTTTTCTCATACCAATTACTCATAAAGTCCATAAAATCGGCTGCAAAGGTAAGCAAAAATGTATTATTATCATCTTTTTGCACTAAAAATCTTGCATAAGCGCAATATTTTGATTACTTTTGTCGGCTGAAAGCAGAAACAAAGAACATAAAAACGATATCAATTATGAAGAATCTAGATTGGGCAAATCTTTCGTTCGGTTACATGAAGACCGACTACAACGTTCGTTGCTACTATCGTGACGGCAAATGGGGCGAGATTGAAGTATGCTCCGACGAGTATCTGAACCTGCACATGGCAGCCACCTGTCTGCACTACGGCCAGGAAGCCTTTGAAGGACTGAAGGCATACCGCTGTAAGGACGGCAAGGTTCGCGTATTCCGTGTAGACGAGAATGCCAAGCGCCTGCAGTCAACCTGTCGTGGTATCTTGATGCCAGAGGTTTCTACCGAGCTGTTCACAGAGATGGTGAAGAAGGTTGTTCGCCTCAATCAGGAGTGGATTCCTACTTACGAGAGTGGCGCAACGCTCTACATCCGTCCGTTGCTCATTGGTACCAGCGCTCAGGTTGGTGTACACCCCGCTAAGGAATACTGCTTCTTGATCTTTGTAACTCCCGTAGGCCCATACTTCAAGGGAGGATTCTCAAGCAATCCTTACGTCATCGTTCGTGAATACGACCGCTCTGCACCTCTTGGTACAGGTAAATATAAGGTAGGTGGAAACTACGCTGCCTCTCTGTTTGCCAACAATCTGGCTCACGAGAAGGGTTATGCCTGCGAGTTCTATCTCGATGCCAAGGAGAAGAAGTACATCGACGAGTGCGGTGCAGCTAACTTCTTCGGTATCAAGAACAACACCTACATCACTCCAGAGTCAACCTCTATCCTACCCTCTATCACCAACAAGAGCCTGATGCAGGTTGCCGAGGATCTAGGCATGAAGGTAGAGCGCCGCCCTATTCCTGAAGAGGAACTCGATACATTCGAGGAGGCAGGAGCTTGCGGAACTGCAGCAGTCATCTCGCCTATTTCTTATATCGACGACCTCGAGACAGGCAAGCGTTACTCGTTCGGCGACAAACCCGGCCCACAGTCTAAGCGTCTGTTCGACACGCTACGTGGAATACAGTACGGCGAGATAGAGGACAAGCACGGCTGGACAACAGTTGTTATTGACTAGTATAACTAGTAAGACTAGAAAAAACATGGGCAAAGGCAAGCTGGCGAAATTCGCCGACATGGAAACTTACGAGAACGTGTTCCAATACCCTTATTCGGTTGTGGAGCACGTTCTCTTCGACATGCAGGGACATTGGCATGAGCAATATTTCCATAACAACAACCCTATCGTCTTAGAGTTGGGCTGTGGCAAGGGAGAATATACAGTAGAACTGGCCAAGTTGCATCCCAACATGAACTTCATCGGAGTGGACATCAAGGGTGCCCGCATGTGGACAGGAGCCACACAAGCCCTTAACGAAGGACTGAAGAACGTGGCCTTCCTGCGCACCAATATCGAGATTATCGAACGTTTCTTTGCCCCCGACGAGGTACAGGAGATATGGCTTACCTTCAGCGACCCCCAGATGAAGAATCCCCGCAAGCGCCTCACCTCTACTTTCTTTCTGGAGCGTTATCGTAAGTTCCTCATTGATGGAGGCATCATTCACCTGAAGACCGACTCCAACTTCCTCTTCACCTATACCACCTATCTTGTAGAGAAGAACCAACTCCCCGTGCTGTTGCGAACAACAGACCTATATTCACAAGGCCCAGAATACGCCGAAGTGGCTAGCATCCAGACCTACTACGAGAGTATGTGGATAGCACGTGGGCTGAACATCAAATACATGAAATTCTGTCTTCCCCACGCTGTCGTATTGGAAGAGCCCGACGTAGAGATAGAACTCGACGACTACCGTTCGTATCACCGCGACAAACGCAGCTCAAAAGACAAAGCAAAATAACTAAAACTTAATCACTATGAAGAGACTGATTATTTCCCTTATCATGGCCTTGCCAATGCTGGCTATGGCACAAAGTCAGACCAATGTAACAGTAGAAGCCGCAGGACAACTGTCTGAGAAGATTCCTCAAGGTGACAGGTTTAAGATTGTAGAATTAAAGGTCAGCGGTCCTTTGAATGGAACCGACCTCAAGCTGTTACAGCAGATCGTCAATCGTACTAAAGCCAATGAGAAGAACGGAGAATGTCTTGTCAGCACTGTTGACCTCTCCGGAGCAACAATTATGGAAGGGAAAGAAGGTATGAAGACCAAGGCTAACGAACTGCCTAGTGGATTCTTCGCTGGTGCAAAGATGCTGACAAAGGTCATTCTGCCCACCAACCTCATCAATATCAGTAAGAACTGCTTTGCTGACTGTAATTCGCTCGCTGTGCTCGTTATTCCAGAGACCGTCACAACGATTGGCAGCCAGGCATTCCAGAACTGCGTAGCGCTGTCAAGTATCGATTTACCAGTATCACTACTTACCATCGGTGATGAAGCCTTCAGAAAGTGTACGTCGCTTACTGAAATCAAGGTCCCTGTGGCTGTCACCACTATTGGCAGCGATGCCTTCAACGGTTGTTCTACACTTACCAAGGCAGAACTTTCTGTAGCCATGAAGAAAATAGGCGAATCGGCATTCCAAAATTGTCCGATGTTGCGCGAGGTTATTCTTAACAGCCCTAACCCACCTTCTATCTCAAAGAGTACCTTTAAGGGCGTGGCTGCAACGTTCCATATTCCAACAGGTAGTCAGCCCCTGTTCAATGCCAACAAAGATTGGCAGAAACTACCCACGAAAGAAAAAACATCAAGTATCTTTTAATCATGCAACTCTATCCCAAACTGATTATGGATGCGCTGGCAACAGTAACTTATGCCGGCACAAAGAAGAACTTAGTAGAGAGCGGAATGGTGGCCGACCAGCCTGCCATCAATGGCAATAAGGTTACTGTCGTGCTGGAATTTCCCCGCGACACAGACCCCTTTCTGAAGTCTACTGTCAAAGCAGCAGAGGCCGCCATCAAATACCACTGCAGCCGCTCGGCCGAAGGACGCTCGCAAGGCGAGAAGGACGTAGAGGTCGAGATACAGACGGAGTTCAAATCAAAGCCCCGTCCTGAAGTCGGCAAGATGTTGCCGAAGGTCAAGAACGTCATCGCTGTCAGTTCCGGTAAAGGTGGTGTAGGCAAGTCGACCGTTTCTGCGAACCTCGCCATTGCTCTGGCCCGTTTGGGATATAAAGTTGGATTGCTGGATACGGATATCTTCGGTCCCTCGATGCCTAAGATGTTTCATGTGGAGGACGAACGTCCTTATGCCGTTGAGGAAGATGGACGTCAACTCATCAACCCCATTGAGGCTTATGGTGTCAAACTACTTTCCATCGGTTTCTTCGTCAATCCAGACACTGCGACGCTCTGGCGTGGTGGAATGGCAACGAACGCACTGAAACAACTCATTGCCGATGCTGCCTGGGGTGAACTCGATTACTTCATCCTCGACACTCCTCCTGGTACCAGTGACATCCACCTTACCCTCTTGCAGACCCTCAGTATTACTGGTGCGATTATCGTGTCGACTCCTCAGCAGGTAGCATTAGCTGATGCCCGTAAAGGAATCGACATGTATCGCAACGAGAAGGTGAACGTACCCATCCTCGGACTGGTAGAGAACATGGCTTGGTTCACGCCTGCCGAACTGCCCGAGAACAAATACTACATCTTTGGCAAGGAAGGCTGCAAGCAGTTGGCTGAGGAGATGGGCGTACCCCTATTGGCCCAAATACCACTCGTTCAAAGCATCTGCGAGAGTGGTGACAAGGGCGAACCTGCTGCCACCAGCAGTGAGACAGCTACCGGATTGGCTTTCCTCAATCTGGCACAGGCTGTCGTCACCGTTGTGAACAAGCGTAATCGCGAACAGGCACCTACAAAGATTGTAGGCATTAAAGATTAGCGATGAGCACCTCGCCAAGCGTGGGATGGATGTGTACCATATCACGCAACTGGCTGATGGTAGTGTCCCGACACATCAGGACACTCACTTCTTGTATGATGTCTGCTGCGTGAGCTCCAAACGCGTGACAGCCCAGAATGCGTCCTTCTGCATCGGAAAAGAGTTTCAGCATACCCTCCGTCTCGTTCATCGCCATAGCCTTACCGTTGGCTCGCCAGAACGACTTCTTACACTCATAACTGATGCCCTGTTCCTTCAGTTGGTCTTCACTCAATCCCACACAGGCAGCTTCCGGATCCGTGAAGATAGCCGCAGGCATGATGTCGAAACGGATACCATCCGTCTTTCCTGTCATATGATTCACGGCACGTAAGGCCTGCATTTCTGCAGCATGCGCCAGGAGTTGACGGCCATTCACGTCGCCAATGGCATAAATATCACTATCGCAGCCTACACAGCGGTAGTTATCATCTATCAGAATAGAGCCATTGGGAGCTGTGGTGATGCCAGCTGCAGCCACATTCAATCCCTCTGTATTCGGCTTGCGTCCTGTAGCAATCAGAATGATGTCGGCATCGATATCTGCGACAGCCTGTACAGCTGTCTTCATTTTAAATTGAATACCTCTTTTCTCAAGAAGCTTACGCAGACGTTTGGCAATATCGCTGTCCAACATGGGCAGACACTCCTTCAAGAACTCGATGACCTGCACCTCAGAGCCAAAGCGTTGGAAAATAGAGGCAAACTCCATCCCGATGACACCAGCACCGATGATACATAGTTTTTTAGGCAACTTCTGCAGTTGCAACAGTTCCGTACTAGTCACCACACGCGGGTCGTTGATATCAGCAATAGGAGGCTGTTTAGCACTGCTTCCTGTGGCAACGATGATATGCTTAGCAGTATAGTCGCCAACCGTATGGGCATCAACAAAGACACCTTTCTCGCGAACAAGTGTGATGTTCGGATGTGAGAGGATAGCCTCTACCCCACTTCGTAACTGAGGCACAACCTGCGACATACGTTCGCGAGCCTCAGCAAAAGAGGCTGAGTGTACATAGGTCTTTGTTGGAATGCACCCTACATTCAGACAGGTGCCTCCCACCTCTGCTGCCTCGAAGATAACGACCTTCAGGCCTTGTTGGGCAGCATATTCAGCGGCGCGGTAACCTCCTGGTCCCGCGCCGATGATGATCAGATCAGTTGTTGTCATTTATCATTTGTTTATAGGTGACAATAGGATGTTTTGCAGCCAACACGTCATCCACACGTCCGATAGGCGTATGATGGGGCGCTGATTTCACCAAATCCGGGTCATTCTTCGCCTCTTCTGCAATACGGCGCATCACATCGATAAAGCCATCAAGCGTTTCCTTCGACTCGTTCTCCGTAGGTTCTATCATCAGCGACTCGTGGAAGAGCAGCGGGAAGTATATCGTGGGAGCATGATAGCCGTAGTCGAGCAAACGCTTGGCGATATCCATCGTAGTAACCCCTGTCGACTTATCCTTCAGCCCATCGAACACAAACTCGTGACAACACAGTCCGTCGATAGGTAGTTCATAGACATCCTTCAGCGATTCCTTGATGTAGTTGGCATTCAGCGTTGCCAATGGGCCCACCTCCTTCACCTGGTTGCGTCCTAAGGTCACGATATAAGCCAGTGCCCGCATCATGACGGCGAAGTTGCCCTGATAGGGTGACACGTTGGGGAAGAACTGTTGCAGTCCCTCGCGGACACCTACAGGACCGCTTCCCGGACCGCCCCCTCCATGAGGTGTCGAGAACGTCTTATGCAGATTGATGTGCATCACATCGAATCCCATATCGCCCGGGCGGCATACGCCCAACATGGGGTTCAGGTTCGCGCCATCGTAGTACATTAGTCCACCGCAGTCATGAATCAACTTGGCTATCTGAGGAATCTGCTGCTCGAAAAGTCCCAGCGTATTGGGGTTGGTCATCATCATGGCAGCGATGTTTTCTCCCTCTAATTGTACTAATCTCTCTAGATCGACCAGATCTACTAGACCTTCTGCAGTTGATTTTACCTCCAGAATTTCCAGTCCGCAAACGGCAGCCGAGGCAGGGTTGGTACCATGGGCCGAATCAGGCACGACGACTTTTCGACGTTTCTCATCCCCACAGGAGCGATGATAGTTATCAATGACCATCAGTCCAGTCAGCTCGCCATGGGCGCCAGCAAACGGCTTAAAGGTGAAGTGAGCCAGTCCGGTCAACTTGCATAGCAACTCCTCCAGCATCAGGATGGCTTCCTTTGCGCCTTCGGTGGTACGCTCGGGCTGCAAGGGGTGCAAGTTCTGGAACTGCGGCAGTGCAGCCATCTCCTCGTTGATCTTGGGGTTGTACTTCATAGTGCACGAGCCCAATGGATAGAATCCATTGTCGACACCGAAATTATTCTGCGACAGATTGGTATAGTGACGTACCACTGTCAATTCATCACACTCAGGCAGTTTGGCATCCTCTTGACGGCGCAGTTGCTGCGGTATCTCATACTGGCCAAACTTGTTTTTCGGCAGGCTATATCCCCTGCGTCCCTCCTTCGACAGTTCGAAGATAAGGTTTCCATATAGTCGGTTGTTCATAAGGCAGCAATTTTCAGGAGTTTGTCAATTTCTTCCTTCGTTCGTTTCTCGGTGACTGCAAAGAGGAAACCCTCTTCAAAGGGGATACCACCCAGTATTCCCTCGTCTATAAAACGCTGGTACAAGACACTGGCATCGCCGTCGTATTTCACATAGAACTCATTGAAAAATGGCTGATTGAAAGCCAAAGAGAAGCGCCCAGTCTTTAACAGCTCATCGCACAAGTAATGAGCTCCTGCATACGACAGCTCGGCAGCTTCTTTCAATCCCTGACGACCCATCAGTGACATATACATCGTGACAAACAATGCCATCAGCGACTGGTTCGAGCAGATGTTCGACGTGGCTTTCTGGCGACGGATATGCTGTTCACGGGCCTGAAGTGTCAGAACGAAAGCGCGCTGTCCGCGATTGTCCAGCGTCTTACCCACAATGCGGCCCGGCATCTTACGGATAAGCTTCTCCGTACAACACATATAGCCCACATAGGGACCACCATACGACATCGGGATGCCCAATGACTGTCCGTCGCCTACGGCAATGTCAGCCCCCCACTCGCCAGGAGTCTTCAGCACTGCCAAGTCGGCAGCCAAGCTATCCATAATAAACAGCGCTTTATGTTCGTGACAAGCATCGGCGAAGCCCGTAAAGTCCTCAACGATACCATAGACATTAGGCTGTTGCACGATCACACCAGCAACACCTTCGAGAACTGAGAACTGAGAAGTGAGAACTGAGAGGTCGGTTACGCCATCCTTCAAAGGAAGCGTTATCAACTCGATTCCTTGATGTAGGGCATACGTGTCGAGCACTTGACGTGTCTGGGGATTCAGACCTGCAGACACCAGCACTTTGTTCTGCTTCTTACCGGCAGCTACCGCCATCATCATCGCCTCAGCGCAGGCTGTCGTGCCGTCATACATGGAAGCATTGCTGACATCCATACCGGTTAGTTCAGCCATCATCGACTGGTATTCGAAGATGTAGTGCAGCGTACCCTGCGATATCTCAGCCTGGTAAGGAGTATAGCTGGTCAGGAACTCCGAGCGCGACAGCAGCTGGGGGATAACGGCGGGAGTATAGTGGTCGTAGACGCCCATACCCGCAAAGCAGGTTAGCTGCTGGTTTTTCGAACCCATCGCTTCGAACAGTTGGCGCACCTCCAACTCACTGGCACTCTCGGGCAACTCATAATCTTTGCGGAAACGCACCTCTTCGGGAATCTCCGCAAAGAGGTCGTCCAAAGACTTCACCCCGACTTTTGCCAGCATGGCCTGCAGGTCATCACCAGTATGGGGGAAATATTTATAAGTCATTTTGCACAGAATTCGGTATAAGCCTTAGCATCCATCAGGTTGTCCAACTCGCCCTTGTCTGCCATTTCCACTTTGATGATCCAGTTCTCATAAGCATCGGCATTGATGCGCTCGGGCTCATCCTCCAATGCCTCGTTGACCTCCAACACAACGCCAGTTACGGGCGATATCAGGTCAGAGGCTGCCTTGACACTCTCCACAGCGCCGAACTCCTCGCCAGCACTTACCTCGTCGTCCACGTCAGGCATGTCTACATACACCACATTGCCCAATGCGTTCTGCGCATAGTCGGTGATACCCACGTAACCGATGTTACCTTCCACTCTCACATACTCGTGTGACTCTGAATAAAAGAGTCCTTCCAAAACTTTTGCCATAATATCTATAATTTTATTGTTTATAATGTTTCTCGTAAAATTTTTTCTTACATACCACTCCTGGGAAAGTCTTCTTGCGGATTTGAATCTCTACCTCGGTACCTAGCGCACTAACAGCGGTATCAACAAGCGCCATGCAGACACTTTTATCAGTCGAAATAGTGTGATATCCCGTAGTTACCTCGCCCACTTGCTGTCCATTTTTCAGTACAGCATAGCCGTGACGGGGTATGGCCTTGTCCTGCAACTCAATGCCCACCAACTTCTTCGGAGCCCCTTCAGCTTTCTGGCGAGCCAAAGCCTCCCTGCCTATGAATTCGGGCTTATCCAGTTTGACGAAGATACCCAATCCTGCCATGATAGGGGTGATATCCTCCGACAACTCGTCGCCATAGAGTGGCAGTCCCACCTCAAAACGCAACGTGTCGCGACATCCCAGTCCACAGGGTTTGCATCGGCCAGAAGCCATCAGCTTGTCCCAGCAAGTGTTGATATAAGCAGCATCGGCATAGATCTCAAATCCATCCTCGCCTGTGTAACCCGTACGACTCACGATGACATCGCCTATCTGCTTGAAAGTATAGAACTTCAACTCACTGCATGGCAGTCCCAGCACTTGTTCCATCACCGTCTCAGCCTGCGGACCTTGTATGGCTAACTCACCATACTGTTCGCTCTGGTTTTCCAAAGTGACACTGAAGCCCTCGGCCTGTTGCTGAATCCAAGCCCAGTCCTTGTCAATATTCGAGGCGTTGATGACCAGGAAGAAACAGTCGTCAGCCTGTTTATACACCAACAGATCGTCCACCACGCCGCCGTGCTCATAACACATCATGCCATAGAGGATCTTACCTGAGGGCATCTCACGTACATCATTAGTAAAAATATGGTTCACATAGCGTTCTGCATCCTTTCCGCAGATCATGACTTCGCCCATATGGCTCACGTCAAACACACCACATGCCTGACGGACCGCCTGGTGCTCGTCAACGATTCCTGAGTATTGGATGGGCATGTCGAAGCCTCCAAAGGGAGAGATCAGTGCGCCCAAAGCCACGTGTTTGTCGTAAAGACAGGTTCTCTTGTTTTCCATTTGTCGTATTTATAGTTTATTGATAAATTCATTTTTCAGATACTCTTCTTCCAACTGTTCGATGGCCGTCAGCTCTGCAGCCGTCAGCATTCTGGCGTCGGTGCAAAGTGTTGTGCGTATCAGCCGTTTCACTTCGTCCAGTGTCAGCGTGGTATGGTCTTTCAGCAGGGTGATGCGCTGGCGGACACTTTGTATGCCCTTCTTCTGGAGCTTCTCAGGTCCTGGCGTGATGGCTTGCGTCATATGTTCCATATTCGTATCGTAGAGCAGTGTACTGTGAACGATACTATGCCCTTCCACCTGATAGCAGGCCGTTCCACACACCTTTCGGTCGCCTATCAGCACGTCATTACGACTTGTTCCGACGGCCTCAACACCCATTCTCCGCAGCACGAGCAGCACCATCTGGACAAACCGGTTGAAGGCCAGTCCAACCTGGTCACCGAGAGACACATACGACAGCATCAGATTGTCACGGTCAGCATACACGCAGCCTCCCCCACTCTTGCGTCTGTACATCGCGATGTCATGCTCACGGCAGTAGTCTACGTTCACCTCGCTCTCTACCAGCTGATTTCGTCCGAAAATCACACTGGGTTCCACCTGCCACATCCAGAAACAGTCGTCCACTGCCACATGGCGTGCTATGTATTCCTCCATAGCCAGATAAAAGGAAAGTCGCCTATTGGTGTGAGTCTCAGGCAGATTGATGTAGACCATCTTCTTTTTTCGTTGGTTTGTGCTTTAGATTTTTTGCAAATTTATAAAGATTTTATGTAATCTACAAACATTTTCTATTTAAAAAAACATAAATTGCGAACAGACGTAAAAAAGTTATTTTCTTGATGAACATTTGGTACTTTCCAATATTTATACTATCTTTGCAACAAAATTTAGAAAATTTTCATTTTTGATTTGATTTGGATACACAAGACAATGGGTTACTTACCCAGATACAATACCCTGAAGACTTGAGACGGCTGAGTGTAGACCAGCTGCCACAGGTGTGTCAAGAGTTGCGCGAGGATATCGTCAAGGAGTTGTCTGTCAACCCAGGCCACTTGGCCTCGTCATTAGGTGTAGTAGAAATTACTGTTGCCTTACACTACGTCTACAACACCCCAGAAGACCGCATCGTGTGGGACGTAGGTCACCAGGCCTACGGACATAAGATTCTGACGGGTCGCCGCGAGCAGTTCTGCACCAATCGCAAGCTAGGAGGCATTCGTCCCTTCCCTTCTCCTTTTGAGAGTGAGTACGACACCTTTGCCTGCGGACATGCCTCCAACAGCATCTCGGCAGCTCTCGGTATGGCAGTAGCAGCCCAACTGGAGGGCAAGGACAGCCGTCATGTGGTGGCTGTTATTGGTGATGGTGCCATGAGTGGCGGACTAGCTTTTGAGGGTCTGAACAATGTCTCGTCAAGTCCTAACAACCTGCTTATCATCCTCAACGACAATAACATGTCGATTGACCGCTCGGTAGGCGGCATGAAGCAGTATCTCCTGGGACTGAACACCAACAAGACCTACAATGCCGTCAAATTCCGCATCACCCGCTGGCTTTACAACAAGGGCATGATGAACGATGATCGCAAGAAGGGCATCCAACGACTGTCAAATGCCATCAAAAGTGCCATTGCTCAACAGCAGAACATCTTCGACGGAATGGACATTCGCTATTTCGGTCCTTTTGATGGACACAACATCAAGGAACTTGTTCGCATCTTACGTGCCATCAAGGATATGCACGGACCAAAATTGCTTCATCTGCACACCCAAAAAGGTCATGGCTATGCACCCGCCGAAAAGGATGTTACCATCTGGCATGCACCGGGAAAGTTTGACCCGGAGACAGGTGAGCGCATCGTAGATCACGACCCCAATAAACCACAGAAATTCCAGGATGTTTTCGGGCATACCTTATTGGAACTGGCCGAACAGAATCCCAAGATTGTGGGTGTCACGCCAGCTATGCCTACAGGTTGCTCCATGAACATCATGATGAAGGCCATGCCAGAGCGCACCTTCGATGTGGGCATTGCCGAGGGGCATGCTGTCACCTTCTCAGGAGGTATGGCAAAAGACGGACTACTGCCTTTCTGCAATATCTACAGCGCTTTCTCGCAGCGAGCCTTCGACAATATCATCCATGATGTCGCACTGCTCAACCTCCATGTCGTATTCTGTTTGGATCGTGCTGGACTGGTGGGCGAAGATGGTCCGACCCATCATGGGGCTTTCGACATGGCTGCTCTGCGCACGATTCCGAACCTCACTATCTGCTCACCCATGGACGAGCACGAGCTGCGCAAACTGATGTACACAGCACAACTGCCAGGACAAGGACCATTCATTATCCGTTATCCGCGAGGTGGTGGCGTATTGGTTAACTGGCGCTGTCCCTTCGAGGAGATCAAGGTAGGAACAGGGCGCAAGATACATGAGGGCAAAGAGGTGGCTGTACTCTCCATCGGCGCTATCGGCAATAATGCCTTAGCCGCTGCGGAAGCGACAGGAGCAGCCCATTACGATATGCGATTTCTAAAACCACTGGACGAAGATATTCTCCATGAAGTAGCGCGTAAATTCCAAAAGATTGTCACTGTGGAGAATGGTGTCAAGAACGGAGGTCTGGGTTCTGCCGTTATGGAATGGATGTGCGATCACGACTATCATCCCACCATCAAGAGACTGGGAATGCCCGATGAGTTTGTGGAGCACGGCACGGTGGCCGAGCTTCAACAGATTGTAGGTATCGACACGGAAAGCATCAAGAAAGCCATTCTCGAACTATTATGAAGATAGTGATTGGCGGGGCAGGCGCCGTAGGAACTCACCTGTCGAAGCTCTTGTCGAAAGACCATCAGGACTGTGTCTTGATTGACGACGACATTGAAAGGCTGGCCGGACTGGAGAACCGCTACGACATCATGACGCTACACGGTTCGCCTACCAGTATACAGACGCTGAAAGAAGCGGGCGTAGAGGGGGCTGACCTCTTCGTGGGTGTCACCACCGACGAGAGCCGCAATATGAATGCTTGCATGATAGCCCATGCGCTGGGTGCCAAGAAGACGGTGGCCCGTATCGACAATATCGAATATCTGGCACCAGCCCAGAAAACATTCTTCGAGCAGATGGGCATCAACTCACTCATCTACCCTGAGGTACTGGCAGCTATTGACATCACCAACGGCTTGAAGATGTCGTGGGTACGTCAGCGCTGGGACGTTCACGGGGGCGCACTCGTCATGCTGGGCATCAAGCTGCGTGAGACGTGCGAGATATTGAACCAACCGCTGAAACAACTCTGCGGCCCCGACGACCCTTATCACGTGGTGGCCATCAAGCGCAATGACGACACGTTGATACCAGGTGGTAACGACGAGTTGCATGTGAACGACATCGCCTACTTCATGACCACTCGCGAGTACATCCCATATATTCGTAAAATCTCTGGCAAGGAACACTATGCCGACGTGAAGAACGTCATTATAATGGGCGGCGGAAAGACGGCTGTCCGCGTGGCTAAGACTGCACCCGACTACATGAATCTGAAGATCATTGAGTTGGACGAGACGCGCTGCGAACGGCTTAACGAACTGCTCAACGGCGACGACACGATGGTGATACATGGTGACGGACGCGATCTGGGACTGCTTCAAGAGGAAGGCATCCAGAACACTCAGGCTTTCGTAGCACTGACCGGCAATGCCGAGACCAATATCCTAGCCTGTCTGACGGCTAAGCGACTGGGGGTGCGCAAGACGGTAGCGATGGTCGAGAACCTGGACTATGTGGAGATGGCCGAGAGCCTGGACATTGGTACCATCATCAACAAGAAGACACTGGCTGCAGGCCATATCTACCAGATGATGCTTGATGCCGACGTGACCAACGTACGGTCGCTGATGATGGTCGACTCTGACGTGGCTGAGTTTGTGGCTGCGGAGGGTTCGAGAGTTACCAAGAAGGCAGTAAAAGACTTAGGGCTGCCTTTCGGTGTCACCATTGGCGGACTGGTACGCAACGATCAAGGCATACTGGTCAATGGTAACACACGCATAGAACCCGGTGACTCCGTAATGGTGTTCTGTCACGAGCAGAACCTGAAGAAACTGGAGAAATACTTCAAGGCAGACTCGCTATGGTAAACTTCCGGCTGATATACAAGGTACTGGGATCACTGCTCTTCATGCTCGGCACGCTGCTGCTCATCTGTGCAGGCATTGCCTTCTATTATCAGGAGGACGACCTCATGGCGTTTCTCATCGCTTCAGCATTCACCCTGTCGTGCGGCTTCGTATTGCATTACATGGGGCATCGTGCCGACAATAACCTCAGCCGACGCGACTCCTATCTGCTGGTTACCGTGACGTGGGTGGTATTCAGTCTTTTCGGCATGCTACCCTTCCTGGTAAGCGGCTATATCAGCAATATCACCGACGCTTTCTTTGAGACGATGTCGGGCTTCACGACGACGGGAGCCACCATTTTGGACGACGTAGAACGACTGCCACACGCCCTACTGTTCTGGCGCACACAGACGCAGTGGATTGGCGGACTGGGAATCGTATTCTTCACCATAGCCATCCTGCCGTCGATGGTAGGCAGCGGCAATGTGAAGGTTTTTGCCGCCGAAGCCACTGGTCCGCTACGCTCGAAGATGCATCCGCGCCTGTCGACGATGGCCAAGTGGATTTGGTCTATCTATCTGGCACTGACGGTAGGTTGCGTCCTCTCCTTCTATTTTGCAGGCATGGGGTGGTTCGACTCCATCAACTATGCCATGACAACGACCGCTACAGGCGGATTCGCCACCCATAACGAGTCGGCAGAATTCTTCCAATCGCCCACCATCGAGTATATCGCCATCGTGTTCCAATTCCTGGCTGGCATCAACTTCATGATGCTCTATGTCAGCATCTTCAAGATGAAACCCGGCAACCTGTTCAAGAGCTCGGAATTTAAACTCTATAGCGGACTGGTCATCGGAGCGACAGCCTGGATAGCCTACCTGCTTATGACGCGCAATGGCTACGGGCTGGAACACGCCTTCCGCAGCGCACTATTCCAAGTGGTGTCGTTTATCACCACCACAGGACTGTTCAGCGACGACGCTGCGCTCTGGCCTCACATCACATGGGTCATCCTGGGCGTGCTGATGTTCGTGGGGGCTTGTTCGGGATCTACCACTGGCGGATTCAAATGCGTGCGTGCCGTCATGGTGTTCAAGGTCTTACGCAACGAGTTCCATAAGTTGCTGCATCCCAATGCCGTACTTCCTGTCAAGGTTGACGGAGTGCCGGTGGCTCGTTCGCAACTGAGCACACTGCTGGCCTTCTTTGCCATCTTCACGCTGATGATATTCCTGACGGCTACCATTATGATAGCCTCAGGCATCGACAATACCAATGCCATCACCATCTCGCTGAGCTGTATCAGCAATGTCGGCCTCACGTTGGGCACCCAGATAGGCCCTGAGATGTCGTGGTCTGAACTGCCTGAGTATATCAAGTGGCTCTGTTCGTATCTCATGCTGGTAGGCCGTCTGGAAATCATGTCGGTACTGGTACTTTTTACTCACGAATTTTGGAAAGACAATTAGACCAATGAAACATTTTAAGTTTACTCCCTTACTCAAGACCCTGATATGGGGCACGGAGAGCTGGCAGATCAGCGGCGTTGCAGGCAACGAGACGCTGGCTGAGGACGGCAGTTCGCTGAACACACTAGTAAAAGAAATGAAAGGACAGTTGGTGGGCGAAGCCAACTACCAGCGCTTCGGCGATGAGTTCCCGTTGCTCATTAAGTTCATAGATGCCCGTCAGGACCTCTCGATTCAGGTTCACCCGTCCGACGAGATAGCCCACCGACAGGGCAAGCCACGCGGAAAAACGGAGATGTGGTATGTGATGGAGTCGGCAGCCGATGCCAAGCTCTACAACGGACTGAAAATGAAGATCACCCCCGACGAGTACAAGCAGATGGTGGCAGAAGACACCATCTGCGATGCGCTGGCCCAGTATCCTGTAAAGGAAGGTGATTGTTTCTTTATTCCTGCAGGCCGTATCCATGCCATCGGGGCAGGCTGCTATCTGGCGGAGATTCAGCAAACCTCAGATGTCACCTACCGCATCTACGACTACAAGCGTAAGGATAAGGACGGCAACTACCGCCAGCTACACACCCAAGAGGCTTCGGAGTGTATCGACTACTGCGTCAAAGACGATTATAGGCAGCAGTATGAGCCCAAGAAGAATGAGAGCCAGCTGCTGGTGGAGTGTCCCTACTTCAATACGGCCGTCTACGACCTTGACGAACCGATGGAGATTGACTACAGCGAGCTCGACTCTTTCGTCATCCTGATAGGACTGAAGGGTGAAGGTGCGCTGAACATCGACGGCGACGAGGTCAGCTTCAAGGCTGGCGAGAGCATACTCATCCCTGCTACGGCACAGAGCGTAGCGGTGAGTGGCAGCATTAAGTTCTTGGAGACGTACGTGTTGTCGTAAGATAGGCTTCCAGATCCTGCTGGATGCGCCGATACTGCTCAGACAGCACATAGCCCGTATTTTTCTTCAACATCTGACGGATGTCCTGCAGCGAGTGTTCGTAGCAGGACATCTCGTTTCTACGCTGCATATGGTGCTGTGCCGTGCGGTATATCTCCTCCTCACGTTCCTGGCGCAGCCGGTTACATACCTTATTTAATATAGGTATCACGACGGTATCAAACAGATGATGGCCCTGGATATAGAGGTAAGTCGTCTGGGCGGTAACCCCTAGCGACTTGATGCTCTCCTTGGTCTGCAGATATTCCTCCTTAGCCTGCGGATACTGCTGCTGCAGCTGTCGTATCCTAGTGCTGACCTTACGGCGCAGATGAACCAACGAGGGAGCAGGATCGAACACATTGAAGCCTCCGGGATCTATCACCCGCGCAAATTCGGTCATCGAGAACTGGTTGTGCTTACCCTTACGATAAGCCCATACCGACCAGACGAACAGGGGGAACACCGCCTCGCTGTACTGGCGCAGATATTCCTCGAAGTCGAAGAGCCGATGGTCGTTCAGCGTCACAGCCACACAGACGTCATGCAACGAAGGGGCGAAGCACTGCAGGTTCTCAATGGCGTAAGCGTAGGTATGAAAGACGTAGGGCTCCTCCAGCACGCGGCGCGACTGCTCCGTAGCGCATTGCAGCATATAGTCGTAGTCGGCATCTACACAAGCTATCATATCAGGACCGATACGCTTGTCGACGAAATTCATCAGCACCGACTTCTTGCCGCGTCCCAATTTCTCGTGCGAAGGCAACATCACCTCAAAGTAGCGCGTATCGTCTTCGAAACGGCTAAGCACCGTGCGCCAGAAGTAGATGTCGTCGTAGCTTTCGACATAAGCCACGATACGCCTCCTGGCCTGCTTCGACTTCAGCCGATTTGCCGCCTCGAAGTACTGCGAATTGAGATTATCTTTTAGCTTACTAGGCATAACTGTCAACTATCAACTGTCAACTGTCAACTACAAAGTAATGTCCGTCACCTCCGTCACTTTATCCATCCAGCCGCTCATGATGACAGCAGGCGAATGGGTAGTGAGTATGATCTGCACGTTGGGGTTCAGCTCCAGTATCAGTTCGATGAGCCGCTTCTGCCACTCGATGTGCAGACTGACCTCCGGCTCGTCCATAAACAGGACATAGGGCTCGTGGTCCTCCACCAACACAGTAAGCAGGATGGCCAGCATCTGCTTCTCACCGCTCGACAATTGGTAGGGCACCAGCGTCTCGCCAATCTGCGAGAAACGGATCTCATTCTCCGTGCGTACGATCTTCTTGCCCGTCTCTTCGAAGAGCTCGTCGACGATATCCTGGAATCGCTTCTTGGGTTGCGACAAATGCTGGGCGGCATCAGCATTGCCCTGTTGCAGTTCGGCAATGATACGATTACCAATGTTCACCTGGTAGTCCAGATACTTACGCTGAAGGTGATACAACTGGAAGTCGAGAGCCGACGTGATGCGAGCATCCACATGACTCATCGTACCCAGATCCAGCACGGGGCTGTCCAGCGAACGGATGAGGTCGAAACGGATGTGAGATGCGTCCTCGGGTTCTACCGTGATGTGCACGCCCTTCAGCAGATGGTTAATGACGTCGCCATTCGTATTGACACTCTTCACCACCCGATTCAGGATGGTCGACTTGCCCACACCATTGATACCGCTGAGCACGTTGACATGCGGATCCAGCTTCCACACGATGTGTTTCTTACCGCTCCATAGAGAGTCAATCTCTATCTCCTTGATATATTCTGCATACTTCATAGCCCTAAGTTTTCTGCAAAGATACAAAATAATTATCAATTATCAATTATCAATTATCAATTATTTTTGTACCTTTGCATCCATGAAACAAAATAAAGCACTCATAGCCCACCTTTCGATGTTCGGCGCTTGTGCCGGATGGGGACTGATGGCACCCGTTGGGAAGGACGCGATGACCCACGGCTTCGACGGCATCACGATGGTCACCTTCCGCGTCGTAGGTGCCTGTCTGCTGTTCTGGATAGCCTCCTTCTTCGCACCTAAGGAACACGTGCCTACCCGCGACAAGCTGATGTTCATCGGCGCTGGTCTGTTCGGATTGGTCTGCAACCAGTGCTGCTACACCATCGGACTCTCTATCACATCACCTATCAACGCCTCGATTGTCACCACCTCGATGCCTATCTTTGCCATGCTGCTGGCTGCCCTTATCCTGAAGGAGCCCATCACGGGAAAGAAAGCCCTTGGCGTGTTGATGGGCTGCTCGGGAGCACTCATCCTCATCCTCACGTCGGCAGCTCATGCCACCGATAAAGTGGGTGACATCCGCGGCGACCTCTTCTGCCTGTTTGCCCAGTTCTCCTTTGCGCTATACCTGTCGCTATTCAACCCGCTGATACGTCGTTACAACGTGTTCACCATCAATAAATACATGTTCTCATGGGCCACGCTGACGCTTCTGCCATTCACTTTTTCACACGTCAGCGAAGTGTTGTCAGAACCCATCCCTTCTAAGACGTGGTGGGAAGTTGCCTATGTTGTGGGCATCGGCACGTTCTTCGGCTATATCCTCACCATGATAGGTCAGCGTACGTTGCGCCCTACGGTAGTCAGTGTCTACAACTACGTGCAGCCTATCGTTTCCGTTGCTGCCTCGCTGCTAATGGGAATCGGCATTCTGAAACCCACCCACGCCCTGGCTGTCGTCTTGGTATTCAGCGGTGTCTGGCTAGTGACGAAGTCGAAATCGCGCAGGGATATGGAACTAAAAAAGAGAGCCCACTGAGGACTCTCTTCAACATTTCCCGTTACATAACTTCGTTAGTTTCCGGTCTCGAAGCCTGCGCTGCCGCCACCGTTGTCGCCACCGGTATTGCCGCCCGTGTTGTCGCCGGTGCTACCACTGGTATTGCCAGAGCCTCCCGTGTTATCACTCCCCTCGCCCGTTGGAGAGGTGCTGGGGGTGAGGCTTCCCTTGGCAGCTGCAATCTCGGCCTTGGCCTTGTCGGTCCACGAGAGCTTCACCACCTTCTTCAGCTCGTCGCGGGTCAGATCGCCAGTCGACTGAGCCAGCAGCTTCACCGTCTTCACGGCAGGACCGGTCTTGTCGCCCTGCTTCAGCTCGCCCAGGCTGGCCTGTGCCACCTTGTCGGTCTGCGCGTCGTAGAGCGTCTCCAGACCGTTGGCCTCCACGGTAGCCTTGAAGATGGCCAGATTGTCAATCTTCACCGTGTTGCCGTTCAACACCTGCTCGCGCACGCACTTCACGAAGTCGGTCAGCACGCCCAGAATCGAGCCCTCCGAGAACACCGTGTTGTGCTCTGCCATGTGGCGCGCCATGTCGCTGACCGACAGCGCCTGCTTGTAATTCACTCGGGCATAAAGCTTGCCCGCCTGTTCGGTTTCCGAAGTCTCGGTCACCTTACTCAAATAAAGTTCAATCATACCTTTGTTGCGTTTTTTGTGGTATTAGAAACTATTGCAGCCATCTGCATCGGGTGACTGCTTCCCGCCTTTGTAACTAGCTCTCTAATTACCCTACAAAGATACGAAAATTTTCTGAAACCGCCAAATATTTCGCCATCTTTTTTTAGTTATTTTTATTCCGCGAGAACAAGATTTGAGCGGAATTCCTTTGCGTTTTCATAAAAAGTGCTTAAATTTGCAGTCGACAACAAATATAGTTGAGTATGACAACGACATTAAACATCTCACTCAATGTTCCAGAATCCTATGAAGTCGAGGAACTGACTCGCCAACTGACAGAGTATGGCGAACGGCTTATTGCACGTGGTAAGCCATCGGCAAAGCCCCGTCATCGCCCAAGTCGTGATTTCCTGAGAAGTTTTTCGTTGCCTAAAGGTGCAACCTCTGAGCAACTTATTGACGAACATCTTGCAGAGAAGTACGGCGTATGAAGCTGTTTCTTGACACCAACATTTTCGTTGAGTTCATAGAGCATCGTAAACAATACGAGCCTGTGAGCCGGATTATTGATGCCATCATCGAAGAACAGCATACAGCTTGTATCTCGACGGGTAGTCTGTATACGCTTACTTATTTGTTTGAACGCGGTTTGAAGATGCAAGACATCCACAAGCCTGAACTCACCCAGCGAATCCGTCATCTTCTGGCAGAAGTGCTGAACATGTCAACCGTTGTGCCGCTGGCTCATGCCAATGCCGAGACTGCTGTTTATGACGAATCATTTACCGATATCGAGGACAGTTTTCAGTACCGTTGTGCACTTGAGAACCGTTGTCATGTGCTGATAACCATCAATGATAATGACTACAACAATGCTGATCAGTCGGGGATTGAAATCCTAACTCCCTCAGCATTTGTCGATAAATATATTAATGTATAACCCCTTAAAAACTGCAGATGCCTATGGGCTGAAAGAAATATAACTGAAAAGGACATATAGGATGAACATCCACTTTTGGATTCTTGTTTCTGAAAATCGCCAATTGCCAGAACGTAATCAAGAACAGAAGTTGGAGTTCGCGCCTAATGGCGTGGACTTTACTCGTTTAAGATTACAAGGTGTTTGGCGATACCTCAGAGACGTAGACGAAGTAAATTGTCCACGTTTTTTGATTACATAAACAAAACTTAATATTTTCAATGATGATGAAAAAAAACTTTTTCTGTATGATGACAATGTTGCTTGTCGCAATGATGAGTGTTAGTGTAATGTCGTGCGGTGGAGATAGTGACGATGGCCCTGGAGTTAGTGGGCAAGAATTAAAGAACCAGGCCATAGGCACTTGGATGTGTATTCAAAGCACGGACGAGGCTCAAGGCAATACATATAACGGTCTAATGGTTGGCAAACAAGTTACGATATATGATAATGGGACGTATACATCGACTGCATCGTCGTTCGGCTATACAGGAACTTACTCTATAAGCGGCAATACGATAACAGCCAAGAGCAACCAAGGGGCAACATTCGTCATTTCTGTATCGATTCGTGGCAACAATATGACATGGCAGGGCACAGCAAGCAATGGAGTAACGTTTAATTATGTTTTCATGAAGGAGAGCGACGATACACCCTCTACGCTGAATATTACCAAGGAAATGATTGCGGGCGATTTCAGTTGGCAACTGGAGGAATATACTGTCCAAAGAGGCTCAGGTGGTAGTATGTTGTATAAGGGAGCAACAGTTCATTTTAGTACAGACGGTTCTTGTACTGGTTTCCATTCTATGGAAAATGCTTATCGCATCAATAATGGAAGAATAGAAACTTATTATCAGAGAACTAACGAACCCATGTTCGTCTATACACTTCTTTCGCAGAGCGGAGAAACGGTTCGTGTTCAGATGGATGGTACGCTGGATGACGATTTACAGGCTATTCTTACGTTGAAGAAGGTTGAGGATAAGACTCCGGAAACACAAACAACAACTGACGAATCATGGTCGTCAAAGGAAGCTGTCCAAGCTGTTTTTAGTGCATGTTATCAATATCTTTCAGAATTTGAAGACGCCCAACAAAAATTGGAGAAACAACGTCTAAGTGGAAATGCCATTAATTCTCAGAATACTAACATAAAGAATGCTTGGGAAGCAGCTTACCAAAGTATCAATGTAGCCAACATGTTTATTGAACGCTCATCTAACGTGCAGAATTTTGGCGGAACGCTTACTTCTGATGAAATCAAGCGAATGCAGAGCGAGTTAAGAGCTGTTCGCGCATTTGTGTATTATAACATTGCCATCCTTTGGGGTGATGTTCCTTTGATAGAAGTTCCCAATATCACAGATTGGGCTATCCCACATCATAAACAGGCAGAAGTTTTCAATTTTGCCTATACTGAAATTTCCCAAGTGTTGACAGACTTAGCCGATTATAATGATGTAAATGACAGGTTACACATGAGAAAAGATGCAGGAACTATGCTTAAGGCTGAGTTGGAAATGACATTAGGCAATCAAACGACAGCTTTGTCGCTCATCAATAAGATAGATAAACAACTGTATGTGGACAACAAACAATCCATATGGCTCGTCTCGAAGACTGATAACGCTACGGGTAGTGTTTCAACGATTCCTGTTTATACTGCCGACCACCTGAGTTTATATAGCTTAGAGGCTTCTGGAGACAAAAACCAAGCGTTGAACAGTTGGAAGAACACATCAGTTGGGTATGGTTACTGGGCTGCTTTAAAAAGAATGCAGCAGGCACAGACTGTTACAGGATGTGCTGATTACGAGTTGTTGATGCCTTTCCCATATAACTATATTGCAACTAATCCGAGTGCGATACAGAATCCAGGCTATTGATTTCCCGTATTTTTCCTCACAGAAAATTCCCTGCAATCTCTTTGGATTTTGCAGGGAATTTTTCATTTGTAATACCCAATCCGAACGTAGTGCCGGGGACAGGTGAACGGAGCCCAGGAGATGTGGAGCCAGCCGTTGCCGGTCAAGAGCTGGTCGGTGTAGGCATTCGCTTTCAGGAAATCGACCAGGCGTTGGAACTGGTGAGGGTCCTGGGGACGGATGTCAGCGGCTTGGCCGAGCAGGTGCTGCGAGTTACGGACACCGCCAACCAGGGCATTGACGCGCGGATTGCGGAAACCGGAGTTGATGAAGATGGGACAGCCGATGGCCTCGCGGGCGGGCTCCAGCAGGTGCCGACAGCCGTACATAAGGCTGGCCACCTGCTGGATCGTAGGAACGTTAGCAGGGTACTTGCCGAAGTTGCAGAACTCTGCCAACGTAAAGTGTGGGGACAGACGGATGTCGTTCATCATACGGCTGCTCCCATGCATGCTGTGGTGGTCAATGCTGTCAGGGCTGCGGTGGCAGCTGCGACGATAATCCTCAGAAGGACTTCCCAAATGCTGTTCTTTTTCATAATTGTTGTGTTTTTAAGATGTTAATAAATAGGGTTAATTGTTTGTGTTTCATGGTATTAGATTACCTTTTGAATACCTTACAAAGGTACGAAAAATTTTTGAATTATCCAAATTTTTGATGCAGAAAATTGCAAAAAACCTCACAGGGGGTCTGTCCCCGTGTGAGGTCCCTTGGTGGAAGTAATCAATAACCTGCGGTTATTACCAAATAAGCGTGGGTTATTGCGGAATAAGCGTGGGTTATTGGCAGGCGAAAGACCTGTTTTGGCAAAAAGGGGTGGAGATGGTGGAGATGTTTCCTTAGGGGATTAAAAAATAAATCCTAAATCACCTTGCAAAATGTACAAGTAGATTTAGGATTTAATTTTCGAATTATATAGAAATCATCTCCACCATCTCCACCCTCACGTCAGAATATATCAGGTATGAACTCCTTGGCATCCTCTTTATTTTCGGTATTATGAAGAGCATAATCCACCTTTACAACAAGATACTTCCGTGTTCCTCTAACGGTCTTGCTTTCGAACTGCAATTTCTTCATTGTTTTCCCGATGTTCACCGCATTATACTCACGCCCACGGAATCCGCGATAGTTCAGCTCGTGCATGATGTCGCCAGCCGTCATGGTTTCGGGGCTGCCGATGCCGTCGGGCTGACGGAGGAAGGTGAGGATGGCCTCTTCGCAGTCGCTGGGCTCCATGAAACCCTGGTTGTGGCGGGTGATCTGTTGGCTCTCGTCATGGGTGGGCTTGGGGTCGAAGTCGTGGTCGAGCAGATAGATTGCCTGGGCATAGGCTCCCTCGTAGGGCAGTGGGAACTGGTCCAGATCGACAGTCCCCTGCAGGTCTACAGCCAGATAGCGTCGGCTGCCCTCGCTCTCGCGGATGAAGTAGTCGTCGTTGGTGGTGGCTATGAGCGATGCGCGGCGCTGTCGACTCTCGCGGAAACGGGCGTAGGCATCACGCACGTTCGACTTACTTGAGGTGACGATATACTTGAAGGCCTCGTTCTTCTGGTTGGAGCCGAAGGATATCTCGTCGAAGAGGATGAGTGGCGTCTCGGAGAGTGATATAACGAAGTCCTTATCAATGCGCTCAGAGGGTCCCACCTCCAGACGATAGTCGCTGAGCTCTGGAGGCAGGATATGGCGCACGAAGAAGGTCTTGCCGATGTGCTGCGGTCCCTTAAAGATGGGCATCTGAGGATTCTCGCTGATACGTCCCAGGATGAGTGCCACCAGTCCCGTATGCCATTTCTTGAGCATCTGCTCGTAGAACGGCTCATTCTCAGGGTCTCCAAACTCCAGGTGACCGATGTAGAAGTCCTTCAGATAGTCGGGATCGGTATCGGGATTCCAGGGTTTCAGGTTGAAGAGCCACTCTTTGATGGCATCAAAGTCCTGACAGAAGTCGCGGCTGAAGATAAGTGCCCTGACATCCTGCTGCTTGACGTTCAGCCCCTGTTCCTTCAATCGACAATAGTAGGTGTCCAGGTCGCGGTCCTGCACGGGGCGCCAGGCTCCGCCATTCTCGCTGACCTCAGGGCGCTGTCGCCACACGTTGAATCGCCACTCGGATTGTGCGTTCAAAGCGTCACGCATAGCCTGAATGCGGTTCTCCTGCTCCTCCTTCTTCTGAGTCTTTGACTTCTGACGTCGGCCACGAGGCAACGAGGTGTCGATACCCGCATCCTGGGCCATCTTCATCAGCGATCCCAACGTGACGCTGCCGTTGCCGGCCTTCAGACAGTTCGTAAACTTCTCATCACACTCCTCACGCTTGTAGCCGGAGTAGAGTGAGCAAATAGTGTGGTAGGCTTCGCGCGCCTGTTCACCCAGCGATGCACAGGCGAAAGTCACGCTGATCCAGTCGGCATAGTCTGCCGTGATATCCCTGCCTGCTTCGGCAAGGCGTTGAGCCACCAGTTTCAGGTGCTCAAGGTCGGTGTAGTTGTTGTTCGTCATCGTAAGAAATAAATAGGGTTAATATAACATTCGGGATCGTAGGGCAGGAAACAGGCCCGGCAAACATCACTTCCACTCTTGTCGATGGCTATGCCGTAGTGAAAAGCCACGTGCTGCTGCATGGCCTGGAACGACAGTTTGAAGTCGTCGTGCCGTGCCCACTCGGGCAGCCTGACCACCCACTTCACGCCATGTCCTTTTGGCGATACGAAGCAGAGGGCCGTCTCCACCTTGTCGTCACTGACAAGCGCCTGCTGCACCCGCCTGGCCTCTTCGGTCGATGACAGATCGTCGATGTCGATAACCATGAAAGGTGAGCGAGTCACGATGTTCCGTGCGCTGCGATAGGAGAAAGTGCCATTGAAGGTGGCACACTCGAAGTTCAGTTTCTTGAAGTCGCCCAGCTCTTCTTTGGTCGCCGTCTCCAGCATGGAGCGCAGGGTCTCGGTAGCCCACTGTGCACGCACTGACGTGATGTAGTCGTATGCCCAGGCTATGCCCTGAGCCTGCTGTGGCCGGGTGGCCAGTACGGCCTGCCCTTTCTGGTTGCGGTATCCCTTGGGGAATACCGAAAACTTGTTGTTTTCTGTTGTCATGGATATAGATAAATTTTTGTTATCCGATTTAAAAATCAATAAATATCACCATTAAGGAGGGGCAATGTTTGGCGGATAACAAAAATTGCATTAACTTTGCAACCGCTTTATAACCCATTCCTGTCGGGTTAAAAGTGCCGCCGGCCTCTTTTTAGCCTAGGAAACTCATCAGAGACCAGCGACCCAGTGCGCTCCGCTATATCCTCTGATATGCGGAGCCTTTTTCATGGTTCGATTATCTCATAATTCTTCTTCTCTTTGTTTTTAGTTGGACGTTGTTTCATAAAATAGACCTGACCTTGAAGGTCGTCGTCAAGAGAGGACTGGCGAATCAGGTCGAACATGATGTTACCATTCTCGTACTTGAATCCCAGCGTGTCGAACATTACCTTAGTTGGCACATAATAGTATCCACTCGATTCTCTAACCGAAAAAGCATCCTCGTTTCCTTCATCTATAATAATAAGGTATAGCGAGTTATTTTCGTCGTCTTGCGCAAACTTTGCAAATTTTCCAGACTGCAGATCCAGCACCTTTGCCGTATCCGCCGTAAACCCAAGTCTACCTGAAGCCTGGATGGTTGCTTTCAGATTTGTCGCAAATTTCTTTGCGCTCAATAGTTTGATTGCCATATCATTTTCTTTTTGCTTGCAAAGATAATAAATTTATATTTCCCTTCCAAATATTTCTCCGGAAAATCTTATGGAAAACATAATTTTTAAGGTTTTCCAATGAAAAACACATACTGTGCTCGCCTACAGAAAGCAAAAGAAAACAAAACGAGACGAAAACGAGAGCAGAAGGAACCGAAACACTCTCATTAGAGTCCTAGATCACACAGTTACAGCTTCAATGGCTTCATAAGAGACAAAAAAAAATATCCCGACTCGTAGTGTAGTGTACAAGTCGGGATGTCGTTGTTAGTGATTGCTATTCTTCAGGCCTATCGCCTTCCTTCGCATGCCAAAAGTCTACCAATTGGATTGTGAAAGTCAGCATGCTGTAGGCTGGTATTGAACTGGTGGCGGTGGAACCGTAGCCCAGCTGGTAGGGAATGTAAACCCTGTAGATGTCGCCTCGGTTCATGTGCTGCAGGGCGGTATTAAAGCCCTCGATGAAGTTCGAAACACGGCCTTTATAGGGAGGACTGACGCCTTCGTCGTAAACATCGCCATAGTAGGAGGCATCGAATCGCAGACCGTCCTTATAACGGGTAGAGGGCAGCAACTTGCCGGAGTAGTGAATCGTCACCGTATCAGAATAAAGGGGCGAGACCGTGCCGTAGCCACTTTCCAGCAGTTCCATGACGATGTAGTTCGTAGGATCTTCCACATTGGCATTCTCAGCACGCAGTACGCCCATCACCGGAAACAGGGTTCCGCTCATGGGGTCAGCCTGGTTGTAGATTTGCAAGAAGGCTTGCTCGTTCTTATTCTGCCAGTCGGGATACTCCTCCTCCTTACCATCGTCCTCGCTACATGATGCCAAGACGAGGAGCGACAGACAGGCAAATATGTAATGCTTCAGTTTCATTATTGCAGTTTCTTCAATAGACTTGCGATGCTCACTTTGTCTTCGATGATGCTGGCCAGCTCGCTGATCTTCACGCGCTCCTGCTCCATGGTATCACGGAAACGCAGGGTGACACAGCCGTCGTTGAGTGTATCGTGGTCGACGGTGACGCAGTATGGAGTACCAATGGCGTCCTGACGGCGATAGCGCTTACCGATAGAGTCTTTCTCGTCGTACTGGCAGTTGAAGTGGAACTTCAGGTCGTTGATAATCTCGCGAGCCTTCTCGGGCAGTCCATCTTTCTTGACCAGTGGCATCACAGCCAGCTTCACAGGAGCCAGGGCGGCAGGCAGACGGAGCACTACGCGCGTCTCGCCATTCTCCAGCTTCTCCTCGCAGTAAGAGTGACACATGATAGAGAGGAACATACGGTCAACACCAATAGAGGTCTCAATAACGAACGGAGTGTAGCTCTCGTTGGTCTGCGGATCGAAGTACTTGATGCTCTTACCTGAGTATTTCTCGTGCTGCGACAGGTCGAAGTTGGTACGTGAGTGGATACCCTCCACCTCCTTGAATCCGAATGGCATCTTGAACTCAATATCGGTAGCGGCGTTGGCATAGTGAGCCAGCTTGTCGTGGTCGTGGAAACGATAGTTCTCAGCACCGAAGCCCAATGCCTGATGCCACTTCATACGTGTCTCCTTCCACTTGGGGAACCACTCCAGCTCAGTGCCGGGCTGTACGAAGAACTGCATCTCCATCTGCTCGAACTCACGCATGCGGAAGATGAACTGACGGGCCACAATCTCGTTACGGAAAGCCTTACCAATCTGGGCGATACCGAAAGGAATCTTCATGCGACCGGTCTTCTGCACGTTCAGGTAGTTCACAAAGATACCCTGAGCGGTCTCAGGACGCAGGTAAACCTTCATAGAACCATCGGCAGAAGCACCCATCTCGGTAGAGAACATCAGGTTGAACTGACGAACGTCGGTCCAGTTGCGGGTACCGCTGATAGGACAAACAATCTCTTCGTCGAGGATTATCTGCTTCAGCTCGTCCAGGTCGGGACCCTGCATGGCAGCGGCATAGCGGGCGTGCAGCGCATCGCGCTTCTCCTTAGCTTCCTTCACGCGCTCGCTGGTCTCCATATACTTAGCCTCGTCGAAACTGTCGCCGAAGCGCTTGCGGGCCTTCTCCACCTCCTTCTGAATCTTCTCGTCGTACTTGGCAATCTGGTCCTCGATCAACACGTCAGCACGATAGCGCTTCTTCGAGTCGCGGTTGTCAATCAAGGGGTCATTGAAGGCATCCACGTGACCGGAAGCCTTCCATATCGTGGGGTGCATAAAGATGGCTGAGTCGATGCCCACGATGTTCTCGTGCAGCAATACCATCGACTTCCACCAGTATTCCTTAATATTATTCTTCAACTCCACACCGTTCTGACCGTAGTCGTAAACGGCTCCCAAACCATCGTAAATCTCACTTGAAGGGAATACAAAGCCATACTCCTTGCAGTGGCTCACGATTTTCTTAAATACATCTTCTTGTGCCATAAAATATCTTCTTCAGTTTTGAAAACGGCTGCAAATATACAAATAAGTGAGCAAAAAGCCAAATTTTTTTGGAAAGTTTATAACAATCGACACAACTTCCTGAAATTCGACTCCTTGCCGTAGCAAACTAATTCGTCAGTAGCCTCCAGCGGAGTGTCCGTTTCCACCACTTCAGCTACAGCAGCCTCGTTATACGCTATGCCCAAACAGTTCTGCATCTTGCCTGTCTTCTTGATAGCAATGATCTTCAGCTTGAACTCATCGTAAAGATGCAGGTTATTGGGCGACTGTCCGACAAACTTCTCGGGGATGCGGAACTTGAAAACGCAATAGCCGTCGCCAACGCGGAACACCTCGGTCTTCAGACCCAGTTCCATCTGGTGGGCCAACAGGCGGGCAGCATGTTCCTCAGGGATGAGAATCTTCTCAATGTCGAACGCCTGCAGGATATTCCGATGCAGATAGTCGTTCGCACGGGCATAGATATGCTTGACACCCAGCTTCTTCAACAGCGCTACCACACGGACGGATGCACCCAGATTGCGACCTATGGCGACGATGACCAGGTCAACGCGTTTCAACGGCAACACCTGTAGCGCCAACTCGTCGCAGGCATCAATCTGAAACACAGCGTCGCACAAGTCCTTGACTCTCTCTACACGGCTGGTGTCACTGTCGGCTGCAATGACTTCATGCCCCAACGCTGAAAAATCCTCAGCCAGCACCTTGCCGTATGTTCCCAAACCAATGATAATACACTTCATGATATGATAATATTGTCTTGTGGTAATTGATAATACTGATTCTTATATTGCTTGAGCAGTCCCTGGGCTAGTGTCACTACACCGACACGGCCGATGAACATCAGAACGACTATCAACAGCTTACTGATGTCACTCAGCTGAGAGGTGATGCCTAAAGACGAACCGACGGTAGCAAAGGCTGAGACACACTCGAACACGATGGCCTTCAGCGGAAGATCGGGTTCGAAAATGGTGACGCTGAAAATAAAGCAGGCCAGCACACAAAGACTGACGAAGATGGTGGCATTGGCGCGACGGATAGAGTCCTGCGAGAGCTCTCTGCCCCGAAACTCCACACGGGTAGTACCATGAAGGACGGCACGGATATTCAGCCAAGCCACAGCAAAGGCGTTGACCTTCACACCACCTGCCGTAGACTGCGACGCACCGCCTATCCACATCAATATCAAGTAGATAGAGATAGACTGTATGCACATGCTATTCAGATTGACACTAATAAAGCCTGCCGTACGAGGACTGACGGCGTTGAAGAAAGCCTGGGTGAGCTTTTCGTGCAGGGGCATGCCTGCAAAGGTATTGTTCCACTCAAAGACACAAAGGAGCACCGTACCGATGACTATCAGCAAAGCCGTTGTGCGCAGCACGATTTTCGTGTTCAGGTCGAGCAGGTTATGAAATTTCAGACTGGTGTATCCTCGCCCGTTCAGTCCGTCCCAAATGGCCTGGCCATACCTCCAGACGATGGCTTTCAGGTTGACCAACACAGGATAACCGATGCCACCCAGGATAATGAGAAAAGCGATGATGATATACAACCAGCTATGGCCCGTCATCAGAATAGGGGCACTCAGTCCGTCGCGATAGATAGAAAAGCCGCCATTGCAAAAGGCAGATATGGAATGAAAGATACTAAAGAACAGCTCGTGGCTGATATCAAGGCCGATGGCTCCGTGAATATCAAGGAAGATAGCCACAGCCCCTCCGAGTTCGATCAGAGCCGTAAATCCGAAAATGTGAAGCAGCGTGGACCAAAGCGAGCCGAGTGATTTCGAGCTGACCATATCGCGCACCTGCATCTGGTTGTAGATACTGGTATTGCCCATAAAAAAGAGGGCGAAGAAACTGGTAATGGTCATCACGCCCAATCCGCCAATCTGAATGAGCATCATCACCACCAACTGGCCCAAAGTGGTGAAAGTACTGGGTACATCAATGGTAGTGAGTCCCGTCACACACACCGCGCTTGTAGCGGTGAACAGGGAGTCAATCCAAGAGAGGTGGACACCAGGCTGAATACAGTGGGGCATGAGCAGCATTCCCGATCCGACCAAGATGATGAAAAGGAAACTGACAGCCATCATCAGCGACGGGCTGGCCTTTCGGCCCATTGAACCGATAACCGTACTGGAAAGCTGGATGGAGGAGATCAGGAACAGCACCAGAAGATGGAACACGCGGTTGTCCAACACCTTCATCACGCCGATGCTATCGTCTATACCGAAGAAATTGACGAAGATGGGAATCAATGTCAGCGTCAGCAATCCGTTGACACACCAACCCATAAGGCTATAGACCGATTGGATGCGTCGGCGTTTCAGCAATATCAGACGGCTGACGCGCTCTACGAGGAATGTCAGCCACACCCAAAAATAGACCCAGTTGAGCTCTTGCCTCAGCCGGTCGGTCAAATCGAAACCCATCTCCAGCACGGCACCGACAATCATGCAAAGCGACCCCACAGCAGCCAAAAAGGACAACACCTTGAGCAGACCTATGACATGTGGAGCCACATATTTCTCGTAATATAGCGCATGGCGTCTGGATGTGAGTTTAGAGAAACGCATCATGAAATCAGGAAATTTACCGGTGACAAAGATAGGAATTTTTTCCGTTATCTCCAAATTTCCAACATCTTATCTCATTTTTGTCTTCTAAATTTTGGATTTCCCTTATTTTTTTTGTAACTTTGCGCAAGAAAAAAAAGTTAGTATAACATGGACGACGAAATAAAGGACGATATTATTGAAAGTACCGAGTCGCACTCCGACTATCAACCTGTCAACCGATTTGACGCCGCAGCTGTGCATCACCTTAGCGGAATGTACCAGAACTGGTTTCTGGATTATGCCTCTTATGTAATCCTGGAGCGCGCCGTTCCACACATCGAGGACGGTCTAAAACCCGTGCAGCGCCGTATCCTGCACTCGATGAAGCGCATGGACGACGGGCGTTACAACAAGGTAGCCAACATTGTGGGACACACGATGCAGTTTCACCCCCACGGTGACGCGTCGATTGGCGATGCACTGGTGCAGATGGGACAGAAAGACCTGCTCATCGATACACAGGGTAACTGGGGTAACATCCTGACGGGCAACAAAGCGGCTGCCCCCCGTTACATTGAGGCGCGCTTGTCCAAGTTTGCCTTAGACACGGTTTTCAACCCCAAGACCACCGAATGGCAAATGTCATACGACGGACGTAACAAGGAGCCTATCACACTGCCCGTCAAGTTCCCGTTGCTGCTGGCACAGGGTGCCGAGGGTATTGCCGTAGGTCTGTCGTCCAAGATTCTGCCTCATAACTTTGTGGAGTTGTGCGACGCTGCCATCAGCTATCTGCACGACGAAGAGTTCCATCTCTATCCTGACTTCCCCACGGGTGGTTCGATAGATGTTTCGAAATACAACGACGGACAGCGCGGAGGCGTACTGAAGGTACGTGCGAAGATTGAGAAACTGGACCCCAAGACGCTCGTCATCCGCGAGATTCCATTCTCGAAGACTACGGAAACGCTGATTGACTCCATCCTGAAAGCAGTAGAAAAGGGGAAGATCAAGGCTCGCCACGTGGAGGATCTCACCGCTGCAAAGGTAGAGATACAGGTACAGCTGGCTCCTGGCGTATCATCGGACAAGACGCTGGATGCGCTCTATGCCTTCTCCGACTGCGAAATCAACATCTCACCCAACTGCTGCGTCATCGAAGACAACAAGCCGCAGTTCCTGACCGTCAGCGACGTGCTGCGCCACTCGGTAGACCGCACGAAGGACCTGATCCGACAGGAGCTGGAGATTCGCAAGGGCGAACTGATGGAACAGCTGCACTTCTACTCGCTGGAGAAGATATTCATCGAAGAGCGTATCTATAAGGACAAGAAGTTTGAGCAGGCACCAGACATCGACAGCGTCTGCGAGCATATCGACGAGCGACTGACACCGTTCTATCCGCAGATGATACGCGAGGTCACGAAGGACGACATCCTGAAACTGCTCGAAATCAAGATGCAGCGTATCCTGAAGTTCAACAAGGACAAGGCAGAAGAACTGATGGCTCGCTTACGTGCGGAGATTGACGAGATAGATCGTGATCTGGCTAACCTGGTAGAGGTGACAGCTCAGTGGTTCCAGTTCCTCAAGGACAAGTATGGCAAAGATCATCCTCGTCTCACAGAACTACGCAACTTCGACACCATCGTGGCCACAAAGGTCGTAGAAGCTAACCAGAAGCTCTATATCAACCGTAGCGATGGTTTTATCGGAACCGGTTTGAAGAAGGACGAGTTCGTATGCAACTGTTCGGACATCGACGACATCATCATATTCTATAAGGACGGCAAGTTCAAGGTGGTTCGCGTAGCCGACAAGTTGTTTGTAGGCAAGAACGTGATGTGGATTAGCGTATACAAGAAGAACGACCAGCGCACCATCTACAATGCGGTATATCGCGATGGTCCTAAGGGCTACTATTATATCAAGCGCTTTAATGTGCCCAGCATTACCCGCGACCGCGAATACGACATCACCAACGGCACCAAGGGTTCACGCGTGGTCTACTTCACGGCCAATCCCAATGGTGAGGCTGAGGTCATCAAGGTGACGCTTGACCCTGCACCCAAACTCAAGAAGGTATTCTTCGACAAGGACTTCTCGGAAGTGATGATTAAAGGACGCGCCTCAAAAGGAAACATCCTGACCAAATACCAAATACACCGCATCGGGCTGAAGAGTCACGGACATTCAACGCTTGGCGGACGCAAGGTTTGGTACGACCCAGATGTCAACCGCTTGAACTACGACGAACACGGACGGCTGTTAGGCGAGTTTAACGATGGCGATCAGATTCTGGTCATCCTGAAGAATGGTGACTACTACCTGACCAACTTCGACCCGAACAACCACTTTGAAGACAACATCCAGCATCTGGAGAAATACGAAGCCGACAAGATTTGGAGCTGTGTGCTCTACGATGCAGACAATCAGGGATATCCCTACATCAAGCGATTCCTCATGGAGGCATCGAAACGCAAACAGAACTATCGAGGCGAGAATCCTGACTCGCAGGAGATCCTGCTGACCGACACCTACTATCCACGTCTGCTCGTCACCTATGGAGGCAGCGATGCCTTCAGAGGACAGGAAGAGATTGATGTCGAACAGTTTATCTCCGTCAAGGGATACAAGGCAAAAGGCAAGCGTCTGACGACCTTCGAGATAGAGAAGGTGGAAGAGCTGGAACCGCTGCGCCAGCCTGAGATAGAAGAGCCTCAAGAGGAAGAGGAGGAAGAAGAGAATCTGGATCCTGATGCAGGAAAGAGTCAGCAACAGGTGCTGGACGAACTGACAGGACAACTAAGGCTATTCCCCGATGATGAGAATTAAGTGTCTTCTCCTGTTGCTGCTTGTCACGTATGCTGCGCTGACTGCGCAACCCGTCATCACCAACAGCCAGATGATTGGCGTTGGCCCTACCCGCGTGCTCGACACCTATCTATCGGCTGAACATTTCAGCGGAATAGGTTTCTCCTATCTGTCGCACACGGAACGACAGAAGCGGCTGAGCACTATTATCGAACACGAGGCTAATTTCTCGACAGTAAAAGACCGTTCTCGTAACAAGCATGAGCTGGAAGGTGCATACAATTTCTACTGGGGCAAACTCTACGGGTGGCAGTTGATGGATAACAGACTGCGTCTGCAGGCTGGAGCTATGCTTAACGCTTCACTCGGTTTTATCTACAACACCTCGAATTCCAACAATCCTGCCCAGGTTCGCGCACACCTGAACCTGATGCCTACAGGAGTGGCAAGCTATAGATTTCAGCTCTTTAAAAAGACAGTAATAGCACGCTATGAGCTAAGCCTGCCCTTGCTGGGTGTGCAGTTCTCGCCCAACTACGGACAATCGTACTACGAGATATTCTCACGAGGCAACTACGACCACAACATCGTGCCTACCACCTTTGTCAATGCACCTGAGTGGCGACAGATGCTGACATTCGACGCCCAACTGTCAAAGCGCTTCACCCTACGCATCGGTTATCTGGGTAACATGCAGCAATCGCGCGTCAATGGATTGCGACAGCACATCTACACCCACCGATTCCTCATCGGCTTTACCCGCTGTTTTACCATAACACCGCATGCCTTATGAAGAAAATTCTAGTCTATCTAGTTTCACTAGTACTACTAGCTTCGTGCGTCGACGAAGTCGAGCACGAAAACACGCCAACAGGAAATTTCGAGGCACTTTGGGAAATCATGGATGAGCATTACTGCTTTTTCAGCTACAAACAGATAGACTGGCAGGCGGTATATAATAAATATAAGGTACGCGTAAGTGACAAGATGAGCGAGAATCAGCTCTTCGAGGTTTGCTGCGATATGCTGAGCGAGCTACGCGATGGACACGTAAACCTCAGCTACTCAATGGACTACGGCCGTTATTGGGCCTGGCAAGAGGGATACCCCAAGAACTTCAGCGACACGCTGGAACGACGCTATTTGGGCACAGACTATAAGATAGCCAGCAGTCTGCGCTATCGCGTGCTGGACGACAATATCGGCTACATCCGCTACGATTCGTTTCAGAAAGCCATTGGTGAAGGTAATCTGGATGACGTGCTGGTTTATCTGGCCCTCTGCAGGGGACTGATCATTGATATTCGCAATAATGGCGGAGGCGACTTGACAACTGCAGAGATGCTGGCAGGACGTTTTGTTCATGAAAAAACCTTAGTAGGATATATGCAACACAAGACGGGTACAGGGCATAACGATTTCTCCGACCTGGAGCCACAGTATCTGGAACCCTCCAGCAACATCAGATGGCACAAGCCGGTATGTGTCCTCACCAACCGGAGTGTCTATAGTGCCGCCAACTCGTTCACCGCCATGATGCGCGCCCTGCCCAATGTCACGATAGTAGGCGACCACACTGGCGGAGGCAGCGGAATGCCCATGAGCAACAGTCTTCCTAACGGATGGAGCGTTCGCTATTCTGCCTGCCCCATGTACGACAAAGACAAGCAACAGACGGAATTCGGCATCAGTCCAGATGTCTCGGTAGCGCTCTCCGATGAATCAACAGCCAAAGGAATCGACGACATCATAGAAGCTGCAAGAAAAATAATTGCACTGAAATGATGGCATATTCATAAATAATTCGTACCTTTGCACCCAAATTCCCCAGAAGGGGATTGTCCTTTTAGCGCCTGTGGCGGAATTGGTAGACGCGCTAGACTTAGGATCTAGTGTCCCACGATGTGCAGGTTCGAGTCCTGTCAGGCGCACACACTATATATAGGTAAATATGAAAAAATTAGGTTTAGTTACTTTGTTGTTAATCAGTCAAATCTGCTTAACGACTATCTGCGTGTCAGCTCAAGGAATGAGCGACCAACAGGTTTTGCAGTTTGTAGCCAGTGAGGCCAAAGCAGGTACTTCTCAGGCTCAGATTGTTACCAAATTGATGCAGAAGGGTGTCAAGATTGACCAGATTCGCCGTCTGCGCAATCAGTATGACTCTCAAATCAAAAGTCGAGGTATGTCAGCAGCTGCTGACGGAGCTGTCAGCATGGCTACAGAACGTATGCGCAGTAACAGCGACGGAACGACCTCACAGGAGTTGACGACAGCAAAGCGTGGTACCACAGGTACTATAGAGAGCGACGCTTCGTCTGACGTCCAGGAAGTAGAAAATGATGTTCAGGCTACTCAAGGCACAGCTCCCGATGCTCAGGGCAAGAAGGTTTATGGTCGTGACATCTTCACTCAGGCCAACCCTAACTTCCAGCCCAATCCCAATGCGCCCATCCCTGACAACTATGTCTTAGGCCCTGGCGACCAGGTGGTTGTGGATATCTACGGAGCTTCTCAGAGTACGCTCATCCATACCATCAGTCCAGAAGGTACCATTACGGTATCGGGCTATGGTCCCATCTATCTCAGCGGACTTACTGTGGCAGGAGCTCAGAAGAAGTTGCGCTCTACCATCGGTTCACGCTATAAGAGCAGCGAACTGAAACTGACCATTGGAAACACCCGTACTATTCAGGTTAACATCATGGGTGAGGTCAGAGCACCTGGAACCTATCATCTCTCAGCCTTCGCCAATGTCTTCTATGCGCTGTATCGCGCAGGAGGCACCAGCAGCCTGGGTACTCTTCGTAACATCAAGGTATATCGTAACGGCCATCTGGTGACTGTGGTCGACCTCTATCAATATATCCTCAATGGCCGTCTGGCTGGCAACATTCGTCTACAGGACAATGATGTTATCCAGGTAGAGCCTTATGAAGCACTCGTAGGTATCACAGGTAACGTGAAGCGCCCCATGTTCTACGAGATGCGTAAGAACGAGACACTCGCCACTTTGATACGCTATGCCGGTGGTTTCACAGGCGATGCCCACAAGAAGTCTGTCCGTCTGGTTCGCCAGTCGGGTGAGCACTATCAGGTGTTCAATGTCAACGAGTTCGATATGGCCAACTTCAAGTTAGTAGATGGCGATGCTGCAACAGTTGACGGAATGATCAACCGTTTCGACAACATGGTAGAGATTAAGGGTGCAGTATTCCGTCCTGGGCAGTTCCACCTGGGTGGCAATGTCACCTCCGTCCGTTCCTTGATTCAAGCTGCCGACGGTCTTACGGAGGACGCATATACAGGGCGCGCTGTGCTGCATCGGCTGAAGGCTGACCGCAGCTTGGAGACCCAGTCACTCGACCTGGCAGGCATCATGAACGGTACTGCTGCCGATGTTCCCTTGCGCAACGAGGACGTGCTCTTCGTCATGACTCAAGAAGACCTCCGTCAGGAACGTACCTTCACCATTACGGGTGAAGTCATGAGTCCTGGCACCTACGAGTATGCGGATAATACAACTATCCAAGACCTCATCGTGATGGCTGGTGGCCTGCGCGACCAGGCCTCTCTGGCCAAGGTAAATGTGAGTCGTCGTATCCTCGATCCACACTCAACCACAAAGAGCGATGTCATTGCCAAGACCTTCACCTTCGACCTGAAGGATGGTCTGGTGAAGACCGGCAACGAGGGATTTATCCTTGAGCCCTACGATGTAGTAAACATATACCGCAGTCCTGCTTTCAGCACTGCTCGCAACATTACAGTAAGAGGTGAAGTAAACTACGAAGGCAACTTTACGCTTCAGAATAAGAAGATGCGTCTCTCTGACGCTGTGAAGATGGCTGGTGGTATTACCGATGCAGCCTATCTGCGTGGAGCACGCCTTCTTCGTCAGATGAACGAGGAGGAGCGCATGCGTGCTCAGGCTACCATTAAGGTCCTTCGTAACATCCTGACTGAGCGAGGCGATTCTATTGATATGTCAAGTCTGGCAGCAGCAGAATCCTCATATCTGGTAGGTATCAACCTCGAAGAAGCGATTAAGAATCCCGGCTCTGATAAAGATGTAATCCTCCGTGAAGGTGATGAGCTATACGTACCGGAATATAACGGTGTTGTCAAGGTCTCAGGCGATGTTTTGTATCCCAATACCGTTTTCTACGAGAAGGGTAAGAAGGCCAAATACTATGTTGCCCAGTCGGGTGGTTATGGCAATCGTGCCAAGAAGTCGAAGACCTTCATTGTCTATCAGAACGGTACTGTTGGACTAACAGCTCAAGGTGCAAAGCCTGAACCAGGATGTGAAATCATTGTGCCAAGCAAGAAGCGTAGGAATCCGCTTAACCTAGCTGGTATAGCTGGTATTGCAACAAGCCTTACCTCTATTGCAACACTCGTTGTAGCCCTAACTAAACTCTAACGACAAAAGACTATGAACGAAGAAAACAAAAATATCATAGAGGAAGAAGATAGCTCTATCGACTTCGGGAAGATCTTCAAAGATCTTTTGAATCATAAGATGCTGTATGTGAAGGTTCTACCTGTTGCATTTGTATTGGCAGCCATCTATGCACTCAGTCTGCCTAACTACTATAACTGTACGGTGAAGCTCTCGCCGGAAATGAGCGGCAGCAAGGCAAGTGCCGGTTCGCTGGCCTCCCTGGCTTCCAGTTTCGGTGTCAACCTGGGTTCAAGTGGTGCAGGCACAGAAGCACTCTTCCCCACCCTCTATCCCGACCTGATGAATAGTGTAGATTTTAAGACCTCGCTGTTTCATGTACCAGTCACTATCGAAGGTGACAAAGAAGAAGGCGAGAAAGACCGCACCTTGAGTTATTACGACTATCTGGCTAAAGAGCAGAAGGCTCCTTGGTGGAGCAGTGCTATGAAAGCAATCTTCAGCATTTTCTCCAGCAAAGAGGAACAGTCAGAAGAGAAAGTTGACCCATTCCGTCTGACCCTAGAGCAAACAAATATCGTAAAGGCTATTGACAAGAATATTGTCTGCGACGTTGACAATAAGACAATGGTTATCACCATCAACGTCACCGATCAGAATCCTGTTATTTGCGCTAAGATGGCAGACACGGTCAAGACTCGCCTTCAGAATTTCATTACAGAATACCGAACTTCAAAGGCTCGTGTAGACTTGGAGTACAACAAGAAGATTGCTTCAGAAACCAAGGCTCGTTATGAGAAGGCTCGTCAGAAGTACGCTGAGTTTACGGATGCCAACCAAGACATCATCTTGCAGACTGTTCGTCAGAAACAGACTGACCTGGAGAACGAGATGCAGCTGCAGTATAATGCGTACACGCAGGTGGCTGCCCAGCTTTTGGCTGCTGAGGCCAAGGTACAGCAGGAAACTCCAGCCTTCACAACTCTGCAGTCAGCAACAGTGCCTGTCCTCAAGGCAGGTCCAAAGCGTGCACAGATGTGTCTTATCTTCGTGTTCCTTGCTTTCTTAGGTACTACAGCATGGATTCTTTACAAGGAAGACGATTTGAAACCTTTGTTAGGTTTAAGCTAAAGATAAATGAATAAGGAGACTCAACTGAGCCTCCTTATTTATTTCGTTGTTTATTTCTCCTTCTTCGGTTGATACTGTACCGTCAGCGTTGGTCGGTAGGTGTTCTGCAGCACAACGGAGATGAAACCTGTAGAAGTGTCGAAGTTGGCAATCTTATGATTATCCTTCAACATCGGACAATCGGGCCAAGCATCGAGTTCCTTTTCAAATCCGTCACGCAATTGTTGCCACATCATACGGGTACTGTCGTTGGTAGATGCCTGGTAGTTCTCCTGAATGGCTTGTAGCTTATCGCCATCAAAGGCTACAAGCACACGATAATGCTCAGCAGCGTTATTCAGAACGACCAGTCGTCCGCTGTCTGACGCTGCGCTATCAACAACTAAACCTCTGGATATCAGTGAGTCGACAAACTGAGCGGTTGGCATATTAAATGCCAAACCGCGATAGCTGAAAGGTTGCTCTTCTGAGCAAGCAAAGCAAGCCATGACGGCTGCAATTGCAAAGAAAATCTTCTTCATCGTTATCTATTCTTATTCTGACAACATGGTTACTTCAATACGGCGCTTCGAAGCCAAGATTTGCTGGGCCATACGCTGTACCTGCTCAGCAGTCACCTCGTTAACCATCTTCTTATAATCTTTATCGAAGTCTACTCCATCTTCCAGTTCATGCCAGATAATGTAGCTCCAATAATCGTTGGTGATAGCCGCCTGGTCATACTGCTTCAACAAGTACTTGCGCACCTTCTCCATGCTAGAAGCCTGCGGACCTTGAGTTGCAATATGCTGCAACTGCTGGTAAACAATAGGATTCAGCTCCTCATAACGAGAAGGATCAGCATTATAGGAGATGCGAAGCATCGCTGTCGGGACATCATCCTTGTCGAAGCCCACAGCTACACGAACGCCATACGTACCGCCCTTCTCCTCGCGAACGGAATCAGTATAGGCTATCTGGAGCACACGATTCAGGAAGTCAAGTTCCAAGTCGGCCTTTGCCGTGAAGGGGATGTCAGCCGTATGATAGATGCTGACGTTAGCCAGCGGAGTGGCCATCTTCTTCTTGAATACGGTAGCAAAATCACCACCAACTATTTGTGGCACATTCTTATAATTGGTAGAACGATGCTGACCTGTTGAGGGCAATGTAGCCAGATATTGGCAAACCAGCTGGCGCAGTTCCTGCTCATCATAGTTGCCAATGATAACCGTCTTGAAATCGGAAGCATTGCTGAAGCACTCCTGGTAAATCTGGAAGATGCGGTCGTAGCTTACCTTCTCCAGTGTCTTCTGTACTACGGGCTCCAAACGGGGATGATGTCCGTAGAGAATAGCGGTGATAGAGTCGTTGTAATCAACCTTAGGCGAAGCATTACGATTAGTAAGGAATGCGCGTGTGCGATCCATAAATCCTTGGAAGGCTGTAGTATCGCGACGAGGCTGAGTGAAATAGAGATAGGCCAGTTCAAACAGCGTCTTCATATCCTTTACTGATGAACCTCCGCTGATGCTCTGTCCTTTGCTGCCAACAGACGGAGCAATACGTACCGACTTGCCATTGAGCATACGACGCAGGGTGGTCTGATCGAAATCGCCTACGCCACCTTCAGCCACAGCACTTGAAATCATTGTGAAGTTAGGGATGTCAGCATCAGGATAGCATGAAGTACCGCCATCTGCCTTCATACGCAGACTCACAGCGTCAGCAGAGAAATCAGTCTTACGCACATAAACCTTCATACCATTCGAGAGCGTCCACTCCGTGAAACCATTGCTGCCATAGGCTTTCTCGCTTACAATCTTGCCTGGCTGGGGCAGATGGCTGATGAAGCGGTCAGCAACCTGCTGTTCAGGATAAGGCGCATAATCCAAGCGCTGTGCGGCCTGGATAACATCCTCAATCTGAGCCTCAGAGGGCAGCATCACCGATTCCTTATCAGGGGCATACACTACGACAACCTGATTCTTATCTGTAATCAATTTCTTCACAGCCTGATTCACTTCAGCAAGCGTCACCTCACGATCGAACAGACGGGTATTCTCCAACTTCTGCTCTACTGATTGCAAAGGCTCATTCTCCAGGAAGTGGTGAATACAGTTGTTGACGAAGTGTGAGTTACGGAGATCAGCGCGCTGATTATAGCGACGCTCAGCTGAGTTCAGGTAGATGCTCTTTGCACGATCCAGCTCACCCTGAGTAAAACCATGCTGACGTGCACGTTCTGCTACTCCTACGGCAGCAATAATACCACCCAGAATGTTGTCCTGCTTACAGCTGACAGATAGCGAGAAGGCATCCTTGGTACGACTCAGGAAGAATGAAGAGACACGAGCTGTAGCACTTTGGAATGGTGCATTTGTCTGCAGACGAAGTTCGGCCAAGCGATCATTCAGCATCGTACCTATCAGGGCGTCGACATAGCCGTCGCGTACATAGTTCAACTGTTGCTTCTCTGCATCAGGAGTAGCCTCGCGCTTCTGATACATATGACAGAGCACAATAGGCTGCTCCGCATCCTTCTGAATATCGATAATCATCGAGTCGTTGTCGTTCACAGGATAATAGACGCGCTCGGCACGTTTCTTAGGCAGGGGAATAGACGAGAATACCTTCTTCACCTTCTTTTCCATCTTGTCGACATCGAAGTCGCCTACAACGATAATAGCCTGAAGATCCGGGCGATACCATTTCTGGTAGTAGTCACGAAGGTCTTGATAAGGGAAGTTGTCGACAATATCCATCGAACCAATGGGCAGACAGTCTTCATATTTCGTACCCTTATAAATCTTAGGCATAGCCTGTTCCATCAGTCGCTGAACGGCCATACCTGCTCTGCGGGTGCGCCATTCCTCATGAATAACGCCGCGTTCCTTATCTATCTCCTTGGCTTCCAGCAGCAGATAGTGGCTCCAGTCGTGCAGAATCAGCAGACAGGAGTCGGCAATACCCTGTCGTTTCAAAGGAACGGAAGAAATGTTATATACCGTTTGGTCAATAGAAGTATAGGCATTCAGATTGGCACCAAACTTGACACCAATCGTCTCACACCAAGGTACAATACCCAGTTTTTTGCCTTTACCCGGGAAGTTCTTCGTTCCGTTAAACGCCATATGCTCCAAGAAGTGAGCCAATCCGCGCTGGCGGGGCTCTTCAAGGATGGAACCAACACGCTGGGCGATATAGAAATCAGCCAGTCCTGATTCCTTGGCATTATATCGGATATAATACGTCATACCATTCTTCAGTTTTCCTGTACGAATGGTCTGGTCTTGCGACAGCGGCTGAGCCATCAGGCACATCGTTGCTGTCAAGAGAAATGTGGTTAAAAATATTCTTTTCATTTGCATATTGAATGAAGTTGTTATTTACGGATAATGCTGACCTCACCATTCTGGCGCAGACGGATAATACTGCTGGGCTGATGGGGTTTATGCTCTTGGCGACGGCTCCAGCAGACATAGTCGACAGCCTCAAGGATACGGGGGTCGATGTCGCCGTAGTTCTGGGCTGCTGGCTCACCACTGATATTGGCTGAGGTAGAGACAATAGCCTTCTGGAATCGGAAACAGAGCTCTTTCGAGAAAGGCTCATTCGTAATACGTATACCCACACTGCCATCCTCAGCAATCAGGTTTTCTGCCAGATTCACCGCATCGTCGAGAATCAAGGTGGTAGGCTTGGCATCGCTTTCCTTTAAGCTATCAATCAATTGCCAAGCAACATCAGGTACTTGACGGAAATAGCGCTGCATACGGGCATCGCTGTCTACCAGACAAATCAACGCCTTTGAATCGTCGCGCTGCTTGATTTCATATACACGCTTAACAGCCTGAGCATTTGTAGCATCGCAACCTATGCCCCAGACAGTATCAGTAGGATAGAGAATTACCCCACCCTTACGCATCGTCTCTACGGCTTGTCGTATATCTTCTTCTCTTGTCATTTAGAATTCGCTTGTAAAATGGAATTTAATATGTTCGAAATCCTGCTGTGCCATCGAGAGCACATAGCCTGAGTCAGCCAGGAAGACATCTCTACCCTCCTTATCTTTGGCCATATACTGATATTTGCGCTTCTTGAAGTTGTCGAGTTCCTTCTCGTCATCGCTCTCTATCCAACAGGCCTTATACAGATGAACGGGCTCCCAACGACACTTGGCATTATACTCGTTCTCCAAACGATACTGGATAACCTCGAACTGCAACTGACCCACAGTACCTATAATCTTGCGGTTGTTGAACTGGTTGACGAACAACTGGGCTACGCCCTCGTCCATCAGCTGGTCAATACCTTTCTGCAATTGCTTCGACTTCATGGGGTCGTCGTTCTCGATATACTTGAACAGCTCTGGCGAGAAGGACGGCAGTCCACGGAAATGTAGTTGTTCACCCTCGGTAATGGTATCGCCAATCTTAAACATACCACCAGTATCAGGCAGACCAACGATATCGCCTGGCCAGGCCTCGTCGATGGTCGACTTTCGCTGAGCCATAAACTGAGTAGGACTGGAGAAACGTAGTGTTTTTCCCTGACGCACATGCAGATAAGGCTGGTTACGCTGGAATTTTCCGCTACATACCTTGCAGAAGGCGATGCACGAACGGTGGTTGGGGTCGATATTCGCTGTTATCTTGAAGATAAATCCTGTAAACTTAGGTTCTTCGGGCTGCACCTCGCGCTCCTCAGCCTTAGTGGGCTTGGGCGATGGGGCAATCTCGACAAAGCAGTCGAGTAACTCCTGCACACCAAAATTGTTCAGCGCAGAACCAAAGAATACAGGGGCCACCTCAGCTGAGCGATAGGTCTCCACCTCAAAGTCTGGATAAACACCGGAAATCAGATCAAGGTCTTCTCGCAATTTCTCAGCATCCTGCTCACCCACTTTCTCGTCGAGCTCGACGGAATCGAGCTCTACAGTAACTTTCTCCGTCACACGCTGCTTATCAGGGGTAAAGAGGTTGAGTTGCTGTTCGTAGATATTATAGACGCCCTTGAATTTAGCACCTTGGTTGATAGGCCAAGAGAGGGGGCGTACTTTGATTTCCAATTCTTTTTCCAACTCGTCAAGCAAGTCGAACGGGTCACGTCCCTCACGGTCCATCTTGTTGATGAAGATAATAACGGGAGTGTTACGCATACGGCAGACCGACATCAACTTACGCGTCTGTGTCTCCACACCCTTGGCACCGTCGACGACAATGATAGCTGAGTCGACAGCAGTCAACGTGCGATAGGTGTCCTCAGCAAAGTCCTGATGACCAGGGGTATCGAGGATATTCACCTTGTATTCAATATCAGAGCCCTCGGGGGTATAGTCGAACTCCATCACAGAAGTCGACACGCTGATACCACGCTGCTTCTCGATGTCCATCCAGTCGGAAGTAGCGGTTTTCTTAATCTTATTGTTCTTTACAGCACCGGCAACCTGAATCTGTCCACCAAACAGCAGGAACTTCTCCGTCAGCGTAGTTTTACCGGCATCTGGGTGCGATATAATCGCAAATGTTCTTCTTCTCTCTATCTCTTGATTCATAACTTTTCAATACAATCTTTTAGCGACTCTTCCCAATAAGGCACCTCTATGCCATAGGTCTGCTTCAGCTTAGTCTTATCTAGCACACTATAGTGCGGACGATTGGCGGGTGTGGGATATTCGCTGGTATGCAGCGGACGCACATGACACGTCGTGATACCTGCAATGCGATGAATAGCCTTGGTGAAATCATACCAGGAAATAACACCCTCGTTGGAGAAGTGATAGACACCAGGCTTGATGCCCTTCTCAATAGCTATCATGATGACCTGAGCCAGATCACGGGCATAGGTAGGCGTGCCTATCTGGTCGAAGATGACGCCCAACTCTGGTTTTTCCTTACCTAGACGAATCATCGTCTTCACGAAATTATTGCCAAAGGTGCTATACAGCCAGGCAGTACGGATAATCATGCTCTGCTTGCAGAACTTCTGTACACCTAGCTCTCCAGCCAGCTTGGTAGAGCCATAGACACTGTCAGGACTGGGAGTATCGGTCTCCACATAAGGGGTATGCTTAGTGCCGTTGAAAACATAGTCGGTAGAGATCTGAATCATCCAGCCTCCGCGTTTCTCAACAGCAGCAGCCAAGTAAGATGGAGCTACCGTATTCAGGGTCGTACAAAGTTCCTTATTATCTTCAGCCTTATCTACAGCAGTATAAGCAGCACAGTTGACGATACCATCAATCTTGTTCTCTGCTACGAACTGTTCGATAGCCAGCTGGTTGGTGATATCCAACTCCTGTACATCAGTATTAAACCACTGGTGCTGGGGATAGTCCTTCTCCAGCAACTGCATCTCGTTGCCCAATTGGCCATTACAGCCTGTAATCAGTATATTCATAATTATTCAAATTCCAAGGGTTCCTGTTTGTCCTTTAAGTAATAATCGTTCAGCATACCAATAAAAGTCGAAATCTCCTTCACAGCGTGCTGGGTGTTGGTGGTTATCTCTTTCTTCTGCAGGCGTAGCATCATCACGCCATAGAGTGAGTTGAAACAGGTCTCTATCTCGTTCTCCTCCTTATTAGCGCCACGATTACGCAATTCTACGATATAGGGTAGCACCTTATAGTATTCCGCATTATAGAAAGGGAACTTCGATGACGCCAACAGTTGCGCATGTAGCTCCTGCAGCTGTTGCATCACCACCTTATTAATTTGTATATGACCATGCTCGCGACAACCCTCTGAGTTCATCATACGGATCAAATTGCCAAACCAGTCAGCCTCATCCTCTTTCTGCTCTTCAGTATAATCAAAGCGGTCGATATATTCACGACGGATACGGCTCAACGAGCAGTCAAAGGCACGAATAGTGTCTTCTATCTGCCACATATACAATAAGTATTCAGCGATATTTGTCTTACGTAATTCTTGAGCTACAAACATTTAACTTTCTACCTTTATATTAAATTAAAACCTAAGCAGATTAGTCGTGGTTCCCAACAACATAATCACAGAACCCACTATCACAGCCACTCCTATAATCTGATTAATCAACTTAATACCATTATTATCAAACTTCGTGCGGATTTTGTCTACCAACCACGTCAGCCCCCACCACCACAGCAATGCTCCACCTACAATACTGGCAAAGCCTACCAACATCTCAAACGGATGGTTAGGCAACACGAAGGCGAACTGCGCATACATAGCCAGGAAGAGGAATACTATAAGCGGATTAGAGAAAGTAACTAGGAAGGCCGTCCACGCATTATACCATAGCGTACCTTTCTGCTGACCCGACTGGTGCATGTTACGCGTAGGGTCACTGCGATAAGTATAGCATCCAAAGCACAGCAACAGGACAGAGCCTATGATCTGTAAATAGAAGCGGTTCTGGTCGTTGCTCACAAAGTCCATTACAAACGACATGCCAAAGCCAGCAAACCCAGCGTAAATAATATCGCTGATTGATGCACCTATACCCGTAGCGAACCCATACCAACGGCCCTTGTTCAGCGTACGTTGTACACAGAGAATGCCTACGGGGCCCATCGGAGCCGATGCGACCACGCCTATCATCATTCCCTTGAAGATGAAGTCCAATATGTTAATAGGCACATGAAATGGCATATCGTGTGCAAAGTTACGAAAAAATCTTGATTATATAGCGCATAATTCATAATTATTTCGTAACTTTGTGCGCAGAAATGGAAAAAACCACTAATTTAAACAACTATTATGAACGAACAAAATGCAGCTCTCAAGCCATATGTAATTGGCTTAGACTTAGGAGGAACTAACTCCGTTTTCGGCATCGTTGATGCGAGGGGTGAGATTAAGGCTACGACAGCTATCAAGACCGGCGGCTTCACATCAGCAGAAGACTATGTCAAGGCATCTGTAGAAGCCCTGCAGCCTATCATCGAGCAAGTTGGCGGTATCGAGAAAATCAAGGCAATGGGTATTGGAGCCCCCAACGGCAACTATTACAATGGCACTATAGAGTATGCCCCTAACCTGCCCTGGGCACACGACTGCATTGTCCCTTTGGCAAAACTGTTCAGCGACCAGCTGAATGGCATACCCGTAGCACTGACCAACGACGCCAATGCAGCAGCACTGGGTGAAATGGTATATGGTGTAGCCCGAGGCATGAAGAACTTTATCGTCATCACTTTAGGTACAGGTGTAGGCTCAGGTATTGTAGTCAACGGACAACTGCTCTACGGACACGATGGCTTTGCCGGTGAACTTGGTCATGTGACTATGGTACGTGGTGCAGAAGGACGTAGCTGTGGCTGTGGACGCACTGGTTGTTTGGAAGCCTACTGCTCTGCAACGGGTGTAGCGCGTACGGCCCGTGAGCTGTTGTCGAAGACTGACCGTCCTTCTATTCTTCGTGAGATGAATCCTGAGGACATCACCTCTCTAGATGTATCAATTGCAGCTGGCAAGGGCGACAAACTGGCTCAGGAGATTTACGAATTTACAGGCAAGATGCTAGGTGAGGCCTGTGCAGACTTCGCAGCTTTCTCCTCACCTGAAGCTTTCATCTTCTTCGGAGGTATGGTAAAAGCTGGCGAGTTGATTATGAAGCCCATCCGCGAGGCTTACAATAGTCACGTCATGAAGATTTTCAAGGACAAGGCCCAGTTCTTGGTTAGCGGACTCGATGGAGCATCAGCTGCTGTATTGGGAGCTTCGGCAATAGGTTGGGAGATCTAGACATACAAGGAGAAAGGGCACTCGGGGCCCTTTCTTTTTTGCCTATAAAAAGAGGTTGGTGCAGGACGCTACCAACCTCAACCTATGAATGAATGATAAGGTCATCGACAATGGTCGATAAAAAGACTTATCGGCGGCAAAATTAGGGATTTATTAGGAGAAAAACAAATTTTCCGCCAACTTTTTTCCTTTTTCGACTATTTTTGTTCATTTCCCGGTATAGCGACCGATTTTCGGTAACCCATACCAGTGACATGACAGATAAGCTGGTTCTCCTGATTAGTTACCCGGACTTCTACTGATGGGATCTTATGATGATCAGATATGCTAACCGCCTCTGCACGGAGTACGTCGCCCTCATGAGCTGACGAGACAAACATGATTTGGTTGCTGATACCAAAAGTCAACTTCCCTCCCTGGTTCATTAATGCTGCAATAGCCAAATCTGCCAAAGTAAACAAAGCACCGCCCTGACATACATTTCCTCCATTGAGATGGGAATTGGTGACGGTCATCACAGCCACAGCGTGATGCTCGTCAACCTCAATAATCTGACAGCCGTTATTGGCTGCAAAACGATCTGTCTTATTCAATAATTCCTGTATGGTCATCTGACTTCTGTACTAATTTGCGTGCAAAATTACACTTTTTCTGCTGAAAAGATGAAGAAAACAGAAAATATTCGTATCTTTGCACTCAAAACTACTAAAGCAACATAAAAAAAATGAAGAGATTCTTTCAGACCATGCTGCTGTGTATGCTGGTTGTTCTCTCAGCTCAAGCTAAGGGATGGGACAATGCACAGTACAAGCAGATTGAGCAAAGCATCCGTGTGCCACAGTTTGCACAGAAGGACTATGTGATTACCAAATTTGGTGCCAAGACCACCAATACGGCAGCCAAGAACCAGAAGGCCATTCAAAAGGCTATCGACAAATGTTCCAAGAAAGGCGGCGGACGTGTTATCGTGCCTGCAGGACAGAAGTTCCTCACCGCAGCCATCCAGCTGAAAAGCGGTGTCAACCTCGTTGTTGAGGAAGGAGCTGTCTTAGAGTTTGCCTTCGAACCAGAACTCTACCCCATCGTACCTACACGCTGGGAAGGTCTGGACTGTTGGAACCTCAGTCCGCTGATTTATGCCTATCAGGCCAAGGACATTGCTATCACTGGTAAGGGAACTATTGATGGCGGCGGAAGCAACGAGACTTGGTGGCCTTGGTGCGGCAATGTTCGTTTTGGAATGAAAGAGGGAGGCATTGCCCAAAATCAGGGAGCACGTGCTCGTTTGCTCAAGCAGGCTGAGGATGGAGTTCCCATGGATGAGCGTCGCTATGGACCTACTGACGGTCTGCGTCCTCAAATGGTTAACTTCAACCAGTGCGAGGGTATCCTCATCGAGAATGTCACCCTGTTGCGTTCTCCTTTCTGGGTGCTTCACCCCTTACTATCAAAGGATATCACCGTTCGCGGCGTACACGTCATCAACAACGGTCCTAATGGTGACGGATGCGACCCTGAAAGTTGCGACCGTGTGCTGATAGAGAATTGTTTCTTCAACACAGGCGACGACTGTATCGCCATCAAGTCAGGCCGCAATAACGATGGACGTGAAGGTGGCCAGGGTAAGTTTGCCGGCACCCCATCGAGAAATATTATTATCCGCAATTGTAAGTTCAATAATGGTCATGGTGGCGTAGTCATCGGTTCTGAGATTTCTGGCGGTTGTCAGAATGTCTTTGCCGAAAATTGCGAGATGGACTCACCCAATCTGGATCGTGTGTTACGCATCAAGACCAACTCCTGTCGTGGTGGTATCATTGAGAACATCAATATGCGCAACGTCACCGTCGGACAGTGTGGCGAGGCCGTACTCAAGGTCAACACCGACTATGAGCCTCGCGAGGTGTGCTGTCGCGGCTACTATCCCGTCGTACGCGACGTGCTGATGGAGAATGTGACCTGCCAGAAGTCGAAGTATGGTGTCATGATTGTAGGCTATCAGGATCCCAAGTTAGCCTATACCGTCAACAATATCACCGTACGCAACTGTCAGTTCAACGGTGTTTACAACAAGCCTATCCACCAGATTGGCCTCGCTCAGGACGTCACCTACGAGAATCTTATGATCAACGGTTCTCTAGTACTGCAGCAGATGCCTTACAAGCACTACAGCGAATGGCTCACCTATTCGGAAATGAAGCGCGTACCTGAGAGTTACATGCTCGACTTTGCCACAAAACCCAAGTGGAGCTATGTCATGGGTATTGAGCTCGAAGGTATGCTTGACACCTATCTTAAATATGGTGGCGACGACATTCTGAAATACTGCAAGATGTATACCGACAAGATGATTGACCAACAGGGCAACATTACAGGCTACGACATCCTGGACTATAACCTCGACAACATACGCACGGGCCATTTCGTGACTCGTATGTATCAGAATTGGCCTGAAGAGAAGAACCTGCTGGCCATGAAGACCATGATGAAGCAATTGCAAGACCAGCCTCGCACCATTGCCGACAAGGTATTCTGGCACAAGGCTATCTACGCTTACCAGGTATGGCTCGACGGCATCTTCATGGGACTGCCCTTCCGCGTACTCACAGCACCCATTACGGAAAAGGTAAAAGGGGTAAAAGGTAAAAAAGCGAAAAAGAATCCTGTTACAGCTATCTATGATGACGCTGTCAACCAGCTGAAGATTACCTACGACCGCACGCTCGACCCCAAGACAGGTCTGAACCGCCATGCTTACGACGAGACACGCAAGACTTTCTGGGCCGACAAGGTGACCGGTCTGTCACAGCACTGCTGGGGTCGTGCTCAGGGTTGGTACACAATGGCTCTTATCGAGGTGCTCGACGCTCTGCCCGAGAACTATGCCCGTCGTTCGGAAGTTATCGATTTGCTGGTCAAGGACTTCGACGCTATTCTGAAATGGCAGGACGAAAAGAGCGGAGTATGGTATCAGGTAATGGACAGCCCAGGCCAGGAAGGCAACTATCTGGAGTCAACTTGTTCAAGCATGTTCACTTATGCCCTGCTGAAGGCCTATCGTAAGGGCTATGTCGGCGAGAAATACCGCGATGCAGGCATCAAGGCCTACAAGGGCATGATCAAGAACTTTATCAAGGTACATCCCGACAAAACCATCTCGCTCACCAGATGTTGCGAGGTGGCAGGACTGGGACCGGCTGCGACACCTGAGGTGATTGAAGCCATGAAGAAAATCAATCCCAAGGGAAGCGTCAAGGAGAACCAACGACGCGACGGTAGTTATAAATACTATCTCAGCGAACCTATCCGCGACAATGACGCGAAGGGTGTCGGGCCATTCATCTGGGCATCACTTGAAATGGAAATGCTAGGTTACACCACAGAAAACATAACAGCCTCGATTGATCGCGAGGCTGTTCTTTTTCGTAACAACCCTATCATTACTGAAGCTGACCCGTTGACACCACTAACCGTTGGCAATGGACATTTCGCCACAACAGTCGACGTGACAGGACTTCAGACCTATGTAGAGGACTACAAGAACGGCATCCCCCTCAATGCCATGAGCGACTGGGGCTGGCACTCTTTCCCCAACAAGGAAAACCTAAAGCCCGAAGAGAGCGAGAAAGCCTATGACTTCGGCCACGGACACCAAGAAATCTATGCGGTGGAATATAAGAAGGCTGAAGATGGACGCCACAAGCAGGCCACAGAATACTTTCGCATCAATCCGCATCGTCTGAACTTAGGTGCTATCGGCCTGGAGTTGAAAGATGCCAACGGGCAGCGCATTCCCTTAAAGGCCCTTACCGACATCCGTCAGCAACTGAACCTCTGGCAGGGTGAGATTACCTCCTCCTACAAAGCCGATGGTCAGCAGGTCAACGTCACCACTATCGGTTTACCCGACCGTGATGCTGTCGCCTACCGCATCTCCACACCGCTCTTGAAGGATCAGCGTGTCCAAGTATGTATCCGTCTGCCCTATCCTACTGGCAAACACGCCGACGATGCCAGTGACTGGAGCAAAGACGCATTGCATCTGAGCCGTATCGTTTCACAACAAGACAACGCAGCCGTTATTGAGCACCGCCTTGACTCCACCACTTATTATTTATATATAAGGTGGGAAGGGCAGGCCCAGCTCAGCGAGGCAAAGCCTCATGCCTACCAGCTCTCTACTAACGCAGAAGCGCTGGCCTTCGAGGCCGAATACACCCCTTCCCTCGTACGTTGCGATTCCATCGCAACAAACAAGCCTTTCCGTTTCGACACCGCCCAGAAGACAACCCAGAAGTTCTGGCATAAGTTCTGGACAGAGACCGCCTTTGTGGACTTTGGCTTGTGTACCGACCCGCGTGCCAAGGAACTGGAGCGCCGTGTGGTACTCTCACAATATCTGACCCGCATCAACTGTGCCAACAACATGCCTCCACAGGAGACGGGGCTGACCTATAATACATGGTTCGGGCGTCCGCACCTGGAGATGACCTGGTGGCATGCTGTCGACTTTGCCCTTTGGAACCAACCTCAGGTTGTAGCTCAGATGCTATGCTGGTATGATGAGATAGCGGCCCCCATCGCCAAGAAGATAGCCCAGCGCCAAGGATTCAAAGGCATCCGATGGATGAAGATGACAGACCCGTGGGGTGGTGAGGCACCTTCGAACACGGGTTCGTTCCTTACCTGGCAACAGCCTCACTACATCTATCTGGCTGAGGAGATGTATCGTGCCCAGCCCAACGCTAAGACACTGGCAAAATATGCTGCCAACGTAGAAGCTACAGCAGAGTTCATGGCTGACTTCGCCAAAACAGGTAAGCTGTTCGGTCAGACAGCCATGCAAGAATGTATGACCAAGGATATCAGTTATAACCATCCTTTCGAACTGGCTTACTTCCGTTATGGTCTTTCCGTTGCCAACCAATGGCGCGAGCGTATGGGCAAGCCCCGCAACAAGCTGTGGGACGATGTCATCAGTCGCCTTGCTCCCCTGCCAATCACCAAGGAAGGCATCTATACTGCCGGACTCCCCAAGGGAAAGACACAAAACCTTAAGTCCTTTGACCCCTTTAACAGCCCCTCTACTACTGAGACCTTTGCCGAGAAAACCCGCAACGACCATCCCGCCTGCCTTGGCGTCTTCGCTCTCATCCCCTCCAGTTCTGTAAGCTGTGATAATATCGCAGCACACAAAACGTTAGACTGGGTGATGAAGAACTGGAACTGGCTGACCACATGGGGTTGGGACTACGGGATGATTGCCATGGCAGCGGCTCGTTTGGGCTATCCAGAGACAGCTCTTCAGGCCCTGCTCATCGACACGCAGAAGAATACCTACCTGAAGAACGGCCACAATTTCCAGACGGCAGACCGTCTGCGCCTCTATCTCCCAGGCAATGGTGCTCTGCTCACTGCCATTGCCATGATGTGTGCTGGTTGGGATGGTAATAAGGAAGGCCTTAACCCGGGTTTCCCCAAGGATGGACGTTGGGATGTCCGTTGGGAAGGTCTCAGACGTATGCAGTAGACCCTATCCGTAAACGTTTAAATGTTAATAATAAATAAGGTTCGAAGAGGTTTTCAAAACCTTTTCGTACCTTTGTCCCCAAACAACTACAAAAAAAATGAGATTGACTGCTACTTTACTATTTACCATGTTGGCGCTGTCAGTGACTGCCGCTGACTATGACCAGAACAAGCCCTTTGGCTTTTGTACTGTAGCCTCACGTACAGATGCCAGCAACACTTATAACGTTACTGGCGGAGGGTGTTATTCCTATCCCGTCACAGGAGTTAGCAGTGACAAGGTCATTACCCTCACGTCTACAGGCAAAGATATGAAGGCTGCCATTACCAATGCCATCAAGAACTATAGTGTTATCATTTTCGACGGCTCCAAAGGCGATTTCATCGTCTCCAGCATTATTGAGCTAAGAGATATTAAAGACAGAACCCTGCTTGGCATCAATCAGGCTCGGCTATGCACCAAATGGTACATCAATAAGGAAATCATTGACTCGTTCAATGCAGCAGGCGTTCCTACGATGAAGACAAGTGAAGGAGGTGGAACCCTTTCTAACGGCAGAATGGTGAAAGAGGAGGCCGAGTACAACACACGCCAAATTATCATCAATATGACTGGCGACCAGAATGAGACTTATCGAAAAGCCGGCATCTTCGTTGCAAAAGGCTGCCAGAACATCATCTTCCGTAATCTCATCTTGGTAGGTCCTGGTTCTATTGACGTTGGTGGCAGCGACCTTCTGTCATTTGCCGGTGGAACCAGAAACTGCTGGGTTGATCACTGTGAATTTATTGACGGCATGGATGGTAATTTCGATATCGGACAGAAATCTGACTTCAATACCGTCAGCTGGTGTACCTTCAGCTATACCGACCGCTCATACATGCACCAGAACACCAACCTCATTGGCAGCAGCGACAGAGAAGCCCCCGGCTATCTCAACACCACCTTTGCCTTCAACTGGTGGGGCACTGGCTGCAAACAACGCATGCCTTTGGCCCGTGTAGGCAAGATTCACATGCTGAACAACTATTTCAGCTGTACCACAGCCAACAACTGCATCAATCCCCGCAAGAACTCCGAGGTGCTCATTGAGGGTAACTACTTCGAAAAGGGCGTCAAGAGATACTACAGTCAGAACAGCGCCATCTCTGTCACTTGGGCAGACAGCAACTTCGCCGAGGAGAAGAACAAGATGGGAGAACCTGCATCTATGGGCGAAGCCGTCACCGTACCCTACGAATACACCGTAGCACCAAGCTCCGATGTCCCCACTGTAGTACGCCAGCAAGCAGGATCCACCCTCTTTGGCATCTAAAGCATACCGCAAACGTTTTAGTGTTAATTATCAATAAGCCTACCTTATAATTCGAAATTAATGCGTATCTTTGCATCCAAACTATAAAAACTAATGAATATGAAGAAGTATCTACTCACGATTTTAGCTTCGGTGTTTACAATGGTTGCTGTAGCTGATGATATCCCAGCATTCCCTGGTGCTGAAGGTCACGGACGATATGTAACAGGTGGAAGAGGTGGTCAAGTGATACACGTTACCAATTTGAATGACAGCGGAGCTGGTTCATTTCGCAATGCTGTAAGCGGTAAAAACAAAAAAATAGTTGTCTTTGATGTTGGTGGCGTCATTGCCCTCAAAAGTGACTTGACTATTGGCGCCAACACAACTATTCTGGGACAGACAGCCCCTGCTCCTGGTATTACTCTCCGCTACTATACCATTCAGCCTAGCGAGAATTGCGTAATCCGCTTCATACGTAGTCGCCGAGGACAGGAAAAAGACGTTAATGATGGAGCAGATGCCATCTGGCAACGTAATACGACAGGCATCATGATAGACCATTGCTCTTTCTCATGGTCCATTGACGAAGTGGCCTCATTTTATGACAACAATAATTTCACCATGCAATGGTGTACTATAGGTGAGAGTTTGAATAATGCAGGACACGATAAGGGTGCTCACGGCTATGGGGGCATCTGGGGTGGCAAGTTGGCATCTTTCCATCACAATCTCATTTGCCATGTTAACAACCGTTCTCCTCGTTTCAATGGAGCACGCTATGAGTGGAAAGGCTATACCAGCAACAAACTATATAATCAATACAAATGGGCCAATGAAGTTCAAGCAGAAAACGTCGATTTCCGCAACTGTGTTATCTATAATTGCGGCAATGGCTGCTATGGCGGACCTGGTGGCGGACAAATTAACATTGTCAACAACTATTACAAGACGGGACCTGCAGCTACCACTAATCGTGTAACCCAAGTTACTGTTGGTGCCAGTGGCAATGCCAGCGGCCACCCCAACCTATGGACCATGACCAGCCGTTATTATATCAACGGCAATCAGATGAACTCAACAGCCAACTACGACGGGTGGTCTAATATAAGTTACGATAGTGGAACTTACACCATTGACGGTGAGCATTGGAGTCCTGACCCCAACCATCTGAACGGAGAAAATGTTACCTACAAGAAGAATTCTTCGGGAACAGATTGTGTACGCATACGTTTGGAAGAACCTGCCCCTACTGGCGAGGTGACTACTCATACCGCAGCGAAAGCATACGATAAGGTGTTACAATACTCTGGTGTTTCCCTGAACCCTGATGATGTCGATCTGCGTTACTTCACCGAGGCTAAGGAAGGTAAGGCTACCTATTCTGGCTCTGTTTCTGGAAAAAAGGGGCGTATTGACCTTGTCAGCGATGTCAACGGCTATACAGAAGAGAACTTCGGCACAGGTAGCCGTGATGAGGCTTTTGACACTGATAAAGATGGTATTCCCGACGCTTGGGAGACAGCCAACGGTTTGAATCCCAACGATGCTACTGATGCTGTAACCTATACGCTTGACCCCGCCAAGTATTACATGAACATAGAAGTTTATGCAAACTCATTAGTTCAACACATCATGCTTTCAGGCAATGCCGATGCCGAAGATGCTGCCAAGGAATACTACCCCGCATATAAGAAAGAGGATGGCACAGCAGTGGAAGCCATCAATACTCTTGGTGTTGATCTCAGCGGAAACAATGGCGGTGAAACTGGCGAAGGCAAAACATACACAGTAGCATTTAACGCCACAGAAACCCAGTCGGAAGAGGGTTATTTTACTTATGGTGATGGTAAACACAACCTTAATGCTAAGTTTACAGGTACATACAACGGCACGACCTTTACGCAAGGTCTGAAAATGGAGGGTACTACGCTTATCCAATTTTCTACTAAAGCCACAGCCACCGTTATTATTGCACAATCCACATGGAGTGAACATACTATCAAGTTTGACGATACGGAACTTGATTTATCATCAGCAACAACCCCTACCGACAGTGAAGGAGTACGTGTCTACACGATTGCAGGTGTAGGGGCTGGTACGCACAAAATCACTCGCGGTTCTGGTGAGAGTGGCATTTTCTATGTTGAAGTACGTGAAGCCGGAACAACTGGCATCAGCCAGATTCGCACCTCTGCCATTTCAGCTATCGAATACTACGACCTGAGTGGACGCAGACTGACGGAGCCTCAGCGAGGTATCAACATTCGTGTGGAGCGCTTATCCAATGGACAGAGCATCACGTCGAAAGTGATTAAATAATCATTTGTATGAAGAAACATCTTATTATATCCGCCCTGTTAGCTGTTTCGCTGACAGTGGCGGCTTTTGATTCTGGCACCATCCAGAACAATGGGGTCACCATCACTACTGCAGCGGGCTGGAATGAGTCACTCTATGCAGAATGGGAGCCATACGATGGTGCCGACTCCTATCATGTTTATGTCAAGGGAGGTCAATATGCTGATTACACCAAGATTGACGACCAACTGGTGCGCAACTACGGCAACACCAATCGCGCCGACGTTCCAGGACTGAAGGCTGGCGACGACTATTGCATCAAGATTGTTCCCGTTGTCAACGGTGCAGAAGAAGAGTCAAAGGCAAGCACAGCAAGTCAAATAACCGTCAAGAACTTCAATCGTGACGGCTATGCCCACCATAACGCAACAGAGGGCATCGGAGCCTATAACAACGACGGAACGCTGAAGGACGGTGCACGAGTACTTTACGTCAGTCGCGACAATGCGAAGACCATCACACTCGATATGATTGTAGACAACAAGGGAAAGACAGAGACTCGCACTGGCATCCAAGACATTCTTAAGGCCTATGAAAAGGGTGTCGAGACCCGGCCGCTGGCCATCCGTATCATCGGACTGCTGAAGAAAGACGATATGCCCACTCTTGGCAGTTCTTCCATCGGACTGCAAGTAAAGGGCAAGGGCCAGAACATGAATCTGACCATCGAAGGTATTGGCAATGATGCCACTTTTCACGGATTTGGAGTTCTAGTGCGCAACTGCCGCTATGTAGAGCTTAGCAATTTTGCCGTCATGATGCATCCCGAAGATGGTATCAGCTTCGACACTGATAACGAACATCTTTGGGGTCACAACCTCGACATCTTCTACGGAGAGAACAAAGGTGGAGACAAAGCCAAAGGCGACGGCAGCTTCGATGTAAAGGGGACGCTCCATGCCACCGTCTCAGCTATTCACTATTGGGACTCAGGCAAGTGCAACCTCAACTCCAATAAAGACCAGGTAGACTATGTGAGCTATCACCACAACTGGTTTGACCACAGCGACTCACGCCATCCTCGCGTAAGAGTCTCGCAACATCTTCATGTCTTCAACAACTACTATGACGGCAATTCCAAATATGGTGTTGGAGCAACTACAGGAAGCTGTATCTTTGTTGAAAAGAACTATTTCCGCCATTGTAAATACCCGATGCTCATCTCTAGGCAGGGCTCTGACGTCCATAACGGCAGCGGGAGCAGCGATGAGACCAAAGGCAATTTCTCAAAAGAAGACGGAGGCATCATCAAGGCCTTCGACAACTACATTACCGATGCTACCAGCTTTGAACCCTACGTAGCTGGTGACGCATTGTACAGCAAGCACTTCGATGCCTACGTGGCAACGAGTCGTAGCGAACAGGTTCCAGCAGATGTAAAAACGCTGCAAGGAGACACTGGTTACAACAACTTCGATACGTCCAGCGATTTCTATACTTACACCCCAGATGCCACTGAAGATGTACCCTCCGTTGTCACAGGACAATATGGAGCTGGCCGTTGCCAGCATGGCGATTTCCAATACACTTTCGACAACGCTACACAGGACAAGAACTATAATGTCATCACAGACCTTTCCAACAAACTGGCTAACTACGAAAGCAAGCTGGTTAAGATCTATGGCGACATGACTACGTCTATCCGCAATATCAAGACAAGCAGCTTCAATAAATCTACCCGTTACAACCTCACAGGTATGCAAGTAGACGACAGCTATAAAGGGATAGTCATCACGAACGGCATGAAGACGATGCAGAAATAGCCTAATCGTAAACGATTACGTAGCATTCTAACCAATTAATATAGGTTAGCGTGCTACTTTTTTGTACCTTTGCAAAGTCAACCCAATGCGCGCGAACATTAAAATATATAAATAACTTAAAACAAAACCTTATGTCAAACAAGTACGCAAAACATTTTGTATGTTTCATCCTGGCTTTGCTGGGTATGAGTCAAAGTGCCGTAGCTGCTGACTTCAAGGACTTCAGCGTCATCGTCAACAATCAAGGCGGTACGCTGCTGACCAGTGAAGAACAGGTACAAGGCACCGCAGTAGAATTCGGCGTAGCTGTTGCAGCCGACGGCACTGTCAGCCGTGTTGCAGCAGGCGATGCCTCATCAATTGCCACTATCAGTGGAAAATTTCACAGCGAGCATGGTTGTACCAACCTGAAAGCTGTCGTTCCCGTTCCTGGCAGTGTGAAGATTATTGTTGGACAGTGCACCTACAGCAAGAGTGCCATCAAGGTTACTGATGCCGCAGGCAATACGGTAGCCACGCTGACCCCATCAAACCCTGCTTGCTGGAAGAACGACAAGTCCAATGTCGACGAGCTCACATATAATGGCGAGGCTACCACGCTGACCATTACAGGTATGAGCTACTGCCCCTATATCGCAGTAGAGGCTATCCAGAACAAGCTCGACGGTGCTGCCACAACCGTTTCGTTCCCCTTCAATCTGGGAACAGAAGGTCAGGTAGCCACTTTCGGTGACAAGGACTTCTACTTCCTGTCCAGCAAGGTGACCTATGGTTCACATTTGATTTTAAAGGACAAGTCAACTCACGGCAGTGTGACGGAGACCCGTTTCCAGCCCACCGTTGCCAACGAGTCGGCTCCTAGTGCAGACAATGCTATCCAGTTCCTGTTCCGTCCCTACCCCGGTCTGAAGTTCACCCCGACCAAGGTTTCTGCCAAGGCCACACGTTTTGGTACCGATGGTGGTAAGCTGGATTTCGCCTGGATTAACCCCGACGGTACTACCGTTTCGCTGGCTACAGAGCAAGTTGCCAACCGTAACAACAAGAGCGATGCCCCATCCGATTTTGCATTCGATGTAACAGGCGCTACCGTTGCTGAGGGCGAATGCGGTCTGCTGATCAACCTCTACAGCTTGGGCGACACCAAGCAGTTAGGCTTTGCAGATATCGTCATCGAAGGTACACTCAGTGGTGAGAAGCAGGAAATTCCCATCCTGGCCTCGTTCAAAGCTAATGGCACCGAGTATAATGTTGAAGACATCTTCGAGATTGTTGGCGACGACTATGTAGCTAACATCGAGCTCTTCAAGGCTGACAACATGATTAGCCAAAACAATCCTCTTACCGATGTGACTGCTAAAGCTGGTACTGTAGGTACCATCACCTATGCTGGCGACGACCAGAAGACCACAGTTACCATCCCTGTTACCCACAACAACATCACGATGAAGTGGGTAGCCAATTTCGTACGCAAGCCCTTCTACACCCTGACCTATATCGATACCGACGGCAAGACCGTCATTGGTACACAGCAGGTAGAAAAGGATGTGGCCATTGGCGCTTTCGACTTCGATGGAACCAAGGCAACCATTGCTGAAGGCTATGCTTTCCGTGGATGGGCTACAGCTGTTAGCGGTAGCACTGCCGTGAAGTACAATACGAAGAGCACCTTTACTGCCAACACCAATCTCTATGCATACGCTACCGTCATCGAGCAAGCTACTCCTACAGCCCGCTTCGACTACGATCTGCGCATGGAGAACTTCGATCCTGCCGACCATGAGATGATCGCCTTCGAGGGCAGCGGCTACTGGCACGACAAGCAGCACGGCTGGGCTTTCCAGAAGGGTGACAAGATCAAGCTCCAGCTTGGTGGCAAGGGCTATATCAAGCTGAGTCTCTGCCAGTATTCATCTGCAGGCGATCTGACCCTGTACGCTCCTGACGGTACTACCGTTCTTGGCACTACCGACAACAAGGTTTCTTCCGACGGTGCTAACGCTACTATCCAGTACGATGGTGCACAGGGTGCTGGCATTCTGACGCTGGAGATTCCTGCCACAAGCTACATCCACAGCATCAGCATCCGCAATCAGGCTGAGGATCCCTATGTTGTAGGAGGCGGCGACGTCTACGTTGTAAAACGTGGTGCCAACGATATTGAAAGCGGTAAGAACCTGCTCTCTATGCTTGAGTTGGCCAATGGTTTCAGCGGTACAGACCGTAAGATTATCTTCCTGCCTAATGGTACTTACGATTTGGAAGAGACCGTACTGACAGCCATCAGCCGTGATAACATCTCGCTGATTGGTCAGTCTATGGACGGAGTCATTATCAAGAATGCTCCTGACATCAGCATCGAGGGTATCGGCACAACTGCTACCCTGCTGAACACAAGTACCGGTCTGTACATGCAAGACCTGACGCTGCAGAACGCGCTCGACTACTATGGAGCTGTTAGGGCTGGTCAGGCCGGTGGACGTGCTGTCTGCCTGCAGGATAAGGGTAAGCAGACCATCTGCAAGAATGTGAAGATGCTCTCTTATCAGGACACCTACTACAGCAATTCTAACAGCCAGTTCTACTGGGAGGATTCTGAAATTCACGGAACGGTAGACTATCTCTGCGGTGGTGGCGACGTTTACTACAACGGTTGTACCTTCGTCAACGAGAGCCGCTCTGCCGACGGAAAGACCGGTTCCGATGTCATCACAGCTCCCTATACCGATGCCAGCAACAAGTTCGGCTATGTATTCAACAACTGTACCATCGAGAACAAGGCTGCTTCGTTCAGTCTCGGTCGTGCATGGGGAGGAAACTCCACCTCGGTATGGCTCAATACCACGATGAACCAGCCCAAGGAAATTGTTGACACCCGCTTCACACTGGCCGGTATGAATGTGGCTGCCTATAAGTTCAAGGAGTACCACTCTACGGATACCGAAGGTAACGTCGTTTCACCTGCCAGTCTGGTTGAGACCTTCACCAAGGGTAGCCAGTCATACACTTACGATATTATCCTCAGCGACGAAGAAGCTGCTGCCTTCACACTCGACAAGGTGTTTACCAACTGGTCACCAGCCGACTTTACCGCACAGGCTCCCATGCCTAGCTTCGTGAAGTTGGAGGGCACTACCCTCACCTGGTCAGAGAACAATGCCGACAAGATGTGGGCTGTCCTGAAGAATGGCAATGTTGTAGCCTTCACTACTACAGCCAGCTATACCATCGACGACGCTGACGCACAGTATGCTGTACGCGCTGCCAATAAGATGGGTGGTTTGAGCGAGGCTGCAGCTGTAGGTGCTTACGCTACCGTTACGCTGGCCGATCCTGGCTATGCAACCTTCTTCGATTCAGAGAACAACTATAAGATTCCTGCCGGACTGAAGGCAAAGGTAGTCACCGCTGCTACCACTAGCGCACTGACTTATGCCGAACTGACCGACATCATCCCTGCTGGTACAGCCGTCATGCTGGAGTCTGTTGAGAAAGTTGGTGGCGAGTACACCCTGCCCATCACCAGCAGCAAGGCCGCTTATACCGGCGCTAACCTGCTGAAGGGTAGCGATGTGGCTACCACAACCACTGCCGACGAGCAGAGTCTGTTCTACAAGTTGGCCTACGGCAGCTCAAAGGATACTCAGGCCGGTAACTTCGGTTGGTTCTGGGGCGCAGCCAATGGCGCAGCCTTCCAGATTGAAGGACATCGCGCTTGGCTGGCTATTCCTGAGCAGCAGGCCGCCTCTGTACGTGCCTACATCATCGGTGGCGGCGGCGAAGGCACCACAGCCATCCGCAACATCGAGACCGAGGATGCTACCAACGGTGAGTTCTACAACCTGCAGGGTCAGCGTACATGCGCTCCTGGCAAGGGAATCTATATCCACAACAACAAGAAAGTCATTATCAAATAAACATAGAAAGTTATGAAGAAAATCAAGATATTGGCAATGGCCGCCCTTGTAGCCCTTGGGCTGACAGCTTGCTCTAATGCTGACAACAGCTATCGTGAGCGTTATTTCACCTACGAACAGACCCAGTACCTGCCTTCTGCCGCCGGTACATACACAGTGACACTGGACGATATCAAGGGGACTGCCGTAGTAGGTGCTGTAGAGGCCGACTGGATGACTATCGCTGCGAAGGAAACCCCAAGTTACGAGAAGTCACAGATAGAAGTAACCGTAACGGAGAACACCACTGGCGAAAATCGCACTGCTCCCGTAGTAGCCATCAAGTCAGAGCCCAATACAGTTTACCTGACCATCATTCAGGGAATTACCAACATAGATAATCCCAACGAGGAGGAGACTGACCAGCCAGCCTATACTCCCGGTCTGTAGAAACACTTAAAAAGAACGGGGTTCCACCTGCGAACCCCGTTCTTTTTGCCCTTACACAAAAAAAAGTATGGAAATATTTGCTAAATTAAGCTAAAATAGCTAACTTTGCAAGTTGAAAACAAACACGTAGAAAGGAATTAACACCTATTATACTAATTAAAACAAACTAAATCAAAACACTAACATGCAAAAAAGAAGACTACTCTTAGCCATGTTGCTTTGTGCATTTTGGCTAACGGGCTTCGCCCAGAATGCAGTCAAGGGTACCGTCAAGGACAAGACCGGTGAACCTCTGATTGGTGTAAGCGTTACTTATGGTAGCGGCCAGGGAACTGTTACCGACATTGATGGTAACTTCAGTGTCAACGTTCCTGCCGGCTCAACCATTAAGTTCTCGTATGTAGGCTACAAGCCTCAGTCATTGAAAGCCAGCGGCAACATGAACATTACGCTGGAAGAAGACAACACGACCTTGGAAGACGTCGTTGTTGTAGGTTATGGTACGATGAAGCGTCGCGACCTGACTGGTGCCGTAGCATCAGTTACTGGCGAAACGCTATCCAAGAACCCAGTATCAAATGTGGCTCAGGCCCTGCAAGGCCAGCTGCCTGGTGTTAGCGTGATGTCTCAGGACGGACGTCCTGGCGGTACGATGTCTATCCGCGTTCGTGGTGGTGGTTCTATCACACAGTCTAACGACCCTCTCTACATTGTTGACGGTATCGCAGTAAGCGACATCAACGATATTCCAGCCGACAACATCGAGAGTATCGACGTGCTGAAGGATGCTGCCTCTACAGCCATCTACGGTGCCCGTGGTGCTAATGGTGTTATCCTGATTACCACCAAAGGTTCGAAGGGTGACGGCAAAGCTAAGGTAAAGTACAACATGTATTTCCAAATTAAGAAGTCTACTTATACTCCCGACGTTCAGAATGCCTATGACTACGTGCTGCACAACTGGAGCTACGCCAAGTCTTATGGTGAAGCTTACGGCAATGGCGTGGCCTCTTATTTCGGATTAGGCAGTGCCAACGGCAACCACCTGAACGAGTATAGAAACATGGGTGTTCACAACTATGTGGACGATGTGATGGAGACTGCCTATAGCTGGAACCATGACCTGTCGCTTTCTGGCGGTAACGAAGCTACCAAGTACTATGCTGCTGTTAACTATGTGACTGATGAGGGTAACCGCATCAACACCAGCTTCAAGCGTTGGAATGCAAACTTCAAGATTTCACAGAAGATTACCAAGAATCTGACCTTCGATGCTGATCTGCGCTACAGCGAAACGAAACACCAGGGTACCAGCTTCGACTATGCTGCTGGTAATGCGGTTTATGGTTACAAGCCCATCGACAATCCTCTGGGCAGTGGCGAACCCTCTGACCTCGGAATGGGTAGCGCAAGTGTGGAAGATATCAGCAACCCCTTGTCAATCATCAACAACTACAACAGTGTAACTACCCGCCAACGTGTACGTGGTATGGGTACCTTGACATGGAACGTCATTAAGGGTCTCACCGCAAAGACCGAGCTTTCACTGAGCCGTAACTGGAGCAAGAAGCAGGAATGGGACGGCGGTAAGTCGAGCAATCCCTACAACAAAGCTTCTCTGACCAATGGCGATGGCTATGGAGTTCGTTGGGCTACCACCTTGAACTATCAAGTACAGGGCTTAGGCGAGGATCACAATCTGTCGTTCCTTGCTGGTAATGAGGTACTCGCTAGCAAGTCAAACAGCAACACGATGACAGGTGCTGGTTTCCCTGCTGAATTCAGTGAGGATCGAGCCTTTGCTTTCTTCAGCATGTACAATATGGTTGATGAATATCTGAACCAAACACAGCAGGCTTCTGACTTCAGCAGCACCATTGGTGAGCCTAAGCATACACTGTCATGGTTCGGTCGTATCAACTACGACTATCTGGGCCGCTACCTCTTCACCGCTACGTTCCGTGCTGATGGTAGCTCGAACTTCGCACCCAACAAGCACTGGGGTTACTTCCCTGCAGCCGCAGCTGCATGGCGTATCTCTGACGAGCCTTTCATGGCCAACGCCAAGAACTGGCTTGACAACTTGAAACTACGTCTCTCTATCGGTACTTCTGGTAACGATAACATCAATGCAAGCCTCTGGAAAGAATATTGGGAGCCCTCAGTAGTTTGGACCAACGGTGTCCGCAAGGTAACCTTCTCACCTGGTGCTGTCTTAGCCAATCCTGACCTGAAGTGGGAGACCACCGTCAGCCGTAACCTTGGTATCGACTATGGTTTCTGGAATGGTAAGCTGCGTGGTAGCATTGAGTTCTACTGGAACACTACGAAGGATATTCTGATGCGCGTTCCCGTTGCTGAGTCAACAGGTCACAGCTATCAGTACCAGAATGTAGGTGAGACCTCGAACAAGGGTATTGAGTTCTCTATCTTCTACGAGATTATCCGTTCAAAGGATTTCAACCTGAGCTTGAACGCGACATACAACTATAATAAGAATAATGTAGAGAAGGTGGTTGAAGGTGTAAATGCCGACACGAATACCAACTGGGGTTCATCAATGAAGCGTCCTTACAACGACTACATCATCCGCGAGGGAGAGCCCGTTGGAACCATCTATGGTTACAAGGGAGCTGGTTTCTATACAGTTGATGACTTCAACGTAGTGAATGGTGTATGGACACTGAAAGACGGTGTTCCCGATATGGGTTCAAATGTTACAAACTACTCTACAGGCTATCTGAATGCTTACCCTGTTCCTGAAGGACAAACAGCTCGTCCTGGTATGGTGAAGTTTGAGGATACTGATGGCAGTGGCACTATCACAGAAGAAGACTGTCAAATCGTTGGCCATACGATGCCTAAGCATACTGGTGGTTTCAACCTGAATGCCAACTACAAGGGCTTTGACTTCTCGGCAGGCTTTACTTATCAGATTGGTGGCGATGTTTACAATGCCAATGCCATGCACTCTATGATGGGTAACAAGGACACCAGCTTCGGCTGGAACCGTCTGAGCATAGTTTCTGACACTTGGAAGATGTACGATATTGATGGTAATGGTGACCTGGTTGCTGTTACTGACCCCACAGCATTGGCCAACCTCAATGCAGGTGTCAAGTATGCACTGCCCTACTATGAGTACGGTTTGGTAAACTCTGAATTCATTGAAGATGCATCATATCTGCGCCTGAACACGCTGACTCTCGGCTACACACTGCCGAAGAACCTGACTAAGAAGGTAGGTATCAGCAACCTACGCATCTACTTCACAGGTGGTAATCTGTTCTGTATCACTGGCTACAAGGGCAGTGACCCCGATGTAAACACTCGTCCTGGTGGCAACAACGGATTCCCCACTCCGAACTACGACTGGAACTCGTATCCACGTGCCAGAACCTTTACCTTCGGTCTTAATGTTGCATTCTAAATCGTAAGAAAGATATGAAAAAAATATTATATTCAACCCTTTTCGCAGCAGCCACCCTCATGTTGGGTGTATCATGTAGCGACTATTTGGAGACTGATACGCTATCAAAAGCCGATGCAGCCTTCGTATTCTCGACCAACGAGACGGCCCGTGCCGCTCTTGAAGGTGCCTACTCATCATGGACTGACGCTGCCCAGAACAAAGTTTTCGGTGATGGTTTGTTTTATGCTGCCGATGTAGCTGGTTCAGACATCGAGCGTCACCCCGAGAATTTCAGCAATCAGCCCGGACGTCACTATCCTGAGTGTTTCTACCAGAATGGTAATTATGCCAGCGAATACACATTGCTGAGCTATCAGAAAGAGAACGACACATATGCTTCACTCTATGCTGTCATCAATAAAGCTTGTATCGTAGTTAATGCTATTCAGAGTTCTGCAGGATTCCAAGAGATGTTAGATGCCGGTGTGGAATGCACTATGGGTCAGCTCTATGGCGAGGCTGTGGCTCTGAAAGCCACTGCCTATCGTGAACTCATCAAGTATTTCGGTGATGTTCCTTATATCAGCGGTAATGCCACTGACCACGATGGGCTCGTAGGTCGCGACTCTATCTACGATGTCATCCTGGGCGAATTGCAGCAGGCTGCTCCTGTCATGTATCGTGTCGGCTCTATTCCTGGCATTACAGGCAAGAACTACATGTCACGTACTTACGTAGAAGGTCTTATTGGACGTATTGCCCTTGAAGCAGGTGGCTATCAGACCCGTCGTGGCGACATTGCTCGTGTAGACGGTGATGGCAACGCGCTGACCTTTGAGACTATGGGTACAGAGAACAATGGTGCCACCTACGGTCGCCGTTCCGACTGGAGAGAATATTATGAGCTGGCTAAGATATACTTCAAAGCCGTCATTGATAATCCCGGTACAGCCAAGTTCATCACAGAAGACTCACGTACTCCGGCTAACCCCTATCAGATTTTCTTCCAGCAGATGCACACCGAGGACGAAAACTATGCTGACGAGAGTATCTATGAGTATGCTATCACACAGGGTGGTGGCAACGACGCACGTCCTTATTCATTTGGCCGTCCGACTACTGGTGGTTCAAAGAACAACTACCCCTGTAAGAACTATGGCCAGGGCCGTATCAACCCAGCCTTCTACTATGGTGTGTTCGACCCCGCCGATATGCGCCGTGACGTGAGCTGCACAGTAACAGCCACTAAGGGTGCCGACGGTACAGAGATTATCCTCCCCTTCACTCCTGGCTCACAGGGTAAAGGCGGTGGTATCGCCTATAACAAGTGGGACGAAAACCGTCAGGACAAGGTATGGGTTGCCAACCAGCGTAAGTCAGGTATCAATGGCCCATACATGCGTATGTCGGAAATCTATCTCGGCTATGCTGAGGCTTGTGCTGCTCTGGGCGAGACTTCTCCCGCACGCCAGTATCTGGACATCATCCGCAACCGTGCCTTCGGTAGTGCAGCTGCTGCTAAGACAGATGCCTTTATCGCCAAGGAGGGTTCTCTGCTCAATGCTATCATCCAGGAGCGCGGCTTCGAGTTTGCTGGCGAGGGTGACCGTCGCTGGACACTGATCCGCACGGGTCTGATTGGTCCGAAGATCAAGGAGATCAAGGAACTGACCGAGAAGATGTTCGCTGGTCTGAAGGCCAATGGTTTTTACACCTTCGATAACGGTAACACCATTTCAGAGTATATCTGGACGAAATATGTAGACCTTGGCAAGGGTAAGCGTCTTGTCAACCAGTGTCCTGACGAGAACGATCCCGCTCAGTTCCCCGGATGGCGTGGTGTGAACAACGACTGGAGTGCTTATGGTCTGTCTCTGCCTGACAACTATGCACCCAACTTGGCTATCAAGGGTCTGTTCACTCCGCTGACAGCTGATGAGATTGCTGCTTTGGAAGCTGACGGATATAAGAAGACCAACTGGGCTGTAGATCTCGTTAAAGCTGAAGACGAGTACAACAAGTATCTGTTCCTTGACTACGACTACGTCAAGGCTCCTATCTATCTGTGGCCTTTCACCCCGAACGTATTGGCTAACGGTGGATTCAAGAATGGTTACGGATTCAAGAACGAATAATCACTTCCCTACTCATACAAAACAGCGGAGAGCCCGACAGCCCTCCGCTGTTTGTTTTTCCACGAAACATTTGGATTTCTCATTTTTAGTTCGTAACTTTGCAGGCGAAGAAACAAAAGAAAGGTATTATGAGAGTAGGAGACAATGTATTGATTTCGCCAGATGTGACCCATAAGAGCGACTGGCAAATTGCAACAGTCATTGAAGTTGAAGAGAATCCTTTTGTCGGAACAGTAATATCCGCAAGAACTGAAGACGGTGAGATTTTCTTCGACAAAGCATATCTCTTTAAACCAGCCAACTAAGATGTACGCACTCAGACAACTAATCCACAACCCTACACATACTAACAGCGGAGAGCCCGACAGCCCTCCGCTGTTTATTTTTTAACGAAACATTTGGATTTTCGTATTTTTTTTAGTAACTTTGCAAGAGAATAAAATAGAGAAGCTATGCCACGTAAGACTGACGGAATGTTGTTCGAACTTCAGCCACGCCCCACAACGGGCGAGGACGGTAAGCCGCTGCTCTATGCCCGTCCGTCAGCCCCTTACAAACGCACGATGAAAGACGTAGAGACGTATTGCAAGTTTAAGGGACTGAACAGCGGACTGGTGGAGATGGCCTTCGACACGTTTATCGATGTCTGCAGCGAATGGCTGGCCGATGGCTATCGCGTGGAAACACCATTGGGCGTGTTTGCTCCGAAGATCAGGCTGGAAGGCGACTTCACCGACCCTTCGAAGGTCAAAGGCAAGGACGTCAAGTTTGCAGGTATCGAGCTGACTCCCTCGAAGCGTTTCGTAAAATCGGTACGCTACAAGCAAAAAGGATTCCGCAAGAAGGAGACCACTGTAGGCAATGCCCAGATGCACGATGCAGCCTTCATGAATGAGGCTTTACGCCGTGCCATGTTCGCAGGGTTCACCACCATTCAGATCTTCATGGTGAAGTCAGGTCTGAAATACCACTCCGCCCAGCGCTTTCTTGACCGCCTGTGCGTTGGCGAACAGCCCACTCTGCGCCGCCAGAAAATAGGAGGCACTATCCACTACTTCCCATTGACGAAGTAGAGTCCTCTGAAGGCACCTCCCTCGGCGGCCGCTGCAAGATTTTCGAACTAACGCTGCAAATGTTTGCCCCGTACGCTGCAAACATTTAGCACGTACGCCTTCAACCCACTTAGCCCGGCTCTCCATCCCTCTTAGCTCGGCTCATTCTCCCTGTTCGCCGGGCTTATTTCCCCTTTCCCCCTAGGCTACCTTCCCAAGCCCTTGGTTTACCGTCTCCACTCCTCCTTGCTATTCACGCAAACGATTACTGCAAATATATTAAGAAATATTCACGTTTTTCAGTTTTTTATTGTATCTTTGCACCCAGAATATTCTATTTCATTAATTAATTTTTTAAACTACTAATTTTATGTCTGTTAAAATCAAGAGTATGCGAATTGTGCTTGTACTTGCTCTTCTGCTCTTTGTAGGGAACATGTATGCACAGACCGTATCGGTCAACGTGAAAGACTCTCAAGGCGAGGCAGTCATCGGTGCCAGCGTAATAGAACAAGGTACGCGCAACGGTGGTGTAACCGACTTTGACGGTAATTTCACTATCAAGTTAACGGCTGGTAAGCCTCTGGTTATCTCATACATCGGTATGAAGACTAAGACGGTGAATACTAAAGGCCAGTCGGCAATTAGCGTAGTGCTGGAAGACGACAACACGACGCTGAACGACGTTGTTGTCATCGGTTATGGTACTGCTCGCAAGAAAGACCTGACAGGTGCCGTAAGTACCGTCAAGGGTGCGGACTTGGCCAAAGTACCTGTTACTAACGTAGCAGAGGCTCTTACTGGTAAACTGGCTGGTGTACAGATTACGACCACCGACGGTTCTCCTGATGCCGAAATGATCATCAAGGTGCGTGGTGGTGGTTCTATCACTGGTGACAACTCACCTCTCTACATCGTTGACGGTTTCCCTGTATCAAGCATTAGCGATATTTCTTCTTCGGATATTGAGGACATCACCGTACTGAAGGATGCTGCCTCTACAGCTATTTACGGTTCTCAGGGTGCTAATGGTGTAATCCTTATCACGACCAAGAGTGCAAAGAGTGGTAAGACGCAGGTTAGCTACAACATGTACATTCAGGGCAAGACCATCCGCAAGAAGCTGGACACGATGGATCCCTACCAGTATGTCATGTATCTGTATGAGCGTCAGGCCTTGCAGGGGGCTTCCGGCATTTCCTCTTTCGAGAAGCGCTATGGTGCCTACGACGACCTTGACCTTTACAAGTATCAGAACGGCCACAACTGGCAGGACGAGATGTTTGGTAACCACGACATTTCGCAGAGCCACAACATCAGCATCAGTGGTGGTTCAGACAAGACTAAGTTCACCCTCAGTGGAACTTATGCCAATGATAACAGTCTGATGGAAGGCAATGGCTATCGTCGTTACAACATGAACTTCAAGTTGAAGCACGAACTGTACAAGAACCTCGACCTCGACTTTGGTGTACGTCTGGCTGACACTGAAACTAAAGGACAGGGTACTGGTGGTGGATCTTACAAGATTCGTTCATACGACGCTATCGCAACAGGTCCTGTATTTGGTTTGTATGACCAGATTGAGATTGACCCCAGCAGCATGACTGATGACGAATATGAAGAATATATCAACTCTACCCGTACGCTGAAGGACCGTGTAAACGACTACTGGCGCCGCAAGGACGACCGTCGTTACAACTTCAACGCTGCCATCAACTGGAAGATTAACAAGATGTTCACGCTCCGTGGTGAAGGTGGCTACGACTACTCCTTCTATCAGCTGAAAGACTGGTGGGGCGCACGAAGCAGCATGGCCGTTCAGAATGGTGGTTCACAGCCCATGGGTCAGTGGGACAAGAAAGACACTTGGAAATTCCGTGAGGCTACTACCTTGAACTTCAAGAAGGTATTCAACAAGATCCACGATGTCAATGTAATGGTTGGTCAGGAGTATGTGGCCACCAACTACGAGACCATGTCAATGACTGGTAAGTATTTCCAGAAAGACATTCAGCCTGAGAAGATGTTTGCCGCTATGCAGAACAACTCAAAGGCCACTGGTGCTCAGACCATTTCTTCAACGCTCGGACAGGAAGACCGCACCGTATCGTTCTTCGGACGTGTCAACTACACCTTGATGGACCGCTATCTGCTCACCCTGACTTTCCGTGAGGACGGTTCTTCTAAATTCTCAGAAGGCAACCGTTGGGGCTTCTTCCCCGCAGCCGCATTAGGATGGCGCATCATCGAAGAGCCTTGGATGGAGAAGGCCAAGAACTGGCTGAGCAACCTGAAGCTCCGTCTGTCGTATGGTACCGCCGGTAACAACCGTATTGGTAGTGCCATGTTTGAGACCACTTACAAGGCATACAGCAGTTCTAAGTACTATGGTGCAGGCAACCAGCAGAATCCTCACTACACGCTGAACAATGCCCAGTTGGCCAACCCCGACCTGAAGTGGGAGACGACCATCACCCGTAACATCGGTTTGGACTTCGGTTTCTTCAACGAGCGACTCACTGGTACCCTCGACTTCTATTCCAACTCAGTTAAAGACCTGCTCGTAGAGGTTCCCATCACCGCTATCGGCTACACCTCTATGCAGCAGAACATTGGTGAGACCTCCAACAAGGGTATCGAGTTAACCTTGAATGCAGTCATTCTTCAGCACAAGGACTACTCGCTGAACTTCAACTTCAATATTGGCGTCAATAAGAACGAAGTTAAGCAGCTGTCAAACGGTGTTACCCAGATGGCCTTCAACTCAGGTGCTTTCTCAACTGACATGCGTGGTTCTGACGATTATCGCGTTATCGTTGGCGAGCCTCTCGGACTGGTTTGGGGATTTGAGTACGACGGCATCTATGGTGTCGACGATTTCGAGACCTACGTTGACGACAATGGTAAGACTCAGTTCCGTTTCGACTCTTCAGGCCGTTATATCTTGAAAGAGGGTGTTGTTGACAATACTTACTACACCGCAGGTTCAAAGGCAGGTCTTCGTCCGGGCGCACCTAAGTTCAGAGACCTGAATGGCGACGGCAAGATTGATGCAGACAATGACCGTACCATCATCGGTAAAACCCAGCCTAAGTTCCAGGGTGGTTTCGGACTGAATGCCACGTATAAGTGGTTCGACTTTGCAGCCAACTTCAACTATGTTGTAGGCAACGACGTCTATAACATGGACAAGATGATTACCTATCAGTCATACCGTAACCAGTGGGCAGCCCTGCGCCAGGAGATGGCACCTGTAACACTAGGTGGTGACGCCTGGACTTATCTGGATCAGGCTACAGGAACCATCGTTACTGACTATGAGACGCTGAAGGCCATGAACGCAAATGCCTCGTTATGGTCGGGAGCTACCACATCGGACAACAATCCCGTGCCTAACTCCTACTTCATCGAGGATGGCTCATTCCTCCGTTTACAGAACCTTACATTAGGCTTCACCTTCCCCAAGGCATGGACACAGAAGTTTGCTTGCAACCAGTTGCGTTTATACTGCACATTGAACAATGTTTTCTGTATAACCAAATACACAGGTTACGATCCTGAGGTCAACTCTGCTATCCGTGGAAGCAAGACCAGCGGTCTGACACCTGGTGCCGACTTCTCTGCTTATCCAAAGTCTTTCTCATGGACTGTAGGTGCAAACATCACATTCTAACAATACTCATCACATAGAAGAATATGAAAAAGATATTTTTATATATTGCAGCGCTGACGTTGACCACAGGATTCACCTCTTGTGAAAGCACTTTGGATACGGAATCGCTGTCAACAGACAATCTGGAGTATGTGTGCTCCAATCCATCGGATGCCCGTAAGATGATAGACCATGTCTACTCTTACTTCTGCGAAGACACCTATACTTCGCGTATGAGCACCAACTGGATGCAAAACACAGACGTAGAGGTGGGCTTTATCGGTCTTGCCAACGCACAAGAGAGCACCCGTCGAGGCGTTTGGGCTCTTAATCCTTCACAGTTCAACGATATCAAGAACTGCTGGGACAACTCGCTGAAAGCCATTGACTTTGCCAATCAGTGCATTGAAGGTATTGAGAACAGCAGCATGTACCAATCGGGCGATAAAGACATGAAACAGTTGCATGGCGAAGCATATTGTCTGCGTGCTTATTGGTACTGGCTGATGTGTAATTTCTGGGCTGACGTTCCCTTTGCTACCGAACCTACCACTAAGGACAACTACCAGAATACAGGTGGTCGTGTTGACAAAAACATCATCTACACTCGTCTGATTAAAGACCTCATCAACGTGGAAGAGGAAATGCAGTGGAGTGCCAACATTACGACAGAGCGCATGAACCGTGAGTTTGCTTTAGGCTTCATCGTAAAACTGGCTATGTTCCGTGCAGGCTACTCGATGCAGGAAAACGGTACAATGGCCCGTTCGTCACAAACTGGTGAAGAGTACACTCTGACATACACCGATGAGAACGGAACAGAGCAGACTGCTACATCAGCTGACGACTACTATAAGGTGGCAAAAGCCTATGCATTAAAGCTCATAGCACTGAAAGACCGTCCGCTGAACACTAATTTCAAGGAGATTTTCGATAATGAGATCAATGGCTGCAATCCTGGCGATAGTGATGTCCTCTTTGAGATGGGCTTCGTTCCCAACTCTGGCGGTGACATTGGCTGGTGTCATGGACTGAGCGTTGTTGCCAGCTCTAAGGGTGCTGGAACAACCTATACCAACCTGACCCCGAGCTATGCTTGCTCATTCGACCCACAAGACCAGCGTCTGCCCGTCACCTGCACCAACTACCGTTGGCTCAACGACAACAAGCAGGGTGCCTGTGATGCACAGGGCGTTCAGCCTGCCAAGTGGTGCCGTATGGATTTGACGGTTACCAATGTTGAAAGCAAGGGAACCGGAATCAACTGGCCTGTCCTTCGCTATGCCGATGTACTGTTGTTGCTTGCAGAGGCAGACAATGAGATTAATAATGGTCCTACCGCCGTGGCTAAGCAAATGCTGACTCGTGTTCGTGCCCGCGCTTTTGCCAATGCCACCAACTACGCAGAAATGGTCACCAACTATGTCAACAGCTTGAACTCTTATGATGACTTCAAGGAGGCCATCATTGATGAGCGTGCTTGGGAATTCGGTGGCGAGAACATCCGCAAGTTCGACCTCATCCGCTGGAACAACTACTCCAGCAAGGTCGTTGACTGTATCGAATGGATTCGCACTGTAGCCGCCAACTATCAGCAGGTCAGTGTTGTCAATGGCGAGTTCATTTATGACAAGAACCAGGAAATTCAGGATTTAGGTATTGCTAACCGCCTGTACTATAACTACGTGAATGGAAAACTGCAGTTCACCAACGACTACTTCACTTACTGCAATCCAAAGGAAAGTCCTTATAACACGGCAGAAAAACTGGATGATGCTTCTATCACTACTGCTGGAGCCACTTTCGACGGACTGAAGTATGTCAGCTTTGTTGCTGACCAGATATCTGTCAGCGACACTGATCCTGAAACAAAGGTCAAGTATGGTACCGATGACGAAGGTAACACCATCAAGAAGGGTATCCTGAACGAAAGGATTCGCTACTCTTGGTACGGAATCACAGAGAACGCTCTCGAGAAAGGAACGGAAGACCTGACAGCCATCCGCAGCAAGGTCGCTCCATACGTCATTCCTATTCCTACGGACCGTGTGATGTCGTCAAACGGCGTCCTCTCCAACGACGGTTATGCTATTCGTAACAAATAAACAGTAACGACTATGAAACTGAAAAAATATTTAGCAATCATGCTGCTCGCAGCAACAACCACAGGTTTTCTGGGCAGCTGCAGCGATAATGACAACAAGGGTGATGCTCCGCGCTTGTTCCGTCCTATAGCATCGCTTGAGACAAGCAACAATACGATTAAAGCCACATGGGACAACATTAGCGGTGCAACCTCATATCAGTTGACACTTTACAGAGTGGCTGGGACTGATGAAGCCGGTGAAAATGAGTACGAACCTGTAACCACCGTAACTTGCGAGTCCTCACCCTACACCTTTACCGACCTGGCATGGGATGAGAAATATATGGTAGAAATCAGCTGTTCAGGAGCGACATCGTCATCAAAGTCATACATTACAAAAGACGTCAACGTGTCATATCCTACCAGTCTGAAAAACGTGAAGACCATTGATAATGCAGCCCGTATCACATGGGATCTCTCAGGCGTAAAGATTAAGGCTATTGTTGCCTCACCCGACCTTACAGGAATTGATGGTTTAGTCATTGAACCCATTATCAAGACTATTACTACCGCACAGTATGAAGCGGGTACTGTTGACATTTATGGTCTCGTACCAGAAATAAAGTACACATTCACAGCTTACAGTGACAGCGAGGAATTCAACAATGACACTTATGCAGGCAAGCTATCTGGTACGACCAAGACTCCTGATAACTTTGACGAGAAATATGGTGCAGGCATGTGGATTGACATTCGTGACTACGAAGAGAAAACAGCCAAGGACACCCTAAAGACCTCAGAGTTCTGGGAGCAGATAACTGATGGTATGACCATTATTCTACGTGGTGACTTCGAATACAAGGTTAACAATTCGGTACCCCTCAATCGTTCCGTACGCTTCGTTACCGCTTCGACACTGGGTGAGAATGCCCGCTTCATTTCTTCTGGCGGTCTGACTTTGGCTAAGAACTCACAAGTTGAGTTCCTTGAGTTCAAAAACGTTGACTTCTACAGCGACAAGGCAATACCCGATGGTGGCTATGAAGTTGCTACCAACACCGACAAGGGCTTTGGCGGACGTCAGGTATTCAATGAAAACGGTACCAGCTCAACATTGCAGAAGCTGACCTTCGACGGCTGTCACGTAGAAGGATACCGTGCTATGATTCGTTTGCAGGGTAATGACGACCATGTTAACAACATCACGATTAAGAACTGTACAATCAATGGCATTGGTGACCAAGGTGTTATCACGACCAACAACAAGGCTCAGGATTTGCAGAGCATCACCATCAAGAACAGCACGATTACCAACATCGTCATGTTGACTGACCTCCGTAAGACTGCTGGTGATTTGGCATTCACTATTGAGAACTGCACCTTCTGCTATGCTCCTATCGAGACCAATGTCAATGCCAACACCCCGATGTTCCGATTTGCAGGTAATGAAAAGACCATCAATCTTACAGTTTCAAGAACCGTCTTCGGTCCTTCGATGTATGCCGGAGGTAATGGTGGAAATATCACTACATACAAAGCCGGTACCGTTGGCTCTATCTTCATAAACCCTGGCACTGCGACTTTGGTTTCTGCAGCTAACAGCTACAAGACCAACTTCACATGGACTGAAGTTGGCGCAGGAGAAGCTGCAAAGACCTATCCTATAGACGGTCTGCTGGAGGCTGGTGGTAACGAGACCTATCTTTGGACTGCTCCGTCCAATGGCGAATTCCGCTACGCCATTACCATGCCTGAAGATAATATTGGCGACCCACGCTGGTTAGAATAAGATTCATATGCTATAACACACTCCGAGGGCGGACTCCACAGCGATGTCCGCCCTCGCTGTGTACTGCGCTACATCCAGTTTTTCCGCTAAATGTTTGGAAGTTACGAAAAGAATATCTATCTTTGCAGAAGATATAACACATAAGGTATGAAATCTACGGATGAAATATTAGCTTTGCTTAGGACATATAAGCCTACCGCTGTCAACAAATATGGATTGACCCGAATAGGGGTGTTTGGTTCTGTGGCTCGTGGTGAACAAACACCCGAGAGCGACGTAGATATTTGCTATGAAGGGAAAGCTCCTTCACTATTGACTTTGGACCTCATACAGCGTGACCTTGAATATTTGTTTAAGAGTAATGTTGACTTGATACGAGTTAGAGAGGGCATGAATAGCTTACTACGCCAACGAATACAAAAAGAAGGTATCTATGTTTGATAAGGAGATAGTATTATATAGTCTACAACAGATAAAGACTGCTATAGAAACTATTCTTGAGCGTGCTACGGTTGTCAAGGATCCGAATGACTTTTTGTGCTCACCAGGAGGAATGCTTCGGTTAGATGCCATATGCATGAATCTTATTGCACTTGGAGAATCTGTAAAAGGATTAGACAAAGCTACACATGGAGAATTTCTTTCTCAATATCCAGATGTTTACTGGGGTGGTGTCATGCGAATGCGTGACAAAATTGCTCATCATTATTTTGAAATTGACACTGAAGTAGTATTCAAAACGCTTGAAGAAGATATACCGAAGATGTTACCTGTCATTAACCAAATGATAGATGACATACGGTGACCAGCGTTGGGCTACTGGCGCAGCATGGAAGTAAAATACTTCTCACTCTATAACACAACTCCGAGGGCGGACTCCACAGCGATGTCCGCCCTCGCTGTGTTCTGCGCTTTAAGAACCGAATTACAAAAACCCGGCTCGAGCCAAATCATCGATTGGCTCGAGCTAAAGCCCCATTTGGCTCGAGCCAAGGTTTTTAAACCCACTTTTGAAGAAATACTCCGAAAGTAACGATCGATACTCCGAAAGTAAAGAAAATTACTCCGAAAGAAAAGAAAGGTACTCACGTTCGAAAAAACTCAAGATTCTCTTGGTTTTTTACTCACTTAATCGTACCTTTGCATCACAAAACAAACTACTGATAAGGACATGAGACTTTATAGGCTCCTCACCATTCTAGCATTGCTGACCTGCTGCTGGCAAAGTCAAGCTCAGGAAAGGCCATTGGCATTTCCTGGTGCCGAGGGTTTTGGTCGCTATACGACTGGCGGACGCGGCGGTAATGTGTACCATGTCACTACACTGGAGGATGGTAACCAGAAAGGAACGTTGCGCTGGGCTAATGACCAACAAGGTGCAAAGACGATAGTCTTCGACGTATCAGGAACAATTTTCCTGAAATCGCCACTTCAAATCTCACCCAACACCACAGTGGCAGGACAAACAGCTCCGGGCGATGGAATCTGTGTGGCCGACTATCCCGTGACCGTAAGTTCAAATAACATCATCCGATATATGCGCTTCAGACTGGGCAACCGAGAGGTAGCTCATCATGAGGGTGACGGACTGGGAGGTAGCCGTTGCAGCAACGTCATCATAGACCATTGCTCTATCAGTTGGTCGATAGATGAGTGTCTTTCTGTATATGGCAACTGGGACTTCACCATACAATGGTGCATCATAGGGCAGAGTCTGAACGATGCCGGCCATAAGAAAGGCAAACACGGATATGGAGGAAATTGGGGCGGTAGTGGTGCTTCGTATCATCACAACCTGATGGCGCATCACTCCTCACGTACGCCAAGGCTTGGTCCCAGTCCGCAGACACAGACCGACGAACGAATGGACCTGCGATGCAACGTCATCTATAACTGGACGGAGAATGGCTGTTATGGCGGGGAGGGCATGACCATCAATATCGTGAACAACTACTACAAGCCTGGTCCAGGAACACCCAAAGACCTACGTGGTATGCGTATCGCTGCTCCTAACATCAGGACATCACAATATACGCACCACGGGACTGCTCGTCCTAACATCTGGGACAAGATGTGGCACATCTGGGGAAAGTATTATGTGGAGGGTAACGTCAACGCAAGCTACCCTGAGGTCACGCGCCACAACTGGGACTATGGGGTATGGAACCAGATAGACCGGCTAGGTAACGATGGAACCTATACGGAGGCTACGAAAGACTCCATCCGTCTTCGCGAACCTATGCCTTCTGAACCTGTCACCACACATTCGGCACAGGAAGCCTACGAACTGGTGCTACGTGATGCTGGTGCCTCGCTGCATCGTGATGCGTTGGACAAGACTATCGTGAATGATGTCAGGACGGGAAAGGCTACTTATACCGGAAAAGGTTGCAAGCCTGGCATTATCAATACCCAATTCGATGTGGATGCACAGCAGCCCTGGCCTGTCTTGAAAAGCAAGAAAGCGCTGAAGGATACCGATGGCGATGGTATGCCCGATGCGTGGGAGCTTCGGCACCAATTGAATCCCAACGACGCCAGCGATGGCAACATCATCTGTAACGATGGTTACACCCATCTCGAACACTATCTGAATGGAATCATCAATTAATCACATAAACAAACTAAGAAAGAAGATGAAAAGGACATTATTACTATTAGCTTTTGCCGTTGCCTTTCTTGCAGACGGCTATGCTCAAACTGCTTCTTCCATGAAATGGTCAGAAATCTGTTCTGGCAAGATGTCTGCCGACTGGTATGGTAGTGAAGAAGCACAGCAGATTGCTGACAGGTTGCTTAACAACCAGAAGAATAGCGGCGGTTGGATGAAGAATATCGAATTCCACAAAGAAGACGATTCCAGTGGCAAGAGCGAGCACTCCTGCCTGGACAACGCTGCCACCACAATGGAGATGCGATTCCTGGCCAAAGTATACCAGAAAACCAAAGCTGCCAAGTACCAGGAATCGTTCCAAAAGGCACTCAACATGATTTTTACGGCTGAGAAGAGTGTGGGCGGCTGGTCGCAGTACTGGCCCCTGTCAGGCAATGGTAGCTATCAAGACTACATCACCTTCAATGATGACCTCATGACCAACGTCATGAAAATACTCAAGGACATCTACACCAACAAGGGCGACTTTGCCGACATCGTCGACGAGACCAACCGTACCAAGTGCCAGGCCTCGTTTGACAAGGCCATCGAGTGCATCATCAACTGCCAGGTGGACGATAATGGCACCAAGGCGGCCTGGTGTGCCCAGCACGACCCTAACGATTTCCTGCCCATGGAAGGCCGTCCCCATGAACTGCCCTCCATCAGTGGCTACGAGTCGGCCAACCTGTTGTCATACCTGATGACGATTGAGAACCCCTCCGAAGCACTGCAAAACACCATTCATACAGCCGTTGCATGGCTAGATGCTCACAAGTACAAAGACAATGCCGCCGTTGAGAACTTTACCAACGCCAATGGTGAATCCGACCGACATATTGTAGAAAAGTCTGGTAGTGCAGTCTGGGGACGCTTCATCCAGTTGGGCGGCGAGACAGGCAACGCCAACTATCAGAAGTTCTTCAACAAGCTAAATAATCGTAACAAATCACGTTCTTATTCTACAGGTGGTAAGACCTACACATATAAAGAATACGAAATCGCCACGAACTCGTACAATGCAGAGAAGGCCTATCAGCCCATCTTCGCCATCTACGATGACCAGCTGCAGCACCTCTACTACCGTTTTCTCTACAGCTTTGAGGATGCTCCTGAGACCACAGACTGGAAGGGATGCACCGTGCCCACATCGCTCAACGCCCTGCGTCGCACGAAATACCAGTTCATGGGTAGCTGGCCGCTCAACGTCATCAAGAACGAGTATCCCGCTTGGAAGCAGCGCATGGAGAGTCAGGGAGGTGACGACTATACGACCTACGTACTTTCGACAGAGACCAATACGGGCGACAACAGCTCGTCAGAATACCATTTTGACAACGGTATCACCATCACAAACGCCAATAACAAAGGCTATGGAGCGGGGAAGTCGAATACCATCAAATATTCCGCTGGTGTCGACTATACCGTCACCCTTCCTGCCAACATGAAGATTTCCAAAGTGTCGTTCTACGGCTACGACAACTACGATTCCAATGCCTACATCAACAGCTTCAACGGCACGCAGTACGGCACGACCGACTACGTCTTCCCTGCCAAAAACGGCGACGACATGACTTACGTCACCCACACGCTGACGGCTGCCAGTCCCATCTCCGGCAGCTTTACATTCTCGCTAGGCAAAAAGCAGTGCTGTCTTATCCTCACCCTCTATCAGAACAATGGGAACACTGCCATCACGCTGCCTGTCTCCAATGAGCAACAGACGCCCATCTACAACCTCCAGGGTGTGCGAGTGACCAACCCCGGCCAGGGTATCTATATCCAAAACGGCAAGAAATATATTAAATAAGGAATATGAAAAGACTACTGACCACGATTTTCGCTGCTGTAGCTCTGACAGCCAGCGCACAGGTATTACCGTATCAGAATCCAGAACTGCCAGCTGAACAGCGGGCTGACGACCTGTTAGGCCGACTGACACTGGAAGAGAAAGTGAAACTGATGATGGATACGTCGCCAGCCATCCCCCGACTGGGCATTCCACAGTTCCAGTGGTGGAACGAGGCGTTGCACGGCATTGGACGAAATGGCTTCGCCACCGTATTCCCTATCACGATGGCGATGGCAGCCTCTTGGGACGATGCCCTACTCCACCAGGTGTTTACTGCCGTCAGCGACGAGGCTCGCGTGAAAGCTCAGCAGGCCAAGCGCTCTGGCGACATTAAACGCTACCAGAGTCTGTCGTTTTGGACCCCCAACATCAACATCTTCCGCGATCCTCGCTGGGGACGCGGACAGGAGACCTACGGTGAAGATCCCTATCTGACCACGAAGATGGGACTAGCCGTAGTACGAGGACTACAAGGAGTTGGCTATAATGGTGAAGACTTGGGTGTCAGCAAATACCGTAAGCTGCTGGCTTGTGCCAAGCACTTTGCCGTACATAGCGGACCGGAGTGGAACCGCCATACCTTTAACATCGAGAATCTGCCCGAGCGTGACCTTTGGGAGACCTATCTGCCTGCCTTCAAGGCACTGGTGCAAGAAGGCAAGGTGGCAGAGGTGATGTGTGCCTACCAGCGTATCGATGGTCAGGCTTGTTGTGCCCAGAGCCGCTATGAGCAGCAAATCCTGCGCGACGAATGGGGATTTAAGGGACTGATTACCAGCGACTGCGGAGCCATCCGTGACTTCCTGCCCACATGGCACAATGTAGCCAAAGATGGTCCTGAGGCTTCTGCCAAGGCCGTATTGGCAGGCACCGATGTGGAGTGTGGTTCTGAATACAAAAATCTGCCTGCAGCTGTTAAGCGTGGCGATATCAAAGAGACTGACCTGGACCGTAGCCTGCGCCGCCTGCTGATAGCCCGCTTCGAACTGGGCGACTTCGACAGCGACGAACTGAACGCATGGACTAAGATTCCTGAAAGTGTTGTTGCCAGCAAGGAGCATAAGGAGCTTGCTCTACAGATGGCACGTAAAGGCATCGTGCTGCTCAAGAACAACGGTGTGCTCCCCCTAAACAATGACAAATTAGTAGTGATGGGCCCCAATGCCAACGACTCCGTCATGATGTGGGGCAACTATGCAGGCTATCCCACCCGTACCATTACCGCACTCGAGGGCATCCGGAAAACATCAAACATCAAACATCAAACGTCAAACATCAAATACATCCAGGGTTGCGGACTGACGCGTAACGAAGCCTTCGAGAGTCGCTACGATCTGGTTCAGGGTCCATTGGGTTACCAAGGCATGCAAGCCATCTATTGGAACAATACCGAAATGAAGGGACAGCCTGTGACTACCGTTCATATTGCCAATCCCGTCAAGCTGAGTAACGGTGGAAATACCGTGTTTGCCCCTGGCGTGAATCTCGAGAACTTCTCTGCACGTCTGGATGGTGTCTTCAAGCCTACCAAGGACGAGACGCTCATCTTCGACATCAGTGCCGACGATAAGCTGCGCCTCATTGTCAATGGCGATACGCTGGTCGACATCTGGAAGGTACGTCACCGTATTCAGGGTGGCAAGAAGGAGCTGGCCGTTAAGGCTGGGCAACACTACCGCATCCAGATAGACTATGTGCAGGAGACAGGCTATGCCTCCCTGAACTTCGACATCAAGAAGAAGGTTACCCCTACACCAGAGCAACTCTTAGCACAGATTGGCGACACCGAGACGGTGATCTTCGTAGGCGGCATCTCGCCCAGCCTGGAAGGTGAGGAGATGAAGGTCAGCGAGCCAGGTTTCAAAGGAGGTGACCGTACCAGCATCGAGTTGCCTCAGGCACAACGTGACCTGCTGGCCTTGCTCCACAAAGCAGGCAAAAAAGTCATCTTCGTCAACTGCTCTGGCTCTGCGATGGGGCTGACACCTGAGACGGAGTCGTGCGACGCCATCCTTCAGTGGTGGTACGACGGTGAGCAGGGCGGTAGCGCTTTGGCCGACGTGCTCTTTGGCGACTACAACCCCAGCGGCAAGCTGCCTATCACGTTCTACAAGAGCACGGACGAGTTGCCCGACTTCCTGGATTACACCATGAAGAACCGCACCTATCGCTACTACCAGGGCGAGGCGCTGTTCCCCTTCGGCTATGGTCTGAGTTACACGACCTTCGACATCAGCAAACCCATTTATAAGAATAATAAGGTACGCGTGACGGTGAAGAACACCAATACCCGTCAGGGCACGGAGACCGTACAGGTCTACATCCGCCGACTGGCTGACAAGGAAGGTCCACTGAAGACGCTGAAAGCTTACAAGCAGGTAGAGCTGAATCCCGGCGAAAGCAAAGTGGTGGATATCGACTTCCCCCGCCAAAGTTTTGAGGGATGGGATGCTGGGACCAACACCATGCGCGTCGTACCAGGACGGTACGAGCTGATGGTGGGTTCGTCGAGTGCCGATAAGGATTTGAAGAAGGTGGTTGTTACAGTGAAGTAATCAACCACCCCAGATAAACGAGATACCCTACTACAAGGGCTGCACCCTCCCAACGCTCTACCGTAAAGCGTGTAAAGGAGAACAGCCAGACTAGGGATACTGATAAGAGCATCACTACCATATCCAAGGTGGTGATGCCTTCTATTTCCAAAGGACAGATGGTTGCCGTCAGTCCCAAGATAAGCAGGATATTAAATACATTCGAGCCGATGACGTTGCCGATAGCGATAGCCGACTGTCCCTTGCGGGCTGCCACCACACTAGTAGCCAGTTCAGGCAACGAGGTACCGCCAGCCACTACCGTCAGACCTACCACACCCTCACTGATGCCCAGCGATAAAGCCACATTCGATGCGGAATCGACGAAGAGGTTGCTGCCTAAAACAAGTCCTGCTAAGCCACCTATGAGGTAAAGGAGATTCTTCCAAACTGGAGAAGACTCCTTAACGGCCTCGCTGCTACCCTTCTTGGCCAGCATCAGCGTATAAGTCATGAAGATGGCAAAGCCTATCAGCAGGATGATGCCATCCATCATGCTAAGGAAACTATCCAATGCCAACAGGATGAGGAGTACGGAAGCACCTACGGAGAAAGGGATGTCCTTTTTCACCGTAGAAGGACTGATGATCATGGGAGCCACCATTGCTGCACAGCCGACAATGAGCATCGCATTCATAGTGTTCGACCCTACCACATTACCTACCGCCATATCGGGCGTACCCTTCAATGCCGAGACCAGACTGACAAACAACTCCGGAGCCGATGTACCGGCTGCCACGATGGTCAGTCCAATGATGATTTCAGGCACATTCATCCTGCGTGCCAATGACGAGGCACCCTCTGTCAGTTTATCGGCACCAAACAACACGAGTGCCACCCCAACTACTATAAATAGAATATCAAATATCATCGTCATCGCTATCAAAATCGAAGTCAAAGTCATACCCCCCCATAGCGGGGCCTACAAAATCGTCCAATGCACGACGGTCTTTCTTCGTAGGACGACCCGTACCACGCTGGCGATTGACAAAGCCGCTGATGCGGTTCATCTCCAGCAGCTCATACTGGTCAGGAGTTGTCACGTTCTCGTAGATTTCAGGCAGCAGCTTTGCCCCTACCCGCTGTTCGATAGTTTTCAGGATTTTGAACGAATAGGTCACAGGAGGCTTGCGCACACTGACAACCTCGCCCACCTTCACCATGCGAGAGGGTTTCACGTTCATGCCCTGAATGGTGACACGTCCATTCTTGATGGCATCGGCGGCGATGGTACGCGTCTTGAAAATGCGAGCTGCCCATAGCCATTTGTCTACACGGGCTTCTGTTGTTTCTGCCATACGGGAGTCTTTCCTATCTTGTTATACTGATTCATCGTGAAGTCGACACCAGAGAGCACAAAACTCTTGATGATGTCTACCGCCACGTCAATGGTAGGTTGCAGATGAGCCTGCTCTTCTGACGAGAAGCGGCCGAGTACGTGGTCTATCTGGGCTCCAATAGGATAGTCGTTGCCGATACCCATACGTAGTCGGGCATAGTTCTGACCTATCAGTTGCTGGATGTGTCCCAGTCCGTTGTGACCACCATTCGACCCATTGCCCTTCAATCGAAAGGAGCCTAAAGGCAGTGCCACATCGTCGCTGATGACCAACAGTCGGCTCTGGTCGATATTCTCCTGGTTCAGCCAGTAGCGCACAGCATTACCGCTCAAGTTCATAAAGGTGGTGGGCTTCAGCAGGAATACCTTACGGCCCTTCAGACTCGTCTCACCCACAAAGCCATAACGCTTGTCAGCAAAAACGATATTGGACGCCTTAGCAAAAGCGTCCAATACCATAAATCCTGTGTTGTGGCGGGTCTCAGCATATTCGTCGCCGGGATTACCCAAACCTACAATAAGATACTTGTCCATTCAATTTGAATTATGAATGTTGAGTGCCTCATTCCTCATTCCACATTCCTCATTTACTCTGCGGCAGCAGCCTCAGCAGCAGCCGAACGAGAAGCACGTGTAGCCTTAACAGAGCAAACGATAACTTCCTTCGGAGTAGCAATCTCCAAGCCCTCGAAGCTCAGCTGACCAACCTTGATAGCCTTACCCAGCTGCAGCTCGGTAACGTCGACATCCAGCTTCTCAGGAATGTTCTTGTAAGGAGCTGTAACGTTGATCTTACGGATAGAGAGGTTCAGACGACCACCATCACGAACACCCTGAGCGTGACCAGTGAGGTTAACGGGCAGACCTACAGTGATAGCCTTGGTCTCGTTGATCTCGAAGAAGTCTACGTGCAGCAGTGCATCGGTTGTGGGATGGAACTGGAGCTCCTTCATGATTGCCTTGTGCTCCTTGCCATCGATGTTCAGGTTTACTACATATACATGAGGAGAGTAGACTGCTTTGCGGAGCTCAGCCATGGGAGCCATGAAAGCCATTGCCTCGGGCAAACCGTTCTCACCCTTTTTCTCACCATACAGATTGCAGGGAATCATACCCTCCTTGCGAAGCAACTTTGAGGCCTTCTTGCCCATGTCGGTGCGCTTCTTACCGCTTACATTAATTTCTTTCATAATTAATAATGTGTTACTCTAAAATTAAGATTATTTGCTTAATTCACCATCACACGATGCGAAAAGCGGGTGCAAAGGTACGAAAAAAAGTGAAAAGTGAAAAGTGAAAAGTGAAAAATTTGCTTCCGCAGCCATAAAAAAAACTTTTTTTTTGTATAATCGGGGATAATTTCGTAATTTTGCACCCTGATAAGAGTATCAAATGAAGAGAAAGTTATGATTAATCGCGAACTTATTAGAACAAAGATAGTCCAGTTAACCTATGCGTACTATCAAAACGGAAGCAAGAACATTGAATCAGCTGAGAAAGAGCTGATTTTCAGCTTGTCAAAAGCATACGACCTCTATAATTATCTGCTGGCACTGATTGTCGGCATCACTGGTGAGTCACGTCGTCACCTCGAGGTGGCCCAGTCGCGCGCCAAGCGCGAAGGTACCCCCATGCCTTCACAGAAGTTTGCCTACAACCGTTTCGCTATGCAGCTGGAAGGCAACAAGATGTTGCTCGACTTCATGGAGAATCAGAAGAAGACTTGGAACGACGAACCGGAGTTTCTGAAGAAGCTGTACCTGCAGATTACCGAAAGTCAGATCTACAAGGACTACATGGCAGATGAAGAAGACAGCTACGATGCCGACCGCGAGCTGTGGCGCAAGCTATACCGTACACTGATTCAGAACAACGAATCGCTTGACGCGCTGCTGGAGGAGCAAAGCCTCTACTGGAACGATGATAAGGAGGTGGTTGACACTTTCGTGCTGAAGACCATCAAGCGCTTCGACGAGAAGAACCAGTCGCACCAGGAGTTGTTGCCTGAATATGACAATGAGGAAGACAAGGACTATGCCCGAAAGCTGTTCCGTGCCACCATCATGAATGGCGAGGAATATCAGCGATACATGAGCGAGGCCTCTCGCAACTGGGACTTTTCACGTCTGGCCTATATGGATATCGTTATCATGCAGATAGCCATTGCCGAGATGATGACCTTCCCCAGCATCCCCATCAACGTGACGATCAACGAGTATGTGGAGATTGCCAAAATCTACTCCACCCCTCGCAGCTCAGGTTACATCAACGGCATGCTCGACGCCATAGCGCATCATCTCGTCAAGACGGGCAAGCTACTGAAGCATATTGAAAAAAGATAATTAAATAGTAAATTGTCAAATTGTAAATTGAAATGACACAGATTTTCCTCGCTGCACAAGCCGCACAGGGCGGTGGCAGCATGACCAGTTTCCTGATTATGATGGTGGCTATCTTCGCCATCATGTATTTCTTCATGATTCGTCCTCAGCAGAAGCGTCAGAAGGAGATTCAGAACTTCCAGAACACGCTGGCTGAAGGCACACAGGTGGTTACAGGCGGTGGTATCTATGGCACCGTAAAGAAGATTGACCTGGCCAATGGCATCATCGAGGTAAAGATTGCCGACGGTGTAGTCATCAAGGTCGACAAAGGCTATGTGTTCAAAGACACAGCTAGCACTCCTATGCAGGGCAAGTAATCCGCCTTTATCAGCATGAAGGGTATCGATACGATATTCAGAGCCATCAGGATCTTCTTGTTCAGCAATCTGAACAAGCAGTTCCTGATTTTCACCTTCTTTCTCATGCTCTCTGGCGTCTTCTGGCTTATCATGACGCTGAACGAGACCTACGAGAAGGAGATCAAGATACCCGTGCGCGTCAATAACGTCCCCAAGAATGTGGTGCTCACCTCAACAGTAGTTGACACCATCCGTGTCACCGTCAGAGACAAGGGCTGGGTCATCTTGGCCTACCTTTACGGTCAGAAGCAAGGCGTGGCTCAAGTTAATTTCAAGAGCTACGACAAGGGCCGCGGACACGGCTATGTGCCCAGCGCAGACACCAGGCGTATCGTCGAACTAAGACTGGAAACGTCGACCAAGATTGTTTCCATCAAGCCCGAGCGCTTTGAGTACTCCTATAATAATGGTGAGTACAAACGTGTCCCCGTCCGTTGGGCTGGACGCATCATCCCTGACCAGCTCTTTTTCATCTCGCAAGTCAACTACATGCCCGATAGCGTCGATGTCTATGCCTCTCGTCAGAAACTGGACAGCATTCACGTCATCTACACAGAGGCGCTGAATTACGTCAATTTCCGCGATTCTCTAGCTGTCGAAGCTCGTCTGTCGCATCCCAATGATGTTAAAGTGGTGCCTGAGCGCATTAATATCAACTTCTATACCGACGTGCTCACCGAGGAGGCCATTGATGGTGTACCCATCCAATGCATGAATCTGCCTCAGGGAAAAGTGCTCCGCACATTCCCCGGCAAGGTAAAAGTACGCTTCGTGGCTGGTGTCAACCGCATCCGCACGCTCCGTCCTGACGATTTCGTCGTGGTGGCTGACTACAATGACATCCTGCAAAACGGCTCCGACAAGTGCACCATCTACCTTCGCAACGTACCCCATGGCATCAGTCGTGCCAAGCTGGAAACACAACAGGTAGACTACCTCATAGAAGACGAATGAAGATAGGAATAGCTGGCGGCATAGGCTCTGGCAAAAGCTATGTCTGCAAACGGTTAGCCCGATACGGGATTGAGGTTTACGACTGCGACGCTGCTGCCAAGCGTCTCATCCGCACATCCCCAGAGCTACAACAACAGATTGCCACCCTCGTAGGTTCGCTCGACAAAGTCTCCATGAGCCGTTTTCTGCTGTCTAGCGAGCAAAACCAGCTAGCGCTGAACGCCATCATCCATCCTGCCGTATTCCAGGATTTTGAGGCCAGCGGCATGCAGTGGATGGAGAGTGCCATCATGTATGAGTCAGGTGCCTACCGCCTCGTCGACAAGGTCGTGGTGGTTACTGCCCCCGAAGAACTTCGGCTTCAGCGTGTCATGCAGCGCGACGGCATCACCCGCGAGAAAGCACTTCAGTGGCTTTATCGTCAGTGGCCTCAAGACGAAGTCCGCCAGCGTGCAGACTACGAAATCATCAATGACGGCACTGCTGACATTGACACACAAATAGACCAATTGATTCATTTCATCGAAACATCGAAATAACGAAATAACAAAAAGAATATGAAACAGACCATTTTAGCTATCTCGGGCAAACCGGGACTCTACAAATTAGTATCACGTGCCAAGAACAGCCTCATTGTCGAGGCATTGGACGACACCCACAAGCGCATGCCAGCCTTTGGCACTGACCGCATCACCTCACTGGCCGACATCGCCATGTTCACCGAGAGCGAGGATGTGCCCCTCATGAAGGTGCTCGCCGCTATGCGTGACTTGGAGAAGGGCAAGCCCTCCAGCGTTGATTTCCGCAAGGCATCACCAAAGGAGCTCCACGACTATTTCACCAAGGTGCTGCCCCAGTGGGATCAGGACCGCGTGCAGAACAGCCATATCAAGAAGCTCATCCAGTGGTACGACATCCTCGTCAAAGCCGGTATCACCGACTTTGAGGAAGAGATGGCACCCACCGAGGGCGACAATATCGACGACCGAAAAGAAGCTTAACGCACGCTCCGTCTACCCTTTTCTGCAGTGAGGGCAAATGCCCTTCACCATGTAGTTGACGGAGTTCATCACAAAACCGCCAGGCAACTCGACTGGCGGTATTTTGATGTCGTCCAGACAATACGTCTGTCGACACTCCTCACAAAAGAAATGCACGTGCATGTCGTCATCCTGATCTGCATCATGACTATGACACAACTCGTAGCGCACCCCGTCGCCACCGTCTTCGATGACGTGTACCAGATGATGTTCTCGGAAGAGCGTCAAGGCCCTGAAGATGCCCGACTTGTCTATCGTTTTGATTTTGGCCTCCAACTCCATCAGCGACAACGGACGCTGAGCGGCCTCCAGCGCCTTCGCCACCAGTATACGGTTCGACGTAGGCTTTACCCCATGATGCTCCAAGAGCTCCACACATGCTTGTTCGTTCATAGTCTTATCCACTTAGAATCGACGTCCGCCACCAGGACCGCCAAAACCGCCACGGCCCCCACGACCGCCGCCAGGGCCACCGAAGCCTCCACGTCCGCCAGGACCACGCATGCCCTCGCGAGCTGCCTTGCCTCCGAAGAGGTTCAGGCGATAAATGACGTGTAGCATGGCATAGCTGGTAATAGCGTTGTACTCGGTATCAGTACGCTGCATGGCAGTCACAGCACGGCTGAAAGTGGACTGCCGACGCAGAATGTCGTACATCTGGAAGGTCAGCGTCAAAGCATTGCCACGGAGGAACGACTGCGACAGCTGGGCGTTCCATATCAACTCGTTGGTATTCATCGACTCGTCATTATAGCCACGACGACTGTTCATATTCATGCCCGTAGACAGCTGGGTACCCCAGGGAGCGGAAAGCATGACGCTGGCTCCATAGGAGAAAGTCCATGTGTCCATATTGTTGTTTGTCTGCAATTCACTGCGTGCATGCAGATACTCCAGCGAACCATTCAGCTCGAACTCCAGCCACTGGTTGCGATAGCTGGCTGCCAGTCGCTCACCAATGGTCGTAGAACGGGTGGTCGACTTCTCCGAATTGGATTTGCTGTCGATGCTGACATAGCCCACACTGTTGGCATAACGCAGTGTAGTAAAGGTGTTCACGTTAAAGAATGCTGCTGAGTCGAGTGCAGTATTGAACATAAACATACCAAAAGCATTCCAGTTGCCGTCGATATTCTCTGGTCGTGTGGTACGTGCACCAGTCAGCTCGTTATAAGTCACCATGTTCGACACGGCATTGCTGGTGGTCGAGAAATTCACATGCGCCATGATGCTACGCTGGTGGTTCTGTATATAGTTGTTATAGAACAGGCGGAAGCTCTGTGTGAATGAGGGTTTCAGTCCTGCATTACCCTGACGAATATTCAGCGGGTTGGAGTCATCAGTAATGTCGAGCAGGTCGGTCATCGAAGGCTGGCTGGTAGTACCCCGGTAGGTGAAGCGCAGCTGGCTTACCTCGGATATCTTCCAACGGAAATCGGCTGTTGGCGACCAGTTCATTACACTACGCTTAGTAACGGTATCGGTGGTCAGGTAGCGATAGGTCAGCTCAGAACTCTGAGGCAAGAACTGCACACCCACATTGAAGTTATACGCATTGCGCACAATGCGCAGCATCAACTCTGCGGTATGGATATAGTTTTTGTATTCCGAGTAGCGGCTCAGGTTCTCGCTTTTCGTACTCTCCAGCGATGTCGGGGGAGTAGTAGTGCCCAGCAGATTCAGATAGTCATCCCAGCCACGGAAGACGGGATTGACATTGAAGAAAGGAATGGGTAGTTTGCTGAAGTCATAAGTAGCACGGTCGCTCTTGGTATACTTATACTGGAACTGGTAGCTGAACTGCAGATAAGTCTTGGGGAAGATAGGCTCACTATAGGTTGCACGTACCGAATAATCCCAGTTCTTAGTGGGTGTCACGGCATAGCGGTTTGCCTGATAAGTAGAGTCAATATACGCCCTGGGCGTCACCGTACTGTCGACTATGAAATACTGCACGTAGTTGTTCGTCATCGACTTACTCAGTCCTTCGCTGTAGTTAGCACGCAGGCGCAGGGTGATATTACGGCCATTGTTACTCAGCTTGCGGTTGACCTGCAACGTGCCACCTACGGTCTTTGAGTCACTATAGGACAAGCCGTTGTCCTGATTGGTATTCTTCACGATGGAGTCGGTGTAGATCAGTCTGTCGAGTTGCGACAAGGGGTTCGTGATGCCGCTGATGGCATAGGGGTCACTCCGGAACGTGGCGCTGACGGAATTGCTCAGCTGGTCGTTGGAGTTATAGCGGAACTGCGGACGGAACATGATGTTCCACATCGAGTCAGGCATCCACTCCAGTCGCATACGAGCATCCCAACTATTGGTACGGGTGAGATTCTTGCTGTTGCTGTTGCTGAACGAAGATGCCGAGCTACTCATAAAACTCTCCGCAGAAGTGCGGACTGCGGCATCGCCGTCGCTGTGGTTCCAGCGGATGCTACCATCCAGCTTCAAGCGGTCTTTCTTCTCGTAGTTCAGGTTGATACCCGTCATCTTAGTGGCTGTCAGACCCTGACGGCCTCCACCCCAACGACCACCGCCACCGGCTGAGAAACCCATATCGTTGACATTGTTTGCACTGGTCATCACGAAAAGTTTCAGGTCGTCCTTCATCCAGCCTCCAAAAACGCGGCCACTATAACGTTTTTCCGTACCTGCCGCCAAATCGGCGTTGAGCATGAAGCCTTTGTTCATACCACGCTTGATGCCGAAGTCGAGCACCGTCTCCTCCTCACCATCATCGATGCCACTTACACGCGCCAAGTCACTCTTCTGGTCGTAGGCCTTCACCCGCTCAATGATAGAGGTCGGCAGGTTCTTCATAGCCGTCTTGGTGTCACCCGTCATGAACTCCTTACCATCGACCATGATTTTCTTTACCTCTTTACCATTGATAGTAATCTTACCATCGTCATCGACCTGAGCACCAGGCAGACGTTTCACCAGTTCTTCGACCACAGAGCCCTCGGGGGTGCGGTATGCCGAGGCATTATATACGAAGGTGTCGGCCTTCAGCGTTACCTTGGCAGCCTGTCCGGTCACGGTGGCACCCTTCAACATGATGGCATCGGGCTTCATGGTCAGCTTGCCCACCGACAGGTCCTTGTCGGCACCTACCGTCACACGCTTGGCATACGTCTTGAAGCCCACACTGGTAATCTGCAGGATATACTTGCCTGCTGCAGGAGCCTTCACATGGAAACGTCCCTGCAGGTCGGTCAACGCACCAGCCACAAATGAGCTGTCCGTCTTCAGCAGTCGGACACTGGCCTGTGCCAGAGGCTCCTGTGAGTCACTCTCTATTACCGAACCCGTCACCTGACGCTGTGCCATAGCCGTCAGCGTCATCACCCATAAAAAGAAAAGTAATATTTGCCTTCTCATCAAATCTTTCATTCTTTAATGATAATAAGACGAACAAAACCCAAAAAAGTTTAATAAAAAGATGCTAATTTCATAAATTTATATTAATTTTGCGCCCGAAAACGATGGAACGACAGAAAGTAGTCATATCAACCAACCTGCAAAAAGCGCTTACAGACGCTATTTCAGCATGTCCGCACGACAAGCTGTTTGTACTGGTCGACGAGACCACCGAACAGTTGTGTCTGCCTGTGGTTGCCGGTTTTGACTGCATGAAACAGGCACAGCGCATCGTCATCGGAGCTACCGACAGCAACAAGACCCTCGACTCGCTGAGCCATGTTTGGCAGGAGTTGCAACAAAGGGGAGCCACCCGCCACTCGCTGATGGTCAACCTCGGTGGAGGCATGGTGACTGACCTGGGAGGCTTTGCTGCATCGACGTTCAAGCGGGGCATAGCCTACATCAATGTACCGACTACGCTGCTGTCGATGGTCGACGCCTCGGTTGGTGGAAAGACGGGTATCAACTTCGGTGGACTGAAGAACGAAATCGGAGTATTCAACAATGCCAACTGTGTGATCCTTGACACGACCTTCCTGAAGACCATGGACGAGGAGAACATCCTGTCAGGCTATGCCGAAATGCTGAAGCACGGACTGATATCCCATGAGAAAATGTTGGGAGAACTGCTGGCATTTGATATCGAGCAGCCTGATTTCGCTCAGCTAAAAAGAATGGTGGCCGACTCTGTAGCTGTCAAGCAACGCATCGTTACGGAAGATCCTACGGAGCATGGTATCCGCAAGGCGCTCAATCTCGGACATACCGCAGGACACGCCTTTGAGTCGCTGGCCTTGGAGCGTAAGCCCATCCTTCACGGTTATGCTGTAGCCTACGGACTGGTGGTCGAGCTCTACCTCTGCTGCGTGAAGACGGGATTCCCACAGGACAAGATGCGTCAGACCGTCAACTTCATCAAGGAGCACTATGGTAAAATGACCATCACGTGCGACGACTACCCAAGGCTCATTGAGCTGATGCACCACGACAAGAAGAATGTGGGCAGCGACATCAATTTCACGCTGTTAGGTCATATCGGAGACATCCGCATCAACCAGACGGCCACAGAAGAAGAGATTAAGGAAGCATTAGACTTCTACAGAGAATACTAGGGAAAAACTACTACCTATTTAAATTACTAATAACCCAGAGTGGGGCTTATCCGTGAGGATGAGTCCCACTCATACTTTCTTAGACCTGATGGTCAAAGCGACTTTGTCGATTGTTGCCGGGCTAACTTTTCTGCCTCTGCTCGTGCAGGCTTGCCCGTTTCGGTCATAGGCAGATGGTCAACGATGAGGACACGTCGAGGTTGCCAATATTTGGGTAGCACTCTTTCACACACCGCCTTTACCTCGTCGGGATTTCCACCCTCCGTCAACAACACCACCATCTCGCCCAATCGCTCGTCTTTCGCACGCGTTATCATATAAGGTATAGAAAGATGGGGGTGTAACAGGCGCTCTACCTCCTCCATCTGTATCTTGATGCCTCCCGAACAGATAACGTTATCCTTGCGGCCAATGATGCGGAATTGTTGAGAGTACTTTGACCTAAAGGTACAAAGCGACCTTTGGTCGAGTAGAGATGAGAGTTCCACGATGTCGTTGGTCACCAGCGGCCCGTCATGTACCGCAGGTGCCTCAATCACCAGACAGCCCTCGTCCGTTTGCGATAGCGTCACGCCCTCAAAAGGCGTGTACCATTCGGATGCTGTCGTCCCATTGAGTCGTCTGAGAGCGATATGCGAGAGCGTTTCCGTCATACCATAGGTGCTCCAAACAGCATTCGGGAAGTCCTTTAAGGCTTCCTCCATGCGCTCGTCAATGGCTCCACCACCAATGAGCAGGTGACGGATCTGCTTCAGTTGGGAGGGACGCTGCTGTAACAGGTTCCATACCTGTAGCGGGACCATAGCTGCCAAGTCGACGGGTTCATCCCAACAAGGTGTACCACTGGGAGTTACAGCGATGAGGCGCAGCCCACAGGTCAAAGCCCTGACTACCATCATCTTGCCTGCAATATAATCCAGCGGCATGCAAAGCAGGGCGGTGTCGCCCTGTTGGAGTCCTAAGAAGTTACAGGTGATGCGTGCCGAAGCCTCCATTCTGCTTTTCTCTACCAGCAGAGGCTTGGGTTTCCCCGTCGATCCGCTGGTATGCACCAGCACGGTAGGACGGTCGTTGTGCCATTCGTTCAGGAATTCTTCGAGGTCCATAACTGACTGCCACGAATCTCGAGTGGCATGGGAATATTGTCAGTGAAGAGCAGACCGGTACCCAGACCTTGTGGCATGGTGATACGGTCGCCATAGATATCACAGCACAGTTGGGCAATGGCATTCAGCCCGAGGTTACTCTCCAGGGCAGAGGTAATCCATGAGCCGATGCCCATATCGCGAGCTATCTCCACCCACTCACGCACGCCCATCATACCCCCATGCAGCGAGGGTTTCAGGATGATGTATGCCGGACGGATGATGTTCAGCATCTGACGTTTCTGGTCGGGGTCGTTGATGCCTATCAGCTCTTCGTCCAAGGCGATGCGCAAGGGAGCATCACGACAGAGTTCAGCCATATAGCTCCACTGACCAGCCTTGATAGGCTGTTCGATGGAGTGAAGGGCATACTGCGACAGCAGTTCCAGCTTATATAGTGCCTCTTCAAACGGGAAGGCGCCATTGGCATCCACACGCAGCTCCACCTCACGAGGACCGAAACGCTGACGAATCTGCTTCAGCAACTCAATCTCGGCATCGAAGTCGATGGCGCCAATCTTCAGTTTGATACAGCGGAAGCCCTGTTGCAACTTCTGTTCGATACGCTGTCGCATCTCGTCGAAAGTGCCCATCCACACCAGTCCATTGATGGGAATACCCACCTCGCCACGACTGAACGCATTGTCGAAACGCGTCATTGCCGTTTCCAAGCCAAAGAGCATCGAGGGGTAGTCGCGCATGTCGTCATAGGATATCTCACCCGTACGTTCCACCTCGTCGCAGAAACGTCGCAACACCTCGCCATAGTTTGGGATATCGTCGCAGGAGAGGTTCGGCAGCGGTGCACACTCGCCCACCCCGTCCTCGTCGGTATATACCAGCCATATCTTACGCTCCGTATACACGCCACGTGAGGTTCCGGCCGGCTGTTTGAAATGGAGCACGCGCTCCTCTATCTCAATCTTCATGGAATCTTAGGATATTTCTCAAAGTCAGGTTTACGCTTCTCGAGGAAGGCCTTGCCACCCTCCTGTGCCTCATCCAGGAAATAGTAGAGCATAGTGGCATCACCTGCCAACTGCTGGATGCCAGCCTGTCCGTCCAGCTCGGCATTCAGTCCAGCCTTGATCATACGCAGGGCGATGGGCGAACGCTCCATCATCTCCTCTGCCCAAGCCACACACTCGTCCTCCAGCTGATCCAGGGGCACCACTTTGTTCACCATACCCATCTCTTCGGCTTCCTTGGCCGAATACTGCCGGCAGAGGAACCATATCTCGCGAGCTTTCTTCTGACCGACAATACGTGCCAGGTAAGATGAGCCGAAGCCTGCGTCAAACGAGCCGACTTTTGGACCCGTCTGTCCGAAGATGGCATTCTCGGAGGCTATGGTCAGGTCGCACACCAGATGGAGCACGTGACCACCACCGATGGCATAGCCGTTGACCATCGCGATGACAGGCTTAGGCAGTCGGCGTATCTGCATCTGCACGTCGAGCACCGACAGACGGGGAACACCCTCTTCGTCCACATAGCCGCCACGACCTTTCACGTGCATGTCGCCACCCGAACAGAAGGCCTTGTCGCCAGCACCTGTCAGCAGTACAACCCGGATGTTCTGCATCTCCCGACACAGGGCAAATGCCTGACTCAGTTCCAGTGTTGTCCGTGGGGTAAACGCGTTGCGATAACGTGGACGGTTGATGGTAATCTTAGCAATCCCATTGTACTCCTCGAAGAGAATCTCTTCGAACTTACGAATCTCTTTCCATTCTCTTTTTGCCATATCTTCTTTCATTTTTGCTGCAAAGATAGAAAATTATTATCAATTATCAATTGTCAATTATCAATTAATTTGTATCTTTGCAAACAAAATTGCTACTATGCTACAGATACGCTGCAAGAACAACAACGTGACGAAGAGTTTCCCGGAGGGAACCTCGCTATTGGATATCTATCAGGAGTTTGAGCATGACATCCAGCTGCCCTATCCCGTCGTATCAGCCAAGGTGAACAACGTGTCACAAGGACTGAAATTCCGTGTCTACCAGAATCGTGACGTGGAGTTTCTGGATGCCCGCGAGGGCAGTGGCCACCGAGCCTATGTCAGAAGCCTCAGTTTTGTACTTTACAAGGCCACACAAGACCTGTTCCCCGGTTCGAAGCTGTTCATCGAGCACTCGCTATGCCGTGGTTACTATTGTAACTTCAAGAAAAAGAACAACGAGGCACTGACCGACGAGGATGTGGCCAATATTCGACAGCGGATGCAGGAAATCATCGACCAGGACATGCCCTTCCGCCGTACCGAGGCAACCAACGAGGAGGCCATCCGCGTGTTTACCGACAGGGGATTCTCCGACAAGGTGAAGCTGCTGGAGACCAGCGGTCAGATCTACAGCGACTACTACACACTGGGCGATACCGTCGACTACTACTACGGTCCGCTGGTTCCGTCGGCAGGTTATCTGAAGGTATGGGGACTGGAGCACTACGACGAAGGACTCCTCTTGCGCGTGCCCGACTGGGACAATCCCAACCGACTGGCAGAAAAGGTAGACCAGCCCAAGACCTTCGAGATGTTTGCCGAGAAGACGCGCTGGGACATCATCATGCGACTGTCGAATGCCGGTGATGTCAACAAAGCCATCAAGCGAGGCTACGCCTCTGAGCTCATCCAGGTCAGCGAGGCCTTGCAGGAAAAGAAAATCGTGCAGATTGCCGAGGAGATAGAACACCGTTTCCACCGCAAGAAGAACCCTCTCCGCCTGGTACTCATCACAGGACCATCCAGTTCGGGAAAGACCACTTTCTGCAAGCGTCTCAGTATCCAGCTGCTGGCTTGCGGCCTGCGTCCGCTCTCTTTCTCGACCGATGACTACTTCGTCAATCGCGTAGACACCCCTAAGTTGCCTAACGGCGACTACGACTTCGATAATATCGAGACGGTGGAATATTCCTTGTTGGAAGACCATCTGCTCCGCCTGATGCAGGGCGAGCGCGTAGAAATTCCCGAGTATAACTTCGTGACGGGCAAGCGTGAGTGGAATGGCAAGAAACTGAAGCTAGGCAGCGATACCGTGCTGATTATCGAAGGCATCCATGCCCTCAACCCGCTGCTGACGAAGAAGATCAACGACGCGCTGAAATACAAGATATACATCTCGGCGCTGACCAGCATCTCGCTCGACGACCACAACTGGATTCCCGTGCGCGACAACCGTTTGCTGCGCCGCATCATCCGCGACTACAACAAGGGCGCCTTCACGGCTCAGCAGACCATTGCACAGTGGAAGAATGTGTGCAAGGCTGAGGATCAGTGGATATTCCCCTTCCAGGAGTCGGCCGACGTGATGTTCAACTCAGCGCTGAACATCGAGTTTGCCGTGCTGCGCACCCATGCTGAGCTCATCCTGACCAGCGTACCCAAAAACTGTCCGGAATATGCCGAAGCCCACCGTCTGTTGAAGTTCATCCATTACTTCCTGCCCATCAGCGACAAGGAGATACCGCCCACCAGCATCATGCGTGAGTTCGTGGGTGGCTCAAGTTTCAAGTACTAAATGAAGCACCTATATCATATCGTAGCCTTTGTGGTTGTAGCCCTTTGGGGCAGCACCTTCGTCTTTACGAAGATGCTGTTGCTCAACGGGCTATCCCCTGCCCAGATATTCACCCTGCGCTTCATCATTGCCTACGTCCTGCTGTTGGTCTACGCACTGATGGTCAAGCGCAGCAAGTTCCGACTTTTCTGCAACTCATGGAAAGACGAGCTTATCATGGTGCTGCTGGGTCTGACGGGAGGTTCACTGTATTTCCTGACAGAGAATGCGGCGATGCTCTATACCACAGCCACCAACACCTCGCTCATCGTCTGCACCTGTCCCCTTTTCGCCATGCTGCTGATCGGACTGGTCTACCGGCAGAGCGAGCATTTCACGAAGATACAGGTGACGGGCTCGTTGCTGGCCTGTAGCGGAATGGCTGTTGTCGTGATGAACGGCCATTTTGTGCTCCACCTCTCACCATTGGGCGACCTGCTGGCCTTCTCCGCCTGTCTGTGCTGGGCCGTCTACTCTCTGCTGATGAAGCAAGCCTCCATGCATTACGGCACCTTATTTATTACGCGTAAGCTGTTCTTCTACGGGTTGCTGACCATCATTCCCTACTATTGCCTCGTGCCGGGGTTCCCCTCTTTCGATGTTATCTTCAGCCAGCCCATCATCTGGAACATCCTGTTTCTGGGCGTCATTGCCTCGATGGTCTGTTTCCTGCTCTGGAACTGGGTCATCCGCAAGCTGGGAGCCGTCGTCGCCACCAACTGGGTCTATTTCAATCCCGTCACCACCATCATCTTTGCCTGGTGGCTGCTCAACGAGCAAATCACCCCCTGGTTTCTCCTCGGCACCATCCTCATCCTTTCAGGCATGTATCTTTGCAGTCGTAAACCAGCGACTGGTAATACGTCTGCAAGGCCGCTTGGTCATCAGCAGGATTCGTAAAGACTTCCAACAACACGGGGGTATCGCTCTCTATATTAAATAAGGTGGCAATGCCCTGTTGCATCTCCTCCATATTCGTCGCTTTCAGGTAGGCGACATGGTTCTGCTGACAGATGCCCTCGGCTGTCGCGTGGTGCTCGGCAGCGACGAAGCGGTCGCGGGCAGGACTCTGTTCCAGCCCTTTCAGCATGTGGAAGATGCCACCCTTGCCGTTGTTCAGCAGGAGGATACGCAGGTTGCCCCGCAGGTTTTGGTTCCACAACGCGTTCTGGTCGTAGAAGAAGCTGAGGTCGCCAATGACGCAGAACACCATATCGTCGGTGACACAGGAAAAGCCGGCTGCCGTTGACAGCGAGCCCTCGATGCCATTGACACCACGGTTGCAGAACACGGGGTGCTGGGCGTAGATGTTGGCTAGGCGGATAGCACTGCTGTTGGCATAGTGAACTGAGGACTGAGTAATAAAAAATGAGAGGTCGGATTCAAAGCACTTCACGGCAGCCATCTGCGAATAGGCGGGCTCGTAGGCTGCTGCCTGCACATCGATACGGTGGATGAGCTCATCCCATAGCTGAACAAAGGGATGGGGCTGGTCTTCCAAGAGGAAACGGACGTGGTCGGCCACCACCTCACCATCACCCTGCACCACACGCGTCAGGTTCATAAACGTATCGGTCACCTCGCCCGTCTCGTTGACCACCCACGTCTCCTTCGCCTTGCGCAGGAAGTGTTTCAGGCGCTTGCTGACGATAGAACCACCGATATAAATCACCAGGTCGGGCACATACCGCTCGTCGTCCTGCACCAGCAACACGGCCTCGTCAAGATGCGGATTCAAGGGCTGTCCCGTTATCAGCATCGGACGCTTCGACTGCATGAACATACGTCCCAGATGGGCCAGTGTCGTGGACTGGATATCGGCAGGCAACAGTTCTATCTTGCGCTCCTGGGGCAGTGTGGCCACGGAGAAGTCGAACAAGGGTTCCGTGATGGGCACATTGATATGCACTGGTGCATGACGCACCATCAGCGCCTCGTTGACCAGTCGGTTGCAGTACCAGCGCGTGTCGTCATCATGCGGCTCCGGCAGTGCGACAGCCTTGCGGACAAAGCGTCCGAGGGCATCGGACTGAGGCAGTGTCTGTCCGTCCAACTGGTCTATCCACTGCTGTGGACGGTCTGCTGAGACGACCACCAAGGGAATATGCTGATAGTAAGCCTCGGCCACGGAAGGGGCGAGGTTCAGCAGTGCCGTGCCACTGGTGACACACACTACGACGGGGCGTTTCAAGGCCTGCGACATCCCCAAGGCATAGAATCCCGCACTGCGCTCGTCGGTGACGGGATAGCACTGGATCTCCGGACACGCGTTGAGGTTATGCACGATGGGTGCATTGCGACTGCCCGGACACACCACGGCATGACGGATGCCATGAGCCACGAGCAGGGCGGTCAGTATGTTGACGTTGTCTTTATTGCTGTACATCTTGATAAATGATATGACGCATGGTGTCAAGTTTCGTTTCCGTCTCCTGCCACTCCTGTTCCTCTACGCTGTCCTTCAGCAGTCCGCCACCGGCATAGAGTCGGTAGCCATCGTTGAAAATCCGCATGCAGCGCAGGGTGACAAAGAGGTTGGTCTCCTTATTGATGTTCAGCGGACCCAAGAAACCACTATAGTAGGAACGCTGGTGATGCTCGTTCTGCAAGATAAACTGGCGCGCTTTCTCCTTTGGCAGTCCACAGACGGCCGGTGTCGGATGCAGCGCCTGGAGCAGGTCGCCAATGGGCGCATCTTCGGGTAACGTGAAATGGAAATCGCTGCGCAGATGAGCCAGATGGCCTGCCCGAGCAGTACGCGGTCCTTCTTCGGTGATATCGCCAGTAAACTGTTCCAGCTGCTGGGTGATATACGTGGCCACGTAGCGTTGTTCCTGGATGTTCTTGTCGTTCCATCGCAGGTCGTCCGCATAGGGCATGGTACCTGCCAGCGCTATCGTCTGCCACTGGCTGCCACGTCCGGCAAGCAGGATCTCCGGTGTGGCGGTGAGCCACATGCCACTCTGGGGTGTGTACACCAGACTGATCATCATGCGCGGATAGCTGTCACAAGCCTGTTGAAACAGTCTCACGAAGTCACGTTCCTCCTTGATGTCCACACTCCGCGAGAGCACCAGTTTCTGGAACTCGCCATTCACCAGATGCGCATGGAAATTGGCAAAGTCGATGTGGTAGTCCTGATGAGGAGCCTCCTTCATCCGTCCCATCAGCATCCCTTGGGGCAGTTGTCTGAGACAGGTGATGTCCGCGCCACGCTCTATCACGTCAGGGCGTATCAACAGGATGGGCTCGGTTTCAGAAGGAGCAAACGGAGCCACGACGAAGCCCTGCCTGCCCGTCAGTTCGGCACAAGAAATGAACTCCTGCGGCTGTCCTGAGGACTGTACAATCATCGTACACTCCTCGGCATAGGGGAGTCTGTATATTGCAAAACCGCTCATGCCTTCGTCTTGATGATATAGTTGGTCACCCGCACGTTCGATATCAGCTCGCCCGCCGTATTCTTGATATCCACCTGCCACACATGCAGCGAACTGCCTTTATGCAACAGATGGGCATAGGCCGTCACGGTGTCACCCTCGGAAACGGCCTTCACATGACTGCCACTGACCTCGATGCCCACACACGCACAGCCCGGACAGAGGGCTGAGGAGCCCACGCCTGCCACATTCTCAGCCAGCGCCAGCGAGGCACCGCCACTCAAGAATCCGAAGGGCTGACGATTGCGTTCGTCCACCTTCATCCGCGCTATACAGGTATCGTCCTCGGGTGTGGAGAGGAACTCCATCCCGAGGGCGGTACTCAGATTAGGCTTGGCATTGATAATATCCTTAATTCTTTCTACGTTCATTTAAATAATGAGTATTCTTTCACATTCCATGCCAGCACGCTGGCTCCTAACACGTCACGCTCGTGGTTGTCCAGGATAGACACCAGCAACTTCACCTTACCACGGATATTGCCGAACACATGTTCGTTGAACGACTCCTCCATGGGGTCCATAAACCACCTGCTGGCCTCCTTCAGTTCACCCGTCAGGATGATGGCATCCGGATTCATCAGCGTCGCATAGTTAGCCAGTCCGATACCCAGATAGAAACCCGTCTGCTGATAGACCTTCTGAGCCAGCGCGTCACCCTTGTCGCAGCACTCGCCGATGGTCATCGGAGTCAGCGTCGCCAAGTCACGCATCAGACTCGGCTCGTCAGATGCAGCCATCAGTTCACGTGCCGTCAGAACGATGCCTCGGTCGGAGACATACTCCTCCAGACAACCCTGTCGGCCACAGTTACAGGTACGGCCGCCATCCACGATACAGCAGTGGCCCAGCTCACCGGCATAGCCACCCGTTCCCAGATGCGGCTGACCATTGCAGAAGATGCAGCTGCCCAGTCCGCCATGACCTAACGAGACAATGATGAAGCTCTCCATGCCGTGAGCCGACCCGTAGGCCTTTTCTCCCAGCGCCGTGATATGCGCATCGTTACCCACCGCCACCGCCAGTCCGACACGGTCGCGTAGCATGGCAGCCAGTGGTATCACACCCCGCCAGGGAATGTTCATCGCATTCTCGATGCTGCCCGTCAGGAAATTAGCACTCGGCGCACTGATACCTATCGAGCGAACTTTCTCGTAGCCACCATTCTCCTCGGCTATCGTGACGATACGCTCACTGAGCGCCTCAATGAAGTTGTTCAGCAACGGATAGTCTTTCGTATTGAGGAATTCCTTGGCAATGATGGTGCCTCGTATGTCGACAACGGCTATCGTCACCTTCTCCACACCGATGTCAATACCTATTACTCTTGTCTTGATTGTTGTACTCATGGTTTCAGACATTTACTTGAACAATGAATATTCCTTGACGTTCCAAGCCAGCACACTGGCTCCCAGTACGTTACGCACATCATCATCGATGTCAGACAGGATAAAGTCCGTCTTTCCCTGGATATTACGGAACACGTGCTGCTCGAACGACTCATAGGCCGGTTCCAACAGCCATCGGCCACCCGCATGGGGTATCTTACCGGCAAAGATGACGGCCTCGGGATTCAAGATGGAACAGTAGTTGGCCAGTCCCAGACCTAACATATAACCTGTACGGCGGTAGACCTCAATAGCCAGCTCGTCGCCCTGTTCGCAGAACTGCGCTATCTGGAGGGGCGTCAACTGCTCCACCTGGCGCATCTTCGAAGGCTTGTCCGATTCCTCCATGACCTCAGCAGCCGTGCGCAGAATACCCTTGGCTGCCGTATAGGCCTCCAAACAACCCTGCTTGCCACAGCCGCACTGCCTACCGCCATGTACCAGACAGGTATGGCCTATCTCACCGGCAAAGCCGTCGACTCCTCTATATACTGCACCATTGCTGAAAAAACAGCTACCCATACCGCTGCCCAGCGACACCACAATGAAGTCGTGCATGCCATGAGCGCCACCGAAGGCATACTCGGCGAGTGCCATCATGTGGGCGTTGTTACCCAGCGCAACAGCCATGCCCAGACGGTCGCGTAACATGGCAGCCAGGGGGACAACACCCTTCCAGGGCAGATTCGGCGAGTTTTCGATACATCCTGTCTGGAAATTTCCGCTGGGCAAACTGATACCCACCGAACGGACAGTCTCCAGTCCGCCATTCTCTTCCAGCAGTGTCATGATGTGGTTGCATAGCACCGTTACGAAATTACTGACATCAGGGTATTCTGATGTCGCAAACGAGTTCATCGCCTTGATGTTTCCACGCACATCTACGATGGCACACGCTGTCTTGTCAACATTTATGTTAACGCCCACCACCTGTGTTTTGATATTGTCAATAATCATAGCAACATCTTATAGTTTGCCACAAAAGTAGACAATATTCTGCAATTGGCCAAACTTTATCACCGTTTTTTGCATTTTATTCCAGAATATTTTCGTATCTTTGCACCCATCAAAGCTATTATTTTCGAAAAAGATGAACGTTTTAGAATTAAGCGAACAAGAAATCGGCAGACGTGAAAGTCTGCAACAGCTGCGCGAGATGGGCATCAATCCCTACCCCGCAGCAGAATATCCCACCAATGCTTTTTCTACTGAGATTGTAGAGAATTTCCAGGATGACGCTGAGCCTCGCCAGGTAAGCATCGCCGGCCGTATGATGAGCCGTCGCGTGATGGGCAAGGCTTCGTTTGTTGAATTACAGGACTCGAAGGGCCGCATCCAGGTGTATATCACCCGTGATGACCTCTGCCCTGGCGAGGACAAGGAGTTATATAATACGGTGTTCAAGAAGCTGCTCGACATCAGCGACTTCATTGGCATCAAGGGCTTTGTGTTCCGCACCCAGACGGGCGAGATCAGCGTCCACTGTCAGGAGCTGACCCTGCTCTCGAAGGCGCTGAAGCCGCTGCCTATCGTGAAATACAAGGATGGTGTGGCTTACGATAAGTTTGACGATCCCGAGCTCCGCTACCGCCAGCGTTATGTCGACCTGGTGGTCAACGAGGGTGTCAAGGATACCTTCCTGAAACGTGCCACCATCATCCGCACGCTGCGTAACATTCTTGATAATGCCGGTTATACCGAGGTCGACACACCTATCCTGCAGAACATCGCAGGTGGTGCTTCGGCTCGTCCCTTCATCACCCATTTCAATGCGCTCAATCAGGATATGTACATGCGTATCGCTACCGAGCTTTATCTGAAGCGCCTCATTGTAGGTGGCTTCGAGGGTGTCTACGAGATGGGCAAGAACTTCCGCAACGAGGGTATGGACAAGACCCACAACCCGGAGTTCACCTGCATGGAGCTCTATGTGAGCTACAAGGACCTGCTGTGGGGTATGACCTTTACGGAGAACATGCTCGAGCAGATCTGTACGGCTGTCAACGGCAAGCCCGAGGTGGAGATCGATGGTAACATCATCTCGTTCCGTGCACCGTTCCGTCGTCTGCCTATCCTCGATGCCATCAAGGAGAAGACTGGTTTCGACTGCGATGGCAAGACGGAGGATGAGATTCGTCAGTTCTGCCTCTCCAAGGGCATGGATGTCGACGAGACCATGGGTAAGGGCAAGCTCATCGACGAGCTCTTTGGTGAGTTCTGCGAGGGCTCATTCATCCAGCCTACCTTCATCACCGACTATCCCGTCGAGATGTCGCCGCTCACCAAGATGCACCGCTCTAAGCCCGGACTCACCGAGCGTTTCGAACTGATGGTCAATGGTAAGGAGCTGGCCAATGCCTATTCTGAGCTCAACGACCCCATCGACCAGGAGGAGCGTTTCATCGAGCAGATGCGACTGGCCGACAAGGGCGACGACGAGGCCATGATCATCGACCAGGATTTCCTGCGTGCACTGCAGTACGGCATGCCTCCCACGTTTGGTATCGGTATCGGTATCGACCGTCTGGTGATGTTGCTCACGGGCAAGTTCACCATTGGCGAGGTGATGCTGTTCCCCCAGATGAAGCCTGAGAAGAAGATTCCCCAGTCTACTCCTGCCGAGTGGGCTGAGATTGGTGTCGCCGAGGAGTGGGTTCCCGTTCTGCGCAAGGCGGGTTTCAACCTCGTGCAAAATATCGCCTCCGAAAAGCCCCAGGGTCTCCAGCAGAAGATTGGCGACATCGTCAAGAAATACAAGCTCGATATGCAGAAACCCTCTGTAGATGAGGTGGCGAAGTGGATCAGCCTCACCCCCGACCCCTCTCCAAAGGGCGAGGGGAGTAAATAGTTCGGTCCATGAGCTACGACTACGAGACTGCTGCACCTGACAGGTACAATATCCTCAAGGATTTTGCCCGGAATAACAGGCGGGAGATGACCGAGAGCGAAACAGTCTTGTGGAATGCTCTAAGAAATATGAAAGCTGGAGTCCGATTCCGGAGACAACATCCTATCGGCGACTATATAGCAGATTTTATCTGCCTACCAGCAAAATTAGTGATAGAGGTTGACGGTGGTTATCATCAAGAGCCGCTGCAACAGGAATCAGACGAACAAAGAACAAAGTTCTTAGAAAGCAAAGGCTATCAAGTCATTCGTATAAAAAACGAAGAGATATCAAACGACTTAAATGAGGTTGTTATGAGAATAAAGGCAGAAGTGTTGAACCAAAGTAATGACTCCCCTCGCCCTTTGGAGAGGGGCCGGGGGTGAGGCTATGTATGATTGTGGACGCATAGCCATCATTGGCGGAGGTAGCTGGGCTACGGCCATTGCCAAGATTGTGGTGGGACACACCCACCACATCGGATGGTATATGCGCCGCGACGACCGCATCGACGACTTCCGCCGGCTGGGCCATAACCCCGCCTACCTGATGAGCGTGCGCTTCAACATCGACGAGATCTTCTTCTCCTCCGACCTCAACAAGATAGTGCAGCAGTACGACACCCTGGTGTTCGTCACGCCCTCACCCTACTTGAAGAGCCATCTGAAGAAGCTCAAGACACGTCTGCGCGACAAGTTTATCGTCACCGCCATCAAGGGTATCGTGCCTGATGAAAACCTCGTCTGTTCCGAGTATTTCCATCAGGTCTACGATGTTCCCTACGAGAATCTCGCCTGCATCGGCGGTCCCTCACATGCTGAGGAGGTGGCCCTGGAGCGTCTCTCCTACCTCACCATCGGCTGTGCCGACCGCGACAAGGCACAGGCCTTTGCCCAAGTGCTCACCAGCGAATATATCAAGACCAAGACGTCGACCGATGTCATTGGCATCGAATACTCCAGCGTACTGAAGAATGTCTATGCCATCGCTGCCGGTATCTGCAACGGTCTGAAGTTCGGCGACAACTTCCAGGCGGTCCTCATGGCCAATGCCGTACAGGAGATGGCGCGCTTCCTGAAGGTCATCAACCCCATCGAGCGCAACATCGCCGACTCCGTCTACATGGGCGACCTGCTCGTCACGGGCTACTCGAACTTCTCGCGCAACCGCACCTTCGGCATCATGATTGGCAAGGGCTACAGTGTCAAGTCGGCACAGATCGAGATGGAGATGATTGCCGAGGGCTATTTCGGTACGAAGTGTATGAAGGAGATCAACCGCCACTGCCATGTCAACATGCCCATCCTCGATGCCGTCTACAATATCCTCTACGAGCGCATCAGCCCGCAGATCGAGATCAAGTTGCTGACCGACTCGTTCCGCTAATCCTCTTTTTCTTATTCACATTGATCGGCGTACTCGCGGGAAAGGCGATGCTATAGGCAGCGTCCAGCGCCCGGAGGTCTATCTTGTAGTAGCTGATGCCCAGCCTTACCGACACGATGGCACGCAGCAGTTCACGGTGCCTGCGCGGATAGAGCGACGGCAGCGGCAGTTCGTTCCAGCCCTCCTGGGGCTCGTCGTCGATGGCAGCGCGGTGGCATACTTCCCATATCATATCATCGGTGGCCTCGAAGCCGAACCACTGCTTCAGTACGTTACGGATGCAGAAGCGCTTATACTGCCCTCCGAGGAGCTGCCTCGTGCGCTCCAGCCTGCGCCAGAGCAACACGAAACATTCTTGGTTATTTTCTATTCTAATCATACCTCTCAGTTCTCAGTTTTAGAAAATCTTCCCTTGTAAGCTTCTGTTTTACAGAAGCGTCCACTCACCTCATCATAAGCGATGTACCCTCGGTTCTGCCAGACGCGCAGCGTACTCTCGCCATCACCCGTCTTACCCTGCTGCTGACGCATCTGGCGGTACTCCTCGCGGGTGAACTCATCAGCCAGCAGCTCCAACAGATTCTGAGGACCTGACTGACGCTGGATCTCCACCTCCTCGTTCAGTTCTTTTTCCAACTGCTGACCGAAGTAGAGCATCTTACACCACAGGTTATACTGCTCCGTCCAGCGCACGAAGTCGGCAATCTCCTTCGACCATTTGTAGCCGTGGGCCACATAGAGCACCATACCCTTCAGCCATGCTATCACGTTGGCACGATAGGAGAAGACGCGGTAGGCCTCGCTCTCGTAGAGTCGGGCGGCATCCTTGTTGTCCTGCTTCATGTCGAGCGACAGATGCTTGGCCTGCTGACATTCTATCAGTCCGCTGGCGGCCTCCAGCCGGTCGATATAGGGCTTCAGCTCCTGTGCGAAGGTGTGGTCGTAGATGCCCAGGATCGGTGCGGCGTCATCGTCGTCTTCTGAGTGGATGATGGTCGAGATGTCCAGTCGGCTCACCGTGCCGTCGTTCACCATCTTGTGGAAGAACTTACGGGCATTGGGCGGTGTCGTCGAGGCGTTGAAGTTCCAACGCAGAGGGGCGATACCCGAGACGGAATCGGCACCCACGCGCTCCTGACCGGCATCTGAGTTGTCGAACGCCTTGCGGATCAGCAGACCGACCTCGTCCGTCGTACCCTTCGACGTGACCTTCTTCAGACCCTCGATCTCATCCACGATGGTGTAGATGAAGCGCTGCCCGTTGTGATGGGCATCGACGATACGCTGGTTGAAGACGGCATCGGTCAGGTTGTCAATCAGCATCTGGATGCAGATGTCCGTCGGCCGCGGGTCTTTCTTCTGCTTCGCTCCCGGGTTCTTCTGTTTCCATTCCGCCTCACGCTGACGGTTGGGCTGGTCGCGCTGCTTGATGTCCTCCATGAGGTACTCGATGGGTTTCTTGATGGTACCCTTACCAATCGACTGCCGACCGATCAGCACATTCATAAAGGTGGCTTCGTGCTCCACATTGTCCCAGTAGCGGAACCGCACGCCATGCAGATGGACACCCAGTGCCGGGAATACCGCATTAGCTACGGCGGGCTTGTAGACCAGGGCACGTTCTTCGTCAGCAACCGTATCAGCGGCGGCAACCGTTTCGGCATCGGAGGCGGAGTGGTCAGCGTACCGCCACAGGCCTTCACGCCTGCCTGCGATTTCATGGCCTGCAGCACCTGCTTCAGCCGATACGGCATCCCCTTCCGCGGCTCCTTCAGTGCATTCTCCAGCGTTTGCCGATATTCAGCCTCACCCCCTTCCCCTCTCCAAGGGGCGAGGGGCGTAGATACATTATTAGACATTTTCTGCCCTTGAGAGTATTCACTCCCCTCGCCCTTTGGAGAGGGGCTGGGGGTGAGGCTCCAGTAGTTGGGTATGACCGCCATCATTTTCTCCAGCGAGTATCCGCAGATGCTACGGATGGTCACCGCCAGTTCGAAGGTCAGCGCATTACGGTCGCCCTCCACGGGTTCCTTGCCGCCATTGAAGAGCTCCCAGTACTTCTGGATGATATCCTTATACAGCATCCCGTTGTACTTCGCCTCCGGGTCGTAGACTACCGATGGCTGATGGCTGATGGCTGATGTTTGAGAACTGTAACACTGTAACGCTGTAACTTCTTCCATCTCAAAGATGGCATCGTCCAGGAACAGCAGTTCCTTCTCCGATGTCGTGAAGAACACGCGCGTGATGTCCTTCGCACCCTTGTCATACTCCACCTCCAGCAGTTCGCTGGCCCAGCGGAGGTTCTCCTCCTGCGTCAGCTCCCGTCGGCGACGGAACACCAGATGGTAGCCCCGTCCGCGCGCACTCTCCTCCAGCATCAGCAGTCCCAGCTCTTGCCGCTTAGCCAGGATACGCTCCTTGATCTTCGGCATCTCGTCGGCCTCGATATGGTCGATGTCCATGCCCACCGTGTTGCTCATGCGCGTCGAGCCCTTCAGCGTGCCGTCCGCGTTGGGCAGACAGCTATAGCACATCTGCACCAGACTCGCCTTCAGTGCCTCGTCGCCCTGGCGGATGCGTGCCACGTTCTGCACCTGGAACCCGCCATTGCGCAACTTCAGATACTCCTCTCTCGTCAGGACGGGGCGCATCATCTTCGCCCCGTTCTGCATGTAAATCATGTGTATACTCATCGTTTTTATTCCTAATTTGATTGGTCGCTTCGCTCCGTAAGGCCGACCCAATTAAAATCTTCATTCAAAGAATCTTTTCGCTTCCCATTCTCTCCGCTTCACCAGCCCTGGCATGCGCTGGCCTCCGGCAAACACCCAGCGTTTAAACTCGCGGGTGATCTGTGCCTTCGAGCCGCCATTGCGAATCACCTTCAGCAGTGCCGAGCGGTTCAGCCGTCCGATGCCCACGTTGAAGACAAACGACACCAGTGCGTCGAACTGTCCCTGTGTGTGGGCCACCTTCAGCCGTCGCACCGCCCGCTCGTGTTCCCTCAGGTCCATCAGCAGCAGCTCTTCGGCAGCGTAGGTGGTCAGCCGGTCGCCCTCGCGGACATCGCTTCCCGTATGGCCGTAGCCGATGGTCAGCACGCCTGTCACGTCGCGGTAGGCATCGCGGCGGAAACCCTCAAACTCCTTCAGTTTCTCAATCAATATCTCACTTGCTTCCATTTCAATTCTCAATTATTCAAGTTTCGTTCGTCCTTTGGTCGCTTCGCTTAAAATCTTTCAAAATCTTTTCGAAAATCTCTCTTTATTTTGATTGATTTTTAATCCGATTTTTCTCAGATTTTGAGGCCGTTAGGCCGACCCTATAATCTAAAATTTGGGATAGCCGAGTTTTGAGTTAAGAAATCGCAGTCCCTCGAGCGTCCACGTCATATACGTGCGTACCTTTTTCTCACCCTTCAGCGAGTAACTGATGTGCGTACGCAGACGCACCAGGTCGCGTCCCTCGAGATCGTCGCTGAGGTTCCAGCGCCCGAAGCGCCGGTACTGGATACCCATGTCGCGCAGTATGGCGTTGAAGTCCTGCGTCGTCATGTTGAACGTCTTGGCCACCTGCGTTGCCGTCAGCGTGTCCTCAGCCTCAGCGTTCAGCATGGCCAAAGCCGGAATCTGCTGTGGCAGTTCGTAGCGCCCCGTCTTGCGGATTGACGGCAGCACCTCCGAGGTCACCCACCGCTTGAAGGCCTTCGCCTGTGGCAGTTTAGAAGAGAGGATGAGTGCATACAGACCGCTCTCGTTGATGAGTGTTACGCGGGTTTCGTAGGCAGTGCCCTGAATCGGGGCAGTGCTCTTGTCTTCCTTATCTACGTGGGTTGCCAGTGCATTTTGTGGTTTGGCATACCCTAGCGCCGTAGCCACGTCTTTGCCCACGAACATGATTTGGTTATTTACTAGGCAAGTACGAATCTCGCCGAAAATTTCACTTGTAAAAATTTCAATATTTGTTTTCATTGTTGTTGAGTTTTAGCGAGAAGAAGGTTGGAATCTTTGCGCATTTACCCGGGGACATCCTCCTCACTCCAACTCATGGTTTAACTTTATTTGGTCGCTTCGCCGTAAGGCCGACCCACCTTTTAGTAATAATTGATCTTCACGACATCAGTTGTATCAGTAAGTCAAAGAACACCGTCAATCAATTGTTGACGATGCAAAGGTACGGCGAATAAAACACAAAAACCCCCTACGCAGAGGGTACGCGTAGGGGGTACGGATTAATGTATATGGCTGATTATCAGCTTAAAATATTTTTCAGCCTATCTTGGAATTCCAGCGACTTCCTTTGTTCTAGCGCCGTATTGTAGTCGCTGCGCATATTGTTCCGGTGCCACAGCTGCTCAAAGAACTTCCATTTGTTGGGAATATCCAGCCGCCTGGCCAGCATGTCGGCCAACAGCGCAGCCTTAGGGCGCGACACCGTGGGTTGACCGGCAGCATCCACCAGTCCGGCCTGCTGCACCTCGTGCCACAGCTCACTGTCAGCCAGCACCTGGGGGATCACCTGCTCCTCGTCGGCAGCCGGAGCGGCAGCCGGAGCGACAGCCGGTGCCACTGCCGCAGCCTGTTGCGTGACGGTCGACCCTGGCATGGCAAACGTGCATCCCGTGACGTTGCCGTTAAACACTTGGCAGTTGGAGCCTGCCTCGAAGTGGTTTACAACATTCTTTTGACCATTTTCTTCCATTTCTTCTGTTCCTTTTTATTCTTGTCCTTTTTCTGCTTGGCAAACTTTCCCGTCACCTTGTCGTTAAACACCTGCGAGCTGCTGCCGCGCTCGAAGTGGTTGTGAATCTCCATGGGCTTGGCCTTCACCTCCTCTTCCAGGCTCTTCGCCTTCTGCTCCAGCACCTGTCGTTCCAGTTCTGCAATACGTCTATCGCGCTGCTCTATCTGTTCATGCAGATCGTCAATTTCGCTGTCACGCTGCTCCAGCTGTTCGCGCAGGTCGCCAACACTCGCAAATTGTTCCTGGAAAGCTTTCACCACCCGCAGATAGTCTCCCATCAGCTTACACTCATCCATCTTGCGGTCGTAGGCGCGCTCCATATTGTCGCAGACCTCCTCGCACAGATTTACCAATTCTTTGTAGTCCATACCTTTAATTCTCTTTAATCTCGTTAAACACATTCTTCACATAGTCGCTGGCCAGACTGGCAACGGCTGAAACTAATACAAATGCTATAAACATACCTTCCATAATCTTTAAGTTTTTAATTCGGGGGCAAAGTAAAAAGGGAGGTGTACACAAAGCGTGTACACCTCCCAATTTTAACACTTATTTAACACTTCAGGGATTTCTCTTCAGCGCTGCCTCCATGATGCCGCGTATCTTCTCTTTCAGGCTGGCAGGCTCCAAGACGTCGAGACCGTCGGCCTTCGACATCAGTTCGCTGATGAAGTCGATAGACGGCCGGATGTCTATCGCGAAGTCGGTATGTCCGTCGGCGCTCTCCAATTCGCGCTGCGAGTGGTGCAGCGGCAATGTGCGCAGCAGATTGGCCATCTTGCCGTGGGCCCTCACCACCACGTGCTCCATGGGCGTACCGTCGACCATCACGCCAAAATATTCGGCGAAGTGCTTTTTCGACGAGAAGTCGGCAGGACGCCGGAATCGCTCGTCGGTCAGTGTGGCCGATAGCATGCGGTCCAAAGAGTAAACAGCCATGTGTTCGCGGTTGTCAGCCAGCAGGTACCACCGCTGCCGGAACAAGCGTACGGCATAGGGGTCGACGGGCTTCGTGTAAGCCTCGAAGCCGAATTTCTGATAGCCTATCGTGATGGTGCGTCGCTGGTGAATGGCCTGCATGATGACCGGCAGGAACTCATAGCCCGCAGGCACGTTCTCCAGAATGATGTCGTCCTTGATGGCCGAGCTGTTGGTGAGCGTCAGACCCGTGGTCAGCGTCGACAGCATCCACTGCTTCCTCAGGTTGTCATCAACCTCGTCAGGGTTGCTGATATAATATTGGTAAGTCCGCTCGTTGCAATCGATGACCAGACCGAACATTTCAAGAATGCCGTCGCGATACTTGTTGAAGGTGCTTCGTGGCAGCGGGTTGCCATCAGCCACCTCGTCCTGCACCCACTGCTCCTGCAGCTCGCTGAGTGTCATCCGCTTCTTCTTTCGCAGAGTGTTCACTATCCACACATATTGCTTGATTTGTTTTGCTATGCTCATTGGTTTTTTTTTGGTTTTTCTAGTATTTCTAGTCTTCCTAGTATTCCTAGTTATACTAGAGCTACTAGAAATACTAGAGCTACTAGAGCTACTAGAGCTACTATCCCCCCTTCCCCTCCAACAACCGCTCCAGCTCGGCTATCCTTTGCTTGAGGGCGGCGTTTTCGGTTTCCAGGGCTTTCATGCGGGCGTCTTGTTCTTGGCGGTAGCCGGTGCGCACGGCGTGCATGCGCTCCTTGATGCCTCCTTGCTCCTTGAAGGTCTTTTCCAGATGATTCAGATAACCATAGAACATCTTGTCAGTGATATGGCAGAGGGTCAGCGCCATGTTGCAGAACTCCTCGGCGTCGAGCGTATCGGCAAGCGGCTGATAGGCCTCCCAGTGGTTGTTCTCGCGGCAGAACTTCACCATCTTGTCGAAGCGCTGGTGGGTCTTCTCCCATACCGGCAGACTGTTGCGCCTCAGGTAGTCTTCATAGTCCTCGCGGAGCTCCTGGAAACTGCCTCGCCCCACACCAATCAGGCGCACCTCAATCTCGCTGCTGGTCAGCCCGTCTTCGCATCCCTCGACGATATTCTGCTTGCCACAGCGCGCCGCCATGTTCATCTGGTCTACACGGCGGTCGCCATAGGCTGGTAGGAACCTCTTGCAGAAAACATCCGTCAGCAGGACAAGCACCTCCGCCTTCTGGTAGACATGGAGCTCCTTGTAATTAGCCACCCGCTTGAAGATTGATTTTTGTTCCATAGTCATTGATCGTTTTTTTTGTTTTTTTTGTTTTTATTTTTTATCTGTCTAGTCTCCCTAGTATTCCTAGTCTCCCTAGTTCTACTAGTTATACTAGAGCTACTAGATCTACTAGAAATACTAGAAATACTAGAGCTACTAGAAATACTAGCCCTACCCCTTAATATACTGAATACCCATCATGGTGAGGTCGTCGCTCTGCTCGGCTTCGCCCACAAACGCATGGACGGCATCGGTCATCAGGCTTATCAGCTGGTGGGGCTCCTGCTGCTGGTTGGCAAGCGCCTGGGTGGCCACGGCGGTGATGCGGTCCATCTGGAACTCCTCATTCTCGGCATTCATCGCCTCCGTCAGTCCGTCGGTGAAGAGGAAAATAGTGGTGCCTGCGTAGATTTCGGCCTCCTGCAGCGTGTATTCCCAGTCGGGCATGAAACCTACGGGGATATTGCTGTCGCAAGGCAGTTCGCCTACGCCAGCGCCTACCAGCAACGGGGCATCATGACCGGCATTGCAGTAGTGCAAAAGACCGGAGGGCAGGTCGAGCACACCCACGAAGAGCGTCACGAACATGTTCATCTTGTTCATGTCGGCAATCGTCTTGTTGATGGTCTCCACGATGTGGTTGGGCATCGTCTCATGGGCCGACACGGTGCGGAAGGCAGAACGCGTCACCGCCATGAAGAGCGAGGCGGGAGCACCCTTGCCCGACACGTCGCCGATGCAGAAGAACAGCTTGTCGTCGCGGAAATAGAAGTCGAACAGGTCGCCACCCACCTCCTTGGCCGGTGTCAGCGAGGCAAAGAGCTGCACGTCGTCGCGGTCGTTCTTCGTCGGGAACTTCTCGGGCAGCATACCCATCTGGATGTCACTGGCAATACGGAGGTCGCTCTCTATCGAGGCCTTCTGGGCGGTGGTGGTCTTCAGCTCGTCGATGTATTTCACCAGCGACTGCTGCATATTCCCGAACGAATGGCTCAGCTGGCCTATCTCGTCAGTACGCTGGAAGTCGGGCAGCACGGCATCAAACTGTCCTGAGGCAATGGTCTCAGCCTCCTTAGCCAGCCGGCGCAGCGGTTTCAGCTCACGGGTGATGATGCGGATGAACAGGTAGAGCATCAGCAGCAGACCGACGGTGACGATGGTCATGATGGTACGGCGCAGACGGTCGAAGCCGCTGAAGATGTCGCTCTCAGGACAGACGATGGCCATCGAGCAGCCTGTCTGGCCGAGTGGTTTGTAGAATACGTAGCTTTCCTTGCCATCGATGTTCATGTGCTTCACGCCCTCCTCGCCGCGCTGCATGGCATAGCCCAGGGCAGTCATGGCCGTGTCGGGATGCTCGAGCGTCTGTGTGAAGATGGTCTGGCGGGTAATCTTCGTGGTGTCGGGATGTACGAAGTAGGTACCGCCACGGCCTATCATGATGCTGTAGGAGTTAGGATAGGGCTTGACCTCTGAGATGGTCTTCGAGAGCCACGTGATGGAGAGACTGGTGTTGATCACACCGATCACCTGTCCTTCGCGGTTCTTGATGGTCTGACAGTAGCTGGTCACCATCTCGCTGGTGTTGGTGGCCACGTCGAGATCCATATAGGGCTCTGTCCAACAGGGTTTTCCCAGCAGCTGCGACATGAGATACCAGTCGGTGAAGAAATACTGGTAGTGGTCACTGCCGCCCTGTATGGTACGCAGCGAGTCGCCGATATGCTTGGTGTAGGCCGAGAAGTATCGCCCTTTCTCCTTGAAATAATATGGTTCGAAGGCGATGGAGCAGTTGTAGAAGTCGGGATTGTTCAGCAGCATGCCTCGGCTATAGACAAACATCGAGTCGGCCTTGTCGGGGTGACGCTGCACCAGCCATTTGGTCATGTTAGAAGCCACCTCCACACGGTTCAGGATACCCTCCACGCGCAGCGACGTCTTGTCCAGAATCGTGGTAGCGCGGCTGATAGCCTCCTGCCGCACGGCCTCACGCGACTGGTAGAACAGGAAGCCGAGGGCCACATTGAAGATGACGGCAGCGAAGAACACCACCCACAGACTAACCCTCACCGAGAGCTTACGACGGATATATGCGATAATTTTTTCCATTGATTTTCCGATTTTCGATATTTCGATATTTCGATATTTCGAAATAACGTTATTCCGACAACTCCTTGTACTTGATCTCCCGACTCAGCATATGGTGCTCCGCCATGAGACGGCTGGCCTTCTCCACCATGTCGGGACGCAAGCGGAACTCGCGCTTCTTCGACTCACGATCCACCTGCAGGCGCAGCACGTCCTCCAGCATCAGTTTCTGCATCACGCGGTTGGTGGCGATGTGGTTCATATCCACATAATGCATCACGATGTCGAGCGCCTCCTTGGGGTGAGCGGCAGCCCACTCCCAGCCCTTACGGCTGGCCTGCGCGAAGCGGCGCGCCTGGTCCCTATGGGTGGCGTAGTATTCGCGAGTCATGTACACACCGTCCTCCTGCACGTTATAGCCGTGGTCGCAGAAGCGGTACACGTTATTATCGGTCATCTTGATGCCCGCCTGCACCAGCTGGTAGTACTCGTTGTAACTCATGGCCAGCGTGGCGTCGAGGGCTCCCGCCACGAACAGATTGACGTTCTGGGCGAAGCGCACCCACTCGTAGTCCAGATGGTCCTTGATGCTCATGCAGATGGCCAACTGTCCGAAGCCCACGCTCCAGATGCCCACGTGGGCGCCCTTCTGTTGCAGCGGGTCTTTCCCACGTGCCGAAACGATGACCATCGCATTGTTCATCGATGTCTGCAGGATATTCACCAGGGGGATGCCGTCGTCGATAATCTCCAGCGCCTGACAGACCTGCAGCGTCGTCGCCTGGCATTCGTTCTTGCGCAGGCGGCTCATGGCAGGTTGAGTGGACGACGGGTGTTCTATCTTCACCTTCACTCCCGCCTCACGGTAAAAGCCCTTGGCCTCGGCCACGTAATAGCCCGCAAACTGGGCCTGTGCCGTCCACTGGGGCGTGAACACGATGGTCTCGTCCTGCGCCATCGCCGTCTGAACCATGCCCATCATTGCCACGAAAAAGTAAACTATCTGTTTCATTCCATCAAATTTTGCTTGCAAAATTACGACTTTTTTCGATAAAAACGCGTTTTTCCTTTGGTATTTTTGCTGAATCGGACCGTTACACTGTTACAGTGTTACAGTTCCCGAAAAGACTTCCCCATACCCTGAAAATACTTCTATATTAATATATATATAAATATATATATAAATATAGAGTAAAATATGACCCGAATAGAACCTATTTTTGAACTGTAACACTGTAACAAGTGTAACAATTCGAAAATTTTTGGTAAGGAGATTCGTGAACCGCAATGAAAGTTTCTTACCTTTGCACTGTCGATGATGAGGAACGACGGAGCGCCGTAGGCAGCGAAAATTTGTTTTCAGGCCTGACAAAATTTGCGGCCTGCCCAGTGCGCAAAAAATGGAGGTCCAACGGAAGACAACGAGCAAACTGACCTTACATCATAAAATTTTGAATTATTTTAACACTACGTCCATTCAAGGCAGGAACAACGGAAGCTCACTCTCGGGCAAAACGCACAGCTTTCTATAAAATTATATGAAGGAATTAAAGATATTTAACCATCAAAGAAGGGTGAAGTTGCGGCAATATTTGTAATTTTGTAGCAATATTCTGATTATTACTAAAGGAACAAAACAATGAGTAACATTAAACTTGACATCACAAAGGCCGCTTGCTTCCTGGAGGCAGGCGCAGTGAAGGCTTTCGAGCCAAAGGTAAAGGCCGCTCAGCAGGCTTTGGAGAACGGCACATGTCCTGGTAACGATTTCTTGGGATGGCTGCATCTGCCCAGCAGCATCACCCCCGAGTTCCTCGACGAGGTGGAGGCTACGGCCAAGACGCTGCGCGAGAAGTGCGAGGCCATCGTGGTGGCCGGTATCGGTGGTTCATACCTGGGTGCCCGTGCCGTCATCGAGGCGCTGGGCAATTCGTTCGCCTGGCTGGTACAGGACCAGAAGAACCCCGTCATCCTGTTTGCCGGCAACAACATCGGCGAGGACTATCTCGCAGAGATGACAGAATACCTGAAGGGCAAGAAGTTTGGTGTGATCAACATCTCGAAGTCGGGTACGACGACGGAGACCGCGCTGACCTTCCGTCTGCTGAAGAAGCAGTGTGAGGCTCAGATGGGCAAGGCCGCTGCCAAGGAGGTTATCGTGGCCGTGACCGACGCCAAGAAGGGTGCTGCCCGTACGTGTGCCGACAAGGAGGGATATAAGAGCTTCATCATCCCCGACAACGTAGGCGGCCGCTTCTCAGTGCTCACCCCCGTCGGTCTGCTGCCTATCGCTTGCGCTGGCTTCGACATCAAGCAGCTGGTAGCCGGTGCGCAGGAGATGGAGAAGGCTTGCGGCAAGGACGTGCCTTTCGAGGAGAACATCGCTGCCCAGTATGCTGCCGTTCGTAACGGTCTGTACCAGGCAGGCAAGAAGATAGAGATCATGGTGAACTACCAGCCCAAGCTGCACTACTATTCAGAGTGGTGGAAGCAGCTCTACGGCGAGTCGGAGGGTAAGGACAAGAAGGGTATCTTCCCCGCATCGGTAGACTTCACCACCGACCTGCACTCGATGGGTCAGTGGATTCAGGACGGCGAGCGCACCATCTTCGAGACCGTCATCTCGATCGAGAAGCCTAACCGCCAGATGCTCTTCCCCAGCGACGAGGAGAACCTGGACGGTCTGAACTTCCTGGCTGGCAAGCGCGTCGACGAGGTGAACAAGATGGCCGAGCTGGGTACCCGTCTGGCTCACGTGGACGGTGGTGTGCCCAACATCCGCGTATCAGTGCCTGAGCTGAACGCCTACTATCTGGGACAGCTCATCTACTTCTTCGAGATCAGCTGCGGCATCAGCGGCAATCTGCTGGGTGTGAACCCCTTCAACCAGCCCGGTGTAGAGGCCTACAAGAAGAATATGTTTGCCCTGCTCGAGAAGCCCGGCTACGAGGCTGAGACCAAGGCGATCAAGGAGCGGCTGGCTAGCGAGAAATAACTAGTAGAACTAGTATGACTAGTATGTCTAGTATAGCTAGTATAACTAGTATGACTAGTAAGACTAGAGAGACTAGTAAGACTAGAAAAAAAAATGAACAAAGCTATCAAGCAATACCTAAAGAAACACGGCTTCGGGCAATTCAGCCCGAAAGCCGTGCTTTTCGATATGGACGGCGTCATCTACGACTCGATGCCGAACCATGCCACCAGCTGGCATGAGGCCATGAGCGACTACGGACTGGACATGCCGCTGAGCGGAGCCTACGAATACGAGGGGATGCGCGGGGTGGAGACCATCAAGTTGCTGGCGCGCCAACAGTGGGGCCGCGAGGTGAGCGACGACGAGGCCAGCCGCATGTACGCCCATAAGTCGGAGCTGTTTGCCGCCTGTGCCCCCGCCCAGCTCATGCCAGGCATCAAGGAGCTGATGCAGCAGATCAAAGCCTGCGGACTGAAGATATGCATCGTGACGGGCAGTGCACAGCACGTGCTGCTGGACAAGCTGACCAGCGACCTCGAAGGACTGGTGACACCCGAGCTGATGGTCACCGCCAACGATGTCAGTCACGGCAAGCCCAACCCCGAGCCCTACCTGATAGGCATGCAGAAATGCAGCGTACGGCCATGGGAATCCATCGTCGTAGAGAATGCGCCACTAGGCGTCAGAGCTGCCGTAGCAGCCGGATGTTTCACGATTGCGGTCAATACGGGTCCGCTGCCTGACGCGATGCTGCTGCAGGAGGGTGCCGACATGGTCTTCCCGCGCATGACAGCGCTCAGCGAGGCATGGAGCCGGATTTACACGTCGTCCTCGTCGGTCGTCGACTGAGCAGGGGTATCGACATTCTGGGTGTCCATCTGCACGTCGCGCTTGATGACGAGCTCGCCCATGCGTGACAGGCGGATGACCAGCGGGATATACTCGTCGGTCTGCGGATGGCCTACGCTGGCACCGAACACGAGCCAGTCGCCATCGGCCTTGTCGAACACCAAGCCCTCGAAGATGCCCGTCCGACGGTAGTCGTCGTCAAGATAGGTGCTGAGCGACTGCTTGGTGAATGTACGGTTGAAAAACACAGAACCATCCTTGCGCTTGACCGTCAGCGTAAAGATATTATCGACAAACTGCTGTCCCGTCTCGTCCTTCACCATAGACAACGAATCGGAAGGACGACGGCTGATGCCCACCAGATAGGTCTTGCCAATCCAGTCGACAGGAATTTCGCGGTCAAACTCCGGCATCTGGATGGGAGCCTTGGGCTTCACCTTCTCCACACGCGGAGCAATGATGTTTTCACTCTTTTTCTTTTCGCCACATGCCGTCAGCACCAGCACGATGGCAAGAATAGCTACTGTCAGAATTTGTTTCATAACCAGTTTTTATCGTTTCAGCTGACAAAAGTACAAAAAAAAATACTTTTTATCGTCATTTTGACAAAATATTATTAATTTTGTAGGCAATTATTCCTAAGAAATGAAACGATACGCTTTGTTTTTGACCATTCTGACCCTGCTGACGGGTGCCTGTTCGTCGGAACACGAGGCACAGGAAGAGGCAGTGCCGACGGTGACGGACACGCTGCCCAACCTGGTCATGCAGATACAGAAGACCTCGCGCCTGTACACCACAGAATATCACATCCACAAAATTGTGACCCACGACGACGTGGTGCGGCTGAAGGGCAACCTGCTGCAGAAAGACTTCGACATCAGGCTGCCGCTGGGCGAGCGCAAGATAGCCATCCCCATGGACGCCACGCTGAAGGCATACATCGACTTCAGCGACTTCTCGGACGCTAACATCGAGCGCGACGGCGACCGCATCACCATCCTGCTGCCCGACCCGAAGGTGACGCTGACCAGCACGAAGATCAACCAGAAGGAGGTGAAGCAGTATGTGGGACTGACGCGCTCGCAGTTCACCGACAAGGAACTGACCAGCTACGAGCAGCAAGGGCGCAAGGCTATTCTCGACAACGTAGCCCACATGGACATTCTGCCCACCGCGCAGGCCAATGCCGCCCGTGTGCTCGTGCCTATGCTGACGCAGATGGGCTACCGGGAGGAGAACATCACCATCGCCTTCCGCAGGAATCTGAACATCCAACAACTGATTAACTCAAGTCTTGAAAAATGATGAAGTGGAAAGCGCAATACACCCTCTGGCTGATAGGCGCCATCGCTGCCGTCGTGCTGCTGACATGGCTGGTGCAGTCGGTGAAGAAGACGGAGGTGAGCATCGACGTTGACGAACAGATCAACGTCACCCCTGAGCAGATAGAGAGCATCAAGGCCATCGGCGAATGGGAATTCCTGGCCATTGCCGACGAGGAACTGGTGGACACCGTCCGCAAGGGCATCTTCTCGGACGACCACCTGGTACGTATCTACTACGGTACCGTCCGGCTGGGTATCAACATGCACCACGTAGAGCCCGGATGGATCAAGGCGTCGGGCGACAGCATCGAGGTGACGCTGCCTAAAATCGGACTGCTGGATCGCGACTTCATCGACGAGGCGCGCACCAAGAGTTTCCACGAGAGCGGACGCTGGAAGCCGGAAGCCCGCGAGGCGCTGTACAAGAAGGCTTACCAGAAGATGCTGCGCCACTGCGTGACCCCTGAGAACATACGCAGTGCACAGCAGAACGGCGATGTCCAGTTCCGCCACATGATGAAGACGATGGGTTACGAACATATCAAGATTCAATGGACCAAATAAACGACTTCCTGACCGACTTCAGCTCGCTGCTGTGGGGATGGCCGATGATCATCCTCCTGCTCGGCACGCATCTCTACCTGACCATCATCCTGCGCTTCCCGCAGCGTAAGATCATCACCGCCATCAAGTTGTCGATCAAGAAAGACCCTGACGCACAGGGCGACGTGTCGCAGTTCGGTTCGCTGGCCACCGCGCTGGCAGCCACCATCGGAACGGGTAACATCATCGGTGTGGCTACGGCCATCGCACTGGGAGGTCCTGGTGCCGTGCTGTGGTGCTGGCTGACGGGTGTGTTCGGCATCTCGACCAAGTATGCGGAAGGTCTGCTAGCCATCAAATACCGCCAGAAGACCCCCGAGGGCAAGATGATCGGTGGTCCGATGTACGCCCTGGAACAGGGCCTCCATATGAAGTGGCTGGCCATCCTGTTTGCCATCTTCACCGCCTGTGCATCGTTCGGCATCGGCAATACCGTGCAGGCCAACGCCATCTCTACCCTATCGTTCGAAGCCTACAGCATTTCGCCATACATCACGGGCATCGTGGTCAGTCTGCTGACGGGAGCCGTCGTCCTCGGTGGTGTGAAGAGCATCGCCCGCGTCTGTTCGATGCTGGTGCCTTTCATGGCCGTGTTCTATGTGCTGGGTTGCATATATATAATAGGTGTCAACGCTGAATTTGTATGGCCTGCCATCCGCCTGATCGTCGAGTCGGCATTCAGTCCGCAGGCGGCAGGAGGCGGGTTTGTAGGCACCACCGTCATGATGGCTGCACGCTTCGGTATTGCGCGAGGCCTGTTCAGCAACGAGTCGGGACTGGGCTCCGCACCCATCGTGGCTGCTGCCGCACAGACGCGTAATCCCGTGCGCCAGGCACTGGTATCGTCGTCGGGCACGTTCTGGGATACCGTCATCATCTGTGCCTTGACGGGCGTCGTCATCGTGAGCAGTGTGCTGGCCTACCCCGACATCACGTTCGAGAACGGGGCAGTGCTGACGAAGGTGGCCTTCGCCAAGATTCCCATTGTGGGCACGCCGCTGCTGACGTTCGGACTGCTGACATTTGCTTTCTCGACCATCCTGGGCTGGTGCTACTATGGCGAACGGGCCGTAGAATACCTGAAGGGCCACCGCTGGGTGATCGTCTACCGAGTGCTCTACATCGTCGCCATCTTCATCGGCAGTGTGATGAACCTCGACATCGTGTGGAACCTGGCCGACTGCATGAATGCGCTGATGGCTATTCCGAACCTGATATCGATACTGGCACTGAGTGGCATCATCGTTCACGAGACGCGCAAGTATCTGTGGAGGAACCAGCTGGAGAAGGAGATGTAACCCAGCGGAGCACACGCAGCACACCATCCGTCACCACAAAGATCACATCCATTCCGCGGAAAGGCATGCCATATTCGCGGCCATCGTCCTCATGATAGTGCGGACGGGGGTCTAAGGCCAACGCCTTCTCCAACGCCACCGCATCGGCCTCGGAGAGCAGCGCGCGCAGCTCCGCAGGCATGTCCACCTGTAACTGTTTCCACGCATGCTCATCGGTGAAGCCGCCACGGGCCTCCGCATGGCTGTCGACATAGGACAGATAGGGCTTGATGTCGTAGATGGGCGTGCCGTCCATCAGGTCAGCACCTAACACGTCGATGCTCGGTGTCTTCAGGTCGATGGCGGCAATGCGCACCGACGACAGGCCCAGGTTGTTAGGACGGAAGGGCGAGCGGGTGGCCCACACCCCCATGCGCTCATTGCCGCCCAGCAAGGGAGGACGCACGGTGGCATGCTTCACGGCATCAACATTTTCGGAAAAGCCCCAGATGAGCCACAGGTAGTCGTAACGGTCCAGTCCGCGCAGGGCTTCGGCATGGGCAAAGGCGGGCTCAAAACGGATGGTGCCACGCAGTTCGCTGACGATGCCACTCTGACGTGGTATGCCAAACTTCGAGGTGAAGGGGGAATGAAAAAATGCTATCGGTTCTATCTTCATGGCACAAAGATACGAATTTATTTGTTTTTATATTTCCTTTTTTTAATTTTATTTGTATCTTTGCAGTCGTTATGGAACAAAAGAAGATTACATTCGATAGTTTTGTGCGTGGAGGACTGACAACTGTGGCCATCGTCGGCCTCATCATGTTGTTGAACTACCTCAGCGGTGTGCTGCTGCCATTCTTCATGGCCTGGCTCATCGCCTACATCTTGTTCCCCATGGTCAGCTTCTTCCAGTATCGCTGCAAACTGAAGTTCCGTATACTGGGTATTCTCTGCACGTTCATCACGGTAGGCGCCCTGCTGACAGGACTGGGACTGCTGATGATACCCCCCATCATCGAAGAAGGTGGGCGCGTGAACGACCTCATCATCGCCTACGTGTCGCACGATGAGTTCATGAGCAACATCCCCAACATGATAGAAGAATTCATCCACGAGAACGTGAAGGCCGAGGATGTCAAGGCCATCGTCACCCAGGAGGGATTCATCGACTCCATCAAGCAGGCCGTGCCTAAGGTGTGGAACGTCATCGCCCAGTCGCTCAATATCCTATCGAGCGTCTTGATGCTGACAATGGTCATCATCTACACGCTGTTTATCCTGCTCGACTACGAAGAGTTCGCCGAGGGATGGGTAGAGATGCTGCCCCGGCGGTATCGCAAGTTTGCCGTCCAGCTGGTGAAAGACGTGGAGCAGGGCATGAACAAGTATTTCCGCGGACAGGGCTTGGTGGCCATCTGCGTGGGTGTGCTGTTCAGCATCGGATTCCTGATCATCGACTTCCCCATGGCCATCGGTCTGGGCATGTTCATCGGACTGCTGAACATGGTGCCGTACCTGCAGCTGGTGGGATTCATACCGACCATCCTGCTGGCCGTCGTCAAGGCTGCCGACACGGGCGAGAGCTTCTGGATCATCATGCTGGGCGCTCTGATCGTGTTTGCCGTCGTACAGCTCATCCAAGACACCATCCTCACGCCAAAGATCATGGGAAAGGTGATGGGACTGAACTCGGCCATCATCCTGCTGTCGCTCTCCATCTGGGGAGCACTGCTGGGCATCCTGGGCATGATCATCGCGCTGCCCATGACGACGCTGCTCATCACCTACTACCAGAAATATGTGGTGAAAAACAAGCCAACACAATAACCAATCATAAACATCATGCAACAACCATTTTTCAAACGTGTCACCTTAGCCGTCCTGCTGACTGTGTTCAGCAGCACAGCCGCTATGGGACAAGGAAAAGAGGACAGCGACCTGCTGAAGGAACTGGCGGAGCGCGTCCAACTGCACGGCTACGCGCAGGGCGGTTTCAACTACACCCACAAGGCTGGCGAGGACACACCCACCTTCGAGCTGAAACGCGTACTCTTCTGGGCCAACGCCCAAATCACTGACCGCTGGTCATTCCTCTTCATGCACGACTTCTCGAGTGTCGTACAGGAATTCTACACCGACTATCGCTTTACACGCAACAAGGCGCTGACCGTACGCCTGGGACAGTTCAAGAACGGGCTCTCGCTGGAGAATCCGCTCTCGCCGACCGCCATGGAGGCCATCGATGTCTACTCTGAGGGCGTCACCTACCTGACGGGATGTGGCAGCGACCCGCTGCTGGGCGTGCAGTACGGACGTGACCTGGGACTGGCCATCTTCGGCGAGACCAACGACGGCAAGCTGCGCTACGAGCTGGAGGTGATGAACGGACAGGGCATCAACAAGAAAGACGGCAACAAGGAGAAAGACTTCATAGCCCGTCTGGAGTATCGTCCCACAAAGGGACTGAACCTCGTGGCTACCGGACAGCTGGGCCGCGGACATGCCATTGCCAACTCGCTGTACAACCCGGAGATCCATGAGGGTGACAACTACAAGCGCAACCGCTGGACGGTAGGTTTCGACTACAAATCGGCCGACTTCAACATACACGGTGAATACCTGGAAGGCAAGGACGGCAGTGCGACCAGCCGTGGTGCCTACGTGACAGGTGCAGTGCCCGTGGGCAAGGGTGTCGAACTGGTGGGGTCGTACGACTTCTTCAACTTCAACACGTCGCTGGGCATGGACCAGCACAAGGCGATAGCCGGTGTGCAGTACTGGTTCTACAAGAAATGCCGCGTGCAGCTGCAGTATGTCTACAAGAGTGCCTACACGCAGGCAGGCCAGTTTGTGCATGGTGCCAACCACGCCATCATGGCTCAGATGCAGATTCGTTTAGATTACGCAAAGAAAAAATAAATTGTAAATTGTAAATCGTAAAATTGTAAATTCTCAAGATGTTCATTAAGATACTCCTTACCCTCATCTTTCTGGCCGTGATGATTGGCGTCGGACTGTACACCCGCAAACAGGCCAGCAGTGTTGATGGATTCGTATTGGGCGGACGTGCCGTTGGTCCGTGGCTGACAGCCTTCGCCTATGGTACCTCTTATTTCTCGGCAGTAGTCTTCGTGGGCTATGCCGGACAGTTCGGATGGAAATACGGCCTCTCGTCGACATGGATTGGCGTGGGCAATGCCGTGATCGGCTCCTTGCTGGCCTGGATCGTACTAGGTCGGCGCACAAAGCTGATGACGCAGCATATCGAGTCGCGCACCATGCCCGACTTCTTCGGCACCCGATTTGGCGATCAGGGCTTGCGCGTAGCGGCTTCGATCATCGCTTTCGTGTTCCTCATCCCCTATACCGCTGGCGTGTACAAAGGCATCTCGACGCTGTTTGAGATGGGCTTTGGCATCCCCTACGAGTATTGCGTGGTCATCATGGCCATCCTGACGGCGGTCTACGTCATTCTGGGCGGATACAAGGCGACGGCGATGAACGACTTCATACAGGGTATCATCATGCTCTTTGGCATCGTGGCTATCATCGTGGCCGTGCTCAATGTACAGGGTGGATTCACGGCAGCTATCGAGAAGATGGCTGCGATGCCCAGCGATGCCGACAGCACGGTGAATGGCGGCTTTGCCACGCTCTTCGGTCCTGACCCCTGGAACCTGCTGGGTGTGGTCATCCTGACATCGCTCGGTACCTGGGGACTGCCACAGATGGTGGGTAAGTTCTACTCGATTACCGACGAGAGTGCCATCAGGCGTGGCACCATCATATCGACCATCTTCGCACTGATCGTGGCTGGCGGCTGCTACTTCCTGGGTGGCTTTGGCCGTCTGTTCGGCATGCCTCCCGTGCTGCCTAACGGCAAGCTGGCTTTCGACAGCATCGTACCGTCAATGCTCGTGACGTTGCCCGACGTGCTCATCGCCCTCGTGGTGCTGCTGGTGCTCTCTGCGTCAATGTCGACGCTGGCATCGCTCGTGCTTACGTCCAGCTCAACGATGACACTCGACCTCATCTACCGCGACAAGAAGTCGGCACCTGGCGAGGTGGAGGATGGTAACATCGACGATATCGTAGCCGAGAAGATTGAGCGTCGTAAGGTGGTGGTGATGCGCGTGCTCATCATGTTCTTCATCGCCATCTCGCTGCTGATCGCACTGAATCCGCCCACGTTCATTGCCCAGCTGATGGGTATCTCATGGGGTGCGCTGGCTGGTGCCTTCCTCGCTCCCTTCATGCTAGGACTCTACTGGCGTGGCGTCACCACAGCCAGCGTGTGGGCATGCTTCATCTGGGGCGTGGGTATCACGGTGGTCAACATGCTCATCGGCAACCCCATCAACCCCATCAACTGCGGTGCCATCGCGATGGTAGGCGGTTTCCCTGTCGTCTGGATTGTCAGTCTGCTGACACCGAAGATGCAGCGCAGTGAGGTAGACAAGATTTTCAAATGCTATCAATAATACGTTAACACGATGTGGAATAAACTATGGTCTATCCGTGAGGGCTTTGTCATAGGTGGAGGGCTCATCATAGCAGGACTGACGCTCGAAATGAGCATAGGCCCTGTGGTATGGGACAGCTTCCGATGGCCTGCTAACGGTATGGTGCTGGCAGGATTCCTGGCGATGATTGTCGTCTGCCACCTGTTGCGTCAGAAGGTGTACGCCTTCCGCTTCCTCACCTCTTACCAGGCTGCCCTCCCCGCTATGGTTTATGCCGTTGTGCTAACGATCGTCATGGGACTGACGCGCCAGCAGATCAACGGCACGTGGCTGAACAACATGCTGACGTTCTGGCCCTTCGTCCTGATGTATGTCTACATCACCGTCATCCTGGGGCTCGTCACCCTCCACCGGTTCAATACGCTGCGACATTGTCGCAGCATACGGGACCTCACCTTCCTGCTGAACCACCTGGGGCTCTTCATCGCGCTGACCACCGCCACGCTGGGCAATGCCGACATCTCACGCGTGAAAATGATCTGTGGCGTGGACGAACCGGAATGGCGGGCGGTGACCAATGAGCAGGCCATCATCGAACTACCGCTGGCCATCGAGCTGAAGCAGTTTATCATGGAAGTGTACGACGACGGTTCACCCAAGCGCTTCGCTTCAGATATCCAGGTGCTGACGCAGTCGGGCAAGAACATCAAGGCGACGGTGGATGTCAACAAGCCCGTCGAGGTGGACGGATGGAAGATCTATCAGTACGGCTACGACCAGCAGGCCGGTGCCCGGAGCCGTATCAGCATCTTCGAACTGGTGAGAGACCCCTGGCTGCCCGCCGTCTATACGGGCATCTTCATGATGCTGGCTGGGGCCTTGTTGATGTTTGTCTTTGGAGTAAGGAGGGCGGAGTCATGACGTGGGAATCATTCATCTATTTCGCCATCTGCGCCGTACTACTCTGGGTGGCAGGCAGCTATCAGGCCTGGAAGGATAAGACCAAGAGTGCCTATGCGTTGACCATACTGGGTCTCTGTGTCTTCTTCGCCTTCATCCTGTCGATGTGGATGTCGCTGGAGCGCCCACCGCTGCGCACCATGGGCGAGACGCGTCTGTGGTACTCTTTCTTCCTGCCGTTGGCAGGTCTGATGGTCTATTCACGCTGGCGATACAAGTGGATTCTGTCGTTCTCTACCCTGCTGTCGGTCGTCTTCATCTGCGTCAACCTGCTGAAACCCGAGATACACTCGAAGACGCTGATGCCTGCCCTGCAGAGTCCGTGGTTCGCACCTCACGTCATCGTATATATGTTTGCCTATGCCCTGCTAGGTGCCGCTGCCGTCATGGCGGTCTATCTGCTGGTGCGTCGTCGCTGGTCGCAGCAGGAGGCGGAGATTACCGATAACCTGGTGTATGTCGGACTAGCCTTCCTCACCTTCGGCATGCTCTTCGGAGCACTATGGGCAAAGGAGGCATGGGGACACTACTGGTCGTGGGACCCCAAAGAGACCTGGGCGGCCATCACATGGCTGGCCTACCTGGTATACATCCACTTCCGCCTGTATCGTCCACAGCAGCTCACCCCTGCCCTGTGGATGCTCATCATCTGCTTCGTCCTGCTGCAGATGTGCTGGTGGGGCATCAACTACCTGCCCTCCGCACAGGGTTCGAGCGTTCATACCTATAGCATGTAGAATAAATATCGTCATCAGCCTATGCCGTTAAGTCGTATCAAACTACCCGTCCTGCGAGCACTCCTGTTGCTGGGTGTCGTGCTATGTACTGCCTGTAATGACAGTCTTGAAGAGTTGTTCCGTCCGACGGAGAAAGAGACTGTAGTCAGCCCACTCGCCATAAAACTGGGATTCTCGAAGGAGCGTCCCCTGGTCATGGGAATGAACACGAGTTACGCTCCCCTGCAATATGTTGACGACCACGGTACGCCCTGCGGCAATGATGTGGAGTTCACCAAACGGCTCATGCAACGCATGGGCATCCCCTTTACCTTTGCCCCTAACCACTGGGACAAGATGTCGCCAGGCATCATCGAGGGCAAGTACGACCTCGGACTCATGGTATACTCGCCCTACCGTAAAGACCTGACCAATTACTCGAATGCGGTGTTCCGCATGTACTACCAGATCGTCTATCGCAAGAAAGACTATGCGGATTTCGACTTCCGCAACCTGAGGGGAAAGACCATCGCCTACATGAAGTCAAGGCCCATCGGACTGATGCTCACGGACGCTGGAGCCAAGGATGTGCGCATCACTGACTTGGGGGCTGCCTTCAAAGAACTGGCGGAGGGGAAATATGACGGACTGATCTGCTACCGCTTCCAAGCCACTCATTACATCAATCTGCTACACCTGGAGAAGCAGCTGCAGACGGAGGAGCTCTCGCTGGAGCCCCGCGAATACTGCTATGCCAGCCACGACAAGCGACTCATTGAAGCTATCAACGACGAGCTGAGAAAGACGGAGACCATCAGCATCATCGACGAGGTGTATGGCGACAACGTGCTGACGCAGTTTGGCGTCATCAAGATACCGGCATGGGTATGGCTGCTGGGAGTACTGCTGACCTTCCTCTTCCTCGTCATCTTCAGCATCAACCGCTACCGCCTCAGTAAGCGTCTGCAACAGGCCCACGACAAGCTGCAGGAAGCCTACTTAGGACTGGCAGAGAAGAACGTACAGCTGAAGATAGCCAACGAGCGTGCCGAGGAATCGACGCGCATGAAGAGCAACTTCATCAAGCAGATATCGCACGAGATACGCACACCGCTCAATATCCTCAGCGGCTTTACACAGCTTATCACCACCACGACGGTACGCCTGTCGGACAAGGATCGCCTTGAGGCGGGCGAAGAGATCATGAAGAGTACTTACCGCATCACAGGACTGGTGAACAAGATGCTGGAGCTGTCGGACATCAACAGCCAGGTGGTGCTGGAACGCAACGACATGGTGACACCGCTGCAGATAGCAGAACAGGCCATCAGCGCTTCAGGCATCAACGATGCCCGCCATCTGACGTTCACACTGCAAACGCTGGAAGGCTCACTCACACCTTTCAAGACCGATCAGCGTGCGGCTGCCCGTATCCTAGAGCTGCTGCTCGACAATGCCATCAAGTTCACACGGCCTGCCGAAGCTTATCTGACACAGGTGGACAGCTCGGCAAAGAAGCAGAGCGTGAAGCTGACCATCAACAACAGTAAGGACACGGTACGATTTATCGTCGACGACACGGGCATAGGCATTCCTCCGAAGGAGGCAGAGCATATCTTCGACGAGTTTGTACAGCTGGACGAATACTACAACGGAACAGGTATAGGACTGACGGTAGCACGGAGTCTGGCGCGTCGCCTAGGAGGCGATATCCGACTAGATACCGCACATACGGCTTGCACCCGATTCATTATCAAACTACCGGTATAGGGAATTAGTCTTTCTCGGCCTCCTTGGCTGCCTTACGGGCTGCCTTCTCAGCCTCCTTGGCTGCTTTGCGAGCGGCTTTCTCTTGGGCCTTGGCTGCCTTGCGAGCAGCCTGCTCTTCTGCCTTGGCAGCCTTACGAGCGGCTTTCTCTGCATCCTTGGCTGCATCCTCAGCCTCCTTGGCGGCTTTACGGGCAGCTTTCGCCTCGGCCTTGGCAGCCTTGCGAGCAGCTTTTTCTTCGGCCTTCTGCTGTTTCTTAGCCTCCCGCTTTGCCTTTTCCTCGTCAGAGAGGCCATGGAACTTGATGCCTGGCTTGATCTTGGTCTTCTTCATCTCATTGGTGTTGGTGAAGGAGAAGGAGCAAAGCAGGTCGACACGTTTGCCACGGACATTGACATTGCCTTTGGCAATAGCACCATTACTCTTCAGAGTGAGGACTGTGTTACGGACATGTAACAACCCACATTTCGCTTCATAGACTTCGGCATTCACCTCACCCATCGGCAGCTTTCCACCCACCTTCTTACGCATGATGGCTGTTCGCGGCTTCGAGATGTCAAACTTGAAATCGGCCTTGAAGGCTACCTTCTTGATGTCGGGCATATCCATCGCCTTACCGAAATGAAGCGAGTCGGTGCGCACGGAGCCTAAGACGTACTTGTTGTTCTCGTCGAGGGCGAAATTGAAATCAAGTTTGCCCACGGCAGTGGTCAACCGACCGGCAAACTGCTCACGTTTCCACAGCACGTCGAAACGTCCAGTATAGTCGATATTACCCAGGTTGTTGACCTGCTTCATCATATATTTCTTGACGGGGAACTGGCTGATGATGCGCTCGGCAGAGCCTACCTTGGCATGCATGCGGTGGACATCGAAGTGGACTTGCAACTTATACTTGTCCTTCAGACCGCTGATAAAGCCTGAAGCCTGGATGGTCAGGTCTTTCTTCTGGGTATTTATCCTGACGTCGCGGAACTGCATACCTTCGTCATTGCCACTCATACGCAGCTGCAGCAACAAAGGCTCGTTGAAGTTCTTCAGCACAGGAGCGAAGGTACGCGAGATGTCCTTCAGCAGGGTGCGTCCCTTGATGAGCGACGTGGTATAGGCCAGCTTACGTCCCTGCTTCTTGCTGGGCAGCTGAAGCGTGGCGGCGTCGATGTTCAGCGTGGTATTGGGCAGGCTGATAGAGAACTGCTTCAGATGAGCGACCTGTTTGTTGGCCTCAACACGTGTCTTCAGGTTGCGTACATCGATACCAGAGACGGAGTCGACAGCCGTCATATCTGTGATGACAGCCACAACGCTATCCTTGGCCAGATGCTCCAAACGGACATTCAGATGTGCCGTCAGATCGAAATGGCCCACATCGAAGAATCCGCGCTTGGGCTTGTTGGCATTCTTACGGGGCTTACGATTGTCGGTAATATAACGTAACTGATTGATTTCCAACTGACGGCGGTCTTTCATGTCGAGAATATTCACCAGCCCAATAGACAGTTTGGTGTCCACAGGACCTTTCTTGGTCTTCTGAACCCATGCCGACTGCAGGTCGCGTATCTCGGCAATCATGCGGCCATTGCTGCCTTTGCGGAAGAGCAGGCTGCCCAACTGAGCCTCCTGCTGGTTATACTTAACCTTGATGCGCTCTAGCCAAATCCTATCGACATCGATATTGAGCTTGTTCTTGGGTTTTACGCTGTCGGTAACATGGAGACTGTCGCGAGCAGGCTTCTTTTTCTTGAAGGCATCAACAATGAACTGGAAGTTAGCCACCGAGTCGGAGTCGGACTTCAGCAGGTTGGCTTCGAGACCTTTCACCTTGGCATCGACAACCTTCACCTCATGACGCATCAGCGGCCAGAGGTCGACCTCGACACCCAGCTCCTCGAGATGGAGCAGCCGACGGTGCTGCTGGTCTTCGACATTGACACCCAGAAGACTGACGTCCTGGCCGAAGAGATTGATGCGAATCTCATCGATGCTGACCTCGGTGTTCAAGCGTTCCTTGAGCATTAAGACTGCCTCCTGCAGGAGGGAATTCTGCACGAAAGAGGTATTCAACAAGAGGAGACCAACACCTGCGAGCAGGACAGCACCAACGGCTGTTCCACCGACTATCTTCAGCAATAAAAGGACTATCTTCTTCATTGTATGATGGCTATAGTTATTACTTCAACAGAGCATCGACCTTGCGCTTCAGCATCTCCTTGTTGACAATCTCTTCAAGTTTGTCTTGGGGGATATTGCGCTCAATGACAACACCTTTCTCGTCAATCAACAGGTTAGCAGGCACATCGGCCAGCCCCAGCTTAGACAAGAGCGGGGTATCCCAGAGGCGTCCGTCGCAAATCGTCGACCACTTCAGCGAGTCACGCTCTACCCTTTGCTTGCAGTCATTCTTTCTGGCATCCAGACAGATGCTCAGCACACCCAGCTTGTCGCCATACTTATCTTTCAGCGTTTTCACGTGTCGCTGCATATCATTACTGGTATAGCTCCATGAAGCCCATACCGTTACTAGGTTAAGGCGACCGTTCAGACTCTTTTCCGTCACCTTCTTACCTTTCACGTCGTAGGCCGTGAATGTGGGAAGCTTGCTCTTCAAGGCACCACCCTGCAACCTATCCAGCTGCTTCTGCAGCATAATGAGTTGTCCGTTCTCAGGATTCTTCTCCAGCATCTTCATGGTGAGTCGACGTGCCTCTCTATAGTCAGGCTTACTCGTCTGGAGAAAATGGCGTTTCAGCAGATAGATGCTGACAGGCGATGTCAAGTGTTCCTGGATGAAGGCACCGACCACCTTTCTAACGTCAGGTGGCGGAGTATCGTTCAGCTCCATACGCAGTTCGGACATCAGCTCATTATCGTCCGTTCCTTCGATGACCAGTTCCTTAAGGTTTGAGGCATCACCTTTGACGCTAACCGTCTGACCAGGTTCAGCAAAAACAGGCTGTTCAGAATAGTTGGGGAAAATGACCACCAGCGTAGCGGGCTCTCTCAGCTCCAACTCATAGGAGAAGCGTCCATTGCGCACGACTATCGTGTCGAAACCTGCCATGCCGCCATTAGTGCTATATACCCAAAACTCAGCCTGATTCATGTGGCGCAAGCGGCCTTCCAACTTGAACTTACCACTATCGCCGCCACATGCAGCCAGCAACAGCGCTACCAGCAGAAAGGCCACATTTCGGAAGCTATGTACGTTTGTCTTCATGTACTCACATTTATCTTGCAAAGATACGACGACTTTTCCGAATATCCAAACATTTAAGCCGAAATAACATTCTGAGGCGCCCCATCGAGGAAAGCGCTGACATTGCTGACAGCCACATCGATGAGTCGAGTGCGGGCTTCCTGAGTAGCCCACGCAATATGGGGAGTGATATAGGCCGTTGGGCATTTCAACAAAGGGTTCTCCGCATCGGCAGGCTCCTTGCTGAGCACATCGGCACAATAGGCATAGAGCTGACCAGCAGACAGCGCCTCAGCCACGTCTTCCTCCGCAACGAGCGGCCCGCGACCTGTATTAATCAAAATAGCAGAGGGTTTCATCAGCCTCAGCGTATCACGACGAATCAGGTGATGAGTACTGTCAGTCAGCGGACAATGCAGGCTCACCACATCGCTCTGTGCCAGGACTTCGGCTATCGTACCTTTCTTAATATAAGGCGGCAACTGCGTGACCTCCTTGCTGGTATAGGCCATCACCTTCATGCCGAAAGCAGAGGCGATAGCGGCCACACGGCTGCCGATATTCCCTAGACCAACGATGCCGAACGTCTTGCCTGCCAGCTCAGTCAACGGTGTATCCCAGTAGCTGAAGTCGGGACAGGCCGACCAGCGCCCCTCGCGGTTCAGCTGTGCATAGTGCTCCGTACGGTTGGTGACGGTCAGCAGGTGGGCAAACACCATCTGCGCCACGCTCTCCGTGCTGTAGGCAGGCACGTTGGTCACCACAATGCCATGCTCACAGGCAGCCTCAACATCCACCACGTTATAACCCGTCGCCAGCACACCGATATAGCGCAACTTAGGCAGCTGTTCTATCTCCTGTCGCCTCAGCAACACCTTGTTGGTCAGCACGATGTCAGCCTCGGCAGCCCTTTCAACGGTCTGTTGCGCCGCTGTACGCTCATAAACCGTCAGTTCACCAAGAGCAGCCAGTCGCTCCCAAGAGAGGTCGCCTGGGTTGGCTGTAAACCCATCCATAATCACTATTTTCATGTTCATCCTTTATTATACTAAAAAGACTTGCTACGAGAGCAAGTCCTTTTCCAACTGTGTGCCGCGAGCGGGACTCGAACCCGCACAGCTGCAATAGCCAAGGGATTTTAAGTCCCTCGTGTCTACCATTCCACCATCGCGGCAGCCGTAAGCGTGTGCAAAGGTAGATAAATTTTAGCTTATCGCCAAATTTTTCGATAAGAAATTAGTTCCACGCATTCAGCGACTCACCATTGAAAGAACAGTTATAGCGACGGAGTATGTCTCCCTGCTCACCATCGGTGACCACTCCCGTCTCCAGGCTATACACCCGGCTGCACAGATTACACTTCACGTGCTGTTTGTCACCTGTCCATTGCAAGGCGCGCTGTAGGTTACAGTTCGGACAGCAGCGATCGTAGGCGCGCAAACCGTCGAAATTCGTCATGCCGATAATCAGGCCAATCTCGTTATTTGTGCCGAGCACATAGGGGAAATTATTCTCAACTGCTGTTCGGATGGTGTTCTGCTCCGTACGTCCGTCGTTGCTCTCCACGTTAACTTGGCGAGTTACTGACTTACCATCGCCACGTGTTGACACAAAGACATAACAGCCGGGATTTTGGGCTGCCACGAAAATCAGACTGGTAGAGTGGTAGCTATACAGGAAAGTAAAGCGACACAATGTCGTATGGTCAATGCTGCCTTTCTCACAACTGGAGAATAAGAGGCTTGTAATGAGCAGAAGAACGGAAGAAATCAGCTTTTTCACTTCAGCAGTTGTTTTTCTGCATTCTTTACCTTCTCAAAGGCGAAACCTTCCAGGACTGTCGTCATCAGGGCCTGGATGCGATCGTTACAGAGATTGCCAATGCTTCCCTCGTGGGTATGGTGGATATCCTTGTTAGGACGGAAGGTGCCTGCCTCAATATCGAGACCAACTTTCTTGTAGGCATCGCGGAAGGGCATACCCTCAGCAGCAAGGCGGTTCACCTCCTCAACGGAGAACATGGGGTCGTACATCGGATTGTCGAGAATATCCTCGCGTACCTCTATCTTATTAATAATGTAGGCAGCCATCTGTAGACAGTCCTTCAGTTCGTCGAATGCAGGCAGGAACACTTCCTTGATGATCTGCAGGTCGCGGAAGTAGCCTACGGGTAGGTTATTCATGATGAGCGTCACCTGCTGGGGCAAAGCCTGCAACTTGTTGCACTTGGCACGAATCAACTCGAAGACATCAGGGTTCTTCTTGTGCGGCATGATGCTCGAACCCGTGGTACACTCCTTGGGAAGCTGGACGAACGAAAAGTTCTGGGAGTTGAACATACAGGCATCAAAGGCCATCTTGGCGATGGTGCCGGCAATGGTAGCAATAGAGAAGCCCACGTTGCGTTCCATCTTGCCTCTGCCCATCTGCGCATATACGACGTTATAATCCATCGAGTCGAAGCCCAGCAAGTCGGTTGTCATCTGGCGATTCAGTGGGAACGACGAGCCATAGCCTGCAGCTGAGCCCAAAGGATTGCGGTTGGTCATCTTGTAGGCAGCCTGGAGGAAGAGCATATCATCAGTCAGCGACTCGGCATAGGCACCAAACCAAAGACCAAAACTGGAGGGCATAGCCACCTGAAGATGCGTATAGCCGGGCATCAATACCTGCTTATACTGTTCGCTCTTCTGGATGAGTTCGTCGAAGAGCACTTTCACATGATCTGCAATCTCCATCAGCTGATGGCGCGTAAAGAGCTTCAAGTCTACCAATACCTGGTCGTTACGAGAGCGGCCTGAGTGAATCTTTTTACCCATGTCGCCAAGCTTACGCGTCAGCATCAGTTCGACCTGCGAGTGGACATCCTCCACGCCGTCTTCTATCACGAACTCGCCACGCTCGCATACAGCGTAGATGTTCTTCAGTTCTGCCAAAAGCAGGGGCAGCTCGTCCTTGCCGATCAGCCCGATACTTTCGAGCATGGTGATATGAGCCATCGAGCCCAGCACATCGTATGGAGCCAGATAGAGATCCATCTCACGGTCTCGACCTACGGTGAACCGCTCTATCTCGGCATTCACCTCGAAATTCTTTTCCCAGAGTTTATTTGCCATTATACATAGGGTATTTGTGAAAGGGCATCAGCAATCTTCTCGACGCCATCCTGCAGAGGTCCTGAGACCATTCCCTTGAGCATGAAGGGGATATCGGCCTTGACGGTGACTTTCATCTTGCTCTCCGTATCGCTGACGGGCAGCACCTGAATCCACAGGTTGAAGGGCAAGGGCGACTGCTCGGTCTCGAACTTCACACACTTGTTCTCCTCGCGCTCGATGATGCGTAACTTGAGGTCACCTACTGGCGTTACATTGACGCTGACAGAGTCGCTATCGAAGGAGAAACTGTTCAGCTTGTCCTCAGGAACGCGATCGCGAACACGTTCCAGATTGCTCAAATCGCTGATATTGCGATACACATCCTCTACTGGATAGGGTATCTGCTTGACGCTACTTTCAAACTTTGTCATTGTTTCCACGTACTTGGTGACTGACGCCACTCGTTCAACACTTCAATTTCTTCTGGCTTGATATAGCCTGTTTCGGCAGCCTGCTCCAGCACGGCAGCATAATTGCTCAGTGTAATCAGTTTGACACCTGCCTCACGGAATGCCTCTTCAGCTACAGGGAATCCGTAGGTGAACGATGCCACCATACCAATAACCTCGACACCATACTGACGCAGAGCCTCGACAGCTTTCAGACTGCTACCACCCGTCGAGATAAGGTCTTCGACTACTATTACCTTGGCACCTTTTACCAACTCACCTTCCACCTGGTTACCCATGCCGTGATCTTTCGGCTTCGGACGGACATAGCAGTAAGGCAAGCCTAACTCATCGGCCACCAAAGCACCTTGAGCAATAGCTCCCGTAGCTACACCAGCCACAGCCTCAGCCTCAGGGAAGTTCTCCTGAATCAGATGACAGAGCTCCAATTTGACAAACGAGCGGACATCAGCAAAACCCAGCGTTTTGCGGTTGTCGGTATAGATGGGGGACTTCCAACCCGAAGCCCATGTGAAGGGCTCGTTTGGCTGCAGTTTGATGGCTTTGATATCCATCAACTTCTTGGCAAAAAGTTTCTTGATTGTATCCATATTCTAGAATTTTGCTGCAAAATTACGAAATAATTATCAATTATCAATTGTCAATTATCATTTTTTTACTACCTTTGCACCCGCAATTCAAGGGGTGCCGTTCTGTTGACGGCTGAGATGATACCCTCTATACCTGATGCGGACAATACCGACGTAGGGATGAATAGAGTAAATTCTGCCCCCTTATTTTTAGTAACATTAATAAATAAGGTAAAAGAGATGAGAAAGATTTTCATGATGGCATTGCTGGGTGTGACAACAGCCCAGGCCACCGAGTTAGACACGCTGAAAAGCGTGGAGTTACAGGATGTACAGGTAGTAGCGACACGAGCTACGCGCAAGACACCAGTAGCATTCACCGACATGAACAAGGAACAACTGAAAGCCGTGAACTTCGGACAGGACGTGCCTTATCTGCTGTCGCTGACACCCTCAGTGACGATGACCTCGGATGCAGGAAACGGCATTGGCTATACCTCGCTGCGTGTACGCGGTACCGACCCTTCGCGCATCAACATCACCGCCAACGGCATTCCCATGAACGATGCAGAGAGCGCCCAACTCTACTGGGTCAATATGGGTGATTTCGCCAGTAGCGTGCAGTCGATGCAGATTCAGCGTGGTGTGGGTACATCAACTAATGGTGCAGGTGCTTTTGGTGCTACGCTGAATATGCAGACGGAGAATATCGGCACAGAGCCATTCATCGGGCTGGACCTGAGCGGAGGCAGCTATTACAGCCATAAGGAGACATTGCGCTTTGGTACAGGACTGATTGGCGAGCACTGGGGCATACAGGGGCGTCTGTCGAACATCGGCTCGAAGGGTTATCTGGACCGTGCCTCGACCAAACTGAACTCCTATTTCCTGCAGGCTGGTTATTTTGGCGAAAACACGATGGTGAAGTTCATTACCTTCAATGGCGTGGAAGAGACTTACCATGCGTGGAACTACACATCGAAATACGAGCAGAGCCTCTATGGACGCACGTATAACTCGTGTGGTGAGTATTACGACGCAGACGGGAACAGACGCTACTACGACAACCAGACGGACAACTACCATCAGCAGAACTACCAGCTGATATGGAACCAGCGACTGACGCAGGAGCTGAACCTCAACGTAGCCCTGCACTACACCCGCGGTGATGGCTACTACGAGGAATACAAGCGCAAGCGCACGCTGTTCGAATACGACTTAGATAAGCAGAATCAAGGAGCCAAGAGCGACCTGGTGCGCCAGAAGAAGATGGCCAACGACTTCTATGGCGTGGTGGCTTCGCTGGTTTACAATAACCAACAGAATCTGCAAGCTGTTCTGGGGGGTGGATGGAATAAGTATGATGGCGACCACTACGGACTGGTGACATGGGTGAAGAGTCCATTAGATCCCCTGATGCCCAACCACAAATACTACGACGACAAGACAAAAAAGACCGATTTCAACGTGTATGGAAAGGTGACTTACGAGTTGTTGCGCGGATTGAATGCCTATGTCGACCTGCAATATCGCCATGTGGGTCTGAAGATGACTGGTCCCACCGACGAAATCGACTGGAGCGCCAACAAACGCATCGTCTATGACATGAAAGAATCGTTCGACTTCTTCAATCCCAAATTTGGCTTGAACTACGACATCACAACGAATCACAAGGTGTTCGTGTCGTATGCCATTGCCCACAAGGAACCAACACGCAACAACTTCCAGAACAGTCTGAACGCTAAGCTGGAGATGCCCAAGGCCGAGCGTCTGAACGACCTGGAAGTGGGCTACAAATACCAGAGTAAAATCTTTACTGCTGGTGCCAATTTCTACTGGATGAACTACAAGGATCAGTTCGTATTGACCGGTGAAATCGACCAAATAGGTGAGGCCATCACACGTAACATGCCCAAGAGCTATCGCCTAGGTATCGAACTGGAGGCAGCCGTAAAACCCGTTGACTGGTTCCGCTGGGATGTGAATGCCACCTGGTCGAAGAACCGTGTCAAGGATATCACCGTACAGTTGGCTGATGGCAGCGTAGCAAACCTTGGCAACCAGCCGCTGGCTTTCTCGCCCGACTGGATAGCCAACAACATCTTCACCTTTACTTATAAGGGGCTTAACGCCAGCATCCAGAGCCAGTATGTCAGCGATCAGTATCTGACTAATACAGGTTTCAAGGGCTACCAGACGCTGGATGACAACGGAAAGCCCACAGAAGTGAGTATGATGCTCGACGGACATTTCACGACCAACCTCGACCTGTCATATAACTTCAAGTTGCCCAAACTGGGAATGAAGGATGTTACTGTAGGTGTGACGTTCTACAACCTTTTCTCTGCCAAGTATGACAACAACGGATGGGCAGCTCCTTGCTACGACAAGGTGGACGGCAAGGTGATTGCCACAGGCTGGAACACCTCCGACCAGTACGAGGCTGGCTTCGCCCCATCAGCACCATTCAACATGATGGCGCACCTGTCGGTGAATTTTTAATTGACAATTGATAATTTGAAATGACGCTGGATTGGCTTGACATATTGACCACGATACTAGGCCTGATTTATATCTGGCTGGAGTATCGTGCGCATATTGCCCTCTGGGTAGTAGGTATCGTCATGCCAGCACTCGACATCTATCTGTATTGGAGTCATGGGCTATATGGGGATGCTGGCATGGCCTGCTATTATACCCTTGCTGCCTTCTACGGACTCTACATATGGAAATTCAAGAAGACTAGGAAGAAGAAAGAGTCGTTGCCCATCATTTTTATGCCACGCGACCAATATCTGCCATCCTTGCTGTTTTTCCTGATTTCATGGGGATTGATCTACTATATTCTCGTGACATGGACCAACTCCACCGTGCCCCTACTCGACTCATTTACCAACGCTGTGTCGTTTGTGGCTCTATGGGCGCTGGCACGTAAGTATGTAGAGCAGTGGATATTCTGGATTATCGTCGATGCTGTCTGTACCTTCCTCTATATACAAAAAGGTATTCCTTTCAAGGCCCTGCTCTATGGACTCTATGTCGTCATTGCCATAGCTGGCTATCGGAAATGGAAGAGCGTAGCAAAAACGGTAAAAAGAGACCAGAGATGAATACAGAGTTTGATGCCGCTATCGTTGCAAATGGTGAGTTTCCCACCCATGAGATTCCTCTAGCCATCCTGAAAAGCGTCAAGCATATCGTGGCGTGTGACGGAGCCATCAAGAACGTGCCTCAGGCGGAAGTCGTGGTGGGCGACGGCGATAGCGTGCCCCAGGCATACCACGACAGACTCATCAAAATCGAGGAACAGGAAGACAACGACCTGACCAAGGCTACACGCTACTGTTTATCGATGAAATGGCGAAAGATTGCTTATTTGGGATGTACAGGGAAGCGAGAAGACCACACGTTGGGAAACATCGGACTGCTGATGCGCTATTTCCGTAAGATGGGTATCGAAGGTCTGATGTTTACAGACTACGGATGCTTTACGCCCGCCTGCGGAAACCATACCTTCCCATCACAAAAGGGTCAGCAGGTGAGCATTTTCAACTTTGGATGCAAGCAACTCACCTCTGAGGGACTCAAATGGAATAGCTATGCTTATGATGAGTGGTGGCAAGGCACACTCAACGAGGCAATGGGTAACCAATTTTCTTTCTGTGCCGACAGCTACTATCTGGTTTATCAGACGTACGATGTTAAATAATTCATCATTCATCACTCATAATTCATAATTATTTCGTACCTTTGCAGTCTAATAATTAAATAGGTATGAAGATAGAACAACAGATAATGGCAGCGGCACAAGCTGCTGTGAAGGCACTCTACGGAGAGGAAGTGCCTGAAAAGATGGTACAGCTGCAAAAGACACGCAGCGAGTTTGAAGGCAGCCTGACCCTCGTAGTGTTCCCCTTTGTCAAGATGGCCAAGAAGTCACCTGAGCAGACTGCCCAGGAACTTGGTGAATATCTGGTAGCCAACTGCGATGCCATCAGCAAGTTCAACGTCGTAAAAGGTTTCCTGAACCTTAGCATCAGCGACGAGGCATGGCTGAACCTGCTCGTTGAAATCGACAAAAACGACCATTATGGTGAAAAAGCAGCCAACGAGGATTCCCCTCTCGTGATGATAGAGTATTCATCACCCAACACTAACAAGCCTCTGCATTTGGGCCATGTGCGTAACAACCTATTGGGTTGGTCGCTGGCGCAGATTATGCAGGCCAATGGCAATAAGGTGGTAAAAACCAATATCGTAAACGATCGCGGTATCCACATATGTAAGTCAATGCTGGCTTGGCTGAAATGGGGCAATGGCGAGACACCAGAGTCGTCAGGCAAGAAAGGCGACCACCTGATTGGTGACTACTATGTGGCTTTTGACAAGCATTATCGCGATGAAATCAAGGATTTAGTGGCTCAAGGCATGGACGAGGAGCAGGCCAAACAAGAAGCTCCACTCATCAAAGAAGCCCACGAGATGCTGGTGAAATGGGAGAACAATGATCCTGAGGTACGTGCACTGTGGGAGAAAATGAACAATTGGGTATACGCAGGCTTTGATGAAACCTATCAAAAAATGGGTGTATCGTTCGATAAGATCTATTATGAGAGCCAGACCTACCTGAAGGGAAAAGCCAAGGTGGAAGAAGGTCTCGCTAAAGGTCTCTTCGAACGCCATGCTGACAATTCCGTATGGGCTGACCTAACCAACGAGGGTCTTGATCAGAAATTATTGCTCCGCAGCGATGGCACATCTGTATATATGACTCAAGATATCGGTACTGCCGAAATGCGTTTCCAAGACTATCCCATCGACAAGATGATATATGTCGTTGGAAACGAGCAAAATTATCATTTCCAAGTACTCTCTATCTTGCTCGATCGTCTGGGTTTCAAGTGGGGTAAAGAATTGACACATTTCTCATATGGTATGGTCGAACTGCCTAATGGTAAGATGAAGAGCCGTGAAGGTACCGTCGTTGATGCCGACGACCTGATGCAGTTGATGGTAGACGATGCCCTGAAGACTTCTATGGAGTTGGGAAAATTCGACGACATGAGCGAGGAAGAGCGCAACGAGATTGCACGTATTGTCGGTATGGGCGCCTTGAAGTATTTTATCCTGAAAGTCGATGCCCGCAAGAATATGCTGTTCAATCCTGAAGAAAGTATCGATTTCAACGGAAACACAGGACCTTTCATCCAATATACTTATGCGAGAATACGAAGTATTCTTCGCAAGGCTGGTAATACTGGTATGACTAGTATAACTAGTACGACAAGTCTTAATGACAAGGAAGTAGAGCTCATCCAAAAAATGAGCGAGTATGGTGCCGCCGTTGAGCAGGCAGGCAAAGACTACTCCCCATCAGGCATAGCCAACTACTGCTACGAGCTGACAAAAGTATTCAACCAGTTCTACCACGACTACTCCATCTTGAATGAACCCGACGAGCAAAAGAAGGCTGTTCGTCTGATGCTGGCCAAGAACGTCGCCAAGATCATCAAGAATGGTATGGCCCTATTGGGCATTGAGGTTCCTGAGCGCATGTAACTATGCAGAACCCTCCCGATTACAGACACGACACCGTACTGCCCTTGCCCATGGAGGTAAGGGCAGACGCGTGGGCTGTAGACGCAGCCTGCTCGGGCAATCCTGGACCTATGGAATATCAGGCCATTGATTTGCAAACTGGTGCCCGTGTGTTCCACTTCGGTCCCATGAAAGGCACTAATAATATCGGGGAGTTTCTGGCTATTGTACACGCACTAGCCCTGATGCAACAACAAGGGTTACACAACAAGGTGATATACAGCGACTCGTATAACGCCATTTTATGGGTCAACAAACGGAAATGTAAGACAAAATTAGAGCGTACTCCTGAAACAGAGCCGCTCTATCAGATTATACTTCGTGCTGAACGCTGGCTAAACACACACACCTGGCGCAACCCAATCATCAAATGGGAAACGCAGAAGTGGGGCGAAGTGCCTGCTGATTTCGGTAGGAAGTAAGAAGATTCCCATCGTATTCATGACTACTTATCAGCACCACATCGGATGGTAGCTGAGGAGCACGTGTACCATCACCGACGACAAATGGAGCCGTCTCCACACGGATTTCATCCCACAAGCCTGCTTGTATAAACGAGTTGTGGGTCTGCAGACCACCCTCTACGATGAGTGATTGGATGCCATGTTGGTAGAGATCGTCCATGAGCTGTGTCAAAGGTCTTTGACGCGTCAAGACAATACGTTTGGGATTAGGACCAACCCAATGGCGAACGGTCAGTTGGGGATGTTCGCGGACATCGGTAGTATGGCCCACCAGTATGGCATCCTCCTCTGCACGAAGCTTATGGGAAAGCATCTGCGTCTGCTCATTGCTGATTTGCAGGGCATGGCCACAATTGTCGATGAAACCGTTGGAAGTTTGCGCCCACTTCAGGATGATGTAAGGGCGATGCTTGGAATGATAGGTGAAGAAACGACGATTCAGCCACATGCACTCCTGTTCCAAAACACCCACAGTCACCTCGATGCCTGCCTGGCGAATCTTAGCGATGCCCCTACCCTGCACTACAGCAAAGGGGTCGATGCAACCCACAACAACCTTTTCTACCCCCTTACTAACAATGAGATCAGCACAAGGTGGCGTCTTACCATAATGGGCACAAGGCTCCAAAGACACGTAGATGGTGGCATCTTTCAGCAACGGTTCATCCTCAGGACGTACTGATGCAAAGGCATTCACCTCAGCATGTCCCTCGCCACAACGAACATGGTATCCCTCACCGATAATTCGTCCGTCAGCAACAATGACGGCACCAACCATAGGGTTGGGACGTGCACCTCGTATGCCATTGGCAGCCAACTGCAGACAACGCCGCATGAATTTTTCATCTGTTGAGATTTGGAGATTCTCCATAATTTTAGTACTTTTGCATTTGCTATGAACTACCAGGAACTGTGGCGTCGCTTGGCGCAGGTTTATGACGAGGGCGAGGCCAAAGCCATTGCCCGCATGGTCTATGAGGTGCGCTTCAACCTGACGCTATCAGACCTTTTCATCGGCAAAGATACGCAATTATCAGCAAACGACCAAGCAGAACTGGCAGAAATCACACAACGACTGGAACAACAAGAACCTGTGCAGTATGTACTGGGACAGGCCGATTTCTGCGGGCGGACATTCCTGGTCAATCAACACGTACTGATTCCTCGTCCTGAAACAGAAGAGTTGTGCCGATGGATTATTTCTGAGTTTAGAGATGAGAGTTTAGAGTTTAGAGATTGCTCCATTCTTGACATAGGTACCGGCAGCGGATGCATCGCTATCACGTTAGCAGCCGATCTGCCTAAAGCCGAGGTGACAGCATGGGACATCTCTGGAGAAGCGCTACAGGTAGCACGAGAAAATGCCAAAAGGCTCCATTTCAACGTAATTTTTGAACTGGCTGATGCCCTAAACACACCACTTGACCATGAGCGATGGGATGTCATCGTGAGCAATCCACCTTATATATGTAATAAGGAACGCGCACGTATAGAAGCTAATGTGCTGGACCACGAACCCCATACCGCACTCTTCGTACCCGACGACTCCCCCCTGTTGTTCTATAGCGCCATTGCCCAATATGGACTGACAGCGCTGAAAACGGGGGGACGACTCTACTTTGAAATTAATCCCCTCTACGCTCAAGAACTGGCAGAAATGTTAAGTATGATGTCGTACCACGACATCGAAATCAAAAATGATACCTACGGCAAACAACGAATGATAAGAGCAAGACGATGAAGCAGAAAACAGAACAAGAAGCCTACCTGACACTTGCCAGTCTCTGTGCACAAGCAGAACATTGCCAATACGAGATGCTGGAGAAGATGCGACGCTGGGAGCTGTCTGAGGAAGCCCAGGCCCGTGTGATGGCACGTTTGGTCAAGGAACGCTACGTGGATGATGAGCGTTATGCACAAGCTTTTGTCAAAGACAAGATACGCTACAACAAGTGGGGACGCCGGAAGGTAGAACAGGCACTATGGCAGAAACATATCGACGAAGGTATTCGTCAGCAGGTATTGAGCGAGATTGATGACGAGGAATATCTGAATGTCCTAAGACCGTTGCTGAAGCAGAAACGCAAGTCTACCAAGGCTGCCGACGAATACGATATGACCCGCAAGTTAGTAAGGTTTGCGATGAGTCGAGGTTTTACATTCGATATCATCAGACAATGTCTGGACGTTGAAGATGAGGACGAGTTGGTGGACTAGGATTCTCGACTTTATCTCGCCTCGATTATGCGTTGTTTGTGGCGAGAGGTTGGCACCTACAGAGCGTTCACTCTGTACCGTGTGTATGATGCACCTACCGCGGACTTCATACCAATACAAGCCGAAGGACAACATCATGGCACAGGCCTTTTGGCATCTGACTCCTGTAGAGCGAGCTGCTGCATTGACTTACTACCAGCCCCATTCAGAGATGGCCAATGCCATATACCAACTGAAATACGGTGGGCGTCCTGATATTGGAGAGGACCTAGGACGGTTGATGGCTGTAGAGATGTCGTACGCCAACTTCTTCGAAGGTATTGAAGCCCTGTTACCCGTACCCCTGGCCAAGAAGCGACTCCGCCAGCGTGGTTACAACCAAAGTGAACAACTGGCCTATGGTATTTACGAGAAAACGGGGCTGCCTATCATCACAAAAGCCCTAATCAGAAAGGAGTTCCTGCAAAGCCAGACACAACTTGGGCGTCAGGAGCGTCAAGAGAACGTAAAAGATATATTCCAGCTGGTAGACGACAGGGAACTGAAGCACAAGCACGTGCTACTCGTCGATGACATCTGCACCACAGGAGCAACACTCATCGCCTGCGTGGATGCCATCAAACAGGTGGAAAACATCCGCATCAGCGTGCTAACCTTCGGTTTCACCCATAGCTAAAATTGAGGGAGTACCCCTAACGCAACTATTCTCGAACTCTTTTCTACGAGACCTCGACAAGATTTGGGCACTGCGTGAGTACATTCCAGACCCAACAAAGCCACAATATTCTGTGAGATAAGTCCACGCATAGTAAAACGTTAATAGGCATCAATCGCAGGTATGCCCCTACGGCAATAGGGGTGTACCCCTCTATGTCACCTCGCTTATTTCTATTTTAACTACTTGATAGTAGGCGTACAACGGTTCTTTAAATTAATTCTGCCAGCCCACTGAAACATTTTATGCTCTACTATACCTAACTTTTCTGACTTAACTACTATTTATAATAAAACTACTAATATGAAAAGACTATATCGAAACTTAGAAGACGATACCAAGAAGCGTATCGCACAGAGCCTAAGAGGTCGTACGTTTAGCGACTCTCATAAACAGGCTATCAGTGACGCAATGCGTCAGTATTGGGCTACAATACCATATCGCCCAAGCGAAAATAACGAGAGTAATAACCAAGACAATGAAACGAGTATGTAACAGACCAATCCAAATCGATGCTCTGACTATCTGCTACGAGGTCGTGCATCCTTACTACTATGAACAACTCAGTACCCTCGACTTTGGAGAGTGCCTTGATATGGACGAGTTCAGACTATACAGAACGGAGGGCAGATACTTCGATAACGTTTATGCCATCAGACTTTGGAACGGAACACAAGACATCGAATGGGGCTACCTAAAGTTCAACCTCGCACGAGGTGACGAACAGAGCAACACGCATACCAGCGGAAATCGCAAGGTGTGGATGAGCCTCAACAATGAGACACTATATAGTAACGACTTCCATTGCCTTACATACATTGAGCAACGCTTAGGGTTAGTGTTCCACAACATAACAAGTCTTGACTTGTGCCTTGACACTTCGTTTTCAGTCAGTCCGCTAATTAAGGCATACGCACACAACAAGAACGTAACAACCATTCTGAACGGCAAGCGTATCACTGACAGAGACGAGGACAGACCAGAACTGACCTATACAACAAGTGGAAGCCTCAACAAGCAAGGTAAATACCTCACCGTGAACATCAAGCAGCGTAATGCCATCAAGGACAAGAGTAAGGGCATTACTGTACTGACCTACGACAAAGCAGCAGAAATCAGCAACGCATCAGACAAGCAGTATATCCTGCAACACTATGCCAATCCAAAGAGGCTCTTCAGAACTGAGGTACACTTGAACTCAGAGGACATTAAGAGCTATGTAGAGAACAGAGGCATCAACTACACACCTCTTATCCTAATTGATGAGGCTACCCTTGAAGATATGTTCTTTCACTTCTTAGGAAGCGTGATACGTTTTCAGAGCAGAACACTCGACACCAGTTGGGGGCATATTCTCGGACGCTCATAGGTCTATAACAACCACCCCTACAGGATGCGCTCAAAGTGCCAGATACCTTATTATATATAGGGGATGCGTATCAATATTAAAACGTATCAGTATAATCAATAAATCAACTATACTGATACGTCATTTTTGTATCAACCTAACTTAAAAGATTATAATGATAATATATAATGTTCAAAAATGGAACTGAATATTACCAAGGTTTGTGTCTGAGCAGAAATTTCTCCTTTTCATCATTTGGAAAAACTTGTCTTCCAAAAGCACCTCCACCATACATAAATACAACTTTTTCATTATAGGGGATATACTGCCCATCATTCATATAATTATCTTTCTCATCTTGATTCATAAGTCTCTTATAGAGAATGAAAGAATACATACCCATTCCTACACGCCTAAAATTAATAATGGTTTCATTATTAAGATGTGATTTGGTCATTTCAAAACCTATACAATCAATACTATTAAGTCGAGAGTGTATGTTGTCATATTCATCACGTGTTAGGCCCACTACTCTCATTAGCGAATCTTTTTTCATCTCTGCATCATCCCAGTGACATGACATTAATGCGTCTCCTTTTGAAGCAACGTGGAAAATAGAAGCCTTTCCGTGTTCAAATTCCAAATGTATTGATGTACTGTCATCCAATGACCTATCAACGTATTCTAAAAACTCTTCCATGTTCTTTGCATTTTTATCGTAATGTTCTGCCATCAAGGTAGCACTACATCGTTGTGTTGGAAGTCTGAATGACAGATATGTAAAAAAGAATAATAGATTAAAAATCCCCCACACAAATAACCCTTTCTGCCATCGGTTTGAAAGTCTATATGATTTTATTGTAAAATAGATGGCTGCTATAATTGCAGGAATAGATACGAAAAACAAAAAGATAGCAATCATGAACGAAACAAAGTCATCAATCCAAAATAGAACTATTAGGATAGTGACAATAAGCATCGGTAAAAACTTCAAAATATTACGCATAGTTTGATTTATTTTTTAAGACCTGTCCTTTTGCAATATAGTCTCCAACTCATTTCTACTATTGAACTGATATACCTTACCTCGTATGCGGATGAAACCCTCGACATCATCTAGCGGTTCAAAGAGGCTCTTTAATGATACTCCCAGAGCGGTAGCCATCTTCTGCATCGTATCAAGTCGGCAATTTCCACTAAGGGCACGATTTAGTGCAGCAGGGTCAACTTCCATCTTCCCAGCAAGTTCTTTCATTGAGATTTTTCTCTCTTTGCAGATACGCCTCACGTTCTGCGATAATACACTCTCCATATTGCAATTTTGGGGCAAAATTACGCAAAATTGACGAAATTAGCAAGAAAATTAAAGAAAATTGCAAAATAAATCATGAATGATTTGGAAATATCAAATATTTTTTATATCTTTGCATTGTCAACGGTTGATAAATAAAACAACAAGAAAATAATAATATTAAAACATATATCAATTAGAGAATAAAAAAGAAAAAGTAGAAAACAAATAAAGTAAAGAAAAAAGATGAAAAAGGTAGTGATATTCGCAAGAGTGAGTACAAACATTCAGGACTATGACCGTCAGGTGAACGAACTTTCTGCCCTCGCAGTACGCAACGAGTGGACTGTTGAGGCTACCTTTTGCGAGAAGGTGAGCGGAGCCAAGAAGAACACAGACCGCAAGGAACTGAGCCGCATGGTGGACTATGTGCAAGCCCATAAAATAAATAAGGTGGCAGTTACGGAGTTGTCACGCCTCGGGCGTGACACACTCCAAGTCCTCGAAGTTATCGAGCAGTTCAATAAGTTAGGTATCAGCCTCTACATACAGAACTACGGCATCGAGACATTGACCGAAAATGGTGAGGTCAACCCAATGAGTCAGTTCCTTGTCACCATATTGGCAGAGGTGGCAAGGATGGAGAGAAAGCAAATTCGTGAGAGGGTCGAGAGCGGATATAAGAACTATCGAGCCAATGGCGGTAAGGTTGGACGCAAAGAGGGCTACCGTAAGAGCGAGGCAGATTTACGAGAGCAGTATGCCGAGGTAATTCGCCTACTGCGTAAGGGTATCAGCCTCCGCAACATCAGCAAGATTACAGGTACAAGCGTCAACACCATACGCAAATGTCAGAGCCTCATCTAAAAAAAGTTTGTTAAAAATTTGGAATTGTGAAAAATTATTTATATCTTTGCATTGTACGTACAGATTTGCAAATCGCTAAAAATAGAGGAGGTGAAAGCCCTCCAGCCCCTAAGGGTGTGTGGAAAATAAGTGTCGTTTGAGACACACGGTAAATAGATAATAAAGTGTTACCACTTGAATATTGTAAGAAAATACTAAACAAAGGAGAACGCAAATGTAGCGAAGAAGAAGTAAAACAAATCAGAGAGTTTCTATACTTCATAGGACAAATAGAAATTAATAATAACGAAGTAAATTATACAGAAGATGAACGTAATACTATATTGTAGAGTTAGTACAGATGAGCAAGCAGACGGATGCTCGTTAGACGTGCAAGAGAGGTGTCTTAGAGCCTACTGCGACAAACTCCATTATAATATAATAGGTGAAGAACAGCCATACAAAGAGGACTACTCAGCCAAACACTACGACCTTAGAAGACCCAAGTTGAAACAACTCTATGCCTATTGCAGAAAGCATAGACACGAAGTTGACAAGGTTCTATTTCTCAGATGGGACAGATATTCACGTAACGTTGAGTTCGCTTTTGCTTATAAGCGTAAGTTCTATGACGAGTTAGGTATTGAAATCAACGCCATAGAATCGCCTATCGACTTCAAGGGAACAGAGTGGTCAACGCTGTTAAGTTTGTATTGCGGTGTTGCTCATACTGAGGATGAGAAGATTTCTCGCAGAACTAAGGACGGCATACACGGCACATTACTCAAAGGCAAATGCTCGAACAAAGCACCACGAGGTTATATCAACAAAAGAAACGAGAAGGGTGAGCCATACGTTGAGGTTGACCAGCCAAAGGCAAAAACCATACGCCAAGCGTTCCAAGAGGTAGCCAAAGGAGTTGAGGCTCCTAACAATATTAGGCGTAGGCTTTGCCCTTGGATTCCAAAAGATGCGTTCTATAGGATGCTTCGTAATATCTTCTACATTGGATTAATCAGAGTTCCAGCCTACAAGGATGACCCAGAGCAGAAAGTCAAAGGTGTTCACGACCCAATTATAGACGTTGAGACGTTCGACAAGGTGCAAGACATACTGAGCGGCAAACGTAAGCACGAGCCAAAGGTGAGCAAGACAATCGACCCAGACCTCTATCTCCGTAAGTATATAGTGTGCCCCATCTGTGGGCACTCTATTACAGGAGCCACAAGTAAGGGTGCTTCTGGAGGTAGATACAAATACTACAACTGCTGTCACGATGGTAAGCACCTACGGAGACCAGCAGACTACGTTAACAACAAGTTCGCCAACTGGGTAGGCAGTTTACGACCCAACCAAGAGGTGTTAGACCTCTACACTGAGGTTCTGCAAGACCTACGAGGCGAACACAAGCAAGACGTTCAAAGGGAGGTTGAGGCTTTACGCAAAGAGATAGAGAAGGTTAAGGAGAGACTTACGAAGGCTGACGAAAGGTTCTTAGATGGGAATCTAAAGAATGAAGACTACAGCCGCATAACTGAGAACTGCAAGAAGCAAATCCAAGAACTACAAGGACGCATAGACCTCTTACTATCCGACACCAAGGGGCTAAAGGAGAAGATAGACTACTCAGTGAATATCATAGCAAATTTAAGAAACTTTATGCTTGATGCGCCTGTTAAAACGAAATGTAAGATACTGAGTTCGATGTTTCCGCAAAAAATTGAATTTGACGGAGAAAAATATCGAACTAACTCATACAACCAAGTGCTCGACCTTATCTTTCAAGAAACCAACAAGTTACGAGGGTATGGAGAAAAAGAAAGTGCGAAATCCGAGGAGGTTTCGCACTTAGTACCCCGACCGCGAATCGAACGCGGAACTAAGTCTTAGGAGGACCTTGTTATATCCATTTAACTATCAGGGCAACGGATTTCGAGTGCAAAGGTAAGCAATTTCCACGAAAAATGATTACCTTTGCAGCAGAATAATTATCAAAAAAGAAAAATCATGGGAAAATTAGTTATTAACTCGTACGACGAGTTTGCCGCCCATCTGGGCGAAGACCTGGGTGCCTCTGAGTGGCTGCAGGTAGATCAGGACCGTATCAATCTCTTTGCCGACGCTACACTCGACCATCAATGGATTCACGTTGACGTAGAGCGCGCAAAGGAGGAAAGTCCCTATAAGTCAACCATCGCACACGGCTATCTGACACTCTCGCTGTTGCCTTATATGTGGGACCAGATTATCGAAGTCAATAACATCAAGATGCTGGTAAACTACGGCATGAATGAAATGCGCTTCGGCCAGCCCGTCATTACAGGCAGTCGCGTCCGTCTGGTCACCAAGCTGCACAGCATCCAGAACCTGCGTGGCATCTGCAAGGCAGAGATCAAGTTCGCCATTGAGATTGAAGGCCAGCGCAAGCCGGCCCTCGAGGGTATTGCTGCTTTCCTTTACTATTTTAACTAGTATTACTAGCATAAAAAAAGCAGCCCACTCAATCATGAGTGGGCTGCTTTTATGTTATTGCTATTGCCTTATGCCTTAGCAGCATCGTCCTCACGGATGGTGCGACCCATCACGAGGAATGCTGTAGGAGCAGCGATGAACAGCGAAGACAGGGTACCGAATACAACACCCAGGATCATAGCGAACGAGAAGCTGCGGATAGAGTCACCACCGAGGATGAAGATACACAGCAGCACGATCAATGTCGTTACAGAGGTGTTGATGGTACGAGCCAGCGTCTGGTTCAGCGAGTCGTTGAACAACTGCTGACGGTCACGCTTGCCATAAAGCTGGAAGTTCTCACGGATACGGTCGAATACTACCACCTTATCGTTGATAGAGTAACCGATTACCGTCAAGATAGCACCGATGAATACCTGGTCGATCTCCAGCGACATGGGAACGATGCCCCACAATGCAGAGTACATACCGATAACAACCAATGCATCGAGGGCCAACGCGATGGTAGCACCCCAAGAGAATGCCCAATTGCGGAAGCGGAGCAGGATGTACAGGAAGATGGCGAACAGCGCAATGATAACGCTGATGATAGCACCATGAGTGATGTCCTTAGCCACAGCAGGTCCTACCTTAGCCGAGCTAATGATAGAACCACCCTGGCGAACATCAGGATTCTTGAAGGCCTCAACACTCTCCTGGCTTACGAAGCCACCCTTCTTCAGCGCTTTGTAGAGGATCGTCTCTGCCTGGTCGTCAACATCAGGATTGTTCGACTCAATATCCCAGTTAGTGCTGACACGGATAGTCTTTCCATCAGTACCCAGGGCAATCACGCTGGTGTTAGCCTCCTTGCCTGCGTTCTCGCCAACAGTATTAACGAATACGCCGGCCAAAGCCTGACGAACCTCCTCTACGTGAGACTCCTTATCAAGTGTCACAACATAGTTACGACCACCAGTGAAGTCGATGCTCTGGCTCAAGCCACGAACAAAGAAGCAACCGATGAAGAATATAGCAGCAACGCCCCATACGGCAAAGCTCTTCTTGTATATACCCATGAAGTTATACTTAGCGTTCTGCATCAGGTTCTTAGAATAACCTGTCACAAAGGTAAGACCCAGCCACTTGTCCTTCTTCAGACGGTTCTCGTAAACCAGACGAGTCAGGAATACGGCGGTGAAGAACGAGCAGAAGATACCGATGATCCAAGTGGTAGCGAAGCCCTTCACAGGACCTGTACCGAAGAACAACAGGATGAAACCAGTAATCAATGATGTTACGTTAGAGTCGAAGATGGCTGAGAATGCGTTAGAATAGCCCTTCTCCAGCGCTTCCTTCATACCCAAGCCGCGACGCAGTTCCTCCTTGATACGCTCATAGATCAGCACGTTGGCATCAACGGCAGTACCCAGCGTCAGCACAATACCAGCGATACCCGGCATTGTCAACGCCGCCTGGAACGAGGTCAGAATACCCAATGTGAAGAACAGGTTGAACAGCAGCGCAATATCAGCCAAGATACCAGGAATGAAGCCATACAGCAGAATCATATAAACCATCAGCAGCACAAAAGCTACGACGAATGAGATAACACCCTGCTTGATAGACTGTGCACCCAACGAAGGACCTACCACCTCTTCCTGTACGATACGGGTTGGAGCAGGCATCTTACCAGAGTTCAGCGTATTAGCCAAGTCCTTGGTGGTCTCAATGGTGAAGTTACCGGTAATCTGTGAGTTACCGCCATCAATCTGAGTCAGGATACGAGGAGAGCTGTAAACAGCATCGTCGAGTACGATGGCAACGCCACGACCGATGTTCTGCTTCGTAATCTGCGACCAGCGACGAGCGCCGTCAGAGTTCATCTGCATCGATACAGAGGGGTGACCCATCTGGTCGAACTCGTCCTTTGCGTTGGTAATCACGTCACCCTCCAGCGGAGCGCGACCATTAGGCTCGGTCACCTTCAGCGCATACAGGGCATAGATATCGCCCTTGGTGTTCTCGCCACCGAAGTCCTCAGGCTGAGCACCCCAGCGCAGCTTACACTCAGCAGGCAGCACCTGACGGGCAATGTCAGAGTAGATTACCTTGTTGACATCAGCAGTATCACGAGCGTTAGCATAACCAACGATTGACAATCCCTGAGGAACGGGCTGGAAGACAGCGAACAGGGGGTTCTGCTTCAGCGCATCAGCCTTAGCCTTAGCGTCAGCAACCTTGGCGTCCTTCTTTCCAGCAGCCAGCTTTGCAGCCAGGTCGGTGGTAGCAGCAGTAGCAGCGGCTGTAGTATCAGCAGCTACCGTATCAGCAGCAACCTCTTCAGCCTCGCCACCGGTGATGGCATACTTCTGGTTCAGCTGAGCCAGCAGCGGATAGATTTCCTGTGAGTTATAGGTCTCCCAGAACTCCAGGTTGGCAGAACCCTGCAGCAACTTACGAACACGCTCGGGCTCCTTGATACCAGGCATCTCGACCATGATACGGCCAGACTGTCCCTCCAGTTTCTGGATGTTAGGCTGAACCACGCCGAACTTATCGATACGGTTGCGAACCACGTTGAACGAGTTGTCAACAGCCGACTGCACCTCAGCACGCAGAGCAGACTCCACCTCAGAGTCCGTCGACTGGGTGCTTACCTTACCCTTCATCTGCTGGGTAGCAAACACGGCAGCCAAGGGACGACCGTTAGAGTTCTTCTTCCAATTCTTGACAAACAGAGAGATAAAGTCGTCCTGACTAGTCTCTTCTTCCTTCTTAGCCTCCTCCATTGACTTCTTATAGGCAGCGTCAGTCTTGTGGTCAGCCAGCACGTCGACTACATCAGGTACTGACACCTCAAGAATTACGTTCATACCGCCCTTCAGGTCAAGACCCAGGCCGATCTCCATCTCGCGGCACTGCTTGAATGAATAGATTCCGCAGTACACCTTCTCGTTCATAATCGAGTCCAGATATTCCTGTCCAGCCTCTTCGCCCATTGCTGCAGCCTTGTTCTCGTGGTAACGAGTTACGAACGAGAAGGAAAGATAGAAGCAGCAAACAAGCACCAAAACGATTGCGACAAATTTTACAATTCCTTTGTTTTGCATTTTATTAATTATGTTATTTAATTTTATGATTCCATTTTTTTAGCCTGCAAATATACTTATTTTTCTCCACTTAGCGAAATTTATTGGCGAAATTCATGCTTTTTTCATGGTTTTCACCTTATTTTTAACCAACAAAGCACCGGATAATGGTCACTTGCATCCATTTCGCTATCCACTTGGCAGTTGAATGGTTGAATATCCTCAGAACAGAAAATATGGTCAATTCGGAAGGAGAACGCTTTCTGATTATATGACAAACCGATACCTCTACCCGTTGCCACAAAACAGTCGTTCAGTATCTTACTCATGGCGTGACGGGAATAGGAGATGGGATTGTCGTTGAAATCGCCACAAAGCAGGATAGGATAACCAGGATGATCCTCGACATACTTTCTTACCTGTCTGATCTGACCTGCCCGCTTAGCGTTAGCCTCGGCCAGTTTGACCAACAGCATCTGCGACTCCGTTCGTATCGAGTCGTGGGGTATCTCGCCCTTGATGATATGGCGATACTGCGTGCGGTCCTGCTGTGACAGGTGACAACTCTCGAAGTGGTTATTGATAACAATGAGCGTATCGTTATCCACCTTGAGCCACCAAGCTGCACTTCCGTTGGATAGCGACGAATAAACTATCCGCTCACGTTTTAAGATAGGGTATCGGGTATGAACACCCAAAGCATTGAGTGTTAGCGCGTTATTAGCCAACACCAGCGTGTCGTTATATGGGAAAGTTTTGGAATACTCCTTGAACACATAGCGTCGCCACGTATCCGCATCTTCCTGAATACAGACGATGTCGGCCTGTTGTTCGTTCAAATATTCGAGCACCTTCTCGAAGCCATTCTCATACTTATAGTTACCTCCATAGCTGCAGACGTTATACGACACCACCTTGATGGCACCCTCAGGCACCTCCTGCGAGGTATGAAGCGGCATATATATACTAATAGGTACGTACGCGAGCAGGAATCCCACCACGGGAACCCACACTCGGGTCCACCTGAAGAGCAGCCAGAAGAACAGGAAGGCCATATTAGCCAGTAGGAAGAAAGGGAATGTCATACCCACCGTCGAGAGCACAGGATGATCCGTCGGATTCAGCCTATCGCTATATCCTACTAACAGCATGACGATGATGGTGGCGACGTTTGCCCCCGTCAGAACCTGTACCGTAAATTTCTTCAACTGCTTAATCACGACTGACGGCTCTGGTCAAACAACTTCTGTTTCTCTTCCTTCGTCAGACTGTCATAGCCGCTCTTCCTTATCTTATCCAGGATAGCGTCTATCTCCTCCTGATTCTTGCGCTTGCGAGCATTATACTCTTCATCCGTCTCACGCTGGACGTTGGTATGCTCCGCTTTCATGCGGCTGTTCTGCTGACGTTCGTCGAACTTTCGCTTCATATTGTCGAAGAATTCCTGTCCGCGACTGCGCCCGAAGCGCTGGCTCGAATCGGGATGCTTCTGCCAATAGCGTATCAACAAGAAACCAAACAGCATACCGCCTAAGTGAGCCATGTGTGCCACTCCGTCGCCAGGACCACTCATCGCTGAGAACAGTTCAATGGCGATATAACCCACGATGAGCCATTTGGCCTTGATGGGGAATGGGAAAGGAATGATAAACAGTCGTTCGTTGGGGAATATCATACCGAAAGCCAGCAGAATGCCATAGACGGCACCCGAAGCACCTATCGTTGTCCATAGATTAATATAGGTGTCGGTTGTCATCTGCACACCACCCGCATTCACATACTGATAAGCGGCTATGCCTTGTATGCTATAGTCGGCAAACTGTACAATCTCCTGAATGATGCCAGCACCCACACCGCACACAATGTAATAAAAAAGGAATTTCTTCGGTCCCCATACCCGCTCGATCACACTACCGAACATCCATAGGGCAAACATGTTGAACAGGATATGGGTAAACCCACCATGTAGAAACATGTATGTCAGGAACTGATAGACGCGGAAGTCGCTTGCCAAGAAAAAGTGCAGACCCAGCATCGATGTCAGGTCAACGCCACTACGCTCCAGCACCAATGTTGCGATATAAGCCAGAACATTGATGATAAGCAAGTTCTTGGTCATGGGAGGCATATTGTTCATCATAACTCTTCTCTCTGATTACCTTTTACTGAAACACTCGTTTTCGTGCGCAAAATTACGAAAAATATCCTATTTTGGGCACGTTTTTGGGCCAATACAAACTTTTTTTGCCTAAAAAAGTGATTTTTTTTGCTTTTTTGTTTGTTTTTTGACAACTTTACCCTATATTTGCGGTAGATTTTTACTAACACCATTAATCATTCACTTTTTAAAACTAAAAAAATTATGAACAAGACAGAATTAATTGAGAAGATTGCACAAGGTGCTGGTCTGACAAAAGCTGATGCAAAGAAGGCTTTGGACGCTACAGTTGACGCTATCAAGGGTGCTCTGAAGAAGGGTGACAAGGTTCAGCTCGTAGGTTTCGGTACATTCTCTGTTACCAAGAAGCCCGCTCGTGAGGGTATCAACCCCGCTACCAAGCAGAAGATTAAGATTGCTGCTAAGAAGGTGGCTAAGTTCAAGGCTGGTGCTGAGCTTGCAGACGCTGTTAAATAATAGCTCTTTTGTAAGAAAAAATTAAGAGGCTTCCTTTTGGGAGCCTCTTTTCTTTCGTAGGTTTCGCCTGTTCATCAGGGCTGCTTGCCAATGTAAGCCAGAATACCACCGTCAACATAGAGCACGTGGCCATTGACAGCATCAGAAGCATGTGAAGCCAGGAACACAGCGGGTCCACCCAGCTCCTCGGGTTCCAACCAGCGTCCGGCAGGAGTCTTAGCGCAGATGAAGCTGTCGAACGGATGGCGACTGCCGTCTGGCTGACGCTCACGCAGCGGAGCAGTCTGAGGTGTAGCGATGTAGCCCGGGCCAATACCGTTACACTGGATGTTATACCCACCATACTCTGAGCAGATGTTGCGGGTCAGCATCTTCAGACCACCCTTAGCAGCAGCATAAGCCGAAACCGTCTCACGACCCAGCTCTGACATCATCGAGCAGATGTTGATGATCTTACCCTCGCGACGCTCCATCATCTCGGGGATGACAGCTGAGCTTACGATGTAAGGAGCTACCAGGTCAACATCGATGACCTGCTGGAACTCAGCGCGCTTCATCTCGTGCATGGGGATGCGCTTGATGATACCAGCGTTGTTCACCAGGATGTCAATCTGACCAACCTCCTTGTGAATCTTCTCCACGAGAGCCTTCACGTCGTCTTCCTTCGTCACGTCGCAAACGTAGCCGTGAACATTCTCGATACCAGCCTCCTTGTAGTTAGCCAGACCGCGCTCCAAGGCTGCCTCATTGATGTCGTTGAAGATGATGTTCTTGATACCTGCTCCAACAAAAGCCTTAGCGATGTTGAAACCAATTCCGTAAGATGCGCCTGTGATCCACGCGTTCTTACCTTCCAATGAAAATGGATTTGCCATAATAGTTTTGTTTTTATTTTAAATCAGTAATTTGATAAAAATCTTGGTCACCGTAATCCAGGTTCTCGCCTCCCATACCCCAGATGAAGGTATAGTTGTGCGTAGCTGCTGCCGAGTGGATGCTCCATTCGGGCGAGAGCACAGCCTGTTCGCCACGCATCCAGATGTGGCGTGTCTCCTGTGGTTCGCCCATCAGGTGGCATACCGCCTGGTCCTCAGGCAGCTCGAAATAGAAATAAGCCTCCATGCGACGTGAGTGGACGTGGGCGGGCATTGTGTTCCATACCGACCCTGTAGCCAACTCGGTCATACCCATCTGCAGCTGGCAGGTGGGCAGTACCTGGTTCACCAGCATCTTGTTGATGTCGCGTTCGTTCGACATCTCCAGGCTTCCCATGTGGGCCACCACCGCATTCTGCTTGTTCACCTTCTTACAAGGATAGGAGGTATGAGCCGTCGCAGAATTGAAGTAGAACTTGGCGGGCTGCTTACCATCCTTTGAGCTGAACACCACCTCGCGATCCCCGCTACCGATATAGAGCGCCTCTTTGTAGTCCAGGTCGAACACCTCGTCACCCACCTTGATACTGCCGGCACCACCCACATTATACACACCTATCTCGCGGCGATGCGTAAAACAGGGTGCCTTCAACGGGTCTATCGCCTCCAATTTCAGCGCTTCGCCCACGGGCATGGCACCACCGACCACGATTCTGTCGTACATCGAGTATACCATGTTCACCTCGTCAGCGACAAAGAGCCGTTCTATCAGGAAATCGCGACGCAAGCGCTGGGTATCGTAATGCTTCACATCTTCCGGATGGGCTGCATATCGTATTTCGAAGTTTGTCTTCATTCTGCGTTGTTTGATTCGTTTAAGTTCGTTCGGATTGCAAAGATAATCATTTTATTTTAATTTCCATACATATTATATACGATTTAAAATAGATTAATACTTTTTCCTTTGGTTTTGTTCTCACAATTAAGTACCTTTGCACGCTGAAAAAGAAAAAAGTACGTACTTAATCATATATTATGTCTGAACAATTGGAAATCAAGGAACTAGACCAGGTAGTGGTCCGTTTCTCAGGTGATTCCGGCGACGGCATGCAGCTGGCTGGAAACATCTTCTCTACGGTCTCAGCGACTGTGGGTAACAGTATCTCAACCTTCCCCGACTATCCTGCCGACATCCGCGCCCCGCAAGGCTCGCTGACGGGTGTATCAGGATTCCAGGTTCACATTGGTGCCGGTCAGGTGTATACCCCTGGCGACAAGTGCGACGTGCTGGTGGCCATGAACGCTGCTGCGCTGAAGACGCAGTACCGCTATGCCAAGCCTGGAGCAACCATTATCATCGATACCGACTCCTTCGGGCCTAACGACCTGAAGAAAGCCGAATTCCAGACAGAAGACTATCTGGGCGAGATGGGTATTGATGCCGACCGCGTCATCCAGTGTCCGCTGACTCAGATGGTCAAGGACGCGCTGGCCGATACCGGTATGGACAACAAGGCCGTACTGAAGTGCCGCAACATGTTCGCCCTGGGTCTGGTCTGCTGGCTCTTCGACCGCGACCTCTCGCTGGTGGCTAACTTCCTCCGCGACAAGTTCGCCAAGAAGCCCCAGATAGCTGAAAATAACATTAAGGTGGTACAGGCTGGCTACGACTATGGTCACAACACCCACTCCAGTGCCACGAATGTACGCCGCATCGAGACCAAGGAGAAGACTCCCGGTCGCTATATGGACATCACGGGTAATAAGGCTACGGCCTATGGCTTCATTGCCGCTGCCGAGAAGGCCGGTCTGAAGCTTTACCTGGGTTCCTACCCCATCACTCCTGCTACCGACGTGCTCCACGAGCTGTCGAAGCACAAGTCACTGGGTGTCACTACCGTTCAGTGTGAGGATGAGATCTCAGGCTGTGCGTCAGCCCTTGGTGCATCGTTCGCCGGAGCGCTGGGTGTAACCTCGACCTCTGGTCCTGGCATCTGCTTGAAATCAGAGGCCATGAACCTGGCTGTCATCATGGAGCTGCCCCTTGTGGTACTCGATGTGCAGCGTGGCGGTCCTGCTACTGGTCTGCCCACCAAGTCGGAACAGACCGACCTGCTGCAGGCCCTCTTCGGACGCAACGGCGAGAGCCCCATGCCCGTCATGGCTGCGCTGAGTCCTGCCGACTGCTTCGACGCTGCTTATCAAGCTTGTAAGATCGCCTTGGAGCACATGACTCCTGTCGTGCTGCTGACCGATGCCTATATCGCCAACGGCTCGGGCGCCTTTAAGTTGCCCGAAATAGCCAAGCTCGACGCTATCAATCCTCCCTATGTTCCCGAGGAACTGAAGGGCAAGTGGACTCCCTATATGCGCGCTGAGAACGGTACCCGCTACTGGGCTGTTCCTGGTCGCGAGGGCTTCACCCACATCCTGGGCGGACTGGAGAAAGACTCCAACACAGGTGCTATCTCTACCAACCCCGAGAACCACGACCTGATGACTCGTCTGCGCCAGCAGAAGATAGCCAACATCCAGGTACCCGACCTCGAGGTCATTGGCGATGCTGACGATGCCGACCTGCTCATTGTAGGCTTCGGTTCCACCTACGGCCATCTGCACTCTGCTATGGACGAGCTTCGCGCCAAGGGTTACAAGGTGGCTCAGGCTCAGTTCAAGTACCTGAACCCGCTGCCCAAAAACACCGCAGCCGTATTGTCTAAATATAAGAAGGTGGTGGTTGCCGAGCAGAACATGGGTCAGCTGGCTGCCTACCTCCGCATGAAGGTCGACGGCTTTGTTCCTTACCAGTTCAATCAGGTCAAGGGTCAGCCCTTCGTCGTAGAAGAGTTAGTCAACGCATTCGAGAACATTTTAAAAAATTGATAATTGATAATTGACAATTGATAATTATGAGTTATACAGCAAACGATTATAAGAAAGGACAGCCACGTTGGTGTCCGGGATGCGGTGACCACTTCTTTCTGGCATCGTTCCACAAAGCATTAGCAGAAATCGGCGTAGCCCCTCAGGACACAGCCGTTATCTCAGGTATCGGCTGCTCCAGCCGTCTGCCCCACTATATGGCCACCTACGGCATGAACACTATTCACGGACGTGCTGCTGCCATTGCTACAGGCGCTAAGGTAGCTAACCCCAACTTGACCGTATGGCAGGTCAGCGGCGATGGCGACGGGCTAGCCATCGGTGGTAACCACTTCATCCACGCCAACCGTCGTAACATCAACCTGAACATGATTCTGCTCAACAACCGCATCTACGGTCTGACCAAGGGACAGTACTCCCCCACCTCACCACGCGGTTTCGTCTCGAAGTCAAGTCCTTACGGCACCGTCGAGGACCCCTTCCGCCCCGCTGAGCTCTGCTTCGGCGCCCGTGGCCACTTCTTCGCCCGCGCCGTCGCCACCGACTCGCAAGGCACGGTTGAGATCCTGAAGGCTGCTTACCAGCACAAGGGTGCTGCCGTCTGCGAAATTCTGCAGAACTGCGTCATCTTCAACGATGGTTGCCATGAGGCCGTCTACAACAAGGAAGGCCGCAAGAAGAATGCCATCTATGTGCGTCATGGCGAGAAGCTGGTATTCGGCGAGAACAATGAGTTCGGACTCGTACAGCAGGGCTTCGGACTGAAGGTTGTCGAGATTGGCAAGGACGGCTACACCATCGATGATGTGCTCGTTCACGATGCCCATTGCGAAGACAACACCCTGCAGCTGAAGCTCGCCCTGATGGGCAATGGCGACGGATTCCCCATCGCCCTGGGTGTCATCCGCGACGTCGACGCTCCTACCTACGACGAGGCCGTCGAGGCTCAGATTGCAGAGGTCAGCGCCCAGAAGAAGTACCACAACTTCGAAGAACTCTTGGAAACCAACGATATTTGGGAGGTTAAGTAAGACATGTTCAACAATTATAAAGGCTTCCATCTCGTACAGTCGTACCACGATGTACGATTCATGCGGAAGTACCATCCGTCGAACGCTTTTACGCGTGTCGTCAAGATAGCTATCGTAGCTTTTGTAACCCTGTTGTTGTGGAACATGCCCGCTGAGTGGTATGGCATTCAGAACCTGACGGTCATCCAGCAGCGCATCATCGCCATCTTTGCCTTTGCCACGCTGATGTGGGTCTTGGAGATAGTCTCCTCGTGGGCCACGTCGGTAGGTATCATCGTGCTGATGCTGCTGTTCTGTACCGACAGCGGTATCGCCCCGATGGTCAACGAAGAAGAGGTGGGTAAACTGCTCTCGTATAAGGGCGTCATGGCCACCTTTGCCGACCCGGTCATCATGCTGTTCATCGGTGGTTTCGTGCTGGCCATTGCCGCTACGAAGACGGGTCTCGACGCCCAGCTAGCCAAGGTGCTGCTGCGCCCCTTCGGCAAGCGTAGCGAGATGGTGCTGCTGGGCTTCCTGCTCATCACGGGTCTGTTCTCTATGTTCGTGTCGAATACGGCTACTGCTGCCATGATGCTGACGTTCCTCACCCCCGTGTTCCGCCAGCTGCCCCCTGAAGGCAAGGGCCGCATCGCCCTGGCCATGTCTATCCCCGTAGCAGCCAATCTCGGTGGTATGGGAACGCCCATTGGTACACCGCCCAACACCATTGCGCTGAAGTATCTGAACGATCCCGAGGGCCTGAACCTCGGACTGGGTTTCGGCCAGTGGATGATGTTCATGGTACCCCTGGTCATCGTGTTGCTTCTCATGAGCTGGCGCATCCTGCTCAAGATGTTCCCTTTCAGTCAGAAGACCATCGAGCTGCACATCGACGGCGAGATGAAGCACGATGCCCACTCCTACATCGTCATCGTCACCTTCTTCGTGACGGTAGCCCTGTGGCTCCTGGACCATCTGACGGGCATCAACTCCTATACCGTAGCCATGATACCCTTCATGGTGTTCGCCCTGACGGGTGTCATCAACAAGCGCGACCTTGAACAAATCAACTGGTCTGTCATCTGGATGGTTGCCGGTGGTTTCGCGCTGGGTTACGGCTTGAACGCCTCGGGTCTGGCCGCCAATGCCGTAGAGAGCATCCCCTTCGGCGACTTCTCGCCCATGCTCATCCTACTGCTCGGAGGTGCCATCTGCTATGTGCTCTCGAACTTCATCTCCAATTCGGCTACGGCAGCCCTCCTGATGCCTATCCTCGCCATGGTCTGCGGAGCCATGGGCGACAAGCTGGCACCCATCGGAGGCACGCCCACCGTACTCATCGGTGTCGCCATTGCAGCCTCGTCGGCTATGATCTTGCCCATCTCCACACCACCGAACGCACTGGCCTACGCTACGGGCTACGTGCAGCAGAAGGACATGTCGCGCATGGGTCTCATCATGGGTGTCATCTCCATGCTGCTCGGCTTCGGCCTCGTCTACTTGATGGGCATCACGCATGTCATCTGACAAGGCAGGGTTAGTAGGCCAGGACATCCCATAGGTCTCGGATGCGTTTCTCCGGGTCCCATTGATGATTGAAAGTCCAGAGTGCCGTGATTGCATGGTACTCTGGCTTTTCTTCTGACTCCGCCAAATTGTTGTTCAGCCAACCAGTGTTGCCTCCATCACGGGTACAGCCATAGTAATAGACACGCTGTCCCCATGGACATGGGTCGAGCACCTTGTCACTATATGCATAGCTGATATTGTTGTTGAGAATGTTCTTCGTCATCTTGCAGTTGACGATGAAGAACTGCGAGTCGTGATGGTAACGCCCGAGTTGGGTAGGACTTTTGGCATCGAAGGTAGAGTTTGTGATAACCAACTTCTTGGAGCGGTCACCACGTCCGTCATGCCATATCAGTGCATGTCCATCGCCTTCGAACCGACAACGGGTGGCATAGCACCAGCCTCGCGGGCAGAGGAAATCAACACCCCAGCAGCGCAGGTAAAGGTCGGAGTGGTAGTACATTCCGTTACCCTCAGGAGCCCAAAGAGACAGGGCGTCGTTGCCATCAGCCCATACGTTGCTGTTGATGACGATGGTGCGTGTAGCCCGTCCAAAGATACTCATCTGGTGGGACGTATTGCCCGGCTCAACGGTCGTGCCATAGTTGTTGTACACGGTCAATCCACTAATCACACAGTCGTCAGCACCTTCTTGCAGCACGATGACACCATTGCCTACGGGCTTACCTTTGTATTCTTTAATGGTTCGCGTCTTGGAAAGTTCAGCCAGTACGATGATGGTACTGTCACGATGCTCGCCCACCATCACGATGTTGGGACGGTCAATGATGACTTTCTCTTGGTATGTACCTTTCTTAATCAGAATCTTATAGGGCTGCGCTGGCTTCTCCGGGGCTTTCTCAATAGCCGCCTGGATGCTTTGTCCTGGTTTTACAATGGCATCAAAAGCCTTCTGGTCAGGCTGGGGCTTACGGAACATGTCGATGGTTCCGTTCTCGTTGGCACCCTTGGTTTGCAGGCTGATTTTCACCTTATGCTTGGGGTCATACTTGTCAGCCCATTGTTCATAAAGAGGATATAGTGCAGCAGGACGATCGCCGTACCAGGAATAGCCATTGCGACGCTCATGTCCGATATCCTCCAAACGGCGTCGGGGAATGCCATCGCGGTCGCATACATAAGGTTCGCAGTATTTCAAGTCATAATATCTTGCCCACAAAGGTCCTGCATGGAGGTCTTCGACAAGACGAGTATCACGGTCTGGACTGTTCCTGCGTCCTGTGCGCTCGATGCGCAGGCCAGTCAGCTTGTATTTGTCGAACCACTGCATAGCAGCATGAATGGCCTGCTTGACACTTTTGTCGGGATTAGGCAGTGACATGAGCAACTTGACGATAGCAGCACTCTCCTGCGAACAATACGACGGGAGCTCATAGGCACGAGCTGATGCCGGCTCGTAGGTGTCCCTGTCGTGTTGCTGGCACCATACCGTCAATTTACCATTCCTGCGAATCTGAGTCCTGAGAATACATTTTATTCCCTTGTCAAATGCCGTTGCAGCCCGCTGTCGTAAGTCTGGAGTGGTCAGTTCCTCGGTATAGGGAGCCTTGCATTGAGCTACGTCGTTCAGCAGTTGCATGGTATTGACCATCGCGTCATCGTTGAAGGTGATGTGTATCTGATAGTCACGCATCTCTGGCCAGAACTGCGGCCAGCCACCATTGGAATACTGTCCGCTGAGCAGGTATTCTACACCTCGGATACAGCCCGCCTTGTAGCGGTCGTCCTTTGTTCCCTGATATAATCGGGATAGGAAAATGATTTGTTGTGATGTGGCATTATTGTCCGTCGTAGAATCGTCACGACGTGCTTTGTCCTTCGTCACCTGCGCCCGTTGCTCGTCAGTCAGGGGAGCTGCCATGTTGATGTTCTTAGGCCAGCCGCCCGTCACACGCTGGTAGAGCAGCACTTGGTCGCCAATACGACGTGCTTCCTCCGTCTGGAAAAAGGCATCACCCTTATTATTGGGGAGATTCCTGCCTACCCAGCGGCCTTGAGCCATGAATTCCTTCTTTTCATTCTTTTGAGCAAAGGCTGCCAAAGACAGCAGAAGACATAGAAAGATTACTTGAGATGTTCTTTTAGCCATATCATTTTGTTTAGTAGTTTGTTGTTTCTGTAGCCAATATGTGCACAAGGGAAAAGACCTCATGTGATGACGTATTTTGATGCCGCAAAAATACGACAATTATTTAAGAACGCCAAACTTTTCTTATTAATTCTGCACAGATGGTCTGCCCGTAAGCATGGTCGAACCGCCACATTTGTCCTAAAAGACAGACTTATCTCGTTCCGATATTGTTTGTCTTAATACTTCGGGCAATAAGTCAGACTATTGCGTATTCAAGTAAAACAAGTTGTTTCCTGACTTCGACGATGCGTCACCTTGCTCGCGTGTATGCCTGTTAGTTCAATCGGTGTCGAATACTTGTGTTTGCTACCATTAAGTCTAGCAATTGTTACTATTAATAGTAGCAATTGCCACTATTAATAGTCAATTGAATATTCATGCTTTTAGATTACCGAAAACACTGTTTTCAAAGCCAGAAAACGATGTTTTCCTTTTGAGACATCAGTGTTTTCGCAAATAGGTAACAGCATTACCTCTTAAGTATATTAATTACAACAATGCAAAGGCATGGTACGTGCATGTTCATTTCCGTCATTTCTTGCCTATAATCTCCCATCTCCCACCTATCTGCAACCACCCGAAAACCCTTTATTTATCGGCATTTCAAGAGATTGGTGGCAGTATGGCAGTAAATTTAGAAAAAATTTTTAGTAGCATGATGGTAAGCTAAAACACTGAGTCACTCAAGTTACTAAGCAAAATTTCCTGTTAATATTACAAGAAGTTTACAAGAAATCTACAAGAAACACGTCCTCTTTCAAAAAGAAATAGGTGCTCTACAATACGTTGCAAAGCACCTATATGACTATACAAATTATGATTAGTTAATTGTATGCTCTTCTTAGAAGAAGTAGGCGGCTGAAATCTGCCAGGCACTGGTCTTGCCATCAGTAACGGCATTCCAAGTGTTCTTGACACCATCCCAAACCTCAATCTCACCCGTCTTGCCGAGGGCGAAGTTGTAGTTGGCGGTGACCTGTAGATGACCCAGGATGGTGGCACCGATACCTACGTTGGCACTGACGTTGGAAGAACGGAGCGTCCAATTGGTTACCTCGTCCAGAATCTTCTTGTTCTTATCGCCCAGATTGAATCCGAACTGGGGACCGGCAAAAGCAAACAGATTGGCCACGCTGCCCAAGCCCACACCATAGCGGATGTTGATGGGAACCTGTAATGACTGAGACTTGATGGTACTTTCTGCATTGGCTACCTCAACCTTTGCAGAGCGTTGGTCGTAGAGTGCTGAGGCATCCACGCTGAGGCCAGTCACGGGCAACCCTATTTTGACTGTGGGTCCCACAAAGAAACCTGCCTTGTTTTTCAGATTATCACTTAGTGTACCACTGGCTGAAATGCTGGTCAGATTAAGACCACCCTTCAGACCGAACTTCACCTGAGCCTGAGAGGGCAGAGACATGGCTACTGCCGCAAAAAGGAGCACTAATACTTTCTTCATATCCTGCAAACTTTTTTGATTAATCAACTTTCTGAGCGCAAAGATAGACAAAATTTTCGACTTTACCAACCTTTTGGCCAATTATTTTTTTATTAATGGCGCTGACGGCGTACCGTCACACGGGCTGAGCCTGAGGAAACGCTTGACGATTTACGAGTGCTCGACTTGCGGGCTCGTGCCGAATTGCTGTTCTTACGCGTCTTCTTGGCGGCAATCTTCAGTTGCTGCGGGTCCAGACGGGCAATAGAGTCGAGCGAGTCTTTACGATGCTTATCGCCAAAGATATTCTGTTCGAAGGCCAGCAGTTCGGCCTCTATCTTCTTCTGTTCCTTAGCCAATGCCGAGTCGGTGGGACAATACTGTGCGAGCGTCTTGCCCAGCATGTTGTTGGTCTTGTAGATCTTACCCTCGTAGCGGTTCAGCGTGAAATAGTCCTCCATCGACATGGTGGCGGCATTGTTCAAGTTGGAGGTCATCACCGTCTGCCGACTGAGGAAGGGCTCCAAATCGCTGTACTTCACCCAGAACAAGGGGTATTTGGAGGCCTCGCCACCGAAATCGTCCTCGCGCATCATCACGGGACACAGGGCCAGCACCTTACGATGGAACGTCGAGTTAGCCTGGTCGTAGTAGGCGCTCTCCTTCAGATAGTAGAGCTTCACCTCGGCCGAAGGGATGTCGCTGTTATCGACGCGCAGCTTGCCGTCCTTCTCTTCGTAGAAGATGTGGTAGTTGTCGAGCACGGTCTTCATCTTCACGCGGGCTGAGTCGTTGAACACCTCGTTGCCGTCGAGACGGTATTCGTAGACGGGAATATAGCCGTTGAGCGCTAGTTTGAAGACGTAGGTAAACAGATTGACCTGCTTGTCAATGGGCTCCACAGGATAGTAGAGGCCAGCATTGCTGTTGCGGTTGAGGTCGAGCTCGCGATAGATATCGCGACGCCACACCACATCCTCAGGCATATCGATAGCCGTTGGGAACATCAGACGGGCACGCATCGACATGCCTTGGCTCTGCGTCTGCTGTTTCGCTTTCTGTTGCTGAGCCGTCTTCTGCTGTTGCTGGCGACGAGCCTTGGGCTGTGCCTGCGCTCCTACGGAGCTAAATAAAAAATAAGAAATAAGAAATAAGAAACATGCAACCGTTAGCCTGTTGCTGTCTTTCTTTATTCTGCCTGTATTCATAACCATCATCCTATTTTTTTATTTTATATTTTATATTTTTTTATTTAGGGCTTTGCCCGCTTACTTGACTATGACTTCCATCGAGGCGTTGAGCTTACGCTGGATACCGTCAGGACCTATGGCATTGACGCGCGAGATGTAGAAGCGGCGGTTGCGCTGCAACTTGCGGAAAGCGTCGCGCTGGCGGGCCGAGAACTTGGCTCCATCGCTGATCATCGGCACGGCATTACCCATATTGTCGAAGAACACGGTCTCGAACGACTGCACTCGGAAAGCGATGTCGAGGATGCCGTCGTCGATAGCAGCACCGATGCCCTCAACAGCCATCAGCTGGGCTTTCGCCATAGCACCGCCCTTATAGCGGAGGGGAGCTCCCGACTCGTCCTTCATATCAATATAAGGTGTGGGGTCAGGCAGACGGCGCACGCGGAACGTAAACTGTCCCATCTGCTGGGCGCGCCCGGTATTAGTCGAGGTGACCGTGATGGTCACATTCTGACCGACAGCCGACGGACGGGCGATGTAACGACCTGGACCCGTGGGTTGCAGGGTGCCGCCAGTCATCGTGGCTTGCACCTTATTGACGGGAACGCCAGGCACCGAGACACTCAGCGGGTTGTTATAACCGGCATAGAGCACATTCATCAGGTCGGCGCTGACCGTTGCCGAGGGGTCGACTACGGTATATTTCTGTTCGAAGGAGCGCTTCAGCAACTCGCCATTACCATTCTCTACTTGTATGAAACCACTCAGCGTGAAGTCGCCTGTGCGGCTGGTTACGGTCTCATAGAGTCCGCCTGGCAGATGCACCTCCTTGCCTCCAATGAAGATCTGAGGCTGTTGCGTGGTGTCGACAGCAGCCATCACGATGTGGGCTGAGAACTTATCGCCACGAACAATGGTCTGCGAATTAGGAATGACGAAGGCGTTAAGCGCATTGACGCGGATATCCTTCACGTCGATGTTCGACACCAGCGTATGGAGTACCTCGCCCTCGGCATAGCGCACGTCGTTCTGCAACTTGCTGAGCAACGTGACGGCGGCGGCAGCAGGCATCGACTCAAACATATACTCCTGCCAGTTCTTACCCATCGACTGGACATTCTCGGGAATCTCCGTCGAGAGGTTCGAGGCGATGGTCTTCTTCAGTCGATACTCGTTGACCATACCCAGCATCTTGTTGCGGTAGCTGACGATAGCGTTGTACAGCTCGTTACCACGACCACCACTGGGCGAAAGCATCACCTGATTGGCTGCCTCGAGGTCTTCCTTGTTGCGGATATTCTGCACATCACCATCGCTGCCATCGGCCTCCTGTACGATGGCCAGCTTCAGCTCGTCAGCCAGATTATAGAGCTCGTCGCTCAATCGCTTCACTTCCTGCGACTTATCATACCACTGCTTGACCTTCTGCGGATTCTTCTTCATCTGCGTGGCGAAGTCGTCGTATATAGCCTGGTTCTCCCGACTGGCATTCTGCGTGGTACGCTTCAGACTCTCCTCGACAATAGAGAAGCCGTTGAGCACCTCGGTAGAGACGTTCAATGCCAGCATAGCCATCAACACGACATACATCAAGTTGATCATCTTCTGGCGGGGAGAAACGGGTCTTTTCTTGATAGCCATATTATTTAATTTTGAATTTTGAGTGTTAAGTGTTGAATGGTTCTCGCTTTGCTGCGATGTTTGAATGTAGAATTCTCAATTCTTCATTGATCAATCGCCGTAGGCGACCAATTCCTCACTCCACACTCTTCACTCCACACTCTTCACACGCATCGCTTCAATCATGCGAGCATAAATCTTGTTCAGCTCTACGATTTGCTCGGCCATGTGGCGCGTCTGAGCATTAATCTCGTCGATGGTGCTAATCTGTGCAGAGGCACTCTTGAGCTGCATCTCATAGACACGGCTGATGCCCGTCAGCGTGCGGTTCAGGTTCTCCATCTCCTCAGAGTCGCGCGTCAGACGCTCGCTCTGCTCAGAAACCTTCTGGAGCATCTCCGTCAGACGGTTCAACTCGTCGACATAGTTGGATGTAGCATCCTTCAAGTCCTCGGCCATATCGGCAGGAACCTGAGCTCCAGGAGCACCGCCTCCGGCAACCACAGCACCGCCGCCTCCGCCAAAGCTAATTGGCTGGCCTTCCCAACGGGCAACCTCGTCGCCAGAGCCTACAACACCACCTACAACGCCACCACCATTGATGATGACCGTTCCGCCACCAGCAACAGCACCCGTTGAGGGCTGCTCCTCACCAGGATGGAGTTCCAGATCCATGCCATCCGTCGTCTTGTCGAACGGACGGTCGAAGGCAGCCAGGAAGAACACGAACACCTCGGTACCCATACCCAGGAACAGGAAGAAGTTAGCTCCGGGCAGGTGCGTCAGCTTAAAAAGCGTACCCAGAATAACGATAGAGGCACCCCACGAATAGGCATAGTTCAGAAAGGTCTGACCAGGCACACTATCCATCCACTTCTGCAAGCGGTATATAAAATTCAGTTTACTGTATGTTGTCATTGCGATTTACAATTTGACGATTTACCATTTACTATTTATTTTTTCTTCGACTTTTTCAACTTAATCTTGTCGCTGGTAGTATTGGCCAGCGAGCGCACGCAACGGAAACCGACATACGAGCGGGGCTGGTTCTGGTATTCATACGAGCGCCAGGCGGAGCGGATGTACGACTCGGGGTCTTTCCAGGAGCCACCGCGCACACTCTTCTTCTTCAGCCGGTAAGGGTCTTCCTTGGCCGCATTATACTTCAGCTGTGGGTTGATATCGTTCATCGCCTCAACACCGGCCTCGGTATAGATGGTAGAGCACCACTCGGCCACGTTGCCTGCCATATCGTAGAGTCCGTTGGAGTTGGCGGCATAGATGCCCACCTTGCTAGTAATCAGGTTGCCGTCCTTGGTATAGTTGCCGTTGTCGGGCTTGAAGTTGGCAAAGAAGCAGCCATTGCCATTCATCACGTCCTGATTCTCCCATGGGAATTCTGTCTGGTCTTTGCCACGGGCAGCAAACTCCCACTCGGCCTCAGTCGGCAGACGGTAGCGCTGTACAAAGCGGGCAGCAGGACCCAGTCCGCGCAACAGGAATTCCGTACGCCAAGCGCAGAAGGCATTGGCCTGTTCCCACGTCACACCCACCACGGGATAGTCGTTGTAGGCGGCATTGGTGAAGTAATAGCGCATATAGGTCTCGTTCTCCGCATTGGGGAAGTCGTTGACCCAGCAAGTGGTATCTGGATAGATATTGACGATATAGGTATTCAGGAAATCCCAAGGACCGGTATACTGGCGGTTGATGGTCTCGCGGACAATCTGCCCCTCGTCGTTGACATAAGCCGTATCCTTTGAAATCCATATCTGCTCGTTGGCATTCGGACGGATATCGGTATTGAGCACGCGCTCCTCGTGGGTCTCACGATACTTGCGCTTAGCAGCCTCGGTATAGTCGTAAATCTCGTAGCGGTAGTTCATCTGTCGCCAGTCAAGCATCTTCTCACCAGTCACGGGATTGGTGACATACAGGCTCTCGAAGGCACGCTGCTGGTCCTCATCGGGCTTGCGAGGCAATGCCTTCTTCCAGTTCAGATGGGGCTTCACGGGATCACCGTTCTTATCCTCCTCTATCTTGTAGCTCTCGTCGCCACCATAGGCAGGATCAGCCAGACGCTCACGCAGAATAGAGTCGCGCACGTAGTTGACAAACTGGCGATACATGGAGTTGGTCACCTCGTGCTCGTCCATCCAGAAACCCTCGACGGAGATATCCTTCACGGGAGTCTGCTTGCCCCACAACGAGTCTTGCTTGTCGATACCCATCTTCAAGTGACCGCGCTTAATCAGCGTCATGCCATAAGGCGTCGGCTCGCTGAAGGGGCGTCCGCTCACACCAGTCACCTCGCCACCTGCTGACGAGGCCATCTTGCTACCGAAACAGGCAGACAGCAAAAGCACCGCCAGGAAGCAAGCCATTATGCTAAAAGTTTTCTTCATATACCTTTATTTATAATATTCTCACACTTTGATGACGGTTACGACCTTTCTTGCTCAGGTCGAGCTCCATCTGATAGCCCACAAACAACTCATGACTGCCATTGCCAATCTTGAGCGCCTTGGTATACACCTCGTAGCTGTAGCCCAACGTAACGCCGTGAAAGTTGCCACCGACAAGTGCCGTCACTGAGTTCGTCGGACTGTAGGCCAAGCCTGCATAGAGCATCTTTTTGTCGTGCGTATACTTCACACGCGTTGTCACATCCACCCGATATACCGTTCCGTCAGTATGGGCTAACACCGAGGGGTGTATTGTAAAAAACGGATTTCTCAACTTAATATTGTATCCACCCGTCAAATAATACATTCTACTAATGTTCAAAATAGAGCGATCACCCAGCTCAATAGCCGGTGCCGTAGCCCGTAAGACGGAGAGTCCGGCATACCAGTTACGATGGGTGTAATAGAGGCCTGCTGAGAGGTCAAGGCCCATTCCCGAAGCATCAGTTTTTGTGAAAGCGGGATCATCAGGAGTCTCCAGGTCGGCCTCGCTACCCCTGAACTTCTCGCTGAGCATACCAACCTGCAAACCCACGCTCAGCATTCCGCCAAACATCCGATGCTTATAGGCATACTGGAGAGCCAGACGCTGGTGGGTGAACAGACCTATCTGGTCGTTCATCAGTTGTACACCTACCCCATGATAGGCGTTCAGAAGCATAAGGGGCATGTCGGCTCCGATATTCATGGTCTTGGGGGCATTCTCGAAACCGGTCAGCGTCATAGCATAGGCTCCCGTCACGTTGAGTTTCGACTCCTTACCGGCTGCTGCAGGGTTAAACGAAGGCTCCATCGCCCAATAGTGGGCGAACGACGGTTCCTGTTGGGCTAACGCTGTCAACACAGGCAGGAACAGGACGAGACATATTGTTATTTCACGCTTTAGCACGTTATCTATAACGCTCATTTCGTCAGATTATTGCATCAAGTCATTGGTTAATAAATGCTACAATTTAGCATGAGATAGCGACTTTCTCGAAGAAATAAACTATCTTTGCCCTGTAAAATACGACTAATCTACAAAACGACAAACGCTTATGACAACATTATGGAAAGACGACAATGAGCTGTTTCATATTGCCAAAACAGAACTGTTTACCGCGCTGGTAGGCGACGTGTTGGACAAGATGGGCTATCTGCACCAGTTTCTGCCGCCACACATCAAACCCCTACAACGCGATATGGTGGTCATCGGACGAGCGATGCCTGTGCTGGAGGCTGACGTGTTTGCAGAACGTCAACAGGACACCCAGCTGGAGGTGATGCGCAAGCCCTTCGGCATCATGTTCGAGGCCTTAGACCAACTGAAACCGGGCGAGGTATATATCTGCTCGGGCTCGTCGCCCCGCTATGCCTTGTGGGGTGGACTGATGAGCACACGCGCCATTGCCATTGGTGCTGCAGGTGCCGTTGTCGACGGCTTTTCGCGCGACACCAACGAGATACTGCGACTCGGTTTCCCCACGTTCTCGCAAGGCACCTATGCCCAGGATCAGGGACCACGCGGAAAAGTGATCGACTATCGTGTACCCATCGAGTTTGGCGGCATCTGCGTTCGTCCTGGCGATATCGTGTTTGGCGACCTTGACGGTGTCATCATCGTACCTCACGAGGCTGAGGAAGAGGCTTTTGCGGGTGCAATCGAGAAGGCTCGTGGCGAGAAGCAGGTGAAGCAGGCGCTGGAGCAAGGCATGAGCACAGTGGAGGCTTTTGCCAAGTTTGGAATCATGTAAAAATTGTAAATAGTAAATTGTCAAATTGTAAATATCATGATGGATGCATTTAGAATAGACGGCCAGCGTGCCGTGGTGACTGGTGGTGGCAGCGGACTGGGTCTGGGCATTGCCAAGGTGTTTGTAGAAGCAGGTGCTGAGGTGTTCATCATCGGACGTAACGAAGAGAAGTTGCGAGAGGCTCAGCAACAGCTGGGTGAGCATTGTCAGTATCGGGCTTTCGACGTGACCAAACTCGATGAGATTCCACAACTTGTGAAAGAGATTGGAACGGTGGATATCCTGGTCAACTGTGCAGGTGTGCACCTGAAGAAATGGGCACTCGACGTGACTGACGAGGAATTCCTGAGCGTATTAAACGTCCACGTGATGAGTGTCTTCGCTCTGAGTCGTGAGTTTGCCAAGCTGATGGTGGCACAAGGACGAGGCAGCATCGTTCTGATCAGTTCAATGACGGCTATTATGGGTATGGAACAGGTGGTGGCCTATACGACCGCTAAATCGGCCATACTCGGACTACAACGCAGTCTGGTGGCAGAACTCTCGCCGAAGGGCATTCGTGTAAATACCATCGCTCCGGGCTGGATTGACACACCCATGTTCCATAAGGCCACCGACAAAGACCCACAGCGCAAGGCCAACATCCTGCGCCGCATACCCATGAAGAGCTTCGGACAGCCTGAGGATATCGGTTATGCCGCCCTCTATCTCTCGTCGCCAGCAGGTAGCTATGTGAATGGTGTCTTTCTGCCCGTCGACGCAGGTGCGTCAGAAGCTTTTTAACGCATGAAGCCCACAAGAGTCAGATGGACGGTAGTGGCATTGATCTTCCTTGCCACAACCATCAACTATATCGACCGTCAGGTCATTGGTCTGCTGAAGCCTTACATCCAGGACGATCTGGGATGGTCGGAGGCTGACTATGGCTATATCGTGACGGCCTTCCAGGTGGCCTATGGCATCGGCATGTTGGTGTGCGGACGGATGCTCGACAAATTTGGCAGCAAACTGGGCTACTCCATCGCTATCGTCGTATGGAGCCTTGGTGCCGTACTGCATGCTACCGTGCGCTCGGTGACTGGCTTTGGTGCGGCTCGAGCCGTATTGGGACTGGGCGAGGCCGGCAACTTCCCCGCTGCCGTCAAGGTGATAGCCGAGTGGTTTCCCAAGCGTGACCGTGCTTTTGCCACGGGGGTGTTCAACTCAGGAACAACCATTGGTGCCATCATAGCGCCCATCATCGTGACGGCAATCACGCTACAGCTGGGTTGGCGATGGGCCTTTATCATCACGGGAGCACTAGGATTCTTCTGGGTGGTAGCATGGTGGCTCATCTATAAGGCGCCAGAGAAGAACCCGAAGGTGAATGCCGCAGAACTGGAGTATATCCGTTCAAAAGACGAGAGCGAAGAGGAAGAGGTGCCTGGGGGGCGTACCGTCACTTGGAGTAAGCTGTTCAGCCATCGTCAGACCTATGCCATACTCTTCTCACGATTCGTTACCGACTGGGTATGGTGGTTCTTCCTATTCTGGACGCCCGACTTCCTGAACAAGACGCATGGCGTAGACCTGAAGGCTACCGTACTGCCGCTGATCATCATCTATACGATGTCGAGCATTGGGGGTATCTATGGCGGACACGTGTCGTCGCAGTTTGTACGTTTCGGACGCTCACTCGATTTTGCCCGCAAGACTACCATCCTGCTCTTCGCGCTTTTGGTATTACCGCTCAATGCCGTACCTTACATTCATAATATGTGGATTGTAGTGCTGATCATCGGACTGGCCACCAGTACCCATCAGGCGTGGGCTTCGAACATCTTCACCATCGTCTCTGACGTCTATCCCAAACAGGTGGTGGGCTCTATGACGGGCATCAGCAGCGTGGGTGGTGCCGTAGGTGGTGCCCTCGCTTCGTCGTTCGTGGGACTAATCCTGGAGTGGACGGGCAGCTATGCTACCATCTTCATGATTGCCAGCACGATGTATCTGCTGGCGTGGCTCACGCTGAAACTTTTCGTTCCTATTAAACAAATCAAATTCAAATAAACTATGATCATCCAAAAGATTGAAACGTGGTGGGTGCGCCGCGACAAGTGTCTGTTCGACGACAAGCGCAAGGGTAAGAGCGCCATGGATTGGGACGTGCTGGTGCTGAAGCTGACCACCAATACGGGTATTGAGGGTATTGCCACCGCTCTGGCAGCTCGCTCGGGTAACGTCACCGAGGCGTATATCATGGATAATATCGCCCCCGTGGTGCTGGGCCGTTCGCCCTACGACCGCGAGAAGATATGGCACGAGTTCTGGAACATTGACCGCCACCTGACGTTCTTCCCCGTCTATCTGCCTGGCCCTATTGATGTCGCCCTATGGGACATCTGTGCGAAGGCTGCAGGTCTGCCTCTCTATCAGTATCTGGGTGCCTATCGCGAACAGTTGCCCGTCTATGCCAGCGGCTTGTTCCACACCACCGAGCAGGAATACATCGACGAGGCGCTCTACTATCAGGAGCGAGGCATCAAGTGCTACAAGGTGCATCCGCCGGGCCCCATCGAGACGGATATGCGCATCCACGAGAATCTGCGCAAGGCCGTAGGTGCTGACTTCGGACTGATGAGTGACCCCGTAGCCGAATATACCCTCGACGAGGCGATTAAGGTGGGGCGCCAGTTGGAGCGCCTGAACTATATCTGGCTGGAAGAACCATTCCGCGACTTTGAGCTGTATAAATATACGGAGCTGTGCAAGGCGCTCGACCTGCCGATAGCTGCCACAGAGACCACTCGTGGCTGTCATTGGGGCGTGGCACAGGTTATCAGTCAGAAGGCTGCCGATATCGTGCGTGCTGATGTATCTTGGAAATGCGGCATCACAGGTACGCTGAAGATAGCCCACTTGGCCGAGAGTTTCGGACTGAACTGCGAGATACATACCACGACGATGAACTACATGGACGTTGTCAATCTGCACGTGTCGTGTGCCATCCGTAATTGCAAGTGGTTCGAGTACTTCGTACCCGAAGAGGATTTCCAGTTCCCCATGAAAGGGCTGTTGCCCATTGATGGCGAAGGAAACATCACCGTTCCCAAGGCGCCTGGCGTGGGTGTAGAGCTCGACTGGGACCTTATTCACAACAATTGCGTGTCGTATAAAGTGCTGGAACTGTGATGAAGGGATATCAACGCAAGGACGGGCGCAAGGGCATTCGCAATGTAGTAGTGGTTACGTATCTGGTAGAGTGTGCTCACCATGTGGCTGCCCGCATAGCCCAATACTATCAGGAGCAGGAAGTGCATCTGATAGGCTTTGGCGGCTGTGCCCCTAACGACTATGCCGAACGAATGATGCGGCAGCTCTGCACGCACCCCAATGTGGGTGCCGTATTGCTAGTGTCGCTAGGCTGTGAGAACTTCCAACGCAATCGGCTTCTGCAAGATATCAAGGACAGCGGACGCCCAGCCTCGCTCATCGTCATTCAGGAGGAGGGCGGCACACGTCCTTCTATCGACAAGGGTATCAGCACGGTGGGTGACATGTTGCACCAGATAGCCGCTACGCCCCAAGTGGTTATTGATTGGAGCGACCTCATGATAGGTACCGTCTGTGGGGGCTCCGACGGCTATAGCGGCATTACAGCCAACCCCTCCGTTGGTGCCACTTTCGACTGGCTCGTCGATCATGGTGCCACCTGTATCTTCGAAGAGCCGGGCGAACTCATCGGCTGTGAGCAGCTGTTGCAACAACGAGCTGTCAATCCGGAGTTAGGCGCACGCCTCTATAACTGTATCGTCAAGGCCGACAAATACTATAAGCAGATGGGTCACGACAGCTTTTCTCAGGGTAATGCCACGGGCGGACTGACCACCATCGAGGAGAAGTCGCTGGGCTCGTATTGTAAAAGCGGTTCGCGCCCTATCCAAGGTCTAACCTACCCCGGTGTTGCACCTAACAAACCAGGTTTATGGATGATGGACGTAGTACCCGACGGCGAGGCGCGCTGGGGATTCCCCAACATCAACGACAATGCGGAAATCATGGAGATGGCGGCTTGTGGCTGTCAACTGGTGCTCTACACTACGGGACGCGGCTCCGTAGCAGGCTCCGCTATCTCGCCCGTCATCAAGATTTGCTCGAATCCTGAGACATACCGGCACATGAAGGACGACATGGACATCAACGCTGGAGCTATCGTAACAAATGGGCTGACATTCGATGATGTTCGCTCGCACATCCTACAATGTATTGAGCAGACCGCCTCGGGAATCCCTACGCAATCAGAAGCCATCGGCCATCGTGAATACGCGCTGGTCTATAAGCAATTCAATGGCTGTCCTTAAAAAAAAACGAGGTATGAAAGTATTTACCATTTTCACACCTCGCTGATTTCCATCTAGTTAAGCTTTAATACTCATCCTCGTTGAAGAGGAAGTCCTCTTTCGAAGGATAGTCGGGCCAGATTTCCTCGATACTTTCGTATACATCACCTTCATCTTCTATCTCCTGCAGGTTCTCTAAAACCTCAAGAGGTGCTCCTGAGCGGATGGCATAATCTATCAGCTCGTCCTTGGTTGCGGGCCAAGGTGCATCTTCCAATTTTGATGCTAATTCTAGTGTCCAATACATAGTTCTTAATTATTAATTTTGAATTTGCCCGCAAAAGTAATATTTTTTTTCTTATTTACAAGCATTCTGCCATATTTTTTCACTCTTTCCGGCAACAAAATTCAACTTTTTAGCCAAAACGAACAAATAATCACTTAATCTGTTCACATACTGCTGCACTTCCGGGCTGACTAGCGCCTCTTCTGAAAGGGCGACGATACGTCTTTCGGCTCTTCGGCAAACGGTACGGCAAACATGAGTCTGAGCAGCTTGTTGCGTACCTCCTGGCAATATGAATCCTTGTGCCTCGGGCAGTTCCTTCATGATGCTGTCGACCTCCTTTTCTAGGAGTTCTGTCTCACCGTCCTGTAGATAGGCTGATGGGTAGAGCGTCGTTGTCTCCTGTTCCGTAGCCAGATTGGTGCAGACGTTAAACAGGTTGTTCTGGATCCGTATCACCATCTCTTGCTCGTGACCGTCGGGCAATAGGGCCGCCAACAAACCTAAATGGGCACTCAGCTCATCCACCGTGCCGTAGGCCTCCAATCTACGACTGGCTTTCGACACCCGTTTTCCGCCTACCAGCGAAGTCTTGCCTTTATCTCCACCACGCGTGTATACCTTAGTTATTTTCATAGTCTGGTTTTTAGAAATTTATGATATAATGTTTCTGATATCGCTTCTTTTCAAATAACACAATGCCACAATAATACAAATCGAAAGTAGTCATCACTTGATCAGCCATACATATCGATTTCCACCGCTGAGGGTTACGCCATATCCCTTCGACGACAATAACCGACTGCTCGTCGACCTTCGTCAATAGCGAATGCCAGCTCTCCTGGTCCTCAATGGTGACACGCGCCAACTCTACTCTATCCACATGGTCGGCAAAGCTCAAACTCCTGCAGCCCGTCTGCCAATATTTCTGATACTCGTCGCAGAGCATCACGCTAGGCTGTCGCCAGTTGGCCAGTCGGAAATACAGTCTGCCCAACTTTTGTGTAAGCCAGTCCTCATCCCTTAGCTCGTCGTAAGCATAATATCTCGTATGCTCATTCACTACGTAGCGAACGAACGAATAGTCTGTAGGCGACTGGATACCAAAGCCCAGACAACGGTGAATACGGCTCAGCCAGACGAGCCAGCGCTTCAGTTGTGTCATTCCTATGCGCAAAGGTACGATTAAGTAAGCAGAAAACCAAATAATATTGAGTTTTTCTCGAACAAGGAGAAAAAACAAAGACACCCTGAATCAAAATGAAACAGGGTGTCTTCTTGAAAAAGTGGCGGCCTCCTACTCTCCCACATTGCA
>SUYH01000031.1 GCA_015060535.1 Prevotella sp.
AGCAGCACCACTGGGCCGTAGCCCTTCAGTTCGTCCTTGAGGAAGTTCAAAGACTCATCACCAAAATACAGTTTGGTTGGGTTGTAATAAGAAAAGTTTCCTAACATAGTTGTTTTTTTATTATCCGTAATTCTCAATTAAGTATTTCACAAACTGTGGGTCGCCGAAATCTCTGGTACCTGCGTCGTGCTGGTTCATCTTGGCAATCTGAGCCATATCATCGTCGCTCAGCGAGAAGTCGAAGATGTCGATGTTCTGCGCCATGCGCTCCTTATGGCTCGACTTTGGAATAGCCACGATGCCACGCTGGGTGAGCCAACGGAGAGCGACCTGAGCGGCAGTCTTGTTGTACTTAGCACCAATAGAAGCCAGTAATTCGCTCTTTACGATGCCGTCAGTGCCTTGTCCACCGAGTGGATACCATGCCATCATTTTAGTGCCAAACTCGCCAAGAATCGGCTCAATTCCAGTCTGCTGAGAAAGCGTGTTGCATTCCAGCTGGTTCACCATAGGCTTCAGCTCTACATAGTGGGCAAAGTCGAAGAAACGGCCTGCCTGGAAGTTGCTCACGCCGATGGCACGAACCTTGCCTGCACGATAGGCCTTCTCCATAGCCCGCCATGTGCCGAACACGTCGCCATAGGCCTGATGGATGAGTAACAAATCAATGTACTCCGTCTGCAACTTACGCAGACTCTCATCGATGCTCTTGGCAGCCTGTTCTTCACCAGCATTGGATATCCAGACCTTTGTTACAAGGAACAAATCTTCGCGCTTGATGCCACTCTTGCGCCAGGCATTGCCAACGCCCTCCTCATTCTGGTAAGCCTGTGCCGTATCAATCAGGCGATAGCCCACACTCAAAGCATCGCTCACACAACGCTCACACTCGTCAGGGCTTACGAGAAACACACCGTAGCCCAATGTCGGCATCTTGACACCGTTTGATAGCTTAATATACTCCATAATCTTCGTTATTAATATCCTAAACTATTAAGCCACTTCTCGACCTTTTTCTTTTCTGTGCGCACCTCGTGACCGTAGATGCTGAAGCCCTTGGTGACATTTGCCCCAGGGAATGCTTCCTTCACATCCTCCACACAATTGGCCAATCCAGAACCTTCGTGGGTGGTGAAAGGGATGACAGTCTTGCCCTTCAGGTCATTAACATGCTTCTTGAAGAAGGTAAACATTACTTGAGGATAAGTGCCCCACCATACGGGGCCACCGATAAACACAGTGTCGTATTTATTTAGGTCGACGTCGCCTTCATATTCAGGCAACTCACCGTTTTTAACTTCTTCCTTTGCCAGATTGATGAGCGGTGTATAAGCCATGCCGTCGTACTTGCGGGTAACGATTTCAAACTGCTCTGCACCTGTCACTTCTGTGATGTAGTCTGCCACAATCTTCGTGTTACCTACCTCAATGTTTCCTACTGAGTAGTTGTCTCCCGCATGTGAGAAGAATACTACCAAACTTTTACCATCCTTGTTCATAACTTTCTCCTGTTTTGCGCCACCGCTGCAAGCTGTGGAAATCAGCAATGCTATGGCGGCTGTGATGATACTTTTGATATTCATTTTAAATATACTTTTGAATTTGGGTGCAAAGTTACGACGATTTCCTGATACTTTTGTTTCACAAATTACTTCACAATTTTCACTTTTTGCCTAAATCGTTCTTTTATATATAAAATAATGTGTAATTTTGCGCAGTCATGAAGGCAGATTTTCTATATTCCACAGACTTCTACGGGATGAATTCCTATGAGTTGAGTCACACCTGCATGCATATGCTTTGCTTGGCAGGCGAGGCAAGTTTTGTGTTCAACGAACATTGCTACCACATTGTCAAGAACGACTTGGTGGTGATACCTACACCTGATCGTATCAGCAATTTAGCGGCACATGAAGACTTGCAAGCAGAGTGGTTTGCTGCTGATTATCAGTTTCTGCAGAACCTGTTGCCGTCAAACAATTACAGCATCGGCGGCAGTATCTCGCTGAATCAAAACCCCATCATCAAACTCTCAGACGAGCAGGCACAGCATCTGTTGGCAGACTTTCATCGTCTGCGCGACCGCATGGACGACCGCCATCTGCAGTTCTATCGTGAACTGATGGGTAGTCTCTGCCTGACGATGATGTACGACATCTTCGAGGCCCACGCCCAGCGTGATACAACAGACACACAGACAGACCGCACAGCCTACATCGTGAAACAACTGATGGCACTGCTGGCTACTGGCATCAGCCGAACCGAGCGTGACGTGAGCTATTATGCAGAACGCCTGAACGTATCACCCAAGTATCTCTCGGCCACCATCAAACGCGTGACTGGCCATAGTGTCAGCTCGTATATAAACCGTCACACCATACCTATACTAAAAGACTATCTGAATGATGAACGCCTGTCCCTCACCCAGATATCCGACCTGATGAACTTCACGTCGCTCTCCTACTTCAGCCGTTACTGCACGAAACATCTTGGTCAGTCCCCCAGCGAATACCGACAGAGTCTTCAACCGAAATAAAGTGAAATCTATAAACAACGATTAAAAGACATAAGCAGAATATAACATGTACGACATATTGAGGCTATATGGGGGACTTAGAATCAGATGCCTGTGG
>SUYH01000020.1 GCA_015060535.1 Prevotella sp.
GTTCGTGTCAAGCTTTGGCATCTGCTTGAAGTTCAGGCGCAGTGCGCCGTTGTCCTGACGGGTAATCGAGATGTACTTGCCGTTGAACACGCGCGGATTGCGCTTCATGCTCCAGGGCAGCGTCTCGACGAAAGTATAATGAGGGTCGCGCGAGAGGAACTCGTCGATGGTGCCCTCCTGGTCGAGCTTCAAAACGCCCTGATAACTCTTGCCCGCCTTCATCTTGCGGTCGCTGTGAAGAATGGTCTTAATGTCACAGCCCAAGTCTGTGTTGGTGTGCCAACCGTTGAGGTTGGAGTTTTGTACTTTTGACATAATTATAATAGGTATAAAAATGCCTTCTCGCACATGCACGATGACATAGATAGGCGTACTTCATCTCGTGCCACGGAGCCGTGCTAAGTTTTTGACTGCTGACTGACATCGAAAAGAATGCAGCAGAAACTCCGACTGGTGAAATTTCATCTGCGAAGGTACGCAGTTTTCGCGGATGTTCCAAGCGGGACTCTTGAAAGTCCGTATACGTTTTTAAACACCTGATTTTTTAATAATTTGCAAGCCTCAAAAAAGGCATTCTTCATTTTTTTTCTAAATTTGGGATTCGTTTTTTACGTGAAACCTATGGTAGAACGGGTGTTTCCCCGCGTTACCCAAATTTATTTTTTTTGTTTTTCTACAAAAAATAGTCGTAATTCTTGTTCATAAATCAAAATAATTGCGTATCTTTGCCCCTGCATTCTGTTAAAGAGTGCAAGACATATTGCTCGATTGCCTAAGAAATCACCACTCAAAGAAAAGAGAGCAAACAACATACAGAATAAAGCAGCGTTTTAGTGCGCAGGCTTTCCTATATCTGTATGTGGGTTTGTGGTGAACCTCTTAGGCGTATGGCAAAAGCTTGCGCCTTCTTTTTTAAGTTGGTGCTGGATGTAAGAAAGTATTAACTTAAAACTATGGGATTATGGATGATATTTTAAAGGTACTAACAAATGATGAAAAAGAGTTCATTAAACATCATGGCATCAACCCATCCGATATATATGATGCTCGTGGCGAAATCGTAAAGGTGTATCACGACAAAGCCAAGAAACAAGGCTGTGGCTTCGTTTTAACCAACCCCTGCCCTTATGGACATCGGTTAAAAGACCGTTCAGGTCATTGCATCGTATGTAGACCTTTTGGTATCGCTATCCGTAATAGGGAAAGTGGCACTGGTGTGGTTTATGTAGCAGTAAATGGCAAATACACAAAGGTCGGTATGATTGAGAATAATATAAAAGATGTAGATAAAGCAATCAACAAAAGAGAATACAGGTTGAATGACGAAGGTGGCTATGGTGGTCGCTCTGGTTGGACTACAGTGAAAACTTGGCAACTGGAAAAGAATGCTGGTAAAGTTGAACGGGAAGCTCAAAACCTTTTAGAACAATATAAGGTAGAAAAAGACTACATTCATAGCGGTGAGCTGCATAGTACAAAAGAACTTTTTGAATGTCCAATCCAAACAGCTATTAATGCTGTGAAACAAGCAATGGAATTGTGTAAATAACATATTAAAGCCGAAGGGCAATGGCATATAAACGCCCATCTAAAACAATGAAAAGAATTAATAAAACAAAGATTATGATGTTATTATTTAGCTTGTTTATTGTGGCATGCTCAAGCAATAATGATGATAACACAAATACCTCTAAGGTTGTAATCAATCCACATAGTATGTCTATGTTTTGCAACGACACAAAAACGTTGGTTGCCCCAGAAGCGACTAAATGGGAAGCCGAAAATGATTTCGTAGCCAAAGTAAATTCCAAAGGAGAAGTTACAGGGATGCACGTTGGTGAGACTCAAATAAAAGCGTCAAATGGCTTTTCATCTGATATATGTAATGTCCGCGTTATTCCAAAATATACACTTTATGATACACCAATATTTGAATGGAATGAATCATTAAAAACAATAAAGGGAAAAGATACTCATAAATTGGTCTCTGAAAACGACCAACTTCTCTTATATAACTATGACTTTGGCAGCACCAACTGTGCAGTTAGTTATGTTTTTAAAAATAACAAGTTAAGTAATGTATATATTGTTCTAGATTTTGCCAAATTTGCAAATGCTGTTGATTATTTGAACGAACGTTATAATCAACTTTCATACGACTCTAAACAAATGAAAGCAATCTATATTGATGGTTATACTAAAGCGACCCATACTATGGGTGTCATTATAGAGCCTGTTAATGTTGATAACACAAAATGTACAAGCATCTTGTATACTCCATATGGTGAGAAGTGAAATGGAAAAAGTTTAACCGATAAACCGATGGGTAACGGCATATTTTTGTCAAACTTGAGGACAACTTATTTACCTTGCTCAAGGGGGCAGCCCCCGCGTGAGCAGAGAAAGATAGATCACGGGACGGTTCTCTGATCTGTTTTAAAGATAAAAACAGGAAACGGAAGTCGGCAATCGCGGCTTCCGTTTCTTCGTCCGAGACCCTCTCTTATCCCCCTGTGTAGGGGGAAGAAGGATAAAAAAGTGGGATAAAATTTGGAGGTTATGAAAATAATCCCTACTTTTGCATAGTGAAACGAAAAAACAGAGACCTATGAGCGAAGAAAAGAAGGACATAGAGCAATCTACAGATATGGCTGCAGAACCTGTTGGGGCTGCGATGCATGCCGATGTATCTACCTTAGGATATGACATCGACAATTGGCCAGGAATGCCGCTTGTCGGTCCCAGCAATCTGGAGGAGATGAATGCTCGTATTGACCAGGCCGAACAGGAAATCAACGAGGGCATAGGTTTCTCGTGGGAACAAGTGATGTCGGACGCTCAGGCTATAGTGCACAGCGGAACCGACCCTATTGTGCACTTTAGATAACAATCACAAGAGCGATATTGACCCTCCTAAAAAAGTTGCTTAATTCGCTGAAAATAATCGGGAAAACATTTGGTTTTCTCGATATTTTTTTGTACCTTCGTAGAGTAAAAGAGAGGTGGTTTAGACCACGAAAATAACCCTAGTAATTAACCCTTTAAAACACAACGATTATGAAGAAAAACACGATTTGGGAAGTCCTTTTGAGGATTGTTATCGCAGCTGCAACCGCAGCTCTGACAGCATTGGGAACAACAGCATGCATGGGAGTATAATGGACTGCGTTCGCTTATCGCCTCACATTACGTTGGATGAATTCCTCAATGTGAGGAAGTACCCCGACAATAAACCATCGCTACAGCACGTGGCCAACATGACCTACGGCTGCCTGATGCTCCTGGAACCTGCCCGCGAGGCCGTCGGCCCCATCATCATCAACTCCGGTTGCCGCAACCCGCGCGTCAACGCTCTAGTCGGTGGTGTCGCTGGTTCGCAGCACCTCCTGGGCCAGGCTGCCGACATCCACCCCAAGGACCCTCAGCATTTCCAGCGTCTGGTCGATTTCCTCCGCCATCACGCCCTGACCGACCAACTCCTCACCGGCAATGGTTGGCTCCACATCTCCTGGGCGCCCTTCCGTCCCCCCCGCCACGATGTCCGGATAGGGTACTACAAATGACAACAATCCCCGAGACTCGCCATGAATCTCGGGGATTGTTGTCATTGTTTAGTTGAGAAGTCTTGAGGTTTTTTGCATAAATATTATATTTAATACTGGAAATAACGTTAAATTTGAACAATTGGATAGTAATTTGTCAGAAATTTGTAATTTTGCAAGTTGAATGTGTTAAACGATTTGTGACAGACACTAAACGAATAGTGAAGGTATGATAGAAAGTTTCTACGATAACCTGATAGCCGAAGATCGCTACAGGATGATACTCGATGGTCTGCAGGTAACGCTGCTCATCACGCTCTGCGCCGCCTTGCTGGGCACGCTCTTAGGCGGACTGGTGTGCTGGATGCGCATGAGTCGCCGTCGATGGCTGCAGCAAGTGGCGAAGGTGTATATCGACTTGATGCGCGGTACGCCGGTGTTGGTGCTGCTCATGCTGATGTACTATGTGGTGATGGCACCGCTGGATGCTACGGGCATCGTGGTGGCCGTCGTTACCTTCGCCATGAATACTGCGGCCTATATCAGCGAGATGCTGCGTACCACCATTCAGGGCATCGACCGCGGACAGACGGAGGCGGGACTGGCTCTGGGCTTCACGCCGCGCCAGACGTTCTTCAAGATTGTGCTGCCACAGGTGGTCAAGGCAGTGATGCCCGTCTATCAAGGTGAGGTAATCAGTCTGCTGAAGGGCACGAGTATCGTGGGCTACATCGCCGTGGCCGATATGACGCGCGCCTCCGACCTGATACGCTCGCGCACGTTCGATGCCTTCTTCCCACTTATCGTGACGGCCATCATCTATTTCCTCATGGCGTGGCTCATCGGACTGTTGCTACAGAGTCTTGTTCAGCGCAAGCGTGCAAAGGCCATCATTGCAGCAGTGGTGCTGACATTGTTTGGCATGCTGGGTTACGTGCCAACGATGCTGTCGGCCACTGATAGCAATGCAACCGCCGATGCTGCGAACCTGTCAAGCGTTCCTCCCGCTTTCCAGGCGCTTAACGGCAAGGATGTAGCAGTGATTATCGGCAGCATACAGGATATTGCCGTCACCGAGATGGCTCCCGATGCAAACATCCTGCGCATGACCAGTCAGACCGACCTGCTGGCAGCCTTAGAGAACGGCAAGGTAGATGCAGCGGGCGGTGAGAGTCTGACGCTGTTGTTCAATAAGGAGCTGCTTGAAAAGGTGGATTCGGTGGGTGCAGGACTGACACCGATCCCGATAGGAGCCTGCTATCGACTTGACAATACCGAACTGCAGCAGGACTTCAACAGTTTTCTGGCCGAAATCCGACGCGATGGTACCTACCAGAAGATCCTGGACCGCTGGAGCAATGCCGAAGACCCCTCGGCCATGACCATTCCCGAGCAGCGCGGCACGGGGCGCACCCTGCGTGTGGCTACCTATCCGGCTATGCCGCCGTTCAATTTTATCAATACCGGCAAACTTTCGGGTCTGGAGCCGGAACTGCTGACCGAATGGGCCAACCGGCGTAACTGGCAACTGGAGTACCTCATCATGGACTTCGCCGCACAGATACCTGCCGTGCAGACGGGCAAGGCTGACATGGCCATGGGAGCTATCAGCGTTACCGAAGAGCGACAGAAACAGGTGCTCTTCTCCGACGGCTATATCGATTCGCATATCGTGTTGTTGACGCGAAAGGGGGAAAGCAATATACTAACTAGCCTCACCCCCAACCCCTCTCCAAAGGGCGAGGGGAGTGGATACCTTTGGTGGGGTATGGCTCTCCTTATTATAATAATAGGTGGCGGTGCCTGGTTTGTTGTCCGCAGGAAAAACGAATCACAGAACATTTCACTCCCCTCGCCTTTTGGAGAGGGGTCGGGGGTGAGGCTTCTCCACTTGAAGAAAAGCTACGGCTCGCTTGATGTCTTGCGCGACATCACGACTGAGGTACATCGCGGTGAGGTCATCTCCATCATCGGTCCTTCGGGCACGGGCAAGAGTACTTTCCTGCGCTGTCTGAACCTGTTGGAACAGCCTACCAGTGGCAGTATCATCGTCGATGGCGAGGACATCCTCACCAAGGGCTATCCCGTCAATAGGCTGCGCCAGAAGATGGGCATGGTGTTCCAGTCGTTTAACCTCTTCGAGCACAAGACCGTGCTAGAGAACGTCATCTTTGCGCCTTGCCAACTGCGCCATGTGCCAGATGAAGAAGCACGCCAGGAGGGTCTCTCATTGTTGCGCAAGGTAGGCCTGGCTGAGAAGGCCGACGTCTATCCGTCGAGTCTCTCTGGTGGTCAGAAACAGCGTGTAGCCATCGCCCGCGCCCTGGCCATGAAGCCCGACGTCATCCTCTTCGACGAGCCCACATCGGCCCTCGACCCGACGATGGTAGGCGAGGTGCTCAGCGTCATCCGCCAGCTGGCCAAGGAGGGCATGACCATGCTCATCGTCACCCACGAGATGAAGTTTGCCCACGATGTCTCGACGCGCATCTTCTTCATGTACGACGGTTATATCCACGAGGATGGTTCGCCTGAGGTGATCTTCGAGAATCCTGTCCACAGTGCCACCAAGGCCTTTATCCAGCGCATCCGCAAGGAGGTGTTCGAGATCGAGGGTCCCGACTTCGACTTCCTGGGCATGCACTCTACGATGGGTGCCTTCTGCCACAAGTACGGCATCACCGAGAAGCTGGAAACGGCAGAGCGGCTGACAGACAAGATGCTCGACGACGTGATGGCCCAGCATCGTCCTATCACCGTCCGCATCACTCACAGCGAACAATCGGGCATCACCGCCCTCGACTTCATGGTGGAAAAGATGACCGCCACACCGCTGAGCGACGCACATCGCGCCGAACTCTCAGAGCAGTGCAAGCAAGTCATCGAGGAACCCACCAAACGAGGCTTCCGCGTGAAACTGATTATATAATCAATAGGTTGATATTCTCTCTAAAGTTACATATAGCCTAATGCCCGTAGAATATCGTTGAGATTGGCAACCACCATCAATAGGATGAGGATGCCGAAACCTACATATTCGGCTTTGATCATGAAGTTCTCGGAGGGCTTGCGGCGGGTAATCATCTCGTAGAGCAGGAACAGCACGTGGCCACCGTCGAGAGCGGGGATGGGCAGGATGTTCATGAAGGCGAGGATGATAGAGAGGAAAGCGGTCATCTTCCAGAACATGTACCAGTCCCACATGGGTGGGAAGAGGCTTCCGATGGCTCCGAAACCGCCCAGCGACTTGGCACCCTCAGCAGAGAAGACATACTTCAGGTCGTCGACATAAGAGGCCAGCACGTGGAAACCGTACTTGATGCCTGCGGGGATGCTCTCCAGGAAACCGTACTCGCGGGTAATGGGCTGGTAGAGGCCTGCAATGCTCTGGACGCTGAAGCCCAGCTTCAGGTCGGGAGTGAGCACGACAGTGGCTGTGTCAGTTGACAGTTGACAGTTGACAGTTCTTTGACCTAAAGGTACAAAGCGTTGCAAACAACGATTAGACAGTTGGGAGTTGTGCTTGATGACGAGGGTGACGGTGCGCGCCTTCAGACTGTCGGCTGGGGTTTGAGCTACAGCCAGCATGTCGGATCGGCGGCCTAACTGGTCAATGAACTCGTTGTAGGAATCAATGGGGGCACCATTGAGGGCGAGGATTTCGTCGCCTTTCTTCATGCCAATCTTCTCGGCAGGCATACCGGGCATGATGCTGTCGACCTTAGCAGGCAACAAGGGACGTACAAACGAGGGGTCTGCCTTCATCATGTTGAGCAGGTTGAGTTCGCCAGGCAGGTTGATGCTCATCGGTTTGCCGTCACGAATGATGTCGACACGGGTGGCCTCGGAAATGTCGCGATAAAGGTCGGCAGAGAAGTCCTTGAAGGCATGTTTCTCCGTACCTATTAATATATCACCGTCTTGGAATCCATACGACTTGGCTTCTTGGTTGAACTTCATACCCAGCGTCATGTCCTTGACGGGGATGTAGGTGTCGCCCCACCAGAAGAGAATCTGGCCATAGATGAAGAGGGCTAACAGGAAGTTGACCAGCACACCGCCAATCATGACGAGCAGGCGCTGCCATGCGGGTTTAGCGCGGAATTCGTATTGCTGGACGGGCTGTTTCATCTGCTCGGTATCGAAACTCTCGTCAATCATACCTGCTATCTTGCAGTAGCCGCCCAGAGGTAGCCAGCCGATACCATATTCGGTGTCGCTGTTCTTGGGCTTGAACTTAAACAGGCTGAACTTCCAGTCGAAGAAGATATAGAACTTCTCCACTCTCACTCCGAAGAGCTTGGCGAAGAAGAAGTGGCCGCCCTCGTGCAACAGGACGAGCAGCGAGATGGCCAGGATGAATTGTAATACTCTGATTAAAAATACTTCCATTATTACTATTTATTCATTAGTTCGGTTGCAATGCGACGAGCCTCGGCATCAGTGGCGATATAGGTGTCGTAATCGGGAGTGGCAGAGAACGTGCAACGCTGCATGGTCTCGGCAATGATGTCGCTCATCTGCAGGAATCCGCAACGGTCTTCCAGAAATCCGCGGTTCACAATCTCATTGGCTGCATTGACGATGCAAGGCATGTTTCCGCCCTTCTGGATAGACTCGAAGGCGAGTGCCAGACAGCGGAACTTCTTCAGGTCAGGCTCGAAGAACTCCAGCTTCTGGGTGGCAAAGAGGTCGAGACGGTCGCCACTGAGAGTCAGTCGCTTGGGGAACGAAAAAGCATACTGGATGGGGAGACGCATGTCGGGCACACCCAACTGAGCCTTTACAGCACCGTCCTGGAACTGCACCGCTGAGTGGACAATACTCTGAGGATGAACCAATACCTGTATCTGCGAGGCCTTGACACCAAAGAGCCATTTGGCCTCGATGACCTCGAAACCCTTGTTCATCATCGATGCAGAGTCGATGGTAATCTTGGCACCCATGTCCCATGTAGGATGACGCAAGGCATCGTCCTTGGTGACCTTGGCAATCTGCTCCATCGTGAAATTGCGGAAAGGACCGCCTGATGCTGTCAGCAGAATTTTCTCAATAGGATTGTTATCTTCGCCCACCAAACTCTGGAAGATGGCAGAGTGCTCGCTGTCGACGGGTAAGATAGGGGCGTGGAACTCGGAGGCCAGGTCGCGAATCAGTTCGCCAGCCACCACCAGCGTTTCCTTATTGGCCAGCGCAATGGCCTTGTGGGCCTTGATAGCGTGGATGGTGGGTGATAGTCCGGCAAAACCTACCATAGCGGTGAGCACGATATTGATGGGCTCAGCCTCTACGATTTCGTCGATGGCCTTTGCTCCGGCATAGACCTTGACATCGGGCATATCGTCCATCAGGCGCTTCAGCTCGTCATAACGCTGCTCGTTGGCAACGACGATGGCGGCAGGTTTGAACTTATGGGCTTGCTCGGCCAGCAGTTCTACACGGTTGTTGGCTGTCAGACAGTACACCTCATAGAGGTCGGAATGCTCCTCGATGACTTCCAGGGCTTGTGTGCCGATGGATCCCGTAGAGCCGAGAATGGCTATTTGTTTCTTCTTCATATATCTAATAATCCCTCTGGGATTTGCATGGTTATCTGTTGTCGGGTGGTGTCGATGTTGGTAATCAGGTCATCGGAGGCGGGAATCAGCGTGCCATCCTCCAGTTCGAAGAGAATATTCTGCGTGGTGTCATCGATGGCAGCGATGGTGCCTACCTTCCCTTTCCCGTTCGCTTCGATTAAATCGAAGCCTACTAAGCTGGAGAGGGAGAGACCCTCAGCCCGTTCATCAGCAATGGAGCGAGGAAAATAGACGTCGCAGCCTGTCAGCTCGGAGGCGCGCTGCTGAGTGTCTACGTCGCAGAACTTGACCAGTGCCAGCGAGTCGTTTCGGAAACGGTATTCCTCCATGAAGAAAGGCACCAGGATGCCGTCGATATCGAGAATGAGGTAGTCGGCATCGGCTGTGTCGAAGATGTCGTCGTCGAACTGGAAAGACACCTCGCCTTTCACACCGTGTGCCTTGCCCAAACGGCCTATCTTGTAGACGTCTTCTTTCTTAATCATTTTTTTTCTAGTCTTTCTAGTTGTTCTAGTCTTACTAGGGATACTAGTTGATTCTCTCTATTTTTGCACCGAGGGCGTTCAGACGGCCTTCGATATTCTCGTAACCACGGTCTATCTGTTCAATATTGCTGATGGTGCTGGTGCCGTTGGCGCTCATGGCAGCTATCAGCAGGGCGATACCTGCACGGATGTCGGGGCTGGACATGCGCTGGGCACGGAGTGTCTTCTTGCGATCATGACCTACCACCACAGCACGATGAGGGTCGCAGAGGATAATCTGGGCGCCCATGTCGATGAGCTTATCGACAAAGAACAGACGGCTCTCGAACATCTTCTGATGGAACAGGACGGAGCCGCGCGCCTGGGTGGCTACCACGATGAGCACGCTGAGCAGGTCGGGTGTCAGTCCGGGCCAAGGTGCGTCGGCCAGCGTCATGATGGTACCGTCGATAAACGAGTCGACTACATAATGCTTCTGTCGGGGGATATACAGGTCGTCACCATCCACCTGCACGCTGACACCCAGTCGGCGGAAAGCCTCAGGAATGATGCCCAGGTCCTTGATGGAAACGTCTTTGATGCGGATGCCGTCGCCACACATGGCTGCCATTCCGATGAATGAGCCTACTTCAATCATGTCGGGCAACATCTTATGCGCTGTGCCGTGTAGCTGTTTGACACCATTGATGGTCAGCAGGTTGGAACCTATTCCGCTGATGTTGGCACCCATGCGGTTGAGCATGTGGCACAGTTGTTGGATATAGGGTTCGCACGCAGCATTATAAATCGTGGTGGTACCTTCGGCAAAAACGGCAGCCATGATGATATTGGCCGTACCCGTCACGGAGGCTTCGTCCAACAGCATATAGGTACCCTTCAGTTGTTTGGCGCTAATCTCGTAGACGTTGCGCCCTTCGATATGCTGGAACTTTGCACCCAGGTATTTGAATCCCAGGAAGTGGGTATCAAGTCGGCGACGCCCGATTTTGTCGCCACCGGGCTTGGTGACAATGGCTCTTCCCATGCGTCCCAGCAGCGGACCGATCATCAAGACGGAGCCACGCAGGTCGGCACATTTCTGCACGAACTGGTCGCTCTGCAGGTATTCCAGGTTGAGTGCGTCGGCCTGGAACGTGAAAGAACCTTGTCCGATTTTCTCGACCTTGACATCAATGTCGCGCAACAGCTGAATGAGGTTGTTGACGTCGCGGATGTCGGGGATGTTGTGGATGGTTACCTTGTCGCTAGTGAGCAGCGTGGCACAAATCACTTGCAGTGCCTCGTTCTTTGCTCCCTGCGGGGTGATGGTGCCACTGAGCAGGTGACCGCCCTCAATCTTGAATGAAGCCATTATTTGCGTTTTTTGTTACGTCGGGGTTCGTTGTTGATGCTTGCACCAACGGGCTCAAAGCGGAACGTAGAGAGATTAATCTGGATCTTGCCGTCGGTGAAACGAGCCATGTCGTCGGCTATCTTCTCGTCGTCAAGCGAGCCGTGCCCCCAAGCTGCCAGGTCGCGCTTCATCTGGTTGGCGGTGATGCGTACCAGTTCGTCGCGTTCCTCGCCCTCAGGCATTGTTTTCAGTTTCTCAAAGACCTCAAGCATGAGTCTGCCATAATGGCGCGAACGGCTCTGATAGCTCATCGTGGGGTGTGCCATAGGCTGCGGCTTGGTTTGTATCGTCTCAGCATTGCTGACGTCGTAAGGCCAGTCAATGTCCAACTGCTTATGACTCATCAGGTAGAGATGGTCCCACAGCGTCTGCTCGTAGTCGGCACTCTCGCTAATCTGTGGATTCTTGTTCTCCATCTGGCGTATAATGTTCAGGGCACACTGCATGCGCTCTTCCTTAGTAGGGAGGCTGACGGCCAAGTCGACCATCTTCTGTATCTCGCGTCCATATTCTGGCATCACCAACTTCTCACGTTGGGTGTTGTAGTCTAATCCTTTGATATTCATATTGTTATAATAAATTCTTGGGTTTGATGGCTACGAAATCCTTCAGGTAGAAAGGAACGAAGTAGGCCACATCTTCAAACTGGTTGTTCAGAAAGCGTTTCTCAGCCAAGGGCTGCATCCATTTGGCCAAGGGCTCTATGCCGTCGATGTAGTGGGCATTGGGATGATGAATGATGTCCATACACTTCTTAGCACCATTGCCGAAGAAGTAGACGGGACGCTCATCGAGCCACTGTTTGTAGGTGTCGGCAGTCACAGCGTCAGCTCCCACTTCACGTACAGTCTTCAGCGAACGATCGTAGAGGGCAGCATAAACCTCCATTCTGCGGGCATCGATCATAGGGCAGAGTAGGGCATTCTCCTCCATCTCAGGACGTCTGAGCAGAATGGGAACACAGAGCAGCTCAAGCGTGGGGACAGCTAACAGCTTCAAGTCGCGGCCGTAGCAGATACCTTTAGCCATCGACACTCCGATGCGTAGCCCTGTATAGGAGCCAGGACCGCAGCTGACGCTGACAGCATCAAAGGGTATGGCATGATTATCGGTAAACGACAATGCCTCGTCGACCATTGTGCCTAACCGTTCGGCACCAGCGCCTTTCTCGCCGTGCTCCACTTGCTCAAAGATGCACTGCCCATCTTCCGAGACGGCCACAGAACATGCGTTAGTGCTTGTTTCTATATGTAGTATGCAAGCCATATTATACTTTTTAAGTTGCAAAGGTACGAATTTTCTCGTCATTCTGCGCATGTTTAAGATAATTTTTGTACCTTTGTCGTCAATATTTAAAGAAAAACAACATTATGATACAATCAATGACAGGCTACGGAAAGACCGTTGTAGCCTACAAGGGAAAGAAAATCAATATCGAAATCAAGTCGCTCAATTCCAAACAGCTCGACTTGACCACTCGCATGGCTCCCCTCTATCGTGAGAAAGAGATGGAGGTGCGCCAGCTGATAGCCGAAAAGGTGCTGAGGGGTAAGGTGGAGTTCAGTCTGTGGATTGAGAAAGATGCCGCTACGGAGGCTGCTCCTGTGAATACGGCTCTGATGCAGAACTATTATAATCAACTGAAGGATTTTGCCGCGCAGAACCAGATGGAGGGAATCGACTGGATGATGACCCTGGTTCGTATGCCTGACGTTCTGACGAAGACGGAGGTAGAGGTGCTGGACGAGGAAGAGTGGCAGGTTGCCCGTCAGGGAGTCTGCGAGGCTATCCAGCATTTGGTTGATTTCCGTACACAAGAAGGTGCTGCGTTGGAGAAGAAGTTTGGTGAGAAGATAGACAACATCGAACAGCTTCTGGCCAGCATCGAACCATACGAGAAGTCGCGTGTAGAGAAGATTCGCAGCCGTATCGTCGATGGGTTGAAACAGATACCTGGTGCTGAGTACGACAAGAACCGCTTGGAGCAGGAGCTGATATACTATATCGAGAAACTGGACATCAGCGAGGAGAAACAGCGTCTGACCAATCACCTGAAGTATTTCCGTGAGACGATGGCCGATGAGCCAGGACAGGGCAAGAAACTAGGGTTTATCGCTCAGGAGATGGGACGTGAAATCAATACTACAGGCTCGAAGTCCAATCAGGCTGAGATGCAGAACATCGTGGTCAAGATGAAGGACGAGTTGGAGCAGATTAAAGAACAAGTATTAAACGCACTCTGATGAAAGGTAAAATGTTAATTGTCAGTGCTCCCAGCGGTAGCGGAAAGTCGACCATCGTTCAGTGGTTGATGAAGGAGCATCCTGAGTTGAGGCTCTACTTCTCGATTTCGTGTACTTCACGTGCTCCACGTGGCACTGAGCAGCATGGGGTGGAGTATTTCTTCCTGACACCTGAGGAGTTTAAGGCCAAGATTGCCAACAACGAGTTTCTGGAGTATGAAGAGGTGTATGAGAACCGCTTCTATGGCACACTGAAACAACAGGTGGAGCGTCAGCGTGAGGCAGGTCAGAACGTGGTGTTTGACGTCGATGTGAAAGGTGGTGTCAACATCAAGAAATATTATGGTGATGAGGCGCTGAGTCTTTTTATCCAACCACCTTCAGTTGGCGAGTTGCGTCGCCGTCTGGAAGGTCGTGCTACTGATACCGCTGAGGCTATCGAGCAGCGTTTGGCCAAGGCAGAATATGAAATGACCTTCGCCTCGCAGTTTGACCGCATTATCGTCAATGATGACTTGGAGACCGCCAAGCAGGAGGCATTGCAGGTAGTCAAAGAATTCTTAGGATGATCAAAACGGGGATTTTCGGCGGGTCGTTCAATCCTATCCATGTAGGACATATCGCTCTGGCTCAGGCTATTCTGCGTCAGTGCGGACTGGATGAGGTGTGGTTGATGTTGTCGCCCCAAAATCCCTTAAAACAGGAGACAGACTTATTGGATGACCAGCTGCGCTACGAAATGGCACAGAAGGCTCTGGAGGGTGTTGAGGGCATTAAGGCCTGTAATTACGAGTTCCGTCTGCCTAAACCGTCGTATACGTGGAACACGCTACAGCACTTGACGGAGGATTATCCTGACCGTGAGTTCATATTAATAATAGGTGGCGATAACTGGGCTCAGTTTGAACGGTGGCGCTGCTGGAAGGATATCTTGCGCCATCATCGCGTAATCGTCTATCCACGAGGCAATGTCATCGGGACGATAGATGTACCATTGATCAATGTGTCGAGCACGGAGATACGCGGCAGGGTGAAGCGGCATCAGCCCATCACTAACCTGGTACCAGCGGTTATCGAAGGTCTTGTCGAAAAATATTATCAATAACTGATGATGAATAAGGTATATAACACGGGAGAGACAGAAGAGGATTTGCGACAGGCATATAACCCCGATGGGTCGTCGCTGCGCAAGGCACAGCTGCGTTTGCTCGATATGCTGACCTATCTGTTCGATGTTGCTCAGAAGGCTGGTGTTTCCTGTCGATTGGACGGTGGAAACGTGTTGGGAGCTGTACGCCATGGGGGCTTCATCCCCTGGGACGATGATGTCGACGTGGTGGTGAGCCGCCGTGATTTCAAGAAACTATGTCGTTATCTGGAGGCGCATCCTCATCCCCAATATGTGTTGCAGACGCACCATACCGACAAGGATAGCTTTGTACCCTGGGGGCGACTGAGAGACTTGAAGAGCGAATATGCCAACCCGTATGCTGACGACAGTCGTGAAGGAAGGTCGTTTGCTGCCCAAAAATATCGGGGGCTGCAGGTCGACATCTTTCCCTATGAAGGATATATGATACCATCGTTGCAACGCTTGGCAGCGAAGATGGCTTGTGTGGTACATTTCGACCTGTCTCATTCATACCCTATGCTGGCTCGTTTGGTGTATGCCACACTGCATAGCGTCGTCTATCCTTGTTTCCGATTGATAGGACATTGCTTCGGGAAACGTGACTTATACATGCACTCCTACGGCAGCTGGTTCTATTTCCGTTTCCCCAAGCAGGTGCTCATGCCGCATCGTGAGTTGGTGTATGAGGGCAAGACTTTAGCCGGTCCTGCCGATGTTGATCAGTTCTGTCGCATCGTCTATGGCGACTACATGAAGCTGCCGCCTAAGGAGAAGCGTGCTGTTCATGGCAGCGAGATTATCATCTACGACTAAACTTCTCCCTGTCTATAGTGTCTTATTGCTGGCTTCTACCTGTTGAGTGATGCCTGCCATCTTGTCGGCATACAACTGAAAGAGCAGCTTGCCGTTACGCTCCATTTGCTCTTGGGTGAAAGCTGAGTTCCACAGACGCATGCCACCACTGGTCAGTGAGAAGAACTGAGCATCGTACCAGCCTACCTGCAGGCCGTTGAGCCATGAGCGCAGACAGAGCTCGTCATCGTCATACTGGAACGGGGCGAAACGGAAGTCGATATGGTGAAGGTGCTGTTCGTAGAGCGGCTTGTTGATCCACATAGGAGCACGGTTGACGGCATGCACGAACCGGAACTTGCTGTCGCCCATATCCTGTCGCTTGCCGCATCCCTTCTGGTTCGCATGATCGAACTGAACATCGAGTCCCCACTTTCCGCCTAAAATGACCATCTTCGGGTATTTTTCGAACAAACGGACAGCCTCCTCTGTCCAACTGATGTCATTGAAGTCGTCATCGTCTTGCATGAGAGCGATATACTTGCCGTTAGCCATTCGGATGGCTTTGTCGTAGGTGACATTCTCGAACAGGTCGTTCGAGCGGATCATCAGTTCGTTGGCACCCGTCAGTTCGCTGATCAGACGGTCGGTATGTTCCTTGCTGCTACCATCGTCGATGACAATGATTTCGGCGTCTTTCATCATGCGCAGCTTGGGCAAGATGTGACACACCTGTAGGCTCTTGTTGTGTGACTGGATGACGAAAGTGACCAGAGGCTCGTTCTTGTAACCTTTGGCTACCCATGTCGCATGGCTCTTTTTCTGCTGGGCTACTCCCGTGCGCTTCTGCAGGGCCAGCTTGATTTTCTCGATGAGTAATCGCATATGTTCTTAACTTCTTATGGTATGCTCCAGTCCCTCGTCCATGTTAAACAGGGGCTTCCAGCCTAATTGCTCCAACTTCCGGGTGGAGAAGACGGCTTTAGTGATAGGAGTGGTGTTGCCGCCCTCCTGGATGTCCATCATAACCTGTCGTTGGCAGAGGGTGGCTATCTTTTGTGCCAGCTGGTAAATGGTGATGTTCGATTCTGCGTTGGCCACATTGTAAGCCTCACCGCTTTGTCCCTTCATCAGCAACGTTAGGATGGCTGCGGCACAATCGACGACGTAAATCCACGAACGATACTGTTCGCCCTTGCTCTTCATGACGATGTCCTCGCCTTTCAGCGCATTGCGGATAAACTGGGCATAAACCCGGTTGTCGTTCTCGGTGAAATAGGGGCCATAGGTGTGGCAAGGACGGGCAATGACGATTTCTACACCATACTCTTGACAATAGGAGGCACAGAGCGTCTCGGCAGCTCGCTTCGAAGAGGGATAACACGCCCGGGGGGACAGGATGTTGATATATCCGCTGCTTTGCTCGGTAAAGATACTGCCGTCGCCTTCACCATACACTTCGCCAGACGAAACATAGACCATACGCCGTAACTGGTGCTTCATCCCGTACTCGACCAAGTTGCAAAGGCCAGTGAGGTTACTCTTCATGACCTCTACAGGCGATTGCTGAAAGAAGTTTGGACTGGCATTGCTGGCGGCATGAATGATATAGTGGAAATCAACGTCTAGTGTCAGCGGGTTGCAGACATCGTGCTCAATGAAGTGGAAACGAGCGTTCTGCCAATAGGCTTCAAACCGCTGTGCTGCCCGCTGGCTATTACGCCCCATCGCATATACTGCGCAGTGGCTGTGCATCATGAGTATATCGACCAGCGTACCACCAATCAGCCCAGTGGCCCCCGTAATGAGAATGTTGCCGTCTTGGGGCAGCTGCAGCTGGCTGGCTACCTGATGGATGTCTTGTTGGTATGGGTTCATTTGAGCCATGATTCTGCTTTGATGTTCATCAGCGCCTTAAGAATCTCCAGGTCTTCGACCGTAGTTACCTTGATGTTCTTTTCCGAACCAGGTACGATGTGCATCTCTCGTCCTCCCAGCTCAGCCATCAGCGTACACGAAGCCACAGAGTTGGTGATACCTTTCTGCTTGGCCTCTTCGTGGGCGGCAATGATATTCTTCAGTCGGAAAGTCTGAGGAGTCTGCGTGCGAACAAGTTTATCGCGGGGAATACTGGTGGTGCTGGCAAAGCCATCTTCACTTTCCAAGATAGCCTCACGGCACTTGATGCCTGTGATAGCATAGCCATACTGTTGACATGTAGCGATATTGCTGGAAATGATATCTTGCGACAGCAGCGGACGGACGGCATCGTGAATCAGCACAAGGTCATCGTCGCTGCAACCAGCTTCCTTCAAACCGTAGATGCCATTATGGATGGACTCTTGTCCGTTCTTTCCGCCAGGGAAAATCCACTTCAGCTTATCGATGCAGAACTGATTGGCATACGACTGTACTACCGTTTCCCAACCCGCCAGACATACCACGGCAATGCCGTGAATATCAGCGTGTTGCTGAAAAGCCCGCATGGTGTGAATAATGATAGGACAGTTGTCCACATGCATAAACTGTTTGGGAATGTCTTGTCCCATTCGGTTGCCAGAGCCTCCGGCAATAATCAGCGCATAGTTCATATTTTGATGATATTTTCTGCAAAGGTACGAAATATTTTATAATGTGGGATACATCATGCAGTATTATTTTTTAATCTGCATTAAAGACAGTAGCGGAACTGGTTCTCGTTAGTATAGGCATAGAGCATCGGGAAGAAGAATCCTCTTAGGCTTCCCATCAGACCATGAGTGTTGTTGGTGTTATAGATGCGCTCACGATGTTTCCAGCAGAGGCAACAAAGGCGGAACAGCGACCATAGGTCACGCTTGAGGAGAAGACGGCAAAGTTGGTGGACAAGTGGGGCTTTCGCGGCAGTAGTCTGCTGATAGACAAAAGAATAGACCAGCTGCCAGTTGTCGTTCTGCTGAAGTTGGCGGAAACTATGATAGCCTTTGATGTATGGGGTAATGAGATTTTCCCTTTGCCCTTTGCCTATTGTTACCTCCCCCTCGTGGTGGCGATGCCAGTTCAGCGGCTCGTCGACCACTGCCACTCCACGATGGAGATAGGCAAAGAGACTAAGGCTCCAGTCATACCAAATGGATGGGATCCAGCAATCCTCATTCTGGATAAAATCACGCTGGCACAGCATGGTATGTCCATAGATGCTAAAGAATAGCTGCTGCTCAAAACAGAACTTGTATTTGTAGAGTTGCGATGATTCCAGAGTGTTCCCTTTCAGACATGGCGAACAACAGATATCATGGTCGCCAATGGCTTGCACCTGTTTCTCTATCTTCTCGGGAAACCATACATCATCCTGATCTGAAATGGCAACATAATCACCCGTGGCCCGCATGACCGCCGTCTTGAAGTTCTGGTTGAAGCCAAGGTTATGCTCGTTAACGTACAATTTGATGAAACCGTACTTTTGGACGTACTCCTTGGCGATATCGACAGTACCATCCGTAGAACCATCGTCTTGTATGATGATCTCGAAGGGAGCGTAGGTCTGCCCTAAGATCGAGTCCAACTGCTCTCTCAGGTATTTCTCGCCATTGTAGGTGGCCATCACCACAGATACTGTCTTCATTGTTGTTTGCGTTTGATATGCTGGAGGAAATAGTTCATGCACTCATCGAATATCTTCACTCGGGCTGCTTTCATGATGCCGATGTACAACAGGGCGGCAATGACGATGCGAGCTGCCAGACTGACTACTGGTTGGCTGATAGCACTGGTGGCATAGTAGGCCGCAATCATGCAGGTTGCAGCTGACAGCAGGAAGGGCATCACATCCTTGCCCATGTCGCAGAAGCGCAAGCCTATCAGTTGCCTGGCCATGGTCTGCCATACCCCTATCCAGATGATGAGTATCGCGGAGTAGGCCGCCACCATGACCTGCAATCCCCAGATGCTGAAGATAAGGATAACGCTGATTTGCACTACAATCTGCAATGCCGTACACCACATGTACTTGTCTGATCTTCCAAGGCTGATAAACAGGTTTTGGTATAGTGTCTGTATCGGTAGGAAAGCACCACTGATGCAAAGAATGCGCAACAAGAGCACGCTGTCAGTCCATTGTTGTCCCAGCAGCAGTACGATGAAATCGGCAATGAGTGCTAGCCCTAACATGGCGGGCATGCTGAGGAAGGCGGTGAAGCGTAGCATTTTGCGGAACACCTTCAGCTGGCGGTCTTCCTCGTCGCTGATAGAAGCCAGTACGGGTTGTGCCACTTGCTGGATGGTGCCTGAGATGAGCGAATGTCCCATCGTGTTCCACTTGGCAGCCTGAGTATAGTTGCCAACAGCTCCTGCATTAAATAATCGCCCGAAAATGAGCGACAGGACATTGTTGTTCACCTGTGTCATGATATTCGTCACCAGTATCTTGCTGCTGAAACCGAACATTTCACGAATCGGTGTGAAGTCAACCTTCAGCGAGGGCATCCAACGTACATAGTAGAGTCGTCCGATGTTGATGATGGTGATGTAGGCAAACTGCTGCCATGCCAAGCTCCAATAGCTATAGCCTTTTACGGCCAGTGTGATACCTATTACGCCGCTACCCGCCAATGCAAAAAAACTGGTGATGGCCTTCTCGCGGTTCATCATGTTGCGGAACATGTAGGCTGCATGGGCTATCCCGATGCCTGCCATCAGCAGCGACGCAAAGACCAGTCGTGACAGGCTGACCAGCTCTGGCTGATGGAGAAAGCTGGCAATGAGCGGTGCTGTGAAGTAGAGCAGTAGGTAGATGAGTAGCGCCATCAGGGTGCTGAACCAGAACACGGCATTATATTCGCGGTGAGTGGCTTGTTTCAGATTGGTCAGCGCAGCGGTAAACCCACTTTCCTGAAGCGAGCCTGCTATGGCGGTGAAGATAGCCAACATGCCCACCATGCCGTATTCTGAAGGTGTCAGCAGTCGTCCAAGTACGATGCCGATGAGCACACTTAGCAACTGGGTGGTCAGATTGTTGATGGCTCCCCACATCAGTCCTTTTGCCGTCCGTTCCTTCAGTCCCTCGCTCATGTTGTTTGCTTATTTGCTTTTCTTGAGATAACAAGGGAAGGTGATGCACATATACTGATCAGCATAACTTGCTGATAACTCCTCATAGCTGGCTAAACTGCCATAGCCCAGTTTTAGATGTCGCCAGGGCTGCTTGATTTTCCTGGTCACAAAATCGCCATACAACTCGAACTCGGAGAAACCTGATGTTTCCATGCGATCATAGGAGTCCAGAATAGCCTTCTTCCATTCTTTTCCGTCATTGGCTTGCTCAATCATCGAACGAACACGTGCCAGTTCTTTTTTCGAGAATAACATTTTATGGTCGACATAGCTCAGTAGCGACCAGTAGTGATGCTTGGTTAGCCGGTGGATGTTCTTGTAGTAGGCTGTATTGCATTCGTCGCTCATGTAGAAGACTGGGGCGTCATCTGCCGTCAAGAAGACGTGGGGCTGCATCAGGATGTGGTCGGCATCAATGGTCAGGTAGTAGTCGCAAGTACCTATGTTACCCGACAATTTGACCAGTTGTTGGAACAGCCAACCGCTTCTGTCAACCTTAGTCCCATCGGTACGGGTGGCAACAAGTCCTAGTTCTTTGGGGGCCATCTGTAAGACGCTGGTTTCGTCAATGTATACCAACTGTTCATGTTGGCAGAAGGCCTTGATGTCTGCATCGTCAGGAGCTACGATGTAAATGTTCTTGACGTTCTGATTGACGTGCCTACGAACGCCCTGTAGACACAAAGGCAGAATGTCCAGATCCTTTCTGATGATAGGGATGACGATGTCAATGGGTGTCGCTGAGGGCTCCAAATGTCTTTGTCTCTGGAGCTCCCATAGCTTGCATAATATTTGTCTGCCCAATTGCAGCAAGGCATCGGTTTTCTTCATACCATAAATACAAAAGATGCTGCAAAGGTACAAAAAATCTGCAAACTCTGCAAACTCTACGTGATAAACTTCTGCTATAAATATGCAGAAAGACCGCCCGAATTGAGCGGTCTTTCTCTCTCTTAGGATTTGCTTAGTGTTCAGAATGCCATTGGGCCGTGGCCCATGCACGAGGTCGTTCCGAGGGCGGTCAGAGCCGCCGTGAGGATGCTGACGATGACCTGAATGATGGTCTTCCAAGTTTCTTTCTTCATGGTGTTTTCATAGTGTTAGATGGTTAATAACTGGGAGAGGAACCGAGGGCTCTCAGTCCCCCTCCGTTAGCTTAATTGCCAGTTTCGAAACCTGCGCTGCCGCCGCTGTTGCCGCCTTGGTTTTCACTCCCCTCGTCTGTTGGAGAGGGGTCGGGGGTGAGGCTGTCCTCCTCGCTCTTCAGGAACGAGTCGATGTTGATAAACTCGGCCTTCTTCAGGAACTCACGGCTGGAGATGTTCTCCTCCGTAGTCTGCTCGGGCAGGAAACGGATGTGCAGCGCCTTCAGGTGCTTGTTCACATTGAAATCCTCCTTCTTCAGCGCACCGTTCTTCTGGTTCTCCAGCGTGGTGTAGAACGTGCCGAGGCCTTCAATCTTCACCTTCTTCGACTCCAGGAGCATCTCGATGAGACAGCTGCGGAACTTCTCCAGCACGCCGTAGACGACGTCGGGGGTGTAGATACTTCCGTGCTCCGAGATGTGCTGCGCCAGCTTGCGCGTGTTCAACGTTTCCAGACTTTTGATCTGCGCGTACCACTTTCCGAAGGCGGCGTTGTGCTCGTTCTGGTTCTGCTTTACTTCATACAAAATCTTTGCCATAGTGTTTAAATGTGTTTTTGATGGTATTAGATACTCTGTGGCGAGCTTCACGGGTCGCCATCTTCCCGTTTGTGATCACGATGCAAAGTTACAACATTTAGCGTGCGCTTCCAAATTTTGCCCCTCGATTTGGGGCGATTTTCAGCACGAAATCGTCCAATTTCATCGAACCGTAACATCGAGGCCTCGAATCCGTAATTTTCGACCATCGTAGATTACTTTTCGTCGATAACGGGTAAGGTGCGTCCCGCGTCCCACCGTCCCATCGTCCCATTAAGGTGGTGCGGACGCGGGAAAGTGCCAATATTAATGGTTATAATAATATAATTATTATAAAAGTCTATTCTCACTATTTTCGTATTTGGAAGATGCTTAATGGGACGGTGGGACGATGGGACGATGGGACAAAAAATCGATAAAAAGCATTGCTATATAAATAAAATGTATTATCTTTGCAATCGAAAACATTTAATTGTATTACACTTATGGCAACAACAATTATCAGAAAACCAGCCTCATTCCGACTCAGGGCCGACCTGCTGGAGAAACTGAGGAGCAACGCAGTCAGAGAAAACCGTACACTCAACAACTACGTGGAGAGTGTGCTGCTCGACTACATTTATAATGAGCCTAACGAAACGACTAAGGCAGCCATCAGGGAAGCCATGTCGGGCCGTAACCCTAACAAGGTCTACGACAATGTGGACGATATGTTTAACGACAATCATTAAAACTGGGTAGCCATAGTGAGTTGTTCAGGTAATGAAAAAAGCTGTCCTCGGACGGCCATGTCCATTCAAGAAAGAATGGCGGAGCTTTAATTATCTGCTGCAAGATAGGTCTTCTTTCTGAACATTCCAAGTATTTTGAGAATTTTTGCAGAAAAAGCAGAAAATCGGAGTTTATCTCGGATTTTATTTGTATTTTTGCACACGTCCAAGCCTATTTAAGTTTGAGGCAATTAGCAGATGAAGAAATTATATATATATTCAGACCATAACAGATACGAATATCGCATAGCACATGGCGACATTCCCTTCCTGAAAATAGGTGAAACTATGCAGGAAGTTGAGGATCGCGTGTCACAACAAGACGGTACAAGCCAAAGCGAACCTTTGGAAATCAAATATGTCACGGAATTACCAGATAATGTTAGCGATCATGATATCCATCGTTATTTTGACTCTCAAAACATTCCAGTAACCCGTATAGACAAGAAACGTGAGTTTTATGAAGTCACTTTAGAGAATGCCGTGCTATTAATAAATAAATATATCTATGGCAGCAAGCGACCAGACAGTTATGCGATGCGTGACGAACAGCAAATAGCTCATGACAAAATGGTCTCTTATTTCACATCGCATTCCGAAGAATCCAAGAGTGAGTTCTTGCTTGCTGCCAAGATGCGTTTTGGCAAGAATTTTACATTGTTGAATGTCGTACGGACATTAGAGTGTAAAAATGTACTTGTGCTGACATATAAACCTTGGGTGTTTAATTCATTGGAAAATGACATTAAAAATCATGTCTATTTCGAGAACTATAATTATATAGAGCTTTTTCATGACAGGAATCTTTCTGCTTTAGATAGGAAAAAGACAAATGTCATTGTTGCATCAGCGCAGTTAAGCCTTAATGAAACAAAAAGCTATGAATACAACGAGGACAAGCAGATGGGTAATCTCATATCTGCTATCAGGAATAATCTCGAAACCCTCAAACAATATCATTTCGACCTTGTTGTAGTAGATGAATATCATTATGGTGCTTCAACAGCAAATTTCAAGTCTCTTCTAAGAGAATTGGACTATCAGCGATTAGTGTATGTTAGTGGCACTGCCATGCGGGATATTAAGTCTCATCGGTTTGATGATGAGCAAATATTCAATTGGACTTATATAGATGAACAACAGAAAGTCGGTAATGACATGCCTAGAATGCGGTTGTTCGCCCTTTCACTTGACGAAAGTATCATCGCAGAAGCTAAAAAATACTATACCGAAGATGAGTATCCTAAAATGGAAAAACTCTTTGAGGTAAATGAATATGGGGAGTTCGTGCATAAGAATCTTGTTAATATGACTCTTGCACAAATCTTAGGAAAGAGCTCACAACACAGAAAAGCCAGCCCCTTCCTTATTGACAATATTGAAACCCCTCAACATCTCTTCTGCCTTATGCCTCCGAACGTCAAAGCTATTTCGGCTTTGGCAAAATTGATAGAACGTGACTATAGTGACCGTTTCTGTGTGATTAAAGCCAGTGGTTCTGATGGCATTAAGAAAGAAAGTCAATTGCTTAAGCTTATTAATAAGGCAAAAGCTGATGGGAAATCCACTATAACACTCTCTTGTATAAGATTCCGTGAGGGTGTAACGATTCCGGATTGGGATAGTGTCCTGATGCTTGATGACGGGAAGAGCGTGGTCTCATATTTTCAAGCGATATTCCGTTGTCAATCACAGCGCAAAGAAAAGCCATTAAAGCGAGAATGCTATGTCTTTGACTATAATCCTCAGAGGATGTTGATGCTAACCTATATGATGACGGAGATACAAAGTTTGACATCAAATGAGAGCCATGTAGATACCGTAAGTCATTTTCTGGACTGTGCTCCGATGGTTGGATATGATGCCCAGAACAAACTCTATCCAGTAGATTTAAATCATCTACTTTTCGTATTTTTCTCCGGCAACAAGGCTGTTAATAATGGATTCCGTTCATTTGATAAAGACAGGAATTTCAATGATGATGTGCTTGCCGTTATTGACAAGGCTTATATCGGCTTATTGCCTACTATAAAGAGTGGCAAAGCAAAACCAACTACTGAGATTGTTAGTAGTAGCGGATTGGAAGGGGGTAAGACAAGAGAGGGAAGAAAAGTTCAAAAAACAGGTGAAAAGCCCGAAACTACAGAACTACAACAGTTGAAAGATTCTCTTAGATATATTTCCAGCCGTTTACCAGAATATATGTTCAATACCATTGAAGATGAGTTTGCCCTACAGGATATTCTTGACACCAAGACAGATGCCAGTTACACATTCTTCAGAGATTTATGCCTGACAGACCTGGATGTCTTCAAGGAATTAATCAATGATGGCATTCTCGACAAACGTTTAATGAACCGTTTGATTAGCAATTACAAAATGGAAGAAGACCATTTCTGGCAGGAGCGTACTCCAGAGGGGTATGATTATATGAGCAAAAAATATTTCATCGACGATGAAGATAATGTAAAGACTCCAATAGAACTGGCTCGTTTAATGCTCGACAAACTGCCTGACGAAATATGGCACAACAAGGATTACACATTCTGCGATATGGCTTGTAAAGATCCGTCATTCTTGTTGGTTATCAAATTCAGATTGATGGAGGGACTTCGTGATATCATTCCCGATGAATCCGAACGTGAGCGTCATATCCTTCAGAACATGCTCTATGGCTTATGCCGTACTCAAACCCAACAAAATTTTGTCCGCCGTACTTTGCGTATGGAGAATTGCGGTGAACACATCATTTATTGTAATAACGATATTCTTGAATACTTAAAAAATCATACAGATATGCCAAAATTTGATACCGTAGTTATGAATCCTCCGTACAAAGATACTTTACACCTAAAGTTTCTTGAACAAGGATTTAAGGAGGCCAAACGCAAATTGCTAACAATCCAGCCATGCAATTGGATTATAAAACAAATGAATACAGGTTACAGAGGAGGAAATTCGGAAAAATCTGTTATAGAAAATTTTGAAGAATATGGAGCAACCATTGACTTAGTTAAAGGCGCCCAATTCTTTAGCGCGGGTTTCTTGGCAGAACTATCCATTAATTACGTTGATAAAGAAATTCCAAAAGACAAACGTAAAATAACTGTTATTGGAGATCTCTCTGAGTCCCCTACCACTTATAACAAAGTTGGAGATATTACAAAATATGGAGATGACCCTCTTATATTGTCGATGAAGAAAAAAATAGTTGATTACATTGAGGCTCATCAAAATGGAGATATTTTTTCTCATTTACGTGCTACGCCAAGAATGAAAGGCCATTGTGTAGTAAGTTTATTGGAATGTAATCCCCAAAGAAACTGGCAATGCGTAAATATTTCTGCTATAAGAGGACATGTAAATCAAGAAACGGGTGAGAAAGAGGCAGATTTCTATACCCTTGTGCCAAAAGATCTTAAACCAAAACAATATTCTGAAGAATTAGCATATTATGTCCATTTTGACAAAAAAGTGGAAGCCAAGAATATGATAAATTATTTAAAGACAGATTTTGTAAGGTTTGCTTTGTTCTTGACAAAAAATGATGCAAATACAGTTAATTGTTTACGGCTTATCCCTTGGATGAATTTTTCAGAAGAACTTGATGATAAGATGTTATTTGGGAAATTTGGTTTTATAGAAAAAGAAATAGAGAGAATTCACCAACTCATTCCAGATTATTATGGAATTCGTAAGTAAGATAGACCGTAGTAAGCGTCGTAAACAGACAGGAGAGGACTTTACTCCTCGTGCTTTAGTTGATATGATGCTTGACAAGTTGCCACCAGAAGAGTTCGGTAAAATCAGTAACTTCTTAGACCCTTGTGCAGGCAACGGCAATATTATCATACCCATTATTGAACGAAAACTTGCTGCGGGGCTGTCTTATATAAAAGCGTTAGAAACCACATGGGCTTTAGAACTAATGCAAGACAACGTTGACGAGATGAAAGAACGCATCCGCATGCTTATCTTAGAGAAATGTCCTGAGGCTAATATGGATAGAGTTAATAAGATTATCAATTACAACATTGCCTGTGGAGATGCCTTTAAATGGGACTTTGATAATTGGAGATCTACAGATTATCAGCAGCTTGAATTGTTCGGGTAAATGGATTATATTAACAATGCCATCAAGAACGAGTTGAAGAAGGTAGCGGCATTTTAACTATGGAACAGACAAAATCAGCTAGTGAGGTACTGGCATTGATAGAGAGGAAATATTTCCGTGGAGCTGGTCTCGACAAGGCAAGCCGGACGGAGGGTGACGAGCGCAGGGCATACAGGCTTGAGCAGGTGGAGCGATTGCTGACAAAGAAGAATGCTGGAGCCTTGTGGGCTATGTACCTGTCGGATGAGTTCTGGACGGCTGATGAAGGCAGAAATCCGATGTATGAGGACGACCCGCTGATGACGTTGGCGGGTCAGCAGACGCTGACAGATAGGGAAATGAGCCGCCTGCGACTGATAATCGAGATAGCGGGGCTGTGTCACGACCTGAGCCTGCACTTCACGTTCGACCTGAAGGAGGCCTTCGGCATCAGGAAGAATGATTTCTGGGTGTCGAACAAGCAACTGGTGGAGTGGCTCACTACGACAGAGTATGAGCACGTAGCGATGCATACGGCATACACCTTGAAGAAACACGCCATCAGCGTGTATGAATACGGTCATTACCTGCCGGCGCAGGATGAACTGGCAGAACTGTATTCGGAGAAGCATCAGCAGCGATTGGGCTATCCCAACAATACAGAAATCCCCCCTCGCGACTATGCAAACACCATCATTGACTCGCTGACCCAGATAGAGCGGCATTGGCAACGTGGACGCAGGCTGAAGCTGAGGCCCGACTTGGTGATGCTTCACGACGAGATTTATGGCGTTGTGCCCCGTCAGTTTGACAAAGGGGTGCTGCAGGCTGCTCAGGATCTCTATGATTACATGGATAAGGAACTTTACGGACGCTTTGTTACCGAGGATTTTAGGCCATGGGACGAACAGCCGGAATCTTTCAAACAATTTGTGTCTGAGGCACTTGGGCGCTTTGCCGATAAGGTGCGTGAGGTGCGCTCCAAATATCTGGGCAAAGGCTGGATATCTGATGGTTCACTGGCGTTTGCCTATCTGATGGAACATGCCCAGCGGTGCGGACACGGCTGGTGGCGCGAGGAGGACGATGCCCTATGATGAGCAATAATCGTGCGGATTATGGCTCTGCTTCAGATTGGTTGTCGGCTCTTAGACAGGATGAGTTATGGCTGAGCCAGCTGCAACGGCTCCAGGCTCCAGCAGACAGCAATATCAGCGTTAGTCGTGAGGAAATCATGCAGCAAATCGGACAGGGCGACACCTTTCACCTCTGGAATATCTGCCAGCACAGGGTTGAGCCAGTAGTAGCAGAGGTTTGGGAGATAGCAGAATTGTCGCTTATCAAACTGAAAATTCAGACCATCGGCATGCTGTCAATAGAGTGGCTGGAGCAACATGCAAGCGATAATCGGAGTTTGGAAACAGGAGAGCAACCCTCAGCCATAGTCGAACGCTTGAAACCTATCTTCTATGGCTCTGAGCAAGAGGCAAGGGATTTCCTTAAGAGTATTCAAGGCATGAAGCCCACTCAGATTACCGACAAGGTGAATCAGCTTGTGAACGAAAAGAAAATTTCAGAATTGTCAAGTCATCGTGATTTATGGAAGGTGCTTCATGACTTCGACCTTTATAAGAGAACTGAAGCAAACTGGAATATGCAAGTGAAGTAGCCATCTGCACAGAAAAAGACTTAGAAAAGGGGAATCGGCACGTGACGGTTCCCCTTTTTCGCATCCATACTTGTACAAGTAACATACAAAAACTTGCAGAGTACTTGTAATTTCTTGTAATTACTTGTATATCAGTCTGTTATACTAACCAAAATCAGGAGTGTAACAAAATTTACCGTACCTTTGCAACGTCTTCCGAGATATGCAGCCGGTAAGTGAGCGGGCAATCCTTAGAGAAGCGGGAGCAAAGAAATATATGGCACGAGATTTAATGCAAGGTAAGCGAATTTACGACAAGTTGAAGAATCAGGCTCGCCAGCAGCTGGCTCTGATGAACAAATGTCGGATGCGCAAAACGGGAGGTAAAGGAATGGCGCGCTCGGCGACGTCAGGAGACGCTTGCCTAAGCAAGAACCAACCCTTCTATGTACAGTTTCTTAATCGCTAACAAATTTCAAGTTTAACTCTGAGTTGAGGTGAACGGAGTCTCGCGAGATTTTAATCACAAATTGAAAGGTGGCCACCCTTCTGAAGCTTCGCTCAACCAAAATTCAGAACGAAAATGAATCCAGAAAAATTCCAAGAACAGATTTTGAACAACGCAGTCCAGATGGACGCAAGTGTTAACTTCCAGTTGAACGGCAACATGCTGATAGTGCCGTGTCCGTGGGAGAGTGACAAGGAGGTGACTAACGGTGAGCGTGTACGCTATCGTGGTGGTATCGAGGTGGATGCCGACGGTCGCACCAGAGTGAAGCGCTACAGAGATGGCAGCAAGGGGCCACTCCACGAAACGCTCTATGAGACGGCTCACGGTGCGGTGAAGATAACACGTCCCATCTATCGTAAGAAAGATGATGGCTATGGTCACAGAGCCGGCGAGAGACGAATGGATCAAGAGTTCGTGTACGTCACCTTCAAGTTCCCAAAGAAGTACGGGCTAGCTCTGACAAAGGCTCTCTATCAGGAGGAAGCCGACGAGATTATGTCTTACTTTAAAACCAGAAAGGAGGAAACAATATGGAAATGAATCAGCAGCAGAAGTATTTCACATGCATAGGTAAGGGGCACGGAGCCCCTTGCTTCCCAGCCAACCGTGAGGATTGGGAGAAACTGCGCCGTGAGCCTTGGCTCGCGCAGATGTGCGCACGTATAGAGAAAGGTGATGACGAGTTGAAGCATCGTTTGCCGGTTTGGACACCTCATTGCGCTGAGTTTGCCAACAACCACAGGGCGATTGCTGATGCCGTCCGACCGCTGAACCGGCTCATGCTTGACTTTGACGAGAAAGGGCATACGGGCGACATTCTGTCGAAATTAGAAATGAGGAATGAGAAAGGAGAAATGGTAGTTGCACCAGAGGTCAGCGGTATGAAGATTCTGCTAGTGGAGGAATCGGTGCGTCGTGGTACGCATGTGCTGGTGGAACTGCCTGAGGGCATGACCGCTGAGCAGGCTCAGGAACTGATGAAGGAGGCTACAGGATTTACACCCGATGCAGCCGTAAAGGATGTTTCCCGATGCATTTATATGGTGACTGAAGAGCATACAAAGTATGTCAGCGACAAGCTGTTTTCCATTGACCATTCACCATTGACCATTGAACATTCCTCAGTACCCGTCAATGAGGCAGCAAATAATGGTCAATGTTCAATGTTCAATGTTCAATGGCCTTCTGAATTCAAGGGTATTCCTTATACCTCTATTATCGCTGAGTGGTGGCATCGGAATGGTGGCGAACCAGCCGAGGGCGAGCGTAACGTGAAGTTGCATAAGTTGGCCGTCAATCTCCGTGCCATCTGCGACAACAAGAAGGATGTGCTGATGCAGGTGATGCCACGATTCGGACTCTCCGACGTTGAACTTCGCAGCGTGGTTGACTCTGCCTGCAAAGAGCCTCCCAAGGGCATCTCGAAGATGATGCAAGGCATTGTGGATGCACTCGAAATGGGTATCTCTTCGGATGAGATCGAGGACGCCGAGGCTGTTCAGGCTGAGACGGGCGTGAAGGTCAATGTTCGCACGCTGCCCATCGGTCTCAAAGAGTCGCTGACGGGTGTGCCTGTCTCGATGCACATGCCGGTTCTCTGTGGTGTGATGCCCATTGCTGCGGCTTATGCCGATCAGGTTCAGATTGAGTATTGCGACGGCAATTTGCAGCACCTTGGCCTCATGTCTATCATTCGAGGTGAGCAGGCTTCTAATAAATCGGTGGTCAAGAACGCTATCGATGTCTGGAAGCGTCAGTTCGACGAGGAGGATGCCCTTGCACGTAAGCGTGAAGAGGAATGGAAGGAGCGCAAAAAGGGCCGTAAGGCCAACGAAAAGGCTCCTGAAGACCCGAAGGTGCTCATTCGAATGGTGCCCGTAACCGTCTCGTGCTCCACGCTCCTGAAGCGTTTCAAGAATGCCAACGGACATTGTATCTATTCATTTGGAGAGGAATTGGATACCCTCCGAAAAACCAACGGTGCGGGCTCTTGGAGTTCGAAGTACGACATCTACCGACTCTCGTTCGATCAGGGTGAGTGGGGTCAGGACTACAACTCCGACCAGGCTGAATCAGGAGTCGTAAAAGTGGCCTACAACTGGACGATGCTGGGCACGAACGGAGCCATGCGGAAGTGCTTCAAGTCGGACAACATCGAGAACGGACTTTCCTCTCGAATCTTGGTTGCCGAAATGCCAGATAGCAGCTTCTCAAAGATGCCCAAGTTTGGCCGTCGTTCAGCAGAGGACGAGGCTCGCATCCAACAAGCGGTCACTCGTCTGCGTGCATTCTCAGGACTCATTGACACGCCTCGACTCCGCAAGGCTATCGAGGAATGGGTGGAGCAGAAACGAGTAGAAGCAGCCAAGGACATCGACCGTGTGAAGGACACCTATCGCAAACGTGCTGCCGTCATTGGTTTCCGCTGCGGAGTCATCTTCCATCTGCTTTCAGATGCCAAGAAGGAAAGCAAGGCTTGTCTCGACTTTGCGCTGATGATGGCCGAGTACTGTCTTTCGCAGCAGATGAAGGCTTTTGGCGAGGCACTCCGCAACGAGTACGTTAGTGCTCAGGACGAATGTCAGCGTTATGGCGCCAACCACTCGGTGTTCGACCAACTGGCTCCCACATTCTCTCGCGACGATCTCCGTGTCCTGAAATCAGGCACCACCGAGAGCGGACTTCGTAACATAGTGATGCGTTGGAAACGCGATGGCTGGATTGTTCCCATTGATAAACATCACTGGAGTAAAACGTCCCAGTGTCCCATCGTCCCAGCGTCCCATTAAGCAACTTTTAAATACACAAAGATTATGGAACTAATATTGGAACGTATAGCAAAACGCAAGACCTACACGATAGGTAGGCTCTACATTCAGAGAAGCGTAGATGACGAGTATCTGGCAGGAACGGAGAACCAGTATTTCTGCGACACGCTGGAACCCACTTGGCGAGATTATGAGCACGGTGCCTACAAAGTAAAAGGCCGCTCGGCCATTCCCGAAGGCCGTTATGCAGTAGTCATCTCGTGGAGTCCGAAGATGAAGCAATGGCTACCCATCCTGCTTGGTGGCCCCGAATTCAACCGCAAATGGCAGGGCATCCGCATCCATGCGGGCAACTGCTCGGAAGACACCGAAGGCTGCATCCTCGTAGGCAAGAACCGCGAAGTGGGCAAAGTGCTCGACTCGCGCATCTGGGTTCATCGTCTCAAGCAGAAAATCGTTGAAGCCAAGGACAAAGGCGAGGCCGTCTGGCTGACTATCAAGTAGCTCTCAAAAGAATGACCGGCATCCGTTTGTGGGTGTCGGTCTTTTAAAGTCTGGTAATTTTGGCTACGCTGAACAGACTCGACACTCGAAAGAGCTCAAATATATTTGGCTCTTTACTCGTTTTTTCGTACCTTTGCACCCGTAATACAAAGAATCAGTTTATGGAAGTAGCTGTTAAGAAGCCTCGTTTGGAGTGGCTTGATGCCCTCAGAGGATTTACAATGATATTGGTCGTAGCCAATCATGTGCTGGGTTTAGGTTTTGGCATGGCTCCTAAAGTCTCGTCATCTATGCAGTTCCTGGTCATGTTCCGCATGCCTCTATTCTTCTTCGTCAGTGGTTTTCTGGCTTATAAGGCCGGTCTGAATTGGGATGTCAAGGTGTTATTCACATTCTTGGGCAAGAAGATTCGTGTGCAGACGATTCCTACCATCGTGTTCTTCTTGTTTGGCGCTGTTATTCTGGGTACAGATGGATTTGAAGCCACCGTCATGCATTGGTTGTCGCGTCCATTGAAAGGAGGCTATTGGTTCACCATAGTGTTGCTCTACATGTTCATTGTCTATTATCTGTTCTGCTATGTTGAGAGCAAGTTGAAGCTTCGGTCGTGGATTCCTATCACCATTTTGTTCGTCATCTCCATGTGTTTATATGAGACGTGTTATCAGCCCAAGTATTTCTCATGGGCTTTCGGATGGCGTAAGGCACCCAACGAGTTTATGAACTATTCCAGTTTGAATCAGCTGTTCATGTATTTACCCTTCTTCCTCTATGGAAACATGGTTCGTCGCTATTGGGACCAGGCACAGCGTATCATGGATAGCCGTTGGTTTTATCCGGTCATGATTATACTGGTCATTTTTGCAGCACTTGATGCGCTACAATGGCACACCATGCGTATGACGTGGGCCATTGTTCCGCTAACTCTGGCTCGTTTTATACTGCTGACTATCGTCTTTATGTATTTCCGCCACTACCATCAGTATTTTACGCAACGAACGGTGGTAGGACGTAGCTTGCAGTATATCGGACGTCGTACATTGGACATCTATCTCATCCACTACCTCTTCCTGCCGAACTTGCCGAACATAGGCTCGTTCTTTACCCAGTATCGACACAATTTCGTGCTCGATACCACTTTGTCGGTATTCCTGGCTCTGCTGGTCATAGGCTTTAGCTGCATAGCTTCCAACATTCTGCGTGTAAGTCCTTTCTTCAAAAAATACCTCTTTGGAAGATCGAAATAATGGGAGACAATAATCAGGAATTATTCCCGCTGGTAGACGAAGAAGGAAACGTAGTGGGGAAGGCCACACGAGGAGAATGTCACAACGGATCACGACTGCTGCATGCCGTAGTGCACTTACATGTATTCAACTCGAAGGGTGAGGTGTACTTGCAGAAGCGCCCAGAGTGGAAGGATATCCAACCCGGTAAGTGGGATACGGCAGTAGGTGGGCATATAGACTATGGTGAAACACCTGAGCAGGCTCTGATACGTGAGGTGAGTGAAGAACTGGGTATCACCGACTTCGAACCGGAAAGGGTAGGGCAGTATGTATTCGATAGTCGTAGGGAACGCGAACTGGTATATGTTAATAAAACAACCTATGACGGTCTGATAACCCCATCGGCAGAAGAATTAGACGGAGGGCGATTCTGGACGATGCAGGAGATTCGTGCCGCTATAGGCCAAAATATACTGACACCCAATTTTGAAAGCGAATTTTCACGCTTCTTTCTGTGATGGCCATACAAGCGTTAGAAATTAAAAACGAGGATGTGCTTTTGACACATCCTCATCTATCGCTCCTATAGTAGCAAGATAGTGGCTGAGCGTGCTGCTTGAGCACCCATCACCAACACCTGCGCAATATCGGCAGTCTTCGAAGGACCGCTGATAAACGTGCCGTAGCCGTACTCGTCGAACAGGTCGAGGCCGCTCTTTGGGTCGCGCATTGACAAGCGATGGTATGCTTCGTGCATATTGTTGACAATCTGTGTCTTGTCTAGCAGGATAATCAAATTCTCAGAGATGAAGCACACGGCTTTCTCCTTCATGTGCTGGGGTATCCACACGCAGCCGTTCTCTGCCACACCGAACATGCCACGAATGACGCCCACATCCGTGCCGTTCAGGTCGCGGGCACGCCCTACCTCGTCGGGGTTACGTGTGGCGATGGTAATCTCAGGCAGGTTCGAGGCAATCTCTTTGGCATCGGGGTAGAGCTCCTTGATGAGCTGGTTGATGTCAGCTCCCTTGTCAACCTCGATGGCATTGCCGCCTACGCTCTTCACCATATTCATAAACTGTAACAGAGGGTCGGGGTAGGTGATGGCACGGATATCGCTCAGGTCGGGCATATCGAACTGCTGGCGGATATTGGCCCGATACTTCTTCAATATATCTTCTTTGCTACTCATTTTTCTATCTCCTTAATCATTTCGTGGAACGGTTTCTTGGGGAACTTGAACATGTCGTGGCCTTCAGCCCAGGGGTTCAGACCGCAGTTCAATAGCGGTGAGGGTACGAGGTTGGCCCAGTGAGCCAAGCCTGTAGCAAAGTTGTAGAGGCCAGGCGAGCCATAGAGCATGCCCATACCCTTGCACATCATCTTCTTCTCAGGATTGGCAGTGCCCAGCGAATCGAGCTGCTGGCGCCACAGATAAATCTGGTCGCCTAGGTTAACTTTGGCGGGACATACCGTCTGACACGAGTTGCAGAGTGTGCATGCAGAGACATTGCCGCTATGAGCCTGCGGGTTGCGCAGCATGCCGAGGTTAATGCCGATGGGACCGGGAATGAAGTAGCTGTAACTGTAGCCACCAGAACGACGGTAAACTGGGCAGGTGTTCATACAAGAGCCACAGCGGATACATTTCAGCGACTCCCAGTGTTCAGGGTTGCCTATCCACTCAGAACGACCATTGTCCACCAGAATGATATGCATGTGGTGGGCTGTCGGGCGAGCTTTGCGGAAGTGAGAGGTATACGTTGTTGTAGGTTGTCCGGTACCTGCCCGGCAAAGCATGCGCTGGAAGACGGCCAGACACTCGTAGTTGGGGATGATCTTCTCCAGTCCGATGGCGGCAATATGCAGTTTCGGGCATGAGGTCGACATGTCGGCATTACCTTCGTTGGTACATACCACGATGTCACCAGTCTCGGCAATACCGAAGTTGCCACCCGTCATGCCGGCATCGGCTGTCAGGAACTCGTTGCGCAAGGAGAGACGGGCACGATAGGTAAGGTACGTGGGATCGTGGTTGCCCTTCTCATTGGAGATGCCCTTCTCCTCAAACAATTCACCGACATCGTCGTGGTTCAGATGGATGGCGGGCATCACGATATGGCTGGGTTTCTGACCCTTCAACTGAATGATGCGCTCGCCCAGGTCGGTCTCCACCACTTCGATGCCTTTCGATTCGAGGTAAGGGTTCATCTCACATTCCTCGGTGAGCATCGACTTCGACTTCACCATCTTCTTCACGTTGTGGTTCTTCAAGATGCCGTAGACAATCTCGTTGAACTCCTCAGCATCCTTAGCCCAGTGTACCTCAACACCGTTCTTTTCGGCATTGGTGGCAAACTGGTCGAGGTATTCGTCAAGATGGGTGATGGTGTGGCGCTTGATGGCTGAAGCCTTCTCACGTAACTGTTCCCATTCGTCAAGCCCGTAAGCCATTTTGTCGCGCTTGCTGCGCACTGCCCAGAATGTGGCATCGTGCCAGTGGGCATACGTCTGGTTCTTCAAGAACTGCTTGGCTGCTTTGCTATGTTGTGTACTCATAACTTCAATTTACAATTTGACAATTTACGATTTACAATTTACAGCCCTGCGGCTAAAATTTCTACAACATGTTTGAACTTGATATCGAGGCCTTGCTTCTTGGCCACACCGGCCATGTGCATCAGGCACGAGCAGTCAGGACCCGTAATGTATTCTGCACCCGTCTGCATGTGGCGCTCCACCTTGTCGAGCCCCATCTGGGCTGAGACTGCCGTCTCCTCGACAGAGAACATGCCACCAAAGCCACAGCACTCATCAGGACGCTCGGGCTCTACGACGTCGATGCCGTCAACCAGCTGCAACAGGTCTTTTATCTTATTGAACTTCTTCTCGTGGTGTTCAGAAGGACTGGAGAGACCCAACTCGCGAACACCATGACAGGAATTGTGTAGGCTGACTTTGTGGGGGAAGGTGCCTAAGCGTTGGTCTACCTTCACCACATCGTGCAGAAACTCTACGACGTCCATGCATCGCTTGGCTGTCTCGCATTCGTGGTTGAGCAGTCGCGAATAGTTGAGCTTGATGAATGCCGTACAACTGACACTGGGTGACACCACATAGTCGAAGCCTTCAAACTTCTCCTCAAATTTCTCAGCCAAAGGGATGGCTTGCTTCTCAAATCCTGCATTGGCCATAGGTTGTCCGCAGCAGGTCTGCTTCTCAGGATACGTCACGTCAAGTCCTAAGTGCTTCAGCAACTTATACGTTGCCATGCCAACCTCAGGATAGACGGCATCCACATAGCAGGGGATGAATAATCCAATCTTCATATCTTTCAATTTTTCACTTTTCAGTTTTCATTTATATTACGTGCAGGCCGAGGAATACCATCAAACCGTTCATCAGAATCCAGAAGATGGCGAATGGCATTGTCTTACGCATGATGTCACCGTCCTGACCCTCCATGTCGCAAGCAGCAGTAGCAATGGCAATACTTTGTGGAGAAAGCAGCTTACCACCCTCAGAACCGGCACAGTTGGCAGCAGCGAGCCAGTTGGTCTCGTTTCCGCTAACACCGAAGAAGGTACCTTGGTTAACCAAGCCGAGGTCGCTGGCAGCAGTAGCCTGCAGCTTACCAAAGAGGATATTGGCATTAGTAGCACTACCAGTAACAAACGTTCCAATAGAACCAATCAGCGGAGCAAAGAATGGGAAGGCAGAACCTGTAAGCAGTACCAGACCCTTGGCAATGTCGTTTGTCATACCGGTATTGTTCATCAGCATGGCCATCGCTACTAAGCAGCAGATGGTGACAACGGTCTTCTGCAGATTGATTGTAGTCTTGGCCAGCAGCTTCATCAGACTGCCAAAGCTCATGCCCTGAATCAATCCACCAATCACAGCACCAAGGAAAATCATCAGTCCGGCATTCGACAGCCAGCCAAACTTAAAGATGTTGCCAATAACAGGCAGTTCGAATTTCGTTACTAAGGTGTTGTTCAACAGTTCATTGATGGGAGGAACAATCTTACTGCTGATCAGGATGAAGAAGATAATCAGGCCATAGACACTCCAAGCCTTCAGCGTCTTGGCGGTGCCAAACTGTTTCTTCTCTACAATCACCTCGTCGGAAGGATTCTCATCGCGGATAAAGAACTTATTATAGATCAGCATGGCGATGATGGCAGCTACTGAACCGAGGATAGCGGGAGTCTCAGGACCGATGAAGTGTGCACAGCAGAACTGAACGACGATAGAGAAGGTACCTACGAAGAGTGCAATGGTGATATTCTTCACAATCTTCGTGCGGTCGGTCATCATCAGGATGAGGAACGGAGTGATGAAGAACATTAGCGAGAGCTGTAGGATGATGAACGTAGCCACTTCACAAAGTTCCTCAGGGGTAGCCACACCACTGGCAGCCACTTGGTTGGCAAGTGTCGTAGCAGGCAGACCAACAGCACCGAAACCTACGGCAACGGTATTGGCTACCAGACAGATAACGGCTGAGAACATAGGTTTGAAACCCAGCCCAATCAGAATGGCTGCAGGAATAGCCACAGCGGTTCCAAAACCGGCCATACCTTCGAGCACACCGCCAAGGCCCCACGTCAGCAAAAGTACCAACAGCCCTTTGTCAGATGTCATCTGGATAAACTGCGTCTTGATGGTCTCAATCTCCTTCGTTTCACAAAGGATATTGTAGCTGAAGATGGCGCAGATGATAATTAGAATAATAGGGAAGCAGGCTTTGAGGAATCCTTCGATGACAGACCAGAGAGTGATACCGAAGATAGACTCTTCTGCGTATTTCTCAGGGACAATGCCCATAGCAGGAGCTGCGAACAGGGCTAATACGATGGTTACGATAAGAGTCACGATAGCACTCTTGTAACCAGACACTTTGAAACCCATCATCAAAACGATGAGCAACAGAATAGGAATTACAGATACTAATGCCGACATACGTGTAAAATTAGTTTTAAGTAGAATCGTTTTAAGTTTTGGTGGCAAATATACAAAAAAATTTTGAAAAACAATTTATTTATGGCGAAAAAGTATCAAAGTTTGGAAAATTATTCGTATCTTTGCCGAAAATCTACTAAAACTATAAGTACTTTATGGATATTAATTCACAAGTTTATACTGACTTCCTGAGCGAACTGAAGCAGTTTGTTCCGTCAGATCGTATCTACACAGATGAGCTCCGTACACTCGGTTGGGGAACAGATGCCAGTTTCTATCGTCAGATTCCGAAGGTCGTCATTAGAAGTGATGGCGAAGAGGAAATCTCGAAAATCGTCAAGGCCTGTAAGAAATTCAAGCTGCCCTTTACGTTTAGGGCTGCTGGTACGTCGCTATCCGGACAGAGTTGTACGGACAGCGTACTCATCGTAGCTGGTAAGCATTGGGAGAAATATGAGATTGGTCCCAATCAGGATACCATTAAGTTGCAGCCGGGTATTGTGGGTGCGAGGGTGAATGAAATCCTGAAACCTTACAAGCGCGTTTTTCCTCCTGATCCTGCTTCGATAGGTTCTGCGATGGTGGGCGGTATCGTCATCAATAATGCCTCGGGTATGAACTGCGGTGTGCATGCCAACAGCGACCGTATGATGGTGTCGGCACGCATCATTCTGACGGATGGAACTGTTCTCGATACGGGTGACGAAAAGAGCAAGGAGGCCTTTCGCAAGAGTCATCCGGAGTTCCTGAAAAAGATAGAAGACCTACGCGATAAGGTAAGAGCCGACGAAGCGCTGGCTTCGCGCATACGTACCAAATATAGTATTAAGAACGTAACGGGTCTGAACCTACGTCCACTCATTGCCTACGATGATCCGTTTGACATCATCGCCCATTCGATGGTAGGTTCTGAGGGTACGCTCGCCTTCCTCTCGGAAGTAACAATGAAGACGCTTTATGACTATCCGTTCAAGGCTTCTGCGATGCTCTATTTCTACACGATGAAGGAAAGCTGCGAGGCAGTGGTAGCGATGAAGAAGATGAAGGCTGGCGAAGAGGACTTGAAAATGAGTGCCGAGAATCTCGTCGTGAAGAGTGCCGAGATGCTCGACTACATGTCGCTGAATGCTGTGGATGATCCCGTCTTCCTGCAGTATAAGAAAGATGTGGATGCGGGTAAGATTCCTGGTGTAGAACCTGGTGATTATCACAATTTGACGGCAATCCTCACAGAGACGAAAGGTGTCACCCATGAACAATTGCTCGAAAAGATTGATAAGATCAAGGAATGCTTAGGACAGTTCAAACTTTACATCCCAGCAGAGTTTACGGAAGATCCGAAGATTTACGGCAAGTATTGGGCCATCCGCTCAGGTATCTTCCCAAGTGTAGGCGGTACGCGTCCTATCGGCACCTCATGTCTCATCGAGGATGTGGCTTTCCCCATCGAATCGCTGCCTGAGGCTACGGTGAAGCTGCAGAAGCTGATTGCCGATCACGGATACGATGATGCTTGTATCTACGGACATGCTTTTGAAGGCAACTACCACTTCATCCTGAATCAGAGTTTTGCCGATGAGCACGAAGTGGCTCGCTATGCCGAGATGATGCGCGATGTGGCGAAGCTGGTCGTTGAGGAATATGATGGTTCGCTGAAGGCTGAGCACGGTACAGGTCGCAATATGGCACCGTTTGTGAAATACGAGTGGCGCGAGCCTGCCTATGAGGTGATGAAAGAGCTGAAGGCTATCTTCGATCCAGAGGGATTGCTGAATCATGGCGTCATCTTCAACGATGATCCTGACTGCTTCATCAAGTGTCTGAAGCCCCTGCCTGTGCTCGACTTCGACTTCGCAAGCGTGCCTGATGGTGGTCATTATCTGATGGATCCTTCGCTCTCAACGGCAAAAGAGTCCATCGAACAAGTGAAGCGTGCCAACAAGTGTATCGAGTGCGGCTTCTGCGAGGTGAACTGTATGTCGTGCGGACTCACTCTGTCTTCGAGAATGCGTATCGCTGTTCAGCGTGAGATCAGAGAACTGGAGACCACCGGTAAGAATCCTGAGCGCGTTGCAACGCTAAAGAAGCAATATAAGTATTATGGTGATCAGACTTGTGCGACAGATGGCCTTTGCTCCACTTCTTGTCCGATGAAGATCAATACGGGTGAGTTGACGCATATCATCCGTCAGATGGATATGAATAACAACCCTGTAGGCTATAAAGTGGGTGAGTTTGCAGCCAACCACATGGCGGGTATCAAGTCTGGTTTACGTGTGGTACTCGATGTGGCACATCTTGGACATGTCACGTTGGGACCATCGATGATGACAAGTATTGCCCGGGGTATGAACAAAATGGGTTTGCCACTCTGGACGACAGCTATGCCCAAAAAGCATCGCCAGCCGAAGAAGAGCGATCTCACACAGTTCATCATCGAAAAATCTGTCCCCCAGAAAGAAGAGGAACACTTGCCTTTGAAGGTCGTTTATTTCCCCAGCTGTATCAACCAGACGATGGGACAGTCGAAGTTCCATGGGAAGAAGCACGACTTGGTGGATGAGGTTATCCAGCTTTGTGCTAAGGCGGGCTATGAGGTCATCTTCCCTGAAGGTATGGAGCGTATGTGCTGCGGACAGATCTGGGAGTCGAAGGGTATGCTTGACATAGCCGATCGTAAGAGTGCGGAACTGGAGGCTGCCCTCTGGAAAGCTTCTGAACAGGGTAAGTATCCTGTGCTCTGTGCCCAGAGTCCTTGTCTGCATCGTATGAAGAAGGTGATGAAGAAGATGAAGCTCTACGAGCCTGCCGAGTTTATTATGAAGTATCTCGTGCCTCGTCTTGACTTCCATCCGATAGATCGTCACATCGCATTGCATCTTACCTGTTCTACGCGCCAGATGGGTGTAGCCGATGATTTGATTGCGCTCGCCAAGATGTGTTCTAACAATGTCTATCTGCCTGAGGGTGTGGGCTGTTGTGGATTCGCAGGCGACAGAGGTTTTACCTTCCCGGAACTCAACAAGTACGGCTTGCGAAAGCTACGCCCGCAGATTGAGAAGAACCACATCGAGGTAGGCTACTCGAATAGCCGAACTTGTGAGATAGGTTTGGAATCAAATACGGGTATCCCGTATATGAACATTGTCTACCTCGTTCATGAGTGCACGACGGCTAAAAAGTAAGCGTACAGGGTAAAGCTACCAACTGATAATAGAGGGTACAGGCAATTCGTTCGTGCCCTTTATCATTGGGGTGCAGACGGTCTGTGTCTTTGTCACTGAAATATTGGGCATATTCATCCATCATAGGATATAGTCCTGATACTGCATTGAGGTCGATGACAGGGAGAGCCCAGATGTTACCTGCCTCCTTAACGGCATTGATATATTCTTCAAGATAAATGCCGCATTGGTTGGTGTAGTCCTCCGTACACTGCCAGTTTTTCTCGTTACGGTGGAACTGGGCACGGTGGATGGGAGTCATCAACACAATCTGTTTGGTGGGGTACATCCTCTTGACCTTATCAATGGCAATATTGATACGTCCGCGATAGGTGTTGGCATCCATGTTCATGTATCGCCGTTTGCGGTCTACCAATTTCTTGGGTTGCCCGTGACCGTACATCACTTTTTCATCCTTTTCGGTATACCATTCACCGATGGGTACTCCGTTGTTATAGTCGTTAGTGCCAATAAAAATCATAATGGCATCTACAGAGTCGCCATGTTCTTCCTTCAACTTGTCGGCCTGCCTGGGAATGTCGTTCCATTGGCGTCCGCTGACAGCATAGACGTATGGGGTGACGTTGAGCCACTCTTGCAGGTAATTCCAGTATTTTTTCTTGGAACCGCTGTTTCGTGGGTCGGTTATGGAATCGCCAAAGTAGGCAACGCGCTTCTGCATCCAAGGATGAGCAAAGGTGCTTTGGGCCTGGACATTTCCGCATGCCAGAATGGTCCAGAGCAGTAAAAATAGTTTGTTTCTCATTTCTTCGTATTGCTTTGTTTTTCGACAAAAGTACAAATAAAAATTCTTGTTAACAAGTTTTTTATTCTTTTTTAATATAAAGACTTGCACGTAGAAGAAATAATGTGTATCTTTGCCCCGTCTATATTTTAAAAGAAAAGGAAAAGACATGAATTATAACGATTATGAATTGAAAAATCTGACAGTTGATCAGCAACTGTCGATGTCGTCAGCTTTTCCAGTGCTGATGCGTAAGGTGTATGTTTGGATGACTTTAGCTTTAGTCATTACGGGCTTTACAGCCTATGGTGTGGCTACGAGCCCAGGTGTGCTCCAGGCGATCTATGGCAACCAGTTGCTGTTCTGGGGAATGATTATTGCAGAGTTTGCATTGGTAATAGGTGTTAGCGCAGCTATTAATCGCCTTTCGCTGACTACGGCCACCTTGATGTTTATTCTTTATTCCGTTATCAATGGAGCATTGCTGTCGTATATCTTCTTGGTATATACTGCCTCCTCGGTTGCTACGGTGTTCTTTATTACTGCGGGGACGTTTGGAGCAATGGCACTTGTCGGCTATACAACCAAGACCGATTTGACCTCAATAGGTAAGTATCTGTTTATGGCATTGATAGGCTTGATAATCGCTACAGTAGTAAACGTGTTCATTAAGAGTGAAGGGTTTACCTATATTCTTAGCTATATCGGTGTGCTTATTTTCGTAGGACTCACAGCTTATGATTCTCAGAAGATTAAGCAGATGCTAATTCAGGCTCCTGATGCCGGTGAGAGTGCACAGAAGTTGGCTTTGCTGGGTGCACTGACGCTCTATCTTGATTTTATTAATCTGTTCATCTACTTGCTCCGAATATTCGGAAAGAGAGAGTAGCGCTCTTTATATAATATAATAAGGTGTATAAGTTTTCGCATTGTCATGAAATGCGAAAACTTTTCGTTTTCTGGAAAATTTTCTTGTGAAAAGTTTGCGGGTTTGGAAAAATAGTCGTACCTTTGCAACCGCTTTCGCTCCAAAACGGGGCGTTTGCAACGAAAGAAAGAGTTCTTTGAAAGTCTTACATAAAACAGAAGAAGTAGTAGTACAAGAAGCGGAAGTGTACGCC
>SUYH01000004.1 GCA_015060535.1 Prevotella sp.
AAATTCACTGAAACTAGTTTCAGAGTTTCACCCTCGGCATCCGATTTTCGGTTTTGTCGGGGGCTTTTTCGTGGGACATTCTGTAACTTTGCGACACGAAATAACAATAAAACGAAAAGATTATGAACAAGCAAACCATTATCACCATCCTGCTCGCTCTTGTCACCACAACTTCCGTGTTGGCTCAAAACCTCATAAAGACCGCAACGACTCCTGTCAGTTTCTCGAAGAGAGATTTCGCAGACACCATTAAAATAAAGGTGATAGACGGGGCGGTCATTGTACCTGTAGAGATAGAAGGGCAAACCAGAAACCTGCTTTTTGATACAGGTTCGCCGCTTGGATTATGGCAAGGACAGAAAGAAGCCTGGATGAGACAGTTCACAACGGACAGTCTGACGTTTGGTGATATCAACAAGAGAAGTCGTAATCAAATCATCTATCAGTTCCCAACCATCAAGATGGGAAATCTCCAGATAGAAAACTATCCGATGATAGTGGAGGATGCGATGAGTGAGTTTACATGCAATAGGTTTGACGGTATCATTGGTTTCAATCTGGTCGGCAAGGGCCTCTCGTTCAAGTTGGACACAAAGGACAGCCTGCTGATAGTGACCGATAGGAAGAAGTTCTTTGCTGAGGAAGAAAAAGGACAGCCTACCGCCAAATACAGAATGAAGCGGGCATACTGTCCGTTGGTTTATGTCGATTCACCTTTCGGATGGATAGAAATGGTATTTGACACTGGTGCCTTGAATACATGGCTTGCCCTGTCTCAAGAAGATCTGGACCGTTGGTTTCAGAAAAATCCAAAGAAGAGAAAACTGCTTGATGACTTGACATTACAGACGGACACTACTATCAATACGAGTGTGGGATTATACGGTCTGTCCACAGATACCCTTGTAGGCAGACTTCTTCACTTCACAAAGACAAAGATAGACAAGCTACCTGTCAACGACCTATACATCACTACGGCACACCCGACTATGGGAGTAGGGAGCGCAGTATTGAAACATGCCTCATTGATTATTGACGCTCCCAAAAAGCAGTTCGTATTTATGCCTCATAACGGACAGGATATCACGGTCGGTAATAGCGAGACTGGCAGCGCCTCATTTATCCCTTCAGAGGCAGGCGACACACTCGGAGTTCTCAAAGCCGTCATTCGTAAGGGGTCAATAGCTTATAAGAAAGGTATCCGTACAGGCGATTACCTGATAGAAGTAAATGGAATCTCTATAAAGGATATTTGTACTTACATGCTGATGGAGCGTAAAGACGAGGAAGCGCTGTTTAAGTTCCGCAGCCCTAAGGGTATAGATAAGATAGTAAGACTGAAAAGAACAAATTAAGCACTCTTTATGTACAAAAAAACTATCATCACCGCACTGCTCGCCCTTGTTGTAATGGCGGGGCAGGCACAGACGAAGGTCACAGGCCACGTTGTCAACGAACGGGGCGAGAAGGTAGAATACGTCAGCATCGGCATTGAGGAGGATAGTGTAGGCGTTATCTCCGACGCGCAGGGACACTTCACGCTGACGATACCCGCAGGACGCAGGGACGAACTGACCTTCACGCACGTTTCCTACCAGACGGCGACAATCCCCTACGCGACTTACGCCAACGGGCACGAACTGACTGTGACGCTACGGGACAAGGTCGTCGAACTGGCTGAGGTTGTGGTCGGCAAGAAGAACAAACCGCACACGCTGTCGGGCAAGTCGTGGGTAAGGACAAGCACGGCAAGTTTTCGTGGCAACTGCAAAGGCGATATAGAATGGGGGCCAATCTTCAAGAACAGGAAAGACTATCTGTTGACAGACATCATGGTTTCCATCGACAAGTGCGAATACGAGGAATGCCTATTAAGTTTCAACTGCTACGAGGTCAGGGACAAGAAACTTTATAGCGTCCTGAACAAGCCTATCTACAGGCGTGTCACCCCTGCTGACAACGGGAAACATATCTATGTCAGCCCCGTAGAGTCTGTAGTGCTGAAGGGCAAGAAGAAATACTGCGTCACAATCAGTGTGGTTGACATGAAGGGCAATGGAAGCCTCTCTTTCCCCGCCAACTTCAAGAACAGTTATGCCCGGCACAAGGTAAAGGGGAAAATGAAGAAAATCCCTGGTTGCCCGATGATTATCGTGAAAGGCTATGAGGTGGAATAAAAATCAAAGAACATGAACAAGAAAACCATCATCACCGTTCTGCTCGCCCTCGCTGCAATGGCGGGACAGGCACAGGAAGTGCGCATTGACACAGTGATTCCGAAATTCCTTTCCAACGGCTATTTCTTCCGTGAAATGCCTACGCTGCCCGACGGCGAGAAAACCATGTCGCGGCTGAAGGACAAGGAGGGCAACAGCGTCATCGTCATCAACGTTGACGCCACGCTGCCCAAGTCACTCATCCGCAAGGCTATCCCTCGCGAACAAGTTCACAACGCCGATCAGTTCCTGAACGGACTGAACATGATGACCACGGTGACCTCGCTGACACAGGCTGGCGTGAAGGCCGACGGCACATGGTATTCGCCCAAGGCTGGTGAGCCGTTTCCGCAGTTCAGCGAGAAGGATATAGACGGGCGTATATGGACGAACGACAGCATCCGTGGCCGCGTGATGGTGCTTAATCTGTGGTACTCCGGCTGTGGTCCCTGTCGTGCCGAGATGCCAGAGCTCTCTACATGGAAGGAACTGTTTCCCGACGTGAAGTTCTTCTCAGCCACCTACCACGATGCCGAATTAGTCAAGAGGATTACCGACAAGCACCATTTCACATGGACGCACCTCGTCGAGGCCAAGGACATGATGGCATGGATTGGCTATGAGGGCTTCCCACTGACCATCGTTGTCGATAAGAAGGGCATCGTCCGCCACGCCGTCCACGGCACCAACGAGACGAAACGCGAGGAACTGTTATCGAAGATTAAGGAGGCCGAGGCAGAATGATACACTACAGACGATTCCTGCTCCTGCTGACAATTTTGTTAGTAGCGACATTTGGAATGGCACAGACGGTAATTGTCAAGGACAGCATCACCAATGAGCCAATACCGTTTGTGAGTGTCTATTTCGGGAATGACATAGGTGGCTATACGGACGAAAAAGGGATGATTGCCATTCCAAACGAAGCAGCACAGATGCGGTTGTCTCATATCTGCTACGAGACAAAGAGCATCTTTAAGATAACAGCCGACTCACAAACGATCATTCTTGTTCCGAAGAGCATCAATCTTGATGAAGTCGCCATTAGCGCAAAGGTCCTCAAACGAACAAAGACCACAGAAGTTGGATCGATGAAAGCGAAGACGCAGACCAAGCACAAGGGAGCCAATGGATTTGAGATGGCTTTGTTCATTCCATATGATAGCACTTGGGCTGAGACGCCATATATCCACTCTATTTTGGCAAGTCTCGATTATTCCACCCATTGGCTAGTATTCACGGAAATCAAGACACCCATCTATGCCACTCTCCGCTTTGACCTCCGTCTGCCAGATGCCAAGACTGGTGCCCCAAAAGACGAATCTCTCATTGATGGTGGCATTATACTCCCTTCCAGTCAGAAACTCGGCAAAGATGGCATAAGCCTTCCCCGTCCTATACCATTTCCCCAGACTGGCGTATTTGTTGTAGTGGAATGGATAACCACAGCACAAGTCTCAGAATCATGCAATCTTGTGCCCTCTCTTAACATGACTTTGGATGAGAAGGAAAACAGAACCTGGAACAAAAAGACATTCCGAGGCATGGACTGGATGCAGGAACAGAACGAATCCGCATTTCAAAATGAAGAAGCACAGGTCTTTTATAAAGGCAGGACACCATCTGCCAAACTCGGTTTGAAAATATCAAAATAGGCAATATGAAACATACAAAACTTCTCTTTCTCCTAATTGCCGCTCTCGCATTCGTCTCTTGCGGCAGCGACGAACCAAGGTATGCCGACCCGGAGGCACACGAAAAGACCGTGCAGCTGAATGAGCAGTACGGGCCGCTCATGGTCGGCACATGGCACTACGAGAACATCAGCGACACGCAGCGATACTTCGAGCGCCTCACCTTCCAGGCCGACGGCACACTGACGGGTATGCGCAAATGGCAAACCCGCAAGCCCGTCACCATCGACGGCAAGGAGCAACACACCGATTGGGAGGACGTGGAACTGAGCGGCACGTTCACAGGGACGTGGCAGCTGAGATACTGGAGTCCCGAGGGCAACAGCGGCGAGAAGCGCAACTGCCTGCAACTGACCGCCACCTACGACGATGCCGGGCGCGACTACATGGCCTACTCCTGCGCCCTCACCTTCGCCTACGCCGACAAAACGACCCTCCGCATCCAAGGCTATTACGTCAAAGCCCCCGACGGCTGGATCAACTACCAGCGCGGCCCGTCCGAACCAAGTTTCTAATCATAACAAACAAAGAACATGAACAAGAAAACCATCATCACCGTTCTGCTCGTCCTTGTCACTATTGCAGGACAGGCACAGGTTCCACTTGAAAGCGTGAAGGAACTCACGATGAAGTCGGAGTATTTTAACCACGAGCGGCAGTTGCTCATCTACACGCCCGACAACTACCCGAACTTTGACCAGACCTACTACGATGTCATCTATGTGTTCGATGCACAAGACCGCACGATGTTCGATCTTGTACACTGTTTGCTCAACATCGCCTGCAAGCCCGACCCCGACGGCGGCAAAAGCACGAATTTCATCATCGTCGGTATCTGTTCGCCTACACTTTGGGACATCAACTATTTCCGCAACCACGACTACCTGCCCATGCCCCTGCATGGCAACACTGGGTTGTTCAAGGAGGGCTACTACTACGGCAAATCGCCCGACCTGAAGAAATTCGTCAAGAATGAGTTGATGCCATACGTAAAAACCCACTATCGCACGTCGGGACGCTCCCTCGGCATCGGCCATTCGCTGAGCGCGTCTTTCGTGCTCGACGCGATGATTACCGACGACCTCTTCGACGACTACATCGCCATTTCGCCCAACTGCGCCTACGACGAGTACCGATTGGCCACGGACATTGAAAACCACCAGTTCAAGAACCGCAAGGCACCCCGCTTCATCTACGCGTCGATGTCAGGCGAGATTGACAGCGGCCCTGGTTTCTGGGGCGACGAGTGGAAGGCGGGCTGGGAGCGTGTCAGCACGTTCCTAAAGGACAAGGCGCACTTCCCCGAGAACACCGTCACCTCCGTTCACACTTTCCCCGGCTACGGACATTACAATGGTTTCATGCCCAGCCTTACTACAGCCCTGAACGACTACATCGTTTTCGGTGCCAAGAACTTGGTGAGCTATGTCGGCGAAGAGACCTACCCCGTCCACATCGAACTGCGCGGCAAAAACCTCACGGACACTATTTATATCACAGGCAACCAGGACGCGCTGGCCAACTGGGAGGCAAAGGGTGTGAAGATGACGCTTATCAGCGACAGCATCGCCTCTATCGACCTCCATCTGCACCTGCCCGCCCAGTTCAAGTTCACCCGAGGCAGTTGGGAGCGTGAGGCCATTATTAAGAATGCCGATGCAGGCAACCACATTATACATGACGCCGAGCATACCACCCGCATATATCGCTTGTGGGAAAGAAATCCTTGGATGGAAGAAGGACAATAACAATCAACTATCAGTGTAATACAACGCAAAGAACAATGAAGAAGAAAACTATCATTACTGTCCTGCTCGCCCTCGTAGCTTTGGCGGGGCTGGGGCAGACAAAGGTCGTAGGCCACGTCATCAATGAGCGTGGCGACTGCGTGGACAGTACAACGGTCAAGCAAGATAGCATATCCATTAGAACTGACTCTTTATGCCAGCGGAATGTTATGTGCAATCATGATACCATTAGAAAAGACAGTTGCCAGCTGCATAGACTATCTTTTGTCCGCAAAGAGCAAAGGCCAGCATGGAGTATTAGTCCTAATGCTGTAAAAATGCAGAAGTTCGATCCATACAGAAAGAAATTTACCGATATGCGGATAATGGAAACTATAGGCTCGCACATAAGCAGATAAGCTAAAATGGAAACAATTCAGATAGTACGGAAGTGTATGCTTTATATTGACTGGCAACCCTCGATAGAGGCTTTTCGTGTAGGAATATTCTCTTTAAAGTGGTATTCTCTGTTGTGGATGTTTGGTTTGATGATTGCTTATATGATTGTTAAACATCTATACAAACAGCAAGGGATACCTGAAGAGAAGTTTTACCCTCAGTTCTTTTATTGCTTTATTGGTGTGCTTGCCGGAGCACGTCTGGGGCATTGTATCTTTTATCAGCCAGATTATTTCCTAACCAGCGGAAAAGGAATCATCGAAATGTTCCTGCCCATTCATATACAGGATAACGGCTCGTGGTCGTATATAGGTTATAGGGGATTGGCTTCACACGGTGGCACTATAGGTCTTTTCGTCGCTTTGGCATTCTATTGGAGGAAGGAAAATCTCAAACCTATGATGGTGTTAGATAATGTCGCCATTGCCGCTCCTGCCACGGCTTGTTGTATTCGTCTGGGCAACCTGATGAATTCTGAAATCATTGGAAATACTACTGATATGCCGTGGGCTTTTATCTTCCATAGCCAAGAGGCACTGGTAAACGGAGAACTGGTTCCACGTCATCCGGCACAGCTCTATGAAGCCTTAGCCTACCTTCTTTTTTTTGCCATTGGTATTTCCCTTTATCAGTATTGGCGCAAATCCCAGCACATGAGGACGACATCCCCTATAGCTGTTGGGTCTGGTTTCTATTTCGGGTATTGTATTATGACAATATTTACCTTTCGTTTCTTCGTTGAATTCCTTAAAAAAGAACAAGTGGATTTCGAACAGGATATGCTTCTTGATATGGGACAGTTGCTGAGCATCCCTTTAGTGCTTGTGGGTTTATGGTGTATGATAAAGAAATGATAGTGAATATTATCAAGTAGAACATTAACATCAAAATTATAGCGAATATGACTTATTCTAAAAAAGAATGTATTTTTAAGATGACAGGAGTCTTTCTTGCTTCCTTTAAAATAAGCGGGGCGGATTCTCGTTTGTTGTTGGAGCCACTATATATATAGGTGGCTCCAACAACAAACCAAAATCTTTCCGCGGTCAAAAGGCCAAAGCGGTCTCGTCGGAAGCATGAATGTTTGTGAGGCACCTGCAAAAAGGTTGTGAGGTGCCGGATAAAAGGTTGTGAGGCCGTTTGGAAAGTTAAATCTGCGGCAATGATTGTTAAATCAATGACATTGATTAATAAATCTAAGGCATTGATTGATAAATCCAAGGCAATGATTTGGATTTTTTCGGATATTGTTGTTACCTTTGACTTCGTCGAAGGTATTTTCGTTCGACAATATAGAAACAAAAAGGTCTTTTTATTTTGTATTGTTCTCACTTTTTCGTACCTTTGTAGTCTAAAACCTCTGATATTATGTATGCAAAGTATATTAAAAGGGAAATTCCGGACCTGAACGGAACCGGGCGGACGCAAGCTTACTACAAGATGGAACTGACGCCCAAGAGTTTTGAGGAATTCGTAAGCCAGTGTGCCCGCGAGGGACACACGGAGGAGAGCAGCATTCTTGGCGTGCTGTCGCTAGTGAGTGAGAAATTGGCGCTGTGCATGGCTGAGGGATACTCGGTGAAACTGGACGGCATCGGCACCTTCTATGCGAAACTCGGCGTGAGGGACGACAAGTTGCAGGACGCCTTTGAAGAGGGCGAAAGCAGGCGCAATGCCCACAGCATCAGGGTGACGGGCGTGGCGTACAGGGCCGACAACGACCTTATCAGGGCGACGAGTCGTAAGTGTACATTAGAGAGGGGCGGTGTCAGCCGGATACGCAAGTCGAAGCTGACTCCAGCAGAGCGTGCCCAGAAAGCCCGCGATTTTCTGGAGAAGAATATGTTTATGCGCGTTCCCGACTACGTACGGCTGACGGGCCTCTCGCGGACGACGGCATCCATGGAACTGCGTCGTCTGGCTCTCGACCCCACGTCGGGCATTGCCAGCAAAGGCACTCGCAGCCAGAAGTTCTACGTGCTGCGGAAGGCATAGGCAACGGTTTTTCGCTCGGAAATGAAAATAAACAAGGATTTATTTTGCATTTCGCTCGCTTTTTCGTACCTTCGCGACAAAATTTTAAATAAAGCGCAAAATGAAGTATTACAGCACTAATGGGCAGGCTCCCATTGCCGACCTGCAAAAAGCAGTAGTGAAAGGACTGGCGGAAGACCGCGGTCTATATATGCCCGAGCGTATCGAAAAGCTGCCTAAGGCGTTCTTCGATAACATCCAAGACATGACGTTCCAGGATATTGCCTACAACGTAGCTAGCAATTTCTTTGGCGAGGATGTAGACGAGGACGCTCTCCAGGAGATTGTCTATGATACCCTGCAGTTTGACTGTCCTGTGGCCAAGATCACAGATGATATCTATACACTGGAGCTGTTTCATGGCCCTACCCTCGCATTTAAGGATGTAGGTGCTCGCTTCATGGCGCGCCTCTTAAGATATTTTATAGGCCGCGCTAATAGCGTTGCCCATAGGACTGTTAACGTCCTAGTAGCCACCAGCGGCGATACCGGCAGTGCTGTCGCCAATGGTTTTCTGGGTGTAGAGGGCATCCATGTGTATGTGCTTTATCCGAAAGGTAAGGTATCACCCATTCAGGAGTGCCAGTTTACAACCTTAGGACAGAACATCACTGCTATTGAAGTAGATGGTGTGTTCGATGACTGCCAGACATTGGTAAAGTCGGCCTTTATGGATGCTGAGCTGAATGAGCACATGATGCTAACCTCAGCAAATTCCATCAACGTAGCAAGGTTCCTGCCTCAGGCATTCTACTATTTCAATGCATATGCTCGCATGAAAACTTTGGGAAAGGCTGACAATCTAGTGATGTGCGTACCTTCAGGCAACTTCGGTAACATCTGCTCTGCACTGTTTGGTCACGAGATGGGACTGCCCATCAAGCGCTTCATAGCGGCCAATAATGCCAATGACGTGTTCTTCAACTATCTGCAGACGGGTAAGTATGAACCAAAGGCTTCCGTGCAGACATTGGCCAATGCGATGGATGTCGGAGACCCGTCGAACTTCGCACGCATCCTGAACCTCTATTCACAGAATGGAACGTTGACTCCTGAGGCTACGCACCACCGCATTACCAACCTGATTAGCGGTGCAACCTATAGCGACGAGCAGATTAAGGAAACCATGCGTCAATGCTATAGCGAAACGGGCTATGTGCTTGATCCTCACGGTACTTGCGGATATCGTGCGCTGCAAGAAGGTCTGAAGCCTGGCGAGGTTGGTGTCTTCTGCGAGACGGCTCATCCAGCAAAGTTCAAGGAGAAAGTTGACGCCATCTTAGACATCGATATCGACATTCCTGCCCGGTTGAAAGCGTTCATGGAGGGTGAGAAGCAGAGTGTGGAAATGAGCAAAGAATTTGCCGACTTCAAGGCCTATTTGATGCGTCAGTAGAACAAATTCGCAAACGTTAACGTTTTTATTTCGCGAAAAGTGATGCTTATTCCGAAAATATTCACTAACTTTGCAGCACTATAAAAAACAAACTATTTATATAATACAAAAGTTATGTTGAAACCATTAAACAAAAATTTCGCTCCTAAGAGCGTAATGCCTGAAAAGGTGATTCAGTTTGGTGAGGGTAACTTCCTCCGTGCGTTCGTTGATTGGATTATCTGGAACATGGACCAGAAGACCAACTTCAATGGTAGTGTCGTCGTCGTACAGCCCATCGACAAGGGTATGGTAGAGTGGCTCAATGGTCAGGACTGCCTGTACCACGTGAACCTGCAGGGCCGTGAGAACGGCAAGCCCGTCAACACCCTCGAGCGTATCGACGTCATCAGCCGCGCGTTGAACCCTTACTCTCAGAACGAAGCATTCATGGCACTGGCTGACCAGCCCGAGATTCGTTTCGTCATCTCAAACACTACAGAGGCTGGTATTGCTTTCGATCCCGCTTGTAAGCTGGACGACAAACCCGCTTCTTCTTATCCTGGTAAGCTGGTTCAGCTGCTGTATCGCCGCTACCAGACTTTCAACGGTGATCCCACGAAGGGTCTGATCATCTTCCCCTGCGAGCTCATTTTCCTCAACGGTCACGTACTGAAGGATTGCATCAATAAGTACATCGAGTTGTGGCAGCTGCCCTCAGACTTCAAGAAGTGGTTCGACGAGTGCTGCGGTGTTTACGCTACCCTCGTAGACCGTATCGTTCCTGGCTTCCCCCGCAAGGAGATTGCCGAGATTCAGGAGAAGGTCGGCTATCGCGACAACCTCGTCGTACAGGCCGAGAACTTCCATCTCTGGGTCATCGAGGCTCCAAAGGAGGTTGCTCAGGAGTTCCCTGCCGACAAGGCTGGCTTGCACGTGCTGTTCGTTCCTTCAGAGGAGCCCTACCACAAGCGTAAGGTTACCCTGCTGAATGGCCCACACACCGTACTTTCTCCCGTTGCTTTCCTGAGCGGTGTGAACATCGTTCGCGACGCTTGCAACCACGAGGTTATCTCGAAGTACATCCACAAAGTACAGTTCGATGAGCTGATGCAGACGCTCGACTTGCCTATGGAAGAGTTGGAGAAATTTGCCGGTGATGTACTGGAGCGTTTCGACAACCCATTCGTAGACCATCAGGTGACCAGCATTATGCTGAACTCTTTCCCCAAGTTCCAGGCTCGCGACCTGCCCGGTGTAAAGACTTATCTGGAGCGCAAGGGAGAGTTGCCTAAGGGTCTTGTATTCGGTCTCGCAGCTATCATTACCTACTACAAGGGTGGCAAGCGTGCCGACGGTGTCGAGATTGTTCCCAACGACGACCAGAAGATCATGGATCTGCTGAAGGAGCTCTGGGCTACCGGCGACACTCAGAAAGTTACTGATGGCGTACTCGGTGCCGAATTCATCTGGGCTGAGGACCTGAACAAGGTAAAGGGTCTGAACGCAATGGTAAAGCAGTTCCTCGACCTGATTCAGGACAAGGGTATGTTGGAGGCTGTTAAGACTATTCTCTAAAATAGTTAACATACTACATTTCATATAAAAAGCGGAGAGCACAATGGTGTTCTCCGCTTTTTCCGTGCCAAAATGTATCATTTACTTCGCTTTCCGTTACCTTATCAATAAAATATCAAAAAAATGAGGGCTAAATAGAAAATTATTTGTAAATTTGCAACAGTAAAACGTTTTAATCTAATCATTTCATTAATTTATGAACGACAACAAAGTTATGAACATGGCAGCGGATAACATTCGTATCCTTGCTGCTTCAATGGTTGAGAAGGCTAAGTCTGGTCACCCAGGAGGTGCTATGGGCGGAGCAGATTTCATTAACACTCTGTACTCAGAATTCCTCGTTTACGATCCTGAGAATCCCGCATGGGAGGGACGCGACCGTTTCTTCCTCGATCCAGGTCACATGGCTCCAATGCTCTACAGCCAGCTCTGTCTGATTGGTAAGTACACCCTCGAGGACCTGAAGAACCTGCGCCAGTGGGGCTCGGTAACTCCTGGCCACCCCGAGCGCGAGATTGAGCGTGGCATCGAGAACACCTCTGGTCCTCTCGGACAGGGCCATTGTTTCGCAGTAGGTGCTGCCATCGCCGCTAAGTTCCTGAAGGCTCGACTGGGCAACGTAATGAATCAGACTATCTATGCATACATCTCTGACGGTGGTGTGCAGGAGGAGATTTCTCAGGGTGCAGGCCGTATCGCCGGTAACCTGGGCCTCGACAACCTGATTATGTTCTACGACGCTAACGATATTCAGCTCTCTACCAAGACCGAGGTTGTTACCTGCGAGGATACCGCTAAGAAGTACGAGGCTTGGGGCTGGTATGTACAGAAGATTGACGGTAACGATGTTGACCAGATCCGCGAGGCTATCAAGAATGCCCAGAAGGAGACATCACGTCCTTCACTCATCATCGGTCATTGTGTCATGGGTAAGGGTGCCCGCAAGGCTGACAACAGCTCTTACGAGAGCAACTGCGCTACTCATGGTGCTCCTCTCGGTGGCGATGCTTACATCAACACCATGAAGAACCTAGGTGCTGATCCTGAGAACCCATTCCAGATCTTCCCAGAGGTTCAGGATCTCTATGCAAAGCGTGCTGAGGAACTGAAGAAGATCTGCGCTGAGCGCTATGCCGAGAAGGCTGAGTGGGCAAAGGGTCATCCTGAGCAGGCTAAGCAGCTCGAGGAGTGGTTCAGCGGCAAGGCTCCGAAGATCGACTGGAGCAAGGTTGAGCAGAAGGCTGGCAGCGCTACTCGTAGTGCTTCTGCAGCTGTTCTTGGTCAGCTGGCTGAGCAGGTGCCCAACATGATCTGCGCATCTGCCGACCTGAGCAACTCCGACAATACCAACGGCTTCCTAAAGAAGACTCACGACCTCGTTCGTGGCGACTTCAGCGGTGCATTCTTCCAGGCTGGTGTGGCTGAGCTCACGATGGCTTGCTGCTGTATCGGTATGGCTCTGCACGGTGGTGTTATCCCTGCTTGCGGTACCTTCTTCGTATTCTCTGACTACATGAAGCCCGCCGTTCGCATGGCTGCCCTGATGGAGCTGCCGGTTAAGTTCATCTGGACTCACGACGCATTCCGTGTTGGCGAGGACGGACCTACCCACGAGCCCGTTGAGCAGGAGGCACAGATCCGACTGATGGAGAAACTGAAGAACCACCACGGCAAGAATTCCGTATTGGTAGTTCGTCCTGCCGATGCTGAGGAGACAACCGTTTGCTGGCGCATGGCTATGGAGAACATCGATACTCCGACAGCTCTCATCTTCTCTCGTCAGAACATCGAGATGCTGCCCGAGGGCAACGACTACAGCCAGGCAACAAAGGGTGCCTATGTTGTAGCCGGCTCAGACGAGGACTACGACGTTATCCTGCTTGCTTCTGGTTCTGAGGTATCTACGCTGGAGACTGGTGCTAAGCTGCTGGCAGCCGACGGTATCAAGACTCGCGTGGTAAGCGTTCCTTCTGAGGGTCTGTTCCGCAGCCAGTCGAAGGAGTATCAGCACAGCATTTTGCCCCCTGGTAAGAAGAAGTTCGGTCTCACAGCTGGTCTGCCTGTAAACCTCGAGGGTCTGGTAGGTGCCGACGGTACCGTTTGGGGACTGGAGAGCTTCGGTTTCTCTGCTCCTTACAAGGTGCTCGACGAGAAGCTCGGCTTCACAGGTCAGAATGTTTACGAACAAGTAAAAAAATTGCTTGCCTAATGGAAGTTAAGACAGTTGGTGTAGCCTGCGATCACGCAGGCTACCCTTTAAAGAAATTTGTGCTCCAGTATTTGGAAGAGAAGGGTTATCCCTATAAGGACTATGGTACATGGAGCGACGCTAGTGTTGACTATCCCGACTTCGGTCATGCTCTTGCTGAGGGTATAGAGAGCGGCGAAGTTTATCCCGGCATAGCCATCTGTGGCTCTGGCGAGGGAATCTCCATGACCCTGAACAAGCACCAGCAGGTGCGTGCAGGTCTTTGCTGGATTCCTGAGATTGCACATCTTATCCGTCAGCACAACGATGCTAACGTGCTCGTGATGCCAGGTCGTTTCATCGATAACAACATGGCGCGTAAGATAATGGATGAGTTCTTTACTGCAACGTTCGAAGGTGGCCGCCACCAGAAGCGCGTAGACAAGATTCCGGTTAAGTGAAAAGATCCATCTCATTATTCGCATTCTCCTGCATCGTCAGCTTAGGGACGTTGTTGCTGTACAACATCCCATTCTTCAGCTATGTGGCTGAAAATTCAAATGCGAATGTGGGTGGACGGATATTTCTGCTGTCGTCACTAGTAGTGATCATGTTGGTACTTAATTTCATGATGACATATCTAGTGATGTTTATATTAAGGATGGTCGGGCGCATTATTCTGGCCATCCTTTCTTTAATCAATGCTACCGCAGTCTACTTCATTTACACTTACAGTGTGATGATAGACTTGACTACCATTGAGAACGTGTTCAACACCCGTTACTCCGAAGCCTCAGGGTTCTTCAGTTGGACATTGTGGTTAGCACTGATTGTTTTCGGACTGTTGCCTGCCTTGTATTGCCTGTTACAGCCTGTAGTCATCGGTAAAGCGAAACAATTAGGAGTATATTGCGCTAGTTCGTTGGGTATCATCATACTTGTAGTACTGCTGAACTTCAACCAGACATTATGGATTAGCGAGCATGACACAGAGTTAGGAGGTCTGCTGCAACCTTGGTCGTATGTGGCCAATACAATTCGGATGATTAGTAGTGAGCACGACAAACAAATGGAGGAAATCAAACTGCCAGACGGTAAAATTACAGACCAGCAGAAAACAGTTGTTGTACTTGTCATCGGCGAGTCGGCCAGAAAAGCCAACTTTCAGCTCTACGGTTACAAACGTAACACCAACCCGTTGCTCTCGAAACAGGAAAGACTAAAAGTCTTTGAGGCTACTTCATGTGCCACTTACACCACAGCGGGTACCAAAGCTATTCTGGAACCTCAAAACTCGGACGACCTGTACGAACTGTTGCCCAATTATGCGTTTCGAATGGGAGTCGATGTGTCATGGCGTACGTCAAACTGGGGTGAACCGCCTATTCATATAGACGAATATATTGTAAATGAGAAGTTGGGCGAGATATATCCCGACGAAAATCAATACTATGACGGTATTCTCTTGAAAGGACTGCGGGAACGTATACAATCCAGCCCCAAAAACAAGATTCTGATTGTGCTGCACACTAGTACGAGTCACGGTCCGAATTATGCAGACAAATATCCCAAGGAATTTGAGGTATACAAGCCTGTGGCTAAAAATGTAGAGGAAGGCGAGAAAAATATCGACTGGCTAGTGAATGCATACGACAACACCATACGCTATACCGACCATCTGTTGAGCAGTCTAATCAACATGTTGAGCGAATTGGACGACAGGAACAGTGCCATGATCTTCATCTCAGACCACGGCGAGTCATTAGGAGAGAATAAGGTGTTTATGCATGGATTGCCTATGCGATTAGCACCCAAAGTGCAGTACGAAATACCATTCCTGGTATGGACATCAAGCGACTTCAGAACATACAAGAGCGAACTGCCATCCGTTCTGGAACAACACTACATCTTCCACAGCGTGCTCAACTTGCTGTCCATCGAATCACCTGCATACAACAAAGATTTTGACATTTTCAACAACAATTAATACAAACGGAAAGAAATTTTACCTAAATTTGTTTGCCAATAATTTTGCATATTCGAAAATATTAGCTATTTTTGCATCCGATAAAGACACTACAACTTAAAACAAATTATAACGTTATGTCGATTTTAATGATTTTGCAACTCCTGATCGTGCTGGGTGCACTGTGGGTTGGTTCTCGTTATGGAAGTTTGGCTCTTGGTGCCATCTCAGGTATCGGTCTGGCTATCCTGGTTTTCGGATTCGGATTAAAACCCGGAACCCCTCCTACCGATGTGATTTACATCATCATAGCCGCTGTGACCTGCGCGGGTATCATGCAGGCTTCGGGCGGTATGGACTGGTTGATACAGATAGCAGAGAAGATGCTGCGCAAGCATCCTGACCGCATCACCTTCCTGGCTCCGCTGTGTACATTCTTCCTGACAGTATTGGTAGGTACAGGCCACGTCGTATATACCTTGATGCCAATCATTTGCGACATTGCACTCAAGAAAGGCATTCGTCCGGAGCGTCCCTGCGGTGTGGCTTCTATCGCCTCACAGGTAGGTATCACATGTTCACCGATTGCCGCTGCCGTAGTAGCCTTCGTGACCATCTCGAATGCCAACCATTTCGACATCACTATTCCCCAGGTGCTAATGATTTCCATCCCCGCCTGTCTCTGTGGACTGATGGCCGCCGCAGCTGCCTCTTACAAGCGAGGACTTGACTTGGACAAAGACCCGCAGTTCCAGGCTAAGCTGAAGGATCCTGAGCAGTACAAGTATATCTATGGCAATTCTGCAACGCTGCTGGACAAGGAGATTCCACAGTCGGCAAAGAATGCCGTATTCATCTTCCTCGGCGCGCTGGCCGTCATCGTGATGTTTGCTGCATTCCCCGACTTACTGCCTGAATACAAGCAGGTACAGGCCATCAAGGGTGCAGAAGATCTGACATTGGCCAGCGGTGTCACCATCACCGCCAAGGAGTTAGCCAAAGCCGGTGTCGTGGCTAGTGGATTCACCGAACACGGCATGGTAGGCCTGAAGATGAACTTGGTTATCCAGATTGTGATGATTACCGCTGCTGCGCTGATGATCATCTTCTGTAAGGCTGCTCCGAAGAAGGCCGTTAGCGGTCCGGTATGGCAATCAGGTATGGTAGCCGTTGTAGCCATCTACGGTATTGCATGGCTGGCCGACACCTATTTCTCTAATTATATGAGTACGATGCAGGTCATGCTGGCTGACATCGTGAAGGAGTATCCCTGGGCGATAGCTCTCGTGTTCTTCGCAGTATCAGTGCTCATCAACTCACAGGGAGCTGTGGTGGTAGCCATGTTGCCACTAGCCTACTCGTTGGGCATTGCAGGTCCCGTGCTGCTGGGTGTGCTGCCGTCAGTCTACGGATACTTCTTCATCCCCAACTACCCCAGCGATATCGCCACGGTGAACTTCGACCGCTCGGGAACTACGGTGATTGGCAAGTATCTGCTGAACCACTCGTTCATGATGCCCGGACTCATCTGCGTCAGCGTATCAACGCTGGTGGCCTACGTTCTCTCAATGTTGATCTATTAATCACGTAATGAATCAATACAAGATTATCAACGACCCCGTATTCGGGTTTATAAAAATTAAAAGAGGACTGCTGTATGACATCGTACAGCATCCTTTTTTTCAGCGTCTTAACCGTATCAACCAATTGGGACTGGCATCGGTGGTCTATCCCGGTGCCCGCCACACACGTTTCCAACACTCGCTGGGTGCCTTTTACTTGATGTCTGAAGCGGTGAAATCGCTCAGCGAAAAAGGAATTTACATCTTCGACTCGGAGGCAGAAGCTGTGCAGGCAGCCATTTTAATGCATGACATCGGGCACGGACCATTCTCTCATGTGCTAGAGAACACCTTGATTCACGGTATATCACACGAGGAGATATCGCTGCTGATGATGGAACAAATCAATCGCGACCTAAAAGGCGAATTAAATTTGGCTATCTCGATTTTCAAAGACGAGTATCCCAACAAGATATACCACCAACTCATCTCGAGTCAGCTGGATATGGACCGGTTGGACTACCTGCGGCGTGACTCATTCTATACCGGTGTGACAGAAGGTAATATTGGGTCGGCTCGTATCATCAAGATGCTCAACGTGAAGGACGACCAACTCGTGGTCGACTCAAAGGGTATCTACTCTATCGAGAACTATCTAACCACCCGACGACTGATGTACTGGCAGGTCTATCTTCACAAGACTGCTGTGGGCTACGAGAAAGTGCTCATCAACACGCTGCGCCGCGCAAAATATTTGGTACAGCAGGGGATGGACATCTTTGCACCTCCTGCCCTCGCCTACTTCCTGAAAAACGATGTCACCGCCGAATGGTTTGCCACACACGAGGAGGCGCTGCATATGTACGCTGAACTAGATGATTCTGACATCTGGAGCGCATTGAAGGTGTGGAAACATAGTGACGACAAAATACTGACAACATTGGCTGCCGATATGACAGACCGTCATCTTTTCAAAGTGGAAGTGAGCGAAACGCGTCCTGAGGCGGAGTATATCGATCAGAAGCTCTTTGAAATAGCTGACGCCATGAATATTCCTGTAGCTGACGCTCACTACATGCTGACACTAACAGAGATTGGTAAAGACATGTATAACCCCGAGGATGATAGTATCGGAATACTTTACAAAGACGGCACAGTAAAAGATATCGCAGAGGCCTCGGAAATATTAAATGTACAGCTACTTTCTAAAAAAATACGTAAATATTACCTCTGTTATCAACGAGTTTAAGAAAAATTTCGTATCTTTGCAGCGTTTATTAAAACTCACACACAGATTATGGAATTTACAGCCAAACAGATAGCCGACTTTATTGGCGGCCGAGTAGAAGGCAATGAGAACGCCCGAGTTAACACTTTTGCGAAGATAGAAGAAGGCAAGGAAGGTGCCATCACTTTTCTGTCGAATCCGAAATACACCCCATACATTTACGAGACCAAGGCTAGCATTGTGCTGATCAACGACGATGTTGAGCTGGAGAAGCCCGTCAACGCCACACTTATTCGCGTAAAGAACGCTTATGAGTGTGTTGCCAAGCTGCTTCAGATGTACGCAGCCTCGAAACCCAAGAAGACAGGTATTCACCCCCTGGCCTTTGTGGCTGAATCGGCTGAGATAGGCAAGGACGTTTATATCGGTCCGTTCACCTATGTGGGCGACGGTGTAAAGATTGGCGACGGATCAGTGATTAATCCTAACGTAACCATTTACGAAGGTTGCCTGATTGGTAAGAACGTAACCATTCATGCTGGCAGTGTAATCGGTGCTGATGGATTCGGATTCGCCCCTAATCAGGAAGGCTACGAGAAGATTCCCCAGCTGGGTATCGTCATCATTGAAGACAATGTAGAGATTGGTGCCAACACCTGCGTAGACCGTTCGACTATGGGTCAGACTGTCATTCACAAGGGTGTGAAGTTGGACAACCTGATTCAGGTGGCTCATAACTGCGAGATTGGCGAAAACACGGTGATGTCTGCTCAGGTAGGTATGGCCGGATCGACGAAGATTGGCTCATGGTGCATGGTAGGCGGACAGGCAGGTTTCTCAGGTCATATCAAGGTGGCCGACAAGACTTTCATCGGTGCCCAGGCAGGCGTCATCAGCAATACCAAGGGTAATGGTGAGCAGCTGATTGGTGCTCCTGCCATTGACCCCAAGATATTCTTCAAGTCGTCGGCCGTATTCAAGAAATTGCCCGAGATGTACAAGGAAATCGCTGCTCTGCGCAAGGAATTGGAAGAACTTAAGAAAAACAAGAAATAAAGATGAAACAGAAAACATTGAAAGGCAGCTTTTCGCTGTTCGGCAAAGGACTGCATACGGGTTTGAACCTGACCGTGACATTCAATCCTGCTCCTGAGAATACAGGATATAAGATTCAGCGTATTGATTTAGAGGGTCAACCCATCATCGACGCAATAGCAGAGAATGTTGTAGACACCCAGCGTGGAACCGTACTAGGTAAAGGAGAGGACTTGCGCGTCAGCACTGTTGAGCATGGCTTGGCTGCACTTTATGCCTTGGGTATCGACAACTGTCTGATACAGGTCAATGGTCCAGAGTTTCCTATCCTTGACGGTTCGGCTATCCAGTATGTGGATAAAATAAACGAGGTTGGTATTGAAGAGCAGAACGCTCCTAAGGACTGGTACGTCATTCGCAAGAAGATTGAAGTGAAGGATGACAAGACAGGTTCCTGCATCACCATCCTGCCTGACGAAGATTTCTCGCTGACCGCCATGTGCTCGTTTGAGTCGAAGTTCATCAACTCGCAGTTTGCTACGCTTGACAAGGTAGACAATTTTTCCACAGATATTGCAGCTGCACGTACTTTCGTCTTTGTTCGTGATATCCAGCCCTTACTTCAGGCTAACCTCATTAAGGGTGGCGATATGGATAATGCTATTGTCATCTATGAGCGCCAGATTTCGCAGGAGCAACTTGACCAACTGGCAGACATGCTACACGTAGAACATAGAGACGCTACTGAGCTGGGGTATATCCAGCACAAGCCGCTGGTATGGGAGAACGAGTGTACGCGCCATAAACTTCTCGACATTATTGGCGATATGGCATTAATTGGTAAACCCATCAAGGGTCGCATTATTGCTACCCGTCCTGGCCACACCATCAACAATAAGTTTGCCCGCCAGATGCGCAAGGAAATTCGCAAACACGAAATCCAGGCCCCCATCTACGACCCCAACGAGGAGCCGATAATGGACGTGAACCGCATCCGCGAGCTGCTACCCCACCGCTATCCCATGCAGTTGGTCGACAAGGTGATCTCGCTGGGTGCCAATACCATCGTGGGTATCAAGAATGTAACCTCTAATGAGCCCTTCTTCCAGGGACACTTCCCTGAGGAACCTGTGATGCCAGGAGTGCTGCAAGTAGAGGCGATGGCCCAGTGTGGCGGTCTGCTCATCCTGAACACGCTTGAAGAGCCAGAACGCTGGTCGACATACTTTATGAAGATTGATGATGTGAAGTTCCGTCAGAAGGTTGTCCCAGGCGATACGCTCATTTTCAAAGTAGACCTGTTGGCTCCAGTGCGTCATGGAATATCCTCAATGAAAGGGTATATCTTTGTGGGAGACCACGTAGTGGCAGAGGCAACATTTACCGCTCAAATCGTAAAAAACAAATAAGACAGAATATGGCAAATCAAATTCATCCCATGGCCGTGATTGACCCAGAGGCCAAATTGGGCGACAATAATATTATCGGACCTTTCTGCGTTATCGACAAGAATGTGGTGATTGGCGACAACAACAAATTTCTGAACAACGTCACTATCCACTATGGAGCTCGCATTGGCAATGGTAATGAATTCTTCCCAGGTGCCAGTATATCAACAAAACCCCAAGACCTAAAGTTCAAGGGCGAAGATACTACATGTGAGATTGGCGACAACAACTCCATCCGCGAGAATGTAACCATCAGCCGTGGTACCGCCTCGAAGGGCAAGACTGTCGTAGGTAATGGCAACCTGTTGATGGAGAACATGCACGTGGCTCACGACTGTGTAATCGGCAATGGCTGCATCATCGGCAACTCTACCAAGTTTGCAGGTGAGGTTGAGGTTGATGACTATGCTATCATCTCAGCTACCTGTCTTTTCCACCAGTTCTGTCGTGTGGGCAGCTACATCATGTTCCAGGGTGGTTCACGCACCAGTCAGGATATTCCTCCTTATGTCATTGCAGGCAAGGAGCCCGTCAGCTATTTCGGAGTAAATCTGATTGGTCTGCGCCGTCGAGGGTTCCCCAATGACGTCATCGAGGCTATTCACGATGCCTATCGCATCATCTACTCAAAGGGAGTGCTGAAGGACGGTATAGCCGAGGCTCGCATTAAGTATCCCGATTCGAAAGAGGTGGAATACATCTGCTCATTTATAGAGAACAGCAAGCGCGGAGTCATCCGATAAATGAATACGCTCATTGTCATCACGGGACCTACTGCTGTAGGAAAGACACAGCTCACACTGGAGTTGGCAAAGCACTACGGCATACCAGTCATTAACGCTGACTCGCGTCAGATATACAAAGAGCTTAAGATTGGTACGGCCTCACCGACTGAGGAACAATTGAAACAGGTGCGACACTACTTCGTGGGCTCAAAGAGCATCAATGAGTACTATAATGCCTCGATGTACGAACAAGAGGTGATGCAACTGTTAGAGAGTTTGTTTACCACTTCACCTGTACAAATGCTTTCTGGAGGCAGTATGATGTATATTGATGCTGTATGTAATGGTATTGACGACATACCTACCATCAGAGAGGATATCCGTACAGAGATGAAACGCCGCTACCAGGAGGAAGGACTCGAAGCTCTTTGCGAAGACCTGAAAAAGTTGGACCCTGAGCATTATGAGACCGTTGACCGCCAGAATTACCGTCGTGTCATCCATGCGCTGGAAATATGCTACCAAACGGGAAAGACCTACACCTCATTCCGTAAGCAGACGAAAAAGGAACGCCCTTTCAAGATAGTCAAGATAGGACTGAACCGCAATCGTGAGGAACTCTACAAAAGGATTAACCAGCGCGTTGACGACATGATGGTTCAAGGACTACTTGATGAGGCGCGAGCTATGACTCCTTATCGTGAGGTTAATGCGCTGAATACGGTGGGATACAAAGAGCTGTTTGACTATATGGATGAACGGTGGTCACTGGAAGAAGCTGTAGAACGAATTAAAGGAAATACCCGGAGATATGCGCGCAAACAACTGACATGGTACAAAAGGGACGAGAATATCAGATGGTTTCACCCTGATCAGCAACAAGAAATTCTGAACTATATTTCACTATTATGAATAAATATTTGAAAACGGCCTGCCAGTATCCGAAAAAAGCCTGGCAATGGTATAAAGGACTATATCAAGGGCGTAAGAGGTACGTCAAAGTCTTTTCTGTTGTAGGCACACTTATAGCACTTTTCTTCATCTACCTCATCATGGTAGATATCAATTTTTTGTGGTTGTTTGGCAAGTCGCCATCGATGAGCGATGTCCGCAACACCCACCCTGCTGAAGCTTCTGAGATATACAGCGCTGACGGGAAGTTGATTGGCAAGTTCTTTAGCGAGAATCGCATGCCAGTCACTTATCAGGATGTAGCTCCTGCGTTTTGGACTGCATTGATTGACACAGAGGACGAGCGTTTCTATCATCATCATGGTATTGACTATCAGGCTTTCGGTGCCGCCCTGAAAGATTATATACTCCATCGCGACGCACGAGGTGCATCCACGATTACCCAACAATTGGCCAAAAACCTATTCCGTGTCAGAACGCAGTATTCTACCGGACTATTGGGTAATATTCCCGGACTGAAGATGCTCATTATGAAGAGCAAGGAGTGGATTACGGCCTATAAGCTGGAGTGGTATTTCTCCAAGGAGGAGATTATCACCATGTATGCCAATACCGTAGATTTCGGTTCCAACGCCTTTGGCATCAAGACGGCATCGAAGACTTATTTCGGCACGACACCCAAACATCTGACTGCCGAGCAGGCCGCTGTTCTCGTCGGACTCCTCAAAGCTACGACGTATTATAATCCGCGCATCAACCCTAAAAACTCGTTGGGCAGACGTAATGTGGTGCTTGACAACATGTATCATCATAACCACCTGACCAAAGCACAGAACGACTCGCTGAAGCAGATAGAAATCAAACTCGACTACAGCGTGGAGAATGCCTACGACGGTGAGGCCAACTACTTCCGCGAGGCAGTGGCCGACTGGATGAAAAACTGGTGCAAAGAGTATTATGGTAACGACCGGGCCTATGCTTACTATACTGAGGGACTGAAGATTTACACCTCGCTCGACAGTCGTATGCAGCGCTATGCCGAAGAGGCTGCTATCAAGCAGATGCAGCAGGTGCAGAAGAGCTTCAATCAGCATTGGGGTAATGTCAATCCTTGGCAAGACGAACGTCATGTGGAGATACCACAGTTTATTGAGAATCTGGCCAAGAAGTTACCCATTTACAAGATCCTCTCACAAAAATATGAAGGCAATCAAGACTCAATAGACTACTATCTGAACAAGCCCCATAAGGTGAAGTTGTTTGATTACGAACAAGGATTTATCGAGAAAGAGATGTCGACTCTCGACTCCATCCGCTATATGGAGCACTTCATGCATTGCGGCTTCGTGGCCATTGAGCCTCAGACGGGACATGTGAAAGCATGGGTTGGCGATATTGACTTCAAGACGTGGAAATACGACAAAGTGACAGCGATGCGTCAGCCTGGTTCCACATTCAAACTCTTCGTCTATGCCGAAGCTATGAACCAGGGCATTACGCCATGCGATACCCGTAAAGATGAGTATTTCTCGATGAAGGTAATGGATCACGGAAAGGAAGTTACCTGGGCTCCTACCAACGCAGACGGACGCTTCACCAACATGGATATCACACTCAAGCAGGCTTTCGCCATGAGTATCAATAGTGTTGCAGTCCGTCTGGGACAAGAGGTTGGAATAGACCGCATTGTAAAGACGGCTCATGAGATGGGAATCAAGTCAAAGCTCGATCCCACCCCATCGCTCACATTGGGAGCCAGCGATGTCAATCTGCTCGAACTGGTAAGTTCGTATTGTACGCCTGTCAACGATGGCAAAGCTATTGACCCAGTGCTCGTTACTCGCATTGTCGATCGTGATGGAAATGTCATCTATGAAGCCAATCCTGAAGAGCGTCAAGCCATGTCATCCAAGAGTGCTTTCTACGTTCAACAGTTGCTGATGGGCGGAATGAGTGGCACATCATCACGCCTGCGGGGTTTTGTGGGAAATGCCAATACTGATACCGACTTCGGTGGTAAGACTGGTACATCGAACAATCACTCTGACGCGTGGTTCGTAGGAACGACTCCCAAACTCGTTTGTGGAGCATGGGTCGGTGGTGAGTACCGTTGTATCCACTTCCGCACCGGACAACTCGGACAAGGTAACCGAACTGCACTTCCCATTTGTGGATATTTCTTAGGGTCTGTACTTGCCGACAAGCAGTTCAGCAGCTATCGCACTAAGTTTAAAGTTCCTTCCAACTTGGACGCCACTATGGCAGACTATAGCTGTGGCGGCTATTTCAAGGCCCCTGCCGACAGCGACTCTTTGGCCGTCGACAGCCTCGCTTCAGGTCAAGCAATAGAAATGGTTCTTGACGAGTTTGGCAATGAAGTTATCCAGCATAAGGAGAATCATGAGAATGCCAATACACATGCACAGCCCGAAGAGCATCAAGCCGCTGAGGAACCCAAGCATACAAAGATAACAGAAAATTGAACACAGAGGAGTTAGACGTTGAGAATAAGGAGTGGCAACAAGCCCTTCAGATTATTCAGTATACTCGTCGATCGCTTTTCCTTACTGGCAAGGCAGGGACGGGTAAGTCTACATTCCTGCGTTATGTGGCTCAACATACTAAGAAAAGACATGTGATACTTGCTCCTACGGGCATTGCTGCCATTAATGCTGGAGGTCAGACGTTGCACAGTTTTTTCAAGCTGCCCTTTCACCCGCTGTTACCCAATGATACGCGCTACAGTGTACGCAACATGCGAAAGACACTGAAATATAGCGGCGAGACCATCAAACTCATTCGTGAACTCGAACTGATCATCATCGACGAGATATCTATGGTACGTGCAGATATCATTGATTTCATAGACCGACTGCTGCGTATCTACTGCCGTAACATGCGCGAGCCATTTGGCGGTAAGCAACTGTTGCTCGTAGGTGACATCTTCCAGCTGGAACCCGTAGTCAAAGAGGAAGAATGGCGACTGATGCAGCCCTTTTATTCCTCAGCCTATTTCTTTGCTGCCAAGATATGGCAGGAGATGCAACTGGTGAGCATTGAGCTCCGTAAAGTATATAGACAAAGCGATGCAAAGTTTATTGGCATTCTGGATCGCATCCGCGAAAATGCAGCAACACAAAGCGACCTAAAAGCTATCAATGCACGCGTGGGCAAGGAATCTCATATTAAGCAGAACTCTTTTGAAATCACCTTGGCCACCCGTCGTGATACGGTAGATTATATCAACGACCAGAAACTCGCTGAACTGGATGGCGCAACATCGATGTTCAAGGGTACCATCAAAGGCGAATTTCCACTCACTTCCCTACCCGCTCCTATGGAACTGGAAATCAAGCCTGGCGCACAAGTTATCTTTGTGAAAAACGACAAAGAGAAACGTTGGGTGAATGGTACCATAGGTATTGTAACGGGTATTGATGAGGAAGAAGGAATCATTGGCGTTGTCGATGAAGACGGCTATGAACATGATGTCGCTTGCGAGGTATGGGAGAACATGCGCTATACCTTTGACGAGAAGGAACAGAAAATAGTCGAGGACTTGTTAGGAACCTTTGTGCAGTTCCCCCTCCGACTGGCTTGGGCCATCACCGTACATAAGAGTCAGGGACTGACCTTCCGACGTGTAAAAATAGACTTTTCTGGTGGTGGAGCCTTTGCGGGCGGACAGACCTATGTAGCACTGAGCCGTTGTGCTTCCTTAGAGGGTATCACGCTGGAGGAACCTATCCACCAGTCTGATATTTTCGTACGTCCGGAAGTGGTGGCTTTTGCCCGTCGATATAATGACGGAAAACTGATGCGCCAAGCCATCTTTGAAAGCAAGGCGGACAAGGAATATCATGATGCCGTAGAGGCTTTTGACCGTCAGGACTTTGATGGTTTCCTGAAGAATTTCTTCCTGGCCATCCATTCGCGTTATGATATTGAGCAGCCCGTCGTGCAGCGGTATATTCGCCGTAAGCTTGGCATCATCACTCAACAGCAGGCGAAGATAGCCGATTTACAAAAAGAAATCAGCAGGCGCGAAGACCTGCTGAAACGTCTCTCTGTAGAGTACACCTTGCTGGGCAAGGAGTGCGAAAAAGAACAGATGACTGAAGCGGCTATCCGAAACTACGAAAAAGCACTGGAACTCTGTCCTGATGCCCCTGAGCCGAAACGCAGACTCAAAAAGCTTCGCAAATAACTTTTTAATTACTTTCGGAGTATTATTCGTTATTTTCGGAGTATTATTCGTTACTTTCGGAGTATTGCAAATTACTCAGGAACAGCATATCGGTCACCCGTCTCCTTCACCAATCGACGAGCGTAGGCGGCAGAGAAACCAGGACGCTTTACCGTTGCTCCCAATCCGTACTTGCCCCTCTTAAACTTACCGTTCTCCTCAGGCTTGATTGTCATATCGTTGTACTTCACAATAAGATAGGTAGCCAACTGTTTCCAGCTGTCCATCATCTGCTGAGCTTGCTGTACGCTGTAATCGTTGAGGAACTGCTGACGCTGAGCAGGCTCCATATCCTTAGCCTTAGCCTCAATAGCAGGCTGCTGAGCAAAGTAGGCATTCTGCAACGAGTCACGCACCTGCTTCAGCGATGGGAACAGCATCGAATAGCGCGGATAAACCATGTTAGCCACCCAGTTCTCTACCCAGAATGCATTCTTATCGCTGAAGGTCAGATCGTCAGCACCAGGAGTATGATAACACTCAGGCTGCTGAGTCATCGAGCAGTAGATAGGCGTATAAGCCACCATATTAGGATCGTCATTACCAAACCAGAAGCAGCCACCAACCTCGCGAGGCAACCATGAACGCATCTGGCTCACGAAGGTCCACGCCGTCTGTTGGGTAGACACCGGACGCTCGTTGAAGTATTTCTTACCATCAACCTTATAATACAGAGGAGTAGGTCTGTAAGGCATCTCCCATATTCCAGCACCAATATCCGTCGAGTCGATAGCCATAGGCGTACCCTCGTAGTGATCACGCATATCAGCCATCACATCAGCAACGCTTACCTTCTGATCAGGAATGACCCAAAGAGGCATATCCTCAGCATCTTTATCCTTACCCAAAGCCCAAGGCAGATATCGGTCCATACCCTTCACATGATGGTTGAAGAAGCTCCACACACGAGCATCGCAGATACGGCGTCCACCAAAGTCAGGGAAAGCATAGGCGTTCTTCCATGAGAACTCTTCGTCCTTACCACTGAACCATCCCATCTTACGGGCATATTTGATGACATTCTTCGAATAGAGCACGTTCTCCTTGTCTTTTAAGGGGAACTGTCCGATACGACTCTGGTTGGCGTGTCCACAGATAGCGTTATCAGGAATACGACGAGCCACCCATACTACACGTTCCTTAGAAGTTTTGCGGTCTGGACCACAGCCCTGCATTTCCATAATCCAAGCCTCATTGGGATCGCAGATGGTAAACGTTTCTCCCTCGCTGCAGTAGCCATAGGTCTCTACGAGTGTTGTCATCACTTGAATAGCTTCACGAGCATTCTTTGAGCGCTGTAGTCCGATATAGATCAGCGAACCATAATCAATAACGCCAGTAGAATCAACCATCTCCTCACGACCACCATAGGTTGTCTCACCAATGGTAACCTGCCATTCGTTAATGTTTCCTACAACGTTGTACGTTTCTTCTGCTTCAGGAATCTCACCCAAATACTTATTGGTATCCCACTCGAAAATCTTTCGCATGTCACCCTTCTGGTGCTTAACTGCAGGATAATGATACAGCCACATGAAGGCGCCATACGAATCCGCATTATACGAGCAAATCACACTGCCATCAACAGAGGCCTTCTTACCAACAATAAAGTTAGTGCATGCAAGTGCATACGCAGAAATAGAGAGTATTGCACTCAGAACATATAATCTTTTCATCGCTTATAAATATTTTATTCGTAATCATCTATCACCGAATTCATGAAATCCATCATGGGCTTGGCAGCTTTCAGCATCGGTTCAACTTTCTTCAGCCATTGGTCGCCCTCGAAGAAATCATCGGGCAGACTATGCCAACAGCAATAGTTCTTCAGGCGCAGATATTTCACATATTGATAATCACGTGGAAATCCTGCAGGACAAGTCTTCAGACGATCTAGTCCGAAACCTTGCTTTTGATCCCATGCATCACCATAGACACAGGGTTCCAAATCGCAGCCATAATATTTTTTGAACTCATCGTTCTCAACGCATCTGAGCCATTCTTCCTCATTGCCCATCATCTCATTGCGACAAGCTGTAAGAATATTGGTAGGCAACCAATAGTTGCCACATGCCACCAGACAATGACCAGGTTCCAAGTGTAGATAGTAACCGCCATGAAGAGCCTTTTTACCCTTTGCAGCAATATAAGCTCCAAGATGCGTCTTGTAGGGCGACTTATCCTGTGAGAATCGCGTATCACGATAGAAACGGTAGGTGCAGTCTTTGACACTGAGATGAGCTATCGAGGGGTCAAACTCAGCTATCATTCCGATAGCCTTTGCGATACCGCTCTCAAAGTCGGCTCTTATAGCCTCATACTCGCCCTTGTGTTCCTGGAACCATGTTCTGTCGTTGTTGGCAGCTACATCACGCAGAAACTTCAATATTCTTTTGGTATCCATTATAATACCTGTATTAATTCTTCGGGTGTAAGCATCTGCTGTTCGCCAGTCTCCATATTCTTCAGCGTGATCTTGCCTGCAGCCATTTCGTTCTCGCCAGCCAGAGCAACATAAGGTATCTGTTTGGCGTTGGCATACGACATCTGCTTCTTCATCTTGGCAGCATCAGGATACAGCTCTGCACGAATGCCACGAGCACGAACCTTATTGATGATCGGCAAGCAATAGGCAGTCTCTTGATCACCGAAATTAATAAAGAGCAACTGTGTTGTCGTCACAGAGTCCTTCGGATAAAGATCAAGTTGGTTGAGCACATCGTAGATACGATCTGCGCCAAACGAGATGCCTACACCTGAGAGTCCTGGCATACCGAAGATTCCCGTCAGGTTATCGTAGCGACCACCACCAGTGATAGAACCTATCTGCACGTCGAGTGCCTTCACTTCGAAGATAGCCCCCGTATAGTAGTTCAGACCACGAGCTAGCGTCAAGTCGAGCTGGATATCATTCTTCAGACCAACCTTTTTCAGCGTGTCCAATATGAAACGGCTCTCCTCTACTCCCTTCAGTCCTGTCTCACTATCCTTCAGCACTTCTGCGATGGTGTACAGCTTCTCATCATTCGAACCTTCCAAAGAAATGATGGGCTGCAGTTTCTGAATCTGCTCTTCCGTCAGACCATCCTCACGCAACTCTGCATTCACATTGTCGATACCAATCTTATCCAGTTTGTCGATAGCCACCGTAATGTCTACAATCTTATCAGCAGCACCAATCACCTCAGCGATACCTGACAGTATTTTACGGTTGTTGATCTTGATCTGCACACGGATGCCGAAGCGGGTGAAGACGGTATCTACTATCTGCATCAGCTCCACCTCATTAAGCAACGAGTCTGAGCCTACGACATCGGCATCACACTGATAGAACTCACGATAGCGGCCTTTCTGAGGACGATCAGCACGCCATACGGGCTGTATCTGATAGCGCTTGAAAGGCAGTTGCAGCTCCTCACGATGCATCACCACATAGCGGGCAAAAGGCACCGTAAGGTCGTAACGCAGACCTTTCTCACACATCTTCGAAGCCAGATGTAGCGTATTACGCTCCTGCAGTTCCTCGTCGCTGACCTTAGCCAGACAGTCGCCAGAGTTCAGTACCTTGAAGAGCAGCTTGTCGCCCTCCTCGCCATACTTTCCCATCAGCGTTCCGAGAGTTTCCATAGCAGGAGTCTCTATCTGCTGGAATCCATAGAGGGCATACACCTCACGGATGGTGTTGAAAATATAGTTGCGCTTCGCCATCTCAATAGGGCCGAAGTCGCGTGTTCCTTTGGGTATACTTGGTTTTTGTGCCATTTATTTACGTACAATAGTTTGAGCACGGTCTGGACCGATGCTGATAATCTTAATAGGCGTCTCAAGTTCTTTCTCCAAGAACTTGACATAGTCGCTGAACTGCTTGGGGAACTGGTCTTCAGAAGTTAACTGCGTCATATCCGTCTTCCAACCAGGCAATTCCTCGTAGATGGGTTCGATACCCTTCTCGATGTCGTAGGGGAAATCGCGCGTCTCAACACCGTTTACCTTATAGGCTGTGCAAGCCTTGATAGTATCGAATCCATCCAGCACGTCGCTTTTCATCATGATAAGCTGGGTGACACCATTCACCATGATAGAATAGCGCAGAGCTACGAGGTCTATCCAACCACAACGGCGCTCACGACCAGTCACTGCACCATACTCGTGACCCAGGTCGCGAATCTTCTTACCTGTCTCGTCGAACAGCTCTGTGGGGAAAGGACCAGCACCAACACGTGTGCAGTAAGCCTTCATGATACCAAACACCTCACCAATCTTGTTAGGACCGATGCCCAGACCCGTGCAGGCGCCAGCACATATCGTGTTAGAAGAAGTAACAAATGGATAACTACCGAAGTCTACGTCGAGCATCGTACCCTGAGCACCCTCACACAGTACGCTCTTGCCTGAGCGCAAGGTCTTGTTAATCTCATGCTCTGAGTCTACTAGCTGGAACTGGCGCAGATATTCAATACCCTTTAGCCATTTCTGCTCAACCTCCGTGATGTCGTATTCAAAATTCAGTGACTTCAGGATAGCTTCGTGGCGAGCCTTATGGGCAGCATACTTCTCCTCAAAGCCTTCGAGGATATCGCCCACACGCAGACCATTACGGCTGATTTTGTCCGTATACGTAGGACCGATGCCCTTACCCGTAGTACCAACTTTGTTCTTGCCTTTCTGAGCCTCGTAGGCGGCATCCAGCACACGGTGGGTAGGCATAATCAGATGAGCCTTCTTCGAAATGTGCAGACGCGTTTTCAACTCATGCCCACTAGCCTCGAGAGCCATTGCTTCCTCCATAAAGAGGTCGGGAGCCAAAACGACACCATTACCAATGATGTTCACCTTGCCGCCCTGGAAAATACCTGAGGGGATGGAACGAAGCACATATTTCTGTCCTTCAAACTCCAAAGTGTGACCAGCATTGGGGCCACCCTGAAAACGGGCAATCACATCGTACTGCGGAGTCAGCACGTCAACGACCTTTCCTTTTCCTTCATCGCCCCACTGCAATCCCAGCAGGACATCCACTTTACCTTGATTCATTGAATTACTATTATTTTTGTTTCTTACTTTGTTCTGCTTTCGACAGTCGTGTCATTTTAGCCTGACAGGTGCTGCAAACACCATAGATATAGAGAGAGAACCCATCCTTACGGAAACGCTTGGTTTGTACTTGCTGTACGACCTTGGCCACCAAAGGGCTTTTCAGCTCCATCACCTTACCACAGATGGTACACACCTGATGGCTATGGCTATTGTTATCATAGCAGGCCTCATAACGCGTAGTCGACTGCAGTCGGTGTCGCACCACCAGACGCAACTCCATAAAGAGTTTCAGTGTGTTGTAGAGGGTAGCCCTGCTAACTGGAAAATTATATTCCTTGATGAGCTTTTCGCTCAACTCGTCAAGTGTGAAATGACCAGATATGGAATACACGGCCTCAAGGATGGTAAACCGCTCTGGTGTCTTCCGAAACTTGTTGAGTTCTAAGTAACTGGTCAATACTTGCTTGACCGTTTCCTTGACACTTTCTTTCATTTTATGTGGTTAAATGGGTTAAAAACCGCACAAAATTACGAAATATTCTTCAGAAGCGGGCAAGATATATTTATAAAAAATCTAAATTAATCGTTTTCAATGCACTTTTTGCCATCCGTTCGTAGACGAGTCCTAATTCTGCAAAGCGGACAACACTCTGCATAGCAGCTTTCCGGACTGACGGATAATCGCTTTGCAACGCTGAAAGCACCTGGTCCAGATACTCATTGATACCGCGCTCGTTGGGTTCCTGACCGTTCATAAACAGTCGCGACAACACATGAAAACCGCAAAGCTGGTCGTACTCTTTTTCTGAGGCTATCCATTGAAAGGCTTTCTCTGGGGCAAAAGGCAAGTACTGCCACAGGTTAAAAGCGACCTGTTCGGCCATCTCCTGCGAAGGTATCTGTTCCATCCAGATGTCTACAACCTCCGGCAACATCTCGTCAGCAGGCATGATCATCGTAGCCAGTATCTTACATTCACGCACGTTTTCTTTCCACAATGCAATCGCCAGGTCGTAGCTCTTGCCTATCTCGTCAGCCTTCTCGCGCAGTCGAGGTAACGTAGCACCCCAGTTGAGATGATAGTTGACGCCCTTGTCGCGCATCGACTGGGCCACAGCGCCATCCATCATCTGACGGAACGACTGCTTGATTTCCTTCACTTGCTCTTGTATGGTCATATCAGCGTTGCGTATTCTGTGCTATAGCGTAACATCTGGTGGGTATAACTCTCCGAGTAGTTCACCTGGATATCAGCAATCTCGCCCTTGTCATCCAGCACGGGCAGCATCACAGGATTAATGAAACCCTTATAAGGTGCAAGATCCAACCGCTTATAACGCTCCAATATCTCCTGATGTAAATCGTCATCGACCTTGACTGCATATTGCTCCACCAACTGACGTGCGGCTTCGAAGTCACCCTCACTCTTGATACGCTGTATTTCAGCCAACAACTGAGCAAACAGCTTTCGCAAAGCCTCGTAATCCGTTATACGGAGGTAAGTCTTGTTCTCACGTTTTACCAGCTGGATGACATCTCCCTGCTTATAACACCAATGAGCGATCAATGCTCTGTTACGCATGTGAGCCTCTTCTATCTGGTGACCAGGTTGGATGCGAATCAACTGTGTCATCAGACCGTTCATGATGTACGTATAATAATGTGACATGTATGCCTCGCTATCAGGCAAAAGTCCGAGTTCCACCAATTTCTGATCGGCAATATAATACAATCCGAAGAGGTCAGCTCGAGCTTCCTCGATGGTATTGCCGTAGGCCTTCAGTGCATCAGGGTCCGTGCCAGGCAGGAGTTGTCCGCTTCCGTGTCCCAAACACTCATGCAGGTCTGTATGCAGGTCATCACATAAGTCGCCATACTTATCTATCATTGCCAGCGTCTCCTCGTCAATGACAAACTCTTCTTTGAAGCCATTGCCGTGTGCGGCCTTATTATAGGCATCTGTGATGTTTGAAATTGTGATGCTCTTGCTACCATGCTGAGCTCGTATCCAGTCAGCATTCGGCAGATTGATGCCAATAGCCGTTGACGGATACTCATCGCCACCCAAAATCGCTGCACAAATAGCATTTGCCGTCACACCCTTGACAACAGGTTTGCGAAATCTGGGGTCTACAGGCGAATGATCCTCAAACCATTGGGCGTTCTGGCTGATGGTCTGTGTACGCTTCGTAGCTTCCAAATCCTTGTATTCCACGATGCCTTCCCATGAACCTTTCAGACCTAAGGGGTCACCATATACCTCGATAAATCCGTTGACAAAGTCTATGCGACCTTCATGTTCTGACACCCACTCAATGCAGTAGTCGTTGAACAGCTTCAAGTCGCCCGATTCATAGTATTTTACCAATAGTTCTATTACTCTCTTTTGGTGCTCATTCTCAGCTACTTCCGAAGCCTTATTCAACCAATAGGTAATATTCCGTATGGCATTACCATAGCGCCCATTAGCCGACCATACCTCTTCCGTCAACTGACCGTCTTTCTTGGTCAAAGTACTGTTCAGACCATACGAAACGGGTTGTTCATCATCATTCGCTGCATCCTTCTTTTGCTGATAGAACAACTCTGCCTCCTCTTGCGTAACCCCTTCGTAAAAGTTACAGGCCGACGTCTTGATTAAGTCCTCACCATCAGTCTTGTTGACCCGTTTTGGCAACACCTTCTCGTCGAAGATGACTGGGAACAACTCATCACACAGCTGCGCTATGGTCTCACCAGAACGCAGGGGAAGCTTGGTGGTATCCGTCTGAAGTAAAGCCTCACGCAAGAATTGCGGCGTGAAATCAGGCTTAAACTTCTCCGAACCGTAATGATGATAAATACCATTCGAGAACCACACTCTTTTCAGATAGACCTCAAGAGCCTTGAAATCAGCTGTGTCATGAGGAATCATGCAATTGGTATATACGGCCTCTAGCATCTTGCGGATACGCAGATTATAGCGTCCGAACTGGTCGAAGGTGATGTCGCGCCCATAGAGCGTAGCCTTCGACAGGTAATATACCAACCGTTTTTGCAATAAAGTTAATTGCTCAAACCCGTTTAAACGGTATCTGAGCAATTGAATGTCCGCGAAACGCTCGTCAGAATAGGTCATCATCTACTCCTTTGACTTTGACTTAGTCTTACGTTTCTTAGCAGGCTTTACCTTCTCTGACGGATGGTTGTTAAGATGTTGCAGGCGATACTCACGTGGAGTCATGTTCATGATTTTGTAGAACGACGCATAGAACGACTGGCGATTAGAGAAACCTACCATATCGCTCACCTCCTCCATACGGAGCTTCTGATACCTACGATCAACGAGAATCGTCATCGCCTCCTCGATTCTGAACTTATTCACGAAAGAAGTGTAGTTCATGTGGAATCGGACATTGACCACTGCAGAGATGTAGCGTGTGTTTGTTCCTAAATCTTCGGCAAGTTGTTTGGCTGAATAATCCTTATCCTTATACTTCTTTTGCATGACGATGATATCCAGAATCTTCTCCTTCATCTCGTCCATCAACGAAGGGCTTACTAGGCTTCTGTAATTAGCCTTCTTCTCTTTCTTTTCTGTAATGTTATACTTAGCCATACTCGTTGTGAAAGTATTAATACAATTATTTTCTTTGCAAAGATACAAAAAAAATTAATACGATTGTCAGTTTTCTCTAAAAAAATTATTAATTTTGTGCAAAAATCAGCGAAATGGATACAAAAAGTATTCTTAAACAGTATTTTGGCTATGATTCTTTCCGTCAAAATCAGGAAGATATCATTCATTCAGTGATGTCAGGACACGATTGTGTCGTCTTGATGCCGACAGGTGGCGGAAAGAGTATCTGCTATCAGATTCCAGCCATCGCCTTGCCTGGCACCACCATCGTCGTTTCTCCGTTGATTAGCTTGATGAAGGACCAAGTGGAGACCCTACGTGCCAACGGTATCGAGGCTGAGGCGTTAAATAGTGGTAACGAGTTCAGTCAGGATACCATCATCCGCAGGAAATGTATGGATGGCACGTTGAAACTACTTTATATTTCACCAGAAAAGCTCTTGACAGAAATCCCCTATTTGTTGAAACATATCAAAGTGTCGCTTTTTGCCATCGACGAAGCTCATTGTATCAGTCAGTGGGGACATGATTTCCGTCCGGAATACACCCAGTTGGATGTTCTTCACCGCGAATTCCCTGATGTTCCCATCATGGCGCTAACGGCTACTGCCGATAAGGTGACGCGTCAGGATATCGTCAAACAGCTGGGTCTGAAGGATGCGCGTTTCTTCATTTCCAGCTTCGACCGTCCTAACCTCAGTCTGACCGTCAAGCGCGGCTATACCGCTAAGGAGAAAGACCAGTATATCTTGAACTTCATCAAGGCCCGTCCCTTGGATTCAGGCATCGTCTATTGTCTGAGTCGGAAGAATACGGAGAAGGTAGCCCAATTCCTGCAGCAACAGGGTATCAGGGCAGCCGTCTATCATGCCGGTCTCACTCAGGCAGAACGCAATCAGGCGCAGGAATTGTTCAAGCAGGACGATATTCAGGTGGTCTGTGCCACCATTGCCTTTGGTATGGGCATCGACAAGAGCAATGTCCGTTGGGTGATTCATTACAACATGCCCAAGAGCATGGAGAGTTTCTATCAGGAGATAGGGCGTGCCGGACGCGATGGTGCACCTGCCGACACCGTATTGTTCTATTCGTTGGGCGATATCATCCAGCTGGAGCAGTTTGCCAAAGAGAGCGGCCAACAGGAGCTGAACAAAGACAAACTCCGCCAGATGCGTGAATATGCCGAGTCTGGGGTTTGCCGACGACGTATCCTGCTCAACTATTTTGGCGAACAGATGGACCACGACTGCAACAACTGCGACATCTGCGAGAACCCACCCAAGCGTTTCGATGGCACCCGTTATATCCAGATGGCGCTGAGTGCCGCCAAGCGTTCCGACGAGCAGATACGCAACTCGACTATTATCGAGATTCTGAAGGGCATCCCCTCGCCTACCGTCAAGCGTATGGGCTTTGACCAGCTGAAGACCTTTGGTGTAGGCAAGGAACTTTCGACCAACGACTGGCAAGATTATATGCTGCAGATGCTTCAGATGGGTTTCATCGAGATCGCGTACGACCAGAAGAACATCGTGCGCATCACCCCCAGCGGACTCGATGTGCTCTACGGACGCAAGACTGCCGAGCTGTGCATTATCGATCGCAGCGTGAAAGAAGCCCCTCAGCGCAAGAGACGTCTCCACCTGGAAATTCCGTCTATCACCATTCCTGGCTTACCCTCCACTTCCGGCATCGAAGATCCGAAGTTGTTCGAGGCGCTCAGAACCCTGCGCCATCAGTGTGCTGAGGAGGAAGGCTTCCCTCCGTATATCGTATTCAGCGACAAAGTGTTACACTCTCTGGCCACCATCAAGCCCACTACCCTGGAGCAGTTTGGTTACATCTCAGGCATTGGCGAACACAAGAAGCAAAAATATGGGAAACGTTTTGTGACGTTGATTCAGAAATTCCTATAAGTCCTTCAGCTGGATATTGCGGGCATCGCGCAGGAAATTGCTACGCAGGGTAAGGGCTTTGGCCCACTCTTCAGTGAACAGTTCACTGACGTCCAAGTCGATTTTCCACTTACCCTTCGACTCCAGCCTGTCCATCATCACACCCAGCGACAGATTGCTCAGGTCTTCAGCAGGCATGTAGCGTGATGTCTCGCCCTTCTCATCGTTGGTAATTTCCACGATCAGCCCTGCTTCTGTCAATTCGAACAGCAACTCGTTGACGAATCGGATGGGAATGGTGGTCTGCTCTCTCAGTTCCAGTGCAGAAAGCGGTTTCTGACCATTGGCAAATCTGCGACAGATACGACTCATCAGCAGCGTAGCCAACATGATTTTGTAGCGATGGCTCACCTCGCCCGTATTCGCGTCGTAGTCGTAGTAGTCCAGATTCTGATTCGTATAGCAGAGTTCAGCGCCAAACAGACAGATGGTCCATGATATCTGAAGCCACAACATGAATAAGGGCAGCGCCGCAAACGAACCATAGATGGCGTTATAGCCAGAGAGGAACATCTGCGCATGGATGTAGAATATCTGCAATCCCTGCATCGCGATACCTGCCAGGACACCAGGAATGATGGCACTCGTTACCTTCACATGTGTGTTTGGCATGAAGACGTAGAGCGCGATGAACATACCCGACATCAGCACGTAAGGCAGCAGGTCTATCAGGAAGCGGATCGTAGGTCCCAAGAGCATGAAGTCAGGCATCGAGTCGGCTATCGTAGCCATAAAAATACTGATACCCGATGTAATCACGATGATGATGGGAAACACGAAGAACATAGCCAGATAGTCCGTAAACGTACGGAAGATGCTGCGAGGCTTCTTCACCTGCCATATCTCGTTGAAGGCATCCTCCACATTGCTGACCAGCATCAGCACCGTATAGAGCATAAATATCAAACCGATACCCAGGAATACACCGCTCTTCGTATGCACCAGATAGCTGTTCACGAAGCCGATGATGACCTCAGCCACCTGAGGCTGCGACTCGAAAGCATTACGAAACCAGATTTCAATGTACTTATTGTATCCGAAACCTCGCGCAATAGCAAAGACTACGGCCGATATGGGCACGATGGCCAACAAGGTAGAATAGGTCAGCGCCGAAGCCTTCTGCAGCACACGCTTAGCCGTGAAGAAACGGATAGCCAGCACCACCTTCTTCAGCACCTCCAGCCACAGGAACCGGAAGGACGAGATGTCACCCTCCGTGATGCGCCAGATGTCCTTTTGGAAGAATCTGATAATCTGTTCTATCTTTGTTGCCATATCTTGTCAAATAAAAAAAGAAAGCACTGCCGCTGTAAGCCGGGTTCTGTACCCCTCTTGCGAGAAGCCTGCCATTTATCTACTCTGCAAGTTACCCTGCAGCTCTAGCATTCTACCCTCCATCGTATAAACGTAAAGAATATTCGGACGGACAGCCCTCAGCCGATGGTATACGCGAACTTGCAGCCTCCAGATGGGACAGCCTGACGATCACCCGCCAGCTGGTGGTCTCTTGCACCGCCTTCTCACCCTTACCCTAAAAAGGGCGGTCATTCTCTTCTCCCATATCCTACTGTCGCCAATAGCTGGCATTTTCACCAGTGGAGTGTCCTATGCTGCCCGGACTTTCCTCTCGTGTCTTCTGACACCAGCGGCAGGTCGCAGCACTGCTTTCAGCGCACAAAATTACTAAATAATTTCGAAAAAAGGCGCCTGTTTCGAAAATAATTCGTAATTTTGCACTCGTTTTACAAATAGGTATATGGAATTAGCAAGTAAATATGACCCTAAAGAGGTCGAATCAAAATGGTATCAGTATTGGCTGGACAACAAGTTGTTCGCCTCAAAACCTGATGGACGTGAACCTTACACGATTGTCATTCCCCCGCCCAATGTTACTGGTGTGCTCCACATGGGTCACATGCTGAACAACACCATTCAGGACATCCTGGTGCGTCGCGCCCGCATGGAGGGCAAGAACGCCTGCTGGGTACCTGGCACCGATCACGCCTCTATCGCTACTGAGGCCAAAGTGGTGAAGAAGCTGGCTGAGCAGGGCATCAAGAAGCACGACCTGACGCGCGATGAGTTCCTCAAGCACGCGTGGGACTGGACCGAGGAGCACGGAGGCATTATCCTCAAGCAGCTACGTCGTCTGGGTGCCTCGTGCGACTGGGACCGCACGGCATTCACGATGGACGAGAAGCGTTCGCAGAGTGTCATCAAGGTCTTCGTCGACCTCTACAACAAGGGTCTGATCTATCGTGGTCTGCGTATGGTCAACTGGGACCCCAAGGCGCTGACCGCCCTGTCTACCGAGGAGGTGATCTATCGTGAGGAGAAGTCGAAACTCTATTACCTGAAATATTACGTCGAGGGTTCCGACAAGTACGCCGTTGTGGCTACCACCCGTCCTGAGACGATCATGGGCGATACCGCGATGTGTATCAACCCCAAGGATCCTAAGAACCAGTGGCTGCGCGGCAAGAAGGTCATAGTTCCTCTAGTAGGTCGCGTCATTCCTGTTATCGAGGACCGTTATGTGGATATCGAGTTTGGTACAGGTTGTCTGAAGGTGACTCCTGCTCACGATACCAACGACTATATGCTGGGTAAGACGCACAACCTTGAGACCATCGACATCTTCAATGCTGATGGTACCATCTCCGACCAGTCACCGCTCTATGTAGGTATGGACCGCTTCGCCTGTCGTAAGCAGATTGCCAAAGACCTCGAGGCTGCCGGACTGATGGAGAAGGTCGAGGACTACACCAACAAGGTGGGCTATTCAGAGCGTAATCCTGATACAGCCATCGAGCCACGACTCTCCATGCAGTGGTTCCTGTCTATGCAGCACTTTGCAGACATCGCCCTGCCTCCTGTGCTCAACGGTGATCTGAAGTTCTATCCACAGAAATATGTCAACACCTATAAGAACTGGCTCGAGAACATCCAAGACTGGTGTATCTCCCGTCAGCTGTGGTGGGGACATCGCATTCCTGCCTACTATTACAACGAACAGGGCGACTTTGTGGTTGCTGAGACGCGCGAGAAGGCTCTCGAGTTGGCGCAGCAGAAGGATCCTAACGTGAAGGATGCTGACCTGCGTCAGGATGAGGATGCACTCGACACTTGGTTCTCCAGCTGGCTGTGGCCTATCTCGCTATTCGATGGTATCAACAATCCGAAGAGCGAGGAACTGGCTTACTACTATCCCACCTCCATTCTCGTTACGGGTCCTGACATTATCTTCTTCTGGGTAGCCCGTATGATTATGGCTGGATACGAGTATGTAGGAAAGATGCCTTTCAAACACGTCTATTTTACGGGTATCGTACGCGACAAGCTGGGCCGTAAGATGTCGAAGTCGTTAGGCAACAGCCCCGACCCCATCGAGCTCATCGAGAAATTCGGTGCCGATGGTGTCCGCATGGGTATGATGCTTTCTGCTCCGGCAGGCAACGACATTCTGTTCGACGAGAGTCTTTGCGAGCAGGGCCGTAACTTCAACAATAAGATTTGGAATGCCTTCCGCCTCGTCAAAGGCTGGCAGGTAGCTGATATCGCTCAGCCTGAGGCCAACAAGACTGCTGTTGCCTGGTTCGATGCCAAACTGAAAGCAGTCAATGAAGAGTTGCAAGACCTCTTCTCGAAGTATCGCATCTCTGAGGCCCTGATGGCTGTCTACAAGCTCTTCTGGGACGAGTTCTCCTCATGGTATCTCGAGATGGTTAAGCCCGCCTACATCGATGGTCAGGCTCAGCCTATCGACCAGCAGACCTACGATGCTACGTTGCGTTTCTTCGATGTGCTGCTGAAGATGCTGCACCCCTTCATGCCGTTTATCACTGAGGAGTTGTGGCAGGCCCTCTACGAGCGCAATGCTGGCGACAGTATCATGCGCGAGAGTCTGACGCTCGCTGCTCCTACTGTTGCCGAGCTGAAGCTGTTGGCTGACATGGAGCAGGTGAAGCAGGTTGTCAGCGGTGTGCGTATGGTTCGCAACCAGAAGAATATTGCTCCCAAGGAGGCGTTGGAGTTGCAGGCTGTTGGTGCCAACAACTTCGCCCAGTATAACGCTGTGGTGACTAAGATGGCCAACCTCAGCGCCATCAATGTGGTGGTCGAGAAGGACGCTACGGCTTCTGCCTTTATGGTAGGTACCGACGAGTTTGCCGTTCCCCTGGGCAATATGATAGATATCAGCGGTGAGATTGAGAAGCAGGAGGCACAGCTGAAGCACCTCGAAGGCTTCCTGGCTGGTGTCATGAAGAAGCTCTCCAACGAGCGTTTCGTCGCTAATGCCCCTGAGGCTGTCGTTGCTTTGGAGCGTAAGAAGCAGAGCGATTCTGAGGAGAAGATTGCTGCTCTGAAGGAGTCGCTGGCTGCCCTTCGTGCCCAGCAGTAAACAGCAATAGCATAAACATCAAGAGAGCCAACCCTATGCGGAGTTGGCCCTCTTTTTTATTTGATGTATGCTCTAATCTTCTGCGTATATTCTTGCGGATGCGTCTTGTAGGATAAGGCGTGTTCAGCCCCCTCGGCTATCCAGAGCTGTTTCTTCGAGGGCTTGGCGTCGTAGAGCCGATAGACCATCTCGGTAGGTACAAACGTGTCGCTACCCCCATGAATAAACAGCATCGGGTGTGGCGATTTCCTCACCTCTCCGATGGCCGAAGCCTCTTGGAAACTCCACCCGTTCAGCAGTCGGCAGAGCTTGCTGGTGCTATACATCAGCGGGAATTCAGGCAGCCCGAACTGGTTCTTCAACTGGCCGGCAAACTCATCCCAAACGCATGTATAGCCACAATCCTCGACGAATCGGATATCGCGAACGCCTTTGGGCAACGCCTTTGCCGATGTCATCATCGTCGTAGCAGCACCCATCGACACCCCATGAACCACCATCGTGTCTGTCTGGAATATGGTCATCCAATGCACGATATCCCGACTGTCCAGCCACCCCATTTGTATCATGTCGCCCTCGCTCAGCCCGTGAGCATGCAGGTCGGGCAACACCACGCGGTAACCAGCCTGTTCGTAGATTCTCGCCAGAAAGAGGAAGTCGATAGAGCAGTCGCGCCACCCGTGAACCACCACAGCCGTCTTCTGTCCGTCGGATGGAATCACCAGCGCGTGATGTCGCTCACCCGTAGGCATCGTCACCATCGTATCGCGCAAGGCATCAAGGCACCTCAGACTATCCACCCAGGGGCGCAAGTCGGGATAGTCGCTGAACAGCTCCTTGTAGCATTGTGCTGTATCCTTCCTTTCAGGGTCGGGCGACAGCGAATAGCTGAGCATATAATAGCTGCCCCCGATGGTTATCATCAGGAGCAGCAAGAGCACGAGGGCTATCCCCCAGCCTATTCGTCTTTTCATCACTTCTTACGTTTCCAGGTCTGTGTCTCGTAGAACGGGCCCAGATAGCCGCGCACCTTCAGCTCGTCGCCGTCAGGCCAGATGGCACACTTGTAGGTCTTACCATTCTTGGGATTGTAGATCTTGCCACCTTCCCACTTCTTCTTACCCTGCGACAGCCCTGACAGAATGTTGACACCCAGCAGCTTACGCGACTGAAGCTTCTCGTCAGGATTATGCTTATCCTTCGTGTCAGGACCTTTCTCCAGCCAGATGATCTTGCCGTTCAGCTTGTCGCCCGACTTATAGATCTCCACCTGGGCATCTCCCGACTCCGTGAACCACTTACCCAGAATCTTCTCCTGAGCATAGCCGCTGGCTGCCATCAGCATCAGCGCCATCATCATCATTACTTTTTTCATTGTTCTCATTTTATTCGTCTGCAAAAATAAACATTTTCTGCGAAATCAAGAAGGAAATAGTGAGAAATATTCATTCCTATGCGCAAACATTATAATAGACAAAAGATTTGGTTCATTTCATTCCAGAAATCTTATGAACGGGAGTTAAAACACTACGACAATTTAAATTAAAGCAGTAGAGCGCAAGCTCATGTTTACGAAAGATGAAAACAATCCTGACGTATATCGCTACATGATGCATGCCTGCAATAAAAAGAGGCTGTATCTTCATCACTATGAAGACAGCCTCTTTCGACAATCTATTAGTCTTCTAAGCTATCTAATCCTGTCTGCTGCACGCACCAAGCGCTCGTCAGCCAGTATTGCTTTGCGGGCCATGAAACAGAGGATGGCTGCTATCAGCGGGAAGCAGGCCGTGATGGGCATCTGCTCGGGTTGCTTGCCTTGCTGGATGAGTACGACCATTGCGATATACCAGGCCAGATTGACCAGTACGCAAATGAGTGCGAACGTAGCTTGGAGCGGGCGCTTCTTGTAGAGAAACACCGTCACCAGGCCTAGCACGACAGACAACGTCTGAATGGCGAAGAGCACCCAATGCAGATTGAAAAGCAGCACGAGGATGCACGCCAAAAGCAGGAAGAGGGTTTGCTTACGCTGTATCATGACTCCGATATGATTTAATCGACTGACTCCTGGGCCTCACGCAGAGGGTCGCGCCAGTAGATTTTATCTTCTACAAACTCCTGGGTAGCCAGCAGTGATGGTTTCGGCAGCTTCTCGTAGTAGCGTGAAATCTCGATCTGCTCGCGATTCTCGAAAACTTCCTCGAGCGAATCGTTGTAGGAAGCAAACTCAGCCAGCTTCTTCGACAGGTCTTCCTTGATCTGAATGCTGATCTGGTTGGCACGCTTCGAAATGATAGCTACGCTCTCGTAGATGTTGCCGGTCTCTTTGCAGAGATCCATAATGTTACGTGTAACGGTATTAACCGGTGCTTTTGATTTCTTGTAATCCATATCTTAATGTTTAATTTTTCACTTTTCACTCCTAATCTCCCGTGACGCGCTTGCACTTGACGATGTACTTCTGTGCGGTCTCTACCTCCTTCGACTCAGGGAACTCGTTGAGGAATCCGTAGCACTCATCCTCAGCATCGCGGTAGCGCTCGATGCGCTTCTCCTCGGAGCTGTTCTCAGCCAGTTGGAACTTGCTCTTCATGATGAGGATGCTGAACTTCTCGCGCAAATCGGAGAAGGGATAGGCCTTCAGCGCATTCTGGGCGGTGATGATGCACGACTCGTAGTTCGACTCAGTATTGGCATTGATATTGCCGAAGTAACCACCCAAATTGTAATAGAGCTTGGCCGACAGATACTCCTTCTGCACCAGATTGTCCTGGAGACGGAACAGCGCCTGCTGGGCTTCGTCGCGGTGGGGCGAATCGGGATAGTTGTCAAGGAACGTCTGATAGGCATTAATGGCAGCTATCGTCGGGCTCTGGTCGAGACGGGGCTCAGGAGCACTCTCATAGAGCGAACGGCCGATGAAATAGCAAGCCTGCTCGGCAAAGGTGCCCTTGGGATAAGTGCTATAATATTTACGGAATGTAGCGCTGGCCGCATCGTAGTCGCGGTTGCTATATTGAGACATACCGAGAAGGTAGAGACTCTCCTGAGCATTGGTGCGACCTTTCTGCACGGTAATCAAGTCTTGCAGCAAAGCGGAAGCCTGCTGAAACTTGCCCATAGCGAAGCACTCCTTGGCGTATTCATATTTATATGCGTTGTCCGCCGACTTGTATACGCGGTTAAACTGCGTAGCACAACTCGAAAACAGAGCCGACAGGCATAATATGATGACATACTTTTTGTTCATATGATCAAATTTGACGTGCAAAATTACACATTTTCCATCAAAAATCAAAGTTTTTTTGATAAAAATTAGGGAATCAAGGCCGAAATTATGATTTATTTCGTACCTTTGCAAAATATGAACTTCCATTTAACATCAAGATACAAGCCTACGGGCGACCAGCCTGAAGCCATTCGTCAGTTGACGGACGGACTGGAACGCGGCGACAAGGCACAGGTGTTGCTGGGTGTGACGGGATCGGGAAAGACTTTCACCGTAGCCAACGTGATAGCCAACGTGAACAAACCCACGCTCATCCTGTCGCACAACAAGACGCTGGCAGCCCAGCTATATGAGGAGATGAAGGCTTTCTTTCCGGAGAATGCCGTCGAATATTATGTCAGCTATTATGACTACTACCAGCCAGAGGCCTATCTGCCTGCTACGGATGTATACATCGAAAAGGACCTGGCCATCAACGAAGAGATAGACCGATTGAGACTACGTGCGGTAAGTAGTTTAATGTCAGGACGAAAGGATGTTATCGTTGTATCTTCAGTTTCATGTATTTACGGTATGGGAAGTCCGGTGGCCCTGAACGAGAATATTATCGAGATTCATCGCGGACAGATACTAGACCGCAATGCGCTGTTAAGAAAATTAGTCGGTGCGCTGTACGTCCGCAACGACATCGAACTGAAGCGCGGCAACTTCCGCGTGAAGGGCGACACCATCGACATTGCAATGGCTTACTCTGAGGTGGTGCTGCGCGTCACCTTCTGGGACGACGAGATAGACAGCATCGAGGAGCTGGATGCCGTCACGATGCAGCGCATGGCCAAATTCGAGGAGTATAAGCTCTACCCTGCCAACCTCTTTATGACCACTGAGGAACAGACCAACATCGCCATCCGACACATCCAGGACGATCTGGTGAAGCAGATAGCCTTCTTCGAAGAGCTGGGCGACACGATGAAAGCGCAGCGTATTAAGGAGCGCGTGGAGTACGACATGGAGATGATCAAGGAGCTGGGCCACTGCTCAGGCATCGAGAACTATTCGCGCTACTTCGACGGCCGACAGGCTGGCGAGCGCCCCTACTGTCTGCTGGACTTCTTCCCCGACGACTTCCTGATGGTCATCGACGAGAGCCACGTCAGCGTGCCTCAGATAGGTGCTATGTACGGAGGCGACCGTGCGCGCAAGACCAATCTGGTGGAGTACGGATTCCGTCTGCCTGCCGCCTTCGACAACCGTCCGCTGACCTTCGACGAGTTCCAGCAGATGACCAACCAGGTAATCTACGTCTCGGCTACCCCAGCCGACTTCGAGCTGCAGGAGGCCGAGGGCGTGGTGGTAGAACAGGTGATTCGCCCCACAGGACTGCTAGACCCAGAGATAGAGGTGCGCCCCACGGAGAATCAGATAGACGACCTGATGGAGGAGATACAGCAACGCATCAGCCACAAGGAGCGCGTGCTGGTCACCACGCTGACCAAGCGCATGGCCGAAGAGCTGAGTCAATATCTGCTGAACCTCGATATCCAGACAGCCTACATCCATAGTGAGGTGAGCACGCTGGACCGCGTGAAAATACTGGAGAACCTGCGCAATGGCACCTACGACGTGCTGGTGGGTGTCAATCTGCTGCGTGAAGGACTGGACTTGCCCGAGGTGTCGCTCGTCGCTATTCTGGATGCCGACAAGGAGGGATTCCTGCGCTCGCACCGCAGTCTGACGCAGACAGCAGGACGAGCCGCGCGTAATGTGAACGGTAAGGTGATTATGTATGGCGACCACATCACCGCCTCGATGCAACTGACCATCGACGAAACGCTGAGACGACGCACCAAACAGCTGAAATACAACGAGGAGCACGGCATCACACCTACACAGATCAAGAAAGCCCTCAGCTCGACGCTGGTAGAGCTGGAGCATGCTGCCAACACGCAACAGACAGTCGACAGCCAACAGACAGCAGCTGCCTTTGCTGCCGATCCTATCATTGAGCGCATGACACGCCCGCAGCTGGAGAAGAGCATCGCCCAGACCACCCGTCTGATGAAGGAAGCTGCCAAGAAACTCGACTTTCTGCAGGCTGCCCAGTATCGCGACGAAATCGTACGTCTGCAAAAGGAGCTGGAGCTGAAGTAAGATTAAAAAAAATGAAAAAGTCGGCACACAATGACGTTTTATAGAATAATATTCGTACATTTGCACAATTAAACGAACAAAAACATCAAATATCACTATGAGAAAATTCATGATAACCATCCTGGCACTGGCTCCGATGGCTTTGTGGGCACAGGACAACACATGGGAGCGTCCTGAAGAGGAACAACAGGAAGAAGTGGCTGCGCAGAAGGTAAACCCCGATGCAAAGTATCTACGTGGTGCCGTGCCTGAGGTAGACGGCAAAGTGGTCTTCTCGAAGCATATCGACGCGCCGGGCAAGAGCGCTGCCGACATCTTTGCCATCGTGAAGGGATACATGGAAAAGATGCTCAAGGAGAAGAACCAGCTGGAGGTCAGCAAGATTATCGAAGCTGATGCTGCCAGCAATACCATTACAGCGTTCTACGAAGAATGGCTGGTGTTCAAGAAGAGTGCCATCGTGCTGGACCGCACCCGCTTCTCGTATGCCTTGAAGGCCGAGTGCAAGGACGGCAGTGCCGACATCACCCTCAGCCACATCCGCTATCTCTATGAAGAGGAGCGCAACCCGCAGCGACTGACTGCTGAGGAATGGATTACCGACAAAGAAGCCGTCAACAAGAAGAACACTAGGCTCTATCCCCGCTCAGGTAAGTTCCGTCGGAAGACCATCGACCGCAAGGACTTCCTGTTTAACAAATTCGAGTCGTTGCTGAAATGAGCATCAGGGTACTGCGCAACTGGCTGAACTTCATCTTCATCATAGGTGCTCTGGTGGGTATGCTGGTATATGTGAAATACTCACGCGAAACGGGCATCTATATCATCCTCGCCTCCATGATTGTCAAATTCACGGAGTCAGCACTCAGAATGATACATAAAAATGACTAAGAAAAGACACCTGTTACTCACACTCCTAGCCTGCACTGCCCTGTCACTGCAGGCTCAAGTGTATAATGAGATGGATGCCGACGGCAACATCATACAGCGCGACGAGTTTGGCAACACGACCAACAACTCGTTCAACCCCAACCGTCGCGACTCCACGAAAAACAAAAACAAGGAGGTGCCCAAGGGTGTGTGGGCCTGGAAGGTAGACCGACGCTTTGGCGACATCAAGCGTGCCGAGCTGGACACGATGCCACACCTCTACCAGAACACCATCTATAACACGGGGGTCTATGGCGAATACAACTCGACGGGAAACAACTACTCGCCGCGACAGAACCGTATCTTCATCGACCGCAACCCGTTCAGCGAGTTTATCTTCACCGACCCCTACGACTACACGACAAAGCAGCCCGACAACTTTTTGTTTCTCAACACGTTGTCGCCCTACACTAACATCAGCTACGATAACTGCGGCGACAAGCAGAACGGTGAAGACCACATCGATGCCAAGTTTGGTGTCAATGCAGGCAAACGACTGGGCGTAGGCTTCGACCTGGACTACTACTACGGTCGCGGATACTACCAGAACCAGGCTAACTCGCACTTCCGTGCATCGCTGTATGCCTCCTATGTGGGCGACCGCTATCAGATGCACTTCCTAGGGTCTGCCTACCATCGTAAAGTGCAGGAGAATGGTGGTATCGTCAACGACAACTACATCACTCACCCTGAGCTGGAGACCACCCAGTATTCGGAGGAAGAGATTCCCACCGTGCTGAGTCGTAACTACAACCGCAACAACTCGCAGCACCTCTTCTTCTCGCATCGCTATAACATCGGATTCTACCGCAAGGTGAAGATGACGGAAGAGGAGATCAAGGCGCGCCAGTTTGCACAGGCATCAGCCAAGCAGAACCAGGAGCAGAAGGCCAAGGAGAAAGGTGAAGACATGCGTATGGAAAACTTAGGTCGCAAGGGTAATGAGCCTATCCACGAGGCACCTAAGGGACGACCTGCTGATGCGAAGATCATGGGCGACGAGCCTGGCAGCGGGAAACCTGCAGAACAGGCTGACACCACGCGCATCCAAGTGGAATCGCAGGAGAAGATGGACAGTCTGATAGCTGAGAAGGCCAAGCAGGACTCTATCGATGCGACGATGAAGAAGGAGTACGTGCCCGTCACTAGTATCATCCACACGTTGGACCTGAACAACTACGACCGCACCTACTATGCCGGTCTCTCGCCTACGAACTACTATGCTGACACCTTCTACGACCAGGACTACGAGGGCGAGACCAGCGGACAAGGTATCAATGACAAATACAAGTATCTGAGCGTCAAGAACACCTTCGGACTGGCGCTGCTCGAAGGCTTTAACAAGTATATGAAGGCAGGTCTGAAGGGCTTCATCTCCTACGAGATGCGCAACTACCAAATGCCTGCCTTGTACGAGGGAGCTACCCAGTATTATCTGGCTAAATATTCAGAACACTGTCTGAATGTGGGCGGACAGCTGTCGAAGACGCAAGGGCAGACCTTCCACTTCAATCTGGCTGCCGAGCTGGGTGTAACGGGTATGCAGTCAGGAGCGCTGGCCATCGACTTCAATACCGACCTGAACTTCAAGCTCTGGGGCGACACGCTGCGACTGGCTGCCAAGGCCTTCTTCCATCGCACCAAGCCCAGCTTCTTCCACGAGAACTACATGTCGAAGCACCTGAAGTGGGACCAGAGCCTGTCGGCACAGACGCAGACGCATATCGAAGGTGTATTCACCTACGAGAAAACCAATACGCAGTTGCGCGTTGCCGTAGACGAGTTGCAGAACTACATCTACTACGGCATCAGCTACAATAACACCACTGGTGCTAACGGAACGGTGACGGGACGCTCAGCGCTGACGGGTGGTGTCTTCCAGGAGAGCGGCAACATCAACGTGCTGACGGCTCAGTTGCGCCAGACATTCACGCTGGGTGTGCTGAACTGGGAGAACATCGTGACCTATCAGAACTCAAGCAACAAGGACGTGCTCCCCTTGCCCCAGCTGAACGTGTTTACCAACCTCTTCCTGAGTTTCAAGATAGCTAAGGTGTTGTCGGTAGAGTTTGGAGGCTGTGCCACTTACTTCACCAAGTACGAGGCTCCTGACTATCTGCCGATGATAGGTCAGTTTGCCATTCAGAAGAATGCGGACGTCAAGCAGGAGATTGGTGGTTATCCGTTTGTCGACGTCTATGCCAACTTCCACCTGAAGCGTGCCCGCTTCTTCGTATCGATGAGTCACGTCAATGCAGGATCAGGGTCGAAGGAGTATTTCCTGACTCCTCACTACCCCACCAACACGCGTGTGCTGCGATTTGGCGTAAGCTGGAACTTTTATAATTAGAGGTTAGACTCTTCGGCAAAGATACGGTCGAACACTTCACGCATCTTTGCACGATTGATGATTAGCGAGCGCAACTCATTCAGTTTGCGCTCGTTTTCTGATCCCTGAATCCAAAGGCGCAGATAGCCGTTGACGGAGTATTTCTCGTCCATATGCTTCATGAAGCGACGCCACTGCTCCTCTTTATCGAATTGTGGGTAGTTGGACAATCCGAACTGGATGGTACGACGAATAACCAGCTCTGGTTCGATATCGCGGTCGGCCTCGGCCACTATCTTGCCGTAGATGCTGCGAGGTGAGCGCGAGGCAGAGGCGCGGTGGTCCTCAACAGCTTCCTTCATCATCCTGAGCTGATCGGCTGAGAACCAGCGACGCAAGCGATGGTCGGCCATCAGGATTTTACCGCTGGTGACATGATGGATGGCTCGCGGACCAGAGAGTCCCAAGTCGTGATAGGCAGCTATGGCATAGGCCATATTCAGGTCGGCTCCAGTGCGTCTGGCCAAGTCTAATGATGAACGGATGACACGCGTCACATGCTCCATGTTATGCGCCTTGTCGAAGGCTGCATACTGAGGCAGAATCTGAGTCTCGATGAACTCAATCAGGTCGAGTGAAGGATTTTTTGTTATCATATCGCTTGCAAAGATAATAAAAGTTTTGTAATTTTGCAGCCGTATGGACGAAAATAATGTAAAACAAGACTCTTTTAAGGCATGGTTGCTCGCTGCACGTCCGAAGACGCTGACGGGTGCTCTGGTGCCTGTCATGATAGGACTGTCGCTGGCCTGGACGGACGCCAGCGAGTATGGCGACGATGTGTTCAGCCCGCTGGCTGCCGTGCTTTGTGCGCTCTTTGCCATGATGATGCAGATTGACGCCAACTTCGTCAACGACTTCTTCGACTATGCACGCGGCAACGACGCGACGGCCACCCGACTAGGTCCGCTACGAGCCTGCACACAGGGTTGGGTCAAGATAGAATCGATGAAGAAAGCCATCGCCACGACAACTATCCTAGCCTGCCTGGTGGGATTGCCGCTCATCTGGTATGGTGGATTGGAGATGCTGCTGATAGGCATGCTCTGCGTTGTCTTCTGTTTCCTCTATACCACACACCTATCTTATATAGGACTGGGCGACGTGCTGGTATTGGTATTCTTTGGCATCGTACCTGTCAGCATGACGTATTACGTGCAGCTGCATACCGTTACGTTGCAAGTACTGTTGGCTTCCGTAGCCTGCGGAATGGTCATCGACGGACTGTTGATCGTCAACAACTATCGCGATCGTGACAACGACCGGATGGACGGCAAGCAGACGCTGGTGGTGAAAATCGGTGAACGACCGACGGAGCGTTTCTATCTGGCGCTGGGCATAACGGCCACGCTGATAGGCATCATCTTCTGGATAAACGGCCACGTGCTGGCTTTCGTCATGCCCTTCATCTACCTGCTGTTCCACATCTTCACGTGGCTGAAGATGCGAAGCATCAATCGGGGACGCGAGCTGAACGTTTGTCTGGAAGAGACAGCCCGTAACATCCTGATTTACGGCATCTGCGTGTCAGCAGGCCTACTGCTTATCTGAGGTAGAAATAGTAGATAGCAACGGCGATGGCGAGGAGCACGATGGTAAAAATGCTCTTCAACAGGCATGAAGCCACTTTCTTGACGACCACGAAACCGATGATTATCAGCACCAGCAGGGCGATATAATAGGTGATATTGGTTTCCATAATTCTATTTATTTAAAAAGATGTCTGAAGGTGGAGGGGACTGCGGTCTCAAACTCCATAGGCTGGTGTGTCACAGGATGATAGAAACACAACAGCCAGGCGTGCAGACAGAGACGGTGCAGCGGGTCGTCGCCGTTGCCGTATTTGCTATCGCCACAGACGGGATGTCCCATATCAGCAGCATGAACGCGAATCTGGTTCTTACGACCCGTCTCTAACTTAAACTCTACCAACGAGTGGTCTGTCGTGCGGTCCATCACGAAGAAATGAGTGATAGCCAGCTTGCCGCCATTGTCGACAGGCGATGAATAGGTGACGTAGGCCTTGTTGTCCTTCAGCCAGTTCTGAATGGTTCCCTCGTTCTGCTCCATCTCGCCACTGAGCACAGCGACATAACGACGGTCGTAGACAATTTGGTGCCAGTTGTGCTCAAGAATCTGCTCGGTATCCATATCTTTCGCGTAGACCATCAGTCCTGACGTGTCGCGATCCAGACGATGCACCACATGAGCCTTACAGTTTTGTCGGCTTTTCTTAAAGTAATCGTCCAAGACGGATTTGACGTTCAGCGTGGAGTGACCTGCGGCCATTGAGAGGATGCCAGGCTGTTTCTCGACGACAATGAGCCAGCGGTCTTCGTAAACAATCTTCACATAACGGCTACGAAAGGGTTGCTGGTTGCGCTTCGTCTTGCTGACAGCGACCTTCATACCCGGCTTCAACGGATAGTCGAACTGGGTTACCGTCTTGCCATTCACACGAATACCCTGACCCTGTAACGTCTGCTTGATTTTCGTCTTCGTCTGCTTGACATTGGCCAGCAGAAACTCCAGAAGCGGCTGCTCCACGGAGACGTCGTAGTGGTCGTATTCGCCCTGTGTATTTGCGTTGTATCTCATAATTGCGTGCAAAAGTAAGAAAAAAAAAGCAGTTTTCTATCAAATCTCAATAAAATTTATTATCTTTGCGGCCAATTAATTATGATAGAGAAGCATATTGTATTAGAAGACATAGATCCAGTGGTGTTCTATGGAACAGGAAACCAACACCTGCAGATGCTTCGTGCGCTTTATCCCAAACTGCGCATCGTTGCCCGCGACAATGTTATTCGCATCCTGGGCGACGAAGAACAGATGGCAGCATTCGAGGAGAGCACAGAGCGTATGCGCCAACATGTACTGAAATTCAACGGCCTCAAGGAGGAAGATATATTGGACATTGTGAAAGGCCATCGCACCAAGGACGAGATACCTGACGGTGTGGTGTGCTACTCGATGTCGGGACGAGCCATTAAAGCGCGCTCAGAGAATCAGCAGCGACTGATCGATGCCTACGAGGCGAACGATATGGTGTTTGCCGTAGGACCTGCAGGTACGGGTAAAACCTACCTCTCCATCGCCCTTGCCGTCAAAGCCCTGAAGGAGAAAACGGCCAAGAAGATCATCCTCTCCCGCCCTGCCGTCGAGGCTGGCGAGAAACTGGGCTTCCTGCCAGGCGATATGAAGGACAAGATAGACCCCTATCTGCAACCCCTCTACGACGCACTGGAGGACATGTTGCCTCAGGTGAAGCTACAGGACATGATGGAAAAGCACGTTATTCAGATAGCCCCGCTGGCCTTCATGCGCGGGCGCACGCTGAGTGATGCGGTGGTAATACTGGACGAGGCACAGAACACGACGCCCCAGCAGATTCGTATGTTCCTGACGCGTATGGGATGGAACACGAAGATGATTATCACGGGCGACATGACGCAGATAGACCTGCCCCGCAGCCAGAAGTCAGGACTCGTAGAAGCCCTGCAGATTCTGAAGGATGTCGAGGGCATCGGTGTGGTGGAACTGAACCGCAAGGACATCGTGCGTCACAAGCTGGTGACACGTATCGTCAACGCTTATGAAAGATTCGATAAAAACAACAATAACGATGAAAGCATTAACAAGGACTGACTTCAATTTCGAAGGACAAAAGAGTGTTTATCACGGCAAAGTTCGTGATGTGTATAACATCAACGACGATCTGATGGTGATGGTAGCCACAGACCGCATCTCTGCATTCGACGTCGTGCTGCCCAAGGGTATTCCCTTCAAGGGCCAGGTGCTTAACCAGATTGCTGCCAAGTTCCTCGACGCTACGACTGACATCTGTCCCAACTGGAAACTGGCAACCCCAGATCCTATGGTGACCGTTGGTCTGAAGTGCGAGGGTTTCCGCGTGGAGATGATTATCCGCTCTATCCTGACGGGTTCCGCATGGCGCGAGTACAAGAACGGTTGTCGTGAACTCTGCGGCGTGAAGCTGCCTGACGGCATGAAGGAGAACGAGCGTTTCCCTGAGCCTATCATCACCCCAACAACGAAGGCTGATGAAGGTCACGACATGAACATCTCGAAGGAAGAGATCATTGCCCAGGGTATCGTTTCGGCTGAGGATTACGCCATCATGGAAGACTATACCCGCAAGATCTTTGCCCGCGGACAGGAGATTGCTGCTAAGCGTGGATTGATTCTCGTCGACACAAAGTACGAGTTTGGCAAGCGCGACGGTAAGGTATATCTCATCGACGAGATCCACACCCCCGACTCTTCACGCTACTTCTATGCTGATGGCTACGAAGAGAAATTAGCCAAGGGCGAGCCCCAGCGCCAGCTGTCTAAGGAGTTCGTGCGCCAATGGCTCATCGAACACAACTTCATGAACGAACCCGGACAGGTGATGCCCGAGATTACCGACGAGTATGCCGAAAGCGTCAGCGAGCGTTACATCGAACTCTACGAACACATCGTAGGCGAGAAGTTCGACAAAGCTACCGAAGCTGGCGACATCGCTGCCCGCATCGAGCAGAACGTCAGCAGCTGGCTCGCCGCCTTCAAATCCCGTTAACTGTCAACTATCAATTGTCAACTGTCAACTAGTATGTACCAACAAGAGACGATAAAACCCTACAACGAAGGGGGCAAGGCCCAGCAGGTGGAGCAGATGTTCGATAACATCGCTCCTACCTACGACACGCTGAACCATCGTCTCTCCTGGGATATCGACAAGGGGTGGCGCAAGAAGGCCATCCGACAGCTGAAACCCTACCAGCCCCAAACGATATTGGATATTGCGACGGGAACAGGCGACTTTGCCATCATGGCAGCCCAGATGCTGAAACCACAGCGACTGACGGGTGCCGACATCTCGGAAGGTATGATGGAGATCGGACGACAGAAGGTGTCTGCCAAGGGATTGGCCGACGTGATCAGCTTCGACAAGGAAGACTGCACGCACCTCTCCTACCCTGATGCGTCGTACGATGCGGTTACAGCAGCCTTTGGCATTCGAAACTTTGCTGATCTCGACAAAGGACTCGCGGAAATGTATCGCGTACTGCGACCTGGTGGACACTTGAGCATCGTCGAACTGACATCGCCCGTATCGTTCCCCATGAAGCAGCTGTTCCACATCTACAGCCATACTGTGCTGCCCGTCTACGGACGACTCATCTCGAAAGACTCCTCGGCCTACAGCTATCTGACGAAGACTATCGAGGCCTTTCCGCAGGGCGAGTGCATGATAGAGATTCTGAAGAAGGCCGGCTTTGCCGACGCTCAGTTCCGTCGCCTCACTTTTGGCATCTGCACGATGTATTTTGCAACAAAATAAAATCAACCATTATGGACAAGTACGGATTAATAGGTTACCCTTTAGGACACTCGTTCTCCATCAGCTACTTCAACCAGAAGTTTCATGATGAAGGCATCGATGCCGTATATGAGAACTTTGAGATTCCTGACATCGAAGCACTCAACGAAGTGCTTGGTTCGAATCCTAACCTGAAAGGACTGAATGTCACCATCCCCTATAAGGAAAAGGTGATGCAGTATCTGGACACCATCTCGCCTGAAGCGCGCGCCATCGGAGCCGTCAACGTGATTCGCGTCACTCATGAGGGCAGTAAGATCAAGTTGAAAGGCTACAACTCCGACGTCATCGGCTTTACCCAGAGCATTGAACCTATGCTGGACAAGAAATGGCATAAGAAGGCGCTGATACTGGGAACGGGCGGAGCCTCGAAAGCTGTGGACTATGGGCTGCGCAACCTCGGACTGGAAACCGTTTTTGTCAGCCGATACGAACGTCCAGGCACAATCCAGTACGACAAGATTACACCTGAGGACATCAAGGAGTATAATGTCATTGTCAACTGCACACCTGTGGGTATGTATCCCAAAACGGAAGAATGCCCCCAGCTGCCTTACGAGGCAATGGATTCGCACACCATCCTCTACGACCTCATTTACAATCCTGACGAGACGCTCTTCATGAAGCGCGGTGCCCAATATAGAGCACAGACCAAGAACGGTCTGGAGATGTTGCTCCTGCAGGCCTTTGCCTCATGGGATTTTTGGCATGAGAAATAAGAAATGAAGAACTATCTCCAACAACTCACCCAGCTCACAAGCCAGTACAACGATGCTATTCGTGCACTGGAGAATGCCTACGACTTGGAACAGCAGCAGGAAGGTTTCATGTCGCGGATGTTTGCCGTTCTGGAGAGCAAATATTCCGACCGCTATGACGTGTTGGCAGAAGAATATCGGCAGAAGCGCCGCCAGCTGTTTACCGCCTACAAGCAGTCCAATCCAGTTTGGGCTACCTGGCGCAAGCGCTGGGGCATACTCTTCTACGTGGGCATTATGTTCCTGTTTGTGGGCTGTCTGGGCCATCTGGGTTCTATTGCCGAAGACAATCCTGACACCGCTCCTGCAACCAGTCAGGCTGTCAGCCAGACTGCCGAGAAATACTGGAATGCGAACAATATCCCCATTCCTTATTTACAAGACTCTACGCAGTATGTGTCGAACCCCGACTACGTATTGCAACAGCAGACGGTAGACCGCATGAATGTCACCTTGAAGCGTCTGGAGAACGAACTGGGCATCCAGTCGGTCTTCATCGTAGTGAACCATATCGAGAACGATGACCCCTACCGTATGGCCCAAGACGTGGGTAATAAATATGGTGTAGGATATCAGGACAGAGGACTGATTGTCGTTGTGGGTTATCAGGACCATAGCGTCAATATGTCACCAGGTCGCTCGTTAGAAGGCGACTTGACGGATGCCGAATGTCATCGCCTGGAGCAGGAGTATGTCGTACCTGCTATGCGCAAGGATATGCCCGATAGCGCTATGCTCTATTTGGCAGAGGCGGTATACAGCACCTTGCAGAAAAAACAGATGCCCGTCATGTCGCTCAAGAGTCAGGCTGACGATGACGACAGCGAGTTTGTCATTATACTTGGCATTTGGATGCTGCTCTTCGTCGCCTGGTGCGTCTTCTACCTCAAGCTCAACGACAAGTACTTCTGGTTTGCTATGTCAGGAGCAACAGCCCTGCTGGCCAATCCTTTTGTTGCCCAAGAGACGGGCAGCAGCGGCGGCTTTGGCGGCGGTGGGGGCTTCAGCGGAGGCGGCGGCGGAGGCTTCAGCGGAGGTTCCTTTGGCGGAGGCTCATTCGGAGGCGGAGGAGCTACGTCGAGATGGTAGTTAAAAGATAAAAGTTTAAAGTTAATAGATAAAAGTTTAAAGTTTAAATATTACGATTATGAAAATGAACAAGACACTAATCGGAGTTATCGCAGCAGTTGTAGTAATTACCCTCTGGGCTTCAAGTGCTTACAACGGCATGGTGAAGGAACAGGAAAAAGCCACTACGGCTTTGGCTAACGTTCAGTCAACTTATCAGCGTCGTGCAGACCTCATCCCCAATCTGGTAGAGACCGTCAAGGGCTATGCTGCTCATGAGAAGCAGACACTCGAGGATGTGGTTGCAGCCCGTTCAAAGGCTACTAGCATCACTCTCGACCCCTCAAACATGACGCCTGAGAAACTGAAGGAGTTCCAGCAGGCTCAGGGTGAGCTCGGTTCAGCACTGGGTCGTCTGATTGCCATCCAGGAGAACTATCCTGACCTGAAAGCCAATGAGAACTTCCGCGACCTGCAGGTTCAGCTGGAGGGAACAGAGAACCGTATCAACGAGGCCCGCAACACCTACAATGCTGCCGTTCAGCAGTATAACGTGGTCATCCGCTCGTTCCCCAAGAATATGCTTGCTGGCATGTTCGGTTTCGACAAGATGGATAAGTTTGAGGCAGAGGCTGGAGCTGAAAAAGCGCCTAAAGTCGCTTTTTAGTTGACAGTTGATAGTTGACAGTTGACAGTTTTATGCAACAAGAAAGTATTATAGGAGAAAAAAGTATGGCTTATGCAATAAGGATTGTAAAGCTGTATAAATACTTATATGAAATAAAAAAAGAAACTGTACTGTCAAAGCAACTGCTCAGAAGTGGAACCAGTATAGGAGCAAATACAAGAGAAAGTAAAAACGCCCAAAGCAGGAACGACTTTCTTAATAAGCTTAATATAGCCTTAAAAGAAGCCGATGAGACAGAATATTGGCTTGAATTATTATACAAGACTGAATATCTTGATGAAAAAGAATATAAGTCTATACAAAAAGATACAAGTGAAATAATAAAAATATTAACATCAATTATCAAAAAGTTGAAAGAAGACAAAGACAAATAACTGTCAACTGTCAACTGTCAACTGTCAACTAAATATGGACAACAGATATATGATGCGTGGCGTAAGTGCTGCCAAAGAGGATGTGCACAACGCCATCAAGAACATCGACAAAGGCATCTTCCCACAAGCCTTCTGCAAGATTATCCCCGACATCTTGGGCGGCGATCCGGAGTATTGCAATATCATGCATGCTGATGGCGCTGGCACAAAGTCGAGTCTCGCCTACATGTACTGGAAGGAAACGGGCGACCTCTCCGTATGGAAGGGCATTGCCCAGGATGCCATCGTGATGAACACCGACGACCTGCTCTGTGTGGGAGCCGTCGACAATATTCTTGTTTCTTCGACTATCGGACGTAACAAGATGCTCGTTCCTGGCGATGTCATATCAGCCATCATCAATGGAACAGACGAACTGCTCAGCGAACTGCGCGAGATGGGAATCGGCATTTGGCCTACCGGTGGTGAGACAGCGGATGTGGGCGATTTGGTGCGTACCATCATCGTCGATTCTACCGTCACCTGCCGTATGCGTCGCGCTGACGTCATCGACAATGCCAACATCCGTCCGGGCGACGTCATCGTAGGTCTCTCGTCTACAGGACAGGCTACCTACGAGAAACGTTATAATGGCGGCATGGGATCTAATGGTCTGACTTCTGCCCGTCACGATGTCTTCGCCAAATATCTGGCAGAGAAATATCCTGAGAGCTACGATCATGCCGTACCCGATGAGCTGGTCTACTCTGGTCGCTACGCTCTAGTTGACAGTTTACAGTTGACAGTTGACAGTTCTAACGCAGTTGACACTAGCTGCGCACAACCTGCCGACCCTCAACTGTCAACTCTCAACTCTCAACTATCAACTCTCACCATGGGTCAATTGGTGCTCTCGCCTACCCGCACCTACGCTCCCGTCATCAAGCGACTGCTCGACGAGCTGCGTCCTGAGATTCATGGTATGGTACATTGCACGGGTGGCGCCCAGACCAAGGTTCTCCACTTCGTGAATGATAATTGTAAGGTCGTCAAGGACAACATGTTCCCCGTCCCCCCACTCTTCCGCGCTATCCACGAGTGCTCAGGTACCGATTGGCGCGAGATGTACCAGGTGTTCAATATGGGCCACCGCATGGAGATCTACGTTCGTCCTGAGGTTGCCGAGCGGGTCATCGCGATCTCCAAGTCGTTTAACATCGATGCCCAGATTGTCGGTCACATTGAGGAAGGCAAGAAGAGCCTGACCATTCATTCTGAATTCGGAACCTTCGAATACTAACTTTCGAATACTAATAAAGAGTTCGACTCCCTTTGCGAAGTCGAACTCTTTTCTTCGTTACATACACGACGTCACTCCCAGCGTCGTTCCCAGTGCAGTCAGAATCGAAATCAGAATCTGCACAATCAGCTTCCACGTTTCTTTCTTCATACTTCTTACTTCTTACTTCCACCTTCTAAAAGGTTGCGCCCGCAGGCGCTAACCTTATACTACTCTCCTCCGGTCTCGAAGCCAGCGCTACCGCCGCCGCCGTTGTCACCTCCGGTATTGTCACCACCGCCCTGGTTCTGCGAGCCACCCTGGTTCTCAGAACCGCCAGAGTTTTCACTCCCCTCGCCCGTTGGAGAGGGGTCGGGGGTGAGGCTGTCATTCCCCGTCAAATTCTTAATCAGCTGCTTGGTCTTCGAAGTGAAGGTGGTGCTCGAGTCGCGCGTCATCTCGCTCATCGTGGTCTCACCCGTGGCCTGCATGATGATCTTCACGGCCGAGATGGCCATCTGCTGCTTGGTGATGTCGGCCTGCAGCTCCTCGTCGGTGCGCTGGGCGCCAACGCCTGCCGAGATCTTCGCACCCGACTTCAGCGTCAGACCGTTGCCCTCGACGGTGGCCTTAAACAGTCCCAGGTCGTCGATCTTCACCACGTTGCCGTCCAGACAGAGCTCCTTGATGCAGCTCACCATGTCGGACAGCACACCGATGATCACACCCTTCGAATAGACGGTGTTGTGCTCGTGCATGTGCTTGGCCAGCTTAGCCATCGAGATACTCTCCTTGTACTCCACACGGGGATAATACTTACCCTTCACGCCCTCAATGGCGTCGTTGGTGTTCAGTGTCAAATTCAGTTCAATCATAATCTTTCTTGTTTTTTTAGCGTTAATAATTTTGTTTACTTTCGGAGAAATTTCCAATACTTTCGGAGTATCCGGATTACCCCTTCCTGCATCGAGAGTTTTTCCAGCTGCAAGTGTGGTGCAAGGCGAACGCAGAGGCGAGCTTGCTTGGCCTTTGCTGAGCCGCCGCCCACACTCGCCGTTGCTTCACAAATCCATCGGCAAAGATACGACATTCGGTTTCGGCAGATGGCCAAATGTGGTCTATCGTGGTCAAAAGTGGTCAAATGTGGTCAAATGTGGTTCGCGGCACACTTCGCCCACTACCTCGGCGAACCGAAAAAAAGCTCAGAATATTTTGCTGTTTCAGTAGAAATGCCTATCTTTGCAGCGAAATGAAAATGAATAAAAAAGCAGTCATCAATCGTCTCTCATCATTGAAAACACCTCTGATGGCAGTCGGTGTATGTCAGTTAGGCTTGTTTGGCTCTACAGTTCGTGGAGAGAACACAGCCAAGAGTGACATTGACATTCTCATTGATTTCAATGTAGGCCAAGAAACCTATCTCAATTATCTCAATGCCTGCAATATTCTTCAGGATGCTTTCGGGAAAGCCAAACTCGATGTCGTCACCAAGAAAGGCCTTAGCCCTTATATTGGTGAGAACATCTTAAATGAAGTCGAGTATGTATAAGTCATATCTTCCATATCTTCAGCATATACTCGACGAATGCCATTATATATGTTCAGTCGTTAAGCCTGAAATGCAGCAAGACCAATTCCTGAGGGATGAAACCTTAAAACGTGCAGTCACTCGTAGTCTTTCTATCATCGGAGAGGCCACCAAGAAAATACCTGCAGATGTCAAGTATGCTTGGCAGAGCATTTCATGGCGCGAGATGGCAGGTATGCGCGACAGATTAGTTCATGACTACATGGGAGTAAACTATTACATAGTATGGGATGTGGCTAAAAACATTATTCCAACCCTTACTGGGCAGATAGAAACAATCATCAGTTCCTACAAGGAATCATAATGAAAGGGGCGGTCTCATGCGACAGCCCCCATCATTGAATAAACAACGATCATAAACGGGTTGACGGCTCGCCCAGTTCGTCCACGATTTGCTGTACCTGGCGGGGCGTGAAGTCGCTCTCGTCAAGCAGATAAGCAAGGCGAGGGTTCTTCTTCAGCCACTTGTTGAACCGCCTCAAGGCTCCGCGCTGCGACATCTCCGGACAGTAGATCAAAGCCAGTTCGGTCTTGTAGTAAGCCCTGATTTCAAATTCATGCTTCTCCATCCTTCGCATTCTTCATTGCCAGATATTCTTCGCGGCTCACGGCACCTTTCTTTCGTTCTGCAATTTGACGTTCTAGCCGTGCATTAGCCTCTTCACGTTCCCGAATGATGGCCTGCTGCTGGACAGTATCAACCGTTGGCTGGCGGCTTTTCCTGATTTTCACCTGCTGTAAGTGGAGTTCTGCGGCCTCGTCGTCCTTCTGGAATTTCCGCTTCGACCATGCCAAAAGTCGCAACTTAGTGCTCCACGATTTCTTCGTTTCCCACAACATCTTCGTTTTGTCAGCCGTTTCCTCAGCCCACTTGGCATAAAACTTCAACAGCATATCCCTTCCGTACTTCTTTTCATACAGCAAGAGCTCATCCCAGAAAGCCTTCTGTCTTTCCTCCAAACCACCGCTCTCGCGCCCTTTACACAGAGACATTTTCTCCCCTTTTTCTTTTAACATCGTCTCTCTTTCTTTATAAGAGGGGTGCAGGGGGGATTTTTCTTTGTCTCGTTTTCTTTTTCGCTCTTTTAAGAACCCGGTGAGCGAGAACGAACTGCGGAACATCCGATACCAATATCCGGCCTTGTTTTTCTCGGAATAGGTCATGTAGCGATAGATGTCCAGGGCGATGTAAAGGTGGTACAGGAGGTGGCGTACGGCCTGCTCCTTGTACTCACTTGTCAGTCCTCTGTCCGTCAGCAGACTGTCAATTTTATTCATTGTCTCATCAATGTTTGTCATACCACTCTGATTTTAAATTGATTCATCACTTCGAGAATGTCGTTCGGATGGAGCGACGTGGCGGTTTCCATCTTTGCCATAGCCTTGCCCAACATGGCATACTGCGTAAGCCCAGTCAGCTCATCGTCAGCCGACATACCCACCTGCCGACAGCAGAAAGCGATGTACTGCTCGGTATTATTCTCATTAGGCGGAGCAAAGCGCGTCACGATCTGCCGTATCGTCTTGCACCCGTACCGTCGGCGATACGTGCGCATCAGAACGAGCCATGCTCGAATAGCATACTCCTGTGTTTCAAACTCGACGAAGCCCTTCTTCGTGCCCGTCATTCCCTGCCACTTCGCCCCTTGGCGAATGTTGAAAATATTATTCTTTGCAATCATCTACTTAATTTACAATTTATTTTAGCATTTAGAGATTTTATTATCGCATAGCGTACTTCGTCGCTAAAAGTTCCTTGGCGGCGGCCCAGCTGCTTCCGCTTGCGCAGAAAGTCGTAGACCGACAGCACACAGCGGTAGAACCGTTGTCGCACCACAAGCGGCATCTGCTGCACCGACTCCAGATAACTGACGTAGCGGAACAGCTGGTCGCACACCTGTCGGCGCTCGCTCTCCGACAGCCCCTCCAATTCTAAGCTGAGCGAATCGCCTCCTGGTGCGTCATCACGATACATGCGACCTAGTAACGACAGATCATGGAAACAAGCATGAGCGTCAGCATATTTATACTTGTTTTTACCCATTCTGAATTGATATCCTCTACGGGAACGGAATACTCCAGGAATCTTGCCCTTTCCCATCTTCCATGGCATCAACCGATTCTGATCGTTCTCGCTCTGATTAACCTCCCTGAGGTTCTCCAATCGGTTGTCCGTCTTGATGCCATTCAGATGGTCTATCTGCTTGGGAAAGCGTCCGTAGACCAACGCCCATGCTATATGGTGCAGACTAATCTCATTCCGACGATTCCCAATGCGAATGTTCAGCAACTTATAGCCTTCACGCTCCCAACCTTTCACTACTTGCCCCTTACGGTTGCGAATCTCGCCCGTAGCGGCATCATACGTGTAACATTTCCGCATAGATGCGCTTGCCGTCCTTCAGCAGTTGCGCACACAGCTTCTCACAACACTCGATGATCTTCAGTGCCGACCGCTGCTGGTCTTCGAACACTTCCTTCAGATTACCATCCGGTTCCACCGTCGAGTTATATTCATAGCGTCCAGTCGCAGCATCGTAGTCGCGATCCACACACGTATGACATTCACTGGTAAACACGCTCGTCGTCTTGATAAGCTTTTCGGTGACCAATACTTCAAACTCTTCTTCCATCTCTTAAAAAATGTAATCATACCTCTCCGTTTTCAGTTCTCAGTTATCACCTCGACAAGCCTCCAGGCCGCAAACGACCGAAACGCCCTACGGTCCAGGTCGAAATACACATACACCCCACGCTCGTCCGCACAGCTAAATGCATCCGAGTCGTCACGCTTGTATTCATAGTGGTCGAAGTCCTCCGACACGCCCGGACACAAAGTCCCCCGCGCCTGCCTGATCTCGCCATTCTCCTTCCGATACTGAAACACGACCACGCCCTGCCCCAGCCCGTCCAGCAACCTGCGCACCAGGTGCGCCTTCAGAAAAGCCTCCCTGCGCTCCAAGTCTTTCTCACTCATCAGCCAGTTTGCCAGCTCCAGCGTCCAGCGGTCCATCATCCGCTGAGTCACTTCCTGTTCTGTTATACTTTTACTCATCAATCAATTACTGTTTTAATTTGTTAATACTGTTAACTGTTTTGCGATCGCTGGGGGCAAAGGTAGGGACAAAAAAAACGTCCCAGAAGCTCTGGAACGTTTTGGAACGTTTTGGAATGAAAAGCCTGTTTTTTCTTGAAAAATCAGTCGTTATTGGTTATTTTTTCAATGGCAATCTCTAATTCTCGTGCCACATAAAAAAGCACCAGAACGATTATTCTGATGCTACTTGTTTATTCAGTAATGAATGCTATGAAGTATAACAGCTTGAAAAGTATTTTTGAGCGGAAGTATCTAATAACGCAGTTTAAAGATAGGAATATGCGAAGGAAGAGTTCCAAAAGTTGAAAAACGACTTGAAGTCGCAAAATGCGACATCAAGTTGGTGTGCACACGGGCAGCCCCCCCTGTGCTGTATCTCAAATTACGACCACAAAACAGACTAAAAATAAGACGATTACGCTTTTGCGGTCGCAATTTGCGACCACAAAAGACATATCGAAGATAAGAACCCTTCCCTATGCATTTACACGCTAAGGAATAGGAATGTTGAGTAGTGTGCTAGGGTCTGATACGGCAATAGTTCTGTGAGCCTTTATTATACCTCGACGAGGTCTTTGAGTTTTTTTACTAAGGCAGTTACTTGTGGCGTGTATTCGTCTATGTCGGCACGCTCCACTTCAATGAAATCTTCATAATCATCCTCATGGCGGAGTGAAAACATAACTTTGAATAATGCACCTTCGTCGGAGGACAGAATTCCTGTCTTGACAAAGTGCAAATGAATTTGTGCCATGAGCCCGGAATGGCGCTTGGTGGCGATACCTTTACTCAAAAGCAAGGCTGATGCAGCGTAATACAGAGCATAGTACAAACGATTAGCTGCAAGACCATATTTGCCTGCATCAGTGAGGAATGCTGCATCATCTAATGCCATGTCGGCTTTCTCCTGTCGATATGCAATCAGGGCTTTTCTGTCTTTATTATCCAGACTCATAGCGTTATTCCCTCCGACATGACATTGTGTTTGAACAATGAGGGAGGTGCCTGCTCCCACTGCTTACGAGTATAAGAGAACACATTGATTTCCTCGCCCATGTCCAAGCCCTTGTCCCAAACGGGATACTGAAGGCGACTACGATCTGAGAGTGAAAGACGTGGCTTGTCAACAATCGCAAGCACATCCCAATCACTATCCTCACGGGCATCGCCACGGGCACGCGAACCGTAGAGGATAATCTGAGCAGTGGGCTCAGCCTCACGTATGGTGTCGCGAATCAGGGAAATGATTTTTGCTCTCTTTTCTTCTGACATAAGCCTTGTTATTAATGTTTTCACGGCAAAGATAAGAATTATTCTTTTAATATCCAAAAGATTGCAAGAAAATCTTTGCCCGATAATCATAGGGGCAACCCCTGTACATGAAAATTCACAGCATTATGAGCAAATAATTTCTCAAATACTTGTGAAGAACAAAGATTATGACTATTTTTGCAAGACAATAATGATGATGATGAAGAAATACTCCAAAAAAGAAGTATACTTTATAGGTGGGGATACTGAGCACAGTAAGCGTACGCGTATTATATCGAAAAATGATACTTTTTATAAAGCACAAAAAGAAGAGGAGCAACCTGTTGGCTGCTCCTTTTCTTATGAGAACTTGATTTTAGAGGTTCAGACTCTTCTTGATAGCCTCGATCTTGGTCTCAGCCTCCTTCAGGCAACGCTCGTAGTCGGCAGCACCCTTGAAGCTTGGGTTCTTAACCTCAGTGTAGAACTTAATCTTAGGCTCAGTACCAGAAGGACGAACAGATACCTTTGTTCCATCCTCGCAGAACCACTGCAGCACGTTAGAAGTGTCAGGCATGTCGATCTTCTCAACACTGCCGTCAGCCTTCTTAGCCTCGAGGGTCATGAAGTCCTTGGTCAGTACGATCTTCGAACCACCCAGATCCTTTGGAGGATTAGCACGGAAGTCGGTCATCATCTGCTTAATCTCGTCGGCACCTGACTTACCAGGACGAACCACATTGATGGTCACCTCCTTAGAGAATCCGTACTCCTTATAGATATTCATGAGCAGATCGTAGAGGGTCATGCCATTGTCGCGAGCCCAAGCAGCAATCTCGCAGATGAGACAGATGCTGGCGGGGGAGTCCTTATCACGAACCTTGTCGAATGGCAGGAATCCGAACGACTCTTCACCACCACCGATGTACTTCTTCTTGCCTTCGTTGACGCGAATCTCGTTGGCAATCCACTTGAAGCCCGTGTAGCAGTCCATATACTCAACGTTGTTCTTCTTGGCAATCTCGGCAATCACCTCTGTGGTAACAATAGTCTTTACGAGGAACTCGTTGCCCTTCAGCTGACCGAGCTTCTTCTTGTTGGCGATGATGTACCAAGAGAACATCATACAGGTCTGGTTACCATTCAGAATCTCCCACTCGCCCTTGGCGTTGCGGCAGACGATGGCCAGGCGGTCAGCATCAGGGTCAGAAGCGATCACGAGGTCGGCATTCAGACGGGTTCCGAGCTTCATACCCAGTGTCATAGCCTCGGCATTCTCGGGGTTCGGGCTGACTACAGTTGGGAAGTTACCGTCGATAACCATTTGCTCGGGAACGACGTGGATATTCTGGAAGCCCCATGAGCGCAGTGCCTCAGGAATAATCACGCGGCCAGTACCGTGCATTGGAGAATAAACGATGTTCAGGTCCTTCTGACGCAGGATGACATCCTGATCGACCATAGCCTCCTTGACAGCCTGCAGGTAGTCCCAGTCCATCTCGCCACCGATGATGTCGATGAGCTCCTTGTTACCCTCGAACTTCACGTCATCGATCTTCACCTTGTTCACCTCGTCGATGATACCCTTGTCGTGCGGAGCCAGCACCTGAGCGCCATCGTCCCAGTAAGCTTTGTATCCGTTGTACTCACGTGGGTTGTGAGATGCTGTTACGTTTACACCAGCCTGACAGCCGAGCTGACGGATAGCGAATGAGATTTCCGGGGTAGGACGCAGGCTCTCGAAGAGATAAACCTTGATGCCGTTGGCAGAGAAGATATCGGCAACAGTCTCAGCAAACATACGTCCGTTGTTTCGGCAGTCGTGACCAACAACAACTGAGCACTGCTTGCCGGGGAATGCCTTCAGAATATAGTTGGCAAAACCCTGGGTAGCCATACCTACGATGTACTTGTTCATGCGGTTAGTACCTGCGCCCATAATGCCACGCAAGCCACCAGTACCAAACTCGAGGTTCTGATAGAAAGCGTCAATCAGATCGGTCTTGTCGGGATTGTCCAACATGGCCTGTACATCCTTACGTGTCTCCTCATCAAAGGCGGGAGAGAGCCATTCCTTTGCACGTGCCTCGCACTGAGCAATTAGTTGAGCGTTATTTTCCATAAATTATTACTGAATTGTTTTAGATTGAAACATACATAACGCAAAGATACTGATTTATCTTTCAAAATCAGTATCTTCGGCCTATTTTTTTACTTTTTTTAATTATTCCGCATCGTTCGGTCTATCTCTTCGAACTCTTTTCCCATGTTCAGATTGAAATAGATACGATATAAAGCAGGTGCCCATCGCTTCTGGTCGGAGGGGGCCATTTTGCGGTATTTCTCCATATATGGACGTGCCTGCTGGTAGAGTTTCTGTAGGGCCTGACGGTTCTTGCGAGGTTCGTGTTCCTGCTCGATGGTCAGCGCATTGTTCAGATAGCAGGTGGCGATGTTGAAATAAGGCTCAGGCAACGAATCGTTCAGCGCTATGAGTTGTTGGCTGGAAGCGATACACTCGTTGTAACGTTCCAGATTAAGCAGGGATACCGACTTGGCGATATGGAAGATGGGATTCTCCTCGTTGACCATCAACCCTTGCTCTGCCAGTTGGAGCACTTCGTCGTAACGCTTTTGCGCTGTACGATAGTCGGCCAGACGAGGAAAGAAATAGGGATAGTCGGGATAACGTCGGAAGCCTTCTTCAAGCGTGGCGATATAGGCAGAATCGTTGTGGAGCTGTTGATAGGCCTCACACATATACTGAAGGGTGAACTCGCATCGCTCTTTATCGTCCATAGCCAGCTGGGCATGCTTCAGGGTACGCTCGGCATCCTGCATCTTAAAGGCGCAGAAGGTGGCCCAATAAGCAGCCTTGGGCAGCAACGAATCTTTCTGCTGATACTTATAGGCTTCGTACAGCGGCTGACGGGCAGCATTGATATAATCGTCGAAGAAACTGAATGCTGTTTGATAGTTAGCCTTGCGCACATGCCAAGTACCACCATAATAAATATTGATGCGTAACGCGTTAAGCAGCTCGGCATTCTCTTGACGATAGCTGGGACGAACGCGTCCTTTCTTGTCAGGAAGTGCATCAAGCGAATCGACCGTCAAGGCAACCTCCTGCAGATGACGAGTCAACTGGTAGAAGGCAGCCGTATCGTATTTCTGCTTCAGATACAGTTTCTCATTGGCGACATCATACTGGCCTCGCACCGCATCAAACCACAAGGCGTTGAGCTTGAGATTGCTGCGGTTGGCAGAATCCTTGAATAGCGGTGTAATGAGCTTCTCAGCCTTGTCGTAGTCCTTACCACTCTTGATATAGGTCTTTGCCTGGTCTATGTCTTTCTTCTGTTGTCTGGTTAACTTGTGAGCACATAGAGGCAGGGCGAACAAGGAGGCCGCCGTTAAACTGAAAACGAGTCTTATTACCTGATTATTCATTGATCAATTATTGTATTCCATCTTCGCGAAGCTTCTTCTGCCACTTCCAAGCGCTCTTAAGCACTTCCTCTGTGGGGGTATCAGCCTTCCAGCCGAGCACTTTGTTAGCCTTGTCGACATTGCCCCAAACCTGTTCGATATCACCCTCGCGACGGGGAGCATACTCCCAGTTGACCTTCACACCAGTAGCCTTCTCGAAGCCTTCAACGACCTCAAGGGTTGAGAGTCCGCGACCGGTACCGATATTAAATACTTCGACGGCATCAGTCTCAGGCTTGTCGAGTACACGCTCCATAGCCTTCACATGAGCCTTGGCCAAATCAACGACATAGATATAGTCGCGGATACAGGTCTTGTCAGGCGTGTTATAATCGTTGCCGAAAATCTTCAGCTGCTTGCGGATACCCATAGCGGTCTGAGTGACAAAAGGAATCAAGTTCATGGGTACACCATTGGGCAACTCCCCAATCAAGGCTGAGGGATGAGCACCGATAGGGTTGAAATAGCGCAAGATGATAGACTTGATAGGAGCACCAGAGTGGATATAATCCTGGATGATCTCTTCGTTGATCTGTTTGGTATTGCCGTAAGGTGAAAGTGCTTTCTGGATAGGAGCATTCTCGGTAACGGGCAGGTTCTCAGGGGTAGGCTGGCCGTAAACGGTGCAACTCGACGAGAAGATGATGCCCTTCACGTTGTACTTCGGCATGAGCTCCAACAGGTTGATCAGCGAAGTCAGATTGTTACGGTAGTAAAGCAGAGGCTTCTCGACACTCTCGCCAACGGCCTTGCTGGCGGCAAAGTGGATAATACCTTCAATCTTAGGATACTTTTTGAAAATACCCTCAAGGGCTTCCATATCACAGCAGTCTACCTGCTCGAAGGCAGGGCGCTTACCAGTGATTTTCTCAATACCATCAACTACGTTTGCATTTGAATTCGAGAGGTTGTCGATAATAACCACCTCATAACCTGCTTCCTGCAGCTCAACTGTAGTATGGCTTCCGATAAAGCCCGTACCACCGGTAACCAAAATTGTCTGTTTCATTTGTCTTTGCTAGTTAAAATTTTCTGCAAAGGTAATAAAAATAAATAAAACTTTATAGGAATATAGTTTTAAAAAATAAAAAAAACTCACCGAACCGTGATGCTCGATGAGTTTCCGTTGCTCTTAAGCGGTGCGTACGAGACTCGAACTCGTGACCTCCTGCGTGACAGGCAGGCATTCTAACCTACTGAACTAACGCACCATTTCTTGTTAGCGGGTGCAAAGGTAAGGAGAATTTTCTTTCCTACAAAACTTTTTATGTTAAAATTTGTAAAACATACTGCATTATCACTGCATCTTTATAGTTTTTCCCGTCAAAGAGCCATTCATGCAGTACAGACTGCTGCTGAAAGTCGGCTTTTTCGAACAGGCGGAGCGCAGACTCATTTCCATCGGCTACAATGCCATAAAGCTGGTGCAGATGCAATACCTGTCGGGCATAAACGCACAATTGATGAAGCGCAGCGAGGCCATAGCCCTTGCGTCGTTCGCTATTCAGGATGACGATGCCCACTTCAGCACGTAAATGCTGGGGAGAGAAATTCATTAAGTCGATCATTCCCACCGTACCGCCTTCCTCACGCTCGATAATCAGGCGCAACTGGCGGTCTGCATAGATATCATCACTGGAGTTGGCTATATAGTCGTGTAGCGTATAGCGCGAGTAAGGCACATTAGTGCAACCCACATTCCACAGGCTGGTATCGTTCTCTATCTGATAGAGCAAATCGAGGTCCTCAGGTTCAATAGCACGTAGTTTGATTTTACTCATAGCTGTCCTTTTTAGGATTAACGAAATGGTGCAACCGGTCAACATACATCTGTAGCAGGGCTAGCGTCGCACGGAAGTAAATAGCCGTCTGGATGGGCAACGAGAAGAAGAGACTCAGGTGGCTGTAATGTTTGCGGAAGAAAATAAGCATGGCCTGATAGAACACATGCACATAGCGGAATGAAGACTTCTGCGTAGAACCACCCTTGAAGTGTACGATGTCGAAAGGCAGGTACCAGTTCTGCCAACCACCTTTCAACAGACGATACGAGAGGTCGATGTCCTCGCCATACATAAAGAAATCCTCATCAAGTAGTCCCACTTGTTCGATGGCCTTGCGACGCAACATAAAGTAGGCTCCGCTGACAACCTCAATCCGACAAGGTTCATCCCAAGGCAGATTACTCATATAATAGCGACGGGTGAAACCTAGCATCTTCAGCATAGCTACCCACGGAGTCGGAATGGCTCGTCGGGACTCAGGAGCCGGAGTTCCTTCACGCGTCAGCATACGCACTCCTGCCCCACCCGCTTCCGGATGAGCATCCATGAAAGCAATGGTTTCCCGAATAGTATTCTCGTTGACAAGGGTATCAGGATTCAACAGCAACACATAGTCAGAATCTGACTGACGAATGGCCTGATTGTTGGCGCGGGCAAAACCCACATTTTCCTGGTTGGCAAGAAGACGCACGTCAGGATAGTTTGTCTCGAGATAGACCTGCGTATCATCCTTCGAGCAGTTATCGACGACAACAATCTCTCCGTCAAGACCTGCTAGAGCCTTGCGGACGCTGTCAATGCACTGCACCAGCAATTGGCGCACATTGTAGCTGACGATGACTATGCTGACTTTCTTGGCCATACGAAAGGTACACAAAGCAGGAGGATGACTCCCATATAAAAGAAAGGTGTGGTCTGGTAGACCAGATAGAGTATGGCATTCAACAGCAGGGGTACCAGAATGATGGACATGCGAAGTTTCCAACTCTTTTTAAACAGGCGCAGACCGAGATAGGCCGATGCCAGCGTGACGAGTTCCATCACTGTCGTTAAGAGAAATTGTATGGATTCTGTATTCATTGTCTTTTTTATTTTCCTTCAAAAGGTGTACGATTCAAGATGGAGCGACCTAACGTCACCTCATCGGTATATTCCAGTTCGTTGCCCACGCTGATGCCTCGGGCAATGATACTGATCTTCACATCAGTGTAGGGGGCTAGCTTTCGGAAGATATAGAAATTGGTGGTATCGCCCTCCATCGTTGAACTCAAGGCCAAGATGACTTCCTTCACACTACCCTCGCCTACGCGCTCCACGAGCGAGTCGATTTCCAAGTCGGAAGGTCCAATGCCGTCCATGGGCGAGATAACCCCGCCCAACACATGGTAAAGGCCAGAGAACTGCTGGGTATTCTCGACCGCCATCACATCCTGGATATTCTCCACCACACAGACGACACCGCTGTCACGACGCGGATCGGAACAGATAGGACACACATCGCTATCGCTGATGTTATGACACACCCGACAACGCTTCACCTCATGCTTCATCTGAACGACGGCCTGCGAAAACTTCTCTACGTCGTCCGTTTCCTGACGCAACAGATGGAGTACCAGACGAAGTGCCGTCTTGCGACCAATACCTGGCAGTTTGCAGAACTCTTGTACCGCACGCTCCAGCAGTTGTGATGGATATTGTTGTTGTATCATGATGCAATTTCACTTAATTCTAACCAGCGCATGGATTTCTCGTCCAGCTCTTCTTTCAGCTGCGGCAGCCGCTTGCTCTTCTCCGTCAGTTCGTCGACGCTAAGCGTACCGCTACAGAGAGATTGCTCCAACTGATGCTGTTCCTCCTCCAAAGCAGCAATCTCACGCTCCAGCTGTTCCATCTCGCGTTTTTCCTTGTACGACAACCTGCGACGGTCATCATGGCGATAGCTGGCTTTGGGGGTTGGGCTAGTCTGACTAGTCTGACTAGTAGGACTAGTATTACTAGTGGTACTAGTTAGCTTCTCCCACTCACGATATTGGGTATAATTGCCAGGGAAATCTTTGATTTCACCCTGTCCTCGGAACACTAGCAAATGATCGACTACCTTATCCATGAAATAGCGGTCGTGACTGACTACTATCACGCACCCTGGGAAGTCTTGCAGGTATTCCTCCAGTATCTGAAGGGTGACGATGTCGAGATCGTTGGTGGGCTCGTCCAATACCAGGAAGTTCGGGTTTTGCATCAGTACGGTACAAAGATAGAGCTTACGGCGCTCGCCACCACTTAGCTTATATACATAATTATATTGTTGATCATTGGAAAAGAGGAAATACTGCAACAGTTGCGATGCAGACAACTTGCGCCCACCGCCAAGGTCAACATATTCTGCAATATCACGAACGACATCGATGACCTTTTGCTGATCATCAAACTGAAGACCTTCTTGAGAGAAATAGCCGAAGCGAACGGTATCGCCAATGACGATATGTCCATCGTCGACTGGCACCAATCCTAACAACATCTTGATGAAGGTCGATTTGCCCGTACCGTTGTTGCCCACGATACCCATCTTCTCGAAGCGCGAGAAGTTGTAGTAGAAGTCTTTGAGGATGATCGTATCATCGTAGGACTTAGAGATATACTGACACTCGAAAATCTTGGAGCCGATATATACACTGGAAGACTTCAGGCGCAGCTGACGTTCCTCCAAACGCTGTTTGGCCACCTTCTCCAACTCGTAGAAGGCTTCCTCACGATAGCGAGCCTTATGGCCACGAGCCTGAGGCATACGTCGCATCCATTCCAGTTCCGTACGATACAGGTTATTGGCCCGCGCAATCTCTGCCCTGCGGTTGTCGATGCGTTCCTGGCGCTTCTCCAAGTAGTAGGCGTAATTGCCACGATAGGTATAGATGGTGTGATCGTCCAGTTCAAGGATAACAGAGCAGACGCGGTCCAAGAAAAAACGATCGTGAGTCACCATCAGCAACGTGCGGTTGCTGCGTCCCAGATATCCTTCGAGCCATTCTATCATCTCCAAGTCCAAATGGTTGGTAGGCTCGTCAAGGATAATCAGGTCGGGCTCCGTCAACAACACATTAGCCAACGCCACACGCTTCTGCTGACCACCTGAAAGCTGCCCCATTTTCTGTTGGAGATTACGAATCTTCAGTTTTGTCAGCACCTGCTTGGCTTTCAGCACCTTCTCTTCTTCACCTTGGTGATTAAAGCAGGCATCGAGCACCGACTCTTCTGGATCAAAGGCTGGCGATTGTTCCAAGAATCCTACTTTCAAATCCCGACGGAACACGATGTCACCCGCGTCGTAGCCCTCCTTCCCGGCAAGGATGGAGAGCAACGTCGATTTGCCCGTACCGTTCTTGGCAATCAGTCCTACCTTCTGGCCTTCACCAATGGAGAAACTGATGTCGCGAAACAGCGTCAGCGCGCCGAACGTCTTGGTCAGGTGTTGTACGTCAAGATAAGGAGTCATTGATGTGTTCGATGTAGTTCAGCACTTCATCCCTGCCCTCTTTCTTTTCTGCTGAGGTCAGGAACATAGGAGGCATCTCTTCCCAGCTCTCCGCGAGTTTCTTCTTATATGCATCCATAGCCTGACGACACTTATTGGACGTCAGCTTATCAGCCTTCGTGAATACAATGCTAAAGGGGATGCTCGACAGACCCAGCCACTCGATAAACTCCAGGTCTATCTTCTGTGGTTCCAGACGGATATCAACCAACACAAATACATTCACCAGCTGTTCACGTTGCAGGATATAGCCGCGAATCATCTGATCCAACTTGTCGACCTCTTTCTTCGAACGCTTCGCATAGCCATAACCAGGCAGGTCGACCAGATACCACTCCTTATTAATAATAAAGTGGTTGATGAGCAACGTCTTGCCAGGAGTCGCTGAAGTCTTAGCCAACTTCTTATTGTTGGTCAACATGTTAATCAGACTTGACTTGCCCACATTTGACCTTCCAATAAAGGCATACTCGGGTTTCGTATCCTTAGGACACATCGACACCATCGGGGCCGAGAGCGTGAATTCTGCTTGCTTAATTTCCATCGTCGTCGTTATTTTGGGTGCAAAGATAATAATTTTTATTCAAATTCTTTGCCGTTTCGAAATTAATTGCTAACTTTGCATCCGAATTTTAGACGAATTGTGTTTCCGTTCGCGAAACACTTCTTCCAATCATCAAATTCCAACAACATTTGAATTATTAACGATTTACTGTATACTATATGTACACAAAAGACGAATTAGCAAAACTGCCTATCCCCGAATTGATGGAGATAGCCAATGAGTTAGGTGTGAAGGTATCTCAGGACGATGAGCTTGAGAGCGTCATCTACGCCATATTAGACAAGGCTGCAGAAAACTCTGCTGCTGGCGTTCCTGCCACCAAGCGTAAGCGTACTCGCATTGCCAAGGACACCAACAAGGTGTATACCGTTAACGGTAGCGAAGCCGAGAATCTGAATGTCAAGGCCACCAAGGCCAGTAAGAAGAAATCACTCGACACCCTATTTGCTGAACAGGAAGCTGCCGAGCAGGCTGCTGCCCAGCAGACCACAGAGTCTGCTGAAGAGCCCGTAGCAGAAGAGAAGCCCGCTCCTAAGAAGCGTGGACGCAAGTCGAAGAAAGAGTTAGAAGAAATGGCTGCTGAGGCTGCCAAGCAGGCTGCTGCTGCCGAAGCTGTACAGGAGGAGACTATTGTTCCTGAGGCTGAGCAAGCTGCACCAGAAGCATCAGTAGACCCCAATCTGCTGAACCAGTTGCAGGAGAAGATGGCTGTTCACAATCAGGAGTCAGAAGAGAACATTGATGGTGTATGGGAAGGCGATCCAGGTGACGGAACCGACTTCATTCCCGTAGTCGACCTGCCTATCGAGGATGGTGCAGCTATTCCTACGCTCGACATGTTTGACCGTCCTGTTGCCATTAACAACCAAGAGACCATGGCTCCTGAACATGCCGGTTATAATGCCATGCAGGGTGCTGCGAAGTTCGACTTTGCCGACCTCATCACCGGCAATGGCGTATTGGAGATCCTGCAGGACGGCTATGGATTCCTGCGTTCCAGTGACTATAACTACCTGTCGTCACCCGACGACATCTACGTAAGTCCTCAGCAAATCAAGCGTTACGGTCTGAAGACTGGCGATGTAGTAGACTGCACCGTTCGTCCTCCCCACGACAACGAGAAGTATTTTGCCATGAGCAATATCAATACAATCAACGGACGTCAGCCTCAGGAGGTGCGCGACCGTGTGGCCTTCGAACATCTTACCCCACTCTTCCCTGACGAGAAGTTTACTCTTTGTGGCGACAAGGCTACCACCAATCCTTCTGTTCGTATTGTCGACCTGTTCTCACCAATCGGTAAGGGACAGCGTGCGCTGATTGTGGCCCAGCCCAAGACGGGTAAGACCATTTTGATGAAGGACATTGCCAACGCCATCGCTGCCAACCATCCCGAAGCATATATCATGATGCTGCTCATCGACGAGCGTCCTGAGGAGGTGACGGATATGGCTCGCACCGTTAATGCAGAAGTCATCGCCTCTACATTCGACGAGCCTGCCGACCGACATGTGAAGATTGCTGGCATTGTATTGGAGAAGGCCAAGCGTATGGTAGAGTGCGGACACGATGTCGTCATCTTCCTCGACTCTATCACTCGTCTTGCTCGTGCTTACAACACGGTAGCTCCTGCCTCTGGTAAAGTGCTCACGGGTGGTGTCGATGCCAATGCCCTGCAGAAGCCGAAACGTTTCTTCGGTGCAGCACGTAACATCGAGAATGGTGGTTCGCTGACCATCATTGCTACTGCATTGACTGATACGGGTTCCAAAATGGACGAGGTCATCTTCGAGGAGTTCAAGGGTACTGGTAACTCTGAGTTGCAGCTCGATCGCATGCTGGCCAATAAGCGTATCTTCCCTGCTGTCAATCTGGTACAGAGCTCTACGCGTCGCGACGACCTGTTGCAGGATCAGACGACGCTCAACCGCATGTGGATTATCCGCAAGTTCATTGCTGAGATGAATCCTATCGAGGCTATGAATACGGTTCATGGTCGCTTGATACAGACTCACTCCAACGAGGAGTTCTTGCTGTCAATGAACGGTTAAAGACGACATGCAACAGATACTGAAATATTTTCCCCATCTGAGTGCCGAGCAGCAGCAACAACTGGCTGCCCTCGACACTTTATATCGTGACTGGAACGCGAAGATTAACGTCATCTCACGTAAGGACATCGACAATCTCTACGAACACCACGTGCTGCACTCGATGGCTATTGCCAAGATGGCTAACTTCACACCAGGCACCCAGATTCTTGACTTTGGTACAGGAGGCGGTTTTCCCGGTATCCCTTTGGCTATCCTCTTTCCCCAATGCCAGTTTAAGCTCATTGACGGAACGGGTAAGAAGATTCGCGTAGCTCAAGCTGTCTGCGATGCCATCGGACTGAAGAATTGTCAACCCGAGCACCTACGGGGTGAAGACGAGAAAGGGAAATATGATTTTGTTGTCAGTCGTGCTGTGATGCCCCTGCCCGACCTGATGAAGATCGTACGTAAGAACATCGCTAAGGAACAGCACAATGCCCTGCCTAATGGCGTTATCTGTCTGAAAGGTGGTGACGTACAGGCAGAGACGCAACCCTTCCGTCGTATTGTAGAGACGGAAGAACTCAGCTCATGGTTCAGCGAAGAGTGGTTTAAGGAAAAACATTGTATCTACGTTCCCGTATGAATATCAAGCGATTCATGTGCAATCCACTGCAGGAGAACTGCTATGTGGTCAGCGACGACACGAAGGAGTGTGTCATCATCGACTGTGGCTGCTATTATCCCAACGAGAAGGATGCCCTTAAAAACTATATCAGCGAGAACAGCCTGAAACCTATCCATCTGATTGCCACCCATGGCCATCTGGATCATAACTTCGGCAATGCGGATATCTTCCAGACTTACGGGCTGAAGGTTGAGGTATGCAGCGAGGATGCCTACCTAATAGAACACCTTCCTGAACAAGGAGCCGACTTGTTTGGCATGCAAATCATCGAAGACCAACCTGAGGTTGGACGCTGGCTGAACGATGGCGATACCATTACGTTTGGAAATCATTCACTAAAGGTTATGCAGACTCCTGGCCATACCCCAGGCTCTGCCCTGCTCTACTGCGAGGCTGAGCATACGGTATTTACTGGCGATACCTTGTTTCGCATGAGTATCGGACGTACCGATTTCGACGGAGGCTCTTGGCAACAGATGGAACAGAGCCTTGCCAACATCGTATCAAAACTACCTAAAGAAACAATCGTGCTCTCAGGACACGGTCCTCAAAGCACGATTGCCGACGAACTATTGTATAACCCCTATTTACGAGGTTAATATTTCACTTTGACTTTCTTATAACTGCTCTCGTTCTGTACACGATCGAGGGCAGTTATTGCATATACACAGCGGCGACCTTCCTCAGCTGCCGGCAACTCGTAATGTGTCTCACCAGTGATGGCTACCAGCTTCGACGTGTTATTGATATCCACCTTCTCGCCTTGGTTGAAACGATAGATGGCATACTTGACGGCAGCATCCTTCCAACCCTCGCCTTTGGGTGCCGTCCAGAACAGCACTTTCTGTCCTTCGACATCAATGACTTGCACTTTACGGGGTTTCTTGGGAGCCTTGCTGTCTATCGACTTCATAGTAGGTTGCAAAGCAGGATAGCGCCAGTAGTTTGTTCGTAACTTGGTGCCATAGTTGCCTACATTGTCCACGGCAGCTTTCGCATACCACAGCACTGTACCCTTAATGCGAGGCATCTGGGTGTGCAACTCCATCTTACGAGCCATCTGGTTGAACTTGGCCGTACGCTCAATGTCCTCACCAATATACAAGTCACTTTTGGTGATGTTGGCATTCCACCAGTGTATCAGTTCTTCGTAGTCAGCAGCTTTGTTGCCTATCTCCCAGTATAGCTGAGGAACACAGTAGTCCATCCATCCCTCACGATCCCAAAGCAACACGTCAGCATACAGGTCGTCATAGTTCTGCAAACCATTGGTACGACTGCCGTTGGGATCATTCTTCTGGTTACGATAAATGCCAAAAGGAGAGATACCAACCTTCACCCAAGGTTTGGCACTATGTACCGTCTGGTAGAGTTGTTCGATAAACAGATTCACATTCAGTCGACGCCAGTCACCCTGATTCTCCAACCCGTAGTTGTTGGCCTGGAAATTTGCCTTATCAGGAATAGCTACACCTGGCACAGGATAGGGATAGAAATAGTCGTCGATATGCAGGCCATCCACATCATAGCGGTCTACGATGTCTTTCACCACCTGACAGATATAGTCGCGACACTGCTTCAAAGCCGGATTCAACAGCGTCAGTCCGTCATACTGGAACGTCCACTCCGGATGCTGTACTACCACATGATTTACGGCATTGACATGAGCAGCCTTCGTCTTGGCACGATAGGGATTAATCCAAGCATGCAACTCCATACCACGCTTATGACATTGCTCTATCATCCACTGCAAGGGGTCCCAGTAAGGATACGGACGACTGCCCTGTTCACCAGTCAGATAGTAGCTCCAAGGTTCGATGCTACTCTCATAGAGGGCATCGCACTCAGGACGTACCTGGAAGATGATGACATTACAACCATCCTTCTTCAACTCGTCCAGCTGGTAAGTCAGCGTCTTCTGCATACGTTCGGTACCCATGCCCCTAAACTGTCCGTTCACGCATTGTATCCATGCCCCACGGAACTCTCTCTTCTGCTGGGCCTGTATAGTAGTGGCCAGTATCAGCAAAACGAAAAACAATATCTTTCGCATATCTATCAGTCTTTTAAGTATTCGTAAATCTCTTGTGTCCAGTCTTCACCATTCTTCGGACAGAAAGTCCAGATGCCCAGCTGACTGGCAGCAGCCACATTCCGAGGGCCATCGTCTACGAAGAGTACTTCCGAGGGCGATATCTGCTCCGTCATCAGCATCTTGTGGAAGATATCCTCCGAGGGTTTCATCAGCTTCATCTGATAGCTCAGATACATCGCATCAAAGTAATGAGAGACAGGATGTCCCATACCATCAAACAGGTCGCTCTCTACCCATGCCATCATACAGGGGTTGGTATTCGAAAGCAACACCAGTCGATAGCCTTCCTCACGCAGACGTTTCAGCGCCTCGAAGTTACGACGAGGAGCCTCCTTCGCATAGCCCTGCCAGGCATATTCACATTGCTCCTTAGTCACTTCTTTGCCTATCAGCTTGCTCAGTTCCTGACGGAATTCCTCTACGCTGATCAGCCCATTCTCCAGATTACCGAAGATGCCACGCTGCACATACGGATCCAGATGCTTTTCCACATCCTGAAGACCCAGTTCCTTAAAACGTCTGACAGCTTCCGACTGGTCTATCGTGAGAATCACTCCTCCTAAGTCAAATACTATAGTCTTTATTCTTCCCATAAGTTTGGTTTGTTTCTGCGCGCCTCTTCCAGCGACACCAGTTGTTGCTGTTCCTGCTGGTAATCCTCACGCATCTGTTCATATTTGGCATCAAGCTCTTTCTCCATCTGTTGCTCTTCCTGCTGGTTCATCAGTCGGGCGGCAACGAGTGCATTCTGCGACGCGTCTTTCATCCATACTACAGGACCGCCATAGACGGGAGCAATCTTCAAAGCCACATGCAACTCGCTGGTCGTCGCACCACCTATCATAATCGGGATGTCCAGTCCTGCACGTTTCAGTTCTCGCGCCACATTGACCATCTCTTCCAGCGAGGGTGTGATTAGTCCTGAGAGTCCTATCATGTCTACCTGCTCTTCTATCGCCTTACGGACAATATGCTCGGCAGGCACCATCACGCCCATGTCTATCACCTCGTAGTTGTTGCAAGCCAATATCACACTGACGATGTTCTTGCCAATATCGTGCACATCGCCCTTTACGGTGGCCAACAGCACCTTACCATTGGTTTTGGCTGACCCCGTACGTTCCTTTTCTATATAGGGCTGGAGAATCGACACGGCCTGTTTCATGGTTCGGGCCGTCTTCACCACCTGGGGCAGAAACATCTTACCAGCGCCAAACAGCTGACCCACCTTATTCATGCCTTCCATCAGCGGACCTTCGATGATATTCACCGCCTTAGGATATTGCTGCAACGCTTCCTGTAGGTCTTCTTCCAGATAGTCGCCCACGCCTTTGATCAGCGCCTGCTCAAGGCGTTCTTCCAGGCTCCCTTGCCTAGTCTTACTAGTCTCACTAGTTATACTAGTTATACTAGATCTACTAGAGCTACTAGAGCTACTAGATCCAGCCTCCTCCGCCAATTTCCCAGCCAGCGCTATCAAGTCTTCGCTAGCACCTACACGACGGTTCAGAATGACATCTTCAATGATGTCCAGCTGGTCTTGCGGAATATCCGTATACAGCACCTTGGTGGCAGGGTTGACGATACCGAAATCCATACCTGCCTGAATGGCATGATAGAGGAATACAGCATGCATCGCCTCACGGATATAATTGTTGCCACGGAACGAGAACGACAGATTGCTGACGCCTCCGCTGACGTGTGCTCCTGGCAAGTTCTCACGTATCCATTTCGTGGCACGTATAAAGTCGGCTGCATAGCTGTCATGCTCGGGCATTCCCGTAGCTACTGCCAGAATATTGGGATCAAAGATGATGTCTAGCGGATTCATCCCAACACGTTGTGTCAGAATACGATAAGCGCGTTCGGCTATCTCAACACGTCGCTCGTAGCTGGTAGCTTGTCCTTCTTCATCGAAACACATCACCACCACTGCAGCGCCATATCTCTTCACGTCCATCGCATGCTGCACGAACACATCCTCGCCTTCCTTTAGCGAGATACTGTTGACGATACTCTTTCCTTGCAGACATTTCAGTCCGCTGACAATCACATCCCAGTTCGACGAGTCTATCATCACGGGCACGGAGGCGATGTCGGGTTCCGCAGCGATCATATTCAGGAAAGTAACCATCTCCTGACGCGCATCCAGCAAGCCATCATCCATATTGATATCGATGACCAGTGCGCCGTCAGCCACCTGTTTACGGGCTATCGAGATGGCTTCTTCATATTGGTGGTCCTTGATGAGTCGGAGGAATTTCCTCGAGCCAGCCACATTACATCGTTCACCCACATTCACGAAGTGGACATCAGGAGTGACATCGAGCATCTCCAGTCCGCTAAGCCACATCGTCGTCGACTTTTCCACAGGCTGGTGAGGCTTCTTGCCATCCACCAATGCCGGATATTTCGCAATAAAGCCATCGTCCGTACCACAGCATCCACCAATGATGTTCACCAGCCCCTCGTCAACCATCTGTCCCATCTGGGGTGCCATGCTCTCCGCAGTCTCGTCGTAGAGTCCCATCGCGTTAGGCAGACCGGCATTCGGATAGGCGGTGACATAATAAGGCGACTTCCTGGCCAATTGGCGTAGGAAGGGTATCATCTGACGGGCACCAAACGAGCAGTTCAGTCCCAGACTGAATATCGGATAGCAGCTCATGCTGGCCAGAAAGGCATCCAGCGTCTGTCCACTCAGCGTTCTGCCAGCCAGGTCGCTCACCGTCACGCTGATCATCAGGGGCAGCGTCTTGCCATGTTGCGTCATGGCTTGCATCGACGCATCGATGGCCACCTTTGCATTCAGCGTATCGAAAATTGTTTCTATCAGCAGGGCATCCACCCCACCCTCTATCAGCGCGTCAGCCTCTTCGTAGTAGGCCTCATACAGCTCGTCGTAGGTCATGTCGCGCAAGGCGGGATTGCTCACGTCAGGCGACATCGAGCAGGTCTTATTCGTAGGTCCTATCGAGCCAGCCACAAAACGAGGCTTGTCTGCTGTAGTGAATTCGTCAGCACACCTGCGGGCTATCCTCGCCCCTTCCTGTGCCATCTCTCGCGCCTTGTCCTCCAAGTGGTAGTCAGCCTGCGAGATGCGCTGAGCACTAAACGTATTGGTGGTTATAATGTCAGCGCCGGCCTTCAGATATCTGCGATGGATTTCCGCAATGACATCAGGGCGCGTCAGGTTCAGCTCGTCCGAATTACCCGTCTTGCCCATCAACGTACCTATCATGGTACCCATGGCACCGTCTAGAATAAGTATCCTTTCCTTAGCTAAGTCTTCCAGTCTTGTGTTCATCTGTATACCTTCATGGCGCGATCCATCTCGCGCTTGTCTTCTTTTTCCTTCAATGTCTGTCGCTTGTCAAACTCCTTCTTACCCTTGCACAGTGCGATATCCATCTTCGCCCTGCCTTTCTGGTCTATAAACACCAGCAGTGGAACTATGGTGTAACCCGTCTGTTTCGTTGCTGCCGCCAGTTTCTGGATCTCACGTTTCGTCAACAGCAACTTCCTATCACGCTTCATCTCATGGTTGTTGTATGAGCCATAGAAATAGGGCGATACATTCATGCCCTTCACCCACATCTCACCATTGATGATGGTGCAATAGGTATCTACCAGCGAGGCCTTACCCATGCGGATACTCTTAATCTCCGTACCCGTCAGCACGATACCTGCTGTGAAGGTATCGATGAAGAAATATTCAAACGATGCCTTCTTGTTTCTTATATTAACAGGACTTTTCTTCCTGATCAGTTCCTCTTCCTTGTTCATTGAATCGTTGCGAATTTCTCAATGTGTTCGTCAATATAACGGGCTATTTGCTCCGTCCACGCTTCTTCCTGCTCTACAAACTCGTCATCCATATCGTCAAATTCAGGGAACTGCTCAAACAGCGCCATAAATTCATCGTCTGTACAGTCCTTTTCCAACTGCTCATGATACTTGACATACAGCGTATGTGCATCATACACCAGCTTTGACAGTTCTCTCATACCCCATAATTTCACGGCTTTGGCAAACGGGTTCTTAAAGATGAACGGACCATAGCCATTATGTATCAGTTGTACGAAACCGCCGTCCATCACCTCTTCGTGCAGCACGTCCCACGCCAACAGGGTTATCTGGTCACTATTCAGTTCACCCAGCGTTTCCGCTGTCAGTTCACCGCCAATAGCGTCCTTGATAGCTTGTATGAATGCGCCTACGAAAGCATCCATACCTTCGCCTGCAGCCTGTCTCAAAGTTGAATCATCAATCGTAACTTGTATCATAACTGATCCTATTTCAAAATGATACACATCTTAGTCAGATCGTCGGTAGGCTCTGCTTCACCCACGAAGTCCTCTACTGCCCTGTGGACAGTCTCCGAGGTCTGACGAGCATCACCCAGGTCTTTCTTCAGAAGAGCTTTCAGACGCTCGTCACCAAACTGCTCCTTATGAATATTCTCTGCTTCGTTGATGCCATCGGTGTATACGAAGAGCGTCTTTCCGTGCATGTTATCCACCTCTTCGCCTTCAAACTCCACTTCCGACCACAGTCCGATGGGTGCGTTCGCCTCCATCTTCATATATTCACCATCCAGCAGCGGTGGGTTATGACCTGCATTACAGAATTCCATGTGGCCCGACTTCAGGTGAATCAGTCCGATAAACATCGTCACAAACATGCCCTGCTCGTTATCTTCCACCAGCGCATGGTTCAGTCGGGTGGCAATGGTGTTGGGCGACAGCCTGCCGTCGACCAGCGTGCGGAACATACGCGTCACCTCAGCCATAAACAAGGCTGCTGGAACACCCTTTCCACTGACGTCACCCACACAGAAATACAACATATCGTCTAGCAGCGCATAGCCGTATAGGTCGCCACCAACCTCCTTGGCGGGCGTCATCATCGCAAAGATATCCACATCGCGACGCTTGGGGAACACGTGCGGCAGCATGCGCTTCTGTATCTCTCGTGCAATGCGCAACTCACTCTCGATACGCTCCTTGGCGGTTGTGGTCTCCTCCAGCTTGTCGTAAGCCTTCTTCAACTGCTGATTTACACTCTCCAGATGCTTCAGGTGCTTCTTGCGACGAATGGAGATGAACGAGAGGAAAGCGATGATGAGAACTGCTATCACGGCACCTGCCGTCAACATCGTATGGTTCTTGGCCAATTGCTGTTCCTTGGCGTCGTTCTCAGCATAGGTCAGCGTCAGCTCAGCGTCAAACTCGCTCATCTGTGCACGTGCCTCCGACGACTGTATGGAGTCTATCACTTCACGTGTCTTCTTCTGCCAGTAGAGCGCCTGTTTCAGATCGCCCATGTGTTCGTATATCGAGGCTTTCTGCGCACACTTGTTTTGCTGGTGTATCAGCTTGTCCGTACGCTTCAGGGCCAGCTGCCACTGCTTGCGGTTCTTGGCCTGATAGACGTTGATCAACTCACCGAACAATCCACCCTGACCGCCATGCTCCGCCATCAGCTGTGCACGCTCCTTGTAAGCTTCCTCAAAACCGATGCTGTCGCCCATGTTATAGCGCACCAGACACTTATAGCTCCATGCCGTAATCTGGTTCATAGGAATGAGCTTCGGCTCGTCCAGCGCCTTACGGGCATATTCCTGCACCTCGTCGTAGTTCTTCTTTCGCAGCGCTATCTCACAAAGTCCCAGATAGCAGGGTGCGGCACTCTCCTCAGGCAGGTATTTATCCTTCAATTCCAGAGCCTGTAGGAAACTCTTCTTTGCCAAGTCGTTGTTGCCTGACATCTCGCGGATAGAGCCCAGCGTGAAGGTGGCGAAATACATGCCCACATTGCTGTTGTTCTCCTTCGCATGGGTATAGATGGCATGCGACAACTCGACACCCTTCTTGCGGTCTACGAATTCAAACATATAGATGGCCTCGTATGAACAAGCCCGATAGTAAGTCTCCTGATAGCCCGAAAACTCTGTAGCATCCTTCACCCGCTTTACAGCCTCAAAAAAATTCTCTGTCTCACGAGCACTATAACTACGATAGGCCTCTTCGGTCAGTTTCAGTAGCTTGGGGGGCAATTGCTCCTCAGCCCAGACGTGCGTTGCACCCGTTGTCATCAACACGAATGCCAGCATTAAAAGACTTACAATTCTCTTCATAGCCCGCAAAAGTACAAATAATCTTTTAATTGACAAAAAATATTCTCCAAAAATCCCTAAAATTTGATTTTTTTGTCTATCTTTGCACATGGATTTAGCCATTGACTATTTACTAACATTTAAACAATACACGATTTATGAAGAAACTATCCATGACACTCGCAACGGTCTGTTGTTGCATCACACTGCTTTCATCGTGTGCCATCGACAACGCCGACAATCCCGTGAGCCCGACCTATTCGGAGGAGCCTGCCTACACCATTCTCTACTACGGCCATGGTGGCGGCAACAGAGAATACTACTATCTGCAGAAGATAGCCGACTTCTACAATGCCAGCTCCGATGCCCTGAAACGAGTAAACGTGGTGGTGCAGTACAAATTCTCCACTGCCGAGAATCTGGCCAAGCAAAAATATTTCGGTGTCGATTCCTGTGAGCTTTATGGCAGCAAGACCATTCGCTGGGCTCTTGATCCTGCAAAGACATTCAAAGAACAGGCTTACGACCCCGCCAGCATCTATGGTGCCGGCAATGCCGACCTCACCTCTCCCGACTCGTTGGCCAATTTCATCAAGTGGGCTGTCAATGCCTATCCTGCCAAGAAGTACATGCTCATCGTCCATGACCACGGTGGCGGCTATACACCGGATGGAGAACTGCCGGAGGCCGAAACTGCTGCCGCTGCCAGAAGAAGCTTGGTTGGTGACGACGGCTACAGCGGCCACCATTTCACAGCCAAGAGCTTCCGCCGTGCGCTGACCACTTCTGGTGTTCATTTCGAGACTCTCTTTATGGACGCCTGTCTGATGAACAACCTCGAGTACCAGTTCGAGCTGCATGATCTCTGCGACTACGTCATCGCCCCCACCTACTCAAAGCCTTCCATCGATGGTGCCTATCGCATGATTCCTGAGGTGCTCGGCCAGCCCATGGTCGACATCGAGAAGGCGCTGGATGAATACTGCAAAGCCTGTGTGCAAAGCTGGGACAAGGACATGAACGCCGACGATACCACACCTGTATATACCGACATGACCGTCACCCGCACCGCCAGTATCCCACAGCTGGGTAAGATGCTGCGCCAATTCACCGACCGCCTGTGCGATACCTACACCAATGGCACCGATGCCCAGCGAGCCGCCATCGACTCATGCACGGCTCGCGCCACCAAGGTGCAGTTGAATCAGCCCAACTATGATGCCATCAAATATGTGCGTTCACTCGTCACCGCCCTACCCGAAGTCTATGGCGACGACTTCTTCAAGCAGATGGGCGATGCCTTCGACAACTGCATCGTAGCACAATACTTCAGCCACTACCTCACTATCCACAAATATATGGTTGACTACAGCGTGCTGCTGGGTGCCGAGGGCGCTTACGCCTATATCTTCTGGGAAGACAATCCCAAAACTGGCAGCAAGCACCCCGATGGAGGATACGTCTATGCCGAAAACGGTGATTATCAGTACCTCTACCTCAAGCCCACTGACAATCCCGAATACTACACTGGTGAACTCATCGGCAATAAGAGAAACTGGGGCTCCACGCTTGCCGCCACCTACGAACAGCTCGCCTTCGACCGCATTGTGGGATGGAGCCGCTGGCTTCGACTCAACAAGCAGTGGCCCAACATGTTCTGCGCCAGCGGCCTGGACTTCGAGCTACCCATGCCTAAAGAGAAAAACTCATAATCATCGCCTTGCGGAAACCATAAGGAGCATCCTGTGGGTGCTCCTTTCCTGTTCGTCCTTAAGAATACTGTTTGATGAACAATGGCGAAAGCATCTTGCAGATTTCTTCCAGATACTGCTGGTCAATATCGTCAAAGGTGGCCAAGTCCTTGCTGTCGATGTCGAGGACGGCTGCCACTTCCCCACCCTTTGAGAATACGGGTACAACTATCTCTGAGCGAGAGAGACTACTGCAAGCGATATGCCCAGGAAACTGTTCCACGTCAGGCACGATGATGGTTTGCTGCTCCTTCCATGCCGTACCGCAGACCCCCTTTCCATACCCAATGTGCATACATGCAACAGGCCCTTGGAATGGTCCTAGCACCAACTCGTTATCGACTACCCGATAGAATCCCGTCCACCAGAATCCCATAGCCTCATGGATGGCAGCACAGACATTGGCCATTACCGCCACAAGGTCCGTTTCACCATCTATCAGCGCAATGATTTGCTTTGTAAGCAAACTGTATTTCTCTGTCTTATCCATTTCTTCAACACTTTTCATTATCGCAGCCTCAGCTTCGTCATCATTGTCGATGCCCGAATCCTCTTCTATGAACTGCAAAGATAGGAAGAAAAAATCAATACTCCAAATTATGAGTCAGAAAACTGGCATCAGCCGTACCTTTCTCCGATTGTCGTTGGGCCTTACTGCGAAGTGGAGCCACATCACAGGGCCCTTCTTCTCTACCAGCAGTTCGTCGAAGGGTTCTTTCGACTCATCGCTGATGTCGAGCAAGATGACGGCATAGCGTAACAGCTGCTCGATGCCACAGACCCGGATATCCACTGCGCATCCCGTCAGGTGGTTCGATGTCGGTGAGCCCCCCACCGCCTTATTCACCTCCGGACTTCTGAACCCCGAGTTAATGATAATCGGCTCCTCCTCGTCTTTATTTTTTATTTTTTCTTTTTTATTTAGGTTGTACCGCAACCGCAGCTCTTCTAGCCAACCGCACACTCGCTTCAGATTATTCACTTGTTCCTCGTTCGGAACGTTCTCTATTCCCGTCTTTGTTTTGCAAAGCTCTCGGAGCGAAAAATGCTCCGAGAGTCTCATTTCTTCATTTCTCATTTAAATCATCAAATCTTTAATAATTTTCCTGTACTTACCTTGTTTAATTCGCTCAATGAATCCATGCGTCATCCAGCGTTGACATTGTTTGTGAGCTGCAGCTTTCTCCAAATCCAGCATATTCATTACTTCCTTCACCCCAAAGGTTTCAGGCAGACTTTTGTATGCCTCTGCATTCTTGGTATTCCTGCGTCGTGGCACATATTCACGGGCAGCATTGTCCCAGGAGTCCTGCAACATCTGGCCAAAAAAGTGGTCTTGGAAATAGATCACTGCGTCGTAGATCAGCGTCGCAAACTTCAGGTCGTCATCTGTGATTTCCAGTTTCCCCGTTTTTTTGAACTCCTCATACTGGCGAGCCAGGATGCGAGGAATGGTCAACCACGTGGCATAGAATACCGCACGCTTTCTCAGATAGTCCAGCACATGGTCATCCGCAGCCTCCGCCTCTTGGGCACTCAGCTCGCAGAGGTCATACACATGGTCAGTCAGTCGCTGCAGAGGCAGTTCGCCATGCAACTTCTCAAATCGGTATCCCCACTGCTTCATGGCCTCGTTGGCCTCCCAGTCCACGTTCTTCTTCTTGATCATCAGGTATCGTGCCGTCTTCATCGGGAAGATGCAGACGCGACTGCACAAGCCATCATTGATATTCCGAAGGGTGAACTTCTTGTAGAGGCTGATTTGCGTACCCGTCGTCACTGAGTTCCAGTAGATGGGCAGGATGTCATTGATGCTGTCGTTGTTCGCATAATCCACACCCGAAAGCTCATTGTGGAAAGCCTTCAGTTCCAGGTCGTGCTTGCCTATCCAGGCGCCACCGCTCTGTGCCGTGATGCTACTGTCCAGCTCCGAGTCGAACATATACAGATGCAGGGGCATTACTTCGCCATCCACCACCTCCTTGGCTCTCTTGAGTCTTCGGAAGAAGATATTGTTCGACGTCTTCGTGGGCAGGTATCGTATCATACCCTCTGGCTCCACCAGTGCCTCCTGCTTCTGCGCCTTGCTCGACGTTCCTCGTTTCTTCTGCTCCTGCTTGTAGCGCGTCTCCTGTGCTCTCACCTCATCGTCCTGCTCGCGCATGACACACATAATCTGGTCGTCCAGGTCCTTGGCAAAGCTCTTACCCGTAGCAGGCTCACCGATAATCAGCACCTGCGGGTTCAGTCGCTGTTTGGCGCCATTGAAGTGTTCGTACCAGCAGCGTGTCAGCAGCGTGCAGTACATCGCTCCCGAGGCAAAGACCGCCCCCAGCCAGTTAGGTCTGTCTACTTGCTTACAGGCTTCGGCATAAGGAGCGCTAAGGAGAGGTTCCAGCCTTTGAGCGTACTGCTCGTAAGGGATGTCAGCTGTTGCCACAGGTCGCTCAGCTGTTGCTGACTGGCCGAGTTGTACACCAGCACGCGCAAGAACCCCTTGCATCCTTTTCGGGATGTCCTTGTACATTCTTCGCTCACAAGCCGAATCAGCAACTCCTCTGACTTCCTCTTCTCCTCGCTCTCGGATGACGTCCTGCACAAATCCACACCGTTTAAGGGCCCTACACACCAGTTCCGGTTGGTTATCGCAGATATACCTAAGGTCGAGAGCCAGTTGCAGCATGGTTCTGTGGCGATCTCCCACGCCTGGCGCACCACCTTGCGCTTCCTGCCACGCTTCACAGATTTTGTCGTAGCTGACTCCGTGATAGTCAAGTTCTCGTTCTTCATCATCATTACTTAATTTCTCATTGTCATTTCTTTCATTCCTTTCATTCCTCATTTCTTTCGTAGGCTCAGTACAACCCTTACGATAAGCCTCGCAATAAGCCTTGTCAAACTCCTCATTGTAATAGTTTAATAGTTCATCTTCGTTCAAAAAATACACATCCTCACGCATAGGTGCGTACGAGATTCTTGACGCGTCAATACAGCTCAGGTCGGGCGTCACGCCCAGTTCCTTGGCCAGTGCTATCTGGTTATCAGCAATGTTGCCAATCTCCACACGGGCCTTGCACACCAGTCGCAGTCCCTGTCCCGACGATGTCAGGTGCGCAAACACCACCTCCCAAGGAAATCCCTCTTGCTGTGTCCGTTCGAATATCTCATGCGGGTTGTCCACATGGTCCACGTCGAACATAAACAGACCGCTGAGGTGGATGCCAGCCAGCACTCTGCGTTTCATCGTTCTGCTGGGGTCTTTCTTCAGGGGCGTCTCGTCGAAGTCCCTGGCTCCAAAGATAAGCGGTGGTAGCGATTCCTTTAAGGCTGTAGCCCATCTTACCAGTTTCTCTTCCTCTGTCAGTTGCTGAAAAGCCTCGCCCACCTTCTTCTTCGCTGCTTCCTTAAGGCAGAATTTTTGAAATTCGGTGTTGCTGGCCCACAGTTTGATGGCTTCTGGCTTCCGTACAGCCCTGATGGTCTCAATCTTCCACTTCGTCCTTGGCGAATCCAGAATCTCGTTCAGTTTCTCCAGCGTGCCGGGCACGGCTGGAGAAACAAATTGGTTTTCTTGAATACAAAACATACTATGCTTCGTCCATGATTTCCTCGATACTCTTCGTGTTCTTCAGCCAGTCAGTCAGTTCCTTGGCTTGCATCATCAGCTCTGCACTGCTGCGCCCACGTCCCATCGAGCGGTTCACGCTTACGAAGATCTTAAATTTCTTGATGCTCGCTTTCAACCATCCACTGCTGGTCTCATACAGCGAATCATCCTTTGGTCTTTCGTACCCTGGTTCTCTTGATTTTCTGTTAAACGCATTGAAGTCGTGCTCCTTGGTAAACTCGTTATATCCGATGGTACCTTCCACACGCTTGCCCTCTGTCATACGGGCATACGTCTTATCATCTACTTTTACTTTGATAATCATAATTTTCTTGAGATTGCTGAGAGAAGTGTTGAGATTGGGGCCCCACACCTGTTTCCAGATGCTCAATTGATTCCCTCTGCTTCACTCAAGGTTCATTGTCTATTTTTAAATTTCTTAATTCTTTAATTTTTAAATTCTTCAATTCTTCAATTCTTCAATTTTTTAATTTTTGTTTCCGTACGCCATCGCACGCAGCAGCATACGCATTCTCTTTTTCGATATGGGCTTCGTGCAACCCATTCCCACTCTGAAGGCCATAGCCTCCGCCAGTTCCAGCTCGTCTTCACATAACCAGCCCTTGTTTCCAATCTCTAGTGCAAACCCATGCTGCACCGTTGTCACCTTGATTTCCATGTTCAGTTTCGTCATACGCATAGAATTTTTTAATGTTTTAATTTTTTAATTTTTTGCTCGACCTTTGGTCGCTTAGTACCTTTAGGTCTAAGAATGTTTAATGTAACAAGTATCTCGACCCGTGTTTCAGTTCGAAATCCCTTCGTATGCTTTCTACGCTTGCCGGTTCCATTTCTTTCCCCTTGGCGATAGCGTTAAGCTCGGAGGTACGTACCTCCATCAGAGAAAGCTGATATTCCCTACGCTGCACCTTACCACGCTGGCAGCCCAGAATTTTCAGCCCATCGCTCATCGACCAGTCGTCGCACACCGCATTACCTCTGACATGTTTGCCTGTCAGCAGACAGCAGCGTTGCTCCTGATCGTCAAATCCACGGTTGTGGCACGAGCCACAACACTTTTTCACTTTAATGCCATAATCGTTGGCAATCATCTCACTTGCTCTTTTCTTTTTCATAATTATCAATTTTCAATTATCAATTCTCAATTTCTCAGCAGGCCTTCCTGCCGTGTCCTTTGTAGCAATAAGTTAAAGATCGCTTTGTCCTTTCGACAATGCAAGGACAGTGCGAACCGAATGCAATCAAGCTCGCTTGAATTGCTGAGGTGCAGCCTGTTCTCGCTGATTTCATCGGCAAAAGTACTGTGACTTTTTGACCTGTGAAAGACCAGTCATGTGCCGTGTCGAACACCCTGTCGATATGTTCCTTATTTTGTCGAACATCCTGTCGAACCCTGCCTTTTTGCCTTGTTATATGCAGCGACAAACTGTATGGCAACATTCCTCCTTCTTCTTACCTCACAAGGCTCATCAGTGTCACTGAACGTCCACGAAGGATACACATCCTCCACCTTATTAATATTGCTTGATATAGTGTCTCTACAAGGCACATCCTCCACACCCAGCACCTTCAGGTATTTCACGAACGCATTCGACGAACGGAACCCCTCGATACCATCTACAGCATACTGGTTGATAGCAGCCATGATCCATGTGAAGTCATAAGGATGTACTATCACCTTGTTCTCACGCAATGTCGTCAAGGCAGCCAGCAGACATTGGTCGCAAAACTCAATAGAGTCATCACACTCGCCAGAAGCCACCATCTCCACGCCCTCCAGATGTCCCACCAGTTGCTCCACCAGCAGAGCCATCTCGTCATTCACTCTAAGAGTTATCTCTTTCATCTTTCCGAAGTTGTTGTGAGATGTGCTGAGCTTGTCGACTTTTCTCCTAGGTAACTCTCACACAACCCGGGTTAATAAATATTTTTGTAAATTCCGATACCGCAAAGGTAATAAGGCAAAAAGATGAGAGCAAACTATCTTACGGGAAGATACTATCATTTATCTATCAGCCCCCAAACAGGCATAAAACAAAAAAAACGTGATAATTGAACATGTCAACTATCACGCAACTATCTTGCAACTATCACCTGTCTTATCAGGCTATTTGCTTCATTTCCTCACTGAAAAAATCCTTTAGACGCTTCTGCAAGGCAAGGTCCAATTCTCCCAAACCGTTGTTTATATATTTACGCATTCCGTTGTTACAGCCCTCCAACAACTTGGTTACCTCGACGTTGGTCGCTGTCTTATTATACACCCCTTTCGACTTCAGGTGACCAATGATACAATACACCGTTTTCTTACTGTATTCTTTGAACTTCTCATGAGGCCCAGCCTTCGAAATTTCTGCCTTGAAGGTCCTGTATATCTTCTTCCAAAGAACATTGGTGTGTTTGCTCCACTCCTGAACTACCAACTGCTCCACCTTCTTAACAGTCTCCATCACTTTTTCCTCTATCTCGTCTTTGATCACAGCAGTTTGCTCCGCACGCTTTTTTGTAGACTGCATATCAGTCTGGATAAGCCTCCAAAGCTCGATAAAGTTAAACAACTGCAGCAACTCTTTGCTGAACATCGGGCGCGCGTCAATGAACGAAACTCCAAAGCGCTCGGTATGAGTGAACAGAAAGCGTGACAGACCATCAAAGTCGATGGTACGCTGCTCTACATCGAACACCTGTTCAAACTCGTCATCATTGACAAACAGCGTCTTGAATTCCTCCGTTTCCTTAGCCATTCTCTCCTGCAAGTGCTTCTTCAGCGTACGAGTGGAATATTGTATCTTCCAACGCTTGTATCTATTGGCACAAGAGCGCTGATAGTGTTTTTTGTAGTTCTCAGACCACTTCTGAAACGATGCTGCTATTTGTTCCTCTGTAGGAGAGTTTAGAAATTCGGAAATCTCCATCAGCACTTCAGCCAATTCACGCAGCGAACAAATCAGGATAACTGGTATATGATCAGCTGCTACAAGTTGTGCGGGTCTGATAGTTGCCTCATAGACACCCACCTGCTGTTGTTCCTCCTTGAAGTTAACATAACTCTCAGCTTCATACTCATAAAGATTCAAGACGACACGATGCAGGCCATAGACCCTGTGCACCTCCTTCATCATATCCCATATCTTGCCACCCCATGAAGAGAAATTCACGTCACGCGCATGTCCCAAAGGCAAGCACTCTTGCCATTGGTCCAAAAGCAATTCGAAGTAACGGGCCGTCCGGCATATATCTATCGTCATGCTCAGGCTCATCATGTTGAGTGACATCAGGCAAGAGCTACTTCCCAATGTCCCAATTTTCCGTTCTAGGTTCTCCAGAATATTTAATTCACCAGTTTTATCCATACTTATTTTTTGAGCCTACAAAATTATAAAAAAGAAGTGAGGTTGCCAAATGGTGACCCCACTTTCTTTTGCTTAATAATCGTTAAACATTTAAGCCCAGCCATAGTCATTGGTAGCCATATCGAGATATCATTTTTTCTTTCTTGATTCACGTGGCATTCATGCCGTAATTGAAATAACCTGATGAATTTCTTTGACGAAGTCTTTTAGGCTGACGAAATTATCGCCAAAGGTGCCTCGCCAGTTTAATGCCTTTAATGGATACTCCATGAAGTTCCTAACCTCTATATCTCCATTTACACTGACATAGTCGAGAATATTCTTCAGGTATCGTTCTTGCTCTGATGTCAGGTCGTTGTCGTTGATAAACTGCTGATATATCTGGAGGGCTTTCTTTCTGTCTATGCCGTTGACAACACGGATGAATGCAGCCACATTGGTTTTATATGGATGCCCCTCTACCAGTTCGTCAAATTCCTCACGACTGCCCAGTTCTTCAAAGAAGACTCGCTCCAGTTCTGCGAAATCTGCTGCTGTCAACTGCTCAAACTGCTGTATCTTCTGGAGTGTAGGATTACCTGTATTCTGTGCCAGATAATCTACCACTCTTTGCTTGTAAGAAGTACGGATAACTGCATCTTCTCCTCCATCTTCCGTCACGTAGGGGTCTTCTATGTCAATGATAAACTTCTCTTTCTTCCTGGTACCTTCCAGCAGCTTTATCAGGTCTCTCAGTTCTGTCCTAACTCGCTCAAGACTGTCAAGACTCTCATTAGCCCAGAATTGTGGTTGCTGAACCTGTCGGATGGTGTCTATATGCTTCATCACAGCAGGTATTGAACCCTTCTTTTCCAGATGGGCTGCAACATTTACTACGACCTGCCTAAACTGTCCCACACGAACTGTAGAGTCGATATGGGCCAACTGAAGATGAAGCATGATGACGTCGAATTTCTTGGCTGATTCGTCATCATCATCTTGTGGTATCAGTTTCCCTATTTCCTTCAGGCGCAACACATCTACCTCTGAGAGATAAGTCCATTTCTCCTTATCTCGGAAGGGCTCTATGATGTTCCAATAGGAACGGGCATCCTTGCGCTCTTTCACAATGCCATTTACCTGTTGATGCAATAGCACCTTCAGGTCATCATGCATCTGCTTGTCAAACGCCTTCTCCTGATGCTCAGCACTTTGCAGTTCCTTTGCTATGTCCAGTCGCAGAGAGAAGAGTCTTTCTGTCAAGGACTTGCTGTTTGAAGCATCTATGCCATCAGGCTTCTTTGAGAAATAATCAAAGTTGCCACACCAGTCAAAGATATAGAAGCATTCCTTGTCCTTACCCTCTCCGAAGATGTCAGGACAGAGGCGAGTACCACGACCTATCATCTGTTCGAACTTAATCTTCGACTTCACAATCTTGAAGAAGACCAGATTCAATACTTCTGGCACATCAATACCCGTGTCGAGCATATCCACGCTGACAGCTATCTGTGGCATGCTTTCTGCAACCTTGAATTTTGCTATCAGCTTATCATGGTACTTCACCTGATTGTCTATCAACTGGCAATAGTCTGCCCCACGATTGGGGAATAGTGCGTGGAAGCGTTCTACTATTCTTTCAGCATGCTTGTGATTATAGGCAAAGATAATCGTCTTTCCTATATCCTCGCCACTCTTAATCTTCAAGCCGTTTTCCATCAGTTCTGACAATACGTTGTCTATCGTATCATCATTGATGAGGTAACGGAATATCTCGTTACCTTCTATGTCACGATGGTATTCTGCATTGGGGTCAATGCCTTTCAGCATCTTCTCGTAATCCCAAACCTTTTCCAGTTCCTCACGCTGTTCTGGAGTCAGTTCGTCATATTTGATGCCATTGTTTATCATCTTCGAGTGATGACGCTTTGCCTTGTAAGCCACAAGGTATCCATCATTTACTGCCTCGTCAAAGGTATATTCAAAGTTGGGTTCATTCTCCAGCTCCAGCAATCGGAAGGTGTTCTTGTCTATCTCGTCACGAGGTGTAGCCGTCAGACCTATCAACAACGAGTCGAAGTATTGGAAGATGGCTCCATACTTTCCAAATACAGACCTGTGGGCCTCATCAATGATGATCAGGTCAAAATGTCCTACGCTGAACTTCACATCATACTCATTGATGTAGTTGATCATCGTCTGGTAGGTGGAGAATATGAATCGAGCCTCCAAGTCTGGCTCATCATCGTCTGACAGGGATGCCATCGACTCACTTGGCAACAGCTTTTCAAAGTTACCCCTTGCCTGACCTACCAATTCTGTTCTGTCGGCAAGGAACAACACGTTCTTGATCCAGTCGTTGTTCGACAACAGCTTGCAGAGCGAAATGCTGACTCGCGTCTTTCCTGTTCCTGTAGCCAGCACCAGCAATCCACGACGATGCTTCTTGTTGAGCCATTCTACAAGGCTCTTGATGGCAGTCTTCTGATAAGGTCTGTCAGTAATCGTCTCGTCTATGGTCAAGTCCTTGATGTCGGCCCTGCCACGCTTCTGCATGATATATTCCAGGTCATCATGACTATGGAATGAGATGACCTCTCTGTCAGGATATCCCAAGCCGTCAATGACCTTGGTGACATAACCATTGGTATAGTAGATGACAGGACGGATGCCATATTTCTTTTCCAGACAGTCAGCATACAGTATGGCCTGTGCTCTGCCTTTTCCTGCATTCTGTATGGTACTCTTGGCTTCTATGACAGCCAAAGGCTTTCCACCCCTGCTAAACAGTACATAGTCGCAATAGCCCTTACCGCTTGGGTTGGGCATTCCTTCCACTTCCACCTCAATGCAAGCCTTTCCGCCTTGTATATCGCCCTTTACAGTCAGGATATCCCACTTTGCTTCATTCAGCATATAGTCGATGAGACATCTTCTTGTGACTGCCTCGCTGGCAAGCGATTCCTTTGGTGTTGCTACTGGCTTGACAGGATTATCAATAATCTCCTTGGGAACACTATCAACAACCTCCTGAGCCACTTGTGGTTCTGGTGAGGACATTACTTGCATTCCAGGCATCATCTGTGGCACAAGGGTTGCATCAAAGGCAACGATATTCTTGATTGCCTTCCAACGATACAGGAAGCCCTCCACCACATAGAATAAGGCCCTCAAGCAGATGAAGGCATCATTCTTCTTTATCTCTTGTGTCCCTGTATGAGAAGCATAGTTGCCAAACTTCTTGACGGTATAGATATTCTTCTGAAACTCCCAGTCATAGTTGATGAAAGCATCCATCTCCGGATGCTTCAGCATATCGTTAAGTGAGTCCTTCTGCTCTACCTTTGCTGATGCCATAGCCAGATGGTTCTTCACCAGCCATTCCAATGCCTTGCGGGCATTGGTAGCAGACTCCTCAGGATAAGAGTTCTGAAATATTTCTGCCTTATCGCAATATGCATGCAGTTTGCTGAAGCTAGGAATCTTTTCAGCCAATAGTTGGATAAAGTCGAAATTCTTCATATCACTTAATTTTTAGTCAAACCATCACTTAACGCTTTTAGTCAAACCAATACTGCATTCTTGATGCCAGCAATGTTTCCAGGTCTTTTATCGTAGCACTGATTTGCGCCTTCTGCTGCTCAATCAACTCAATCCTCTTTGCGAAATCTTGCTGGAGGGAAAGAGGGGGAAGAGGGATTTGTAAATCAGCAATTATTGTTGAATTAAGATTCAGCATAGTGGCTCCCTTTGCTTTTGAAATAAGTTCTTTTATAAATGAACTTGAGCGAATAATATACATAACATATTGTGGAATCACTTTATGTTCAAATCTGACAAACAAGCTGCCTGTTCCACATAAATATCCATCTTCTACGTCAGAAACAACAGCGCATCTTCCAATATCTCCTCTTCTTGCAAATATCACATCATTTCTTCGAAGAATATAATTATTAAGTTCTTTAGCCTTTTCGCTCGAAATTGTAAAATTCACATCTGCAACTATACGATAATCCTTTATATGAATAGGATTGACCAAAGGAATACCATTTGAAATATAATCATCTTTGTGTAACATAGACCCAAAGGGCCCAGTCTTAACTGTCGATATCTCCCCCAACTTCTTCACTTCCCATCCTTTTTCGTTTTCGATGGGGTCACCAAACATATCATAGAATATGCTTTGAGCAAGACTGTCGAGGTCACTCAACTGAGCCTTCTTCAGGCTTATCAGCTCATTAATCTTGTCAAGTTCTGCAACTATAGATTGCTGTTCGGAAAGAGGAGGAATAGGAATATCTATTTCTTTCAATAGTTTATAATGACGTGAATAGCCAAGATTGGGGATTTTATACCAAAGAAGATAATAATACAATAATTTTGCATTCAAAAACTCCTTTGGAATAAGTATTTTTACTCCATCTGCACCAACGACAAAATCAAAATCTATATATTTGAGGACTCGTGTATGATCTCCGAAGACAACAATGGGATTATCTATATGATACAAATAAGCATCATCATCAAAGTAACCAGATATCAATGTGTCCTCCTGAGAAACAATTGGATATTTTGTTCCCGTGTTATACTGAGATGTCTGGACTTGTTTTGCTTTTGGAGCTTTTACAAGACAATCCTCAAATTTCTTATATGTCCACCCTTCTCTCATTCTGTTTCTCCGTTGGTTTCTTTAAACTCTGCGATCCACTCTCTCACTTTTGCCTGTAACAAATCCTTGTCTGGCAAATAAAGCTGATATTGCGTAGCATAAATGTTTGAATCCTTGGGCAGGGTCAGTTCTACCAATGCTTCTTTCTTGCTCTCGCAAAGCAGTATGCCGATAGTCGGTTTCTCAAAGTCCTGCTTCACAAAACGGTCATAGTAGTTGACATACATCTGCATCTGACCCAGATCTTGATGAGTCAGCTTGTCTGCCTTTAAATCTATCAGCACATAGCATTGCAACAGACGATTATAGAACACCAAATCTACATAATAATGCTCCTCATCAAATGTAAACCTCTTCTGGCGTGCCTCGAAAAGGAATCCCTTTCCCAATTCAAGAAGGAACTGCTGCATCTTGCTGATAATGGCATTCTCTAACTTACTCTCAGAATATGCAGAGTCGGGCTTTAATCCTAAGAACTCTAATGTCAGTGGGTCTTTTATGATGTCCTGAGGCTTCTCTATTGTTTGCCCCTCTTTTGCCAATCTCATCACCTCATCCTTGTTGCGACTCAGAGCCAAACGTTCATAAAGGCTACTGCCTACCTGGCGACTGAGCTGACGCACACTCCATTGCTGCTGAGTACACTCTATCTCATAGAAACTACGAGCATCAGGATTGGCTATGCGCATGAGAATAAGATAGTGGCTCCATGAAAGGGAGAATTCGGGGCAATGGCTGTTGACGACATTCAAATCCGTCAACACTGCTGACGAATTTGACAAACACTGATTATCATTTTCAATTTGACAAACACCGTCTGTCAAATTACCATAGACCAAATAAAATTGTCGTATTTGTCGTAGATTGGAATAAGACCAACCATCACCAAAGCGCTCAGTCAATCGGGATGATAATACTTTCAGGACCTGTTTTCCATACTCGGCACGTGCCTTACCCTGCTGTTCGTCTTCAACAATATATTGACCAATGTGGAATTTGGTATAAACCTCTGCCACATTGATTGTCGTAGCAACATGTTTGCGAGCCTGATTTATGAGTGCAGATACTTTCTCAAAGAGGGCATCTATACGAGCTGTTTCTTGTATTTCGTTCTTCTGTGCCATCATCATTTCTCCTCCAACATCTTATACAGTTCGCTATATCCCTTCAAGTATTCTCCTTCTGTCTTTTCAAGACGAGTAAGGATGTCTGCAACGGGTTCGTACTCTACCTTCTCCCTCTCTATCTCCTTGTACTTGTTGATAGACAGGTCGTAGTTGTTCTGGCGAATCTCTTCCACAGGAACAAAGAAGCTCTGCTCCTTGCGACTGCGAGACTCTTCTCCCTTCAGATTGTGGTAGCGAGATACCACATCAGGAATATCATTCTCGCTGATAGGACTGCGCTTATCGTCAAGACTGAAGCCATCAGCCTTCATGTCATAGAACCACACCTTGTCAGTGCCACCACTATTCGTCTTTGTGAAGACAAGAACGGCAGTACTTACTCCAGCATAAGGCTTGAAGACGCCACTGGGCATAGAGATGACAGCCTTCAGCTGCTGGTTGTCTACTATCTCTTGACGGATGGCGATATGGGCCTTGCTGGTGCCAAACAACACTCCATCAGGAACGATGCTGGCACAACGGCCACCAACCTCTAAAGAGCGCACAAACTGAGCAAGGAACAAGAGCTCTGTCTTGCTCGTATTGGCATAGGCAAGAATCTTCTTGTTGACGTTGCCTTTGTCCAGGCTGCCAGCGAAAGGAGGATTTGCCATGATGAGCGTATAGCAACTCTGATCGTCATTCTGTTCTGACAAAGAGTCGCGCCAAGCAAGTTCTGGGGCAGTAATGTCATGAAGCAGCAGGTTCATAGCACCTATTCGGAGCATCGTCTGGTCTGTATCGTAACCATTAATCATCGATGTCTTCATGTGATGTACTTCTTCTGCTGCATACATGGCTGACCCATAATTTTCCTTGATATACTTGACTGCTTCCACAAGAAATCCGGCACTGCCCATTGCAGGGTCGCAGATATAGTCTCTTGGTGTTGGCTTCATCATCTCGACAATCATGCGGATGATGTGGCGAGGAGTACGAAACTGACCATTAGTGCCTGATGCAGCCATCTTGCCAAGGATGTATTCATATACATCACCCATAGCATCACGATTGTTCATGTCGAGGGCATCCACACCATCAACGACCTTTGTAAGGGTGCGAGCATTGGGGATCAGGAATATGGCAGACTTCATATAGCGACTATAGGCACTTTCCTCACCCGTTCCGATATGCTTGATGAACTCAAACACACTTTGGCGAACAATCTTGAACATGTTGTCAGAACCGAAGTTCTTAAACACATGCCAGCGAAGATTCTCATAAGGAACACCCTTCTTCTCTTCATCCGAAACTGCCTCAGGATTCACCCATAGCTGTCCGTCGAGGAATGTGGGATTCAGCACTTCAGCACCCCAGTCGCGAGCATTCTCCTCTTCTTGCAGCTGCTTGTCGTCCAGCAACTTCATGAAGAAGATATAGGTCATCTGCTCCAACACTGTTATGGGATTAGTAATACCTGCCACAAAGAAGGTATCCCAAATCTGGTCAATCTTATTCTTTATCTCGCCTGTAATCATATTTTTCTTCTAGTCAGTAATTCAATATTTCTGCAAATGTATAAAGAATTCCCTTATTACGCAAATATCACACGAGTTTTATCACCATTCAGCGTTATTTTACGCTTGAACGATATTGTCACACCATCATAGACGGCAGAAACATCCACGCCTGTAGCAATGAGCGTATCAATGAGAACAGAATCGTGAAGTCCACGAATGGAAGTCCAGCCAGTGTTACCAACCTGCTGATTGAATTCCTCAACGAGTGCTTCAACACTTCTGTTTGCCATCTTCTTCTGGAGATCATCGAAATACTCTTTTGTAACCATATTGCGACGATTATTTATGTTTCTGAGTGCAAAGTTAGTGTCTTACTATGCAGGTTTTCTGCATTGTTCACAAATTGTTTTCTTCAGACTCTGCAATTGATTCTTGAATCGACTCATTATTACCAAATTATTAGTCCAACTAATTTGTCTCAACAGTGCTGAGAGTTTTTCATCTGCACCATTATATGTCTCATAGAACTGCTTCATTCGCCAAAGATCCTTCCTTTTTACTGCTTTCCATAAACACCTTTTGCAATAGTTGATGTCATTTTTCCAGCGACTTTTGCAATAGTTGATGTCATTTTTCTAGCGACTTTTAACTATTTTGATGTTTTTTTCTGTGTATTTCTTGTTCATTGCTTGAATTTTCTCTGCTATCCTATCCCGAAAGCTGGCTGGAGCTATGATTTCCAAGTCATCACCAAAGGACAGAATCAGGGACTCTAGCTCTTTATTCACCTTGACATTGATGGAAATAATGGCATAGTCCTCAGCCTCTTCAATGATGCGCTGAGAGAGGTGGAGGGGCTTGGTGCGAATATAGTTAAAACGCTTACCTGTTACCTTAATAATAATGTCTTCAGAGGGAGTGTCTTCAGGAACAGTCACCCCTATAACATCATCAAAATATTCGCTGAAATCAATTTCAGGTTCTTTGTATTTCAAGGCAACCTCTTTGAAATCATCAATCCTATCGAGCGCATAATGGGCCAACGTTGAATAACCTTCTGCCTGTGCTATGAGGTACCAACGGTCATTGAATTGCTTCAGATGATAAGGGTATATGTTGACACTAAACGTTTTCTTGCCATAGGGGGTGTAGGTAAGCTTCAAAGAGCGTTTGGTAAGAATGGCTTGCAACAACTTCCCGAAATGGGTGATGCCCTTTAGATCTGGATTCGTCTGGAAAGAGACTACAGGTGAAGTGTTTTCGTTAAACTGCTCGCCTTCAATCTGCATAAGGAATGTGCGTACCCAGTCATATTGGGGCTCGCCCTCGAATTGCTTCAGCACATAGATAGCATCCTCTATCTTGTTTCGCTCCCTATCATTCATTCGATAGAGGGGTAACGTATAGCTTGTATCTTTATATCTATATAGCTTCTGCCTGCCTTTACGAAAATCATCTCTTAACTCTATATTATAAGGAGAGAGCTGAAGGTTGGCAATGTCATTCTGTATGGTTCTCTTTGACACACATGCTGTGCTATCGAATTCACTTGCCATTGCCTTGTTGCATTCTTCTACAAGGTCATCAATGGTATATTCCCTATATCTGTTTCTGAAACATTCGTTCAAAACCCGATATCTCAATAGTACTTGTCTGTCAACTGGCATATGACTTGTTTTACGTTAGATGCCTACAAAGATACGAACAAGTAAGCAAAAAGCCAAATGTTTTTCAATCAATTTGCAACACACGAGTCACATTTTAAATAGCAATTGCGCAATTGGCGATTGCGTAATTGGATATTCATCCATGTTTTTAGATATTTATTCAATTGCGAAATCGACAATTTCGTAATTGGTTTATCGAGTTTGTGACTTTGGATCACACCGTGCCTGGCACCGTGTGACAAAAAGGAAATAAAATTTGAGGATTTCTATAAGCCTTTTGATTTGAAAGAAGTATTAGCAGAGGAGTAGAACACTTTTTCATCTCCTTCTGAGAGCAGCCGAAGGTTATGGTGGAAACACCAAACTCTCTTTTTGTTTGGTTAAAATCCCCAAATCTTTTGGAAATTTGAGATAAAAGATTTATCTTTGCAGAAAAGTTTAGGATATGACGATAATAACAGGAAGAGAGTTCAGGTCAAACCAAAGCAAGTATATTGGTATGGCACATAAGGGTGAGAGAGTGGTTATCTCGTCCAAGTCAGGATATGCAGAGCTTACTCCAGTATCTAAAGAAGATAAGGAAGTCATGGAGCAGATAAATGGGAAATCCTTTCTTGCAATTGGTCGGAAGATAGATAAAAAGGTTAAGGAGGGCAAAATGTTAAAGTTCGATTCTATTGATGAACTCAGGAATCATTTGGCATCTTTATGATTTATTCTATCTCATACTCAAAGAGCATAGACAAAGTTCTCAAGAAATGGAAGAAATCCAATCCTATACTTTTTAAAAAATACAGTAAGATTCTTGAAGAACTAATGTGGCATCCAAGAGAAGGATTAGGCCATCCAGAAGCTCTGGTCAAGGGAAATAATGTCAAGTGGTCAAGACATATCACTGCGCATGATAGAATTATCTATAACATATATGATGAAATTGTTGTAGTGGAGGTGATTCAGTTAGAGGAACACTATAATGACAAATAGAAGCAGGACTGGGTTCCTGCTTTTTCTATGCCTTATTATATTATACTCCTCAGGGCAGCCGAAGGTTCTCTCTCAATAAGGATAGGTTATTGATGAATAAGGAGGGGTTATTAAAATAAGAAAGGAGCTCAAAACCTCCTTTTCTTTTATCCTTAAATCAATCCTTTAAGAATCACGAGGGACAGGTCAACCCTCTGTGTCTATAGAATAATCAGATTATCCAAATTATTCTTGGGATTTTTAAATGGACGATTGGACGTGGACGATTGGACGTTAAGCCAATATTTTTTTTCTCGGTTGAGAAAATGAGAAAGAACGAGAATGTAAAAAATTAATTGTTAATATATTTAATACTTATATATATATAATATATTATATATATATAAGTATTGCTTTCTTCTTGAACTTTTCGAAAACGCCTTAACGTCCAAACGTCCACGTCCAAAAGTCCAAAACTATGTATCACTGTATCTTTTCCTGATGCTCAATTCATGCTTTTTAATTTCTTGCAAAATTAGGGCAAAAATAGAGGGTCGAAAAAGTAGGATTTTGGCACTTTTATTTGCAGGAGTTATGAATTATTCGTACCTTTGCATTGTCAATAGGAACGATGGAATTTGAGCGCAGGGCACCAAAAATTTGCTTTCAGGCCTGGCAAAATTTTCTGCCTGCCCAGAGCGTAAAAAAGGAAGTCGCGAATGGAGACGAGGAAAATTAAAAGATTAAAAAATTAAAAGATTAAAAAAATTTACAAACTAATTAAAAACTAAACTAAGAGGAGATTACAACTATGACAATGAAAGTAAAAGCAATTGAGAAGAAGCTGAAGTTTACGAAGGACCCGAACGATGCTGGCGTTTATCGCTATGTGATGTCGCCTGAACAGTACTCGAGCCTGAACCAGAAGAAGGTGATCAAGGAGGCTGCCCTGCGCAGTGGCGTGAGCCAGGGTGTGATGCAGGCCTGCTGGGATGCAGCTGGCGAGGTGATCAAGGCATGGGCAACCGAAGGCCACAGCGTGGCTCTGCCCGGACTGGGTACCATGCGATTCGGACTGCGCTCGAAGTCTGTAGAGGACGTGAACAAGGTGAAGACCGGTCTGATTACCAGCCGTCGCATCATCTTCACTCCCGACACTGACCTGAAGGACGAGCTGAAGAACACCGCCATCGTCATCACCTGCTACGACCGCGACGGCAAGGAGGTGAAGCGCGTGACCAGCGACGACGACGCAGAGGTGGAAGACCCCGAGAACGAGAACGCTAACCAAAACGAAAACCAAAACCAGGGTGGTAGCACCAATACCGGTGGCGGCAACTCAGGCGGTAGCGCAGGCTTCGAGACCGGCGGAGAGTAGTAAAAGGTTAGCGCCTGCGGGCGCAACCTTTTAAGTGAAAAGTCTTTGACCTAAAGGTACTAATCGCGAAGCGCTTATAAAAGGAATGGAAGAGAAGTTAAAAGGAAGTTATCGCTTCGCTTGGAAGTTAAAAGGACATTACTTTGCTATTGAATTAGCAGACATTTGTCCCTTTAACTCCCCTTTAACTTCCTTTTAACTCCCCTTTAACTTCAAAAAAAACAACAATCAAACAAATAATTACAATTATGAAAAAAGAAACTTGGAAATTGATTGTGCAGATTCTGATATCGATTCTGACTGCACTGGGGACGACGCTGGGAGTGACGTCGTGTATGTAAAGGAATAGCGCGAAGTTTTAAGGACTTCGCGCTATTTTTGTTCTTATGCTGAATAAATCTGATATAGGGCTTTTATGACGGCAAAGGTGAATGTGAGCAGCAGTACGACGGCCGGCACAAGGCAATGACGCTGGGAATAGGCTGCAGGACGGGAGAAGCGGCAGTAGAAGAAGCGGTAGACACCCCACCCTACCAGAGCGCCCCAAAGCAGTCCGACGGTGATGTCGCCGGGATAGTGTACGCCAAGGTACAGACGGGTATAGCAGTTGATGAGCGAATAGCAGACCATCGTGACAACCAGGAGCCTGTGCCGCATGAGCAGCGAGAAAAACAGCGCTATGCTGAACGTATTGGCAGCATGGGCTGAAAAGAATCCGTAGTTACCTCCGCGGTAGTTATCCACCACATCGACAAGGGTCCCTATCTCTGGGTCGTGTGTCGGTCGCCATCGGGCTACCAACGGTTTGACTATCGTATCGTCAACAGTACCTGCCAAGAGCACACAAAGGGCCGCAGAAGCCACGATGAACAGGACTTCACGACGAGCATTGCTTTTCAGTACCACATATAATAACGACAGATAGAGCGGAATCCATGTGGTCGCTGTGGTCAGCGTCATGATGATATAGTCTAACAGCAGCGAGTCGCTACCATTAACAGCCAGCAGTAATTGCTTGTCGAAATGTATCAGTTCTTCCATGTTCAAATCACTTCTATTTCACGCGTTTCAATCCATCCTTCCTTACCGTCAGCCACGCGAATCTTCTTCCAGTCACGCATCGTGCCGTCGGTGATGTTCACCTTCGTACCTTCATGAAGGATAAACAGGTCGGTACCATTCTTCGACGGGGTACTCTTCACATTGACGGCAGCAGGCATGATGACAGCCCCCGTACGATGTATCAAGGCACGTTTCTGTTGCCATGCAAGGAGATTGCTGACCAGGAACACCAGCACGAAGAACATACCTCCGAAGAAGCCTATCTTGCGCAGCCAGATAGCATTGGCAAAGAGATAGGCCAGTGCCAGCAGGATAGCACCAACAAGGGCGATAATGGCCATGCGGGCCCAAGCATCGACACTCTGCAGATTGACCAGCGAACGATACCAGGTGACAAAGAACATTTCAGACTCAGGAACAATCTTGTCGATGGTCTTCGAACGCGCCATCTGCAGGTTGAAACGGATATCGCCATCGCCTGGCGAGAGCAGCAAGGCACGCTCGTAGTTCAGTACGGCCTGCGTCATGTTGTCCATCCGGTAGTAAGCATTGCCGAGATTATAGTAGAGGTCGGCAGAGACGCCCTGCTTCAGCAGTTGCTCATAGAGCTCGGCGGCTTTCTGGTATTGTTCGTTGGTATAGGCACTATCAGCCTCAGCCTTCGTCACGGCAGAAGCACTCAACGGCAGGAGCAGCAGGAGAAGCAGCAGGGTAGCCGACTTGGACGTACGACTCTTCTTCATCGTGGTAGCAATCTGTGTAATGGCTGTCATCGCAGCTTCGTAAACTTTATTCATATTACCGGTAGCATCGCCTGGGGCATAGCGAGCGAACTCACACTCGTCGAGTGCTCCCAGGAACTGCTGGATCGTATCTTCAGAGACATGATGCGAGGCGAGCTGCTGGCTGATATTCTCGCGAGAGAGCTGTTCGACAGGCATGTTCAGCTTGTCGCCTACAAAACCCCAGAGGGCACGCAGCACCTCGTCGTAGAAATCGCCTTGCTTGCCGGCAGCCATCAGCTTGGCAGCCTTCTTCAAACGCTTGGTAGCCACCTTATTGGCCTTACCGGCACGCTGCTTCACGACATTGGCATTCTCAATAGCCCTGCGACGGAAGATGACAAAGAGCGACACGAATCCTAAGAGCAGGACGGCCAGCGTAATCCAATACTCAGTAGAGCCGAAGAAGTAGTCGCCTATGGCACGCTGACGCGTAGAGCCGGTATGGATGAAGTGGATGTCGCTGTTGAGCAACTTGACATCCTCCTGACCATTGAAGGTGGCTACGGTTCCCGTTCCGTCGCCCTTTTCCACATGCAGCTTAAAGGACTCGGTCTGTACCGTCTTATATTCTCCGGAGCGCGTATCAAAATAAGTATACTCAATGGCAGGAATATCAAAGTCACCCTGATGGCGGGGTACTGCCAGATAGTCATAGACGATGGAGCCCTCCAGTCCCTGGGTGGTCAGTTTGGTATTATCGGTCACCTTGGCATCGTAACTGTCGAAATCCTTGGGGAACTTCACGACAGGCTGCTTGAGCAGTTTCATGTTACCTACGCCACTGACTACGACACGCAGCTTGACGGGATTGTTGGCTTTCACTTGTGGCTGGTCAAGTGTGGCGGAAATATTAAACTGTCCTACGCCACCGGAGAAGTTGGCAGGACGCTGGGGCAGCGGATCCACCTGAATGGTGATGCCGGGAGCAGTAATCTGCTTCTTCACCTCAATATATCCTGAACCACCATTAAAGAAGGCCTCAAAAGGATCTACATTACGGTTTCGCTGAACCACCAGACCTTCGTAGGTAATGCTGGGAATCTCCAGTTTTCCCGTAGCCTGAGGGAACATGACATACTGCTGCCACGTCACGGTCTTATAGGCACGTCCGTTGAAGTTCTCCACCTTAAAGCTCTTCTCGGCAGGCAGCGGCACCTCACGTGTGTAGAAGCTCTTCAGGTCGGCCATCTTACCGTTTAACTGCGTCAGACCAACCAGTGTATACACTTTATAGGTGAGCAGGATGGGTTCCTGTTCACGAACTCGATGCTTCGACGCGCTGACTTTGATAAAGAGGTCTGACCCGGAGATGGCAGAACCTGCCGAACGGATCTCCTCTCCCGGACTACTCTGCCGGCTTCCACCCTGTGACGACTGGGCCTGTCCGCTCACCTTGATATGCAGCTCTTTCGACTGAATAGTCTTACCACCCACCTGAGCCTGAGCCGCAGGAATGGTAAATGAGCCATTCTTCTTGGCCATCAGGATATAGGTATAGGTGACTGATGACGAGCTGGACATGTGGCCATTGACCAGCTGATAGCTCGACTGGGTAGACGTGCTGGGGCCCATCAGTACATCAAACTCCTCAGGAATATTACCCGCACGGAATCCCTTCACATCATCCGTATTGACAGTATAGGACAGGCGGAACTGTTCACCCACGGCAACTTGCGAAGGTGCACGGCCCGTGAGTGTCTGCGCCACTACGTGGCTAAATAATAAAGAAAAAATAATAAATATACAAACTCGTCTCTTCATTATTTTATATTTCTTATTTTATATTTAGGGCAAAGCCCGCAATAATTACCAATTTTTCTCTAGACGACGCTTCTGCGACTGCTGCATGGCTTTCTTCATGCGCTCCTGTGTCTGTTTTTCTTCCTGCATGGCGGCATTGAGCATCTGCTCGGCATTCTCACGACTCATCTGCTGCTTCTGCTGCTGTTGCTGCTTCTGCTGCTGATCTTTCTTGTCCTGATTCTGCTTTTGCTGATCCTGCTTGTCCTTCTGCTGGTCTTTCTTATCTTTGTCGTTCTTCTTATCCTGATTCTGCTGGTTCTGCTGGTCTTGCTGCTGATTCTTCTGCTGACGCTTGCAGACCTCCAGATTATAGCGTGTCTCGTCATCGGCAGGATTATTACGCAGCGACTCCTTATAGGCCTCGATGGCCTGTGCGTACTGCTTCTGTCCCTGAAGCAGCACACCGATATTATGATAGGCCTGCGACTTGCGGATGGGGTTGGTCTCCAGCTTGGCGGCATTGTCGAACTGGGCGGCAGCAGCGGAGTCTTTGCGTTGTCCCATCAGGGCATTACCGAGATTGTAAAGTGCCTGTGCATTACGCGGATTCTTCTCGACAGCCTTCCGATACGACACTTCGGCTTCGGCATAGTTGCCAGCACGGTACTGCTTGTTACCCTGACGCACCAACTGACGGTCGCTCTGGGCCTGAACAGCGAGGGGCAGCAACAGGAGCAACAACACGGAGGCAGCCTTCTGGTTGCGACGGAACAACGAGACGTTGCGAAGCATCGGATTCTTGATGTCGAGGATGCAGATCTCAATGATGATCAGCAACAGGGCTAGGATGCCCACCGCCTGGAACTGTTCGTCATAGTCGCTGTATACCGTGCTCTCAATCTCTTTCTTAGCCAGTTTGTCCAACTCTTGGTCGAGCTGGTCCTGGGCATTGCTGTTGTTCTCTACATGGATATAGGCACCACCGCCAGCCTGGGCTATCTGGCGACACATCTCCTCGTTGAGACCTGTCATGACCGTCTGGCCGGTATTGTCTTTCATATAGTCGCCATTGCCTATGGGGATGGGAGCTCCCTTGGGCGAGCCAACACCTAACACATAGACGCGCATGCCCTTCTCCTTGGCTTCTGTAGCGGCTTCCATCACCCTACCCTCATGGTCCTCGCCATCGGTAATGACAATGATAGCCTTGCCCACTCCTTCCTGTTGGGTGAAGCTGTTGCTGGCCATCGTGATAGCCTTGGCGATATCCGTTCCCTGGGTGGCAATCATCGAGGGCGATATGCTTGACAGGAACATCTTGGCTGACACGTAGTCACTCGTGATAGGCAGCTGGATGAAGGCATCACCAGCAAAGACGATAAGTCCTATCTTATCGTTGGTGAAGTGGTCGACCAAATTCTCGACCATCATCTTCGAACGGTCCAGACGACTGGGAGCCACATCTTCTGCCAGCATCGAGTTGCTGATGTCAAGGGCAATGATGGTCTCTATACCCGTACGCTTCTCACGATTGATCTTGGTGCCGAACTGCGGACGGGCTATCATGACAATAAGCAATGCCAGCGCGGTGAGCAGCAAGGAGAATTTGACCAGCGGACGGAAACGCGACACGTCAGGCATGAGTTGGCGCACCAGGTCGCGGTCGCCAAACTTGCGCAGACGTCGTTTCTGCTGACGGATCAACAGAAAGCGCAATACCAACAGAAGGGGTATCAGCGCCAGTGCATATAGATATATAGGGTCTTCGAATCTAAACATCAATTAATTTACAATTTGACAATTTACTATTTACAATTTACGGCAATTTCCTGAAAATCGTGATACGCAGCAACATCTCCAGCAACAACAGCAGGGCGGCAGCAATGGCATAGGGCTGATAGGCCTCATAGCGCTTGCTGAACTTCTTGACGTTGAGCTTCGATTTCTCCAGCTTGTCAATCTCCTTGTATATCTGTCGCAGCTCCTGGTTGTTCGTAGCACGGTAGAAGTCGCCATCAGTAGCCGAAGCTATCTCGCTCAGCGTCTTGGTATCGATCTCGACGGGAATGTTGACATACTGAATACCTCCAGCCACAGACATCGGGTATGGGGCCACCTTATTGGTTCCTACGCCGATGGTATACACACGGATGCCAAAACTCTTGGCTATCTCTGCTGCAGTCATCGGCGACAGGTCACCACGGTTGTTAGAACCATCGGTCAGCAGGATGACGACCTTGCTCTTAGCCTTCGAGTCCTTCAGACGGGATACGGCATTAGCCAGTCCCATACCAATGGCGGTACCATCCTCTATCAGTCCGCGCTGGGCGATATCGGTACGCACGTTCTGCAACAGGTTGAGCAGCGAGGCATGATCTGTCGTCATAGGACACTGGGTGAAAGCCTCGCCAGCAAATATCGACAGTCCGATGTTATCATCAGGACGACCGATGATGAAGTCGGCAGCCACCTGCTTGGCAGCCTCCATGCGGTTGGGTTTCAGGTCTTCTGCCAGCATCGACGTCGACACGTCCATAGCCAGCATGATATCGATACCCTCCATCGTCTTGTTCTTCCATGAGTTCTGAGTCTGCGGACGAGCCAGCACCAGTACCAGCAGCACGAAGACTGCCAGTCGCAACAGCAACTGCAGTGGCATCAGCCGTACCTTCCAGGAGCGTGGTGCAAAGCGATAGGCAAAAGTATCGCTCATACGCATGGTAGGCTCGCTTTTCTTCCTGTACATCAGGTACCATACCAGGTACGGAATGATGAGGACAAGCAGAAACAGATATTCCTTATTGGCAAATTCCATTCTTCAATACATTAATATATCAACAACTGATAGATGTTGTAGACCACGAGACAGAACAGGGCGGTAGCTACGGCTACGAGGAGCCAGATGCCACCCTTGAGCACTCGACGCTGCTTCTGCGAACGCTGGTCTTCAGCCGACAGTTCGGGCTTCTGCACCTCCTCAGTAGGCTGGTTCTCGAGCTTCGTCTGATTGATGAAGTCGATGGCATTCACCAGATTGGCGTCATTCTCGTTGATCATCGTTGAATACTTGGCAAACTTCACGAGGTCGGCCGTCATGAAGAGCTGTCGCAACTCACTCAGACTCTGCTGGTCACCAGCAGCGGTGAGGCGTTCTATAATCTCCGAGCTGGTCATCTCCATAGCAGAGAATCCGTAGCGCTCCTCGATGTATTTACGCAGCGTGTCCGTCAACTTCGTATAGTACTCCTTCTGGTTCTCTGACGTCACCATCTTGTCGGCCTTGATCTGCTCAATCTCCTGCATAGCCTTCTGGTGAGGCAGCAGACGCTTTACAATCTTGATGCGGGCAATGATAGGCTTGTTGTCACGCAGACGCAGATACAGGTAGTAGGCAGCAGCCAGCACAACCAGCATCAGCACGCTGAGCCAGAACGACAGCGACCAGTCGCTCCACTGGAACGGATTGTCCTGTACATCCTTCGGTCCGAAGAACTTGTCGAGCTTCGTGGTGTCTACTTCTACCTCGACAACCTTCAGTGCCAGACTCTTCGACTCCAGCTCCTTGCCATTGACCTTCACCTTAAAGGGAGGCAGGTAATAGAGGTTGCCATCGAAGGAGGTCAGCGTGACTACCATCACGTTGGGTTCGGGATGCTGGGCGGCAATCACCTCGACGCCAGCAACCACCAGCTGACGGGGTTGTAGCGTAGGCCATTCCACCTTATCCTGTTCGCCAGCATGCACACTCAGGGTGACCTGTGCCTGCTCACCAATCATGATTTCGATGGGGTCAATCTTAGCCTCAATGCCACCTTGAGCAAAACTCAACAAAGCACTGAGTATTAAGCATATAAATATCGTCGTTCTTTTCATCAGCTTCTCCGTTTAAACAACATCAGCAGCGACTTCACATAGTCTTCGTTGGTGGCTATCGACACCAGGTCGACATTGCTCTTGTTCATCGTTTCGACCAACTGCTTCTGCCGACTACTCCAGTACTGTTCGTGGGCCTCACGAAGTCGGCGACTACCCGTGTCAATATACTGTTCGTGTCCCGTTTCAGCATCTACCACACGCATCAGACCCACATCAGGCAACTGACGTTGAAGCACGTCGTAGACCTGCAGAGCCACCACGTCATGCTTCCGATTGCATATCTGCATCGTCTGCAGGAAGTCCTGACGGTCGTAGAAATCGCTCAGCACAAAGGCGGTACAGCGACGCTTCGCCACGCTGGTCAGGAACTCCAGTGCCTGCTTGACGTCGGTACGACGACTCTCGGGATGGAAGTCGAGCATCTCACGGATGATATAGAGAATATGCTTGCGGCCTTTCTTGGGTGGGATGTATTTCTCCACACGGTCCGAGAAGAACACCACACCTATCTTGTCGTTGTTCTGAATAGCCGAGAAAGCGATGGTAGCAGCTATCTCCGTCACCATGTCACGCTTCATCTGACGCTGTGTACCGAAATCCAACGAGCCGCTGACGTCGATCAGCAACATCACCGTCAGCTCACGCTCCTCCTCAAACACCTTCACATAGGGACGGTGGAAGCGGGCGGTCACGTTCCAGTCTATATCACGCACATCATCGCCATACTGATACTCACGCACCTCCGAGAAGGCCATACCCCTACCCTTGAAGGCGGAGTGGTACTGCCCCGCGAAGACGTTAGAGCTCAGGCCTCGAGCCTTAATCTCTATCTTCCGTACTTTCTTGATGATCTCAGATGTTTCCATCAAGGCACTTCTACCTTATTGATAATCTTTGATACGATGTCCTCACTGGTCACATTGCTGGCTTCGGCCTCGTAAGTCAGTCCGATACGATGGCGCAGCACATCATGAGCCACAGCACGCACATCCTCAGGAACCACGTAGCCACGGCGCTTGATGAAGGCATAAGCACGAGCCGCCTTTGCCAGATTGATAGAGGCACGTGGCGAACCGCCGAACGAGATCATGTCCTTCATATCCTTCAGACCATAGCGGTCAGGATAACGGGTAGCAAACACGATGTCAGCAATATACTGCTCTATCTTCTCGTCGATATAGACCTCGCGAACCACCTCACGAGCCTTGATAATCTCGTCAGCGGTAGTCACGGGAGTCACCTTAGGCAGGGCTCCAGCAATATTCTCGCGGATAATCTTCTTCTCCTCGTCAATGGTAGGATAACCGATGACTACCTTGAGCATGAAACGGTCCATCTGTGCCTCAGGCAACGGATAGGTACCTTCCTGCTCTATGGGGTTCTGCGTAGCCATCACGAGGAAGGGGTTAGGCAGGTTGAAGGTCTCGCTGCCGATAGTCACCTGCTTCTCCTGCATGGCTTCCAGCAAGGCACTCTGTACCTTGGCTGGTGCACGGTTGATTTCATCTGCCAGTACGAAGTTGGCAAATACAGGTCCCTGCTTCACCTGGAATTTCTCGTCTTTCTGTGAATAGATCATCGTACCCGTCACGTCAGCTGGCAACAGGTCAGGAGTAAACTGAATACGGCTATAAGTAGCGTCTATCAATTGCGACAGCGTCTTGATAGCCAGTGTCTTAGCCAATCCAGGCACACCTTCCAACAGGATATTGCCATCACTCAGCAGACCGATGAGCAGCGAGTCTACCAGGTGCTTCTGTCCTACGATTACACGATCCATTCCCGTCACCAGATTGGTAACGAATCCACTTTGTTGTTCTATCCGCACATTCAGTTCGCGGATGTCAATAGCTTCTGCCATATAATTACTTTTATTTTTTAAATTGACTGTATAAAATTACCGATTGCGTCTTTTCTTCAACTGCAATTGAGGTATCTTGATTTTCTGACCAACTTTGACTTTCGGGTTCTGCTGCAGATCGTTATACACCTCTACGTAGCACTGCATGTCTGGTCCCAGATGGGCTTTGCAAATGCTGTAGAAGGTCTGTCCCGCCTGAACTTCGACAATCTCCTTTGTTCCTACGATACGGTAGGCACCCAGCCTGACACGTTCGTCCTTAGCAGCATAAGGATCAATCTCCTCTGCCGGCTTCTGTTCTGGCTTCACCTCGGGCTTCGGCTCGGGCTTTACCTCGGGTTTGTCCACGGGTTTGTCCACGGGTTTAATATCAGGGTCCTTCACCTGTGTTTTCATCGTGGAATCAACCACACTGGTATCTTTCGCCACTTGCTCCTCTTTCTGAACTGGAGCTGATGCCATCAAATCAGAGGCAATGATGAGCTCTGCCTCATTCTCACCATGATCGGCAACCTCTTGTAATGCATAATGATATCCTCCAAGAGCTGAAACAGCCATCAGAACCAATACCAGTACCAAAGCTGCAGCCCACTTCATCCAGGGTCGGATGAAAGTCGACTCCTCAGGTTCCTCATCATCAGCCACAACAACCAAGGGTTCTTCTTCCAATGCAGGCTCTTCTACTACAGGCTGTTCTACTACAGGCTGTTCTTCTACTACCACTTCGAGAACAGGTTCCTGCTCTATTTCTGTAGGAGTCTCAACAAGAGTCTCAGCAGGAGTTTCTATAGGAGTCTCTATTGTCTCTACAGGTTCCTCTTCCGGCTGTTCTTCCATATCAGAGAAGGCGACACCATCGTTCAGCACAACGGTCTCAAACTGCGAGAAAGGCTTGTTCACCAGTTCCTTCATCATATTGTCGGGAGTGAACGACACCTTGTCGTGACCTTCTATCACCACACGCTCACCTGTACGGACACTGATACTCTCACGGGCCTCTACGCTGATAATCTTGAAGGTGCCCAAGCCCTTTACCTTGACCTGGTCGCCCTCTTGCAGACGTTGCAGAATGACGGCAAACATCTCCGTAGCAAACTGGTTAGCATCACGCTGCTGCAGTCCGCTCTTCTCCACCAATACCTTGGCAATCTCCTGTATCGTCAGTTTTCCCATGACTATTGTCCTCCCTTCATTTTATCCTTCCAGGTCTGGTTGGGTCGGAAGTTCAACACGAGTTTTGGTGGTACGAGCATGCGCTGACCTGTCGATGGGTTCACCATGATACGTTCCATTTTCTTCTTCGTCTCAAAGAGTCCGAAGTTAGGAACCAATACAGCGTCGCCTTCCTGAAAGGCGTCACCCATCGCGTCAATCATCTGATTGACAAGCCGTTGAGCGTCTCTCGGAGCATATCCTGTACGCTCAGCCAGTTCTGCAATAAATTCCTTGTTATTCATATCTCGTAGTAGCGTATAAGTCAAATTCTTCAGCATCGGTAATGCGGGCCTCATAGAAGTGGCCTATCTCAAGGTCTTCCTCTGCGGGTATCAACACTTCAGGATCAACCTCTGGCGAACAGTATTCCGTACGTCCTACCCAGTAGTCACCCTCCTGTCGGTCGATGATGACACGCAGGGTCTGCCCTACCTTCTCGCCCTCCAGTTCAGCACTGATGTTCTGCTGCACACGCATCAACTTGTCCAGTCGCTGCTGTTTCACCTCCTGAGGCACGTCGTCCTCGTAGTGCTTGGCGCTGTAGGTACCATCTTCTTCCGAATAGGCAAAGGCACCCATACGTTCGAAACGGGCCCACTTGGTAAATTCCACCAACTGGCGGAAGTCCTCATCGGTCTCACCGGGGAAACCGACCATCAGTGTAGTACGGATATGGATGCCAGGCACCTCTCTGCGCATCCGACGTATCAGCTCGTAGGTATCTTCTTTCGTCACATGGCGCTGCATGCGCTCCAGCATATGGTCGGAGATGTGCTGCAAGGCGATATCCAGATAGTTGCAGACATTCTTCTTCTCACGCATCACACGCAGCAAGTCCCAGGGGAAATGAGCAGGATAGGCATAGTGCAGACGAATCCACTCCACACCCTCTAACTCTGCCATCTGTTCTATCAGTTCGGCGATATGCTGCTTGCCGTCAATGTCTACCCCGTAATAGGTCAACTCTTGAGCTATCACCTGAAATTCCTTCGTACCCTGACTTACCAACCAGCGCACCTCGTCCAATATCTCCTGCATCGGACGACTCTGGTGACGCCCCGTAATCAGCGGGATAGCACAGTAGGCACAATGTCTGTCGCAACCCTCTGCAATCTTCAGATAGGCATAATGGCGAGGAGTAGTCATGTGACGATGGACAGAATTACACAAAAGGGACGGTTCCTTTTGTGTAATTTCAGAAAGATCGGCCAGCAGTTGCTTGTAATTGAACTTGCCGTACCAGCCGTCTACCTCAGGAATTTCAGCCTCCAGTTCGGCGAGGTAACGCTCTGACAGACAGCCCATCACGTATAACCGCTTCAGCCGGCCTTCCTCTTTGGCCTGTACCAGTTCCAGAATGGTATCGATGCTCTCCTGCTTGGCATCCTCAATGAATCCGCAAGTGTTCACCACAGCAATCTCACCCTCAGGATGCTCTGCATCATGGGTCACATGAAAGCCGTGAGCCTCGAAGAGTCCCATCAGGTTTTCGGAATCTACCAGATTCTTAGAACAACCCAAAGTGATGAAATCAACTGTTGGTTTATTCATTCTTAAACAGCGAGTCAACAAACTGACGACGGTTGAAAAGCTGCAAATCCTGCATGCCCTCACCCAGTCCGATATATTTCACGGGAACCTTCAGCTGGTCGGAAATGCCAATCACCACACCACCCTTGGCGGTACCATCCAGTTTGGTGATAGCCAGACTGGTGATCTGGGTGACGGCAGCAAACTGCTTGGCCTGCTCAAAGGCATTCTGTCCTGTAGAGCCATCCAGCACGAGCATCACCTCATCAGGAGCCTCAGGCAGCACCTTCTTCATGACATCCTTGATTTTCTTCAACTCATTCATCAGGCCCACCTTGTTATGCAGACGACCTGCCGTATCTATCAGCACCACGTCAGCACCGTTAGCCTTAGCCGACGACAACGTATCGAAAGCCACCGAGGCAGGGTCGGAACCCATCTGTTGCTTCACCACAGGCACGCCTACGCGTTCGCCCCAGATGCACAGCTGCTCTACAGCAGCAGCACGGAAAGTATCAGCGGCACCCAGATACACCTTCTTGCCGGCCTGCTTGAACTGCCAAGCCAGCTTTCCGATGGTGGTCGTCTTGCCCACACCATTCACACCGACTACCAGTATGACATAGGGCTTATGATCGCTAGGCAAATCCCAGTTATCGTTATCGTCAGAATTGTTCTCCGTCAGCAGCGAAGCAATCTCGTCACGCAGGATAGCGTTCAGCTCCGATGTCGACACATACTTGTCGCGAGACACGCGTTCCTCAATGCGTTCGATGACTTTCAACGTGGTCTCCACACCGACGTCAGAGGTGATGAGCACCTCCTCCAGGTTATCCAGCACATCGTCATCCACCTTCGATTTGCCAGCCACAGCACGTGCCAACTTGTCGAACACACTGGTCTTAGTCTTCTCCAGACCTTTGTCCAATGTTTCCTTTTTATCCTTGTTGAAAAAACCAAAAATTCCCATACTTTTTTCCTTTTGCTCCGCAAAGGTACAAAAAAAAGCTGAAACACCATTCGCGTTTCAGCTTTTTCTCTTCATATTTTACAATTTCTTAGTTTTTGAAAAAGTCCTTAACAGCTTCGTTAGGAACCATCTGCTCATCAAAGACGTAAGCACCCGTCTTGGGGCTCTTTACCATCTTGATCACTTTAGTGTAAGCGCGACCATCCTTTGAGCCTTCATGGAGGGTAGCGACGGTTTTCTTTGCCATGCTCTAAATAGATTACTTAATCTCCTTGTGCACAGTCATGCGCTTCAGGATGGGGTTATACTTCTTAAGTTCCATTCTCTCAGGTGTGTTCTTACGGTTCTTCGTGGTGATGTAACGGCTTGTTCCGGGGAGTCCACTCTCCTTCATCTCCGTGCATTCCAGAATCACCTGAACGCGGTTACCCTTAGCTTTCTTTCCTGCCATAGTGTTAGTCTCCTATTACTTTAATATCCTTCCAGTCAACATAACCCTTAGCAACAGCCTGCTTGAGGGCAGCGTCCAGACCTACCTTATTAATCATACGCAGACCAGCAGCGCTGATCTTCAACTGAATCCAGCAAGCCTCCTCAACATAGTAGAACTTCTTGCTGAACAGGTTAACGTCAAAGCTGCGCTTAGTGCGGTGCTTTGAGTGAGACACATTATTACCAATCTGTGCCTTCTTTCCCGTAATCTGACAAATTTTAGACATCTCTATCTACTTTTTATTTGTTCCTAAAAATGTAACTTATTCCAAACAGGGTGCAAAGGTACACATTTTTAATGAGAAATGAGAAATGAGAAATGAGAAATTCCTCTTCATTTAGGATTTTTTAACCTTCCAACTCGGCTGGTTGGGGTTCTGACTTCAAAAAATCGAGGAACATCTGCATCGCTTTGTTTGTGGCGATGGCCAAATTGATGTCTCGTCCGTGGTCTTCCTGAACCAGTTGAGTCACCTGCCTGTCTTTCGTTCCGCAGGCCAGCCAGATGGTGCCAACGGGATGCTCTTTCGTACCTCCGCCAGGACCTGCAATACCCGTTGCCGAGATGGCATAGTCGGTATTCAGCGCCTGACAGGCACCTTTCACCATCTGTATGGCAACTTCCTCACAGACAGCCGTTTTCTCGTCCAGCAGCTGTGCGTCGACACCCAGTAGCGACATCTTCACCTCGTCGACATACGAGATGACGCCACCCTTGAAATATTTCGAGGAACCAGGCACCGAGATGATTGCCTCAGCAATACGTCCACCCGTACAGCTCTCTGCCGTACCTACCGTCTTATCCATCTCCCACAGCAGTTGACTCACCTCTCTGCTGATAATCTTACTTTCAAAATCCATAGTATTATCTATTTAAACGTTACTTTCGAGAAGGCTGGCGCATCTATCGGACACGTCTCGCCATCCATGAATTTATAGTAGCCCACGATGCCTATCATCGCGGCATTGTCCGTTGTATAGCTGAATTTCGGAATGTATACCGTCCAGCCGTAGCGCTTGGCATGATCGTAGAAGGCGTTGCGCAATCCGTTGTTGGCACTCACTCCGCCAGCCACTGCCACATGTTTGATACCGGTCTGTTTGACGGCCAGACGCAGTTTCTTCATCAGGATATCGACAATGGTCCACTCCAGCGAGGCGGCAATGTCTTCCTTGTGGTGCTCGATGAAGTCGGGATCTTCCTCCACCCATTTTCGCATGTTATAGAGGAATGAGGTCTTCAGACCTGAGAAGCTGTAGTCCAGTCCGGGAATATGAGGCTCCGAGAACTGATAGGCCTTCGGATTGCCCTGACGGGCCAAACGGTCGATGATAGGACCTCCCGGATAGCCCAGACCCATCACCTTCGAGCACTTATCGATAGCCTCGCCGGCCGCATCGTCTATCGTCTGACCCAGCACCTCCATATCATTGTACTTACGCACCAGCACGATCTGCGAGTTACCACCCGAGACCAGCAGACAGATAAACGGCAGTGGCGGCTGGTTCGTATCGTCGTCGCTCTCCTTGATGAAGTGCGCCATCACGTGTCCCTGCAAGTGGTTGACGTCAATCAGGGGAATACCCAGCGAACGGGCAAATCCCTTGGCGAAGTTGACGCCTACCAGCAGCGAACCCATCAATCCCGGTCCGCGTGTAAAGGCTACAGCACTCAGCTGTTCCTTCGCAATGCCTGCCTGCTTGATGGCCTCATGCACCACCGGAACTACGTTCTGCTGATGAGCCCTTGATGCCAGTTCAGGCACCACGCCACCATAGGCCTCGTGTACTTTCTGCGACGCCGTCACGTTCGACAGCAGCACCCCATTCTTCAGCACCGCAGCCGATGTATCGTCACAGCTCGACTCTATACCTAATATATATATACCCTCTTGGGTCATCATAATTTCTAATTTCTAATTTCTAATTTAATACGAAAGAATTTCCACTCCGTTTTCCGTCATCAGCAGCGTGTGTTCCCATTGCGCTGAGGGCAGTTCGTCTTCCGATATCACCTCCCAGCCATACGGATCATCAGCATCGATAAACACCTTCCAGGTGCCCATATTGACCATCGGCTCTATGGTGAACACCATGCCAGGCACCAGCAGCATACCGTCGCCACGTTGGGCAAAGTGACACACCTCCGGGTCTTCGTGGAACTTCAGCCCCACCCCGTGGCCACACAAGTCGCGCACCACACCGTAGTGATACTTCTTGGCATGCTTCTCTATCGCACGCCCGATCTCGTTCACCCCGTGCCAGGGCTTGGCAGCCTCCATACCGATTTCCAAGCATTCCTTCGTCACCCGTACCAGCTGTTCCTTCTCGGGAGTCGTCTTACCTATTATATACATACGCGAGGCGTCGGCATAATAGCCATCCAGTATCGTAGTGAAGTCGACATTGATGATGTCACCCTCCTCCAGGATGTCGTCAGCCTTCGGAATACCATGACACACCACCTCGTTGATGCTCGTACATACCGACATCGGGAAACCTTCGTAGTTCAGACAGGCTGGCGTAGCACCATGCTTTTCGCAGTAGTCCCGACAAATCTGGTCTATCTCCAGTGTCGACATACCCGCATGAATAGCCTCACCGACGGCATCCAACACGCCCGTATTGACAACACCCGCACGGCGGATGCCCTCTATCTGCTCTGGTGTCTTCACCAGTTCACGGGTCGGTACCAGCGCCCCTTTGTTTTCCAGATACATGATATGCTTATCCAGCTCTGTGGGCTGTTCGCCCGCTTTACAGTGCCATCTTCTTTTCATCCTATTTCTAATTTTGTGTGCAAAGGTACGAATAAGTGAGTAAAATGCCAAATTTATTTGGGTATTTTCGAACGTGAGTACCTTCGACGAAGTCAGAGTTACAAAAATGGCACGATATTTGCAAGATTAGCGGCAGAAAGTTTAATTATATCTAGAAATTGACTATGCAAAAAGGTAACATCGGGGTTACTACTGAGAACATCTTCCCCGTCATCAAAAAGTTTCTCTACAGCGACCATGAGATTTTCTTGCGCGAGATGGTTTCCAATGCCGTCGACGCCACGCAGAAGCTGAAGACACTGGCCCAGCAGGGCGAGTTCAAAGGCGAAGAGGGCGACTTGACCGTCCGCGTCAGTCTGGACAAGGAGAAGGGCACCATCACCATCTCGGACCGTGGTATCGGTATGACCGAGGAGGAGATAGACAAGTACATTAACCAGATAGCTTTCTCGGGTGTCAACGATTTCCTCGAGAAGTATAAGGACAATGCCAACAACATCATCGGCCACTTCGGATTGGGCTTCTACTCTTCGTTCATGGTATCGAAGAAGGTAGAGATCATCACCCGTTCGTATAAGGACGGTGCCAAGGCTGTCAAGTGGAGCTGCGACGGCTCTCCCGCCTACGAGATCGACGAGGCTGAGAAGGAGGACCGCGGTTCAGATATCATCCTGTATATCGACGACGACTGCAAGGAGTTCCTCGAGAAGGAGAAGCTGCAGCAGCTGTTGGAGAAGTATTGTAAGTTCATGGCCGTACCCGTAGCCTTCGGCAAGAAGCAGGAGTGGTCCAGCGAGAAGAAGGAGATGGTTGACACCGATAATGACAACGTCATCAACAGCGTCGAGCCCCTGTGGACGAAGGCTCCCTCATCACTCAAGGACGAGGACTACAAGTCGTTCTACCGCACCCTCTACCCCATGTCCGACGAGCCTATGTTCTGGATTCACCTGAACGTAGACTATCCCTTCAACCTGACGGGTATCCTCTATTTCCCCCGCATCAAGTCGAACATCGACCTGCAGCGCAACAAGATCCAGCTCTACTGCAACCAGGTATTTGTCACCGACCAGGTGGAGGGCATCGTGCCTGAGTTCCTGACGCTGCTGCATGGTGTCATCGACTCACCTGACATCCCCCTGAACGTCTCTCGTTCTTATCTGCAGAGCGACCGCGAGGTGAAGAAGATCTCTACATACATCACCAAGAAGGTGGCCGACCGTCTGCAGTCTATCTTCAAGGAGGACCGCAAGCAGTACGAGGAGAAGTGGGACGACCTGAAGCTCTTCATCAACTACGGCATCCTCTCTGAGGAGTCGTTCTACGATCGTGCCAAGGAGTTCGCCCTGTTCAAGGATTCTGAGGGTAAGTATTTCACCTTCGACGAATACAAGACACTCATCGAGGGTGCCCAGAAGGATAAGGACGGCAATCTCGTCTACCTCTACGCTACCGATAAGGAGGAGCAGTACTCGTATATCAAGGCCGCTCAGGACAAGGGCTACAGCGTTCTCTTGCTCGACGGTCAGCTCGACGTACCCACCATCCAGACCTTGGAGCAGAAGTTCGAGAAGTCGCGCTTCACCCGTGTCGACAGCGACATCATCGACCGTCTCATCGTCAAGGAAGACGCCCGCAAGAGCGACCTCTCTCAGGAGCAGTCTGACAATTTGTCAGCCGTCTTCAAGTCGCAGATGCCAAAGATGGACAAGACTGAGTTCATGGTACAGGTCGACGCTCTTGGTGCTGAGGCCCGTCCTGTCATCATCACCCAGAACGAGTGGATGCGACGTATGAAGGAGATGAGCCGCTTCCAGCAGGGTATGAACTTCTACGGTCAGATGCCCGACTCATTCAATATCGTGCTCAATAGCGACCACCCGCTGGTAAAGCGCGTCCTCACCGATTCAGAGTCAGCCACCGCTGAAGCCCTGAAGCCTATCGATGCCGAGCTGAAAGGCCAGGAGGCTCGTCTCGCTGCCATCCAGCAACAGCAGGATAAGAAGAAGTACGACGAACTGACTCAGGACGACAAGGACATGAAGGCCGAGTGCGAGAAGGCCGTCCAGGAGCAGAAGGACAAGAAGCAAGCCGTATTGGCCGACTATGCCAAGGGCAACGACATCGTCCATCAGCTCATTGACCTGGCACTCCTGCAGAACGGACTCCTCAAGGGTGAAGCCCTCGATCGCTTCCTACAGCGCTCCGTCGATCTGATTAAATAAAACGGTAAGACCCCGAAAGCCAACTTACTTTCGGGGTCTTTTCTTTATCTCTCGTCTATCAACCCGTTGAGCCAGTCTTTCAACTTTTCCAGTGTCGACTTCTCCTTGGGTCTCTCGTCCACCGTCGGTTCCGATTCCTGTATGGGTTCAGGTGTTGGTGTTGGTGTTGGCTCAGGAGCAGGCTCAGGTATAGGCGCCGACTCCACGACAAATTTCGGTTCCTCTTGCTGTTCCTCTACGGGCTTTATCGGTGTGGGCTTATACAGCAGCGGTATCAAGTCCTCATAATACCCATCCTCGTTCTTAGCCACACCTTTCTCCTCGTTCTTCAAGTCGTTCTCCAGCCCGGTAGCCAGAATAGTCACTTTGGCATCCTCACCCAGGCTGTTATCAGTCGACGTACCCCATATCACGTCAATATTCGGATCCAGTTGGTCGAAGAATTCGTCTATCTCCTGCATTTCTTTCACGAAGATAGGACGGTCCTCGCTCGCATAGATATTAAATAGGATACGCTTCGCCTTTCCGATGTCGTTGCCATAGAGCAGCGGCGAGTCCAGCGCATCGACAATAGCCCTCTGCACGCGTTTCTCACCACTGGCCCTACCCATAGCCATGATTGCTCCGCCACCATTCTTCATCGTCGTCTCCACATCACGGAAGTCCAGGTTGATTGAACCGTCGCTATGCACCGTTATCAGCTCAGCGATACCCTTCACGGCATCCTTCAAGATGTCGTCAGCCCGTTGGAAAGCCTCCTTCACCGATATGTCTGCATCGGCATACACGTCGCAGAGTCTCTCGTTGTTGATAATCAGCAGCGCGTCCACGTTCTTCCTCAGCTCGTCCACACCCTTCAGCGCCTTCACAATCTTACGCTTCTTCTCGAAGTAGAAAGGTATCGTCACCACACCTACTGTCAGCAGACCCATTCTTTTCGCCACGCCAGCCACCACAGGAGCCGCACCCGTTCCGGTACCGCCACCCATGCCAGCCGTCACAAAGACCATCTTCGTGCCGTCACCCAGTAACTTCTCGATATCATCGATATTGCTCTCGGCCTCTTTCCGACCTAGTTCCGGATTGGCACCGGCCCCAAGACCCGCTGTACCCAGCATGATTTTCACCGGCACAGGCGAACCCGCCAGCGACTGGCTGTCCGTGTTACAGACGGCAAATGTCACGCCCTCCACCCCTTCCTTGTACATGTTTCTGACGGCATTACAGCCACCGCCGCCCACGCCAATCACCTTGATGATGCCCCTCATCGTATTCTTAATCACCGGAAAATCCAGCAGTCCAAATTCTTCTCCCATATCGTCTATCGTGTTTCGTTGATAACCAATTCTCTAGGCAGCGTGATGACCTTCAGCCGTTCATACCAGATACGACCAGCGATATGCTTCTGCGTATGACTGCTAATCAGGTAGTAGCTTGCCCTATACTCATCCATCAGCTCCAGAAAAGCCTTCTTGATGCGCGAACATTTCTCATTGATGGCATTGTCCAGCGGATCCACCAGATGGTCAACGCTCTCCTCCGCCTTCTCTTTGTCCATCCATCTTGCCGTTGCCAGATAATAACCCAGCAACTCCTCCCGATAATTTCCCAACCGCTTGAACTCTATCCCCTCAGGGTGATTCAAGAACAACAGATACACCGCCTTATGCACAGGTTGAAGCTCTACCTCCAACTGGTAGTCAGCCAACACAAACCGATAATCCTTCATGATGACCAGTCTCGACAGCCTGCTCTTCGCAGCCTCTATACGCAGCTCTTCCAGTAGAGGCACCCCTATAGCCTTCAGCAGCAAGTCCTTCCGTCCTGCCGCCACCAGTCTGTCAGCCAGAGCCCTCAGCTCCTGCATCACCTCTTCTGCTGTCTTCTGCTGTTCTGCCATTGTGGGTACAAAGTTACAAAACTTTCTTGTAATTCACAAATCTTCGCAAGGCTTGCGGAAACCACCCAACTAGCCCCAAAAGTATTTCGTTCAGATAAAATGAACAAAAAAGAGCTGAACAAAACTGCGTGGCAGCAGCCAACGGTTCTTTCTGTCGGACGCCTCTTTCATATGCTGTCCGTCAAGACGTCAGCTAAGCAAAAAGCACAATCCGTAAACTGTTAACAGAACTTAAAAAGAATATATAAGGTGTAAAAATAACACTTTTGGGAAAGATTATCATGAAAAAAGATTGCGGAATGAAATTATTATTGTAATTTTACACCCAAAATCACATTGATAACTAAAAAACTACCAAAAGAATGAAGAACTTCAAGCAAGTTTTCGCCTCAACAACAGTGGCTGTTGCCCTGCTGACGGCTTGTGCTTCTGGTGAGCAGAAAGCACTGACGGTATCGGGTCTTGACCCTGCCAAGTTTGACACTATCATCAACGAAAAACCAGTAAAGCTCTACACGCTGAAAAACCAGCAAGGCATGGAGGTTTGCATCACCAACTACGGCGGACGCGTAGTCTCGCTGGTGGTGAACGACAAGGACGGCAAGCCTACCGACGTGGTGCTGGGTTTCGACAACATCGCGCAGTATGCTGACACGCTGAACTCGCCTACGGACTACGGTTCAAGCGTGGGTCGCTATGCCAACCGCATCAAAGGTGGTCAGTTCACGCTGAACGATTCGACGTATCAGCTGAAGCAGAACGACGGTCCTAACTGTCTGCACGGTGGTGGTACGACGGGTTGGATGAATCAGGTGTATGACGCAGAACAGATAGGCGACTCTATCCTGAAGCTAACCATCGTAGCCGAGGACGGTGAGAACGGATTCCCTGGCAAGGTGACTGCCGTGACGACTTACAAGGTGACTGCCGACAACATGCTGGACATCACATGGGAGGCTGAGACGGACAAGCCCACCATCATCAACCAGACGAATCACAACTACTACAACTTGAGCGGTAACTTCACCGAGCCGGGTTACGACATGGTGCTCTACGTGAATGCCGACAACTTCACGCCCTCTGACAAACTGTACATCCCTACGGGTGAGGTGAAGTCGGTAGAGGGAACACCCATGGACTTCCGCACGGCTCACGCTATCGGTGACAGCATCAAGTCGCAGTTCGACCAGATTCAGAACGCTGGTGGCTATGACCACAACTGGTGTCTGAACACCTATAAGGATGGAAAGGGCGACGACACGCAGGTGTGTGCCAGCCTGTACAGCCCGAAGACGGGCATCTTCATGGAGATGTATACCAACGAGCCTGGTGTTCAGGTGTATAGCGGTAACTTCCAGGGTGTAGGCAACGAGCCTAACATCAAGCATAAGGGTGGTGTTTATCCGCAGCACGTCAGCGTTTGTCTGGAGAGTCAGAAGTATCCTGACAGCCCCAACAAGAAGGATTGGATACAGCCCGTGCTGAATCCTGGCGAGAAGTATTACAGCCGCGCAGCGTATAAGTTCAGCGTGAAATAAGAATGAATTAAATTGTAAATAGTAAAATTGTAAATTAACATGGCATTATTAGACTGGATTGTCATTGGCGTCTTCTGCTGTGCGCTGATAGGCATTGTGATTTGGGTTGTATCGCAGAAAAACGACAACTCGGCAGACTATTTCTTGGGTGGTAAGGATGCAACATGGATTGCTATCGGTGCATCGATCTTCGCCTCAAACATTGGTTCAGAGCACTTGATCGGACTGGCTGGTGCCGGAGCCTCATCGGGTATGGCTATGGCCCACTGGGAGATTCAGGGTTGGATGATCCTGATTCTGGGTTGGGTATTCGTGCCTTTCTACACACGAAGCATGGTATACACGATGCCGGAGTTCCTGGAGCGCCGATTCAACAAGGAGAGCCGTACCATTCTGAGTGTGATCTCGCTGATCAGTTATGTGCTGACGAAGGTTGCCGTAACAGTATACGCCGGTGGTCTGGTGTTCCAGCAGGTATTCGGTATCAAGGAACTATGGGGCATCGACTTCTTCTGGATTGCAGCCATCGGACTGGTGCTTATCACCGCCCTCTACACCGTGTTTGGCGGTATGAAGTCAGTGCTTTACACCAGCGTGCTGCAGACTCCTATTTTATTATTAGGATCGCTGATTATCCTGGTGCTCGGACTGAAGGCTCTCGGTGGATGGGATGAAATGATGGCTATCTGTTCTATCCAGACCGTAAATGAATATGGTGACCACATGACAGACTTGATGCGCGACCTGCGCGACCCACAGTATCCTTGGCTGGGTGCCTTGGTAGGTTCGGCTGTCATTGGTTTCTGGTACTGGTGTACAGACCAGTATATCGTTCAGCGCGTGCTGTCGGGTAAGGACGAGAAGGAGAGCCGTCGTGGTACCATCTTCGGCGCTTATCTGAAACTGTTGCCCGTATTCCTGTTCCTCATTCCAGGTATGATTGCCTATGCTATGAGCACTAAAGGTATTACACTTCCCAGTGGCGAGGTGTTCGTGCTGTCGACTCCTGATGCAGCCTTCCCCACCCTCGTGGCTAAGATTCTGCCTGCTGGTGTGAAAGGTCTGGTGGTTTGTGGTATTCTGGCTGCCCTGATGTCGTCGCTGGCATCGCTGTTTAACTCGTCAGCCATGCTGTTCACCATCGACTTCTGGAAGCGTCTGCGTCCTGAGACTCCTGAGAAGCAGCTGGTTCGCATCGGTCAGGTAGCTACTGTAGTCATCGTGGTACTGGGTATCCTGTGGATTCCCATCATGCGCTCGGTAGGTGATGTGCTGTACAACTACTTGCAAGACGTCCAGTCGGTGCTGGCTCCTGGTATTGCCTCTGCCTTCCTGCTGGGTATCTGCTGGAAGCGCGCCTCCGCCAAGGGTGGCATGTGGGGTCTGCTCTCAGGTATCATCATCGGTCTGACCCGTCTGGGTGCGAAGGTTTACTACAGCAATGCTACCGACGCCGCTGACTCATGGTTCAAGGCTGTATTCTACGACTTCAACTGGCTCTACTTCTGTGGTGTGATGCTCATTGTCTGCTGTCTGGTAGTCATCGTCGTATCGCTCTGCACAGAGGCTCCCGACGAGAAGAAAATACAAGGTCTGGTATTCGGCACCTCAACTCCTGAGCAGCGTGCTGCCACACGTGCCAGCTGGAACATGTGGGATGTTATCCACACCATCATCATCATAGGTATCACCGTAGCATTCTACGCTTACTTCTGGTAAACAGAGATGACCTCATTCTATTTTGAACATCAGAAGATATTCCTGTCGGTAGACTGCATCATCTTCGGTTTCGATGCCAACAAGCTGAAGGTGCTGATAGGCAAGCGACAGATGGACCCAGGTCGTGGCGAATGGAGCCTCTACGGAGGTTTCGTTCGCAACGACGAGAGTCTGGACGAGGCCGCCGACAGAACGCTGTACGAGCTGACGGGAATGCGCAACATGTACATGCGGCAGGTGGGTGCCTTCGGCAGTGTGGACCGTGACCCAGGTGAGCGCGTAGTCAGCGTGGCCTACTACGCCCTGATCAACGTAAAGGACTACAGCAAGAAACTGCTGACGCTGCACGGCGTGGAATGGGTAGACATCGACCAACTGCCACAGATGTATTCAGACCACAACGAGATGATCATGAAGGCGCGCAAACTGATGCAACAGAAAATCAAGACGCAGCCCATCAGTTTCCAGCTGCTGCCTCCGCTGTTCACGCTGACACAACTGCAGCGACTCTATGAAGCCGTTAATGGCGAAGAGGTGGATAAGCGAAACTTCCGAAAGCGCATCAAGGAGATGGACTTCATCGAGAAGACGGAGCTGATAGACAAAAAGACGTCGAGACGTGGCGCTTCGCTCTACCGATTCAACAAGAAGATATTCGACAAAGATTCCAACTTTAAATTATAATTTTATGCTAGAAGAACTGAAAGAAAAAGTATTTCGGGCCAATCTGGACCTCGTGAAGCATAACTTGGTGATCTTCACCTGGGGTAATGTATCGGCCATCGATCGCGAGAAGGGACTGGTAGTCATCAAACCTTCAGGTGTAGAATACGACGTGATGAAAGCATCAGATATGGTGGTGGTAGACCTGGAGACAGGCAAGGTGGTGGAAGGCGACCTGAACCCATCGAGCGACACACCAACACACCTGGTGCTCTATAAGGCTTTCCCAGAGCTGGGAGGTATCGTACACACCCACTCTACCTACGCCACCGCATGGGCTCAGGCTGGTAAGGATATTCCAAATATCGGTACTACTCATGCCGACTACTTCCACGACTGCATTCCCTGCACGGAGGCAATGACGGAAGACCAGATGGGCGAATATGAGAAGAATACGGGTGTGGTCATCGTTGACCGATTCAAGAAGGGTAACATCAATCCTGTCCACACACCTGCCGTGCTGGTGAAGAACCATGGTCCCTTCGCTTGGGGTAAGGATGCCGACCAGGCTGTATACCATGCCGTAGTCACTGAGCAGGTAGCCAAAATGGCCTACATCTCATTTACGCTTAACCCAGAGACAACTATGAATCCACTCTTGGTTGAAAAGCATTTCTCACGTAAGCACGGACCAAACGCTTACTATGGTCAGAAAAAGAAATAGAAAGGAATGGAAGAGAAGTTAAAAGGAAGTTATCGCTTCGCTTGGAAGTTAAAAGGACATTACTTTGCTATTGAATTAGCAGACATTTGTCCCTTTAACTCCCCTTTAACTTCCTTTTAACTCCCCTTTAACTTCAAAAAAAACAACAATCAAACAAATAATTACAATTATGATTAAAGCGTTTGAAAATTTAGAGATATGGTGGGTGACTGGTGCACAGTTGCTCTACGGAGGTGACGCTGTAATACAGGTGGATAGTCACTCTAAGGAAATGGTCGATGGACTGAACAACTCAGGTATCATTCCCATCAAGGTAGTATATAAAGGCACTGCCAACAGCTCGAAGGAAGTAGAGCAGGTGATGAAGGCAGCCAACAACGACGACAAGTGCGTAGGTATCATCACCTGGATGCACACCTTCTCGCCTGCCAAGATGTGGATCAAAGGTCTGCAGGACTTGCAGAAGCCCCTACTCCACTTCCACACACAATATAATGCCGAGATTCCCTGGGAGACGATGGATATGGACTTCATGAACCTGAACCAGTCGGCTCACGGTGATATCGAGTTCGGACACATCTGCACCCGCATGCGTGTACCTCGCAAGGTGGTTTGCGGATACTGGAAGAATCCCGAGGCTCAGCAGAAGATTGCCGTATGGGCTCGCGTGGCTGCTGGTGTGGCTGATGCTCGCAACGTGCGCTGTCTGATGTTTGGTATGAACATGAACAACGTAGCCGTAACGGATGGTGACCGCGTGGAGTTCGAGCAGCGTCTGGGCTATCACGTAGACTACTACCCCGTCAGCTCGATGATGGAGTACTGGCGCCAGGTTACAGATCAGGAGGTCGACGAACTCGTTGAGGTTTATAAGAAGGAATATACCATCAAGATTGACGAGAGCGGCGAGGAGGTTTATTGGCAGAAGGTACGCAATGCCGCAAAGGCTGAAATCGCACTGCGTCGCGTCTTGAAGGACGAGGGTGCCACGGCCTTCACCACCAACTTTGATGATCTGGGTGATGCCAACATCGATAAGCCCGACTTCGTAGGTTTCGACCAGATTCCAGGTCTGGCTTCACAGCGTCTGATGGCTGAGGGTATCGGTTTCGGTGCTGAAGGCGACTGGAAGACAGCTTGTCTGTATCGCACGCTGTGGGTTATCCAGCAGGGCATGCCTACGGGTTGCTCATTCCTCGAGGACTACACGCTGAACTTCGCTGGCGATCGCTCTTCATGTCTGCAGAGCCACATGCTCGAGGTTTGTCCGCTGATTGCTGTCGACAAACCCAAGCTGGAAGTTCACTTCCTCGGCATCGGCATCCGCAAGCAACAGACGGCTCGTTTGGTATTCACCTCGAAGGTGGGTCGTGGCATCAAGGCTACTGTCGTAGATCTTGGCAACCGCTTCCGTCTGATTTCTCAGGAGGTTGAGTGCATCGAGCCAAAGCCCATGCCTAATCTGCCTGTTGCCAGCGCTCTCTGGGTTCCACAGCCCTCGTTTGAGATTGGTGCTGGTGCATGGATTCTGGCTGGTGGTACTCACCACTCGGCTTTCTCTTACGACATCACCGAAGAGTATTGGGAGGACTTCGCTGAGATGACTGGCATCGAGTATGTCAAGATCAACAAGGACACCAAGACCTACGAGTTCAAGCAACAGCTCCAGAACAATGAGATATACTACATGTTGAACAAAGCGCTGAAGTAAGCTATGACTGCAAAACAGACAATCGAGGCAGGTAAAGCCATCTTGGGAATCGAATTCGGTTCTACAAGAATCAAAGCCGTCCTCATCGACGAGGACAATAAGCCCATTGCTCAGGGCTCACACGAGTGGGAGAATCAGCTGGTAGACGGTCTGTGGACCTACTCTACCGAGGCTATTTGGTACGGACTCCAGGACTGCTACGCCGAGCTCCGCAAGGACGTTCAGAAGCAGTACGACTGCGAGATTGAATCGCTTGCCGCCATCGGCTTCAGCGCTATGATGCACGGCTACATGGCCTTCAACGATAAGCAGGAAATTCTTGTTCCTTTCCGCACATGGCGTAACACCAACACCGGCAAGGCAGCTGCAGAGCTTTCTAAGCTCTTCAACTACAACATCCCCTTGCGTTGGAGCATTTCTCACCTCTACCAATGCATTCTCGACAACGAGGAGCACGTCAGCGACATTAAGTACCTCACCACCCTGGCAGGCTACGTTCACTGGCAGGTAACTGGTCAGTTTGTTCTTGGTGTAGGTGATGCATCAGGTATGATTCCTGTCGATCCAAAGACCAAGACTTACGATGCCACCATGGTACAGAAATTCAATGAGCTCATTGCTCCAAAGGGTTTCTCATGGAAGTTGCTCGACATTCTGCCAAAGTCGCTTAACGCTGGCGAGAGCGCAGGTTTCCTCACCCCCGAGGGTGCTAAGAAACTCGACGTTTCGGGCCACCTGAAGGCAGGTATCCCCGTATGTCCTCCTGAGGGCGACGCTGGCACAGGTATGGTTGCCACCAATGCCGTCAAGCAGCGCACAGGTAACGTTTCTGCCGGTACATCTTCGTTCTCAATGATTGTGCTCGAGAAGGAGCTCTCAAAGCCTTACGAGATGATTGACATGGTGACCACACCTGACGGAAGTCTTGTGGCTATGGTTCACTGTAACAACTGCACCAGCGACATCAACGCTTGGGTGGGATTGTTCAAGGAGTACCAGCAGCTGCTGGGTGTGCCCGTTGATATGAACGAGCTCTACGGCAAGCTGTTTAACAAGGCTCTCGAGGGCGATACCGACTGCGGTGGTCTGATGGCTTACAACTACGTCAGTGGTGAGCCTGTTACCGGTCTGGCTGAAGGTCGTCCGATGTTCGTCCGCTCGGCTGGCGACAAGTTCAATCTGGCTAACTTCATGCGTGCCCACCTCTATGGTGCTATCGGTGTACTGAAGATAGGTAACGACATCTTGTTCAAGGAAGAGCAGATCAAGGTAGACCGCATCACGGGTCATGGTGGATATTTCAAGACCGCTGGTGTGGGGCAGCGCATGCTGGCTGCCGCCCTCAACTCTCCTATCTCTGTGATGGAGACGGCTGGCGAAGGTGGTGCTTGGGGTATTGCTCTGCTGGCTGCATACCTTATTAATAATAAGGGACAGTCGCTGGCTGACTATCTGGAGCAGCAAGTCTTTGCTGGCAACACCGGAACGAGCATCGCTCCTACTGCCGAAGACGTAGCTGGATTCAACAAGTATATCGAGAACTACAAGCGCTGTCTCCCCATTGAGCAGGCTGCCGTTGAGAATAAGTAATCACAGACGACAATGAAAAAACAGATTCTGACAATCGTAGCCCTTTGGGGAACACTCTGTGCGTCAGCAGACAACGTAGTGGCAACACTACATGCTGATCAGGCAGGAGCAAAGATTAACAAAGAGATCTATGGCCAGTTTGCTGAACATCTGGGTTCGTGTATCTATGGTGGACTGTGGGTTGGCGAAGACTCCCCCATCCCCAACATCAACGGCTATCGTAAGGATGTCTTCGATGCATTGAAGGCACTCCAGATTCCCGTGCTGCGCTGGCCTGGTGGCTGCTTCGCCGACGAATATCACTGGCGCGACGGTATTGGTCCTCGTCAACTCCGTCCCTCAATGAAAAACAACAACTGGGGAGGAACCATTGAAGACAACTCTTTCGGCACCCATGAATTCCTGAACCTCTGTGAAATGCTTGGCTGCGAGCCCTATATCAGTGGCAATGTAGGCTCAGGCACCGTTGAGGAACTGGCTAAGTGGGTAGAATATATGACTTCAGAAAGTGGTACACCCATGGCTAAGTTGCGTAAGGAAAACGGACGCGAGAGACCTTGGAAGGTCAAGTATCTGGGTGTAGGCAACGAGTCATGGGGATGTGGTGGTAATATGCGTCCTGAATACTACAGCGACCTTTATCGCCGCTATTCCGTATATTGCCGTAACTACGATGGCAACAAGCTCTACAAGATTGCATCTGGTGCTAGCGATTACGATTACAAGTGGACAGAGGTCCTGATGGATCGTGTTGGTCGTCGCATGGATGGCGTCTCACTCCATTATTATACTTGTGCTGGTTGGAAAGGGTCCAAAGGGTCTGCTACACAATTTGACAAAGATCAGTACTACTGGGCACTGGCTAAATGCTTGGAAATCGAAGAAGTCATCAAGAAACACAAAGCCATCATGGACGAGGCCGACCCTGAAAAGAAAATCGATCTGCTTGTTGACGAATGGGGCACATGGTGGGACGAAGAGCCTGGAACTATTCATGGACATCTGTATCAGCAGAATGCCCTGCGCGATGCCTTCGTGGCTTCTCTGTCACTCAACGTTTTCCATCGTCATACCGATCGTGTCAAGATGGCTAATATCGCTCAGATTGTCAACGTGCTGCAGTCGATGATTCTCACCGATCAAAAAGGAACAGGCCACATGGTACTCACACCAACTTACCATGTTTTCCAAATGTACACTCCATTCCAAGAGGCTACTTTCCTGCCTATTGATTTGGAAAGTGAGAAGATGGATATCGCTAAGGCTTACTTCAAGGATCAGGCCACAGGCAAGAATGCCGGAACACGTCCTCTTCCCCTTCTCTCAGCCAGTGCGGCTAAGACTCAAGATGGAAGTATCGTCGTAGCACTTACCAATGTGTCACTCGACAAGAATGAGAAGATTGACATCCAGCTGGAAGGCTGCACGGCAAAGACAGTAAGCGGTCGTATCCTGACATCAAAGAATGTTGCTGACTATAACGACTTCGAGCATCCTAACGTAGTGGCTCCACGCGAATTCAAGGATGCCAAGCTGAAGAAAGGCACGCTGAGTGTCAAACTGCCAGCTAAGAGTATCGTGGTGCTGACATTGAAGTAAACAACGTCATAGCCTATATATGAAAGCCGACTGTTTCGTAAGGAATAGCCGGCTTTCTTTTTGCTGATATATTGTTTCCGCACACATATTTACTGCATATTATTGTCATTTTCTCTTGATTTATATCAATTAAATGACAAAACGTAAGCGTTTGCGTGATTTTTCTTTCAAAATGTTTTGTTTTTATTAGTTTTTGATGTAATTTTGTACCCAGAAAAAGAAAACAGTTAATAGTATAACACTTTAAAAAGTAAAAAGATTATGAATGCAGCACAAGTTGTAGAACAGTTGAAGCAACGCTTCCCCAATGAGCCGGAGTACATCCAGGCCGTTAGTCAGGTTCTTCCTACCATCGAAGAAGAGTACAACAAGCACCCCGAGTTTGAAAAGGCCAATCTGATTGAGCGCCTTTGCATCCCCGATCGTGTTTGCGAGTTCCGTATCACTTGGACTGATGACAAGGGTAACGTACAGACCAACATGGGTTATCGTATCCAGCACAACAATGCTATTGGCCCGTACAAAGGAGGTCTTCGCTATCACAAGAGCGTTAACCTGGGTATCCTGAAGTTCCTGGCTTTCGAGCAGACTTTCAAGAACTCTCTGACAACTCTGCCTATGGGTGGTGCCAAGGGTGGTTCTGACTTCTCGCCCCGTGGCAAGAGCGACGCTGAGGTGATGCGTTTCTGCCAGGCATTCATGAACGAGCTCTATCGCGTCATCGGTCCTGATGAGGACGTACCCGCTGGTGATATCGGCGTAGGCGGACGTGAGGTAGGCTATCTCTTCGGACAGTATAAGAAGCTCACCCACCAGTTCCAGGGCGTACTGACAGGTAAGGGTCTCTCCTTCGGCGGTTCTCTCATCCGTCCTGAGGCTACTGGTTATGGCTGTGTATATTTCCTCACCTCGATGCTCGCTACCCGTGGTATCGAACTGAAGGGCAAGAAGGTACTGATCTCAGGTTCTGGTAACGTGGCTCAGTACGCAACAGAGAAGTGCATCCAGCTGGGTGCTATCCCCTTGACACTCTCTGACTCAGACGGTTACATCTACGATCCAGACGGTATCGACGAGGCTAAGCTCGCTTATGTGAAGGAGCTGAAGAACGTGGAGCGCGGACGTATCAAGGAGTATGCTGAAGAGTATCCTAACGCTGTATATCACGCTGGTGAGCGCCCCTGGCACGAGAAGGCCGACATCGCTCTGCCTTGCGCTACCCAGAACGAGATCAACGGCGAGCAGGCTCAGGCCTTGATTGACAACGGTGTGATCGCCGTAGCCGAGGGTGCCAACATGCCTTCACTGCCCGAGGCCATCAAGATTTTCCAGGATGCCAAGATTCTGTATGCTCCTGGTAAGGCTTCTAACGCTGGTGGTGTGTCAGTATCAGGTCTTGAGATGTCACAGAACTCAGAGCGTCTGAGCTGGACTGCTAAGGAGGTTGATGACTACCTGAAGCGCATCATGAACGATATCCACGAGAACTGCGTGAAGTACGGTACTCAGGCTGATGGTTACATCAACTATGTAAAGGGTGCTAACGTAGCCGGTTTCATGAAGGTTGCCAATGCAATGATGGCTCAGGGAATCGTATAAGCCAACACAAAACACAATTATAACACAGAAGGTGCGATTTTCTTTCAAGGAATCGCACCTTTCTCATATCTTTTTTGTAATTTTGCAAGCAAAATTCAAAAAACAAGATAATTATGCTTACACTAAAACTCATTACTGAGGAGACTGACCGCGTGATTCGCGGATTGGAGAAGAAACATTTCAAGGGTGCCCGTGAGGCTATTGACGAAGTATTGGCTGTCGACAAGAAGCGTCGTGAGGCCCAGCAACAGTTGGACAAGAATCTGAGTGATGCCAAGAAGATGGCAGCACAGATTGGTGGTCTGATGAAGGAAGGAAAGAAAGACGAGGCTGAAGCCATCAAGGCTCAAGTTTCGCAGATGAAGGAGACGAACAAGCAGTTGGAGCAGCAGATGAACGATGCTCAGGACGAGATGACGCGTCTGCTCTGCCAGATTCCTAATATCCCCTACGACGAAGTTCCTGAGGGTGCTGCCGCTGAGGACAACCACGTGGTGAAGTCGAACCTGAAGGAGTGTGGTCCTAACGATACCGTAGGCAACTGGGACGTCAACCCTTCGCTGGGTATTGCCAATCCCCTGCCCCACTGGGAGCTCGCTAAGAAATACAACCTCATCGATTTCGATCTGGGTGTGAAGATTACAGGTGCTGGTTTCCCCGTCTATATCGGTAAGGGTGCTCAGCTGCAGCGTGCACTTATTAATTTCTTCCTGGCAGAGGCTGCCAAGAGTGGCTATACAGAGATCATGCCTCCTACAGTAGTCAATGCAGCTTCAGGTTATGGTACAGGTCAGCTGCCCGACAAGGAAGGTCAGATGTACCACTGCGAGGTAGACGACTTCTATCTCATCCCCACTGCTGAGGTTCCCGTTACCAATATCTATCGCGACGTCATTCTCGACGAGTCTCAGTTGCCTATCAAGAACTGCGCCTATACGGAGTGTTTCCGTCGTGAGGCAGGAAGCTATGGTAAGGATGTTCGTGGTCTGAACCGTCTGCACGAGTTCTCGAAGATTGAGATAGTACGCATCGACAAGCCCGAACACTCGAAGGAGAGCCACAAGGAGATGCTGGAGCACGTAGAGGGTCTGCTGAAGAAACTCGAACTGCCCTACCGCATCCTGTTGCTTTGCGGTGGCGACCAGTCGTTCACCTCATCTATCTGCTACGACTTCGAGGTTTATTCTGAGGCTCAGGGTCGCTGGCTCGAGGTATCATCGGTATCCAATTTCGACACCTATCAGGCTAATCGTCTGAAGTGTCGCTATCGTCGTGCTGACAACAAGAAGACTGAGCTCTGCCACACGCTGAACGGATCAGCCCTGGCTCTGCCCCGTATCGTGGCAGCACTGTTGGAGAACAACCAGACGGAGAACGGCATCCGCATTCCTCGTGCTCTCGTGCCTTACACCGGATTTGAAATCATCGACTAAACTAAACCACAAATGAATAAAATCATAAGAAAAGAACAATTCTCTGAAAAGGTTTTCCTTTTCGAGATGGAAGCACCGCTGATTGCCAAGAGCCGTAAGGCTGGCAACTTCGTCATCGTACGTGTTGACAAAAAAGGTGAGCGTATGCCGCTGACCATCGCTGGTGCTGACATTGAGAAAGGTACTATCACACTGGTCGTCCAGATGGTAGGCCTCTCGTCAAAGAAACTATGTGCACTGAACGAGGGCGACTATGTTGCTGACATCGTAGGTCCTCTGGGCAACCCCACCCGCATCGAGAACTACGGCACGGTGGTATGTGCTGGTGGTGGTCTGGGTGTTGCTCCCATGCTGCCTATCATCCAGGCGCTGAAGGCTAAGGGTAACCGTGTACTCTCCGTAATGGCTGGTCGCTCGAAGGATCTGATTATTCTTGAGGATAAGGTCCGTGAATCGTCTGACGAGGTTATCATCATGACTGACGATGGCTCTTATGGCGAGAAAGGCGTTGTTACCGTAGGTATCGAGAAATTCATAGAACAGGAGCATGTCGACCAGATCTTTGCCATCGGCCCTCCCATCATGATGAAGTTCTCTAACCTCACCGCTCAGAAACATAACATCCCTTGTGAAGTATCGCTGAATACCATTATGGTCGATGGTACGGGGATGTGTGGTGCCTGTCGCCTGACGATTGGTGGCAAGACGAAGTTCGTCTGCATCGATGGTCCTGAGTTTGATGGTGCATTGGTCGACTGGGACGAGATGTTCAAGCGCATGAACACCTTCAAGCGCGAGGAACAGGAAGAGCTCGCCCACTACGAGGAACACCTCTGTTCCGTAGGCAGCGACAGTGTCGCTGTCAGCAACACTACCGATATCGTCATGGACGACGACCCGACAAACGATACCATCGAGGTGCTGACCGACCGCAATGCCACTTGGCGTGACGAGCTCCGCAAGAGCATGAAACCCAAGGAGCGTACTGCTATCGAGCGTGTGAAAATGCCTGAGCTCGATCCCGTTTATCGTGCTACTACCCGTACAGAGGAGGTTAACATCGGACTGACCAAGGAGATGGCTATGACGGAGGCCAAGCGTTGTCTCGACTGCGCAAAGCCTACCTGTGTAGAGGGTTGTCCTGTCAACATCAATATTCCTTCGTTCATCAAGAATATCGAGCGTGGACAGTTCCTGGCTGCCGCCAAGGTACTGAAAGATACTTCTGCACTGCCCGCTGTTTGCGGACGTGTTTGTCCTCAGGAGAAGCAGTGCGAGAGCAAGTGTATCCATCTGAAGATGAATGAACCCGCTGTTGCAATAGGTTATCTGGAGCGTTTCGCTGCCGACTTCGAACGCGAGAGCGGAAACATCTCACTGCCTGAGATTGCACCAGCCAACGGCATTAAGATTGCTGTCGTAGGTTCTGGTCCTGCCGGACTGTCATTCGCAGGCGATATGGTGAAGAAGGGCTACGACGTCTATGTCTTCGAGGCACTGCACGAGATTGGTGGTGTGCTGAAGTATGGTATCCCTGAGTTCCGTCTGCCCAATAAGATTGTCGACGTTGAGATTGAGAACCTCGCCAAGATGGGTGTTCACTTCCAAACTGACGTCATCGTAGGTAAGACCATCAGCGTAGAACAACTGGAGGCACAAGGCTTCAAGGGCATCTTCGTTGGCTCTGGTGCCGGTCTGCCTAACTTCATGGGTATTCCTGGTGAGAACGCTATCAACATCATGTCGTCTAACGAATACCTCACTCGTGTCAACCTGATGGATGCGGCTAATCCGACTACCGATACTCCTATCAACCTGGGTAAGAACGTGCTTGTCGTAGGTGGTGGTAATACCGCTATGGACTCTTGTCGTACAGCCAAGCGTCTGGGTGGCAAAGTGACACTCGTCTACCGTCGTTCGGAACAGGAGATGCCTGCTCGTTTGGAGGAGGTGAAGCACGCCAAGGAGGAAGGTATCGACTTCCTGACGCTCCACAATCCTATCGAGTATATTGCTGACGAGAATGGTGCCGTCAAGGCTGCTGTTCTGCAGGTGATGGAATTAGGTGAGCCTGATGCTTCAGGTCGTCGCAGTCCTGTTCCCGTTGAGGGCAAGACCGTAACTCTCGATGTCGATCAGGTTATCGTGGCTGTCGGTGTATCTCCCAACCCACTTGTTCCCAAGTCTATCGAGGGATTGGAGCTGGGTCGCAAGAATACCATCGTAGTCAGCGAGGGCATGCAGTCAGCTCGTGCTGAGATTTTTGCTGGTGGCGACATCGTACGCGGTGGTGCTACCGTAATCCTCGCTATGGGCGATGGTCGTCGTGCTGCTCAGCACATGGATGAATATCTGCAGAAGAAATGAACGGTCTTTATACCATCATATTGCTCATACTAAGCAACGTCTTCATGACGCTCGCTTGGTATGGGCATTTAAAATTACAGGAGACGGGCACGTCGAGCAATTGGCCACTCATCGGTGTCATTGCTTTTTCGTGGATGATAGCCTTCTTCGAGTATTGCTGCCAGGTTCCTGCCAATCGAATTGGATTCGTCGAGAACGGTGGTCCCTTCAACCTCATTCAGCTGAAGGTCATCCAGGAGTGTATCTCGCTGGCCGTCTTCTGCGTGATTGCCAACATCTTGTTCCAAGGCACCCATCTGCACTGGAATCATATTCTAGCTTTTGTTCTCATCATATGTGCCGTTTATTTAGTTTTTATGAAATAAATGACGCTTGACGAACGACTTTGGAAGACTTTCAACAAGGCGTTGGGACAATACCAACTAATCGACGAGGACGACCACATCCTCGTCGGCTTGTCAGGTGGCAAAGACTCGCTCCTTCTGACCGAACTGCTGGCTCGCCGTTCTAAGGTTCATGTCCCCCACTTCCGCGTCTCAGCCCTTCATGTCCGCATGGAGAATATCCATTACGAAACAGATACCACCTATCTCCAATCGTTTTGCGATGAACATGACATCCCCCTACATGTAATAACCACGTCCTTCCAAAGTAATCATACCTCTCACTTCTCATCTCTCAGTTCTCATCTAAAAGAAAAGCCTGCTTGCTTCCTCTGCTCCTGGCAACGTCGCAAACAACTGTTCAATCTGGCGCAAGAGTTAGGCTGCACCAAGATAGCGCTAGGCCATCATCAGGACGACATCATCCATACCGCACTGATGAACCTCACCTTCCAAGGCCATCTCTCTACCATGCCCGTCAAGCTCCGTATGCGCAAGATGCCCCTCACCATTATCCGTCCGCTGGCTCTCTGTCTGGAAGCCGATATACGTCAATACGCCTCTGAGCATCACTATGAGAAACAACTCAAACAGTGCCCTTATGAGCATGAGACCAATCGTACTGCTGTCGTCGACCTGTTCCGACAGATGCAACAGTTGAATCCAGAGGCTCGTCAAAGCATCTGGAACGCATTAGAGGCAGACAAAAAGCTGATAGAATATTAAATATCATTAATTGTCAATTGTCAATTATCCATTATCAATTATTTATTCGTATCTTTGCCTTATCAAGTAAATTATAAGGAGTAATACTATGGCAAAGAGAACTTTTCCAGAATCAGAGCTCATTATCAATCAGGATGGCTCTTGTTTCCATCTGCACTTGAAGCCCGAACAGCTGGCAGACAAGATAATCCTCGTAGGCGACCCAGCCCGTGTCAATACTGTGGCAGCCCATTTCGACACACAGGAGTGTGAGGTATCGAGTCGCGAGTTCCATACCATCACCGGTACGTATAAAGGCAAGCGCATCACTTGCCAGTCGCACGGCATCGGTTGCGACAACATCGACATTGTGGTCAACGAACTTGATACGCTGGCTAATATCGACTATGCCACGCGTACGGAGAACGACGAGCATCGCACGCTGACGATGGTACGCATCGGCACCTGTGGCGGTTTGCAGCCCTTCACCCCTACCGGCTGTTTCGTTGCCTCGGTGAAGAGCATCGGTTTCGATGGCCTGCTGAACTATTATGCCGGACGCAACGTCGTTTGCGACATCCCTATGGAGAAGGCTTTCAAGGAGCACATGCAGTGGGACCCCATCAAGGGAGCGCCCTACGTTGCTGTGGCTGATGCCGACCTGATTGAACAGATTGCTGCCGACGATATGGTACGTGGTTATACCGTTGCCTGTGGTGGTTTCTATGGTCCGCAGGGTCGCCAGCTGCGTGCTGATATTGCTGATCCTGAACAGAATCAGAAAATTGAGTCGTTCGAATACGAAGGCATGAAGATTTGCAATTTCGAGATGGAGTCATCAGCACTGGCTGGTCTTTCTTCACTGTTAGGTCATCGCGCCATGACTTGCTGTATGGTCATCGCCAACCGTTATGCGCAGAAGATGAACACCGAATACAAGAATTCCATCGATACGCTCATCCAGAAAGTACTCGACCGCATTTGATGAACGATACGATTTGCGCATTAGCCACCGCTCCTGGTGGCGCATTAGGAATCATCAGAATCTCAGGAGAACATTCTCTTGAGATTCTTTCTCGTGTTTTCTCCAAAGATTTGACCCATGTCAGTCCAAACTCCATCCACTACGGTCACATTGGCAATATTGACGAGGTGCTGGTAAGCGTCTTTCGCGCCCCGCACAGCTATACTGGCGAAGACAGCGCAGAAATTTCCTGTCATGGCTCGCGCTATATATTAAATAAGGTGTTAGAACTCCTGATGGCCAATGGTTGCCGGATGGCCAATCCTGGTGAATATACACAGCGCGCCTATCTGAACGGCAAGATGGACCTTTCGCAGGCAGAAGCCGTAGCCGACCTGATAGCCTCATCCAACCAAGCAACCCACCAACTGGCTATGTCACAATTGCGTGGCGGAATCTCTTCCGAACTTGACAAGTTGCGCGAACAACTGCTGAAACTCACCTCATTATTGGAGCTTGAACTCGACTTCTCAGACCACGAAGAATTAGAGTTTGCCGATCGTACAGAGCTCAAGGATTTGGCGAATAAAATCAACAAACAAATCACTCAGTTGGCACACTCCTTTGAGATTGGACAAGCCATCAAACAAGGCATCCCAGTAGCTATTGTCGGTAAGACCAATGTGGGTAAGTCGACACTGCTTAACGCATTGCTCAAGGACGAGCGAGCCATTGTCTCCGACATACATGGCACCACGCGCGACACCATCGAAGACACCATCGACATCCAAGGCATCACCTTCCGCTTTATCGATACTGCTGGCATACGCCAAACAGTCGACAAGGTTGAGCAAATCGGCATCCAACGTACCTTTCAAGCCATGCATAAAGCCCGCATCGTGCTATGGCTGATAGATGCCGAACCCACCCCAGAAGATATTCAATCGATACTTGAAGAAGCAAAAGGTAAGTCGCTGATTATCATACAAAACAAAATCGATAAGCAAGAAATCACAATCGCCCCAAATAGCGACTTGCATAAATATACACACGTCAAAATCTCCGCAAAATCAGGAATTGGACTCGACCAACTCGAAAAAGCCATTTTCGAAGCGGCCAACATCCCCTCCATTACTGATTCTGACGTCATCATCACCAATGCCCGTCACTACGAATCACTCCTCCATGCCCAACAGAATCTGAGCCGAGTTCTCAGCGGACTCAACACCTCCAGCGTGAGTGGCGACCTCCTTGCCGAAGACCTCCGCCTGGTGCTCTCCGACCTCGCAGAAATCACAGGCAAAGGCCAAATCACTACCAACGAAGTACTTGAAAATATCTTTACTCATTTTTGCATCGGCAAATGACACACAGGTTTACAACTATCAAGTTGATGACACCCTTTCTAACCATCTTCTTGTCGTCATGTGGCTCCTTTGTCGGTGAGGTGCTTGCACCCACCGTCACTGATACACAAATAGGACTGAGTGGAAAGGGAACATCTAGTGTGATCACAAACAGTAAACAGACTGTCAAGGAGCAAGAAAAACTAAAAAAAGAAGGTAAATGCCCCGCATGTCGTGGCGTCGGCAAGTCACCCGACGGACAATATGAGTGTACTTCATGTAAAGGTACAGGGAAATATCCCTAATCCTGTAACCCAGAGACAAAACAAGTTATTGCTCAACAGCAATGAACAGAGTGCAGCCCACAATGAGAATGCCCTATATCAACAGAGCATTTTCAAGTCCCGACAAACGTTCAGCCACTTTATCCCTCATAGAGAAAACTATCTTCAGTTACATGAAACTCTATTCGTGTTCTGCTTATGTTCCTTCATCTAATGGTGACAACAACCCACGCAGGCGAAGAAACTATGATGATATTGACGACATGAATGACGAGGAACGGAAAGGAAGGTCATATTGAGGTTAATTCACCGTAGATGATTGATACCGATATAGATACTATTGCCATTTTTCGTTTTTATTCGTTCCTTCTAATTATATATTCTTCATTGTATTGCTGCTGTTTCGGTACTTTGTTGGTGTCATGCCGAGGTGCTTAGTGCAGTAGCGGGTGAAATATGACAGGGAAGAGAAGTTCATTTCGTCGCTGATTTGGTTGAGTGTCAGGCGGTCATCCTCCAGGAAACTGATGATGATGGGCAGGGTATGGCGGTCGATAAGGTGGGTGACGCTGTAGCCCGTCAGCCGCTTGACGGTATCGGAGAGGTATTTCGGCGATACATTCAGTTGGTCTGCGTAGTAGGCCATACTTCTGTGAGTCCGGCACTCCCCGGCTTCAAGCATACGCATAAACCGCTTTACCACGTATGATGTGCGCTCCGAGTTGTCTGTGCTTTCGTAGATACGGGCGTGGAAGGCAAAGAGGTCGTACATCATCGTACGCAACAGACCGCTCATCAGTTCCATGTAGAACGGGTGGCGGCCTTTTTCTTCCATCCGCTCGCGGATATGCTGCATGTCTTGATGCAGGTGACAGGCTTCTTCCTCCTCCAGATGCATCACTGGCTCATGGAATAATTGTATGGAGCCGCCGATACCGTAGTTATTGGCTGGGAGTTGGTTACGCAGGAATGACAGCGGAGCCGATACCATTTCGATTTGCAAGTCATCATTGCCTTCTAATTCCTCTATCAGATTCGTATGCGAAATCACGACGCAATCATTCTTGCGCAGCACATATCGCTTGCCGTTAAAGGTTAACCCTCCTTCTCCAGCCGTACAAAGCAAATGCACGGTACAGTCGCCACGGAACTGCTTCCCCATGATGTCGGCGAAATGCTCCGAATAACCGATTTTGATGTCAAATACGCTTTGCATGGTGCAAAGATAGACTAAAAATCTGATACTAACGAACGATTTGCGGAAAAAGTGCAAATAGTGACGGCGAAAGTGAAACGAATATATGCAGAAATCTTCGTAATTTTGCACCCAGAAACATTAAACAATAGTAAATATGGAATACAGAACATTAGGAAATTCGGATTTGAAGGTGTCGCGCATCTGCATGGGATGCATGGGCTTCGGCGACCCTACGCAGGGGCAGCACACATGGACGTTGGGCTACGACCAGACACGTGAGATTATCAAGCGGGGACTTGAACTGGGCGTTAATTTCTACGACACGGCCATCATCTATCAGAACGGCACCAGTGAGCAGTTTGTGGGAAAGGCTCTGCGTGAACTCTGCAGCCGCGAGGATGTGGTAGTGGCCACGAAGTTCCTGCCCCGCACTGCCGACGAGATTCGTCAAGGCATCACAGGACAGCAGCATGTGGAGCGAATGCTCAACAAGAGCCTTGAAAACCTTGGCATGGACTACGTTGATTTGTACATCTGCCACATGTGGGACTACAACACCCCCATCGAGGAAATCCTTGAGGGCATGAATTATGCCGTGGTGTCTGGCAAGGCACGGGCCATTGGCATCTCCAACTGCTTTGCATGGCAACTGGCCAAAGCTAACGCCACAGCCGAGCGCAACGGATGGGCAAAGTTCGTGTCTGTACAGGGTCACTATAACCTGCTGTTCCGCGAGGAGGAGCGCGAGATGGTACCACTTTGCGAGGAGGACAACATCGCCCTGACACCCTACAGCGCACTGGCCGGTGGCCGACTCTCGAAGCGTCCGGGTGAGACCTCGAAGCGCCTGGAGGAAGACAATGTAGCCAGAATGAAATACGATGCCGCAGCGGCACAGGACAGCGTGATTATCAACCGCGTGGCTGAAATGGCCGACAGATACGGTGTGACAATGACGCAGGTAGCCCTTGCCTGGCTCTTGCAGAAGGTGACCGCACCCGTGGTCGGTGCTACCAAACTGCACCACATCGAGGGATCTGTGGCTGCCCTCGACCTCCACCTGACAGACGATGACATGAATTACCTGGAAGAAATGTACACACCGCACAAATTGGTGGGAGTCATGGCACAGAACAAGAAGAATACAACGGAAAAGCCATCATGGCAGGCAACCAAATAAATAAAGAAAAGTATGAAGCAACTATTATTATTCGCCATGCTGATGGGCGGTATGCTCACGGCTTGTGCACAAAAGGAAAGTGACGAAAACGTGAATCAGACTCAAAACGAACAAACTACTATGGATAAGATGAACATTACCATCGACGGAGTGACGCAAACCGCCACATTCGCCGACACGCCAGCCGCAAAGGCTCTGGCTGAGAAGCTGAAGGACGGTGACTTCAATCTGACGCTCAACACCAACGGCGACTTTGAAATCTGGGGCGACCTGTGCCCGCTACCCGCTACCAACGAACAATACAGCGCACAGCCCGGCGACATTGTGCTCTACCGCGAGCAGTACATCTGCCTCCTGTACGGTCCTTACACCTACAGTTACACCCGTTTGGGCCGCATTGAGGGCAATCTCTCGGAAAGCGAACTCCGCACGTTCCTCAAGGCTGGCCAGTGGAATGTAAAGGTAAAGTTGTCGCTCGTGAAGGATGCTACTGGCATCAGTCAGGTCAAGACATCTACGAAACAGGATGTCCTATACTCCATGAACGGCCAGCGAGTGGCTAATCCCTCACATGGCATCTATATTGAAAATGGCAAAAAGGTTGTAAAATAAAAAAGGCAGAATAATGAATACGAAACTGAATCTGACTCAGGAGTGGGACAAGACGTTTCCCAAGAGTGACAAGGTAGACCACAAGAAGGTCACATTCCACAATCGTTACGGCATTGAGCTTGCTGCCGATATGTACACGCCGAAAGACGCCGTTGGTAAGTTGGCTGCTATTGCAGTGAGCGGTCCGTTTGGAGCCGTGAAGGAGCAGTCGAGCGGCCTTTACGCCCAGCACATGGCAGAGAGAGGCTTCCTTACTATTGCCTTCGATCCCTCGTTTACAGGTGAAAGTGGTGGTGAGCCTCGCCGCATGGCCTCGCCCGACATCAATACTGAGGACTTCCTCGCTGCCGTCGATTTCCTCTCCGTGCAGGACAATGTGGATGCAGAGCGCATCGGCATCATTGGTATCTGCGGTTTCGGAGGCATGGCTGTAAACGCCGCTGCCATCGACCCTCGTATCAAGGCCACTGCTGCCATGACCATGTACGACATGAGTAAGGTGAATGTGGAGGGCTATTTCGCCAGTGAGGACACGCCTGCAGGACGTATGGTGAAACGCCGTGTCATTGCAGCCCAGCGGACGGAAGATTACCGCACAGGAACCTACAAACGTGCCGGTGGCGTGATTGACCCACTGCCCGAGGATGCGCCGTGGTTTGTCAAGGACTATCACGACTATTACAAGGCACCGCGTGGCTACCATGAACGCAGCGGCAACAGCACGGATGGCTGGAATGTCATTGGCTGCCAGTCGTTCCTCAACCAGCCGCTGCTGGCATGGGCGCACGAGATAGAAAGTCCCGTACTGCTTGTTCACGGCGAAAAGGCTCACTCGCGCTATTTCTCCGAGTATGCCTTTGAGCGGATGACGGGTGAAGCTGCCAAGGGCGAAAGCAAGACTATGGGCAACAAGGAGCTGATGATTATCCCCGATGCTGTCCACACCGACCTCTATGATGACAAGAACGGAAAGATTCCTTATGACAAGCTGGAGGCATTTTTCAAGGAGAATATGAAATGAAAACGATCAATCGCTGGATGCTGGCAGTAACGATGCTACTGGCATCCACTTTTATAAATGCGCAACAGAATATGGTACTAACAAACAAGCAACAGGCACTCGTGGCAATAGCCGCACACGAGGCCAAAGGAAATATAGAGGGACTGAAACAGGCACTAAATGAAGGGCTTGATAACGGACTGACCATCAGCGAGGCAAAGGAAGCCCTTTCGCAACTTTATGCCTACACAGGCTTTCCCCGAAGTCTGAATGCACTCGGCGCACTCCAGCAAGTCATCAAGGAGCGCACAGAGGCTGGCTTGAAGACGGAAGTAGGACGTGAGGCAGACCCGCAGCCAGCCGACTACGACGCATTAAAGCAAGGAACGGAAGTTCAGACGCAACTCATAGGCCAGCCGTTCACATATACGTTTGCCCCTCAGACCGACTACTATCTGAAAGCCCATCTTTTCGGTGACATTTTCGCCCGCAACAACCTCACGTTTGCTGAGCGCGAGATGGTCACCGTGTCAGCCATCTCTGCCCTGCCTGGCTGTGAGCCTCAGTTGCGGTCACACGTCAGCGGAGCATTGAACATGGGGGTGAAGAATTATGAACTGGCCTGTATTCCTGCTGTGCTGGCAGCAAAGGTTGGAACCGAAGAAGCCATCCGCTGCACAAAAGCAGTCAATGATGTGTGTGGCACGAATCTCCCGCTGTCGTTTGATATGCCTGCAAGTGTATGGACGAAGGGTGAACCCAATACCGCTTACGCCCAATACTTCGTAGGTAACAGTTACCTTGCTCCGATGGAAGGTGGTATCTCCAACGTCACTTTCGAGCCTCGTTGCCGCAACAACTGGCACATCCATCACGGAGCTGTACAGGTGCTTATCTGCGTCTCTGGTCGTGGCTGGTATCAGGAATGGGGCAAGCCCGCTGTACCGATGACTCCAGGGGCCATTATTGCCATCCCCACCGAGGTAAAACACTGGCACGGAGCAGCCCGCGACTCATGGTTCCAGCACCTGACATATCACAAGGATGTGCAGGCCGATGCAAGCAATGAATGGCTGGAACCCGTCACAGATGAGATTTACGATGCGTTGAAGTATTAGTAAAAAAAAAAGTAGGAGGAAGTATATTTCTTCATTGCTTTCTCCTACCACTTTTATTTATTGTTGAAACATTTTGTTTTTTGTAACCGCCTTCACTTCCAGAAGACATCAATAACTTTCTTATGTTCCTCTTTGGCGCAACATGATACTTCTATGCACACTTATAAGATGAGAACTATTATATAATAAATAGGTCTCTTATGCCAACTCCAGTTCCTCTTGAAGAATGGAGATATGCAGGCAATCTTCTATCTTCGACATGGTTTCGAGAGAAAGATTCTCCTGACCTTTCAGAACCTTTGAAACGTATTGCTGGCTACATCCCATCAGTTCTGCCAATTGTTTCTGGGTTAATCCCAGTTCATCCATCTTCTCAAGCATTTTCACAGCAATACGTTGGGAGTGCCGCAACCACGATTTGTTCTGCTGCCTCCACTCTGCCCTTTCCCTCCATTTTGAAGGAGTCGGTGACTGATGTTCTTTCAGTCGTGCGATTACTTCTTTCATATTAACCTCCTTTTCTATATCAAATTAATTCACTCATATAATCATCAAAGGAATCCTTATCAACTATATTATTAGCCAATAGATGGGAGCGCACTTTCTCCATCTTAACCAACTCACGAAGCGTATGTTCTCGCTCCTGCATGGTACGGGTAAGCTTAATGGCTCCACCCGTAATGACATAGATTCCTGGTTCCAGCTTGATAGCGTATATTCTTAGCCATGAGGCATGCTTAGAAACATCCTTCAACCGAGCTTTTTCCTTGCCAAGCAGCATATCAGCAAAACGACTATTCTCTAAGGGCCTGAATAGTTTGTCCAAGTCCGCCTCTGGCGAGATGTCCATAATCAGACATTGCAGTCGTTCACTGTCCTCAATCGTATCGTAAATGGCTTCATTGACATCCGTTATCTTGAAATACGAAATCAAGTCTGCCATATTCTCCTTGAAGAACTGGTAAAGCCACGTCACATCATTCCACTGCTCAAAAAGCATGTAGAGCGCATTATCAGGACAATCATCGTATTTGACTGCCCAAAGCCTTCCGTCCTCAGTTATGCTATCATAAGTCATAATCACTTCCTTTTGGGGGCAAAGTTAAACAATTTATTCGAATTATACAACTTTTAGGTTGTTTTTCTTTGTTATTATGCATAATTTCATTATCTTTGCACCGCATACGTGCAGAACAGATGATGATACTCTTCTGAGCGAAGAGCGAGTTTAGTGGAAGACCTGCCGATGGGCTAAAGGGATGAGAACCTCAGATTTCCATTTCCCAAAGTCCATTTGTACGGTTTAACTCATAAAGTACAGATTATCAACACTGTATAGATATTGCGTGGGAAAGTGATTTTTTGCAAAGAAAAGCATACTATCTGCACATCATGGTGGCATCTAGAGTCATTAGCTGGTGGAGTTGACGGATATACTTTACTGTGTCACAAAAACTCTCCAGCTACCATCTTTTTCTCCTCGTTCAACATATTTCTTCTGAATCAGTTGGTCAAGAAGCTTCTGAATAGCAGCAATACTGATGCCAGTCACTTCTTTCATATCTGCCAACGTGAGCGTTGGCTGTGTACGCATCGCATTTAGTATTTTGGTATAATTAGGTGTACGGAAAGCAATCCGTTCACCATCATACCACCATACATTGTCATCATGCTCACTCACAAAGAGTACATCATTATATACCTCTGTAGCTACCAGTTCATTGAAGTATTTCAAGAATGGTTTGATGTCCTTTATATCAGCATGTGCACCATCTGCAGGTACAGGGCCGACCTCAATATCAGTCTGATGCAATGCCTCTAAATACTCACTCTTTTTACGACTGCGCACAACTATCATCGGATAATCGTGACGAGTCAGAATAAAGTTCATCATGAGTCGGGCTATACGTCCATTTCCGTCCTCAAACGGGTGAATACGGATGTATCTGTAATGGAATAGTGCAGCCAACTCAACAGGAGAAAGCTTTCCTTCCTGCTCTGCCTTGTTATACCAATCCACCAAATCTGTCATCAAACTGGGAGTCTCTTCTGGTGAGGCATATTCGAATCTGTCGCCATAGCGAGTGATGACACTGTTGGGGCGAGTCTTATATTGTCCAGCATGGATGACATAGCTTGTTTGTACGCCCCCAGGAAGCTCTCGATAGACAGTATAGTCTTCGCGTAGCAAGGTTTTATGCAACGTCCGGATAAAGTTCTGTGTTAACGAAACCTCCTTCACTGATGCCTCTTCAGACATCATACGGAGTCCCACGTTACTCGCAGTCATCTCCTGTACATCACGCACATCAGCCTCGCCAATTACCTTACCAAATAGCAACAGGATTTCCGTTTGACCATAAGTCAGCGTATTACCTTCAAGATGATTGCTATTGTAATTGAAGTCCACAGTGAAACGACGGCTAAGTCTATCCCTGTCTTTTTCAGACAATGGTTGTAAATTTTGCCATGCTGCTAATGCCTTCTTAATATTCAGATACTTCATATGTCACGAAAGATATTAATTAACGCCACAAGGATGCGATTAAGCGAGTGCAAAGAGAACATTGTTCTCATTTGCCGAGCGGGAGCATTCTCGCAGCTATCATGCTGCAAAGATACAAAATATTTCTAAATGGTTGTAACATTACAACCTTTTTTAATACAATTCACTCGTTTTTTGTCAGAAAATCACAAAAAATACATAAAAAACGACCTTTTATCTGAACGTAACGAAGACAAAAATACTATTAGAAGATGAAAACATGAATTGCCGTCAAAAGAAAAAAAGGAGAGAGCTCGGAGCTATTTCTGGGCTCGGGTAACTTCTGCGTCGGCAAATGACACACAGGTTTACAACTATCAAGTTGATGACACCCTTTCTAACCATCTTCTTGTCGTCATGTGGCTCCTTTGTCGGTGAGGTGCTTGCACCCACCGTCACTGATACACAAATAGGACTGAGTGGAAAGGGAACATCTAGTGTGATCACAAACAGTAAACAGACTGTCAAGGAGCAAGAAAAACTAAAAAAAGAAGGTAAATGCCCCGCATGTCGTGGCGTCGGCAAGTCACCCGACGGACAATATGAGTGTACTTCATGTAAAGGTACAGGGAAATATCCCTAATCCTGTAACCCAGAGACAAAACAAGTTATTGCTCAACAGCAATGAACAGAGTGCAGCCCACAATGAGAATGCCCTATATCAACAGAGCATTTTCAAGTCCCGACAAACGTTCAGCCACTTTATCCCTCATAGAGAAAACTATCTTCAGTTACATGAAACTCTATTCCAGTTCTGCTTACGTTCCATCATCCAACGGTGACAACAACAATCGCAAGAGAAGAAACTATGATGACACTTTTGCAGCGAGGGGCATAGTTGGGGCGCAGTTTTATTTTCGTTCGGAGTATTATTCATTACTTTCGGAGTAATTTTCGTTACTTTCGGAGTATTGCAGAATAACCTAAGGTTATCAATACCAATGTGAAATAGCAGAAATATTAGAAATTTGAGCAATATTCTGAAAATAATCAGTACCTTTGCACTCGCTCGCCCGAGTTATGCTCGCTTCGCAAGCGAAGAACTCACGCCGTGTCGACTTCGTAAGATGTCGGAGCGGCTACAGGGAGGGAGCACTACATTATGGAATGCGTCGCTGACGCTTTGTTTTTGACTACCTTGAACCTAGGAAATTCAAACGTACAGTTCAAAGACATTGCAGAGGTTGGTGCTACGGGTAGGTATATTCCGTCCCGTTGGCGTGCAGAGGACTAACTATGTCCTCACGCACGCTTTAGGGGCGTACAATATATACCAACGGCGTGGGTATCACTCTGTCTCGTTCTTCTGTACAGGTTTTCCTAGGACCTAAGGTGGCGAACGAGCAGAAGCCAGATACCCCGCTTTTCTTTTTGTAGTTAACGGAACAACATTTTTAACCAGTCCGATTCTGGGTGTTTGGCGGACGTTATTCAGTTCGTTGTATGCTAAAGAAGGCTTTTTTACAAAGTATTATTGCTACGATGCTTTTTGCAATAGTATCCTGCTCTCATGAAGAAAAGAAACAGATTGTTTGTTGGGGAGATAGTCTTACTTCGCCTCACACAGGTAATGGCATTAAAGGGAAAGTTAAGAGGATGAATAAAAATGATTTGGCATATCCAGAATATTTACAAGACATGCTTGGTGATGAATACGAAATTGTTAATGGTGGCGTCGGAGGCGAAAATACTTTAACAATTATGGCACGCCAAGGTGCATACCCGATGAGGCTTGCCCATGATATTGTTATTTTCAAAAGTGATGAAGCCAAATACAAGACTTTCATTGGGAACAATGATGTTTCTGCATTTGTTTCCAGTTACAATGGAAAGAGTGTTACTCCTCTAATTCAATGTGGATGGAATGAAGATAGTCCTGCACAAATGAATCCATGTACTGTCAATGACAAAAATTTCCATATTTCCTCAGAATCAAAAATATGGAAAGAAGAAGAAGGAAAATATAAGGTCGAATATAATTATTACATTGAAGCAGATGACGAATGGACATCTACCGATACTATAAAGGCGGGAAGTATCGTGAATACTTATGCTATGAAAAAACTACGAAACAAATATGCCAACGTATTCTTTGTCGGTCAAAACGGAGGCTTTGATGATGCTGCCGATCTAATCCGACAACTAAACGCAATGATTGAATATAGTAAATCGAAAAGATATATTGTTATCAGTTTTCATAAGCCTAATGAAGTAATGAATACTATTTCTAGAATGAAGGAAATGGAAGATTCCCTAAGCAGAAGTTTTGGAAAGCATTATATTAACCTGAGAGAATATATGATAAATCATGGCCTAGAAGATGCAGGACTTGAACCGACACAAGAGGATAAAGATTCAATAGCAAAAGGACAAGTTCCACCCCAGATGATGACAGATGGTTGTCATTTTACAACAAAAGGATACGAAGAAATAGCAAAACTAGTTTTTGATAAGATAAAAGAATTAGGATACTAAGCCTGTAATTTTATTTAGAAACAACTGCTGTCTACCAATATTTGGGTAAACAGCAGTTGTTGCAATTTTTCAAATCATTTCCTCATCAGCTTAACATACCATTCTTCTTCCGGGTGGAATCCGGAGAAGACTTTTCCATCACCACCTAAATTTCAAGGACTCATCGCCTCGAAAGACTTAAAGGGAAGAAGATGTGCCTTTCCCTGATGTAATAACGCATGCGCCTTGCGGCGGAACTTGCGGTTACTCGCCTGCTTTCCTTTCTTCTGCGGCTTGCAGCAGCACCAAGTGCTGACTGGCATTCGCTTTTTACTTCTGCTCATTGTCTCGTAAATGTTATGAGGCGACACGGATTGATGTCTCATGCCGTCTCGGTTAAACATTACGAGGCTTTATGGTTCCAAATGTTCATAATCATATTCCTTTCCCTTAAGGTTATGGTTACTTATGCCATCTCCAACTCTTCTTTGAGAATAGAAATGTGCAGACAGTCTTCTATCTTCGACATGGTTTCGAGAGAAAGATTCTCCTGACCTTTCAGGACCTTTGAAACGTATTGCTGGCTACATCCCATCAGTTCTGCCAATTGTTTCTGGGTTAATCCCAGTTCATCCATCTTCTCAAGCATTTTCACAGCAATACGTTGGGAGTGCCGCAACCACGATTTGTTCTGCTGCCTCCACTCTGCCCTTTCCCTCCATTTTGAAGGAGTCGGTGACTGATGTTCTTTCAGTCGTGCGATTACTTCTTTCATATTAACCTCCTTTTCTATATCAAATTAATTCACTCATATAATCATCAAAGGAATCCTTATCAACTATATTATTAGTCAATAGATGGGAGCGCACTTTCTCCATCTTAGCCAACTCACGAAGCGTAAGGACACAGCGGGATAGACCCGCTGTGTTCATACAAAGATAAGCATTCTTTCGCTATATACCAAACTTTTTATCGAGTTTGTGTGTCTTGCAAGTGTTGTGAATGTTATTTTGTTATTTGTTATTTGTTATTTTAAGCCATATTTTTTAGGTTTGAACGGAAAGAAGGTAAAAGAGGGTAGTGTAAAGAATTAATTGTTAATATATTTAATACTTATATATAATATATATATTATATATAAGTATTAATTCTTTCCTTGCATTTTTGAAATCCGCTTAAAGTAACAAGTAACAAGTAACAAAGTAACAAAATTGACTGTGTCAATGTATTCAATTCATGCATTTAATTTCTTGCAAAATTAGGGCAAAAATAGAGGGTCGAAAAAGGCGGATTTTGGCACTTTTATTTGCAGGAGTTATGAATTATTCGTACCTTTGCATTGTCAATAGGAACGATGGATTTTGGGCGCAGGGCACCAAAAATTTGTTTTCAGGCCTGACAAAATTTTCTGCCTGCCCAGAGCGTAAAAAAGGAAGTCGCGAATGGAGACGAGGAAAATTAAAAGATTAAAAAATTAAAAGATTAAAAAAATTTACAAACTAATTAAAAACTAAACTAAGAGGAGATTACAACTATGACAATGAAAGTAAAAGCAATTGAGAAGAAGCTGAAGTTTACGAAGGACCCGAACGATGCTGGCGTTTATCGCTATGTGATGTCGCCTGAACAGTACTCGAGCCTGAACCAGAAGAAGGTGATCAAGGAGGCTGCCCTGCGCAGTGGCGTGAGCCAGGGTGTGATGCAGGCCTGCTGGGACGCCGCTGGCGAGGTGATCAAGGCGTGGGCAACTGAAGGTCACTCGGTGGCTCTGCCCGGTCTGGGAACCATGCGATTCGGAGTGCGTGGTAAGTCGGTAGAGGACGTGAACGACGTGAAGTCGAGTCTGATCACCAGCCGCCGCATCATCTTCACGCCTACCGTCGACCTGAAGGACGAGCTGAAGAACACCGCCATCCAGATTACCTGCATCGACCGCAATGGCGACGTGGTGAAGCGCGTGACCTCGACCGACGACGCTGAGGTGGAGGATCCGGAGAACAGCCTCACCCCCGACCCCTCTCCAACGGGCGAGGGGAGTGAAAACCAAAACCAGGGTGGTAGCACCGGTGACAACACTGGTGGCGGCAACTCGGGCGGTAGCGCAGGCTTCGAGACAGAAGGAGAGTAGTAAAAGGTTAGCGCCTTCGGGCGCAACCTTTTAGAAGGTGGAAGTAAGAAGTAAGAAGTATGAAGAAAGAAACTTGGAAGTTGATTGTGCAGGTGTTGGTATCGATACTGACGGCACTGGGGACTACGCTCGGAGTGACGAGCTGCATGTAGGAAAATGTAAAAAAGAAAATAGGACTGAGCAAGGGGCTCGGTCCTATTTTTTATTGCGGCCATGAGGCAGCTTTTACGGCTTCTTGGATGCCCTGTAGGGCCCCAATTCTGCCACGAAGGCATCGATGGACTCCTCAGTGAAATGCTGCATCACCACCACGTGGCACAGTTTGCCTCCGAAACGTGTATCCTCGTTCTGTGCCAACTGGTACTTGTGGGCCAATTCTGGCGACGGGCATCGCATAAAAACGGTGTTGCTGTATTCGTTGACCCACGCGGGATAGCTTGCTTTATCGAGCTGCTTCTTCAGATAAGCCGTCAGCTCCATGATTCGACGGGCCTGACGCGCCCACCCTTCGGCACCCACTTTCTGTACCACCCACCAAAACTTAAGCGGCTGGATGGGGTCGCGCGAACAGTTGATCATGCGCATGTTCTTATTCAGATAAGGTACGTCGAAGTCTGACTGGTTGTCGTACACCTCACGCGTGCAGATGAAGAGTCCGCATGGCGAGTCGATGCCGAAGAACTTATGGCCGCTGACGGCAATCGACTCAAAGCCCATCTTCTTGCTGCTCACCAGATGGCGGTGCTCGGTAAACGGCAGGTAGCCGCCAAAGAGTGCCGCATCGACATGACGATAGACGGCAGGCAGTTCAGGGTGACGGCGGAGCACGTCGTTCAGCGCAGGCATATCGTCGATAGCCCCTTTGAAGGTAGAGCCACAGGCATAGACCACGAGTGCCGGACGCGACGTGTCGAGTGCACGTTCCAGTTCCTCGGGAATCATGCGCCCCATAGTGTCGCTCTTCACCAGCCGTGTTTCCAGGTTCTGCAGGTGAGCCAGTCGCATATTCGAGTAGTGGGCCTCGTCGCTCACATAGAGTATGGGGGCCTGTCCTGGACGATTGGTGCTCACCATCGTCTTGTGCTTCAGGTAGTTGGCACCGAAGTAGATGCCGTGATTGTTGCCGTCGGAGCCGCTATGGGTGATGAGTCCCCATCGGTTGCCGTCGTCGAAATCGTAAAGCGGTGCGAAGAACTCGATGACCTCGCGTTCGAAAACCTGCGATGACACCTCCCAAGGTGTGTCGGTAAACGGGTCGCCAGCATTATTCAGGTTCATCAGGTTGATGCCTGCAGCATAGTACCACTCATAGAAGTCGCGCAGCGGCGAGACCTCGTTAAATGGGTATCCGAAATACTTTGGCAGTGTCTCTCGCCATATCATCACCCATTCATCCAGTTTGGGGTATCCAGAGGTGGGCGTTGTATTTTCTTGTTTCATATCACCTAATATTATATAAAAACAGAGGGCACTCTCGTCATCCAAGCAAGTCTGATGGCTCTCGCTGCAAAGTTACACATTTTCCACAAATTTAAAACAAGAAGCCCAATATTTTTTATGCTTGATTTTCTTAAGTGACATCTATAGAAGGTAGATGGCATCACATGGTAGTTATCCAATGGTAACCAGTGTGTAAAAAAAGTTTAAAAAACAGGTTGTCTGAGTACACGATATATAGAAAAAACGTATCTTTGCCCCCGTATTTTAACTAAACACATTTATTTATTAAAAAAAGGAGAAAGGAAAACATTATGAAGAAAATCATTTTCGCAGTGATGGCTGTTGCTGCCATCTCGTTCGCAACATCGTGTGGTAACAAAACTCAGCAGGCTGCCGAGGCCGTTGACTCAGTAGCACTGGTTGACTCGCTGTCTGAGGCTGCTGCTCAGGAGGACATCAATGCCATCAGCGCTCTGTTCGAGTCTGGCGATGCTGCCAAGTTGCAGGAGGCTCTGGCTACCGTTAAGGAGAAGATAGCCAACCTGATCAAGGAAAACCCCGAGGTGGCCAAGGAGTATGTGGCTAAGATTCAGAACTTCCTGAAGGAGAATGCCGACAAGGTGAAGGCTGTTGCCGGTGATAGCGAGGCTGCTGTAGCTGCCGTTGCTGCCCTGACTGAGATTGAGCCCGAAAAGGTGGTTACGAGCTTCATCGAGAATGTTGGCGACGCTGCCACTGAGGTGAAGGACGCTACTGTCGACGCTGCCAACGAGAAGGTGGAAGAGGCTAAGGCTGCTGCTGACCAGAAGGTAGAAGAGACCAAGGAGGCTGCTAAGAAGAAGGCAAGCGATGCTATCGACAACGCTGCTGCATCAGCAAAAAGCAAATTAGGACTTTAATCATTCGCTGAATAATTAGGCCGGTTCGCTGAAAGTTTTTGGTGGACCGGCTTTTTTCGTCTACTTTTGTCGCATAAAAATAATCATTAACAACTTTAAAAGGACAAGAGATATGAAAAAGACGATGTTTTTGTGGACACTGATGGCCACGATGGCCGTAGTGACAGCCTGCTCAGCACAGGATCCTTACAGCGAATTCCAAAGTTATATTGACAGCAAAGGCACGGGTGGAACGGGTGCCATTAGTGGTAGCAACGGTACGATGAGTGCCAGCAGCGGTGAGTTGCTGACCTTCAGCATCGATATCGACAAGACCACTGCCGAACCCTCCAGCGCAGCCACCGAATACTTCCCGGAGGAGGAAGACAATCTGGACAACAACACATTTGCTACCGAAGTGGCCATCGACCTATCCAACCCAACAGCCAAGACGGAAAATGGCGTCACCATCAGCGTCAATGGTGGGCATATCACGGCTAATCACGCCTCGACGAAGGGCATCTGCTACGTGCTGAGCGGTGAGACCAGCAATGGATCGTTCACCGTTCTGGGCGACAAGAAATACGAGGTGAAGCTCAATGGTGTCAGCATCAACAATCCAGACAGTGCTGCGCTCAACCTGCTCAGTGGCAAGCGTGCCTACGTGGTCGTAGCCGATGGCACCAACAACAAGCTGACCGATGGCACCTCGTCGAAGAACGACCACAAGGGTGCACTCTACTGCAAGGGCAAGCTGCTCTTCAACGGCAGTGGTACGCTCGAGGTCTATGGCAACTACAACAATGGTATCCACTCGGCCGACTACATCGTGTTCCGCAAGGGCAATAACATCTACGCCAAGTCTACCGCTAATCACGGCATCAAGGCCAACGACGGTATCTTCATCAATGGTGGTATCATCAATGTCGAGACTACGGCCGAGGCTGCCAAGGGCATCAACTGCGAGAGTCATATCATCGTCAATGGTGGACGTACAACCGTCATCACCTCCGGCAATGGCACCTACGACACCACCGACAAGGAGGCGAAGGGTGCTGCAGGCATCAAGGCCGACTCCACCTTCACCATGAATGCTGGCGTTGTGAAACTGAAAAGCTCTGGTTCGGGCGGCAAGGGTCTGAAGGCCGACTGTCCTTCGACCATCAATGGTGGCGAGCTCTACGTCATCACTACCGGTTCGCAATACAGTGGCAATGGCGACACAGCATCACCTAAGGGCATCAAGGTGGACGACAACCTGACCATCAACGGTGGAACCATCATGGTACGCACCAGCGGTAAGAATGGCGAGGGCATCGAGAGCAAAGCCATACTGACCATCAACGACGGAACCATCATGGTATCAGCCTACGACGATGCCATCAACTCGGCTGGCGACCTGTATATCAAGGGAGGTAGCGTCACTGCCGTAGGTACACAGAACGACGGCATAGACTCGAACGGCAATATGTATATCTCGGGTGGCACGCTGATAGCCTATGGTGCGAGTGGTGCTGAGGCAGGCATCGACATCGACGAGCGCCATAAGCTCTACATCACGGGAGGTAACATCTTCGGCATTGGCGGACGCATAGATGGCACTCTGGGCAGCACCTCACAGGGCATCGTCAGCACCACAGGCAGCGTACAGGCCAACAGCACTGTCACCATCAGTAATGGCAGCACGACACTGGCTTCGTTCACCATGCCTCCTTACACATACAACAACGGTACCATCATGGTCAGCGCTCCTAACATGAAGAGCGGCACCAACTACACCCTCTCGCTGGGCAGCACGACACAGAGCGTGACGGCCAGCAATAGCATCAGCAGCAGTATGGGTGGAGGATTCCCTGGCGGACACTGGTAATCTCCCTTCTTATAAATGAAAGCATTCACATGACAATAAAAAACGAAAAATTACGTTTTTATAGGTGGATGGCACATCAGTCGCGACAAGAACATATCATGTACTTAGCACTATGGGGGTTGCTTTTTGCAGCCCCAGTGCTAAGTCTTTATCTGCGTGCCTTGAACAACGAGTCGTTGACCTTCCAGTGGAGCGAGGTCATCATGGTCTGGCAACATTTCACGGTCTATCTACTGTTGTTTCTCATCCACAACTTCATCATCGCACCCCTGCTGGTATATGGGAACAAACGACTGCTCTACGGCTCGCTCTTCGTGACGATGATAGCGGGGTTCATGATCTATCAGTGCAATGGGAACCCTGCCAATATGGCTCATAAGCCAAAGATGGAGAAGATGGACGATGTGCGTCCCCCCTTCGACGATGGTCATAGACCATATGACGATTTCCGTCCTGACGACGAGCCCGATGGTATGCATGAGCCCGATGGCATGCATAAACCCGAAGACATGCATAAGCCTGACCATGAACCCACCTTCAAGCCCGACGACAAGAAGAGGCGCCACACGCCACCCGCCATCATTGGCGAACACGACATCGTAGCCACACTCGTGCTGTTTCTCATGCTGGGCACGAACCTAGGCATCAAGTACTACTTCAAGCATCGCGACGACAAGAAGAAGCTCATCAGGTTGGAGAAGGAGAATCTGGAGCAACAGCTGGAATATCTGAAATACCAGATCAACCCTCACTTCTTCATGAACACGCTGAACAATATCCATGCACTAGTAGATATCGATGCTGAGAAAGCCAAGTCGACCATCCTGGAACTGTCGAAGATGATGCGTTTCGTGCTCTATGAAGGCGATAAGAAAGGGGTACCGCTGACCCGTGAGTTCGACTTCATTCGCAACTACGTCACGCTGATGCGCCTGCGCTATACCGATAAGGTCAAGATCACGGTCGACCTGCCCACCCAGGCTCCTGATCGCCAGATTCCACCGCTGATGCTCATCACCTTCATCGAGAATGCTTTCAAACATGGCATCTCCTATCAGCACGAGTCGTTCATCGACGTCAAGGTAGGCATCGAGGACACCAAGCTCCGATTCACCTGCCGCAACAGCAAAGCCGACAAGCCCAATCAGGAGAAAGGAGGCGTCGGACTCACCAATGTCAAACAACGTTTAAACTTACTCTATGACAACAATTTTACGCTAAATATACAGGACGAACCTGACATTTATAATGTTGAACTCTTAATACCACTGACATGATTCGATGCTTGGCTATTGACGACGAGCCCCTGGCGCTCCAGCAAATCGCAGCCTACATAGGCAAAGTACCATTCCTAGAATTGGCAGCCCAGTGCCAGAGTGCACTCGAGGCCCAGCAGTTTCTGCAACAAGACACTGTAGATGCCATCTTCTGCGACATCAACATGCCCGACCTCAACGGCATGGACTTCATCAAGACACTCACGGCCCCACCCCTCGTGGTCTTCACTACCGCTTATGCTGAATACGCCGTAGAGGGCTTCAAGGTCAATGCTGTCGACTATCTGCTCAAGCCCTTCGGTCTGCAGGACTTCCAGCGAGCAGCGAATCGGATAAAGGAGAGATTAGAGGGTCGTGAGAACATTTCTCTAGCCTCCAACCCCTTACCTCTTACCTCTAACCTCGAAGATGACACCATCTTCCTCAAGACCGAATATCGCATTGTGAAGGTCAGCATCAGCGACATCCGCTACGTCGAGGCTATGAGCGAGTATCTGAAGGTCTATCTCGAGAGCGAGTCCAAGCCCATCATTACGCTGCTCTCCATGAAAAAGATGGAGGAGCGTCTGCCCTCCTACTTCATGCGCATCCACCGTTCATACATCATCAATCTGACGAAGATTCAAGAGGTCAACAAGAACCGTGTTATCATGGACACCGACACCTATCTGCCCATTGGTGACATGTACAAGGATGCTTTCCAACAGTATCTCGATACGAAATTTTTGGGCAAATAATTTGGTGATGTCAAACAAATAGCGTAACTTTGCCCTTCGATAGATTAGTCACTTAACTACTTTACTAAAACAAACAGGTATGAAAGATTTGAAAATGTACATTAACGGTCAGTTCTGCGAAGCATCGAACGGCCAGTGGATTGATGTGTTGAACCCCTCTACTGAGGAAGTCATTTCTCGACAGCCTAATGGCACTATCGAGGATGTGAACCGTGCGCTTGACGCAGCCCGTGCTGCTCAGAAGGCGTGGGCCAAGACTCCTGCCATCGAGCGTGCTGGCTGGCTGAAGAAACTGGCCAACGGTATCCGTGAGCGTCGCGAGGAGTTCATCGACATCATCATGCGCGAGCAGGGTAAGACCATCACATGGGCTACCATCGAGGTCGACGTCACTGCCGAGTATTTCGACTACATGGCATCGTTCGCACGCCACATCGAGGGCGAGATTATCCCCTCAGACCGTCCTAACGAGACCATCTTCCTGTCGAAGAAGCCTATTGGTGTCGTAGCAGGCATCCTGCCCTGGAACTTCCCCTTCTTCCTCATCGCCCGCAAGGCTGGTGCTGCGCTGATTGCCGGATGTACCATCGTCATCAAGCCCTCACAACTCACCCCTGAGAACTGTACCGTATTCGGCGAGGTTATAGACAAAGTGGGTCTGCCCAAGGGTGTCATCAATATCGTAACGGGTAAGGGAAGCGTCATCGGCAACGAGATGGCTGGCTCGCCCAAGATTGACATCGTCTCTGTCACCGGTTCTGTAGGTGCTGGCGAGAGCATCATGGCTGCAGCTTCTAAGAATATCACCAAGGTCAGCCTTGAGCTGGGTGGTAAGGCTCCTGCCATCGTTTGCAAGGATGCCGACCTGGAGAAGGCAGCCCAGTGGATTGTCGACTCGCGTATCGGTAACAATGGTCAGATCTGTAACAATGCCGAGCGCGTCTATGTGCAGAAGGAAGTGAAGGCCGAGTTCACCAAGATTCTCGTCAAGAAGATGGAGGCTGTCAAGGTGGGCGACGTCTGCCAAGACCACACCGTCGATATGGGTCCGTTGGTAGAGGCTCGCGCACTGGAGAGCGTCAAAGAGAAGGTGGAGCGCGCCATCAAGCAGGGTGCTAAGCTGCTATGCGGTGGTCATCGCGTAGGCACCAAGGGCTACTTCTATGCTGCAACCGTTCTCGATGGCTGTACACAGGATATGGACATCATCCACGAGGAGACCTTCGGTCCTGTTATTCCTCTAGTTGAGTTCGAAACCTTGGATCAGGTTATTGCTTGGGCCAACGACTGCGAATACGGTCTGGCATCCAGTGTCTTCACCAAGGATATCGACACTGCTACCCGTGTGGCTCGTGAGCTCGAGTTTGGCGAGACGTATATCAACCGCGAGCACTTCGAGGCCATGCAGGGCTTCCATGCAGGTGTGAAGAAGAGTGGTATCGGTGGTGCTGATGGTAAGCACGGCATCGAGGAGTACCTCGTTACCCACGTCACCTATCTCGACACCCACTACGAGTAGACCGTGTAAAAGAGAGACATGAAGAAAATACTTTTGATGATATGCCTGGCCACAGTGGCCACCCATTGTCTGGCTCAGTATCAGACGTCGCGCGAACGCAGCCGCTACAGTAGAACGACCACTGAACGCTACTATGGTCTGCGCCTCGGATTGAACGTCGCCACCGTCAATAGCGATGTCATCGACGTCGACCTAGACAGTCGTTCAGGTCTTATGGTTGGGGGCGTCTACGGCATCCAGCTGGCCAACTCCACCCCACTATGGCTTGAGTTAGGACTGCTCTACTCCGAGAAGGGAGGCAAGCGCTATCGCGATGGTGCCGAGATTACCACTCGCCTGACCTATCTGCAGGCTCCTATCGTCATCAAATATTCGTTCGATGTCCTCGACGACCTCTACATCCAGCCCTTCCTAGGAGGCTATCTGGCCTATGGTGTCGGAGGCAAAACCAAGAACTACGGCTCCACAACAGTGCAGCGCGAGTCCCATTCCTCCTTCAACGATTTCCGTCGCTTCGATGGTGGGCTCCGCGTGGGCTGTGGTGCTGAATACAAGATGCTCTATGCCGAAATTGGTTTCGACTTCGGTCTGGCCAACATCATCAAAGATGATTTCGCCACCGCCCGCAACCAGAACCTGTTCATGGCTATCGGCGTGAACTTCTAAGTATGTCAATCAAGAAAGAGGGCTGGACACCGATGGTGCTCAGCCCTCTTTTATAATGATCAAAAGTTTTTATTATTGCATGTCGTAAACGACCTGCATAAGGCGCTTGCCGAGCTCGTCGGCAGACTCCATCGTAGCAGCCTCGCTATAGACGCGGATGATGGGCTCAGTGTTCGACTTGCGCAGGTGAACCCAACGGTCAGGGAAGTCAATCTTGACACCATCGATATCGTTGACCTGAGCGGTAGCATCCTTGGCGAACATCTCCTTCACCTTGACCAGGATGGCGTCGACGTCAGTTTCTGGGGTGAGGTCGATGCGGTTCTTGGCAATCTGATAATCGGGGAAGGTGGCACGAAGCTCGCTGACCTTGCAGCCCTTCTTAGCCAGTGAGGTGAGGAAGAGGGCGATGCCTACGAGGGCATCGCGACCATAGTGGCTCTCAGGATAGATGACTCCTCCATTGCCCTCGCCACCAATAATGGCGTTGACTTCCTTCATCTTCGTAGTGACGTTGACCTCGCCAACAGCAGCAGCGGAATAGGTGCCACCGTGACGCTCAGTAACATCGCGCAGAGCACGGGTGCTGGAGAGATTGCTAACGGTATTGCCTGGGGTCTGAGAGAGCACGTAGTCGGCTACGCTGACCAGCGTGTACTCTTCGCCAAACATACGACCATCCTCGCAGATGAAAGCCAGACGGTCGACATCGGGATCGACAACAATACCCAAGTCGTAACGACCGCTCTTCATCTCATCCATGATGCCCTGCAGGTTCTTCTCCAAAGGCTCAGGATTGTGGGCGAAGTCGCCTGTGCACTCACCGTTAAGAATCACGTAGTCTACACCCAGTGCCTGGAACAGCTCAGGCAGGATGATGCCACCTACAGAATTGATGGTATCCACACACACACGGAACTTGCGCTTGCTGATAGCCTCGCGGTCTACTAGCTTAAGGGCAAGAACAGAGTCGATATGGCGACGGTTGTAAGTATCGTCGACAGTAAGGCTGCCAAGATGGTCTACCTCTGCGTAGTTGAAGTCCTCAGCCTCAGCCATACGAAGCACTTCAGCTCCATCGGCAGCAGTGAGAAATTCGCCCTCGCGGTTAAGCAACTTCAGGGCATTCCACTGACGGGGGTTGTGAGATGCGGTGATGATGATACCACCATCAGCACCTGCCATACGAACGGCCAACTCTGTGGTTGGAGTTGTGGCATAGCCAATATCTATGACATCGTAGCCCATACCCATAAGGGTTCCTACGACAACATTGCGAACCATCAGACCAGACATACGACCATCGCGGCCTACTACCACCTTACGTCCACCAATGAACTGAGCATAGGCTGTTGTAAACTTAACGATATCGAGTGGGTTGAGAGTATCGCCAGTGGGACCGCCAATGGTACCACGGATACCGGAAATGGATTTAATCAGTGTCATATGGAATAATGATTTTTAACGTGTACGTTGATAAGTGATTTCGTAATAGCAGGGATAGACGCTGGACGACGCGTCGGCAGTGCCCTGTGAGTGGGGTACGATGAGTCGCACCTTGGCAACCTCCTCTTCAGTAGCAGAAGCGGGATCAGGACGTCCGATGTTGACGTAGTTCAAGGGAACGAGCCAGCCAGCGGGAACAGATGCTGAGCTATGGAACATATACATCATGCCCGAGACGAACGAAGCAGTGATGGTGGTTCCTGTACGATAACAGGTCATCTTGTCAATATAGTCGGATACATTGTAGGTGATGTTATTACGCGTCAACCAGGCAACATCGTCGTTACGGATGAGGATGGAATCGGTCATGATATTCTTCTCGAGGAAACGGCAGAGCACGTTGACGGTCTTGTTCTCCTCCATCTTATCGCCACAGCCCTGACGGACAATCTGCATGTAGACGCCATTGCGGTCGAAGCGCACATACTGGTTCTTCGACACGTCGGTGGTGTTGTTCTGAGCCTTGAATTGGGCATCATCAATGACCTGAATACCTTCGCGAGCAATGAATCTGTCAATGGCATCACGCTCGGCTTCCTTCTTGTCGGCATAGGTCTCGTAATTCTCACAACTGACATAGGTGAAAGCAACGAGCAACAGCACGACAGGATATAAAAATTTCTTCATCTTTGAGTGTCAAAAAGTTTAATTCGGCCACAAAATTACAAATTATTCGGCAAATATCTGCAATATTAGACTACTTTAACTTGTCCTCAAACGCAATAAAGGCCTGATGGACGATATCGACAGCTTCGGACATTGAGCAATTGAGGCGTCCGCCAGAGGCATTCAAGTGGCCTCCACCGTTGAAGAAGCGGGCTGCCATCTCATTGCAGGGGAATTTGTCGACTGAGCGCAGCGACACCCATATGGTATGATCGCGCTCCGTATCTTCGCGCAAAGAGATGCTGAGCTTTAAGCCCTTGATTTGCAGGGGCATATTGACCAGTCCTTCAGCATCGCCCTTGATGAAGTGGAACTGGCGCAGATCGTCGCGATCAAGTGTGTAGTAGGCAGCATGGCGCTCAGCGTCAACCACCAGACGATTGCACAACACATGGCCCACGAGACGCAGACGGTGCTCGCTGTAGTTATGATAGACGTTGCGGTAGATCTTGTCCTTGTCGATGTGCTTGGTGAGCAGCTGGCTGATGATGAAGAAGATGTCGGGGTCGTTGGAATTGAAGGTGAAGCCTCCCGTATCGGTCATCATGCCACAATAGATGGGAACGGCATAATGCTGGCCCAAACGGTCGAAGAGTCCCAGTTGCCAGATAACACGGAACACGAGTTCGCTAGCCGACGACATCTCAGGATGAGAGATGCAGAGCACAGTATCTACCTCGGGACCGGGATGATGGTCTATGAGCACCTTCTTGGCAGGCGACGCACACAGCGCAGCAGCCATCTCGTCGGTGCGCGACGGGGTGTTGAAGTCGAGACAGATGACGAGGTCAGCTATCTTCAAGACGGTATCAACGTAGTCCTTGCGCTTGTCGTAGCGCACAATCTTCTCGGAGTTAGGCAACCAGTGCAGATAGTCGGGAAACTGGTCGGGAACAACCATCAACGGGTCCTTACCTAGCGTGCGTAAGGCCTCACCCATGCCCAGCATAGAGCCCATAGCGTCGCCATCAGGGTTCTGATGAACACAGAGCACGATGGAGTCGGCACCTTCGATGAGGGAGCGCAGCAAGCTGCACTCCCCCTCGCTTAATATCGGATTGAGCATATCGCGACTTAGAAGAGCTTGTTAGGATAAACGCCCTCGTCGACGAGTTTCTGAATACGATTTACGGTGTCCTCACGATCGGCAGCGTAGGTCACACCAAACCACTTAGAGGTGGTATCGAGCACCTCGCAGGTAGCCGTGCCGTCGTTGATGAGTTTGTTGACCATCAAGGGGATAAAGAACTCAGCCTTCAGGTTCTCCATGTTCTTAGGATCGCTGAGGAACTCCTTGAAATAAGCCTCGCTGTACTCGAAATAGTCGGGAGTGAAGCCCCACACATTCATGGAGACAGGGGCATTCTCGTCGAGAGCCTGCCACTCGCCCTGCTCGTCCTTATACTTGATGGTGCCGTCGATGCGCATAATCTCAGTGCGCTCAACAACATCGGTCAGGTGACGCTTGTCATTATAAGTGCAGACGCCACGCGCCACGCTGCCATTCTCTGAGAGTGTGTTGCAAACGCGGAAGCCGACCATAGCATACTTGTTCTTAGCACCCTCAGGCAGATTAGAGAGGAACTTGCCAATCTGCATGAAGCAGTCGCGACCGTAGAAGTCGTCGCAGTTGATGACACAGAAAGGCTCCTTGATGACATCCTTGCCCATCAGCACAGCATGGTTGGTACCCCAAGGTTTCTGACGACCTTCGGGAACGCTGAAACCTGCGGGCAGTGCGTCGAGCGCCTGGAAGCAGAGCTCACACTTCACCTTACCCTCGTACTTGGCCAGGATCTGGGTGCGGAACTGCTCCTCGAAGTCCTTGCGGATCACCCATACAATCTTACCAAAACCTGCCTGAATGGCATCGTAAATACTATAGTCCATGATGGTCTCGCCATTAGGGCCCAGACCGTCGAGCTGCTTCAGGCCACCATATCGGCTACCCATGCCAGCTGCTAAAAGAAACAAAGTCGGTTTCATTGAATATTAATCTATTTAGTAAATAATGATCATTAACTGTCTGCAAAAGTACGAAAAAATTCTCAGCAAAAAGCGATTTTACCACTCTTTAACCTTAGAAAGGATAACCAATGGCGAAATGAAGCGTCTGACAGTCCTTGAAACTGTCGATATTGAAGAAGCCCGACTTGCCCGTATCGTAAGGCATGTGGAGTCCTATACCCCAGTCGAGACGCAGGATGAGGAAGTCGAGGTCGTAGCGAATACCGACGCCCGTACCTACTGCCATCTCGCGCAACATATCCTTCATACGGAACTGGCCGTAGGCTCTACCGGAAGTGTTCCACACATTACCCGCATCGAGGAACAGGGCGCCATGCAGACTGCCAAAGAGTCGCTGACGCAGCTCAAGGTTGCCCAAGAGCTTCATATTACCATTGCGCAACAGGTAGTCGGTGGCACGATCGCCAAACGATTCTACATCACCAGGACCGACTCCACGCACGGAGAAAGCTCGGATGGAGTTGGCGCCTCCCACATAGAAGAGCTCGCTGTTGGGAGCGTAGGTGGAGTTGCCGAAACACCAGATATAGCCGCCATTGAGATGAGCGACGAGTCGTGTAGAGCTGTTAAGTGTCCACGTCTTGGTGAAGTCGGTCTCGAGCTTCACAAACTGCGAATAGGGATTCTTAAAGAGTTTCTTATCCTTGTCGTTCCAGCTGTCGCCCTTAATCATATAACCCAGCGATACGACGTTGCCCGACTCAGCAATGGTCGTCTCCCAGCGAATGGGGTGACGCAGCGTGGATTGCGACGTGTAGGTATAGGTGTAGCGCATCTCAGGGATGAAGTAGTCTTGCATGGTGGCCAGCAGATAAGGATTATTCAGGACCAGCTCGGCATACTTGTCGGTATGACTATTCATGAACTGATACTTCACCGTCAGTGGCGAGAACTCATGACGACTCTGTGCGGTAGGTTGCCAGCGGTAGGTCCATTCGCCACTCACCACATGCATCTTGTAATAGTCGGGACGATGGATGATATTAGTCGAAATCTTAGCCAGTGTGGTAGGAGTAGTATAGAAACGGCGACGACGGATGATGCGCCCTTGCTTGTCGCGACGGATGCGGTTGCCCCCCACAAAAGGTGCTATGATACGTGGGAACTCGATAGAGGCATCGGCACCATACTCGTAATTGTTCATCGCCGAACCGCCACTGGTAGACCACTCGTAGGAGCCATGCAGATTGATGTCTATCTTCTCGCCACCACGGAAGGCATTGCGACGAGTGACGCCCGTCTTCAGCTCAGGACCCATACGTCCTATGGTACGGGCATTGAAATTGGTCTCGACATAGAAGTCCCAGGGTTTGTCGAAAGTGCAGTTGAGCGTCAGGTCGAGGGTATCGCAAGTGGCGGTAGTATCACGTGGTGTAAACTGGAAATCGGTCATCGAGAACAGGCCCATAGCATTGATCTTGCTGACGGACTCCACATAATCTGAATAGCTGTACATCTGACGGGGGCGCAGCTTGATATCAGCCATGAGGACACGAGGACGGATAGGTGGTTTCTTACCTGCAAAGCGGACAGTGAAGAAGCGACCTACGAACGAGTCGGTGGGCTGCTCCATAAAGGTCTTCTTCATATTGATATTGACACGTCCGATGTACCACTGATGCTGAGCAGCCACAGGCACGTCCTTAGCCAGTTGGAAGCGCAGCTGGGCCTTGCCGTCGACGACAAAAGTGTCAGCCAAATAGGAGGCGTAGTCGGGCTGGTAATAGTAGTAACCATTGTTGCGCAACAGCGTGCTGATACGATTGCGCTCGGCATCGAGTTTAGCAACCTCAAAGGGATCGCCCTTGTGAATCAGCGCCTCAGGCTGGGTACTTTTGATCAAACTGTCAGCATGAGCGGGGAATCCGAAATAGCCGACGCTGTCGAGACGATAGAGACGGCCAGGGGTGACGGTATAGCCTATCTTGGCCGTCTTGGGATTCTTCTGCTGGACGACATCATACGACACACGTCCGTTGAAATAGCCATGATTGCGGAGAACCGACTGGGCCACCTGAGCACGCAGCTGGGGATTGACCCACGACATGAGGACAGGCTGTTTGCCAAAGCTCTTGAGCATCCACTTGCCAAAACCCGACTCAGAGCCTTGATAGTGGTTCCACACGCTGACACCAAACGAGAAGGGCAAACGATGATAGGAGCTGCCGAAGATGGCACCATTGGGCGCAGTAGCCAGCGCTGCCTCGACCTCAGTCTGGGCTGACGTGAAGTTGGAGTCGTTGTCCTGATGGTCATAGGCTATCTTGGTCAGTCCCGTAAAGAGCTGGTCGCCCTCTGGGATATTCTTCGTCATTGAGCATGACACCAAGAGGAGCACGCTGAGCGATATGATGATGCTATTTCGTTTCATTTTGCGGTTTCGTTTTTAGAGTGTCGGTAGGAACGGGCTGTGTGGTGGTCTGAGGCCTACGCATAACAGGCTTCTGGTCCTTGAAGCGGAAGATGTCCCAGAACGACTGTAGCGAGCGACGCCAGATGAAGCCACCGCCATATTTCTGAGAATATCCGTCAAGCCAGTCGTAGGCGTTGTTCTGGAAGAAGAGCGTCAGGTACTTGTTGGCCGTATCGTCCAAGCGATATTCCAATGAGACATTGTCGAAGAACGAGTTGTTACGCTGTTGCAGTTCAGCACCCGACGACACCTTACCACCAACGGCCACCTTCAGACGGTTGTTCAGGAAACGCTTGGCAAACTTGAACGAATAGTCGGTATGGCTGGAACCTTGGGCATCGATGGTGTTGTCCATACCAAACGAGAGGTCGACGGTGCGCAGGGCATTACCCGTGATGTGGTTGATCTCGGAGTTGAGGAACGAGCTGAGGGCGGAGTTCATCGAGAAGGCATTGGTATTACCGCTGTCCAGATACATACCCGTAGTGAGCATGGAGACGGCCAGCTTGCCTCGCTGCTCGGCTCCCATCGACTGCAACTCGCTGTGCAGCTGCATGTCCTCTGGGGCATCGAGCGTGAACTGAAGACCCATATCGTTGAGCGTCTTGGTGATCACGACACCACAGTCGAAGTCGACGCTACGCCCTACTCCATTGGTATTCGAGACGCTAGCCTTGGTGCGCTCCGTAGCGGTGATGTTCAGCGTGGGGTTCATGGGGTCGCCCGTAAACTCGATATATGAGCCGTTCTGAATGGTGAACGTCTTCAGCGGAATGACGGGCAGCGAGTATTTCATTTCACCGTTCGACAAGGTATAACGTCCCGTCAACTGGAGATTGTCTGCTGGCGTATAGCGCATACGCAACGAACCTCCTCCCATCAGGTCGATGTAGTTGGAGTGGTCGGCGTTGAGGTAAGCCATCACATGGGCGCCCTTCGACACCTCGAGGGTCATATCCATCGTGAATCCGTTGAGTGGCGGACGCTCGACGACAATCTTCGTGGTGTCGCTGAAGTCCGTAAACTTAACCAGATTGTCCAACTGATTGTCGGTGGTCAGGGGTGAGTCGCGCAGCACATAGCTCATATCAGTAGTACCTAACACCTCCAGACGGCCGCGCATATTCAGATTGTCAAGCGAGCCACGCATGGAGGCAAACATATTAACGAAGGCCTTGCCATAAGCCACGCTCTTGGGATTCTCCTTGGCGTTGATGACCTGGAAATTACGGGTTCCCAGCCTCATATTGACCATCACCTTATCAAGGTTGGAGAAGTCGACCTCGCCCTTGATGTTCAGCGGGTTCTCATTATACGAATACAGGGTGAAGTTCTCTAATAGCAGTTTCGAGTCGACGATGCGCACAGGGTCATTGTCGCAGCGTAGCGAGACACCATAGGGCACGCTCTCCACATACGTCGAATCGAGCAGTATCTCACCGTTCACAACAGGTCTGGAGACGGGGCCCTTCACACTCAGCTCACCCTCACCGTATCCTTGTAAGCCAACCACCTGGTCGGTCACAAAACCATTGGCAATAGACAGTGGGAAGTGTTGAAGTCGCAGTGCAGCGTCAAGCGAGCCTACACCTTTATTATAATAAGTACCCGAAAGCAGGGCTACCTCTGCCTCGTCTTTCATCAGACGGGCTTCTACAGCATGGGCGGAGTCGCTCTTCTGCAGATAGATCATTTCAGTGCTGACATTACCTATCGGACAATGCTCGTAGGTCATGTCGCTGACAGCCATATCGCTGGCGACGGAGAGATGGCCAGCCGCATCTTGTATGACGTGATAGTCGCCTTCCATCATACCCGACATACGGGGCACGAAGGGAAGAACGGAGGTGATTTCAGCGAGATTGAACTTATTCAGACTGAGGGTGATATCCTGCAGATTGGTGGGATCGGTCTCTTCGGAGTAGATCTGCACACCCATACCGTCAGCGGCCTTCAGATTGACATGGGCGCGTACCTTATTGTTCTTGCCCAGGAAGAGGTAGTTGTCGGCATTCAGGTTGAACTCCTTGTAACCCAGTGTAGGACGCTCAGGAACGAGGTGGAAGTTGAGTCCGCTATCGAGCATCTCAACCTTTGAACCAATGCGGGCTCCCAGCTTATTGTCAGCATCGAAATAACGCACGCCAAAGGTAGCACCACGCTCCTGGAAGAGTCCGTCGAACAGGGCATTGAAGACGAAGCGGGGATTGCGCTTGTTGTTGCGTATCTGACCACCAAAGGAGAGATGCTCCTTGCGCTGGGTAAGTCGGAAATTGATGGTATCAAGAAGCACGTCGCTGACGCTGAGCGAGTGGACATAACCAGTACCATTGATACCCGTCGCAGGCGATGTGTTCATATCGAAGAGCAGCTGTTTGAAGTTGACATCCTGACTTTTCAAAATGGTCACCAGCGGGTTGTCACGCTGACTCTCCACATGCAGCTTCATCGTAGGCAACAGTCGGCGCAGGGCCGTCTGGTTGATGATTTTCTTGTCGTACTGGGCATTAGCACTATCGGCGAGCATGCTAATCTGCTTCAGCAGGTGTTCATAATTACCGCTGGCATCTAGCTTGACGATGAAGTCGCCACTTTGGGCGCGTACCAGTGTAGTATCAGTAGAGGTATTGATGTGCAGTCCGACAAACTCGGAGTTGAGGGCTTTGACGGAGTCGCGAACGCTGATGTCGCTGATGAGTCCGCTGACGTAATGCGTCAACTTCATATCGGAAGTGACGTCGACATGGCCACAAAGTCCGATGGACAGGGGCTTCTCGACGAGCTGCATCTTATAGACATCGATGTGGTCAACATCAGCAGTAATCGTGGCGTTGAGCTTCTTCGTATTCAACAGGGCATCGACGTCGATCTTGCCATTAATCAGTGCGTTACGACTGTCGACATGAGCCAGCGCATGACCATTATGCACGTCAGCCTGTACAGCCATCTGGGTGAAATTCCAACGGCCATAGCGCAACTGGTGCACATGGGCATCGGCCATCAGACGGGTACGGGGCGAGAGGAAGTCGGTACCCTGCCCTTTCACATTGACATCGGCCGTAACGGTATAGATGGAGTCGCGAGGCATGAAGTGATGGACGTTCAGCTGGTCGACATTCAACTTCGCCTCATAGCGCATGGCATCAGCATTAAACTGGCCACGCAGCTTCACCGTACCCTTGCCCTCATGGGCAGTCACATCGGCAGAATAGTTGGCACCATCGGCCTTCACACGCCCAGCAGCTGTCATCCCATTAGGCAAGCGATAGTTGCGCTGCATGTTGCGAGGCAACATGGCAGTGATGAAACTCATATTTTGTGCTTTGGCCTGGAACTGCACATCAGCACGCAACTGCTGCGGACGGTCCAAGTTGGCGACAAAGCCGGTAGCATTAGCTTGGAAAGCGGAAGGTAGCGAGACATCGAGGTCGGAGAACTCCATATACTGCATGTTGCCCTTCAGCTGACCATTGAGCATCAGGGGCTCGTTGGGCCACTGGTCGCGAAAACCTTGTGGCATCGCGCTCAGGAAGGTCATGAGGTCTTGCTTGCCCACCATTGCCCTCAGGCGCAGCTGCATCTGACCGGGATTGATGGAATCGGTCAGCGACAAAGGCATATCCAGCTCGACGTCGATGTCGGACTCAGGAGTCTTCAGGTGGAACCGAGGCAGACGGATGGAACCATTCTCCATCGTCAGCGGACCTGTCAGGTCAGTGACCTGCAAGCCACTCTTCTCGCGAAGGGCTACCGTCCGCATGTGCAGACGGAGCGTGGGGTCGTGGTAGTAGATGGAGTCGATACCGATATTGATATTCGACAGGTCGATATGGTTATAATCGAAACCCTCAATGCGGGGTTGGAAATTCTGGTCATACTGCAAGGCACCATTCACCCAGTCGACACTGGCTACGGTATAGGTCTGCTGTTCCAGATCAATCATCGCCTCCTGAGCGGTAAGCGTACCCACATGGGCTCGGACACTCATCGTATCGCCTGGCATGTGGAGCGTGATGTCTGAGCGCTTGATCTTCGCTTCGTCGACATGTATCTTCCAACGGTTCTCTGACGTGGTGGTGTCTTCAGGCACGGAATCGTTCAGGGCGATGTCTAACAGAGCGTCCTCCAGACGGGCTCCATTGACCTCGACAGTCTCCTTGCTCAGGTCTATGCCATCGCTCTTGACGAAGAGGCGTCCGAATTTACCTTTTACCTGAGCGGCATCCACGAAACCGTTGGTATTCAGGCTGGTATTTACAATCTCCAGTTGATTGATAACCACCTTGCTGCCGAACAAAGGAAGGAGTTGAATATCAACTACTGCACGCTCTACATCAGCTATTGTGTCGGGCTGGTGAATGACCTTCACGTCCTCTACCGACAGGTCTAAGGGGAACGCCATCCGGACATGTCCGACGGTTATCTGCATACCCGTCTCCTCAGAGGCATAGGCTGCCACTTTATCAACGAGCAAATTCTGAACAGGGGGCAGATAGAGCAACACGGCCAGTACTACGAAAAGCAGCACTGGGCTCAGCAGAATGCCTAATATCCACCAGAAGATTTTCTTCATATCCCTGTCATTTTAAACGTATGCCACAAGGGGTCGGCAGGCAGTGGCGACTCCACTATGATGTGCTCTTTTGATACAGGATGCACAAAGTCTATCTTGCGAGCCAGCAGCGAGATACTGCCATCAGGATTGCTACGCTTGGCACCGTATTTCAAGTCACCTTTAATAGGGAATCCTATCGTTGACAACTGGCAGCGAATCTGGTGATGGCGGCCAGTCATCAGGTTTACCTCCAACAAGCTGTAGCGTTCCGACTGTCCTATCAGCCGATACTCCAGTTTGGCCAGTTTGCTATTAGGCACCTCGTGGTCGTAAGCATAGCTTTTGTTCTGCTTCTCATTACGAAGTAGCCAATGCTCAACGGTAGTAAACGTATCACTATTCGCTGTTCTCTCCACTTTATTCACTATTGCCCAGTAGGTCTTATGCACCTCGCCGTTACGAAACATATTGTTCAGTCGCGACAACGCTTTCGAAGTACGGGCGAAGACAACAAGGCCAGCCACAGGACGGTCCAGACGGTGCACAACGCCCAGAAAAACGGCTCCGGGCTTCGCGTACCTTTCTTTAATATAGTCTTTGACCAACTCAGAAAGGGGGCGATCGCCAGTCTTATCTCCCTGTACGATCTCCCCACTCTTCTTGTTGGCTATGATAATATGGTTGTCTTCGTAGACGACTTCCATAACCTTACATGTTCATACCGCCGTCAACCTGAATGACCTGTCCGCTGACGTAGCTCGACATGTCTGAAGCCAGGAAGGTAGCCACATTGGCGATATCCTCGACCTGACCACCACGACGAAGAGGAATCTTCTGCTTCCACTCCTCACGGATCTCGTCAGACAACTGGGCAGTCATAGCGGTCTCGATGAAACCAGGAGCGATAGCGTTGGCACGGATACCCTTTGGTCCCATCTCCTGAGCGATACTCTTAGCCAGTGCTATCAGACCTGCCTTCGAAGCAGCGTAGTTAGCCTGTCCGGCGTTACCGTGCACACCTACTACCGATGCCATGTTGATAATTGATCCACCACGCTGGCGCATCATGACAGGTACACAAGCGTGAACGAAGTTGAAAGCTGACTTCAGATTGACAGCAATAACAGCGTCCCACTGCTGCTCAGTCATGCGCAGCATCAGACCGTCCTTGGTGATACCAGCATTGTTCACCAGAATATCGATTGATCCAAACTCTTCCTTAACGGCCTTTACAACCTCCTCAGTCTGAGCAAAGTCGGCAGCGTTTGATGCATAGCTCTTAGCCTTCACACCCAGAGCAGCAATCTCCTGCTCGGTCTCTTCGTTGACCTGGAGGTCGGTGAATGCGATGTTTGCGCCTTCCTGGGCGAACTTCAGTGCGATAGCCTTTCCGATACCGCGTGCAGCACCAGTAATCAGCGCTGTCTTACCTTCTAATAATCCCATAATTTTCTTGTTACGATTAATTAATATTTGATTTTTACATTCTTCGTTTTCCCAACGCACTATACACGATCTTGGCAACCTGAGGCTTAGTGGCCTCGGCTGTCATTCCGTGGGCAATGCGACCATAGATATAAGGTACCTCAAGGCCCTTAATACAATAATGGGTGATGTCGGCTACCAAGTCGACATTGTCGATATCGAACTCGCCATCCTCCTTGCCCTCACGGAACACCTTGCGAAACAGTTCAATTTCGGCATCGTCGAAATTACGACGTACCTTCTCTACCATCCAGATGTTACGGAAGAATTCGGCACGCAGATTACCATTGCGCACCACCGTCTCACGAATCATGCTCAGGTGCAGATATATCAACTCGACGATCTTCTCCTGAGGGGGAATGCGCTTGGCAGCAACCTCATCGAGCTGGTCGGACAAGCGCTCCAGCTCACTCTCGATGACAGCAAAATAGATGTCCTCCTTCGACTTGAAATAGGTATACAGCGTACGGCGTCCTTTCTTCGATGCGGTCGCAATATCGTTCATCGTCGTATTCTCCAGCCCGTTCTTGGCGAACAGCTGGCGAGCTACATCCACTAACAATTGGCGTGTTTTTGATATTGACATAACTTTTGTACTCCAAAAATTCTACATTGCACATTGCTGATACAGTGTGCAAAATTAGAAAATACTTCCCATTCCGCCAAATTTTTTACCTTGAAATGTTGGAAAATACCTATTTTTGGCGATTTTTTCCGAAAACATTTGGCTGTTACAGAAAAAAGTCGTACCTTTGCACCCGCAAAACAAAAACAACATCGCGGAGTGGAGCAGTTGGTAGCTCGCCAGGCTCATAACCTGGAGGTCGCATGTTCGAGTCCTGCCTCCGCAACTATAGCAGCCTTTTAGGCTGCTTTTTTGTTGCGCAGGACTCTCGCATGCTCCCGGTCGCAGTTCTTTGACCAAGATCAAAGCGTTGCAAGCAACGATTACGAGTCCTGCCTCCGCAACTCTGAAGTCCGAATCGTTTCGGACTTCTTTTTTTTATTCCTTTACCCCATCGAGCAAATCCTGATGCACGACACCATTGGTCGCTACGATGCTGTCGCCCTGCATGAAATAGGCATCGCCTGCATAGTTAGTGACACGCCCACCAGCCTCCATGACAATCAGCGCACCAGCCATATAGTCCCACTGTCCGATATAACGCTCAACGTAAGCATCCAGCCGACCAGCCGCCACATAACACAGGGCTATAGCCGCCGAACCAATGCTGCGAATGCTGCCCACATGACCATAGTAGCGCTCGACAAGTCGCTTGATGACGGGCTTGTAGGCTTCGCTGTTATACGGATATTGCAGACAAATCAGCGCATCGTTGATTTCACTCGACCCCACATGCAAAGCAACATTTCTCATTTCTCCTTTCTCATTTCTCATTTCTACGTATGCACCGCCATCCTGCCAGGCATAGAAACACTCGTCTGCACAGATCTCATAGACTACACCCACCAGAATCTCCTTGCCACGTATCAGGGCTATCGATACGGCATAAGGCGGGAAGTCATGAATGAAGTTCGTGGTACCATCCAACGGATCGACCACCCAGAGCATCTGCTCGTCGGTATGTGTGGCCAAGCCTTCCTCGGTGATGAATCCTGCTTCAGGCAACAACTCGCGCAGGGCTTTGACAATCATCTGCTCAGAACCCTTGTCGACATACGACACGTAGTCGTGGGCATGCTTGCGCTCCACCTTATCGACAGAGAAGCTCGCGCGTTCCTTTTTAATATAAGAACCCGCCTCGCGGGCAATATTGCACACAAGGCGGGTTATCGTTTCAAGATTTTGCATTAATCAATAATTATCAATTATCAATTGTCAATTATCAATTAATATCAGTCTTCCTGATATTCGGGACGCAGCTTGCGTACGGTCTCACCAGCACGCCACATCTCCTGGTTACGCATAGCCTCAAGCTCCTTCTCCAGACCGGCACGATAGTCGGGCTTCGAGTTTGCATCGATGGTGATCTGAGCCTCGTTACCAGTCTTTACTGAGTAATACAGCCACTCCATCACGGGCTTGATGGCGTCGTGGAAACGGGGAGCCCAGTCCAAAGCACCACGCTGAGCAGTAGTAGAGCAGTTAGCGTACATCCAGTCCATACCCTTAGCACCGAACAACGGGCCAAGGCTCTGAGTCAGCTCCTCAACAGTCTCATTGAAAGCCTCCGAGGGAGAGTGACCATTCTCACGGAGCACCTCATACTGAGCCAACAGCAAGCCCTGGATAGCACCCATCAGCGAACCGCGCTCACCAGTCAGGTCAGAGGTAGCCTCACGCTGGAAGGTGGTCTCGAACAAATAACCGGCACCGATACCGATACCGAAGGCCAGTGTCTTCTCCTTGGCCTTACCCGTAGCGTCCTGATAGACGGCATAAGAGCAGTTCAGACCACGACCCTCGCAGAACATGGTGCGGAGGCTGGTACCAGAACCCTTAGGAGCTACCATGATGACGTCAACATCCTTGGGAGGAACAACACCTGTGCGATCGCTCCAGTTGATAGCGAAGCCATGAGAGTAGTACAGTGTCTTACCAGGCTTCAGATATTGCTTGATAGTGGGCCACTGCTGCATCTGACCAGCATCAGAGAGCAACATGCAGAGGATAGTACCCTTCTCAGCAGCCTCCTCGATAGAGAAGAGGGTCTTGCCAGGTACCCAACCGTCAGCTACAGCCTTGTCATAGGTCTTGCCCTGACGCTGACCAACGATCACGTTGAAACCATTGTCGCGCAGGTTGCAAGCCTGACCAGGACCCTGTACGCCATAACCGATAACGGCGATCACCTCATCCTTTAATACTTCACGTGCTTTCTCGAGTGAGAACTCTTTGCTGGTGACTACAGTCTCGATAACGCCACCAAAATTCATTTCTGCCATAATGCAATTAAAAATTTAAATGTTATTACTATCCCTGTGGACCCATGCCAGCCCTAACCCGAGAACCGGACGTTTGGTGCTCACCACCGTCTTTCAAGATTCACTCCATGCTTACTCGAAGCATCGACAAGGGATCTTATTTACAAATCGTCTGCAAAGTTAAGCATTTGTTATCAAAACGCCAAAATTTTAGCCTATTTTATATCAGAAAAGTATTTTTTGCCTTTGGCATAGTAATTCCAGAGAATGGAAATAGGCATCTGCTGGGGTATCTCCTGAGCTACCCGACTCTGTTGTATCGCCTCGCGATCCTTCTTGAAATCGTTGCGCCAGCGCTTGAAGGCACGACGTGCCCGATAGATGGCCACGAAGTCTCCCCAGTGGTGCTGCAGGATGAGTGTCTGCCAAGCGGCCAGGTAATCCAGGAACCATCGCCAACGCATCACATATTGCAACTCATTGTCGGGCAAGCACTTATAAAGCATCGTCAGGTTATTGCGGAAATTGAGGAATGTCTTCATGGGGTTCGACTTCGGCAGCGTGCCTCCTCCCACATGATAGACGTAGCTCTCAGGCAGACAGTAGATCTTACGTCCTCTGATCCGCAGGCGCCAACAGAGGTCTATCTCCTCATTATGGGCAAAGAAGCGTCCATCCAGCCCACCAGCGTCCCAATAGTCCTTCGAACGGATCATCAGCGCTGCACCTGTGGCCCAGAGCACCTCGGTAGCATAGTCGTACTGTCCGTTATCCTCCTCTACGGTATCGAAGATGCGCCCCCGGCAGAAGGGATAGCCGAAGCGGTCGAGAAATCCCCCACACGCCCCTGCATACTCAAACATATCCTTGTTATATATAGAGAGAAGCTTTGGCTGGCAAGCCGCCACCTCCTGGTGCGCGTCCATAAACTCGATGAGTGGCGTGAGCCAGTGGTGTGTCACCTCGATATCGCTGTTCAGCAAGAGATAGTATTCGGCTTCGATCTGGTGCAGCGCCTTGTTATACCCCTCGGCAAAGCCCCAGTTCTTGTCCAGCACGATGAGCTTACACTCCGGAAACTCACGTCGAAGCAAGCCCAGCGAGTCGTCCGTCGATGCGTTGTCAGCGACATAGACCGTAGCCTCGTCGCGCGAGTAGTTCAATACGGTAGGCAGATACTGCGCCAGCATCTTCGACCCGTTCCAGTTCAATATTACAATAGCTACCTTATCCATTTCAGTGCTGTTTTATCGCGATTGAAGTCGCCTAAGCGAACGCTAATGAGTTGATTGTCGTATTCTTCACGGGCGTCGGCAGGCGAAATCTCTACACGGATATAGTTACGTGTAAAACCATGCATGGCACGCCCACGGGTGGCCTTCTCGAACAGCACCTCTTCCACCTTATTAATATAACGCGCGTAAAAGGCCTGCGTTTTTTGGTCCGACAGCTCCAATAGTCGCTGACTGCGCTGACGTTTATCGGCATCGCTTACCACATAGGGAATGCTCAGTGCCGACGTTCCAGGACGCTCGGAGTATGGGAACACGTGCAGCTGGGTGACGTCAAGCGTCTCCAGCAACCGGTAAGTCTCTTCGAAACACTCAGGGGTCTCGCCTCGACAACCTACCATCACGTCGACACCAATGAAGGCATCGGGCATCAGCTCTTTTACGCGGCGTATCTTGTCTGCAAACAGCCGACTGTCGTAGTGGCGGTGCATCAGCTTCAGCACCGTGTCGCTACCACTCTGCAGAGGGATATGGAAATGGGGCATGAAGGCCCTGCTCTGTGCGCAATACTCGATGAGCTCGTCGCTCAGCAGATCGGGTTCCAGACTGCTGATGCGGTAGCGCTTGATACCCTCTACAGCGTCCAGCGCCTTCACCAGATCGAGAAAGTTCTCGCCCGTCGTCTTGCCGAAGTCGCCAATGTTCACACCCGTCAGCACAATCTCCTTACCTCCCTCTTGGGCTGCCTGCTCTGCCTGCGCCACCAGCGACTGGATAGTCGGATTACGACTGAACCCACGGGCATAGGGAATCGTACAGTAGGTACAGAAATAGTCGCACCCGTCCTGCACCTTCAGGAAGTAGCGCGTACGATTACCCCTCGAACACGACGGAGCGAAGGTCTTAATATCCTTCGTCCTTTTGGTCAAGTACGACGCGGTATTACCGCGTCTCACAAAACCATCAGAAAGGAATTGCACCAGGTTCGCCTTCTCGTTAGAACCCAGCACCAGGTCTACACCTTCAATATGTGCTACCTTCTCCGGCTCCAGCTGGGCATAACAGCCCGTCACCACCACGAAGGCACCTGGATGTTCTCTCACCATGCGATGGATGGCCTGCCTACACTTATGGTCGGCCACCTCCGTCACCGAACAGGTGTTGATCAGACAGATGTCTGCCTGCTCGCCCTTTTCAGCCGTCTGCACACCCATATCGCTGAGCATTCGTCCGAAAGTTGACGTCTCCGAGAAGTTCAGCTTGCACCCTAAGGTGAAATAGGCCGCTTTTTTGCCCTGGAATATCGAGGTATCTATCATATATATAAAAAAGGTGTATCTTTATCAACTGCAAAGGTACACAAAAAAACGCAATTTTGGCTCATTTTTGGCAAATATTCGAATGAGTGTAAAAAACTCACGAATTTTAACATTTCGTAAATTGTTGATTTACAGTCGCTTGCAAAAAAGTTACAAAAACGACCTAAAAAAAAACACAAAAAAAAGTACAACGTAACAAAAAAATGTCTAACTTTGCAGCGTTTTAATAAACAAATGATTGTTTTACAGATTTAAAAAGCTTAGAAAAAATGAAAAAATTAGTATTTATGTTCGTAGCTGTTGCAGCTATTTCTTTCGCATCATGTGGTAACAAGACTGCTCAGGCTGAGGTTGCTGTTGATTCAGATTCAATCGCAGTTGTTGATAGCGCAGAGGTTGACACCGTTGCTGCTGACACTGTTGCTGCTGACAGCGTAAAGTAATCAACGAACTCCATTAAAAATTGAGAGAAACAAACCGTCGGATGTGAATCCGGCGGTTCTTTTTTGTGTTTCTATCAATCCCTAGCCCTACTAGAAATACTAGATCTACTAGAAATACTAGAAATACTAGATCTACTAGAAATACTAGAAATACTAGAAATACTAGATCTACTAGAAAAAAAATCCCGACTGCCTAAGCAATCGGGATTCCCTTCGTATAATAACTATGATTTGCTTTACAGCGGATTATTCCTCTACTGCAGCAGCCTCTTCCTGAGCAGGAGCCTCCTCAACAACGGGAGCCTCAGCCTTCTTCTCCTCTACGGGAGCGTTCTCAGCAACAACCTTTACAGGAATCTCAGCAGTAACCTCCTTGTGGAAGTGTACCAGAGCTACGAAGTCGCCAACGGTCTTGGCATCCTTCATGGTGATGATCTTACGATCAATCTCATGACCCAGCTTCTTCAGCTCCTCAGCCACCTGGTTTACACCTACTGAACCATAGAGCTGACCAGTAGCGCTAACCTTAGCAGCGATGCAGAGTGCTACGTCCTTGATAGCCTCAGCCTTCTTCTCAGCCTCAGCCTTCAGAGCGGCCAGCTTGTGGGCCTGCTGCTTCAGGTTCTCAGCGAGCACCTTCTTGGCAGAAGGAGAAGCGATAACACCCTTACCCTGAGGAATCAGATAGTTACGGCCATAACCTGACTTTACGTTTACGATATCGTTCTTATATCCCAGTCCGATAACATCTTCTTTCAGTATAATTTCCATTTCTTACGTCCTCCTTTTTTTATTTCATCATGTCAGTTACGTAAGGCAGCAGCGCAATCTGGCGGGCACGCTTTACAGCCTGAGCCACGCGACGCTGATACTTCAGAGAGGTACCTGTGATACGACGGGGCAGAATCTTACCCTGCTCATTCAGGAACTTCTTCAGGAACTCGGGATCCTTATAGTCGATATACTTAATGCCACTCTTCTTGAAACGGCAATACTTCTTCTTCTTGGTGTCGATAGAAGGAGCGTTCAAATAACGGATTTCAGTGTCTTGCTGTGCCATAGTTTAAGCCTCCTCTTTTTTACCTAATTTGTTACGACGCTTCTCAGCATACTCGATGGCATACTTCTCAAGCTTTACAGTCTGGAAACGGATCACCTTCTCGTCACGACGGAAAGCGGTCTCCAGTGTCTTAATCACTGATGGCTCAGCCTTGAACTCCAGCAGGCAGTAGAAACCTGTTGATTTCTTCTGGATAGCGTAAGCCATCTTCTTCAGTCCCCAGGCCTCTTCGTTCACAATCTCTGCACCTTTGTCGGTCAGAACCTTCTTGAACTTAGCGACCGTTTCCTTTGTCTGGTCATCAGACAAAACGGGAGTCAAAATGAAAACGGTTTCGTATTGATTCATACTTAATAATAAATTAAAAAATTGTTATTTTTGCAAATTGCGGGTGCAAAGGTACGAAAAAATTAGGAATTACGAATTAGGAATTACGAATTATTTCTTATCTTTGCACAAAATTTAACGTTTTTATGAAGAAAATCAGCCAATATTTGGGTATTATCCTTATTATAATAGGTACGTTGGTGCTCGTTGCCACCCGTATTCCGTCACTCACCAGCAGCAATGCGATGCTCCTCAGCGGACTGCTGCTCATCGTGGCAGGCATCATCCTGCATATCCGTAGTATCAAGCACCAAAGCAATTATTGATTATGGAAAACCTGAAGATTTTCACCAAACTGATTTCCAGCGAACTGCATCTCTCCGACCATGCTGTTGAGAACACGCTGAAACTGCTTGACGAGGGTTGCACCATTCCCTTCATCTCCCGCTATCGCAAGGAGCGCACGGGCGGCCTCGACGAAGTGCAGATTACCGCCATCAGCAATCGCTGCCAGCAGTTGCAGGAGATTGCCAAGCGCAAGGATACAGTCGTCAAGACCATCACCGAACTAGGCAAGATGACACCCGACCTCCAGCATCGCATCGACGACTGCTGGGAATCGACCACCCTAGAAGACATCTATCTGCCCTATAAACCCAAGCGTCGCACCCGTGCCCAGGTGGCTCGCGAACAAGGCCTGGAGCCCCTGGCCACCATCCTCACATTGCAGCGCGAACTGCATCCGGAGCAGGTCGCCCTTCGTTTTATACGCGGAGGTATCTCCTCCGCCGCTGAAGCCCTCCATGGCGCTCAGGACATCATCGCCGAACAGGTCAGCGAAGACGAGCGTTCGCGCAATCAGGTGCGCGCCACCTTCCGTCGCGAGGCCTTTATCGAGTCGAAGGTTGTCAAGTCCAAGAAAGACACCGACGAGGCCCAGAAATACGCCGACTACTTCGAGTGGGAAGAGCCCCTGAAGCGCTGTTCCTCCCACCGTCTGCTGGCCATGCGTCGTGGCGAGAGCGAGGGCATCCTGCGTCTCAGTATCACCATCGACGACGACGAGGCCATCCAGCGTCTGCAGCGCAACTACGTTCGTGGCAATGGTCCCTGCCAGCGCCTGGTCAGCGAGGCCGTCGAGGATGGCTACAAGCGTCTGCTCCAGCCCTCTATCGAGACCGAGTTCATGACACTCAGCAAGGAGCGTGCCGACGAAGAGGCCATCCGCGTCTTTGCCGAGAATCTGCGCCAGCTGCTGCTCTCCGCCCCACTCGGCCAGAAGCGCGTCATGGGCATCGACCCTGGCTTCCGCACGGGTTGCAAGGTGGTCTGTCTCGATGCACAAGGTAATCTGCTGCACCACGAGGCCATCTTCCCCCACCCCCCAGTCAACCACCGCATGCAAGCCACCGTCCATCTGCAACAGATGATCAGCGACTATCACATCGAAGCCATCGCCATCGGCAACGGCACCGCCAGCCGCGAGACCAAGGATTTCGTAGAAGATTGCCTAAGAAATCCTAGTACTACTAGTAAGACTAGAGATACTAGAGATACTAGCACCCCCGCGCTCTTCGTCGTCTCCGAAGACGGCGCCTCCGTCTACAGCGCCTCCAAGACCGCCCGCGACGAGTTCCCCGACGAAGATGTCACCGTTCGCGGAGCCGTTTCTATCGGGCGCCGACTGATGGACCCGCTGGCCGAATTGGTGAAGATTGATCCCAAGAGCATTGGCGTCGGCCAGTATCAGCACGATGTCGACCAATCCATGCTCAAACACTCGCTCGACCAGACCGTTGAGAGCTGCGTCAACCTCGTGGGTGTCAACCTCAACACCGCCTCGCAACACCTGCTCACCTACGTCAGCGGATTAGGTCCCGTGCTGGCTCAGAACATCGTCGATTACAGAAAGGAGAACGGAGCCTTCACCTCGCGTGCGCAATTGAAGAAGGTGCCCCGTCTCGGTCCTGCTGCTTTCCAGCAGTGTGCCGGTTTTCTGCGCATCCCAGGTGCCAAGAATCCACTCGACAACAGTGCCGTTCATCCTGAGAGCTATCATGTTGTCGAGCAGATGGCCAAAGACCAGCATTGCACCGTCAGCGACCTCATCAACAATAAGGAGACGCGCGACAGGATTGACATCCACCGCTACGTCACCGATGCCGTCGGACTCCCCACCCTCACCGATATCATGCATGAGTTGGAGAAGCCTGGGCGCGACCCCCGCGAACAGATTGAGGAGTTCGAGTTCGACTCCAGCGTACAGACCGTCGACGACCTGCGCGAAGGCATGATTCTGCCAGGCATCGTCACCAACATCACCAACTTCGGAGCCTTCGTCGATATTGGCATCCATCAAGACGGCCTCGTCCACGTCTCCCAGCTAGCCGACCGCTATGTCACCGACCCCACCCAAGTCGTCCGCCTCCACCAGCACGTCCAAGTCCGCGTCATCGCCGTCGACCTCCGCCGCCAACGCATCTCGCTGAGCATGAAAGGTATAAACAAGAAAAAAGGTTGAGCATTTCGGCTCAACCTTCTTTCTTCTACATACACGACGTCACTCCCAGCGTCGTTCCCAGTGCAGTCAGTATCGATATCAGAATCTGCACAATCAATTTCCATGTCTCTTTCTTCATACTTCTCTACTTTTTAGTTACCGGTCTCAAATCCAGCGGAGCCTCCACCATTGTCCAGCGCCTCCTGCAGCGGATAGCCGTTCTCGGCGTTCATCACCACCAGACGCGAGTCGCTGCGACGCCAGCTGCTGTCGCTGTTCTGTCGGCTTACGATACAGCCTGCGGCAGCAATGTTGCGGCCCATGTTCATCTTCAGCTGTCCGTCGCTGTATACCAGCGTGTTGAACTGACCCTCGTTGCGTACGCTGGGCAGATTGATAGCGCCGTTCTGCACGAAGGCCGACGACAGAGCAGCCTGCGAACCGTCCGCATTCATCGGGTCGAGTATCACTCGAGCGAAGTGGAACGTGTGGCCGCGGTCAGCCTGGTTGGCGTTGATGAACACGAAGGTCAGCTGGTCGCCACGCTGCAGCCCGTAGGTGTCTATCACACTCTGGTACGTGTTCTCCGTCAGCGCCATCAGCGCGCCGGGCAGTGCGTCGTCCTCATCGGTGGCGGTCAGCGTCACCACGGGCAGCGAGCCATGTGCAATCTGATACTCGTTCACCACGAAGAGGTTCGAGCCGATGGGATTGAAGGCGTACAGCTCATACAGATCCGTACCGTCGGCAATGGCCTTCTCCACCTTGTCGCGGAGCAGTCGCAGGTTGTACTGCTGGAAAGCCGCCATTGTGGCCTGTCCCTTCTTGTAGCCCTCGTACGAGTGGTCTGTAATCTCCTTCATCGCACTGTATGCTCGACCAACTGTCGACATCAGCGTGCGCTGAATCATCTGTGCCACGGTTTGTGGGTTGTTAGGAGTCACCACCTCACGGATGATGGTCTCACCGTTTGCTCCCTTTTGGAGCGCTGCTCCTGCCAGCTTACCTTTTGCGCCGCGGAGCCAAAATCCTGTTTTTGCCATAATTCAATTCAATTTTTGTTAGACATTTGTTTAATTCTCACCCCATTCTCACAATTCGTTTGTGCATAAACGGGAGTTGACTGGGAGTTGGATGGGAGTTGAACCGGTGCACCTTGGAATTCTGCTCTTACCGTCCCCTTCGTCATCTGGGTGCAAAGTTAAGGCAAAAAAGAGAGCAAAACAAGACTTGCACAACACTTTCGATTTTTTTGAAAATACTTGTGCAATCCGAAAAATGCAACTTTTGCAACTTGCACTTTTCGAGGTGTTTCCTACGCGGTGCGCGCCTATTACATTATTCTATAAATATTACATTATTATATTTTATTTTTTTAATAAGGTACCCCCACGTAAGTCCCCCACGAACTACCCCAAAAGTGCAAGTTGCAAAAGTTGCAAAATTGATAAAACTGCAAAAATCCGTCAACATCTGTTAATAAATCTTTAACCCCCTTTTGTACTAGGTAACTCATGCCGAAAAGTAAAAATGCAACTTTTGCAACTTGCACTTTTCGGGGCGTTATCATCATTCTATGACGAAACAAACAAGGTCTTAATTAATTGGCTAGAAATAACAAATTTTCCGTTCCCAGCTAGCCACGCAGATGACGTTTCTCGCACGATTGGTTCAAGTGGATAGCCATGGTGGTGTTGTATTTGAATATTGTCGAAATTGCATCAGCTGGTCGATGACCTTAGCGGCTAAATTACTTATTCAACAAATGGCATTTTGACTATTCTGTCAATCTTGCTGGTATAGAGAAATAAACACTGATAGATTTAAGAAAATTTAATACAATGTATTGAAAACGGTGTCGAGTCACAAACTTTTTTTTGAAAAAAAAGCGTAAACGTTTGCGAGTTTAGGAAAAGATTTGTATCTTTGTACCCGACTCTTGTTAGCCCGAAAGGGCATGGGGGTCAGACATTACTGGTAAAAAGACGTTTACGAACGTTATCTTCGGCATCCGAATCTCGCAAATTCACAAGTCCAGAAGATGCGCAACCGAAACGTCTGCGTTGGGTGTATTGTACCCTGTTCTCCCCTATTTGGCGGACTGTCTCTACAATACTTCACGGCGTGGGCTAACTCGAGTTGCTTATCCTGGACAAGGCGATGCGAGAGCCCGGATGTGGGATAAGCGAGAAGTAGAGAACTCCCACGTCTTTCGCGTTATAATAAGGTACGCACATACTACTAACCCGCCGAATTTTGGGAGCCAGGAGGCACGAAACGCTGGATCAATGAAAATAAAGGAATGGATTACAGAGAACGTTGACTTCAAACGTAATGACACAGAGATTCGCAGTAATCAGGGTTATGGTGCAACAATGGGTGCTGCAGGTTTTGCCACTGGCATTCTAACAGGAATCATCGTCATCATACTACAATTTGCCGTAAGCGGCCATGAAGCCCAGGAAACTTGGATTAACATTGTCTGCGCTGTAGCACTGCTGGCTATGGTGGGATATCTTATCTTCATGTTGATGCCAGTATTTGCTGACAAGAGCATTTCCGCAGGCGACAAGGCTGTGACAGTGCTTATCTCTATTGGATGTCTGATAGGTCTGTTCATTGCGGGTGTTTACCTTACTATTCTTTTGTTCATGCTTGTAGCTGTTATCGTTGTGGCTTGGTTAGCATTAAAGGTATGGCTCTCATCAAGTACATCATCCTCATCAAGCAGTCAACCATCACCGAAACAAGACTACCATGGTCCTGAAAAGTACAAATTGGATGACGGGACTACAGTCACAGAGAACAGTTTCGGTGGAGGTTTTCATGGAGACGACTATCATAACTATGAAAGGAATATGGACGGTACGTTTACACGGACTGATTAAGGAGAATTTTATCAACCTTTTAGGATTATTATCAGTTTAAGAACATGGCAGACCTAAAATATTTATGGGACAATTCGACAAGTGCCCTGTTTTGGGGATTTTTCATCGCAATTGTACTGACGTCTCTTATTTTCCGTCTTTTCAAAAATACCCCTATGGGCTCCAGATACACACAGGCAAGTACGTTCTGGGGACTGTTGATGGTAGCTTTGCTGTCAATAGAGTTTATCTCCTTAATTGGTGCATTTCAAGCTCGTCTCGCGGTAAACGATGTAGAAGAATCTATCAAAAGCTATGGAGGCAATGCGCTTAACATTATTAATATTGATAATGTGATTGAAAACATTGCCCCCAACCTGAAGAGATTTGTAAATAGTGAGAATATCAATAAGGATGCCGTAGACGACATAGTATCCACTTATGCAGATAATGTGCGTGATAATATAGACAAGCAAATAATAAAGCTTATCATCTTTATTGTTGCAACACTGATTTTCCTCCCCATGTTTATAGTAAAGTCAAAACGTCACTTTGACAATGGACGGAACTATTCAGCTAAACGCTCAAGTTATCGGACAGCAAGGAAACATTATTAATAAAAATAAAAATAATAACTAAATACTAAAAATTATGGCAGAAGCTGAAGGATTTAAAATTGCAAATCACATCTTAATTGGTTTAGGTGGAACTGGTGGAAAAGTTCTGAAAGCATTTAAAAAGCGTTGGTTCAGAGAATTCCCCAGCGACGAGGCGCGTAAGGCGACTCGTCCCTATATTGGTTTTATTTATGTCGACTCCGACAAAGAGATGCTGAACGAGGATCGTACAGACCCTTCATGGAAAGTATTAGGCCAAGATGCGACCTTCACAACTAATGAATTTGTGGACATCCGACCAACGGGTGGAATTTCAGAACTCATTGACAACATTGATGACTATCCCAAGTTACGTCATCTTGTAAAGTCGGCAGAATTGATGCGTACAACACTTGGACGTATTGAAAAAGCAGCTGGGCAAAAACGACGTGCTGGACGAATTATGTTTGCATCAAGTTGTTCCAAATTCCTCAGCTTCCTCAATGCAGCTTATTCTGATACCAAAGCTGTTACTGGCATGACCCCCTTACATATTCACATATTTACGGGATTGGCAGGAGGTACAGGTTCAGGTTCAATTATTGATGTCATTGCACAAACACGAAAGAATTATCCTGATGCCAAGATTGATGTTCATGCCATGATACCTGAGCAGAATATCCCCAAAGGTTTGGAGGCAGGCAGATACCATCAGAATGGCTATGCAGCTCTCCGTGAAATCAGTGCACTTAATGTATGCAGATTCCATCCATGTGATGTAATGACTGGTGAAGAACATATTAAATTCCCAAACGAAGATAGTCATGCACAATTTGGTTTGATGCTATACTCCAATGAAAATAGTAATGGGTATGAAGTAGACTCACTTGAAGTCCTTCCCGAACTATTGGCTGACACGATGTTCTATCGCATATTCTTACCAGAAAATAAGAATACGCGTGATTTCTATCGTGCTTGGAGTTGCGAAAACTTCGATGATTTCCAGGTCGAATACGACACTCGTCCCAATTTTGCATTGGAACGTGCAAGGACAAAGAATATCAACACTTTCGGAATTAAGCGTATTGTATATCCTGAAATTCGTATTTTAGAACACATATCTTATACGTTGAGCAAGAGCGTTATATGGCAGATGCGCTACAATAATTTCAACGAAGAAGATTATGGATTTATCGAAGAGCCACAAAAACGTAATTACGATGAAATGTTAGACAAAGGTGGTTTCGTAAAGACATGGAAACTAGACGAACGCCACCTGATGTTAGAAGACAAGATTGTCGAAGCAGATGACAAATTTGATGATTTCGATTCATTCTGGTCAGAAAAAGTACAATTCTACAACCATGATGATGCATGCCGCTTCTCACCTCAGCCATTGGATTATCTTGATGGATATTGTCTTGAACAATATACTCACGATTTCAGAAGGAACAAGGGTGTTGTGGAATATTTCAACAGCAAATCTTCTTCGGATCCTTTGAATCTTCAAGCTGGTGCCATCATTGATGCCATTGAGCAAAATCTATTCACAGAGTGGGCCAATGGAACCTATTCCATGTACGACCTTGCAGGCATCTGCAACAGTATTCTGAAGCATATCAGTATGATTCAACGCCAATTGGATCAGGATCTTATTCAGATTAACGAGAGTATTGATTCATGTAATACAACTCGTGATGCATTAAAGTCTGAATATAATGCTGCAGGACTTGTTACCAAATTTGTGGGACTTTTAGGCGGTAGAGCCAAGCCAGAGATTTATGGTGACTACCAGATGGAGACCAAAGATCTTTACATAGCTATGACTCGTAGAGTGGCCAAAGAATTCGAGCGCAAATTACTGAACAAGCTTCAGGAGGCATTCGATGACTTTGGCACAGAAATAAGTGAGTTCCTTAGTAAACTGTTTATTGGCCAGGAAAAACTGGAGTCCGAAATCACTATGCGCAACATGAATAATGGCGAACTGAATTTGCAAGACATGGTCGTTGAAATCAGAGAGCCCCAGAAGATTAGTAATTTTGAGCATAAGGTACTGACCGATCAAGGGAAAATGCGTTCATTGGCTAACGAAGTTCGCCAAGCACTCACTGGAGGTCGGAAGTTCGTCCATTTCCGTGACATTGCTAACGGCATGAACGAAAACAGCCTGATCTATATAGCTGACGAGTTGCTCGCTCCTATGATTATAGACTGGCATAACAGCGATGAGAAATTCAGTCGCGATAAAATCGTCGGTATGAACGTCATTGAGCAGTTACAGAAGCTATTCGACAATAATCCCTCTATGAACTTATCTACTTTTGCCAATAACATTATTCGTCAGAGTGGCGTATTCCTGAAACTAAATGATCAGGAAATCAAAAAGAACAAGACCAATACAGAAGGGCCAATCCTTGGTCAGACCATTGATCGCGAGTTCCTTATGATAAGTATGCCAAAATGTGCTGGCAATGCTAAACTTGAAGATTTCAGGGACAAACTTGAAGATGCCTTCAAAAAGAGTGTAGAAGGCACAGTTGACGTAAAATTCGATTATGATGGAGCAAAAGAAAACGAAATTACCATCATTAAGATAGAAAGCTGTTTCCCTGTTCGCTGTCTTGACTGGCTGTCTATCTACAAACAGAAGTACGACACCATGATTAATGATCCTAACGAGACAACTCGCAAACAGAACCGCATATTGCTTCATAGTGAAGGTGATGGTTCAGACCTTCCACTATTGGAAGGGGAAGGAGAAGGTCCTAAGGGTAAACAGCTCATTCCGTATCTACTGATATCTGCAGCTTTGGAGAAGTCCATCAGATGGGGTATAGACAAGCGTGAGGAAGAAGGTTGGTGCAGTGCTGTTGTTGATTTCTTAGGGAATGCCGAACTGCAACTTATTGCTCGAAAGTTTACTGAAATCATGATGAGCGAGAGTTTTACCCCTGAGTTAAGAAGTCAGGTTATTGAAGACGTTGAACAGTTCTTAAACAACGAGGACCTAACTCAAAGTATGCGAAAAAATGCTACAGAGAAAATTATGGAACTTGTTAAGAATAAAATTGTAGCTGAAACAGGTGTCGGTACTTCACTTTATAAGGAATATCTTGCCGCAACTGAGGAAGCAGTAAAAATGATAACAAAAAAATAACATAAACTATGGCAAACAATAAAATTAAATTTAGATACGGCATTTGTCAGAATTCTCATATGGAAGAAACAGGCAAACCCTGTCCCTTATGCCAATCAAAACAGATTCAAAAAGTAATTGCAACCAAAGATTTGGTTTGTAGCGAATGCAAGGAGAAGCTCAAGGAGATACCCCGTCCCAAGACGTTTTGGGAGAAATACGGGACTCCTGTCATTATTGCCGCAGTTGTTTTATTAATTGGCGGTGGCTTCTGCATCTACTCACTCCTCAGCGGTTCCAAAGGTCCCCAAAAGATAAATCTGGTCCAGAAAGAACTGACCATGAAGGTTGGCGAAACACAGGTCATCACTCCTACCGTTGAACCTGAGGGTGAAAAGGCGACATTCATCTTCAAGCCACAAGGCAAGATTGTAAAGGCTACCAGTGGTGGTGAGATTACAGCACTGAAGAAAGGCGAGACCACTATTATCGTGAAGTGTGAGGAAAATCCAGAGATTCGCGCTATCTGCAAGGTCACGATTGAAGACAGAGATACAACACCACCACCTACTGATACAGTGTTAGTCAAGCAACTGAGTATTGATGGGGGCGATTTCAGCATTAAAGTTGGTGAAAGTAAACAGCTGAGTTACATTGTAACTCCTGAGAAACATGACGAAATTCTGAGTTGGACTTCTGACAATGAGGCTGTTGCAACAGTTGACGACACTGGCAAAGTCTCAGCTGTCAAGGAAGGAACTGCCAATATCAAGATAGTAGCAGACAGGTCTGGTGTTAATACCAGTGTTAAGGTAACGGTGACGAAGAAACCTGGAGGCGGTGGAGATGAGCCTCCTATTTCGCCCATAGAGCGATATGGGAAATACTCTGGAGGACGAGCTAAGAGCAATGGGTATCCTGACGGTACTGGTAAGTTGACATTCACTAAGTCTTATCAGTTGAACGCTCAATATACCGCTCAGCCTGGCGAGTATATCCAAGGCATCTTCGAGAATGGTAAGCCAACCTTCGTCACTTATTATCAGAAAGACGGTACTGTAACCAAAATTAAACTGCGTTGATGTTAAAAAGAGGTGTCATATTATGGGTGGTGGCCATATACTCTATCGGTATATGGGCTACCTCCTTTGATACCCAGCGACTGGAGAGGCTGGCAGGCTATCTGAATTTACAGAGGTTGGATACCTTGCCAGTAGGTGTGAGCCATACCTATTATTATAAGCAACACCCACTGACCATTCGCAAGAACCAGTGGGGTGAGATAGAGCACATTGGTCTTCTGCTTTTTCCGCAGGCTTACAGACAGCAGATGCCTCTGCCTATTTACGACTTCTTGGAGCGATACCTGTTGGCTCGGATGGCTACGCCAGCCAATACGGAAGATGCGACGAGAATGCAGTGGGACAAGGTGCATTTCACGATAGGCAACGCAACAACTGCCTTGAAGTTGGACACAACAGCTGTGTTTAGCAATGAATATGTTGACTTGCACGTCTATCGTGTATCGTGGTCGGTCAATGGCAGTAAAATGCTTGAACTGTCGTTTACCATGAACGTCCAGATGCTGATGGGTTGTGATGCTGTTGAGTTGGAGGATCGGTTTATCCGTCATCTGGGGCGTTACCAGACTCGTCCTATCAGCGAATCGGTATTTAATGGATTTCCTCAAGACGGCACCGAATATACAAAGACAGATAGTTACTACATGAGTCCGATGGTGCGCAACGACATCTATTTTACTCGTAAAACGAAGAAGAATGCATGGCAGTTGGTTGATGACACCGCACGTCCGACAAAGACTATCAACAATTGGATGGTGGCTCCAGATAGTAAAAACGAACTGCCCCTGCAGATGACCATCGATAAATATGGATACCTGCTTGACACACTACAGACCACCTATCGCGCCTGGCAACAGCTCTGCATGGATGAGGGTTGCCTGCCGCATTACGGATTAAAGGCGAAAAAAGATAACACGTATGAGGGCTCTGTATTCATGGTTAACAAGAAGGGTGGATATCTGCATCTGCTAAGCATCAACATTCCTGGGCGAGCATTGCAAGACAGGGAGAAGGTTGTCTGTACGGCTCGTATGTATGCCTATATACCGCTTTTTAATGTCAGTGCAAAATTGATACATAACGTGGAATATGAACCTATCAAATAGTCATTGATGATGAAACGAACATTTATAATCATATTGACGACGCTTGTGGGAATAGCAGCATTTTCACAAAGCGTTGAGGAGCAGAAAAAGAAGATTGCCTCCATCAAGAAGAACAGCAGCTATATCTATGCCGAGGTGACTACAACCAGTCAGCAGCAGGCTATAGATTTGGCGACTGACATGCTGCACAATAATGTGAACGAATGGGCTGCAAAGAAGAAAAAGTTTGCAGGCTCAAACAAAATAGTCACCAGAAACATGAACTATGCGGTAGACCAGATAACGATGCCCCGAGCCAACATGTTTCGGGCTTTCATGTATGTGAAGAAGTCGGATATCATACCCGCAGAGAACGTAGAAGTTCGACAGACTCCAGCAGAGGTGGTCGCTAAAGCACCAAAGCCCAAAGCGGCAACCGTTTCTCCCATTGGCAACAGCATCCGCGATGCAGTGATAAGTGAATTGTTGACAATAAGAAACACTGGTCAACTATCGGAAAAGCTTAAGCAGCTAAAAGCCAACGGTAAAGTACAGGAATACGCCAACCTGCGCGGTCTGAAAGGCAAGAATCAGGCAGAATACATCATGGTGATCTTCAACAAGGAGGGCAACATTGAGGCTCTGCTGAGCGAAGGCGAAAACCGCACCAACCTTTCAACAGGGAAAACTGACCAGTTGACAAACTATAAAGGACGAGGTGCCATAGGTGTGAAAGTGAGTAAGTAATCAGTAATACAACATAAGCGATGAAAAAAATTATTTTATGTAGCATATTGACGGTACTAACATCTGTCAGTGTTCGTGCTATCAATGTAACCCTAACAACCGACGAAGGTTACGACAACCCCGCAATGATTCAGACACTGCAGAACAATCTTGCAGCTCTGCTGACGGAAATCAATGCAGCATACAGTCAGAAACGCAACCTGAACTTAGGAGGGGTTCCAATGGGCGATAGTGCAAAGGACGAAATTGCCACTCTGTGGGACATGACCCATTTCTATTGTGATGACGAAGAGGTGATAGATCGTTGTTGGACCTTGAAGAACAGTTTCTTGGTGCGCCAGATTCCCATGATTCTCGACCCTGACGGTGAGGTGGTCAAGGAGAGCAAGTTTCAAGAGGTTTCCGTCACCTTCGACAGCTACGGCAACATTTCCGAGTTCCGATTTGCGCTCGACGCCCAGTTGTCGGAGAGTTTAGAACATTGTGGAGACGTGGTAAGCGTAGAGCGTAAGGCCATCATCCTGCAGTTCGTGGAGCGGTTCCGCACAGCCTATTGCCGTAAAGACATCGGCTTCATGAATAAAATCTTTAGTGACGATGCTTTGATTATAACGGGTTCCGTAGTGCAGACTAAGCCTAATGACTTAGGACGGAGCAATCAGAAGGTTGTGTACAACCGCCAGAATAAGCAGCAGTACTTAGCTAACCTGCGTCGTGCCTTTGCCCGCAACAAATACATTGAGGTGAAGTTCGATGAGATTGGCAAGGGAGAGGGAGCATGTGATGTGGTGACCCAGTCACGCAACAATCCAGATTTCTATGGTGTCCGCCTGCGTCAGGAGTGGCGCTCCAGCAACTATAGCGACGACGGTTACGTGTTCCTGCTGTGGGACTTCCGTGACGAGAGCAATCCCGTGATTCACGTCCGCACATGGCAACCCACTTTTGTCAACACAAGCACGGGACAGAAACTGGCTGAAGAAGATATATTCAATATGAGTTCGGTAGAGGACTTAATTAAATAAGAATAAGAACAGATATTATGAAATTGAAATCAATGGTTGTGGGGCTGCTGGTCATGGTTAGTGTGGCTGTGTGTGCACAAACTAAAGACGTTCTGAGCGTGGAATTCAAAGAACGCAAGCCTGCCTCCTTGGGTGGCAAGGCTGGCGTTGTATTCATCGGTGAAGGCAATGACTACATCATTACGTCGTCGGTTGGCGAAGAGTGTAAGACAGTGAAGCGCGTTGGTACACAATATGAATACCACTTGCAGATTGACATGGGTAGCAAAAACCGCGAATCCCGTACGTTCACTGTCAAAAAGAAAGGTACACCCTATCAAGGAAAATCCGAGCAGAAAGACGTGATAGCCAACCAAAACTCCATTTATTTAATTACGGAAATAAAGACCAAGTTAGGAGCCAATGAGAGAATCAGCGAAGGCACTTATCTGAAGGAGGTGGGTAACAAGCCTGTCATGGCTTGTATAGAAGTCACAGTTCCTCAAGAGTTAGGATTGAAGGTCAATGTCAATGAGGCACTAAAAGCTGTAATTGCCAAACCGCGTGTAGAGGCGGGTAATGTCATTCATACCATTGTGTTCGACACCCACCGCTTTGACGAGTTGAAAGCCATAGTGGCAGACTATGACAAGCAAATAGCCGAACTAGAAGCTAAGGCCAATGCCGAACAAGACGAGAACGTGAAGAAACGGTTGTGGGCCGAGCAAGACAGAATACAAGACACGCTGAAGGTTCAAGCCGAAGCCGACTTAGCCAATGCCCCCATTATCACTATAGAGGGCAAGGGCGTGAATACATTGACAATTGACCCCAGCAAGGTCCTGAAGCTACGTCCCAAGGCTCAGCTGCTATATGGCGTCGTAGTGGTGGAGAAAGAGGTCATCAAGGAGCGTGCACTGACATATGAGGAGTTGGCAGCCAATGCCAAAAGCCTGTATCAGGACTATCCGAACAATACGGAGCTGGCCTTCTACGAGAAAGCCCTTGCCACTTATGAGAACCTGCTGGCGCATAAAGACTGTCCAAATGACTTGCGTGCTCAGTACCAGATAGAGCGTGACAGTTTGGCCAGCATCAAGAAATGGGTTAAATTCCATGAGAAGGCAGATGCACTGGCCAAGCAGAATGAGAAAGCTAAGGGCTTTGAAGACCCTGCCGTCTACAAATTCATGGCAGGTGACCTTCGATGTGTGAAACGTCTGGTGGAATGGCATCCCGAAATCACTAGTTACAATGCCATTGTGGCTAATCTGGAGAGCAGGATAGCAAAACATCCTAACTCAAAGAAAAAAGTCATTGAGAAGACCACCATCCAACGGCAGGTCGTAAGTGGCACGGTGAGTTTCAAGAACTCCAAGCTAAAAATACCGTTCAATACGCTGAAGGTCTTTGCCACGCAACAGCCTACTATCAATACCAAAAATGCCCGTCTAATAGGTGGCGTGAACGCCGACGGTACATTCAAGGTTGTCAAGCCTGACGACATGGACTATATCTTTGTCACGGGAGAGAAAGGCGATGCCCACTATATTTCGTCGGATACAAAGGTCGTAAACATTGTCATCTGAGCATTCGTTTATATAGTACAAATAAGTAATAATATTCATTTAAATTTTACAAACAACATGAAAAAGATTTTATTCATTGCGTTGGCATTGCTGACGATGGGTAGCCAGATGGAAGTGTCGGCTGCCAAGAAAGAGAAAAAAGGATTAAAGTGGGAATGGGACGGAACGAAATCCGGCAACGAAACCATTGACAACTATCTAGTACAGATTGACACCTTATATCGCAACCTACAGGCATACCAGAATGCAGCTACGAATACTTTTGAGTATAAGGCAGACACGCTGGAGATAGACGGAAAGCCTTACATTCTTGCTCGTATGATTGACAAAGGAACGGGACAGATTGTCACACGTGGACGTGTAAACTGGGAGTTTGCCAACGCTATTATGCAGGGAACCAGTATTGTCCTCGCCATGACTAATGCCGGATTGGGTTCTGCGAATGCCGCTTTGGCTCTGCCGCAATTGGGTCTGAAAGCCCTTAAGTTTGGTAAATATGTGAAGGGAGGACCCACTATCATCTCTGAGGGCATTAAGACAATTAAGGTTGTACGTGCTAACTATGCCACCGACTACCAGCAGTGGAAAGGCCTGAAGACTGGTGCTGTTGAAGACCCGTCTAAATTGAACATTCAGGGTATTGACGATGATCTTGTCAAGAAACTGAACAAATGCTGCTATTTAACAGAGATTAAGGAAGCGGATCCTTCCTATGATAAGATACAAGAAGTGCTGAAGAACAAGTCCGACGAGGAGAAAGCCCAGGAAAGCCAAACAGCCTTCAATGACATCAAGCAGGCTACCATGGCAGAGGAAGATGCCAAGAAGAATCGTGAGGATGATTCTGATGACGCTTTCATGAAAGAGATGGAAGACAATGCATAATTCATGACATTCTACTCTATGAGGCTGTGACAAAGAGAATTTAATTTCTTGCCACAGCCTCATAAAAAATCAGAAATTTTGTCGATTTGAAAACAATAATCACCTTAAGCCTCCGTCAAGGCTTGCGGTGATAAATTACAATAAAGAACAAGGAAGACTATTATGAAGAAACTAAGTATTTTTGCATGTCTGATAGCTGTATCGCTCCTCACCTCATGCAAAAAAGCGATGAGTTCGCAGGAAATATACGATAAGACCGCCTCAGGGGTAGTGTTAATCCTGAACTATTTCTATTACTCTGTCACCCTTCCTGACAATACGGAGATATATTTTACTGGGGTTGATGACAATGGACAGTTAGAGGGGTTAACCTATGAGGAAAATGAAGCATGGGATCATTGCTCAGCATGCACAGGTACGGGTTTCTTCATCTCTAACGACGGACTGATCATGACCAATCGTCATGTGGCACAGCCAGAAATCAGTGAGGACTATATCAAGGCTTTCTTGAAAAACTACAAGAAGTCGCTGAAAGACATATACCAAAAGCGGAAAAGCGAATTGGCACAGATGTTCTACAGTTATGAGGGTGATGAAGCAACTCAGAGTAAGGTTGTTCATCAATATAAAAAGATCGATGCCATCCTGGAGCATATCGACAATATGGACATGAACGATGCCGAGTTCAACACCCATAGCAAAGTCAGCGTTGCCTTCAATGACACACACGTCACCAAGTTTGAGGATTTCAAATCATGCAGCGTGGTGTCTGTATCGGATGAGGAGAGCGTAGATCTGGCTACGATTCAATTAGACGATATAGATAACATGCCCGAAAACACATACGTGTTTCAACTTCGAGAAAACGATGATCAATTGACTCTTGACCAAAAGCTCTTCATGATTGGCTTCAACAAAGGTTTTTCTATTTCGAAGACTGCGCAGGGCATACGTTCTCAATGCTATAGCGGTAATGTCACCCAAAAAGATGACGGTGAAAAGATTCTCTACAGCATTCCATCGCAGCCTGGGTCAAGTGGGAGCCCGGTTATTGACGAATATGGAAACCTTGTAGCAGTACATTTTGCCGGTTGGTCAGGTACCCAAGGGTTTAATTATGGTATTCCATCAAAACGAGTACGCCAATTTTTAATAGAAAACTAAGATTATGAGTATTGTTCACTGGTTCACCAACGACTTGAACTCTAAGGATCGTGTATTGACACGCGACCTCATTTCAATGGCTATTGCTGATGGGGAGTTCACAGAAGAAGAACGTCTGGAAATTTTGCGGATATGTCACGAACAGGGTATTTCAGAGAAAGAATTACTCGATTCGCTGCGTGGTGAGAACATCCATATACCAGGGACCCAAGAAGAAAAGTATAATTACATGGCTCATCTCATTGGCGTAATGAATGCCGACGGAGTGTGTTCGCCATTGGAGATCCACACGCTGGAGGTGCTGGCCAAGCGAATTGGATTCAATTTGAAAGAGATTCAGAAATGAGCATTATCACCCGATTCATGACTGCTGTCACGGAACCACAGTTCAAGTTGGCTCGCGACTTGATGGCATTGGCCATAGCCGATGGAGAAATAACACCTGAAGAGAAAGATGCCATCAGTCAGGTATGTCATCTTGAAGGAGTGGATGAGGAGCAGCTGATAGCCAACCTGCAGAAAGGCGGAGCACACTTTCAGATTCAAATGCCACGGAACAGAAAAGACAAGGAGGCTTATCTGCGAGAACTCATCTTGCTGATTGGTGCAGACGAATATTGTTCACCTCAGGAGGTCTATCTGTTCCAAATCGTTGCTAGCAAGATGGGGCTGACGCAGATGGATATCGTAGGACTGTTCATGTTGACAACCACCCATACTTATTTCAAAGGAGATGCAGGCTCGAAGGTTTTAGCCAGCTTCCTCAAGAATTACATCGACCCCATAGGAAGAACTGAAAGACAAAACCGTGAGGGGCTGCGCCGAATGTACGAAACAGTAGCTATGAGCACACAACGACAGAATGACTTTGAGGAGTATTGTTCATGTCTACGGGACAATCTGTCCAAAACAACTTATGCGTTGCAGGAAAATCAGATTCTGATACGAGGCTTTCAACGTATTGGCATAGATTTCATGCGTCTGCTTAAAGAAGAAGAGCGAATCATCTACATGCAATATACCGAAGAATAAGGACAGATGGTCATTTCACCATTCTGCCTAACTGGAATCCCAACTCTTCAAAGGTACCAGCAATACGCGCTTTCTTGCTGACTTTGCTGTCGCTTGAAATATCTGTGAACTCCATACTGCAAAGTATCTTGTCTGACGACAAGTCTGTCAACGACACCTCACCACTGATTTTAGCACCTCCGGCTGTCTTGTCGTCAATGTTTAGCACTCCGCCCATACTCCCTTCGTTCAGACGAGTAATCTGAATCAGTAAACGGTGGGTAGCCCCCTCTGCTTCTGCTTGTACCTGCAGTCCGTTCTGATTCTGATAGTTAAACTGAACGCAGAATTCATCAATAGCCTTGTCCAGCACTTTCTTTGTCAGCACCTTCCGCATTTGGCTCTGATATTCCTCATAGATATTCTCCTTGCCAAATTCTGCCTTAGAATAATCAATGAGTACAACGGCGTCACCTCCCTGACGGAAGGACGCAACAGAGCCTTCTTTTAAAACTATCCCGGTTTCACTCTGAGCCCAAGTTGAGCATACGATCAAAGACCATAATGCTATTGAACAAAAAAATCGCTTTGTCATCATGAGTGCAAAGATAATATTTTTTTCCTAACGACGAAATTTTTAGACCTGTACGATTGATTTTTTCTAAAAAAATAGTCGAAAAGGGTTGGTGGATTCAAACTAATTGTTTACTTTTGCAGGCGAAAATCACAATTTTATCACAAATTAAACAATTGTAGCAAAAAAGAATGAGCGAAATGACAATGACAACGATTCGATGTCGAGCGGTTCAGAGGCAAAGGTAATACTAAGTCTGTGAATCGACGGGAGAATTGTATCTTGTCGCTCGTTGCGCTCTTTGAGACTACGTCTCGAAGACCTTGGCGCTCGAAAGAGCTTGAAAGCAAGCTTTCGCTCTTTGCTCGCTGTTGCGTTCTTTGACATACTGCTACAATAAAGTCGAGGGTTTACTCTCTTTGGCCCCTATAATGCTAGGGGATGATATTTTGATTTGTTTTAATGTGATAAAATTCTGACATTTATGCAAAATTCCAATAGACTGATTGAGGATTTTAAAAATCTGTCGCAGACAACTGTCTGGAAACGTCTGGACGCCATGGCCGACAACTATGCCGTCTACTCTACTCACCTGAAGGGGTTGGCCCCTTTTCTTACTGACTTCGATGTCTACATTTATTGCAACGACACCAATCTGGTGATTCTCTGCCTCGACTGCTGCGGTCATGACGAAAAGCACATCTACGAGGAATGCGACTCGCTCGGCTCAATCATATTCAGCCAAGATGAGGAGCCACGTTCCAGTGTGGTCTGGAAACTGGCTGAAACCGTCAGCATGGCAAAGTTGGATTTGCAGGACACCAACCCGCTGCTGAAAGTTCATGGCGTGCTGCTCACCGAAGCAGAGATTCTAAACGCCTACGAGTTGTATGAGCTGTGGGAGGCTCACAACATCACCGTCATCGACAATCTCAGGCGACTAAAAAACAAGACAATCAGAGTCAACGAGGACGATGATCTGTCTTCTAAGAGCTATGTCCGTCAACTCATCGACAAGAGCATGGAGACGACAGACGCCACTCGTCCGACAACAGCTGCTCACGATGATGACGACGAGTTTGAACGGCTGCTCAAAGAATTCATAAATGAAGGCTTTGAGCCTGTAAACGAGGATTTCCTGCCTCCCATCAATCATGAAGAAGACAGCGATGACGAAGACACCGACGATGATGACACGACGACTGATGACATCGACGCGGTAGACTACCCCTCGGGCGAGATAGAACAAAACCAGAATTTCAGCGTCAAGGTTGAGATACTGCGCCCCATCGCTAATCCGCGAGAAGAATTGGACCGGCTGGTAGGCTGTGCTGACATCAAGCGAAGGATGGACGAGCTGGTCGCCCTGACAAGCTATAACAGGATGATGCGTGAGCTGTACCCTAATAGCAAGCAACACAACGTCTCGCTACACAGCGTCTTCCTCGGTCGACCGGGTACTGGAAAGACCACTGTCTGCAAGATTTACGGCTCGCTGCTGCATCAGGCAGGTGCACTGTCGAAAGGCCATGTAGTGGTCTGCGATCGCGGAACCTTCATCGGTACGCTTTGGGGCGACGAGGAGCGCGCTATGCGACAGGCTCTTGAGATGGCTAAAGGTGGTGTTCTGATGATTGACGAGGCTTATCTGCTCAACGGCAAGAACGATAACGATCCGGGTAAGATTGTCATCCAGCTGCTCATGAACATCCTGGCCGACGAGACCCAGCGCGACATTGCCGTCGTGCTCTGCGGCTACAAGGACCCCATGCTCAAGTTGCTGGCTACCAATCCCGGTCTGCAGTCGCGTTTTCCCAACAAGTTCGAGTTTACCGACTTCACCGTCGACGAGCTGGTAGAGATTTCGATTCGACGCATACGTTCTTACGACTACCAGTTCACCAACACTGCCTTGGAGAAATATCGCAACGTGCTCACGCAGGCCTACCAAGTACGCGACCCAGAGACATGGGGCAATGCACGATTCGTGGCCAACTTGCTGGAGCGCATCTACATCCAGCATGCTACTCGATGTGTCCGCCACTATCCCAAGGACAAACACGACCTGCTCATGCTCACGCCTGACGACATCGTATCCATTGAGATGCCTCGTCAGCGACCAAAAATCGGATTCTAAAATTATTTACATTTCCTATGCGACGTAAAATACCCTATCGAGTGTGCCACTGTACACCTGATGGTGTGGTGACTCATCTCGAAGCACGACTGCTTCGAGATATCGTCAACCGCGCCATTCACCCCATTCGCTGTGCCGAAAGTTGCAAGCGGAAATACCAGAAAGCCATGTATATCGGCGACCTCTGTGCCGAGACGGGTCATTTCCTCTGGGCTCTCAAGGTCTGGTCGTTTACTGCCAATCTCATCGAGAGTAAGGATTTTGACGACTGGCGCTACGTCTGGTTTGACAATAACCGCGTGAGGCTGACCGATGTCATCTCTGAAACTGAGTACGAGCTACTGGTCAGACGCTGCTGCGACCTCTACCGCGCTTTGGGATTCCCTGAGGAATACTGGTGGACCGCAGAAAAGGAACGGCTGGCCAGCGAGACCTTTGGCACTTCCTACCATTACCTTTATGGCGAGAAATATAATAGTAACTTCTACCCCGACTTACTCCAAATGGAATGGGATGCCGAGATGGACCAATATGCCAAGGATCAGCAGACTGCCTCCATCTTCCGCGAAGGACAAGGAGATGAATGACTTCGTCGAAGGTACTTCTGCTCGAAAAAGAAAAGAAAAACTTGTTTTCCTTTTGCTTTTTGCTCACTTATTCGTATCTTTGTAGGCTGAAATATGGAAAAAGTGATACTGGGCATAGACCCTGGAACGAATATTATGGGATATGGCGTCATCAAGGTGACGGACGGACGGGCGGAGATGGTGACAATGGGTGTCATCGACCTGCGCAAGTTTGGCGACGGATACCTGAAGCTGGGGCATATCTTCGAACGGGTGACGGGCATCATCAATGCTTACCTGCCTGACGAGATGGCCATCGAGGCGCCTTTCTTCGGCAAGAACGTGCAGACGATGCTGAAGCTGGGACGCGCTCAGGGGACGGCCATTGCTGCGGCCATTCACCACGGGGTGCCGATCCATGAGTATGCACCGATGAAAATCAAAATGGCGATAACGGGCAATGGTGCGGCATCGAAAGAGCAGGTGGCTGGCATGTTGCAACGGCTGCTGAAATTCGACAAGGATGCGCTGACGAAATTCATGGATGCTACGGATGCGCTGGGTGCCGCCTACTGTCACTACATGCAGATGAACCGTCCGGAAAGCCAGGCGCACTACAAAGGATGGAAGGATTTTGTTCTGAAGAACCAAAACAAAGTAAGCAAAACATGCAAAAAGTAACAGCTGTCGTAGGACGAAACGGAAGTGGGAAGACTCAATATATAGACCAGTTGCGCAAGCAGCTGGCTTCAGACCGCGTGCGCTACATCGCCTTCACGGACTCGTATGGGGTGAACGTGGATGGGCAATACTATCTGCAACTGCGATGGAACCAGCACGACATAGACCACGAGACGCCTACGGTGGGCGACTTGCTGGAGAATGCGTACCATCTGGCGGGTGAGGACACGAAGGAGCGCAGGGCGCTGCAACAGCAGTTGTACCGCATGTTCCACATGGAGGACCTGCTAGACAAATATATCATCACGCTGTCGAGTGGCGAGCTGAGAAAGTTCCAGTTGACGAAGACACTATTTGCCAACCCGAAGCTGCTCATCATGGACAACCCGTTCATCGGACTGGATGCCCAGACGCGCGACCAGCTGAAGGAACTGCTGCGGACGCTGGTCAGCGAACATGACATCGAGATCATGCTGGTGATGTCGAAAACGGACGATATTCCTGACTTCGTGACAGACATCAAGGCGATGTCGGACTACCAGGAACAGATACCACCACACGTGCTGTCGGAGGAGAAGCGGCAAGCTATTCTTGACCTGCCCTACCACGACAACGACTACGACTGCCAACGGGTGGTAGACATGCACAACGTGTCTATTAAATATGGTACGCGCACGATACTGAAAGACCTGGACTGGACGGTGATGAATGGTGAGCGATGGGCGCTGTCAGGACAAAATGGCAGTGGCAAGTCTACCCTACTCTCGCTGGTGTGTGCCGACAATCCGCAGAGCTATGCCTGCGACATCACGCTGTTTGATCGTCCGCGCGGCTCGGGCGAGAGTATTTGGGACATCAAGAAGCACATTGGATATGTATCGCCCGAGATGCATCGTTCCTACAAGCGCGACCTGCCTGCCATCCGCATTGTCGCCAGCGGACTGATGGACTCCATCGGACTGTATGCTGTACCTGACGAGCAGGATTACGAGAAATGTCGCTGGTGGATGGACATGTTTGGCATAGGACATCTGGCAGAGCGACGTTTCCTGCAACTGTCGAGTGGCGAACAACGACTGGTGCTGCTGGCAAGGGCCTTCGTGAAAGACCCACAGCTGCTGATACTGGACGAACCGCTGCACGGACTGGACCTCTGGAACCGCCGACTGACGAAGGACATCATCGAGACGTTCTGTCAGCGAAGGAACAAAACGATGATCATGGTGACACACTATGAGTCGGAATTGCCCAAGGGTATCACGAATAAATTGTTTTTGGCACGGAATTTGTAAATTGTAAATCGTAAATCGTCAAATCGTAAATTATAGTGACAAGTCAATTTTCACCAAAAGTATCAGAAATATTAGCTTACTCGCGCGAGGAGGCAAGTAGGCTGGCCAGCCGCAGCGTTGGACCAGAGCACTTGCTGCTGGGTATCATGCGCATGAAGAACAGTCCGATCGTGGAGGTATTCCAACGGTTGGACATCAGCATGCAGACCGTGAAGACCGAGCTGGAGACGCGCGTCAGGGAGGACGAGATAGGACAACCCATCCACACCGCTGACCTGGTGCTGAACGAGAAAGCCAGCAACATCCTGAAGCTGGCCGTGCTGGAGGCTCGCCTGCAGCGCACCACACGCGTGGAGGAGCAACATCTGCTGTTGGCCATACTGCACGACCAGGTGGACAATGGCGCAAAACACGTATTGGAAATGAACAACATGAACTATGAAGACGCACTGACGCTGCTCAGTGTGAAGAACGGTATAGGGCTGCCCGACGAAGACTACGAGGAGGAGGAGCAGTCAAGCGAAACGGCCAACAGCCAACAGAAAGGCAGCGGTGCTCAGACCACGACGGCGCAGCAGAAGACGAAGTCGAAGACACCCGTGCTGGACAACTTCGGCACCGATCTGACCAAGCAGGCTGCAGAAGGACTGCTGGACCCCTGCGTAGGCCGTGAGAAGGAGATACAGCGCGTCATCGAGATACTGGGACGTCGCAAGAAGAACAACCCCATACTGATTGGCGAACCGGGTGTTGGTAAGAGCGCCATCGTGGAAGGACTGGCCCAGATGATCAGCAACCACCACTGCTCGCCCACGCTGTTCAACAAACGCCTGGTGACACTCGACATGACGGGTGTGGTAGCAGGTACGAAATATCGCGGACAGTTCGAAGAGCGCATGAAGATGCTGGTGAAGGAACTGGAACAGAATCCTGACATCATCGTCTTCATAGACGAGATACACACGCTGATTGGCGCTGGCTCGACACCGGGTTCGATGGATGCGGCAAACATCCTGAAACCGGCACTGGCACGTGGCACGATACAGTGCATCGGAGCCACCACGCTGGACGAATATCGCAACTCGATAGAGAAGGACGGAGCCCTGGAGCGCCGTTTCCAGAAGGTACAGGTGGAGCCTACCACCAACGAGGAGACGCTGGAGATTCTGCACAACGTGCGCGACCGCTATGAGCACCATCACCACGTGAGCTATACGGACGAGGCACTGGAGGCTTGTGTCAAATTGACAGCACGCTATGTGACAGACCGCTTCATGCCCGACAAGGCCATCGACGCGATGGACGAGGTAGGCTCCCGCGTACACCTGAAGAATGCTAACATCCCACCAGAAATCACGGAGAAAGAGCAGGAGCTCAAACAGGTGACGGAGAAGAAGCTGCAGGCCGTGAGCGACCAGAACTTCGAATTGGCAGCAGGCTATCGCGACCGGCAGACGGTGGTGGAGCGCGAGTTGCAGGAGCTGAACCGCAAGTGGCAGAGTGGCGAGACGGATGTGCGCCAACAGGTGACTGCCGACGAGGTGGCCGACGTAGTGAGCATGATGACGGGAGTGCCCGTACAGCGCATGGCACAGGAGGAGGGCATCCGACTGAAAGGTATGGCGCAGGAGCTGAAGGGTCAGGTCATTGCACAGGATAAAGCCATCGACAAGATGGTACGGGCCATCCAGCGTAACCGCGTGGGATTGAAAGACCCCAACCACCCCATCGGTGCGTTTATGTTCCTCGGACCGACGGGTGTCGGCAAGACATATCTGGCCAAGAAGCTGGCTGAGTTTATGTTCGGATCGGCCGATGCGCTGATTCGTGTCGACATGAGCGAATATACGGAGTCGTTCAACGTATCAAGACTGATCGGTGCGCCTCCAGGATATGTGGGCTACGAAGAGGGCGGTCAGCTGACTGAGCGCGTGCGTCGTCGTCCCTACTCCATCGTCCTGCTGGACGAGATTGAGAAGGCTCACGGCAATGTGTTCAACCTGCTGCTGCAGGTGTTGGACGAGGGCCGTCTGACCGATGGCAACGGACGCTTTGTAGACTTCCGCAATACGGTAATCATCATGACATCGAACGCAGGAACACGTCAGCTGAAGGAGTTTGGTCGTGGTGTGGGATTCAACACCTCCAACTCGTCGCTGATGCTGAACGAACAGGATAAGGAGCATGCTCGACAAATCGTGCAGAAGGCGCTGTCGAAGCAGTTCTCGCCTGAATTCCTGAACCGTCTGGACGAGATTATCACCTTCGACCAGCTGGATCTGCAGGCTATCAAGCAGATTATCGACGTAGAGCTGAAGAGTGTGTTCAAGCGCATCGGCGACCTGGGATATCAGGTAGAGCTGAGCGACGAGGCCAAGCAGTTTGTGGCTGAGAAGGGCTACGATGTGCAGTTTGGTGCACGTCCGCTGAAGCGAGCTATCCAGACCTACATCGAGGACGGCATATCGGAACTGATCGTCAATGGCGACGTGAAGACGGGTGCTACGATACATATTAATAAGGTGGAAGGCAAAGACGAGCTTTCATTCGACGCCTGATGGGAACAAAAGGGCCTGATGAGTGACTACATAGAAATAAAAGGAGCCAGAGTCAACAACCTGAAGAATGTTGATGTCAAGATACCACGCAACAAACTGGTGGTCGTAGCTGGCGTGTCGGGCAGCGGCAAGTCGTCGCTGGCTTTCGATACGCTCTACGCCGAAGGACAACGACGCTACGTGGAGAGCCTATCGAGTTATGCCCGTCAGTTCCTGGGACGTATGAACAAGCCGGAGTGCGACTTCATCAAAGGCATACCTCCCGCTATCGCCATCGAACAGAAGGTCATCTCGCGCAATCCGCGCTCGACCGTAGGCACGACGACGGAGATATACGAATATCTGAGGTTGCTCTATGCACGCATCGGACGCACCTATTCGCCCATCAGCGGACAAGAGGTCAAGAAGCACTCGACGGAGGACATCATCGCGTGTACCAAACAATATACTCAGGGTACAAAGTATGTCGTGATGGCTCCCATCCATTTGGCTGAAGGGCGCACGATGGAACAACAACTGCAGCTTTATGTGCAGAATGGTTATGCACGAATCGCTGTCAACGGAAACATCGTCCGCATTGATGACTACCTCGCAGACCCCTCCTCCCTCTCACCTCAGACCTCCGACCTCTATCTCGTCATCGACCGCCTGTCGGTAGACGATGCGAAAGATGTCATCTCCCGTCTGGTCGACTCAGCCGAGACGGCATTCTACGAAGGCAATGGCGAGTGCAGACTGATGTTCCTTCCCTCGAACATCTGCTACGATTTCTCGACGAAGTTCGAGGCCGACGGTATGACGTTTGAAGAGCCTTCCGACAACCTGTTCTCGTTTAACTCGCCAGTAGGTGCCTGTCCTGAATGTCAGGGCTTTGGCAAGATTATTGGCATCGACGAACATCTGGTCATCCCCAACACCACGCTCTCCGTATACGATGGGTGTGTGGTTTGCTGGCACGGCGAGAAGATGAAGATATGGAAGGAGGAATTCTGTCGCAGGGCTGCACAGGACGATTTCCCTATCTTCGAACCCTATTATAACCTGACGCAGAAGCAAAAGGACATGCTATGGCACGGGCTGCCTTCGGACAAAAAACGTCCCAAAGAGGAACGCGTGTCTATCGACGACTTCTTCCAGATGGTCAAGGACAACCAATACAAGATACAATACCGGGTGATGCTGAGTCGCTATCGCGGCAAGACCACTTGTCCCAAGTGTCACGGCACCCGACTGAAGCCCGAGGCTGACTATGTGAAGATTGGCGGACGAAGCATCAGCGACCTTGTCGAGATGCCCATCATCCGGTTGAAACAGTGGTTCGACCTGCTTGAGCTGACCGAACAGGAACAGCAGATTGGCAAACGCCTACTGACGGAAATCAACGCCCGACTCCAGTTCCTGCTGGACGTAGGTCTGGGATACCTGACGCTGAACCGCATGTCCAACTCCCTAAGCGGTGGCGAGAGCCAGCGTATCAATCTGACGACATCGCTGGGATCGTCGCTGGTGGGTTCGCTATATATCCTGGATGAACCCAGCATCGGACTCCATTCGCGCGATACGGACCGACTGATCAAAGTATTGAAAGAGCTGCGCGACCTGGGTAATACGGTGGTCATCGTAGAACACGACGAAGAAATCATGCGCGCTGCCGACTACCTGATAGACGTTGGCCCTGACGCCGGCCGGTTGGGCGGCGAAATCGTCTTTGAGGGCGAGCCCGAAAATACTAGTCTAACTAGCTCTACTAGAAGCTACACCGTAAAATACCTGCTTGGCGAAGAAAAAATCCCCGTCCCCAAGAGCCATCGCCCCTGGAACCGCAAGATCATTGTCAAGGGAGCTCGCATGAACAACCTGAAAGGTATCGATGCGGAGATTCCACTGAACGTGATGACGGTGATTACTGGTGTGAGCGGCAGCGGTAAGTCGTCGCTGGTGAAAGGTATCCTCTACCCTGCCTTGAAGCGCCATTTGGGCGAGGTTTGCGACACGCCAGGCGAATATATGGGACTGGACGGTGACTATACGGCCATCAAACATGTGGAGTTTGTAGACCAGAATCCTATCGGAAAGTCGACACGCTCGAATCCTGCCACTTATGTGAAGGCCTACGACGCCATACGCGACCTGTTTGCTGAACAGCCGCTATCGAAGCAGATGAAATTCACGCCGCAATATTTCTCCTTCAATGCTGATGGTGGACGATGCGACGAGTGTAAAGGTGCGGGCTACATCACCGTAGAGATGCAGTTTATGGCTGACCTGGTATTGCAGTGTGAGGCCTGTCATGGACACCGCTTCAAGAGCGATATCCTAGACGTCAGATATGAAGGCAAAAACATAGACGACATCCTGAACATGACCATCACGGAGGCTATTCAGTTCTTCAGCGAACATGGACAGAAAACTATCGTCAGCAGACTGAGACCCTTGGAGGACGTCGGACTGGGATATATCAAACTGGGACAGAATTCGTCAACACTGTCGGGAGGTGAGAACCAACGTGTAAAACTGGCTTACTTCATCGGACAAGAGCGACAGGAGCCCACGCTGTTTATCTTCGACGAACCGACTACAGGCCTGCACTTCCATGATATCCAGCGACTGCTAGCGGCATTCAACGCGCTGATAGAACGAGGACACTCCATTCTGATCATCGAACATAACATGGAGATCATCAAATGTGCCGACCACGTCATCGATATGGGACCTGATGGTGGAGACCGCGGCGGCAATATCGTGGCCTGCGGAACACCTGAGGATATCGTTGCCTGCAAAGAGAGCCTGACAGGAAAATTCCTGAAAGATAAACTTTAAGGGCAAAATATTTTGCAGTTACAGAAAATATTGCTATCTTTGCACCCGCTTTCGAGCAAGAGATCATTGAAAAGTTGCCGATATGGCTCAGTTGGTAGAGCAACGCATTCGTAATGCGTGGGTCGCCGGTTCGAGTCCGGCTATCGGCTCT